>JAJPIM010000035.1 GCA_021324775.1 Gemmatimonadota bacterium
GGCTGGCCATCCTCTCAGACCAGCTACCCGTCGTCGCCTTGGTGGGCCATTACCCCGCCAACTAGCTGATAGGCCGCGAGCCCCTCGATCCGCCCCGGAGGTTTCCCAATCAGGCCATGCGGCCCGGTTGGCGTATGCGGTATTACCCGGCCGTTGGGCCGGCTATCCCCCGCGCATCGGTAGGTCGCTCACGTGTTACGCACCCGTTCGCCGGTCATCCCTTGCGAGATGCCCACGACTTGCATGTGTTAAGCACGCCGCCAGCGTTCGTCCTGAGCCAGGATCAAACTCTCCAAGAGAAAGTTCGAAACAGCTCTTCCGAACACCACTGCCCGCATCAACCGCAGCCAAAGCCACAGCCAATCCCGGCAGTTGCGTCAAGAATCACAGATTGATTGTCGGTCAAACTCTCCCCGGCATCCCGACATGGACGCCAGATCAACGAGTCCGCCCTGCACGTCTGCGATCTCAGGTTCAGTTGTCAAACAGCAGCGTCTGATAAACACGTTCGAGGCCGCGTTCAGCGGCAGCCTCACAACGTAGCTTGGGTTTGCAAGCAAGTCAACTGGAGCGGGCCGGCGATTTCTGGAGGCGACGCCGGCCACTAACCGCAACCTCCACCGGGGGTTCCACCACCCCAGTCTCGCCAGGCAAGCCCGAAAGCTCCACCGCGCCCCAGTCTGGCGCGGACGCCCCACATCACAGCCCAGGTGACCCCCGCAGGAGCCCCGTAGGCCGCCCAAAGACCCCCCCGGGTCACGCGCAGCGGCAAGCCGCCACCATCATCTCGCCCGGCACCACACACGCCCAACCAACCGCTACCAGTGCTGCTACCAGTCCTGCTGCCAGTGCTGCTACCGGTGCTCCTACCAGTGCGCCCGGACGGACTCGAACCGTCAACCTCGGACTTAAGAGGACCTTGCTCTACCAATTGAGCTACGGGCGCGACACGGGCCGCTTCGCGGCCGTGAGAGAGGAGCAATGTAGAGAGGAGAAAGGAGAGACGGCAGGGCGTTCCCGCATCTCTCCTCTCTCCCTTCTGCCCCGCTCCTCTCTCGTGCCGCGCAACGGCACACGCCGCACGCGCCAGGAGGGAATCGAACCCCCGACCTACAGCTTAGAAGGCTGTTGCTCTATCCAACTGAGCTACTGGCGCCTCGCTCTCCCCCGCCCCCGCCGGCATCCCCGCTGAAAGCAATCGCGTACAAACGATAGCCGCAAGAAGACGACCGAGCCGCACACGCCCGTACCAACCGGCGCTGCACAACAGAGCGGCGCCGCATAACATTGCGGCGTGCGCCCTCCGGCCTTCCACCTCCCGCACCCGCTCCCGTACCTGCTCCCGTACCTGCTCCCGTATCTGATCCTGTACCCGCTCTCGGCCATGCTCGCGCGCAGCCTGCCCGCCCAGTCATGTCCCACTGAGTTGCCGCGCCAGTTCGCAGCAATCGCGCGCGCGTCGGGCGGCACCATGGGCGTCGCCGCTCGCGCGATCGAACGCGGCCAATCCGCTGATTTCAATGCGTCAGCGCCGCTCCCGATGCAGAGCGTGTTCAAGCTGCCGATCGCGATCGTCATCCTCTATGAGGCCGATCACGGCCAGATCGATCTCGCGAAACCGGTCATCGTCACGGTCGCCGATCTCGCCCCCGGCGCCAGCCCGATCGCGGTCACCGTCGCCGGCGAAGGGCACCACGCCTATCCGATTCGCGAACTCCTGGACCTCATGGCCGGCCAGAGCGACAACACCGCAGCCGATCTCCTGATCGCCATCGCCGGCGGCGCGCCGCGCATCCAGCAATTCCTGCGCGACCACGGACTCGATGGCATCGATGTCTCGCTCTCCGAACGCGAGATGGCCGCCGAATACTACGGCGTACCATTTCCGAACGGCGCGCCAGACCCGCTCACCGCGTTCGAATCCGCCGTCCGCACCCAGGCGCCGGCCGACCGCGCCGCGGCAGCCCACGCCTTCTCCGCGGATTCACGCAATACCGCGACCGCCGCGGGTCTCGCGCAGCTCCTCGTGAAATTACAGACCGGTGCCCTGCTCTCCCCGGCATCCACGGCGCTGCTCCTCGGGATCATGACGCGATCACCGGTCATGCGCCACCGGCTCAGAGGACTGTTGCCTCCCACCGCCCCGGTCGCACATAAATCCGGTACCTCGGCCACCACCGACGGCGTGACGGGGGCCACCAACGACGTCGGCGTGATCACGCTGCCGGACCAGTCGCATCTGGCGATCGCCGTCCTGATCAAGGATTCAAGCGCGCCGGACGCGCTCCGAGATTCCGTGATCGCACGCGTCGCCAAGGCGGCCTACGACTGCTGGGGCACGAGGCACTGACCCACGGCCGCATGCCGCGACCGCATGCCGCGACCGCACGCCGCGGCCGCACTCCACGCGCAAGACCACGAAATGGGACACCACGACCGCGACGCCGCACAGTTGCGCGCGCGTCGTGCGACGTGGTCGTGCCACTCATCGCGCGAACGCTTGACACGCCCGGCAGGATGCGTTCATCTGCCCGTGCCAACGAACACCCTTCGTCATCCGATCACGGTACGGACGCGGAGGGAATCCACCCGACAACCAATGGATGCCGCATGATGCCGCTGCACCGAAACGCGCTACTGGTCGTGGGACTCGCGAGCGTCACCGCATGCACGCGGCAGCCCTCGCCTCGCTTCGAGGTCAGCTTCCCGGCATCACTCAGCGCGCAGCCGGTCACGGGACACCTCTTCATCAGCATCTACACGAAGGACGATGTCGAACCCCGCATCGCCGCGTACCAGTCCTCGCGCGACTTCGTCGCCCGCGTGCCGTTCTTCGCGACGGATGTAGACTCGCTCAAGCCCGGCGAATCCGCCGTCGTCGACACCGCGGCGCCCGGCTACCCGCTCGCCGGTCTCCGCGATCTGCCCGCCGGTGACTACTACGTGCAGGCGGTGATGAACGTCTACACGGAGTACCACCGAGCCGACGGCCACACGATCTGGGCCCGCCAGGGCGACTGGGACGGACAGCGCTGGGCGTACGCCCCCGGCAATCTGGCGAGCCAGCCGGTGAAGGTGCACCTCGATCCGGCACAGGGCTACGACGTCAAGCTGGCGCTCGACCATGCGCTGCCGCCGATCGCACTGCCCGCGGATACGAAATGGGTGAAGCACCTCAAGATCCAGAGTCAAATGCTCACGAAATGGTGGGGCGGCGCGCCGCAGTACCTCGGCGCGACAGTGCTCTTGCCCAAAGGCTACGACGAGCATCCGACGACACACTATCCCGTCCTCTATCTCCAGGATCACTTCAACCTCGATCCGCCTTACGGCTTCACCGAGGACTCGGCGCCGAAGCGCGGCCGCACGGTCGCGGTCGTGCTCGAGCCGCCCAACCCGCGCTCCAACGTCGAGTCGGCGCATCCGTGGTCGGGCGGCGGCAAACGGGAAAGCGGATACGAGTTCTACAAGTCGTGGGTCTCGGACAGGTTCCCGGGGATGATCATCGTCACGTTCCAGCATCCCACCCAGTTCTTCGACGACTCGTACGCGGTGAACTCGGTGAACGACGGCCCCTACGGCGATGCCATCCTGCAGGAGCTGATTCCGGAAGTCGAACGCCGGTACCGGATCATCCAGGCGCCCTACGCGCGTGTTTTGAGCGGCGGATCGACCGGCGGATGGGAGTCGCTGGCGCTGCAGCTCTATCACCCGGATTTCTTCGGCGGCACGTGGACGTTTTTTCCCGACCCCATCGATTTCCGCCGGTACCAACTGACCGACATCTACTCCGACACGAGCTACTACACGCAGCCGAACGCGGCGCCCGGCGCGCCCGAGCGCATGATGCAGATGAACTCTCCCGACGGCCAGCCGATGGCGACCAGCCGCGCGGTCGAGCAGATGGAGATCGCCTCGGGCACGAAGCTACGCTCGGGCTGGCAGTTCGACGTTTGGAACGTGGTGTATGGACCCGTCGGTGAAGACGGATACCCGAAGCGCCTGTTCGATCCAAAGACGGGGGTGATCGATCACTCGGTCGCCCTCGCCATGCGGGACAGCGGCTACGATCTCCGCTACTACGTGCATCAGCACTGGCCAACGATCGGGCCAAAGCTCGTCGGCAAGCTCCATATCCTGTGCGGCGACATGGATGACTTCTTCCTCGCGCCAGCCGTCTACATGATGCAGGAGGAGCTCGAGAGCCAGACGCACCCCGCGTATGGCGGCGATTTCCGCTATGGGCGCCCGATGAAAGGCCACGGCTGGTCCCCCATGACCAACGCCGGCCTGATCCGGGAGATGGCGGCGGCGATCGCGAAGAACGCACCGCCGGGTGCACCGACGGCGTCATGGCGGAACGGCACCTGATCGGCGGCACGAGGCCGTATTAGTTTCTCGCGACCCAATGTCCGAGGAGCCAGCCCATGCGGTGTTCCGTGTTCATTGCGACGAGCCTCGACGGTTTCATTGCGCGCGAAGACGGGTCGCTCGACTGGCTGCCTCCGGGAGGCGGCGAAGAGCACGGATACACCGAGTTCATGTCCGGGATCGACGTGGTCGTGATGGGCCGGATGACGTACGAAACGGTGCTGGGCTTCGACGCGTGGCCGTATATCGGCACGCGGGTGGTTGTGCTCAGCAACCGCCCGCTCGCGAGCGCGACACCGGAAGGCGCCGTGTTCGAGACGATGTCCGGGGCACCGGCCGACATCGTATCGCGATTGGCGGGCCGCGGGCTACGGCACGCGTATGTCGATGGCGGGATCACGGTTCAGCGCTTCCTTGCCGCCGGCCTCATTCAGCGTCTCACGATCACCCGTATCCCGGTTCTCCTGGGGCGCGGGATTCCGCTTTTCGGCGCCGTACCGCGCGACATCCGTCTCGATCACGTCGCGACACGCTCGTATGAGAGCGGCATGGTCCAGAGCGAATACACGATCGTGTCGTCGCCGCCCTCGTCGTAGCAACGCAGCCATCGGGGAGCCGCCTCACCGCTACTGCTTGTAGGCCACCTGTGCGGAATACCCCAGGAGACTCCGCTCCGGATATGACGGGTACTTCGCCGTCATAGCGGTGAAGAGGGCCTTGGCGTCCGGGGACGCCGAGCGTGCGGCGTCGAAGTCCGTGAGGTACTGATCCATTCGCCGGAGCACGTCCGGCGAGTCGGGCAGGTCCGCACTGGCCTTGTGACCCGCGACGACAATCGCGGGGTGCAACGCGGCGATGCGCGCGATCGAGCGGTGCCAGGCTACGCGCGCCGCCGGACTCGATGAGCCGAGCCAGACGTGGGTGCCATTGAACACGATGTCGCCTGCGACCACGGCCCGAAGCGACGGGATCCAAAGGAAGCTGTTGGTTGGCTTGAGCACGTCGCCCTGCTGGTCCGAAGTCACCTCGATCTTTTCGCCGTCGACCATGAACGTCGGGCTCGGCAGCGGCTGTGGCGTCACGAGGCTGTCGGGCGCTTCGTTGGGAGTTTGCGACTTGACCGCGGACAAGTACTTGGGCGCGTTCTCCTTGAACTGCTCGATCGCGGCAGGCGTCATGTAGACGGGCGTCCCCGGAAACCGCTCCTCGATCACGGCAGTGCCGAGGTAGTGGTCTTCATCGGGGTGCGTAATGAAGATCGCTTTGAGATGCGTACCCGTGGCCGCGATCTGATCGGCAAGCCGGCGGGCGTCGCTGGCGTGAAACTGTGCATCGACGAGGAGCGCCTCGGTCGGGCCGGCGATCAGCGTCGCATTGACGTTGAAGGCGCTGGTATCCGCGAGCACCTCGATGAGCCGGAGGGTCGGTTTGGCTGGCGCCGCGATGCCGGCTCGCGTGGCCGGCACGAGGAGCGTCGCGGCGATGGCGGCGGCGGGAATGATGCGCACCGGGAATGACGACGGGCGCGATCGATGGAGCGGGTGATGCACGAGGCCCTCCGTTCGGGGTTATGCCGCAACCAATGGCCGCTGGCCGGGTGGCACAACACGCGGCGGATGAGCGCGGCGCGATCCCGTGACCAGTGGTGCCGTTTGCGTGATGACTGGTCCGCGCCACACCAGCGTGACGTTTGTCACGCGCGCACCGGTTGCCGGTCCAGTCCCGGGCCGGCATGATTCGGCATGAACCCGAGTGGCGTCCGGCCATCCCGCATCATCGCGCTGTCACTCATCGTGGGAACGTTCTTCACGATGCAGACGATGTTCATGGCCCTGGCGTCGGGGCGGGCGCTCGATCCCGAGTGGGACGTGTTTCAGGAGTTGTTGTTCTGGGTGGTGTGGGCGCTGCTCGCGCCGCTGGTTGTCGCCGCGGCCCGTCGCTGGCCCCTCGATGCGCGGCCGCTCTATCCGTCCGTCACCGTCCATATCCTCGCATCGGCCGCGCTGGCACCCGTCCAGACCGTCGTGGCGTTCGGGTTGCACCTGGCCGCGCTCGTGGTCACGGGACGTGTGCCCGCGCACGACGCGCTGCCCTGGATGATCCACACCAGTACGGCGCTCGTGTGGGGCGTGTTCATGGGTGTGTTCTTCTACTGGGTCGTCGTCGGGGTGTATACGGCGCTGCACTTCCGCCGGCTGTACGCCGCGGAACGCGTGAGCGCGGTGGAGCTGGCGGGGCGGAGCGCGAGGCTGGAGGCTGAGCTCACCCGGGCGCATCTCGATGCGTTGCGATCGCAGTTGCGCCCGCATTTTCTCTTCAACACGCTGAACGCCATCTCGGTGCTGACGACGGACGATGCCGCCAAGGCGCGCGGGATGATCCTGCGTCTCGGCTCCCTGCTCCGGCGGAGCCTCGACGAAGAGCAGGACGAGGTCTCACTCGAGGAAGAACTGCGATTCCTCGGTGAGTACCTCGACATCCAGCGTGTACGGTTCGGCGACCGGCTGTCGGTGACGTCGGCGATCGATCCGTCCGTCACGACGGCCCGCGTTCCGGTGCTGCTGTTGCAGCCGCTCATCGAGAACGCGCTCGAACACGGCGCACCAGAGGATGGGGGGACGACGTCCATTGCCCTCTCCATTGCGCGAGCCGGCGACACGGTGCGAGTCACGATCGAGGACTCTGGACCGGGCCCTCCGGACATACGGGACCGGCGCGATGGGATCGGTCTCCGGAATACGCGCGAGCGGCTCCGCCAGTTATACGGCGATCGCGCCGTGTTGACACTGCGCCGCCGGCCCGGGCATCCGGGTGGTGGCGGCTGCGTCGACGTTATCCTGCCGTTCTCGCCGGTCACCGAGTGAGAGTGCTGATTGTCGACGACGAGCCGCTCGCTCGTCGCGGGCTCCGCCGAGAGCTGGAGCGAATCCCGGGGATGGTCTGCGCCGGCGAGTGCCGGGGGCGCGACGAGGCGGTCACCGCGATCGTCGAGCAGCGTCCGGACGTGGTGCTGCTGGATGTCCAGCTCGGGCGTGCCAACGCCTTCGAGATCATCGAGCAGGTCGGCGTCGGCGCGATGCCGTTCGTGGTCTTCGTCACCGCGTATGATCGCCATGCGCTCCGGGCATTCGAGGTGAACGCCATCGACTACGTGCTGAAGCCGGTGGATCCCGACCGTCTGCGGGAAGCCCTGGAGCGTGTGGCGCGCCAGCGCACGCTCGAGCAGAGTGCGTCGCTGGCCGACCGCCTGGAGCAACTGCTCACCGAGCGGGCGAGCGCGGGGCCGCTCCCCGTGGACCCCAAGCCGCTGCCGGACCGGCTCGTCGTGCACGACGGCGCCCGGCTGGCGTTTGTGGAGGTCGGATCGATCGACTGGATCGAGGCCTATGGGAACTACGTCCGGGTGCACGCTGGCCTGCGGCACTACCTCGTGCGCACCACGATGACCCGGATGGCGCAGCGCTTGGGTGGGCAGGTGCGTGGGGCGCCCGGGCCGGGGGCGTTCGTCCGGATCCGCCGGACGGCTCTGGTCAACGTTCGGGCGATCGTCACGGTGGAGCGGTACGGGAAAGGCATGTTCACCTTGCGCCTGCGGAACGGCGCCCAGTTGGTATCGAGCCGCTACCACCAGACCGATCTCAACGGGCTGCTCCGCCCGAGCGGCTGAGGGCTGTGGCGGCCGCCGTGGGGCCGCCGTCCCGGGTCCGCGCGGGCGGGCTGGCGCTCCGGGTGGGTGTTGCGGGATTATCCCGGCACGGATTATTCGGGTACCGATTCCCTGAGGTCAATCCACCATGTGCCGGAATATCAGACCGCTGTTCAATTTCGACCCGCCGGTGACACCGGACGAAGTCCGGGCGGCGTCGCTGCAATTCGTGCGGAAGATCAGTGGGTTTGCCAAGCCGTCGAAGGCGAACGAGCCCGCCTTCGTGACGGCCATTGACGAGATCGCGGCCTGCGCGTCCCGGCTGCTGCAGTCCCTCGAGACGAATGCGCCGCCGAAGAACCGCGAAACCGTCGCCGCCAAGGCGCGGCTGCGTGCGGCCCAGCGGTACGGGACGTGATACCGTGGATCACGAGACATTAGCTGTGGCGAATGAACCGGCGATGCAGATCGAAGGCGGCGGGCTATACCGGCTGCTCGTCGACAGCGCGCGCGAGTACGCAATCTTCGCGCTCGATGCCGGGGGCCACATCCTCACCTGGAACGCCAGTGCCGAGCGGATGAAGGGATATACGCGCGACGAGATCGTCGGCCAGCATTTCTCGATTTTTTATCCGCCGGAGGACATTGCGGCCGGCAAGCCGGCCCGCGAGTTGGCCGACGCGATCCGGGACGGCCGGGTCGAAGATGAGGGATGGCGCGTCCGGAAAGACGGGTCGATGTTCTGGGCGGATGTGGTTATCACGACCTTGCGTGACGAGTCGGGTGCCGTCGTGGGTTTCGCGAAGATCACGCGAGACCTCACCGACCGCCGCAATGCGGCCCTGGCGCTCAGCCAGAGTGAGGAGCAGTTCCGGCTGCTGGTCCAGAGCGTCAGAGACTACGCCATCTTCCGGCTCGACGCCAATGGACGGGTAGCGAGCTGGAATGCGGGCGCGGAAGCGATCAAGGGCTACCGTCCCGATGAGATTATCGGCTCCCACTTTTCCGCATTCTACATGGCGGAGGATGTGGCCGCCGGGAAGCCAGCGCGTGCACTCGAAATCGCGGCCCGGACCGGCGCGTACTCAGATGAGGGATGGCGTGTCCGGCGTGATGGCTCGTCCTTCTGGGCCAGCGTGGTGATCACCGCGCTGCGGGGCGCGGATGGTGCCGTGACCGGGTACGCAAAGGTCACCCGGGACCTGACAGAGCGCCGGGCGGCGCAGCAGCGGGCGATCAACGATGCCCGCCAGGTTGGGGAAGCGGAGGCGGCAAGCCGCACCAAGAGCGAGTTCCTCGCGGTCATGTCGCACGAGCTTCGGACTCCGATCAACGCCACGATCGGATACGCCCAGCTTATCGATGCCGCCATCGGCGGTCCGGTGACTGACCAACAGCACGACTTTCTCAACCGGATCTGCGCCAGCCAGCAGCACCTGCTGCGCATCATCGCCAACCTGCTCGACTATGGCCGGATCTCGGCGAACAAGGTGGCGTTCGACTATGCGCCCGTACCCGCGCAGGCGGTCATCGACGCCGTGCTTCCTATGGTGGAGCCGCAGGCGGCGGCCAAGGGGCTCGAGTTGTTGATCGAGAGGAAGGCCAGCGAACTCGTGATGCGGGCCGATCGGGTGAAGGCCGAGCAGATACTGCTCAATCTCCTGGCCAACGCGGTGAAGTTCACGCCGCCCGGGGGCAGTGTTTCGGTCACGACGGGCGCTGATGCCACGTGGGTGACGGTTGCGGTCCGTGACACGGGGCCGGGCATCCCGCCGGACAAGGCCGAGGCGATCTTCGAGCCCTTCGTGCAGCTCGGACGCTCACTGGCCAGCGGCCATCAGGGCACCGGGCTGGGCCTCGCGATCAGCCGGGATCTGGCGCGCGAGATGGGCGGCGATATCGAGGTCGAGACCACGCCAGGTGCAGGCGCCAAGTTCACCATCAAGCTGCCTCGCGTCGAGAGCCCGTAGTCCCGCGCCGTCTCGTGGCGCAAACAAAGCGCCGCGACGGGAAGCCGGACAGGAGGCCGATTGATTGCGGTGGACGGGCGGGCTAGTTTGCCCGGTCTACGTCACGGGGCGTAGCGTAGCCTGGTATCGCGCCTGCTTTGGGAGCAGGAGGTCGCCGGTTCAAATCCGGCCGCCCCGATTGGGCGCCATCCTCGGCGGCAACCGCCTAAGTGTTGCGAGGCGTGTCCGGAAGTGACGGACCCCTCCGTCGATGCCTCGCTACCCCGTGATCGATGGTCCGCAGCCGGCGACGACACAGCCGTAATGCCCGCCGCCGGCGTAGCCACTACCCGAGGACAACGCATGAGACGTGGAACGCTCGCCGCCGTGATCGTGGCGCTCGCCAGCACGCACGCCGCCGCCGCGCAGACGGGGCCCGACGATGCGAGGCTCATTGCGGCCGCGCGCCGGTTCGTCCCCGAGGTCATGCGCGTCGACGGGGTGCGCGGGATCGAGGTCGCCGTCGCGCGACACGGGACCGTCATCTGGGAGCAGGGCTTCGGCACCGCGAACGTCGCCGACGGGGCGCCCATGACGAGCACCACGGTCTTCTCAGCCGGCTCGATGAGCAAGACGTATACGGCGACCGCGGTGATGCAACTGGTCGAGCAGGGCGCGCTCGCTCTCGATGAGCCGATCAATACCTACTTGCGCCGGGGCGCCGGCTACGAGGTCGTGAACCCGCTCGGCGCGCGCGATATCACGGTCAGAGATCTGCTCACGCATCGGTCAGGCCTGACGAGCGATGCCGCCGGCAGCGAGCTCGCCATCCCGGCGCCGCTCGCGGCGTACCTTCGGGCGCAGTACGCCCGGCCGATGCTCCCGAGCTACTCCGGTGCGTCGCTCCCGACGTGGAGCGCCAAGGTCGGGGAGAAGTTCCAGTACTCGAACCTCGGCGTCGCGACGCTCGGCCTCCTCGTCCAGATCACCAACCCTGAACACTTGAGCTTCGCGGATTACGTTCAGCACCACATCTTCGAGCCGCTGGGCATGCGGCACAGCCAGTTTCCGCCGGTTCGGGACTCGGCCCACTTGCACCCCGACCTCGCCCGCCGCTTCGCGCGCGGATACGCGAGACTCGGGCCGGTCGACCTCCCCTCGCCGCAGATCTACCTGGCCGACTACCCCGCCGGCTCGCTGGTCACCACGGCCGGAGATCATATCCGGCTCCTGCTCGCCTACATGAACGGCGGCAGCTATGACGGCCACCGCATTCTTCAGCCAGAGACCGTGAAGTTGATGCTCACCGAGGGCCCGACCTCGGGCATGGGGCTCATATGGTTCCTCCGAGACATCGGGAAGCCTGACTTCAGCTTCTCGCACGGCGGCGCCTACATGTTCGGCTGGCGCAACGAGTTTCAGGCGTACCCGGGCCTCGATCTGGCCACCGTCGTCGCGACCAATCAATGGGACATGCTCTCGCCGCATTACGGCCGCGCCTATTCCGATGTCCTCGACTTCCTCGCCGCGTGGGTCGAGCACGAGCGCGACGGCATGCGACATCCCCAGCCCGACCACACGTGGGCCTGGAAGTGCTCCTACGTCGTGGGCCTCGTGTGGGTCGACCAGATCGAAGGCGGCCTCGGCACCCAGACCCCACTCACCGCGACCGATATCGACCGCGCAGCGCGGAGCGCGCGGCCGCTGCACGCCGGCGGGCCGGACATGTGGGACGAGGCCGGGTTCCGCGCCGGCGTGAATGACATGAGCCACATCCCTCTGCGCCCCGACTCGATCCGGGCGTTCCTGAAATCCGACCGGCTGCGCGTTTGGCCCGAGGAGCTCAACCTGATCTATGCCGCACTGGGGGCACCAAACGACTGGGTGCCTTGGCCGGAGTTCGCCCCGGCGCCTTGATCACACTCGCGACGCTACCGGTATCGGTCAGTACCCGTTCCAGTTGTCTACCCACGCGTTCGAATAGCCAACCAGTTGGCCGCCCGACGCCGCTATCGCTTTGGCTACGTTGCAGGAGTTGTACTGGAATGTCTTGTTGCCGTTGCCGAGCGAGTTTTGTGGAACCGACTGCCCCAATTGTTCGTTCAGACCGGTGACGACCGCACCGTTGACGGTATTGTTTCCATTCGACGTCAGATTGCCGCCCACGAGGATCACGCCATTCCAACTGGTGCTGCCGCTGATGCTCAGATTCCCGGTTACGATCAACAGTCCCTGGCCGGACCCGGGCAGGCTGGCGTCGCCCACCATCATGATGACCGGCCAGTAATTCGGGTTGCTGAAGCTCGGCCAGGTCCCGGAGGGAATCGTGATGCTCGGCTGGGCGGCATTGTTGTTCACGATATCGTTCCAATCGATGCCCGTCGACGAGTCGGCCTGGCCCTGCGTGCCAAGATTTTCGACCGGCGGATTCCCGGTGACCGGGCTCGTCGGGCCGGTATAGCCCGGATTCGTCACCGTGGCGACCCCCGGGACGGTCGGCATCACTCCGCAAGCGTCAGTACCGTTTAGCGAGCCTGACGTGCCGCTCTTGCTCAACCCGGTCAGAGCCGTCCAGGCCGAGAGCACGTTCATGGTCAGGGGCTGCCAGATCCCGTATTCGGCGACTGTGCGCTCGGCCTGAGCGGTGCCGCTCAGCATGGCCGCCGTGCTCACACCGTGCGCCCGGATCGCGTAACCGTAGCGACCCGACACGGTGTCCTTCCGCACCTGGGTCAGAACCACGTCGGCGTAGCCACCGCTCAAGGTGACACGTGCCGACTCGGACGCCGCCGGCGGCACCGCCGTGAAACCCAACGAATCACGCTTCGCTATGAAGAGCTCGAGGCCGGATTCGGCAAGCGCGAAGGCATCGACGTTCGCCCCCTGGTTTGCGCTCACGCGCGCTTCGGTGCTCGCCGCTGCAAACGCAGCCGCCAGCAGCACCGAGACAACCACTATCGCGAGAATCACCATCAGCAGCGTCATCCCGCGCCGGTAGTTGATCCGTCGCATACGCGGCTCCGTTGCCGTCGTCATTTCAGCAGATTGTTGAAGAACACGCCGGTAGTGATCTGGGCCGTCATGACGGCCGGCTGCCCCTGCGGTGTGCGTTCACTCTGCGCGTTGAAAACGAGCTCGATTCCGCGCATTGTGGTCAGCGGGCTCGGTACAGCGGTTTGCGCCGAATCGCTACCCACGATGAAAAATTTGAACTCCGCCGTCGGGGCGAACGGGGCCACGAGTTCATCCGTCTCGCCCGTGCCAATCACCGTGCGCCATAGGGCCGTGCGGCCGGGAAGCGTGACCGATGGGGCGAACGAGTAGGTCAGACGCTGGGTCAGAAACACCGGCGTTCCCACGGCCGTGATCGCCGGCAGCGTTGACGGGAGCGCGGGGGCGATCGCCACTACCAAGCCCCCGGAGAGTACCGTGACATGCGCCGTGGTGCAGAGGGATGCGGTGCCGGCCGTGAGGGTAGTGCCCGTTTCGACGTAGTGATACGCGCCGAGCGAGTCTCGCCACGCGTAGCCCGTGAAGCCCGCGGTCGCGTACGCGACCGAGTCTACGGGCAACAACGCGATGGTGGTTAGGGCCGCGGTATTCGCGCACACGATTCCCATCGCGTAGGGCACCCGCACGGTTACCGAGGTGTTCGTCGCGGACACGACACCGCCGGTGGCCTCCACCATCCGCAGGTCCGAGATGGCAGCGTTGATCCCGGTGCGCGATACGAACCGCGCCAGCCGCAACTGGGTCTGCAGGTCGTACGAGCGCGCTTGCGCCACGTACAGGCGCGTGAGCGCCGCCCCGATCATGGCGACTATCACCACCGTGATCATCATCTCGGCCAGCGTCAACCCTCGGCGTCGCATCATGGGGAGTCGAACGGGTTCTCAGCGGGCTGCGTGCGTCGCAGCACCACGGTGTCCCCCGCGAAGAGCGTGTTGGTCGGCGTGACGATAATCGTGACGAGCATCTGCTGGGCTGAGAGAGTGGTCACCTGGACGTTCAGCGTGTAGGGCACCGGCGCGGTGCTGACGGTCGTCGTACCGGCCTTCGCGCTGAGTGAATCGAAAGGCAGCGCGGCGAACTTGTTCACGATCTGTAGCATCGCGCCGTCCCGCGCCCCTCCGCCGGACAAGGCGTAGGATCGGCGGGAGATCACGAAGTCGGCCCTCGCGATGCCGCCGACGAGAATGGCGAGCAGCGAGATCGAGATCATGGCCTCCACGAGCGAGACACCACGCCGGTTCCGCTTCATGTCGCCCGCGCCCACCCGACGCGTGACATCGTGACCTGGTGTGAGTACCCGCCGGCCCAGACCGTGACGACCAACGCACTCGAGGTAAAGCCGTTGGGGAAGATGTCCACCGGAGTGACCGAGAACGACAGGGAATCAACCTCGCAGGGTTCTCCCGCGCCGAGGTGAAGCGTGGAGAGGAGCGTACCACTCGTCCGGTCCGTGACGGTGATGGACTGTTTGTCGGTGCCCCGCGCGATCCGCATCGGCATGCGCTCCCGCGCGGCGTTCGTCGCCGCCAGGGACAGACCTTGCGCGACGAGTATGGCGGCCTGGTTGACCCGGGAATGCGTCGACGTGCTCTGAATCTTCGGCATCGCGAGCGCAGTCAGCAGGCCTACCATCACGACCACGATCATCATCTCGATCACGGTGATGCCGCGCCGCCCCGTCGCCTGCATGCCTCTCATGTGATGCATCATGTGCCGTCTCGGTGCTCGGCCAGCCGGACAAGCCCGGTCTCGGGTCCCGTCCATCCAACCGGCGGTTTTCCTGCGTGAAGAAAGCTCTGGACCTGGACCAGGGCCGGCTATCACGCGGCGGCCACACATCCTCACAAGTTGCGGGGCCAGTGGCGCTTCTGTGATGATTTGAGTGGTCTCAGATTGTGAGCAAACGCACAATCCGATCTTGGCGGGCCTTTCGATAGGGGACTGGTTCGCCAAGGCGGAGGTCACGCCCTCTGCACGCCCGGCCAGCCGGCTGTCGTGGCGCGTTCAGTACCCGTTCCAGTTGTCCAGCCACGCGTTGGTATAGCCGACCAACTGGCCCTGTCCTGCCATTGCCTTGGCCACATTGCAGGAGTTGTACTGGAACGTCTTGTTCCCGTTGCCGAGGGAGTTCTGTGCCACCGTCTGCCCCAATTCCACATTCAGACCGGTGACGACCGCACCGGCGACGGTATTGTTTCCGTTCGATGTCAGATTGCCACCCACGAGGAGCACGCCGTTCCAGGTGACGTTGCCGTTGAGGGTCAGATTCCCGGTTACGATCAATGTGCCTTGTCCCGATCCGGGGAGGCTGGTGTTGCCCGTCATCATGATGGTCGGCCAGTAATTCGGGTTGCTGAAGCTGGGCCAGGTCCCGGAGGGAATCGTGATGCTCGGCTGCGCGGCATTGTTGTTCACGATACCGTTCCAATCGACATTCGTCGCTGCGATCGCCTGCGCCTGCGTGCCAAGATTGTCGATCGGCGGATTCCCGCTGACCGGGCCCGTCGGGCCGGTATAGCCCGGATTCGTCACGGTGGCGACCCCCGGAAGAGTCGCCGCCGCTCCGCAGGCGTCCGTACCGCTGAGCGAGCCTGAGTTGCCGTTCTTGCTCAACCCGGTCAGCGTCGTCCAGGCCGAGAGCACGTTCATGGTCCCTGTCTGCCAGACCCCGTATTCAGCGACTGTGCGCTCGGCCGGGGCCGTGCCGCTCAGCGTGGCCCCCGTGCTCACACCGTGCGCCCGGATCGCGTAACCGTAGCGACCTGACACGGTGTCCTTCCGCACCTGGGCCAGAACCACGTCGGCGTAGCCGCCGCTCAAGGTGACACGTGCCGATTCTGACGCCGCCGGCGGTGTCGCCGTGAAACCGAGCGAGTCGCGCTTCGCCATGAAGAGCTCCAGGCCGGACTCGGCAAGCGCGAAGGCATCGACGTTCGCCCCCTGGTTTGCGCTCACACGCGCTTCGGTGCTCGCCGCCGCAAACGCTGCTGCCAGCAGCACCGAGAGAACCATGATCGCGAGAATCACCATCAGCAGGGTCATCCCGCGCCGGTAGTTGATCCGTCGCATATGGGGCTCCGTTGGCGTCGTCATTCCGGCAGTTTCCTGCATGAACAAAGGTCTGGATTTGGACCAGATCCGACTATCACGCGGCGGTCACACATGCTCACAAGTTGCGGGGGCAGTGACACTTCTGTTATGGGTGGAGCGTCACAGATTGTGATCCAGCACACAACCCGATATTTGGCGGGCCTTCGATAGGGGACTCGGTCGCCAGGGCGGAGGTCACGCCCTGCGCACGCGCACCCAGCCGGCGCTCGTTATTTCCCTTTGACGACGGCGCAAGCTCGCCCTGCCGTCCGCATCGATCAGTCGGTGCGCATCGTCGCCGCGAGCAATGCCCGGAACGCCCGCGCGCGGTGGCTCACGGTCGCTTTCTCCTCGACCGTCGCCTCACCGAACGTCCGGCCCAACTCGGCCGCCAGGAAATACGGGTCGTATCCGAAACCCTGGAGCCCCCGTGGCGCGCTCAGCATCTCGCCCTCGACCTCGCCGCGCTCGACGATCTCCCGGCCCAATCCGGCATAGGCGGCGGCGCAGACGTACTTCGCTCGCCGGTCGTTCACGCCAATCATCGCGCGGACGAGCTCCGCGTTGTTGGCGGCGTCGGTCGGACCTGCCGGACCCACCCCGCGATCGCTCGCCCACCGCTTGCTGCGCACACCAGGCGCGCCGCCGAGTGCCGCGATCTCCAGGCCGGAATCGTCCGCGACCGTGGCGATGCCGCCGCTCACCTCGTAGAAGTACCGCGCCTTGGCGAGGGCGTTCTCCTCGAACGTCGGGAATCGTTCGATCGCGTCTTCCTCCTCGGCCTCGTACGGCAGGCCCAGCTCCTCGAGATCCATCACCGGCACCCGAAGTGCATCGAACAGCGGGCGCAGTTCCCTGAGCTTGCCCGCGCTGCGCGTCGCCAGCAACACCGGCGGCCGGGACGCGACCACCCGGCTCATTGGTGCCCCGCGCCACGAGGCGCGGGCGCGGCGAGTACCCGCCGCTGCTCCGCGTCCAGCCGCTCGATCCCCGACACCGCGAGCGCCAGCAGGGCGTCGAGTTGTGCCCGGTCGAATGTGCTGTGCTCCCCCGTGCCTTGCACCTCCACGAACCTGGCCCCGCCGGTTCGCGCCGCGCCCTGTTCGGCATCCAGATCGGCGGACGCCATCACGACGTTCATGTCGACGCCCGCGCGCACATCTTCCGTGTACTCGAGGTCGAGCCGGGGCTCGCCATCGACAATGCCGACACTCACCGCCGCCACGCGTCGCCGCACCGGCGACCGCGCCAGTTGCCCGCGCTCGACGAGCCATCCGAACGCGTCAGTCACCGCCACACACGCGCCCGTGATCGCCGCCGTACGTGTTCCGCCATCGGCCTGCAACACGTCGCAGTCCACGCGAACGGTGTACTCCCCGAATGAGAACCCATCGAGCATGGCGCGGACGCTGCGGCCGATCAGACGCTGAATCTCCTGGGTGCGCCCCCCTGGACCGCCTGCTCCGCGTTCGCGCGCCGTCCGGGTCAGTGTGGCCCGCGGGAGCATTGCGTATTCAGCGGTCAGCCATCCCTGCCCCGATCCGCGGCGCCACCCGGGCACGCCTTCCTCGATGCTCGCCGCGCACAACACCCGCGTCGACCCGAACGCCACGAGGCACGACCCCTCGGCGTATCCCACCGCGCCACGATCGAGCACCACCGGGCGCATATCGCCCGAGCCGCGGCCCGTGCGCGGTGCCGCCTCAGCTCGAGCCACGCGCGCGCTCCAGGAGTTCGGTTGTGGATTGCCTCGGTGTCAGCGGTACGACGATCACCTCTCCTCCCCTCGCCCGGACCTCGGGCGCTCCGACAATCGTGGATTCAGTGTAGTCGCCGCCCTTCACCAGGACGTCGGGCGTGAGCGCGGTGATGAGCGCGAGCGGCGTGTCCTCGTCGAAGATGACCACCGCATCGACTGCAGCCAACGCGGCGACGACGTGCGCCCGGTCATCGGCGCTGTTGAGGGGGCGCCCCGGCCCTTTCAGCCTGCGCACCGAGTCATCACTGTTCACGCCGACGATCAGGTGGTCGCCCGCCGCGCGGGCCGCGGCGAGGAGATCGACGTGCCCGCGATGCAACAGATCGAATACGCCGTTCGTGAAGACGACCGCGCCCAGCTGGCGCGCACGCCACTCCACGGCGGCGGCGCGTGTCAGAACGCCCGCCGCCGGACGCGCCGGCGTCAGAAATCGCCCTCGGCCTGTGGATTGAAGTAGAACGAATCCCGCGCGACGAACGGTACGTCCACGTGATCGTAGTACTCGGTCCAGAGCAGGATGTGGTTGTTCTTGCGCCTGACGAAGATCGTGTCGGCTTCATGGGGGAGCTGGAGCGTGTCCGCGAGGGCGCGCAGGTGCCGCCGGATGTCGTCGTCCGTGTGCTGCGAGGCGAATCGCACCTCCTGCCGGAACGCGTCGCGGAATTGGTAGTACTTCCAGTACATGTCGCCCAGAGGCGCCCCGTAGTACATCGCCGCGCCCACGATCACGAGCACAAGGAGACAGCCAAGCCGCACGCCCCCGAGGCCAGTGCGCCGGAATTGGAGACGCCCGGGGCCTACCGCACGCGGGCGGAGACCGGGCCGCACGATGCGGCCGGTCACCACTGTGACTGCGCCCCTTCGACCATGTCGCTTACGAGTTTCTTCAGAGCCTGCCCCCGTCCGTCGCTTTCCGCTCGCTCGGCGTACTCGCCGTCGGCGACCATCCCCTGCCGCTTGAAGAGTGTCTTGCCGGTCTTCTGGTCGACGATCGAGACGTCCACGACCAATTCCAGCTTCCGCCGCGTCCCCGTCACCGGCTGGTTGCCGGTGGTCGCGCTGTATCCGATCGGTATGTCGATGTCGTACCGGACGATCGTGCCGCTGACGATCGCATCCGCCTGATCCTCAGATGCTTCGTGCACCCCGAGCCGGCTCTCCAGCGTCTTGCGCATTTCGTCGAGCAATTGCTGCTGCAAATCCGGATTCGGCGTCTGATTGTCGAAGGGCAGAATCGCCATGCTCTTCACGTCGGCAGGCAGCCCACCGCCGTGAAAATTGTAGATCCAGCATCCGGTGTTCAGGACCAACAACAGGCCCGCCAGTGCGGACCGTCTAACGCCGCCATATGTCCGGATCGAATTCGGGAACCGCGTCACTCCGCACCTGGGTCAGGGTCAACGTACGCCGCGCGTCCATGTTCTCGTATCGCACGCGCGCTTGCCGGAGGTCCCGTGTCACGCGCTCTCGCACGCGTCCGCCGCTGAGCCTGGCGAGGCTGATCATTTGTCCATCGGCGAACGTCACGCGCCATGTCGTGCCACCTCCTTCTACCCCGCTGGTGCCCCCAATGTCTGCCCGAATGGTGTCGCCGTCAACGCGGACGGTCGTGTCAGGCACCGAGGGCACCGCCAGCCGTCCCAGCGTCGCCCACAAAAGCGGCGTGGCGGGAAGATACCGCTTTGCGCTCCCGTTCCCCGGAGCAACGAGCGTATCCCCCAAAAGCAACGCATAGCCGCCACCCCCAATCGGCCCCGACAGAACGAAGTCCAGGCGCGCCGAATCGGGGGGAGCCACACGCGCCGCTCCGTCCCCGCTCGCGGCCCCGTCCAGATCACGATAGCGCCAATGAAATCGCACGCGCTGATGCCCAGGAGCCAACACCGCGCTCGGCAGCGGCATCGGCGAGGGCACACCCGGCAGGGGCCCCGCCCGCGGCGGCAGGCACCCCGTGGCCGTCGTCGCCATCGCGAAGATCCCCCATGCCAACCCACGTATCGGTCTGCGCCCGGCACGAGGTGACGCCACTACTGGATCTCGACCGAGCGAATGGAATCCCCCTGAGTGATCTGGTCCAGAACGCCGAATCCCTCCCGCAACATCCCGAACACGGTATAGTGCCCGTCGAGGTGCGGCTGCGGCGTGAGCGTAAGAAAGTACTGGCTCCCGCCCGTGTCGGGGCCCGAGAGCGCCATGCCCAGCGCGCCTCGGTGGTACCTGCGACGGTTCAGCTCATCACGGATCGCCCACGGCGGCCCCCCGCTCCCGTCGCCCCGAGGATCGCCGTCCTGCGCGACGAACGCCGGAACCACCCGGTGAAACGCGCTACCGCGATAGAATCCCGATCGCGCCAACGCGACGAAATTGGCCACGGTCAGCGGTGCGTCTGCCCCGAACAGTTCGATCTCCAGGACGCCGCGGGACGTGTTGATGCGCGCCCCGATCGGGTGGCCGGCCAGCGACGGCAGGACAACCGCACGCACGATGCTGTCGTACCACACGCGGTCATGCGGCGCAGCCCCTGCCTCCAGGGCCCTGCGCCACGATGACCACGGCGATCCCGAGCCCGCCTGTGACAACTCGAGCCACGCTGAGGGCACGGGTAGAGCGCGGATCGCCGACCGCAGCGAATCGGAAAATCGCGCGCTGTCGTGCGCCCAGGCGTCGGCGAGCAACCGGAGCGCGGCGACGCGCGCGTCGGGCTGGCTGTCGTGCTGCGCCCGCGTATAGGCACTCAGCGCGATCGGAGCGTCGGCCGCCATCGCCGCATGGTCCATCGCGCCGAGTGCGATGCTGCGGACCACACAGTCGTCGTCGTGCATCGCCTCTTCGATGTACTGGCGCCGCCACGGGTGTTGGCCGGCGTCCGCGCTGTCGAGCCACGAGGAGAACACGCCGTACGCTGCGGCCCGGACCCGCGGATCGGGGTCGCGGGTCAGCGGCAGTGTCAGATCGACGACGCGGCTGATCGGCGTCCCCTCGCCCGCCTCGGCTGCCGCCGCCCGATACCGCCAGTCGCCCGCACGCTGCCAGCGGTCCGCGTTGTCATGATCGATGATCTCGAGGATCACGCCGGCGCGGACGGCTGCCGCCACGACACCGCGCCGGTATGCGAGCGAGCTGTCGGCATTGAAGGCGGCAACCCATGCGTCGCGCCCTGGGCCCAAAACGCGATCGAGTACCTGGCTGGCCGAGACGCGGACGTTGGCATCGGGATCGCGGAGCGCCGCGAGCACCGCCGGCCGCGCGGGCTTTCCATAGGACGAGAGCAAGCGAACGGCGACCGCTCGCACGTGGACGTCGGAATCGCCGGCGAGCTTCACCAGCGCGTCCAGCGCAACGGGACCCAGCGAGTCCCCCGCCGCCCCCATGCCCAGGCCACGAGCAGCCGCGATCCGTACGCCGGGGTCGTTCGCGTGCACTGCGTCCAGAAGGGCCCGCACGCCCGCCGGGGCCGGTGCGCGGCTCAACGCCTCCGCCGCCGCTTCGGCCACGGCCGGCTCCGCAGCGGCCCGCGCTGCGGTGAGATACGGTACGATCAGCGCGACCGGCGCGGGACGCAATTTGCCCGCTGCGAGCAGCACTCCCGGGATCGTGGGATGGAGCCGTGACGGCTCGCCAAGCGTGCGCTCCAACACCGCGCGGGCCGGCTCGCCGATCTCGCCGAGTGCCCACGCGGCTTCCTCGGCGACCCCCGGCGGCCCGCGCAATGCCTCGCCCAGCGCGGCGATGCTGGCCGTGTCGGGAAAGAGCCCGAGTGCGTAGGCGGCGGTCGCGGCGACGGCTGTGTCACGGCTGGCCATCAGCGCCCGCAGCATCCCGCGCGCGGCCCACATGTGATTCTGCCCGGCGCATCGGACCGCCTCGACCCGGACCGCCGCCTGCCGGCTCGCGAGGCCGCGGCGCACGAGCGCGGTATCGGTCCGCCGGCCGTCGGCGGCCGCCAGCAGTTCGCCATAGAGCTCGACGTCCTGGGCGGACCACGAGATCGTCGCGCCGGCGGATGCCCCTGTTCGCGGCACGTGCGGGGCGCACCCGGCCAGCGCGGCCGCTGCGAGGACACGCATTGCCTGAAGCGGGCCGCGCCGGGCGTGGCGCGCCGCGTCCCCCTGGTTGGTCAACAGCCCGCGACGCGAGATGACGCGAGGCACGAACAGGCTATGCTCGTTCGAACCGGTCGCGCACGGCGGACGGGAGCGAGGTGATGCGTCCCTGGGAATCGATCGACGCCAGTACGGTCGTCGCCGACACCAGCCGCTCCCCGGTCTCCGCGCGCGTGATCAGGTAGTCGAACGTCAGCGTGCGGGACCTGACCTCCGTGAGCGACGTCTCGATCCGGATCAATTCATCGTAGCGGGCAGGGGCGTGACATCGCATCGTCGCATCGACCACCGCGAGCGAGACGCCGTCGCGTTCGAGCTGCGCGTACGGCGTCCCGGCCTCGCGGATGTACTCCGTCCGGCCACACTCACACCAGATCAGGTAGTTCGCGTGGTACACGACTCCCATCTGGTCGGTCTCCGCGTAACGGACACGCAGCTCGGTCACGTGCGTCCGGTCGCCCATGAGGGCGGAAAATTAGTCCGGGACGCCCCAAACCGCGAAATGCGCTAAAATCCTCGCGTGCCCGGTGCACTCTGCTACGTCCTCGCGGACACCCACATTGGCTTTGCGCCGCCGGCGGTGGATCGCGCGCTCCTGGACTTTCTCGATCGGCGGCGCGAAGAGGCCCGGAACGGCCAGCCGGCGTCGCTCATCATCGACGGCGACCTGTTCGAGTTCTGGTATGAGTGGCGAACGGTAATTCCCCGCCCGACCTTTCGCGTGCTGGCGGCCCTCGCGGCGCTGCGCGAGGCCGGTACGGAGATCCTCTGGATCGCCGGCAACCACGACTGCTGGGGCGGTGCGGTACTCCGGGATGACGTCGGCGTCACGTACCACGTCGGCCCCTGGAACGGCCAGGTCGCCGGATGGCGCACGAGAATCGAGCACGGCGATGGCCTGCGCGCGACCGAGGACCGGCGCTACCGCGCGTTGCGGGCGGTGCTTCGCAACCCGCTCGCCGTCCGCGCGTTTCGGTGGCTCCCGCCTGATGTGGCGAGCCGGCTCGCCACGGGGAGCTCGCAGGCCAGCCGCACGAACATGCGGGCCCGCGACGGTGGTGCCGGACTCCGCCAGATCGCGCTCGGCTACCTCGCGGCACCCGACGGCCCCGAGCTGGTGATCTTCGGACATTCACACGTGATGACACTGGAGCGCGCGCCGCACGGCGGTGTGTACGCGAATCCCGGGACGTGGCTCGATGCACCCACCTACCTGCGTATCACTCCCGAATCCGTGGAGCTCCGCCAGTGGGACGGGTCAGCCGAAGGTGCGCGTCTCGACGCGCTCGATCGACGAGCCCAGGAACCGCTGCGCGGCGCGTAGGAACTGATCCGGCGCGTCCGAGACAATGAAGCGGTACTGCGCTGCGGACACCTCGCCAGCCGGCCGCGGGAGTCCGGCATCCTCGATCGCGGTACGAGTGGCCGCGGCTGTCGCGTGCGCGCTGTCGATCAGCCGGACGGATTCGCCCACGATCGCCCCGATCACGGGACTGAGCAGCGGATAGTGCGTGCAGCCCAGCACCAGCGTGTCCACGCCCGCGGCGGCGATGGGCGCGAGGTATTGTCGCGCAATCAACGTCGTCGCCTCCGTATCGAGCCATCCCTCTTCGACGAGCGGCACGAATAGCGGGCATGCCTGGGCGACGACGCGCGTGGATGGCGAGACGGCGTGGATCGCCTGTTCGTACGCTCCGGACGCGATCGTACCCGCGGTGCCGATCACACCGATGCCGGCCCCTCTCGTAGCCGCGACGGCGGCTCGGGCGCCGGGCGCCACGACGCCGATCACCGGGGCCGCCAGCTCCGAGGCGAGCATGGGCAGCGCATGCGCGGTCGCTGTGTTGCAGGCCACGACGACCGCCTTGACGCCCTGGCTGATGAGGTATCCGGCGATCTCGCGGCTGTAGGTACGGATGGTCTCGGGACTCTTCGCTCCGTAGGGGACACGTGCCGTGTCACCGAAGTAGATGAGGCTCTCCCGCGGCAGTTGACGGATGAGCTCACGGACGACGGTCAGGCCGCCGACGCCGGAATCGAACACACCGATCGGCGCGCTCGCCGCGGGCGCCGTCACCAGTAGACAGTCGCCCCGTAGAACATTCGGCCGTCGTCGAGCATCGCCATCTTCGGCCGGATGTGCGCTGGAAGATCCCAGAGTTGCGCGGCGACGAACGCATCCGCAGCCGAGATCAGGTGGTTGAACGCGAGGGCCGCCTCCCAGTCCTCGACGTGGGTCTTACGGGCGCCAATGCGGGCGCTGTCGTAGCGCGCGTAGCCGAACGTCGCGGGTGACGGCGCCCCGGTCGAGTCGAACGCCGGCTGCCCCAGCGAGTCCTGGTTGTACGTCTGCACGACGAGCGTGCTGTCGTGCGAGTGCTTCTGCGCGTAGCTGAGATCGATCAACGCCTGGCGAAGCCGGTAGGCGCCGACGATTTCCGTGACGAAGAAGAGCGCGCCGGCGTAGCTCCGGTCGAGTCTCGCTTGGCCGAGGCCTGGGAGGAGCAGCGACGAAAAGAACGCCGTCTTGGGTGAGATCGGCGGGTGGTAGGCGGCGTTCCGTGCGGGGGGCGGTGCCGATCGCTGCGCGGCGCTCTGGCCCGCTTCCGGCGTGGTCGCGGTGTCCGCCGGCGTGAGCAGCGGCGGCGGCGTCGCGGGCGTCACACCGGACCGGGCACTGTCCCGGGCCTGCGCCGCAGTGACCGCCGGGAGGACCAGCGCAGCGAAGGCGGCCAGGAGTGGAATCGCGCGTCGCAGGCGGCTCGCGCGGGCGGCTGAACGAGTGTGGCGGGAGCGTGTGGGAATCGAACCCACCCAACCCGCCAATGGCGGGCCGAAAAGGTTTTGAAGACCTCTAGGACCACCAGGCCCTATCCACCCCCAACCTGAGACGGCCACCGGCCAGCGCCGGCGGTATCCCATCACTCGAGCACCAGCGCGCGCGGTCCGGCTGGCTCGACCACGCCGATCTCGGTGGCGCCGTCGACGCGTGACAGATAGTCACGAACCGCCGCCGGCGGAACGGCTACCAGCAGGCCACCCGATGTCTGCGGGTCCGTCACCAGCGCACGGCCGAATTCGGACGTGCGGCCCCACGACATCATCGCATCGACGAACGCCAGGTTGCGGGCGCCACCGGCGGTCCGCGCGCCGCGCGAGAACGCGAGGCGGGCATTGGCCAGAACCGGCACGGAGTCGACGCTCACCCGGAGTGTTACCCCGCTGGCCCGCGCGATGTGCGACCCGTGCCCGGCGAGGCCGAATCCCGTCACGTCGGTCGCGCAGCGGACCCCGAGCGCGACGGCGGCCTGGCTCGCTTCCCGATTTGGCCGCAGCATGTACCGCAGCATCTCGTCGCTCGCTCGGGCCGCCGCATCGCCGGCCAGCTTGCCCTGTTTCAGGGCCGTCGCGACGATCCCGTTGCCGAGCGGCTTCGTCAGGACCAGCCGGTCCCCTGGCCGGGCGGCGGCATTGGTGAGGATCCGGCCCGGGTGGATCTGGCCTGTCACCGCGAGACCGTACTTCAACTCCTCGTCGATCACGCTGTGTCCGCCGACGATCAGCGCCCCGGCCTCGTGCACCGTGTCGTGGCCGCCCTGCAGCATGTCGCTCAGCACCGACATCGGCAGACGATCGGCCGGGAACGCGACGATGTTGAGCGCGGTCAGCGGCTCGCCACCCATCGCGAACACATCGGACAGCGCATTCGCCGCGGCGACCCTGCCGAACGTGTACGGATCGTCGACGATCGGTGCGAAGAAGTCCACGGTCTGGACGAGCGCGATGTCGTCCGTGATGCGTATGACCGCGGCGTCGTCGAAGGTCTCCCGGCCAACCAGCAGACGTGGATCCAGGACGGCGGGGAGTGGGGCCAGGGCGCGCGCGAGGTCGCCCGGTCCCATCTTGGACGCGCACCCGGCGCAGCGGGCGTACTCGGTGAGCCGCACGACCTCGGCCACGGCGCGGTCGTTCGCCGCCGGCGGGGCAACGGCCGCGCGCGACGCGCCATTCCCGCGGCTAGCCACGGACCGCCGCCACGAGATCGATCTCCACCAGGACGCCGCGCGGCAGCGCGCCGACTTCGACCGTCGAGCGGGCCGGACGGGCAGTGCCCATGGCGCGGGCATACACCTCGTTGACCGCCGGGTAGTCGCTCATGTGGCGGAGGTAGACGGTCGCCTTGACGACGTCTGCCCATCCCGCGCCCGCCGAGGCCAGGATGGCGCCGAGGTTCTTGAACACGCGTTCGGTCTGCGCGGTGACATCACCGGGCGCGACCTCACCCGTGGCGGGATCGAGCGCGATCTGCCCGGCGGTGAAGAGGAAGCCGTTGGCGATGACGCCCTGCGAATAGGGGCCGATCGCCGCCGGAGCGGATGGCGTGCTGACGGTCTCGAGAGGTGTGCTCACATTCTGCTCGGGTGGTTCGCCGTTAGAACAGCGGGTTAGAAAAGGCCGACGATCGAGCCGTCGGGTCGGACCGCCATGCGCTCGGCGGCCGGTTCCTTCGGCAGCCCGGGCATGGTCATGATGTCACCGGCCTGGGCGACGACGAAGCCGGCGCCCGCGGCCGCGAAGACTTCGTTGACCGTGATGCGGAATCCGGATGGCCGCCCCAGGATCGTCGCGTCGTCGGTCATCGAATACTGCGTCTTCGCCATGCACACCAGTGTCTCGCCCAGGCCGATCGATTCAAGGTAGTCGATCGTCCGCTCCGCCTTTGTCGTGAAATCGGCACCGTCGCCACCATAGACCTTCTTCACGATGGTGTCGATCTTCTGGCGGATGGGAAGCGTCGCGGGATAGAGGGGCGCATAGGCGGACGTCCCGTGCTCGAGGGTCTCGATCACGGCGCGGCCGAGTGCTTCGCCACCGGCACCGCCCTTCTCCCAGACGTCGGCCATCGCGACCTGCGCGCCGGCGGCCTGGGCACGGTCCGCGACCACCCGCAGCTCACGCTCGGAGTCGGTCACGAAGCGGTTGACGGCGACGATGACCGGCACGCCGAACTGCCGCACGTTCTCGATGTGCTTCTCGAGATTCGGAAGCCCGCGTTCGAGCGCGGCCACGTCCTCGTTTCTGAGCTCGTTCTTGTTGGCGCCGCCATTGAGCTTGAGCGCGCGCACGGTCGCGACCAGAACGCCCACCTCGGGCTTGAGGCCTCCGATGCGGCACTTGATGTCGAAGAACTTCTCTCCACCGAGGTCCGATCCGAATCCCGATTCGGTGACGACGATCTCCGACAGGGCCAGCGCGGTCTTCGTCGCGACGATGCTGTTGCAGCCGTGGGCGATGTTGCCGAACGGCCCCGTGTGCACGAACGCCGGTCCCCCCTCGAGGGTCTGCACGAGGTTGGGACGGATGGCGTCCTTGAGCAGCAGCGTCATCGCGCCCGACGCCTTGAGATCGGCCGCCCGTATCGGTTTGCGCGCCGCGCCCGCAGTGGCTCCGACGATGATCCGGCCGAGCCGCGCCTCCAGGTCGTTCATGTCGCTGGCGAGCGCGACGATGGCCATGATCTCGCTCGCCGGGACGATCACCCACCGGTCTTCGCGTACGACTCCGTTGGCGACGCCGCCCAATCCAATCACGCAATCACGCAACGCCCGATCGTTCATGTCGATGGTGCGCGGCCACGTAATGCGCCGGGGGTCGATCCTGAGCGCGTTGCCCTGGTGCAGGTGATTGTCGAGCATCGCGGACAACAGGGCGTGCGCGCTCGAGATCGCGTGGAAGTCTCCAGTGAAATGGAGATTGATGTCTTCCATGGGCACGACCTGCGAATAGCCGCCGCCGGCCGCGCCTCCTTTCATTCCGAACACCGGGCCGAGGCTGGGCTCCCGAATGCAGAGCGTGGCGTTCTTCCCGAGCCGGCGCAGTGCCTGGACCAGCCCGACCGACGTCGTGGTCTTTCCTTCACCAGCGGCCGTCGGGTTGATGCCGGTGACGAGGACCAGCCGGCCGCGCGGCGGACGGCTCGCGAGACTCAGCGGGACCTTGGCCTTGAACTTCCCGTACAGGTCGATGTCGTCAGGAGCGAGCCCCAAGTCCGCTGCGACGTCGACAATGGGACGGAGCTTGGCCCGTTGGGCGATTTCAATATCCGATGGGACGGTCGCCACGGGCCGGTTCCTATAGTGAGGGAAGTGAGGGGCGTCGGAACTTCCGCATCATACCTTGGCCCCGGGGTCGCTCGCCAGCCCGAACAGCCGTCTGGCGTTCGCGGTCGTGAGCTCGGCAATCCGCTCCGGTGTCGTGCCGCGAATATCCGCGATGCGGGCGATCGTGTGCGGGAGGAAACGAGGCTCGTTCCGGCGCCCGCGGAGCGGGACAGGTGCGAGGTAGGGCGCGTCGGTCTCGGCCAGGAGCCGGTCATCCGGAACCGTCCGCACGACGTCATCCCCGGACCACTTGCTGAACGTCACGATCCCACTGAACGAGACATACCAGCCGGCATCCAGGGCCGCGCTGGCAAGCCTCACCGTCCCGGTGAAGCAGTGCAGGACACCCGTGACACCACGATCGCCCGCTTCCCGGACCGCATCGAGGGTATCATCTTCCGCGTCGCGGGTATGGACCACGACCGGCCGCACCAATTCATGAGCGAGCACGATCTGGTCGTGGAACGCCGCGCGCTGCCGGTCGCGCGGCGCGTGGTCGTAGTGGAAGTCGAGACCGCACTCCCCGATCGCCACCGCTCCTGCGGCGACCGCCTCGCGGATCCACAGCGTGTCTTTCGCCGCATCATAGGCTGCGGCGTCGTGGGGGTGGACCCCGGCCGTGAAGTAAATCAGACCAGGGTTTGCCCCCGCGAGTATCCGTGCCCTGGCGGCAGCGTCTTCCGAGGCTCCGATACAGACCACGGCTGCCGCGCCCGCGTCCTGTGCGGCGCGTACCACGGCGTCCCGGTCGGAATCGAAGACGGCGTCGGCAAGGTGTGCGTGACTGTCGATGAACATGGCGGGAACACGACGGCCGCGGAGTGTTGCCCCGCGGCGCCTAGCCCATTACCGGCGGGCGGGGTGTGTTCAGCTCCGGACCGCCGCAGCCTGCGTGGCGCTCCGAGCGGTCTCGGCTCCCTTGGGCGCCTTCGCGTTGAGGCTGCGCCGGCCGGCCGCGTCGCGAGGGTACTTGCGCTCGATCCAGAGCAGGACAGGACCAGCGACGTACACCGAGCTGAATGTTCCGGTCACGATACCGAAGGCCATCACCCACGCGAAGGGCCGGATGACCTCACCGGCGAGCAGCAGCAGGGCGAGCGTGGCCGCGAACGCGGTCGCGTGCGTCATGACCGATCGCGGCAGCGTCTCGTTGATGGCGCGGTTCAGTGTGTCGTACAGTGATTCCTTGCGTTTCTTGCGAAGATCCTCGCGCACGCGGTCGAAGATGATGATCGTATCGTTGAGCGAGTACCCGATGACGGTCAGAATGGCCGTCACGATGATCAGCGAGACTTCGAGATCGAGCAGCTTGATGAACGCGAGCGTGGTTAGGATATCGTGGCCGGTGGCGATGACGGCCGCCACACCGAAGCGCCATTCGAAGCGGAAGGCGAGGTAGATCAGCGTGGCCACGAAAGACACGAGGATCGCGATAATGGCGCCGCGCCGCAACTCACTCCCAACGAGTGGCCCGACCGCCTCGGTCCGCACGACGTGGAACACGCCCTTCCCCAGTTTGTTCGTCAGCAGCGTATCGATGCGCGCCGCGACCTGCTCGGCGCTGGGTGCCTGCGCCTCGGCCGCTGCCCCACGGGAGACGGACTGCGCGACATCCTGCGCGCGGATGGTGTAGTCGCGGTTCGTCCCGAACGACTCGATCTCCGCGTCGTGCACGCCGCCTGCGTCGAGCGCCGACCGGATCGCGCCGACATCCGGCGGCTGCTGGAACTGCACCTGGATGAGCGTCCCGCCCGTGAAGTCGATGCTGTAATGGACCGACGTCCCCGTTCGCGCCCAACTGACACCGAGCAGCACCAAGCCGAGCGTGATGAACGCGGCGGTCGTCACGACCATGATGCGCCAGGGCCGGATGAAGTCGTAGGTCGTGTTGTGGAAAATGCGGAGCATGTCAGCGGGGGTCGGAGATGGCGGGCAGGCGCCACATCGCGCCTCTGCCGCCTGAACAGAATTGCCGGTTTCGCTACGTCAGTTGCCGCACGTCAGTTGCCGCACGTCAGATGCCGCACGTCAGATGCTGATGGTTTGCGGAGACCGTGCGCGCGTCAGCCACATCATGTAGAACGTGCGCACGACGAAGATCGACGTGACCATGGAAGCGAGAATACCCGCGATCAGGGTGACCGCGAACCCTTTCACTGGACCCGTGCCATACTGGTAGAGCACGGCCGCCGTCAGCACCGTCGTGACGTTCGAGTCGATGATGGCGCTCATGGCGTGGCGGAAGCCTTCGTCGATCGCCGTACGCGGCGTCTTGCCGCGGTCCAACTCCTCGCGGATGCGCTCGAAGATCAGCACGTTCGCGTCGACCGCGATACCGATCGACAGGATGAATCCCGCCATTCCGGGAAGTGTCAGCACGGCATCGAAGCTCGCCAGCGCTGCCATCGTGTACAGCATGTAGAGCGCGAGGCCGCCGACCGCGAGGAGTCCGGAGAACCGGTAGTACACCAGCATGATCACGACGACCAGGAGCACCGCGATCACACCAGCGCGCACGCCGGCAACGATCGAGTCCTGGCCCAGACTCGGCCCAATCTGCCTGACCTCTGCGACCTTGAGCGGCACCGGCAGGGCGCCGGCCCGCAGCACGAGCGCGAGATCCTGCGCGGCCTGCAAGTCCTTCCCTCCCATCGTGATCTGGCCATTCGTCCCGATCGCGCTCTCGATCACCGGCGGCCGGCCCATGACGACACTGTCCAGCACGATCGCCATGTAGTCGTTGATGTGGCGTCCTGTCTCTGCCTGGAATCGGCGGCCGCCTTCGCGGCTCAGGCGGAAATCGACGATCGTCCCCTCGATCGGATCCTGCCGCGGGTTGGCGTCGACGAGGTATTCTCCCGTGATGATCGGATGCCCATCGAGAACGTAGAACGTCCGGTACGGCCGCTGGCCGGCGGTCACCGTGTCATTCGACCACCGGATCACCTTGCCGGGGGGCAGGAGCCCCTGGACATCCGGCAGAGACAGGTAGTGGGTGAGGGTTGGCACGTCTGCCTTGGCGACATAGAACTCACCAGGCATCTGTCCCTGCTGTATGAGTTGCGAGAACGGGCCCACCATGTTCGCGAGCGCGTTCGAGTCACGCTTGGCGGAGTCGCGCTTGGCCGAATCACGTGTGGTGTCGGTGCCCGTTTTGCGTCCGGCGGAGTCGTGCCGCCCGCGGCGGCTGGTCGCCGGAGCCACGGCGTGCGACTTCGTAGTGTCCCCATTGTGTTTCCCGGAGTCGGCCGGGGCGTTCGAGAACAGCGACTGAACGCCGGCATTCGCGGCTGGCTGGCCGGGCGTCGCTCCGGCGGCCGCGACACCCAGGCCCTTCGTCTTCAGAATCGCATCGATCTTCGGCAGCACCTTGTCCAGCGCCTGCGACTTGTCCACGATCTGCATTTGCAGGTACGCGGCTTCCTTGACGATGTCGTAGGCGCGCTGCTGGTCCTGCACGCCGGGCAACTCGACGACCATCCGATCGGCGCCCACGCGCGCCACGACCGGCTCGGACACGCCGAACTGGTCGATCCGGGTCCGGACCACCTTGAGTGCCCGGTCGATCGCATCGGTCTTGTTGGCCACCGCCCCCTTCGATTCGTCGACTTCGAGCGTCAGGTGCATCCCCCCTTCGAGGTCGAGGCCTCGCCGGATGGGGATCCGCCGCACGGTGTCGTACTGGATGACGCCGCCGGTGGTCTCGATGCGTTGCACCATCGGCCGCGGCCAGATCGACCAGACCGAGGCGGCAATGAGTGCGGCGATGATGACGAGGCGGTACCGAAGATCAGTCATGACGGTGCTAGTGGACCCGGCTATGGGGCAGCTTGGAAGGTTACCCAGCGCCCGGGAGTGAGTCAACGCGACCTGCAAGGGCTCGGCGGGCCGCGACGTCGTCACGTGCCAGTTGCGCGCGTAGCGCTTCTACCCCGCCGAACGCCCGGGTTTCGCGCAGCCACGCGACGAATTCGATGCGGACGTAGGCCCCGTACAGGTCACCGCCGGTGTCGAACAGGTGGGCTTCGATTGTGACTCGTGGGTCGGCAAAGGTCGGCCGGGGACCCAGGTTGAGCATGCCGCCACGCGCGCCGGCGGGCGTCTGGACGCGCACGGCGTACACGCCTTCGGGCGGCAACAGCTTCCGCGGCGGAGGCAGCGGGATATTGATCGTGGGGTACCCCAGCGTCCGGCCGCGCTGGTCGCCGGCGGTGACATGGCCGCTCACCGCGTACGGACGCCCAAGCTCCTGCTCCGCCGAGCGCAGGTCGCCGCCCGCGATCGCACGACGGATCGACGTCGACGAGACCGGCCGCCCGTCATCCATGGTCGTGGGAGGCACGACCTCCACACGAAATCCCCGCCAGGCGCCCATCGCGCGGATCGTCTCGACGTCGCCGGATCGGCCGCGTCCGAATCCGTTGTCGTAGCCGCTGATCATCTCCCGCATCCGGAAGCGCGCGCGCAGGACGCGGTCGATGAACTGGTCCGGTCCGTACTTCGACAACGCCGGCGTGAAGGGTAGCACCGCGACGTAGTCGATGCCGCTCTCCGCAATGACCTCGAACTTCTCCATTCCCACCGACAGGAGCGGCCGCGCCGCGGCGGGGTTCACGACCTCGAGCGGATGCGGCTCGAACGTGACGACGAGGCTCTTCCATCCCGTGGCCGCCGCGCGCTCAGCGACGAGCGCGAGCACTTGCTGGTGCCCGCGATGGACCCCGTCAAACGTGCCGACTGTGGCGACGGTGCCGCTGACGTCCGGCGGCAGCCCCGAATCCACCGATCCGAGTCCGGGCTCAGGCATCGTCGGCGACGACGCGGAGGTGCCGGATCGGTGGCGGGCTCGCGGACGCCGCGATCTCGGGAAGCGTGTGGCTATCGCCAATGTCGAACGTTCCGACGCGCGTTCGGCGTAGCGCCGTCAAATGCGCCGCACTGCCGACGGCACGCCCCAGGTCGCGCGCGAGTGCGCGGATGTACGTCCCCGTCCCGCATGTCACCGTGAACTCGGCGACGCGGTCGTGCACCGCGCGGATGTCCCATCGGTAGACCATGACCCGGCTGGCGGGCAGGTCGGGCGGGTGGCCGCGGCGCGCGGCTGCATAGGCGCGTCCTCCCTGCCCGGCCACGTGTTTGGCCGAATACGCCGGCGGGACCTGTTCGATCTCACCCGTGAACGCAGGAAGCGCGGCGCGGATCGCGTCCGCGGAGGGAACGGGTCCGGTCCGGGTCGGAGCACCAGTCCCATCGTCCGTGTCGGTCTCAGAGCCGAATTGGACGGTCGCATCGTACACTTTGGGGTCCGCCGCGATGAATGTCGCCAGGCGCGTCGCTTTGCCGAACAGGAGCACCAGTAGGCCCGTCGCGAACGGGTCGAGTGTGCCGAGGTGGCCGATCGAGCGCTCGCCGTAAACGCGCCGGCACATATCGACCACGTCGTGCGAGGTGACCCCGCTCGGCTTGTCGATCAGGAGCAGGCCCTCCGCCGCGCCCGCCACCGGCTAGTGGCTCGGCGACTCCGCATCGCCGGCGTCACCGTCCGGCACATCGGCCGGCGGACGCTTGAGTCCCTCGAGGAGCGTATCGATGCGTGCCGCGTAGGCGATGCTCTCGTCGGGCTGGAAGCTGATCTCCGGCGCCAGGCGCAGGCGGAGCGATCGTCCAAGGTGTGATCGGAGGTGCCCAGCCAGGCTGGCCAACCCGGCAAACGTCGATGCGCGCTCCGAATCGGTGCCAAGCACGCTGACGAAGACCTTCGCATGGCGGAGGTCGCGGGTGACCTGCGCACCCGTGACCGTCACGAGCCCCGAGATCCGGGGGTCCTTCACATCTTCGGCGAGGAACATCGCGACCGCCTCCCGAATGGCTTCCGCGACGCGATCCGGCCGGCGGCCGTCGTGCGGCATGTGCGGCGGGCGCCTCAGGCCGGCGCCGAAGCGAACGTTCGGGCGATCTGTTCGGTCCGGTAGCATTCAATGATGTCGTTGACTTTGACGTCATTGAAGTTCTCGATGCCGATACCACACTCGAAGCCCTGGCGCACCTCGCGGACGTCGTCCTTGAAACGGCGCAACGAGCCGATCTTGCCGTCGTAGACCTGCGTCCCGTCGCGAACCACGCGGACGCGTCCTTCGCGATTGATGACTCCGTTGCGAACGAGGCACCCGGCGATCGTTCCGATCTTGGCGACCTTGAACAGCTCGCGGACGAGCGCATCGCCGTCGATGACCTCACGCTGCTCGGGGCGGAGCAGGCCTTCGAGCGCCGAGCGGACGTCCGCCACGGCCTCGTAGATGATGCGATACAGCTTGATCTCGACGCCTTCCCGCTCGGCCGCGGCCCGGGCGTTGTTGTCCGGCCGCACGTGGAAGCCGACGATGATCGCACCCGATGCCTTGGCGAGGAGAATGTCGCTCTCGGTCACGGCACCGACGCCGCGGTGAATGACCTCGACCTCGACCTCGCTCGTCGACAACTGTGCAAGCGCATCGGCCAGCGCTTCCGCCGGACCGCCCTGGTCGGCCTTGATCACGATGCGCAGCGTCCGGCGCTCGCCGGCCGCGGTCTGCGCCATGAAGTCTTCCAGGGTCACCCCCGCGCGCGACGTCCGGCGGTTCCGCGCCTCTCGGTCGAGCCGCTCGCGTTTCTGCGCCGTCTCGCGGGCGTCCATGGCGTCTTCCACCACGACGAGCATGTCGCCGGCCGTGGGGACCCGCTCGATGCCGAGCACCTGGACCGGGATGGCGGGACCCGCGTCCTTGACCGGCTTCCCACGCTCGTCGAGGAGCGCACGCACGCGTCCCGCGTACATGCCGCAGATGAAGTCATCCCCGACGTGGAGCGTGCCGTTCTGCACCAGGACCGTTGCGACTGGTCCCTTGCCCGGGTCGAGCTGCGCTTCGATGACGGTGCCGGCTGCCCGCCGCGCGGGGTTGGCCTTGAGGTCGAGGATCTCGGCCTGCAGCAGGATCTGATCGAGCAGCTCCTGGACGTTGGTGCCCTTCTTGGCCGAGATGGGCGTGGCGAGCACATTGCCGCCGAACTCCTCGAGCACGACGCCATGATTCAATAGATCCTGCTTGACCTTGGCGACGTTGGCGGACGGCAGGTCGATCTTGTTGATCGCGACGACGAGCGGCACCCCCGCGTTCTTCGCGTGCGAGATCGCTTCGATCGTCTGGGGCATCACCTGATCGTCTGCCGCCACGACCAGCACGACGAGGTCCGTGACCTGTGCACCGCGCGCGCGCATGGCGGTGAACGCCTCGTGGCCGGGCGTATCGAGGAACGTGATCTGCTTCCCGCCGGGGAGCGACACGTGGTACGCGCCGATGTGCTGCGTGATGCCGCCCGCCTCGCCCGCGACCACGTTCGCCTTGCGGATGTAGTCGAGGAGCGACGTCTTGCCGTGGTCGACGTGTCCCATGATCGTCACCACGGGCGGCCGATGCACGAGGGAGGCTGGATCGTCCGTCTCGACGTCCTCCTGGCTCTCCGCCGCGTACTCCTCTTCGCGCACGGCCTGGAAGCCGTACTCTCCGGCGATCAACTCGATCTCGTCGAACTCGAGACGCTGGTTGATCGTCTTCATGAGCCCGAGATTCTTGAGCGCGAACGCAACGATCTGCGTGGCCGGAATCTTGAGGATGTCGGCCAGCTCGCTGACGGTGATGAACTCGTTCACCCGAACGGTCTTTCGCTCCCGCTCGGCGTCGGCGACACGCTGCGCTTCGACCTCTTCGCGCGTCGCGCCATCATCGAACGACCGGCGTCCCGGTCTCCGGCCAGGGCCGGTCCGGAGCGCGCTCATCGTGCGGGTGATGTTGGCCGACACGGCTTCCTGGTCTACGGCGCCGCGCTTGCCCTTCTTCCTGCGTGTGCCGCCCATGAGCGGCGGGCCAGCCGACGCGGGGCGTTTGCCCTCATCGCGGCGTGGTGGCGCGGTGCCGGCACCGGGCGCCGCGGACGCGACCGGACGCGGGGGCGAAAATGGCGAGCCGCTGGCGACGGGACGTGGGCGCGGCGCACCCGGAACGATTGGGCGCGGCCGCGGACGGTCGTCGAACGGCAAACGCGAGGGGGGCGGCGGCGTGCGGCCACCATCCGCTGGAGCGGGCGCTGCGGGCGCGCTGGCCGCCGGCGAAGAGGGCGCGGCTGGCGCGGCCTGGGGCGGCGGACTCGCGACTGGTGGAGCCACAACGGCCGGTGCGGGCGCCACGATTGTGGCGGCCGGCGCGGCGGCGACCGCCTCGGCAGCCACCGGCGGCTCGGAGATGATGTCGCCCGCGGCTGGCGCCGCCGTCGCATCGCGCAGCTCGGCTGGACGCCGCCGGATGCCGGACGTGGCTGCCGCGGCTGGCGCGGCGCTGGCCGCGGGTGCTGCCTCCTCGTCGGAGACGGGCGGCTCGGCGGCTCGTGTGCGGCGACGGACCGGCGTGGGCTCTGCGGGCGCACTCACCGCGGCGGGCGCCGCAGTCTCCGCCGGAGCGGCCGCACCGCGGCGGCGACGGGCGGGTGGCGCCGGCTTCTCGACGCGCGCGCGCTTCTCGCGCTCCCACCGCGCGCGCACCCGTGCGACCTGTTCGTCCGTCAGCGGACTGAGATGGCTGCGAACCGGCACATCCATCGCGCGAAGGAGGCCCATGACCTCATCGCTGGATATACCGAACTCGCCCGCCATGTCGTGCACCCGAAGCTGACTCACACCCGCCTCCTCAGGAGCTCATCGAGAGCTCGCGTCCACCAACGCACGAATACCCTTCGCCAACTGGCGGTCCACGATTCCGACCGCCGCCGTGGCGCCCCGCCCGACTGCGTCACCGAGCTCACTCGCACTCGGCGCCTTCACCCATCGCACCCGGCGCGCATTCAACAGCGGCACCACCTTCTCGAGACTGTGGCGCGATGCATCGGGCGCCACGACCGCGAAGGCTAACCGGTTCCGCATTGCTGCGTCTCGCACTTGCTGCACACCGACAACCGCCCCGCGGCTCCGGACGCCGAGTCCGACAAGCCGCAGGAGTTTGCGTCCGGCCACGGGATCCATTGCTCGCTCATCCCGAGGCTGGACATCTGCGCTCTCCAACTATCCGGCCGCGCCGTCCGCCGGCGCATCGTGCTGTGCTCCGCCATCCGCCTCGGCCGCGCCGGCCTCCGCGCCGGCGGGTGCCGCCGCCCCATCGTCAGCGGCGCCGTCTTCCGTCAACTCATCGATGATCGCCATGATCCGGTCCGCCTCTTCAGGCGCGATCCCGGGAAGGCGAAGCAGATCTTCGCGTTCCAGATCGATGACATCATTCAACGTCCGGTACCCGGCCTCCTCGAGCACCGCCACCGTCGCGGTCTCGAGACCCTGGATCTCGGACAGCTTCACATCGGCCGCGTCATCCGGGGTCTCTTCCGGGAGCGGCGCGAACAACGGTGCCTCGCCGGCCCGTTCCAGCCACTCGCGGCTCGAATACAGGTCGATCTTCCACTCCGTCAGCTCCGACGCGAGCCTGACATTCTGCCCATTGCGTCCGATCGCCAGCGAGAGCTGGTCCTCGTCGACGACGGCCTGAATCGTTTTCGTCGCCGGGTCGCTGAATACGCGGGCCACTCGGGCTGGTGCCAGCGCGAGCTTGGCGAACCGCTCCGGGTCGGGCGACCAGGGGACGATGTCGATCCGCTCGCCCCCCAACTCGTTGACGACGGCCTGCACTCGTGAGCCCTTGAGCCCGACGCACGCGCCGACGGGATCGATCGAGTCGTCACGCGAGAACACGGCGATCTTGGTGCGGCTGCCGACCTCGCGTGCCGCGGCTCGGATCTCCACGATCCCCTGCTGCATCTCGGGCACCTCGAGGCGGAACAGCGCCCGCACGAACATCGGATCGCCGCGGCTCAGGATCAGACGCGGACCCTTGGGCGTCTCTTCGACGCGCTTGAGAACCGCGCGAATCGGCTCGCCCTGGTGGAAATGCTCGCGGTGGTTCTGCTCCCGGTACGGGATGATGGCTTCGGCCTCCCGGAACTTGTTGAGCATCACGACCAGTTTACCGCGCTCGATCTGCTGGACCTCGCCCGAGAGCAACTCACCGACCCGGCCGCTGAACTCGTCGCGGATCTTGGTGCGCTCCCCCTCGCGGACTCGCTGGATGATCCGCTGCTTCGCGGCCTGGACGGCCGTCCGCCCGAATTCCGCGAAGTCGACCGGAATCTCCATCGTGTCGCCGACCTGAAACTCGGGGTCCTCGTAGCGGGCCTCTTCGACGGTCACTTCGCGGCTCGCATCCTCGACGTGTTCGACGACCGTCTTGAGCACCCGGATGTCGATCGCGCCGCGGTCGTCATCGATCGTGACTTCCGCCTGTACGTTCGGACCGTGCTTCTTGGCCAACGCGGCCTTGATCCCGTCTTCGAGCAACCCGTGCAACTCGCCACGTCCGAGCTGCTTCGAATTCGATAGCTCACGGATCGCCGCCAGTATTTCAGCCGACCCAACCATCCCGACTCCCGTCGCCTGTGTGATCATTGACCGCCGGCCTCTGCGGCATTCCTGCCCCGCTCGCCGTACCCGGCGGTGCGCCCGGCGCGCCCCGTCTCGCGTCGCCAGGCGAGGATACCTGAAGCTCATATCGTCCCCCGCCAAGGAACGCCGTGGTGGCTGAGTCCGCGTCGAAGCGGGCTTCGATCGCCCGCGACGCACGTGCACAATCACTCACGCTCACCCGTTCCCCGTCGCGACGATCGATGCGAATCTCCACCACCGGCCGGGACCGAGTCCCGCCGCGGCGAAGGAGCACCAGGTCGTAACCAAGCGCGTCAAGTTCTTGTTTTACAACACTTTCCAGTTCTAGGCTCATGTTGTCCCGAGCCGGCCAGTCGCCCGCTTGGAGAATAAAAAAATGTGGGGAACCTCCCCCACATTCAGCCGAGGGCGCCGAACTCCCCCGGTACAGACAACCTAACCGGCCGCCGCCCAAGGTCAAGGCGATCCGACCCAACCCGCCGGAGCGGGAACCGCATTCGGGAATCGCTATGAGGCCGCTGGTTGCTCTTCGCGCCGCTCAGGGAGTCGCGACCAGCGCGGCCACTTGCCGCCCGCTGTCGCCGCATCGATGCGAGAAGAACATCGCGTTGTCGCAGCGCGTGCACCACGGGCTGATCGTCACCGACCGAACACCGCATTCGCGGACCTGCTCGGCGAGGATCGCGCGGAGATCCACCGAGGCGGGCGCGCTCACCCGCCGGCCGGTGAGTTGCTGATAAACGTCAGGCCCCACCCGATAGCACGCCCCGCAGATGCCCGGGCCCAGGTGGATCCGTAAGTCTGCCGGCCGAGCCCCGTGCTCGGCCATCTCCGCGAGTGCGCCAGGAACGATGCGCGCCGCCGTTCCCCGCCACCCCGCGTGCAGCAATCCTACGATCCCCGACGGGTGGGCCACGAACACCGGCACGCAGTCCGCGACGCTGATCCCCAACCCTGTTCCGCGCTGCGCCGAGCAATGGCCGTCGGCGGCGTCGACCCGAAGCCAGCCTTCCCAGCCAGGCTGGTGCCAGATCACTCGTGCACCGTGTACCTGCACTGATGTGGCGAATCGCGATCCCGGTCCTTCCACTCCGAGCCACGAGCGCAGGGCCTGCCACCGGGTCATCACCTCGCCGGTGGGGTCATCGCCCGCCAGGCTGAAGCTTCCTGCGGCCCGAGTCGTAATCACGGCACGGACACCGAGGTCCGCGAAGTCATCGATGGTGGCGTAAGGGGCGAGGTCGCCCATGCCCGCTGACCCGCCCGGCTGCGTCGCCGGTCCTCCGTGGGTCACGCCTTGCCGTCCGTGACACGCTCGATGCGGGCGCCCAGCAGATTCAGCCGCTCGTCGATGCGCTCGTAGCCCCGGTCGATCTGGCCCACGTTGTTGATGCGGCTGGTGCCGCGCGCGCAGAGCGCCGCCAGCAGGATAGCCATCCCGGCCCGTATGTCCGGCGATTCGACGGTCGCGCCTCGCAGCTCCGAGGGGCCGGCCACGAGCGCGCGGTGCGGGTCGCAGAGGACGATGCGCGCACCCATGCTCACCAGCTTGTCCACGAAGAACATCCGCGATTCGAACATCTTCTCGTGCATCAGGATCAGCCCCCGGCACTGTGTCGCGGTCACGATCGCGATGGACATGAGGTCCGCGGGGAACGCGGGCCAGGGTTGATCCTCGAGCTTGGGGACATGTCCGCCGAGGTCGGGTTGGATCTCGCGAGTCTGGCTGGCGCTCACGATCAGATCGTCCCCCTCGGTCTCGCAGACGACTCCCATCCGCTCGAATCCCATGCGCACCGCGCGCAGGTACTCGACGCCTGCGTTCGCGATGCGGAGCGCGGAGCCCGTCACCGCTGCGAGCCCGACGAACGAGCCGACCTCGATGTGGTCCGGCCCGATCCGATGGCGGGCGGCACCCAGGGTGCGCCCTCCACTGATGGTCATCGTGTTGGTGCCAATGCCCTCGATCTGGGCGCCAAGGGCGACCAGGAACTGCGCGAGATCCTGGACATGCGGCTCGCTCGCCGCGTTGCGGAGCACCGTCGTTCCGCTGGCTGCCGCCGCGACCATCAGCGCATTCTCCGTCGCCGTGACGCTCGGCTCATCGAGAAAGACATCGGCGCCTTTGAGCTTGGGCGCGCTGAGATGGTATCCGCCGTCGGCCGAGAGTGTCGCCCCGAGCTGCTCAAACGCGAGAAAATGCGTGTCCACCCGCCGGCGCCCGATCACGTCGCCGCCCGGTGGTGGAAGCCGGATCTCGCCGCATCGGGCGAGTAGCGGTCCCGCGAGCAGGATGGACGCCCGGATCCTGGCGCACAGCGCGGGGTCGAGGGACGCCGCGCGAACTTCACTGGCATGGATCTCGAGCGTGTTGCGGGCCGTCCACCGGATCTCGGTGCCCACCGACCGCACGAGATCGACGAGTGTCTCGGTGTCCGCGATCCGCGGCACGTTGTCCAGGGTGACGCGCTGGTCCGTCAACAGCGCGGCTGCGATGATCGGCAGCGCCGCATTCTTGTTGCCGGAGGGGTGGATGGTCCCGGACAACTGGCGGCCACCTTCAACGACGAATTGCACGGCGGGCATGGCGGACGGCGGAGAGAGGAGAGATACGGGCGACGTAAGAGACCAAAAGAGCACCGGCCCGGGTCAAGACGAGTCGCGGGCCCTGCCAGCAATCGTGTAGACTAACCCGGGCCGCCGGCCGGGGATGGCGTGCCCTGGTGGCCCTGGTCGTGCATGGGTATAAAATAGGGGTGACCGTGGCGACATGGCTTCGGGACTTGATCGAGATCGCGCACGGCGTGTTGATCCTCGCCGGGTGTGTCGTCGTCGTGTGTGCCATACCGCTCGTCATTGCCACCCGCCGGGCCTGGGCCGACACCCGGGCCGCGCTCGGTCGCACGGAGCGGGACCTCCTGCCCCTGTTGCGTGAACTGACTGGGCTGGCTCGTGACCTGACCACGGTGACCAAGACCGTCCGCAGCGACGTGGAGCTTGTGCATGGGACCGTCGCCGACGTCAACACTCGCGTGCAGAGCGTGGTCCGGATCGCGGAACGCCGGGTAGGCGAGCTCGACGCCCTGCTGGGCGTTGCTCAGGAGGAGGCCGAAGGCATCCTGCTGATGGCCACGGCCGCGGCACGAGGGGTGCGTGCTGGAGCGGAAGCACTCGGGAACATCGTAGGCGTCCACAAGAGCTACCGCGACGGCCCCTCTTCGGAGGAGGCGCGCTCCGGTCCGATGGCTCGGACGCCGTCCGGCAATGGGCCGCGGGCCGGTGAGCCGCGGGCCGCCCGCCGGGGTCGTGACGATACGGTGACTCATGATTCTGGAGACCTCGGCGATGCCGACGAACACTGGAGGGAAAGCGGACATGAGCGAGAAGCACCGCGGGTCGGGCCGCGCCGGCGCGGCCGGTGAGGGACGTGCTCGCGCACGCGTCGGGGGAAGCGGCGCGGGGATGCGCGATGCACAGATGGACCTCGTGACGGCAGCGCTCATTGGACTGGCGGTGGGCGTCAGCGCGACGCTGCTGCTCCGCCGGGGCCCTCGGGGCGTCCGGCCGATCGGCCCCGTGGTGTGCGCGGCGGCGCGTGCCGGCCAGCGGGGCGCGCGCTGGGTCCGGGACCGTGGGGAGGATGCGTGGGATCGCGTGCCGCACGACGAGATCGCGGACCAGGTGCAGGACTACGCGCGCTCCGCGCGCAAGGCGATCGACCGCGCCGTCCACGACGAGCTGCGGACGCTTCGGCGCGCCCTGCGTGCGCAAGCGCGGCGCGTGGCCCGCTGACGCGTGAGCCGCTGACACGGCGCGCGCCGACGCGGAGGCCGGCGGTCGCGACCTGGGTCGCGATCGCCGGCGTGGCCATGCTGGCCATTGCGCTCACCCCGTCGACGGCGTTCGCCTGGACGCCCGGTACGCACGTGTTCCTCGGCGAGGCGGTCATGCGGTCGCTGGACGCGTTGCCGGTCGGTGTCGCGGAATTGCTGCGGGCGTTTCCCTACGAGTTCCTGTATGGGTCGATCGCCGCCGACACGAGCATGGCCAAGAAGTACGCGCCCGTGGGACGGCACTGCCACTCGTGGCACATCGGCATGGAAATCTTCGACCAGGCACCCGACACGCCGCTCCGGGCATTCGCGTTCGGCTACCTGGCGCACCTCGCCGCCGACGCCGTCGCGCACAACTACTTCGTGCCGCGCCAACTGGCGATCACGTCGAGTACGACAGCGCTCGGACACAGCTACTGGGAGAGCCGGTTCGAGACGCATCTGGGAGAGCGGTACAGCCGCCGCGCGCGCGACCTGCTGCTCGGCGACCACACGAGTGCCGACGCGCATCTCGACCGCATCCTGAGCCCCACGATCTTCAGCACCCAGACCAACCGCCGCATCTTCCGCGGAATGGTATACGTGGCGGACAGCGAGTCGTGGCTCCGCATCTTCCATCTGGTCGCCGAGAACAGCCGCTGGGATCTCCCGGATGATGACGTCGCCGCGTACGTCGCGCGGTCCTACGACTACATCATCGATCTGCTGAAGCGTCTCGACGGGTCCGAGCCGTTCGCGCTCGATCCATCGGGTCTGGAGCCGCTTGGCCGCGCGAAACGCGTGCGCCGGGCGGCGCTTCGGAGGGGACGGCGCGGCGACATCGAACGCGATGCCGCGCGGCACTTCGGCATGCCCGTGACGTCGCTGGCCTACGCGGCCGCTCTCGCGACGCCCCTCTATCCTCCCGTGCGCGCCGCCAGGAGTTGATTGACCCGCTTCGGGTCCGCGCGTCCCTGGGACTTCTTCATGATGCGCCCCACGAGCGGGCCCTGCAGCTTGCGCTCGCCCGCCAGATACCGGGAGGCTTCCGCGGGATTCTCGGCCATCACTTCGTCGATCCACCTGTTCAAGGCGGCATCGTCCCCGACCTGCGTCACACCGAGACGCTGCGCCACGGCGGCGGCCGTTTCGCCACTTCGCGCCATCTCGGCAAACACGATCTTCGCAGCGGCGTGGCTGATCGTGCCGTCCCGCACGAGGCCAAGCAAGCCGGCCAGCGCCACCGCCGGAATTCCGAAATCGGCGATCTCGATGTGGGCCGCGTTCAGCGCGGCGAGGACCTCACCGAGCACCCAGTTGGCCGCCGACTTGGCGTCGCCGTGCACCGCAGTGACCGCCTCGAAGTAGTCGGCGAGTCTCGGTTTCTCGATGAGAGCCGCGATGTCGCCCGGACCCAGGCCGTATTGCGCCGCATACCGCCCTGCACGCGCTTGGGGTAGCTCCGCCAGCCCCGCGCGCACCGATGCGACCCAGGCGGCCGCCACGACCAGCGGCTGCAGGTCCGGCTCCGGGAAATACCGGTAGTCGTGGCTTTCCTCCTTCGACCGTGCGGGGCGCACGACCCCACGGGCGGCGTCCCAAAGCATTGTCTGCTGCTCAATGCGCCCGCCCGCCGCGAGCACTTCCGTCTGCCGCGCGAATTCGGCTGCCAGTGCGCGTTCGACGTTGGAGAAGGAGTTGAGATTCTTCACTTCGGTCTTGGTCCCCAGGGTCTCGGTGCCGCGAAGCCGTGCACTGACGTTGGCATCGACCCGGAGGCTTCCTTCCTCCATGTTCACGTCACTGACACCCGTGTACTCCATGATGCGCTTCAGCGCGCGCAGGTACTGGCCGGCGGCGGCCGCCGAGCGGATGTCCGGTTCGCTCACGATCTCGATCAGCGGAACCCCCGCGCGATTGAGGTCGATGGCGGTCGCCGCGGGGTAGCGGTCATGGATGGATTTGCCCGCATCTTCCTCGAGATGCACACGCGTGATCCGCACGGCGTGTTCGTCCGTCACGAGCGATCCACCCGTCGCCAGCGGCCGGTCGTACTGCGAGATCTGGTATCCCTTGGGCAGATCCGGATAGAAGTAGTGCTTGCGCGCAAAGACGGAGACCGGGTGCACGGTGCATCCGAGGGCGAGCGCCGCGCGTGTCGCCAGTTCGACGGCGTGGGCATTGAGGACCGGCAGCGCGCCCGGCAGCGCCAGGCACACGGGACACACGTTGGTGTTGGGCGGCGCACCGTACTCCGTCGAGCAGGAGCAGAATGCCTTGGTGACGGTCTTGAGCTGGACATGGACCTCCAGCCCGACCACCATCTCGTAGGCGCCTGCTCCAGCGGCCACAGTCGTCGTCGCGGTGGTCATGATGCCGGCCCGCTGCGCGCCGCCGCCCTCAACGCACCTTCCAGTGCGGCTGCCGCCGCGAACATCGACGATTCCCCGAAATGGGGCGCGATGATCTGGCCGCCGACCGGCAGTCCTCCAGAATTCCCGATGGGCACCGAGATGGCGGGCACGCCCGAGAGATTCGCCGTCGCGGTGAAGACGTCGTTGAGATACATCTCGTACGGATCGGAGATCGATCCCAGCTTGAACGCGGTAGTCGGTGCGGTCGGCGTGAACAGCAGATCGATGCCGTCGGCGAACACCCGGTGGAAATCAGCGGTGATCAACGCCTGGACGTCCTGCGCGCGCCTGTAATACGCGTCGTAGTAGCCGGCGGACAGCACGTACGTCCCCAGTAGAATCCGTCGCGTGACTTCCGCGCCGAACCCCCGAGACCGCGTGGCGTCGTACATCGCCGTGACCGTCTCGGCCTGCACGCGGGCGCCGTAGCGAACGCCCTCGAACCGCGCCAGGTTCGAGGACGCCTCCGCAGGCACGATAATGTAGTAGACCGGAATGGCGTACGCGGTGTGCGGCAGCGAGACGTCCCGGATCGTCGCCCCCAGCTTGGCCAGCATGTTCAACGCGATCTCGCACCGCTCGCGCACTCCGCCGTCGAGCCCATCCGGGAAATACTCACGCGGCCGGCCGACGACCACGCCGGCAAGTGGCGTGGCGCCCGTCGCGCCCCGGCGCACCGCTGCGCGGTAGTCGGGCACCTCCTGGCCTCCGGATGTCGCATCGCGCGGATCGCGCCCCGCGATCACACCCATCGCAAGTGCGGCGTCTTCGACAGACTGCGACAGAACACCTACCTGGTCGACCGACGAGGCGAACGCGACGAGTCCGTACCGGCTCACGCGGCCATAGGTCGGCTTCACGCCCACGACTCCGCAGAAGCTCGCCGGCTGGCGCACGGAGCCGCCCGTTTCCGAGCCGAGTGCGATGCGAACGATGCCGGCTGCGACGGCGGCCGCGGAACCGCCCGACGACCCTCCCGGCACGCGGCTGGGGTCTCGCGGGTTGCGGGTCGGGCCGTACGCACTGTGCTCGGTGGACGAGCCCATCGCGAACTCGTCCATGTTGGTCTTGCCGAGGACGACCGCGCCGGCCGCGCGAAGGCGCTCGACGACCGTCGCTTCGAATGGGCTCACGTATCCGGCGAGGATGCGCGAACCGCACGTAGTCGGGGTTTCGAGGGTAGCGATATTGTCCTTGACTGCGACCGGCACGCCTTCGAGTGGCTGCGGGTCGCCCGTTCGGGACGCTGCGGCGGATTCGGCGTCGGCCTCCGCGTCCGGGTTCATCGCGACGAAGATGTTGAGGCCCTCGCGTCCGGCGCCGACTGCGGCCGCGCGATCCAGCGCCGCCCGCACCAGGCTTGCCGTCACGCCGAGTCGTCCTCGGCGGGCCGGTCGTCGCCGGCGAGCACGCCGTGCCGTTCACCCCCGTGTGTCGCCAGCCGCGGAACGATCAGGAAGCCATCGCGGACCATCGGCGCGAACGCTGGCAGCGGGCGCAGGAGCGGAATCGGCGGCCCGCTGTCGGGCCGCAGGTGCATATCGCCATCGCGGGCGACCTCCGGGACGCTCGAGGTGTCGACACCCGCGAGGACGGCCATGTGATCCAGAATGCCGGACAGTTCGGCGGCGAGTGCGGGAAGCCGGCTGTCATCGACCCCGACGCGGGCGAGTGCCGCGATGTGACGCACGTCGTCGTGCGAAACACTCATGACATCACTCGAGTGCGGGTTGCAGGCCGGCCTGCGCGATCACCAGCGTCTTCCGGCCGATGGTGGCATCTTCGAAATCCACCTTGACCTTGGCGGCCGCCCCGGACCCGGACACTTCGGCGATCGTCCCCGATCCGAACGTCCGGTGCCGGACCCGCTCGCCGGGGTGATACGCCGGCACGTCCTGTGATGCCGACGCGACATCCGGCTCGTGCTCCCAGCGGCGGCCAAGCGTGACCGGAACACCGGGGCGTCGCGCGCTGGCGCGCGATCCGCCGAATCCGGTCTGCCACACCGTGTCGCCGCCGAACGCAATGCGGCCGGACGATCGCACGCGGATCGTCTCCCGCCGCTCGACGATCCCACTCGGAATATCGGCGAGAAAGCTGGATTCCTTGCCCGGAAGCAGCTCTCCGTTGCGGCGGCGCTGCTCGGCGTAGGACAGGAACAACCGGCGCTCGGCACGCGTGATACCGACGTAGAAGAGCCGCCGCTCCTCTTCGAGCATGGACGGATCATCGTAGGCGCGCGCCAGCGGGAACAGGCCGTCCTCGAGCCCCGCGATGAACACGACCGGGAACTCGAGCCCCTTGGCGTTGTGCAGCGACATCATCATGACCGCGTCGGCGGCTGGGTCGAGCTGATCAGTGCCGGCTACGAGCGACGTCCGCTGGAGGAAATGCTGGAGCGGCGTCAGCCCCACCTCTCCGCCGTCGTCGGCGACCGTCTCCGCCGCGCTGGTGATCAACTCGCGGATGTTGTCCAGGCGTTCGGCCGAGTCGGGGCCTTCGGCGCGCAGGTAGTCGCCGTAGCGGATCTCGCCGACGAGGGCACGGAGCAGCTCGTCCACGCTCGCGTCGGTGGCCTGAACCCGCAGCCGCTCGATGAGTTGCGCGAAGCCAGCGAGCGCCGCGCGGCCGGCCGGGCGCAGCTCCTCGAGCATCGACGGCTGAGCGGCGGCCGCGAGCAGTGAGACGCCGTGTGCGGCCGCCGCTGTCGTGAGAAGGGCCATGGCGGCGTCGCCCATACCCCGGCGCGGGACGGCGATCGCTCGCCGGAACGCCTCGTTGTCGGCGGGGTTCGCGATGAGTTTCAGATAACTCATCAGATCGCGAATCTCGCGACGGTCGTAGAATCGGATCGCCCCGACGAGCCGGTACGGAAGCCCCTGGCGCCGGAGCGCCTCTTCGAAGGCCCGGCTCTGGGCGTTGGTCCGATAGAGAATCGCGATGTCCCGGAGGGCGATATCGCCCTCGGCACGGCGCCGGGCCACGATCTCTTCGACGACCCACGCGGCCTCGTCGCGCTCATCGAGCGAGCGCACTGCGACCGCGCGCTCTCCCATCTCCTTGGTCGATCGCAGCGTCTTCCCCATCCGCTGCGTGTTGGCCGAGATGACCGCGTTGGCCAGCTCCAGGATGCGGCCTGTGGACCGATAATTCTCCTCCAGGCGCACGACCGCCGCGTGCGGAAAATCGCGCTCGAAATCCAGGATGTTGCGGATGTCGGCTCCGCGCCACTGATAGACGACCTGATCGTCGTCGCCGACGACGGTCACGTTGCCGTGGGCGCCGAGCAGTTTGACGAGCGTGTATTGCGCGCGGTTCGTGTCCTGGTACTCATCGACGAGGATGTAGCGGAAACGCTCCTGATACGCGGTACGCCGGCCGGCATGCTCGGTCAGCAACCGCACGGGCAGCGTGAGCAGTCCATCGAACGTCACGGCGTTGTGCGCGCGGAGCGCGCCTTCGAGGTCGGTATAGACGAGCGCGGCCGCCCGGCTCAGCGGATCGTGCGCCAGCCGCGCGTACTCGTCCGGCGCCACGAGCGAGTTCATTGCATCCGAGATCGCCCCGTGGATCGCCTTGGGTGTCCAATCCCGCGGCAGGATCCCCTTGGTTTCCATCACTCGCTTCACGATGCCGAGCGTGTCCTCTTCGTCGTAAATCGTGAAATTGGGCGATCGCCCCACGAGCGCGGCATTGGAGCGCAGTAGGCGCGCGCCGGTCGCGTGGAACGTGCCCATCCACATGCCGGCCGGTTGTTCGCCGAGCAGGTCAGCGAGCCGCTCGCGCATCTCGCCGGCCGCCTTGTTCGTGAACGTCACGGCGAGGATGTGGGCGGGGTCGATGCCGCGCTCCTGGATCATCCGCACGATGCGGAGCGTCAGCACCCGGGTCTTGCCAGAGCCCGCACCCGCCAGCACCAGCAGCGGACCATCGCCGTACTCGACCGCGGTGCGCTGCGCCGGATTGAGGGCTCCGAGGAGTGCGGACGCGCGATCGGGCGCGACGGAAGCCGGCATCAGGGCAAGATAATGTCGAACGTCGCTCCGCGGTCCGCCGGCACGAGCACCAGCCGCCCGCCGTGATTGTCCTCGACGATCCGTCGCGCGAGGGAAAGGCCGATGCCCCACCCTCTGGCCTTGGTCGAGAATCCGGGACGGAACACATCCTTGCGCAGCTCGCGTGCGACACCTGGACCGTCGTCCGCCACCCGGAGGCGGACGCCGCCTTCGGGCACGGGTTCGGCCGAGAGCGTGACATGCCCGCCGCGTCCGGCGAGCGCGTCGATCGCATTCTTGGTCAGGGCTTCCACGGCCCATTCGAGCAGCACCGCGTCGCCTTCCACCTGGAGGGGGCCGTCGGCCAGTTGGGTCGTGATCGTGACCGTGTGCGCGAGCGACGGGACGCGCGCGCGGAAATACGCGGCGACCCGTTCGACCAGCTCTCCGGCCTCGACCGGCTGCGCGCGTGACGGGCGGCCGATCCGCTCGAACCGGTGCGCGACGCGGTCGAGCCGGTCGAGGTCACTCTGCATGTGATCGAGCACTGCCGCCGCGGGGCCGCCCGGCGCGCGCTCGCGGAGCAGCTCGAGCCATCCACTGAGACTGGAGAGCGGAGTGCCGAGCTGGTGGGCCGATTCCCGAGCCATCCCGGCCCAGACCTTCTCGCGATCGACGTGCGCGCGTGTGCGGAGCGTGAAGACACCGAACGCGATGAGGAACGCGAGGAGAATGCCTTGCAGAACCGGGATGACTCGCAATCCGCGGACGAGCGGCGTGTTCCCGAAATGCACGATCCCGACGGCAGGCTCAATGACTGGCGGGTTTTGCGCGTCCAGCTCACGGACGTAGTCGCGCATTTCGGGACTGTCGAGGCGCGCGACGAACGGCAGATTCGCCGTATCGCGCGGCACGCCGTGCGGATCGGTGACGATCACCGGCACGCCGATCTCCCGGATGTGTTGCGCGAGATCGAGGAGAGCCGCCGTGCTCGCGCCCTCCGATGGGTCGCTGAGCGCGCGGAAGACCCGGGCCGACATCAGGCCGGATCGCGACGCCTCGCGGCGCAGCTCAGCGATGACTCGCTGGGTATAGATCGCGTACCAGCCCAGGAGAACGGAGAAGCCGACGACCAGCAGGATGGCCGGCGCACGGCGCGGCATGGACTGGCGCTCGCGCTAGCCGAGCCGGTCGGCGCCCATGGCCGGCCGCAAGGCGTCCGGCACGCGCACGCCGCCACCCGGTTCCTGATAGTGCTCGATCAGCGCCGCGATCAACCGCGGAAAGGCGATCGCCGATCCGTTCAGCGTGTGCGCGAATGCCGGCTTGGCCGCGCCACCTGGCCGGAAGCGGATATTCGCGCGCCGCGCCTGGAAATCGGTGCACGTGCTGCAGGACGACACCTCGAGCCATCGGCCGACGCCTGGCGCCCAGACCTCGAGGTCGTACGTCTTCGCGGCGGCGAACCCCGTGTCGCCCGCCGCGAGCAGGACGACACGGTACGGCAGTCCGAGGCGCTGGAGGACCGCCTCGGCGTGCCCAGTCATCAGTTCGAGTTGTGCCGGTGATTCGTCGGGCGCGCAATAGCGGACCAGCTCGACCTTGTCGAACTGGTGGAGGCGCAGGAGGCCGCGCGTGTCCTTGCCATGTGCGCCCGCCTCTCGGCGGAAGCACGGAGAATAGGTGACGAAGCCGCGCGGCAGCGCCGCCGCATCCAGGATCTCGTCCCGATAGAGATTCGTGACGGGTACTTCGGCGGTCGGGATGAGAAAGAGATCGTCGCCCGCGATGCCATACTGCTCTTCCTCGAACTTGGGAAATTGGGCGGTGCCGGTCATCGACGCGCGGTTCACGACGAACGGGATCCACACCTCCTCGTAACCATGCTCGCGCGTGTGAAGGTCGATCATGAGTGTCATGAGCGAACGCACGAGCCGGGCGCCGAGTCCGCGAAAGGCCACGAAGCCGGAGCCGGCGACCTTCGCGCCTCTGGCCAGGTCGAGGATGCCCAACCCGTCCGGTCCCGCGATGTCCCAGTGCGGTCGAAGACCGTCGGCTGGCCGCGGCGTGCCCCAGCTGCGGATGACGACATTGGCCGTCTCTCCACCCGCCGGGACATCGGGCAGCGTGATGTTGGGGAACTCGAGAGCCAGCGCCGTGAACGCCGCCTCGGTGGCCGCGCGTTCTTCCTCCAGCCGGTCCAGCTCCGCGCCAAGGACGCGTCCGCGCTCGATCAGGCCGGTGGCATCCAACTGCGCCTGCTTGTGCCGGCGCACTTCCTGTGTGAGCGCGTTGGCTTCGGCCCGCTTCTCCTCAGCCGCGTGAATGCACGTGCGCCGCTGGCGCTCGAGCGCCTCGGCGCGATCGACCTCCGGACCCGTCGTGTCGAGCATGCCCCGCCGGCGCAGCGCTTCCCGCAACTCGCCGGGCCGCTCTCGCAACAGACGAAGGTCGTGCACGGGTCGGGGCGCCGGACGGCGCTAAAAGGCGGGGATGCCGGGCAAGAAATCCCGAAAGCCGCAGTTTGGATCGACAGTCGCCCGAAAATGAATCGTCCGGTCCAGCGTGTTGACGCTGTCGACGACCAGTTTTCCGTACAGCGACGGATTCGGGTCGGCCTCGCAGGCCACGGGATTCGTCACTACGTACAGCGCCTGCCCGGGTGCAAGAACATAGGCAGAGTCGAAGACATAGCCGGTGCGGAGTCCATACGTCGCGGAATCGTACGGGATGTGGATCCGCTGGAGCCCGACGTGCCGGGTCGTGATGAAACCGTTGGACACGAGGGCCACGGGATACACCAGGGCACGTCTGGTGGCGGAATCCACGTCGAACGCCACGTCGAACGACAGGTTGTTGTCGATGGTGACCATGCTCTGGGAGAACAGATCGAATCCCGACGGCTCGGCGGCGGGAGACCCGTTCATTGCGAACGCGACCAGCGTGTCGACCGCGATATCGACGATCGGGTTGGGATTCGAATAGCCGCATCCCGCGCCGGCGATCGCCAAAGCGATCGCCGCCGCAAGGCCGGCGGCCCTGGAGCGCTGGCGGATGGAGTGGCCGGCGGGCGGCATGAACATGGAGGAGATGCGGGTACGTTACCCGTGTGCGCAGCGCCGTGCAAGCTGTTCTCACGGCTTGACTTCGCTATCGGCGCGCCCTAGCTTCGCACCCACTTGCCCGGGAGTGCCATGCCCACCATCCGCGACCTCGTGGCAGCCATTCGCCAGCGCGACGGCGTTGATGCCGCCGTGATCCTCGGCCGCGATGGGCTGCTGATCGACAGCCAGAACGTTGCCGACCTCGCGCCCGAAGAGGTCGCGGCCCATGTGCCCGCGATCATCAGCGCGGCCGACGAATTTGGTGCTGCGGCCCGGCGCGGGACGCTGACGACGGCGGTGCTGGAGCATCCGCACGGCCTGGCGATCGTTTCCGTATTGTCGGACGACGCCGTTCTGCTCGTGCTGGTGCAGGCCACCGCCAATATCGGCCAGCTCCTCTTCGAGCTGCGCCGCAATCGCGAGCACATCGCCTCGCTAGTGTAACGGACGCGCCCTCCGCCCGCGATGGAAGCGATCCACGCCCTGGTTGCGGACGACGAGCCGCACATCGGGCGAATCATCAAGATGAAGCTGGAACAGGGTCCGTTCCGGGTGACGCTCGCCTACGATGGTCGCGAGGCGCTGGAGGTATTGCGCCGCGAGCCGGATATCCGGCTCGTGCTGCTCGATCTGATGATGCCGCACCTCAGCGGGCTCGATGTCCTGGCGGAGATCCGGGGCAGCCCGCAGTGGATGTCACTGCCCTGCATCATCCTCACGGCGGCCGGCCAGGAGCAGCAGCACCGGCTGGCGTTGCGGCTCGGCGCGACCGAGTTCATGACCAAGCCGTTCAGTCCGAAGAAACTGTACGCGCGAGCGGCGGAGTTGGCCGGCATTTCGCATGACTCCGGGGGAATCGACGCCAGCTGACGTCGTGGCCCGCTGGGCCGTGATCCTCGCCGGCGGCGTGGGTTCGCGCTTCTGGCCGATCAGCACCCCGGAACGCCCCAAGCAACTCCTGCCGCTCGCGGGGGACCAGTCGCTGCTGCACGACACGTTGCGACGCCTGCAGCCGCTGGTTCCGGGCGATCGCACGCTCGTCCTGACCAACGAGGCCCTGGTGCCGGCCATCGCCGCGGCCAGCGCTCCATTCGGCGTCCCCGCCGCGAACCTGCTCGCGGAGCCCGTCCCCGCCGGAACGGCCGCCGCGCTGGCGTGGGCCGCGGTCCAGATCGAGCAGCGGGCAGGTCGCGACGCCGTGATGCTCTGCGTGCACGCCGACTGGGCCGTCGCCGACGAGGACAAGTTCCGTGCGGCACTGTCGCACGCCGCGGAGGTTGCGCGTGAACATCACAGCCTGGTTACCATCGGCATCGTCCCGAGCCGTCCGGACCCCGGCTACGGCTACATCCGCCGCGGGCCGGCGGTGGCGGGCGGAGTGTACGCCGCGGACCGGTTCGTCGAGAAGCCGAACCGGGCACGCGCCGCGGAGATGGTAGCCGACGGCTGCCTGTGGAACTCCGGTATCTTCGTGTGGCAGGCTGGCGATTTTCTGGATGAGCTGGAGCGCCACACGCCCGAGGTCGCGCCCGCGCTCCGCACCGCGCGCCACGGCACCCGCAATCGCGAGATCGGCGCGCGGACGTTCTTTGCCGCGGTGCAGCCGGTGTCCATCGATGTCGGACTCCTCGAGCGCAGCTCGCGGGTGCTCGTCATCCCGGGGGATTTCGGCTGGGATGACGTCGGCACGTGGGCTGCGCTGGCGCGCACCCGCGCGCTGGATGCGGCAGGCAACGCCGTGTACGGCCCCGTCTACACGAAGGACGCCCGGGGCAACGTCGTCCACGCGGAGCGTGGCGCCGTCGTGCTCTACGGCGTATCGGATCTCGTGGTGGTTACGCGGGAGGGGCTCACGGTCGTCACCACGATCGAACGATCGGCCGATCTCAAAGCCCTCGTCGAATCCCTGCCCGGCTGGCTCGCCGGCCGGCCAGCGTAACTCCGCGACTCACCCTCCGAGCCCGATGCCTCTCTATCTCTACGACGACGCACGTGCACGCAGCTTCGAACCGTTTGCGCTGACGCGTCCGGTCTCCGAGCTGTGCGCGGGCGCGCTGATCACGAGGGAGCGCTGGGCGCACCTGTGCGGCGAGGCCGTGACCGGATCGGTCGTGGCCGACCATCTCCGCGACTTCAGCGAGTTCGACGCGCCACCAGCGGTGACAGGCGTCATCCCCGCGGGGGCCCTCCTCGCCAACTCGCGATGCATCCCGGCACTCGGTCCGGCACCGAGCGGTGATGTCTGGGTATGTGACGGCCGGGTTGCCGCTTTGCGGCTGGCCACCGCTCTCGATCCCGCATCGTGCGCGGGCGGGCATACGGCGCTCGACACGCTGGCTCCGGGCAACGGCAGCCGGGCGACCCTGCCCGGCCGCTGGGTGGATGACATCTGGGGCTATATCCGCGATCTGCCGGCCCAGCTCACTGCGGATGTGGCCGCGCTGGCTGCGGCCGCGGGCATTGGCCGCGAGGGACTCGGTACGGCAACCGTGATCGGACCACGGGACCGCCTCTATGTCGAACGCGACGCCGTCATCGAGCCGTACACGGTGTTCGATGTGACTGCCGGGCCCATCCTCGTGCGGCGTGCCGCGCGCGTGCTGGCCTTCACTCGCGTGGTCGGCCCGTGCGCGATCGGCGAAGGGTCCGTGGTCGCCGGCGACCGCATCGCGGCGTCATCGATCGGCGAGCGCTGCAAAGTGCACGGTGAACTCATCATGTCCATCATCATGGGGTGCTCCAACAAATCGCACGATGGATTCGTCGGGCATTCGTACCTTGGCCGCTGGGTCAACCTCGGCGCGGGCACGATCACGAGCAACCTGAAAAACACCTACGGCGCCGTACAACTGTGGACGCCCGAGGGCACGCGCAACACGGGCGAGACGTTCCTCGGATCCTTCCTCGGCGACTACGCCCGGACCGGCATCGGCACGCGCCTCACGACCGGCACGGTGATGGGGGCGGGCGCCAATATCTTCCCGCCGGGTCTCGCACCCAAGGTGATTCCGGCGTTCGCGTGGGGAGCCGAAGAGCCCTTTGCGACCTTTGCACTGCCCAAGTTCCTGGAAGTGGCGGAGCGCCAGATGGCGCGGCGCACCGTGGCGCTCACCGATGCGGGCCGCCGCTACCTGACCGCCGTGCATCGCCGGGCCACCACCTCCGCCGGGAGCCAAATGAAGAAGCCGGCCCGCTGATTCGCGGACCGGCTTCTTCACGACGTTCCTTGCCGGTTCCTAGTACATCCCGCCCATGCCGCCACCCGGCGGCCCACCGGCCGCCGCGGGCTTGTCTTCCTTCTTCTCGGCGATCAGGGCTTCGGTTGTCAGAAGCAATCCGGCGATCGACGCGGCATTCTGCAGCGCCGTCCGGGTCACCTTGGTCGGATCGATGACGCCGGCCTGTACGAGGTTCTCGTACGTGTCGGTCAGCGCATTGTAACCGAACGCGCTGTCCTTCGAGGCACGGACTTTCTCGATCACGATCGAGCCTTCACCGCCCGCGTTCTGAACGATCATGCGGATCGGCTCCTCGATCGCCTTGCGAATGATGTCAACGCCGATCTGCTCGTCCACATCACCTGTCTTGAACGTCTTGAGGGCGCCCTGGCACCGCACGAAGGCCACACCGCCGCCGGGGACGATCCCCTCTTCCACGGCTGCGCGGGTCGCATGCAGCGCGTCTTCGACACGCGCCTTCTTCTCCTTCATCTCGGATTCGGTCGCGGCCCCGACATTGATCACTGCCACGCCGCCGGCAAGCTTCGCCAGCCGCTCCTGGAGCTTCTCCTTGTCGTAGTCGGACGTGGACTTCTCGACCGCGGAACGGATCTCCTTGATCCGGCCCTGGATCTTGTCCGAGTCCCCGGCGCCGTCGATGATCGTCGTGTTGTCCTTGTCGACCACGATCCGCTTCGCGCGGCCGAGATCGGTGACCACCGCGTTCTCGAGCTTGAAGCCGACTTCCTCCGAGATCACCTGGCCGTTCGTCAGCACCGCGACGTCCTGCAGCATCGCCTTACGGCGATCGCCGAAGCCCGGGGCCTTGACCGCGCACACGCGCAGCGTGCCGCGCAGCTTGTTGACCACCAGCGTCGCGAGCGCCTCACCCTCGATGTCCTCGGCGATGATCAGCAGCGGCTTGCCCAGCTGCGCGACCTTCTCGAGAATCGGGAGGAGGTCCTTCATCGACGAGATCTTCTTGTCGTGGATCAGGATGTATCCGTCCTCGATCACGGCTTCCATCTTCTCCGGATCGGTGACGAAGTACGGCGAGAGATAGCCGCGGTCGAACTGCATGCCCTCGACCGTCTCCAGCGTCGTCTCGAGGCCCTTGGCCTCTTCGACGGTGATGACGCCGTCTTTCCCGACCTTCTCCATCGCTTCCGCGATCAGGTTGCCGATCTCGGCGTCGTTGTTGGCCGAGATGCTGCCGACCTGCGCGATCTCCTTCTTGCCGGCGGTCGGCACGCTGATCTTCTTCAGCTCTTCGATGACGACGGTGACGGCCTTGTCGATGCCGCGCTTGAGCGCCATCGGGTTGACGCCAGCCGTGACGTTCTTGAGCCCTTCACGGAAGATCGCCTGCGCCAGCACCGTCGCCGTCGTGGTGCCGTCGCCCGCGAGGTCCGACGTCTTGGTGGCGACTTCCTTCACCATCTGCGCACCCATGTTCTCGAGCGGATCCGACAGCTCGATCTCCTTCGCTACCGTGACGCCGTCCTTGGTCACGGTCGGAGCGCCGAATTTCTTGTCGATGACGACGTTCCGTCCCTTGGGGCCGAGCGTCACCTTGACCGCCTCGGCGAGTTGGTCGATGCCGCGCTTGAGCGCCGCCCGAGCCTCGGTATTGAAATACAGTTCCTTGCTAGCCATCGGTCAGTTTCCTGTTGGTCGTATTGGTGGAATTACACGAGCGGGACGAGATCGCCGGCCCGCGCTGCGCTGATCGCGCTTATCCGATCACCGCGAGCACGTCCGACTCACGGAGAATGAGCACCTGGTCCCCGTCCAGCGTGACTTCGGTGCCGCTGTATTTCCCGTACAGCACCTTGTCGCCCACCTTCACGTCGGGCGGAATCCGCTTGCCATCCTCGTACCGGCCAGGACCCACGGCGAGGATCTCACCCTGCTGCGGCTTCTCTTTCGCAGTGTCCGGGATGTACAACCCGCCGCGCATCTGCTCCGCCTCTTCCAACGGCTTCACGACAACTCGATCGGCCAGCGGGCTCACTTTTGCACCCGCCGCACTCTTGGTGGCCATAACGACGTCTCTCCGGCAGTAGGTCAGTAAATCAGGGTCAATGTGCCTGTTAGCACTCTAGGCATGTGAGTGCTAACGAGCCAGCAAGCTACCCAGGCGCGGGGCGGGAATCAAGGGCGCCCCCCCCCACGCGGGTGCCCGTACGCGCGGGCGCGGCATCACCGGGCGGGACCCGGCTCAGAGCCAGGCCGCCGACGGTTCGCGGGCCCCGCCCCAGCTCACGCCTCCTAGGAGCGGTCGGCGTTATTGATGAGGTCGTACGCCATTCGGAGGCCGTCCAGCGTCAGATGAGGCGCCACGACTTCGATCGTCTCGGCGAACGGGCGGATCGTCTCGGCCAGACCCCCGGTGGCGACCACCAGCGGTGTCCCGGGACGAGGCCAGGCCTTGAGGATCCGCCGGACGATCCCGTCGACCGCATCCGCTGCCCCGTACACCACACCAGCACGGATACACTCCTCGGTCCGCGTGCCGATCACCTGGGCGGGCGCTCGCAGCTCCGTCGCCGGCAGCTTCGATGTCCTGCGAAAGAGGGTCTCCGCCGAGGTCCGCACCCCCGGTGCGATGACCCCGCCCAGAAATACGCCGTCCGCCGTGATGCAGTCGAACGTCGTCGCGGTGCCGAGGTCCACCACCACCGTGTCGCGCCTGTACAGACGGCTCGCCGCCAATGTGTTGATGATCCGGTCCGCACCAACCGTCAACGGTTCTTCGACCTCGAGGCGAATCGGGAGCGGGGCGGCCGCGTCGACGATGATCGGCGGACGGCCGAAACACTGGGCGCACGCCTCGCTCAACGGGCCCGTCACGGCCGGCACGACCGATCCGAGCGCGGTCCCCTGCACCGCCGCCGGCGCTACGCCGCGCACCGCGAGCAACTGCAGGATCATCAACATCAATTCGTCAGGCGTGCGCTCCGGAATCGTGGTGAGGCGCCAGTGGGATTCGAGGGCGTCCGCCGCATACAACCCAACTGTCGTTTCCGTATTGCCGACATCGAATACGAGTATCATGGGCCTTCCAGTTCGCCGGCCAGTACGAGTGAGCCGGACCGATAGCTGCGGGCAACGCCCTGGTCGAGAATCACGATTTCACCGGTCGCCGCCACGCCTTCGACGCGGCCGGCCCCGGGCGCCGTGCACGCCCGCCCCCGGGCGATGTCGCGCCGCGCGAATTCCTCCAGCTCGTCGGCCGCCAGCAGACCGCGCATGGCCGCTGCGGCGCGCAGCCCGGGGATGACGGCGGCAAGGATGTCGGTGCGGTTTACACCCGGCTGCAGGCCGGCCGCATCCACGCGGAGCGACGCGGGAACGCGCACGTTGATGCCGATTCCGATCGCGACCCACGTGGGGGCGCCATCCTGCCACCGGGCTTCGATCAGCACGCCCGCCAGTTTGCGCCCACAGAGATAAAGATCATTGGGCCATTTGAGCCCGATGACCCCACCCGCATAGCGATCGAGCGCGAGCGCGGCTCGAAGCCCGGCGCGGAGAGCCAGTACCTCGACCGCGCGAGCGTCCTGCGGCCGCTCAATAAGGGTGAGCCAGATCCCGGCACCCGCCTCCGATTGCCACGATCGGCCGGCCCGGCCCCGTCCGGCCGTCTGATGATCCGCCAGCACGACTGTGCCGGCGCGCGCACCCTCGGCCGCAAGCGCGTGCGCGACGTCCATGGTCGAGGGAAGACTGCGATACAGGGCGACCAGAGGGACGCCCAGCCTGCGCCGGATCTCTTCCGCACTCGCCCCGTCGTAGCGCCATTCCGCACCCGGCGCCCCAGTGCTGACAGGCGCCGGCGCCTCATCCGCGGCACGCCGTTCGGCTGTTGGTGCCTGCCGGCGGGCGTCAGCCATGCGATGCCCGGTGGACGATCACGGCCAGCACGGCCACGCCGGCCACCACGCGATAGATCGCAAATGCGCCGTAGCTGTGGCTCTTGACGTAGCGCAACACGATCGCGATGGCGACCCAGCCACTGACGGCCGCGGTCACCACGCCGATCACGAGTGGCAGCGTGATCCCCTCCCGCACGACGTGTGGGAGCTTGAGCAGTGCGGCGGCCGCGATGATGGGCATGCTCATCAGAAAGCTGAACACAGCGGCGCTGTCCCGATTGAGCCGGAGTGCGCGCCCCGCGGTAATCGTGGCGCCCGACCGCGACACACCCGGGACGAGCGCGAATGCCTGCGCGATCCCGATCGCGATCGCGTCGCGCCACGTCAGCATGGGGATCGTTCGGCCAGTCGCCGCCCACCGGTCTACGGCCCACAGAATGATCCCCATGGCGATCAGCGCGCCCGCCACGAGTGCCGGGGCACGGAACGCCTCGTCGGCCTTGCTCTCGAGTGCCAGGCCGGCCAGGCCGCCGGGAATTGTCGCCACAACGAGCAGTCCGAGCTCCCACTGGTCGGGCGTCAGCAACCGGCCCCCCTGGCTCGCGACCGCCATCGCCGCCCGGCCGAGCCGGGTCCATTCGGCACGGAAATACCACAGTACCGCCACCAGGGTGCCGAGGTGCAGCGCCACGTCGAATGAGAGGCCCGGGTCCTTCCAGCCGAGGAGCCACGGCGCGAGCGTGAGATGCGCTGAACTGCTGATCGGCAGGAACTCGGCAAGCCCCTGCAACAGCCCGAGAACGAACGCCTGGAATGGAGTCATGGCCCAACAAAGTAGCCACTGACCCGGAGCGCAGTCGACCGCCGGCCGCGCGCGGCGTCAGGCGCTGCGGTACAGCGCCTCGTACTGCCCCACGATCTCGTCCTCTGAGAACCGCTCCCGCGCGTCCCGCGCCGCCAGTTCGCTCATCGCTGCCCACCGGTCCCGGTCGCCCAGAATGCCTATGGCTGCTTGCGCCATCGCGTCGGCATCGCCGGCTGGACACAGCATGCCGGTCTCGCCATCACGCACCACCTCGGGCAGCCCGCCCACACGAGACGCTACCACAGGCACGCCCGTCGCCAAGGCCTCCAGCGCGCTCAGCCCGAACGATTCAGTCTGGCTCGGCAAGAGGAACAGGTCGGCGGCGGCCAGCAGTGGCGCGACGGATTCGAGCTTTCCGAGAAACGACACGTCGGCCTCCACCCCCAACTGGTGCGCCTCATCCTCGGCATGCACGCGGTCCGGTCCGTCGCCGACCAGGACAAGCACGCTCGGGATCCTCTCGCGCACCTTGGCGAAAATGCGGATGACGTCCCGGACACGCTTGACGGGGCGGAAGTTGGAAATGTGGATCAGCACCGCCCGCGCACCGGCGGCACTTCCCAGAACAGGCGGGTATCGCGTCCGGTCGAACACGCGCGGGTTGATGAAGTTCGGAATCACCTGGACGTCGCACGCCGAGCACCCGAACGCGGTGTGCGTCTCCCGGCGCAGGTATTCGGAGACCGCCGTCAGGCGGTCGGACTTCTCGATCGAGAACTTGGTGATCGCATGGAACGACGGATCCTGCCCCACGATCGTGATATCAGTCCCATGCAGGGTCGTGATCAGCCGCACGTCGGAGCCCGTCTCGCGCAGCATCTCGCGCGCGATCCACGCGCTCGTCGCGTGCGGAATCGCATAGTGCAGATGCAACAGGTCCAGATGGTGGCGCAGCACGACCTCGTGCATGCGGACCGCGAGCGCGAGATCGTACGGCGGATATTCGAACAGCGGATACCGGCCCACATCCACCTCATGGAAGTAGATGCCCGGCTGGAAGGCGGGGAGCCGGAACGGATACTGGTAGGTGATGAAGTGCACCTCGTGCCCGCGAGTGGCGAGCGACACGCCCAGCTCCGTGGCAACGGCACCCGAGCCGCCGTACGTGGGGTAACACGTAATTCCGATCTTCACGCTGGTACACGCTCCCTGGATCGCGTCGTGCGCGGCTTGTAATCGCCGCTGTGGTCCCGCAGCCACGCCGCCGCGGCCCGCACCCCGCTCGAGCCATCCGGATCAAGCCGCGTCGTCCGGTGCGCCGGAAGCTGGTGGCGGAACCAGGTGCGCTGGCGCTTGGCATACTGCCGTGTCGCAATCACCACCCGCGCCAGCGCGGCATCACGTGAGAGCGCGCCGGCGACATACTCCCGGATCGCCGCGTACCCGCTCGCCTGCCACGCCGGGGCATCATGCGGCACATGCATCGCCAGCGACGCGACCTCCTCGGCCCATCCGCTGTCCAGCATGCGCGCGGCGCGTTCCGCGATCCGCTCCCGGAGCACCGGGCCCGGGTCGGTCACGATGTAATGCGCAGAGTATCGCTCCGTTCCCGCGCGCGCCTCGGCCGATACTGGATGCACGAGGGCCCGAATGTAGAATCCGGCGCCGCCCACGACCACCGGTATCCGGCCATCGCGGTGCGCACCCGCAATCGCTTCCTCTGCCTCCGCCGCCCACGCGTACGCCGTAAACCGGGTCTCCGGCTCGGCGAGGTCGAGGCACCGATGGGGCGCGCGCTGGCGCTCGGCCGTCGTCGGCTTCGCGGTACCGATGTCGAATCCACGATAAATCTGGCGCGAGTCGGCATTGACCACGACCAGATCCACCTCACCGGCCAGCGTTACGGCCAGGGCGGTCTTGCCCGCGGCGGTCGGCCCGCAGATCACGAGCAGCTCCGGCCGGGTCTTGACTCCGGAACGCTCGGCCGCGGACATGCCGGCTACTCCGTCGTTCATACCGGGCGTCCGCTACCGGCGCCCGAACCGGCGTTCGAGCTCCTCCCACGGGAGCCGCACGACGGTCGACCGGCCGTGCACATCGTGGGCGGGCAGCGTGGTCCGCGCCAGCGCAACGAAGAGCGACCGCATCTCGCCGGGTGACAGCTCCTCCCCGGCCTTGATCGCCGCCTTGCACGCAATCGTCGCAGCGAGCCGCTCGTGCCGGGCCGCGGTTCCGGGCTGGCGATCACCCGTCAGCGCGTCGAGCGTCTCGCGCAGGCATCGCTCGGCATCGAATCGCGGATGCGGTGAGGGAACCGAGTGCACGACCACGGTATGTCCACCAAATCCCTCGGCCTCGAAGCCCAAGCGGCTGAACAATGCGCGGTGGGTGTCGAACGCATCCGCCGCCGCAGCGCTCAGGTGCAAGGTCAACGGAAAGAGCAGGTGCTGCGACGCCATACTGCCGCCCTCGAGGGCGCCCATGAATCGCTCGTACAGCACGCGCTCATGCGCCGAGTGCTGGTCGATCAGCACCACGCCCTCGGCGTGCTCGAACATCAGGTACGTCCGGCGAAGCTGCACGAGTGGTGGCACGGCGATCTCGGTGGCCGCCTCTCCCCGCGACGCGTCCGCCGCGCCGGCACCTGCGGCATCGGCTGCCTCGAAAAGCGGATCGCCGCGGCTGGCAAGCGCGCGCAGGATCTCGGCGCCGACTCCGTTGGGCGCACCGCGCGGGTCGTAGTCTCCGTTGGACCCGTTGCCGCCGTCGGGAGGAACGCCGTTCCACGGACCCGCCTCGTAGGCCGGGGCGCCGAGGCCTGCCCCCGCCCCGCCGCCGTTCCAGACGCGGGGGCCGACCGCGGCGGCGCTCGAGAGCACGCCGAGTGCCCGGCGCACCGCGCCTTCAACGGCACGCTCGGTGGGCCACCGCTCGCGGAATCGTACCTCCGCCTTCGCCGGATGAACGTTCACATCGACCGCATCGGCCGGGATGGTGAGCTCGAGCATCAGGGATGGGCGAAGTCCCGCCGGAATCGTGGACCGGTAGGCCGCTTCTGCCGCGCGCACCAGCCCGGCATCGCGGATGGTACGTCCGTTGACCGCGATGTGAATGCGCCGCGCCCGCGTCCCCACATCGCTTGGGCGTTCCACAAGCCCCGTCACCGTCGTGGCGTTGTGCGTGTCGTGCACGGCCAGGAGGCTCTCGGCGTACTCCGCTCCCCACACGGCGCCGATGCGAGCGCGTAGCGTCGGTGCCGGGGGCAATGTCATCACCCGGCGGCCATCGTGAGACAGCGTCATGTGCACGGACGGCCGGGCCAGCGCGATCGCGGTCACCGCGTCCGCCACTGCGCGCCATTCGGTGCGCGCGCTGCGCATGAACTTGAGCCGCGCGGGCACGTTCTGAAACAGGCGAGTCACGTCGACGGTGGTTCCGCGCTGGCGCGGTGCCTCTTCTGTTCGCTCGATCGTGCCGCCGACGACTCGAACCGCGGTGCCGGGGCCTCGCTCCGCCGCCGTGTGCAGTGTGAGATGAGAGACCGACGCGATGGCAGGGAGCGCTTCGCCCCGGAACCCGAAGCTCTGGACGCCGACCAGGTCCTCGGCGCGGCGGATCTTGGATGTCGCGTGCCGCTGCAGGGCGAGAAGCGCATCGGCCCGATCCATGCCGCTGCCATCGTCGCTCACCCGCACGCCGGCGCGGCCCCCCTCGAAGATCTCGACATCGACGGCCGACGCTCCGGCATCAAGGGCATTTTCGATCAGCTCCTTGACGGCTGAGGCGGGCCGCTCGACGACCTCACCAGCCGCGATCTGGTCGGCGACGTCTGCGGGGAGGACGGCGACGGTCGGCACGGACGTAAGGTAGCCGCGGTCGGACAGCCATGCGACGCGCCCTGCGCTAGCAGGGCGATTCAGTAGGCGACCGGCCCGCGCTGCGCGATCGACGTGAGTTGCGCCGTCGCGATCCAGCCGTCCCGGTCGCCGTCGAGCTGGACCTCCGACCATACGCCATGAGTGGCCAGCACCAGCGCCACGTCTCCAGCATCGAGACGGGAAACGCGCTCCGCATCGAGCGCGGGAGCGGCGTGCAGTGCGGCTCCAGGACGAACCACCGCGAGATGTGCGGCGGCTGCCTCCTCGTTGGCGCGCACACTTCCCCATGCCGCGACGATCGCGATCGCGGCGGCGATCGCGGCACCGGCCGACCAGGGAGGCCGGCCGCGGGCGATCCGCAAGGCGGCGACTCCACATGCAGCCAGCCAAAACAGGAGCGAGATGCAGGCAGCCCACGGAGCCGGCACCCGCGGCAGACGCGCGATTGGGCCGTCCTGTGGTGCACGCACCAGGGCGAGAAGGTCTCTGACATCGCGGGCCTGCGGTTCGAGGCGGCCTCCGCGCTGCCATCCCACGACGGCATCGGCGGTATCGCCCGCTGCCCACGCTGCCGTTCCGGCGTTCACCCATCCGTCCGGTGCGCCAGGGACGAGTTGCGTGACCGCCGCAAACTGTGCGGCCGCCGAGGCGTAGTCACCCGAAGCGTACGATGCCACTCCCGCGGCGAACTCCCTTCTGGCGGTCGCCGAGGCATCGCGCTGGATCACGTTTCCCCACGCGGCGGTCGCCGTGGTGGCCGCGACAAGCAGGACGATCGCAGTCGTGCGGCCCGGTGGTGCCGTGCGCGCGCGATCTCCGGTGCGGCGGCTGCGACCGTGAGCCGCCGGCGGACGGGCCTCTGAAACGACGGCGTCGTACACGCCGATCGCGCGGGCCGCACTCTCGCCACCGGCGCGGCTCGTGACCGCACCGCCAAACGACGCGCGATCGAGCGCCGCCAGCAGGCTCTCCGCGCGTTCGGCCGTGCGCGGTGTGACGCCCTCTCGGCGTAACGTGTGAGCGAGCGCCCCCGGGTGCGTGAGCACGTTCGGCCCCAGGGTGAATCGTGCGCTCAGGGCCTGCACGAACACACCGCGGATCGTGCGGGCGTCGGCCGGCGGTTGGTCGTGGGCGAGCCGCCGCAAGGTCTCCGCTGGCGGGACGGAGCGCGCCGGGCGGCGCCGGGGCCGGCGTCTCGCGGACAACAGGAGCGCGGGGAGCGGCCCGGCCAGGCCGATCGCCAGAAAGATCGGCGACTGATAGAGGGGCCCTCGGGGTACGCCGCGGTAGATGCGGCGGATGGCGAGAGGCGGCGTGGCATCGAGCCTCGCCGTGTCGGCGGCGGCCAACTGCCCGGGCGCAACGCGAACGGAGTCGGGGCGAGTCAGCGCGATCTCGTACCGTTCCGTATATGGATTGAAGTAGGGGTAGCGGATCGCGGGCACGGCGAGACGTCCGCTGTCGCGCGGCGTCACGAGCCAGTCGAACTCCTTCGTGCCACGCACTTCATCCGTGGTCGTGTCGAGACGCACCCGCTCCTGCGCGGGGACGGCCGAGGCCCAGGACACCCCGATGACAGGACGCGGAAAGAGGTTCACATCACCGCGCCCGGCCACGCTGACCGTGAACCGCATGGGGTCGCCGACGCGCGCGGCGGTCGAATCGAGGTGCTCGGCGAGATGCAGGTCGCCCACGGCGCCGAGGTAGTCGGCGGGACGGCCTTCGGCTGGCGGCGCTCGGACCACGACCGCCAGACTCTCGGCCAGCAGCGAATGATTCTCCTCCCTGCTGAAAAAACTCAGTGACAGCGGAAGCGAATACGCCAGGAGCGCGCTCGGCACCTCGTATCGTCCGGGAGCCAGCGGGAACAACGCCCGCTCGAAGACATGGACCTCGAACACGTGATGTCCCACGCGTCGGGTCGCGGGATCCTGTGCTGCCGGCGTCAGCTCGTAGGCGAGCATCCCCTGCGGATCGGGTGGAACGAACTCCGGGTTGCGGCGGAGGCGGACGCGAAGCTGATCGTCGATGAAGACGCCGACCTGGTACGTCGCCTGCTGCCCGACGTAGACCGTGTCGGGGACGACCATCGCGTGAAAGTTCACCCCCTTGGCCGTATCGAGGGGCGCCCGCGCGACAATCGCGAGCTGCAGCGCGAGCCCCATCGCCCCGGCTACCAATCCTTGTCCCCTGGCGGCATATCGGGGGGGTTCTGGCGGAGCGCCTTGCCCTCGACGTCGCGTTCTTCACGCGCCGCACTGTTCAGCAGCTCTTCGGCCTGGCGCCGGCCGAGGGCGCCGGCACCTCCGCCGTTTGGACGCGGCGGCGGGGGCGTGTTCGACGGCGCATCGTTCGAGCCCCCGCCTCCGCCACCTCCCCCGCCTCCCTTCCGTTGCCGGAGGGCCAGCTCGTAGTTCCAGCGTGCATCCGCATCGGCCGGCCGGTCAAGGAGGATCCGCTTGTAGGCATCGAGGGCCGCGTCGAGCTCCGACGACCCGCTGTCCGCCGGCGCTGCCAAGCCGCGCCGCAAATGCGCGAGTCCCAGGTTGAACCATGAGCGATATCGCACGTCCGGGTCGCGAGCGTCCGTCACCCGAGTGAGAGCCGCGATCGCCGCATCCGCGGAATCGGATGCCAGGAGCGCCGTGCCGTAGTTGTAGAGCGTACGCAGCGAGCGGTCGCCCGCGCTGATGGCGCGCCGCATGCTAGCCACCTGGCTGGCGGCCTGGCCGGCCGGCATCTGCGATTGCGTCGCCGTCACGGCGTACGGCGGCGTCCATCGTCCCCGTGGCGCGGGATTCGGGGCCAGCCCCGGCATGATGACGACGATGGCGACGATCGCGCTGGCTCGCGCCGCGAGCAAGGCTGGGGCCGCACCGGCCGCCGAGTACGCGATGCCGCGGCGCGGAGCGCGGCGCGAATCCGCAAGAAGGGTGTCGATCGCCAGGAGGAGGAGCGCCACGGCCAGAAAGATCTGAAAGCGCGGCGACCGATCCTCACCCTCCTCGACGGCGCGCTGCGTGACGCGTAGTGTGCTCAGGGCCCGGCGGATGTTCGCCGCCTTGTCCGTGGTTGTCGCTGGGATGAACGTGCCGTGTCCCGCCTCCGCGGCGGCCGCCAGCAGGTCGGGCATATAGTGAGTGACGACGACCTCGCCCGATGCGTCGCGCTTCAGCGTCGTTGCACCGCCAGACTGCAGCGGGATCGTCGATCCGTGCTCCGTCCCGTAGCCCACCGTAACGAGGCTGATGCCCTCTTCCGCTGCGTGCGCCGCCGCCGCGCGAACGTCCATCTCATCGTCGAAGCCCTCGCCGTCGCTCAGGATGATCAGGGCGCGATCCGCGGCGGTCGGCGTTGCGAGCAGCAGGTCGGTTCCCTGCCGGATGGCTCTGGAGATCGACGTTCCCGGCTGGCCGACGACCGAGGGGTCGAGGTTATCGAGAAACAGCCCGATCGCGCCGTCATCGATCGTCAGCGGCGTCAGGATGTAGCTCCGCCCCGCGAAGGCGATGAGCGCCATGCGGTCTCCCGGCGCCAGCGCGCGCAAGCGCCGCACGTCCTGCTTCGCACGCTCCAGCCGGCTCGGCGGCGCATCCGGCGCGAGCATCGACAGCGACGCATCGACCGCGACCGCGACATCGGCACCCGACGAACGAATCGCCGTCCGCTCCGTGCCCCAGCGTGGACCGCCCATGGCGATTCCCACGCACAGCGCCGCGCCGCCCAGCAGAAACACACGTCGTCCGGTCGGCGGGGGTCCACTCGCGGGCAGCAGCCGGGCAACCGTTTCGGGGTTGCCGAACAGCCGGAGGCGGCGTTTCCGGTCCCGGGCCCGGCGCACCAGCAAAGCCACGACGAGCGCCGGAGCGGCGATAGCAAGGAGGAGCCACAGCGGCTTCTCCAGGCACGGCTGGGAAACCGCGAGCGCCTGCAGGGAGATGCCGCCCGCCTGGATCATATGAGCGGCCCTCGCCAGGCAAAGAGGCCGAGCTCGAGGAGCAGGGCCGCGATCGCGCACGCCAGCGGCCATCGGAACTGCTCGACGTACCGGACGTACGACTGGGTTCGGACCGGCACACGCTCCAGGTGATCGATCTGCTCGTAGATCTGGCGGAGCGCATCCGCGTCGCGGGCGCGAAAGAACCGGGCGTGGGTGACGCGCGCGATGTCGGACAACAACGGCTCGTCGATGCGCACCTCGCGGTTCTCGTACCGGAGGCCGAACAGGCCGCGTCCGACCGGCACTGGCGCCAGACCCTCCGAGCCGATCCCAATCGTGTAGATCCTGATGCCGAACACCGCGGCCGCGCGCGCCGCCGTCCGCGGATCGATCGACCCGCGATTGTTCACTCCGTCCGTCAGCAGAATCATGACGCGCGACGGGCCGGGCGCCGCCCGCAAGCGGTTCGCGGCGGTCGCGATGGCGGTACCGATCGCCGTCCCGTCCTCGAGCTGGCCGGCCTGCAGGTTGTCGACGGCCGCATTGACCACCGGATAGTCGAGCGTCAGCGGCACCTGCGTGAGTGCCTCGCCGGCGAACGCCACCACGCCGATCCGGTCGGCCGTACGCCCGGCGATGAAGCGCTTCATCGTCGCTTTCGCCACTTCCAGCCGGTTGTCGGGTTGAAAGTCCAGCGCGAGCATGGAGCTCGACAGGTCCACCACGAGCACGATGTTGATGCCCTCGCTCGTGACACTCTCCGCGCGTGCACCGGATCGTGGCCGGGCAAGCGCGACGATCACTCCCGCGAGCGCGGCATTTCGCAAGACGAACAGCACGCGCGCGCGCATCCGGCCGGTGCGCGGGCCCGCCGCGAGAGCCGATACGCGCGAGAACGTGACAGCGTTCGGCCGGCGGCCGCTGCGCCAGATCCACCACGCCGGGAGGATCGCGAGCGCGAGCAGCACCCACGGCGCACCGAAGGTGAGCGCCGAGCTGGCGAGGGCCGTGATCATGCGGCGTGTCCTCGCGTGGTGGACGCAGAATCGCGGTGCCCCTCCGGAGCGGAGGCCGCTGTCGTGCGGGCCGCCGCCGCGGCGGCCGCCGCCGCCGCAGCCACACGCTGTTCGACCTCCTCGACGAGCCGGCGTGCATCTGTCCCCATCGCTTTCGCCTCCTCCACGGAGAGCAACTGGCGTGCGAATTTCACGCGATCGCTCTTCGCCAGCAGGCCCCGGAGACGGGCCTGCGGAATCCGGCGATCCTCCGCCACGGCGGCGATGAGCTCGGCCGAGGTAAAGGCCATCGACTCCGGCGCCAACCGCCGCACGAGATAGGTGCGGGTGATGTCGATCGCGAGCGCCACGTACCGTCCGGGCTCGCCTGCATCCAGCAGGCCGATGCGGTCCAGCGTGCCGAACTCGCGCGTCGCATCGGCGAATGGGTCCGCGCTCGGCGCTTCGGCGCGCGGTCGCCGCCGCCACCACCGCACGAGCAGCCAGAGGAAAAGCACCGTCCCCAGCACGACGACGACGACCTGCCAGAGAGGCCACCACGTTCGCGGCATCGCAAACAGGGCCCGCGCGCCGCGCGGGATCCGATGCGCCGCGTCCGCGGGCGCCGTCGCCCTCACGAGAATCGTCAGGTCGCCGAACGGGACGGTAGCATCGGCTCCGGCGCCGTGAAACGTGGCGGGGGCGAACGCGACCGGCTGCCGGCCGAGATCCCACGCGGCGAGCCGATAGGTCGCCGAGTAATCCGTGGACGATGAATCGGATTCAACCGCAAGCGCTCGGGGATCCAGGGCCTCGACAGCAGCACCCGAGTCCGGGCCGGCGGGAAGCGTGATCGTCGCCCCCTTGGGGGCCCGGACATGCAGCACCACCAGGAACGGCTCCCCGATCCGCACGGTGTCCGGTGTGATGCGGGCGCTGGCCCGCGCGGGCGGGCGCGCGGCGGCGGCCGCCGGCGGTGCGGCCCGGGGCGCCACCTGCTCCGCAGTCTGCGTTGCAGCCGGCGGAGCGGTATGGTGGGCCGGATGCCGGGGCGGCTGCGCTGGCGGAAAGAACAGCAGCGCGGAGATCGCGAATGCCGGCACGCGCGGTGCGCGCCGCAGGCCGCGACCGGCTCTCACGCACTCCACGCTCACGCACTCCACGCTCACGCACTCCACGCTCACGCACTCCACGCTCACGCGCTCCGCCGCCGGGCGCGCGTCTCTCGCCCGCGAAAGAACGTCAGCAGCGGTTCGACCACACCCCGGTCCGTGCCAATCACGATCTCGTCGATGGCCAACTGCCGGAAGAGCTTCTGGCGAGCAAGCCGCTCATCAGCCGTGCGGCGCGCATATGCCGACCGCACGCCCGGCGCACTCGTGTCGACGTCGATGATCACCCCGGTCTCGGGGTCGGCGAACCGGACGAGGCCGACGTCAGGCAGCGAGCGTTCGCCCGGATCCTCGACGGACACTGCGATCACGTCGTGCCGCTGACCGAGGAGCGACAACTGGCGGTCGTAGCCGGAGGCCTGGAAATCGGACATGACGAACACGATGGTCCGGTGCGTGAGCAGCCGCGTGAGATACGCCAGCGCCCCGGTGAGATCGGTGCCGGATCGCGCCGGCGACGGTGCGAGCAACTCACGGATCACGCGCAGGGCGTGCCGGCGTCCCTTGCGCGGTGGCACGACCAGTTCGATGCGATCGGTGAACAGCACCGCTCCCACCCGGTCGTTGTTGCGGACGGCCGACATCGCGAGGACCGTCGCGAGCTCGCTCGCGGCCTCCGCCTTGAACCGTGTGGCGGTGCCGAAGCGCTCCGAGCCCGAAAGATCCACGGCGAGCAGGATCGTCAGCTCGCGCTCCTCGACGTACCGTTTCACGAACGGGCGGGCCATGCGTGCGGTGACGTTCCAATCGATCGCCCGCACCTCGTCACCAGGGAGGTATTCGCGCACCTCCGCGAACTCGAGGCCCTGCCCTTTGAACACCGACCGGTACTCCCCGGTGAAGAGCGAGTTCACGAGGCGCCGGGTCCGAACCTCCAGTAGCCGCACCTGCCGCAGGACCGCTGGCGAAACTCCCGCATGCAGGACGCCAGGGTGCCGGGCGGCCTGCTGCGAGATCCGCTGCGGCGACGGACCGGACTGCGTGATCCGGGCCAGCGCGGGCGCGTCTGGCGCCAGCGCCGCTCCCGCGGAAGCGCGCGGCCGTTGCGCCGCCCCGCTCACGGACTCTCTATCGCGCCCAGAATCCGCTGGACGATACGATCGCTGGACACGGCTTCGGCTTCCGCCTCGAAGGACGTCAGGATCCGATGGCGCAAAACATCCGGCGCTATGGCCTTTACATCGTCCGGCGTGACGAAGTTCCGCCCCCGGAGGAACGCGTGGGCCCGGGACGCCTGAGCCAGTGCGATGGTGGCGCGAGGGCTCGCGCCGAACTCGATCAGTGAGGCCAGATCCTGCAGTCCGGCGTCGGCGGGCGTCCGCGTGACGTGCACGATCTCCACGATGTAGTCGACGATGCGGTCGTCCATGTACAACTCACTGATGCGGTGGCGGGCCTCGAGAATCGCGGCGGGCGACGCCACGCGGTCCACGGGAATGGCGACTCCGCCCGACATCCGGCGCATGATCTCTTTCTCTTCATCGCGCGTGGGATAGCCGACCCGCAACTTCATCATGAAGCGATCGACCTGGGCCTCGGGCAGCGGATACGTGCCCTCCTGTTCGATCGGATTCTGGGTCGCGAGCACCAGAAACGGCTCGTCGAGCGTATACGTCGTCCCGCCGATCGTGACCTGCTTCTCCTGCATCGCTTCGAGCAGCGCGGCCTGGACCTTCGCCGGGGCGCGGTTGATCTCGTCGGCCAGCACGATGTTCGCGAAGATCGGTCCGCGCTTCACCGAGAACTGCCCGTTGGACTGATCGTACACCTGGGTGCCGATGACATCCGCCGGCAGCAGGTCCGGCGTGAACTGAATCCGCGAGAACGTCGTCCGGATCGTCTCGGCCAGTGTGCGCACGGCCAGTGTCTTGGCGAGCCCCGGCACTCCTTCGAGCAGCACGTGGCCGCCCGTCAGGAGGCTGATGAGCAGCCGCTCGACCATGTACTCCTGGCCCACCACGCGCCGGGCCACCTCGTGCATGACGGACTGCGCCAGCGCGACATCCGCCGGGCCGACTGCCGGAGCCTGCGCTACGGCTGCTGCCGAACGTTCCGTCACTGTGATGCCGCGACGAGCCGGCGCTCCGCGGCGGTCAGCGCCCGGACGGCCCCTGCCGGCAGCGTGCCCAGCTCGATGGGGCCGAACCGCGTGCGGACCAACCGCTCGACGCGAAGATTCGCGGCCACGCACGCCCGGCGGACTTCGTGGGTCCGGCCTTCGGTGATCGTGAGCTCGATCTCCCACCGGCGATTCCCGGCCGGCTGCACGGTCACCTCGCGCGGGCGCACGATGCCGTCCTCGAGCTGGATGCCGCGCCGGAACTCGCGGGCCGCGAGTACGGCGTTCCCCTGCACGGTGGCCACGTAGGTGCGCGCGACCGCGTGGCTCGGATGCGTCAGACGATGAGCGGCGACGCCGTCGGTGGTCAGCAGCAGAAGACCCTCCGTCATGTAGTCCAGGCGCCCGACGTACCGCAGGCCCGGGCGGCGCATCGCGGGCGGCACGAGATCGAAGACCGTCCGGCGGGTCGCGCCCCGTTCGTCGCGCGCCGTCGTCAGCACGCCGGCCGGCTTGTGCATCACGAGCCACGTCTCGCCGCGGGGACGGACGACGGGCGTGCCATCAACGGTGATCTCATCGCGATCGGGGTCCACCGTCTCGCCGACGACTGCGACGCGCCCGTTGACGCGCACCCGGCCGGCCGCCACCAGATCGTCGGCCCGGCGCCGTGAGGCGATTCCCGCATGCGCGAGCGCGCGCTGCACCCGAACACCGGACGGTGCCGATGCACGGTCCGGCCCCTGTGTCACGATGCCGGAGCTGGCGCGGCCTCGACCGCCGGACGGAGAGCCACCGCCAGCTCATCGGCGCGCGGCAGCTCACCCAGATGGCGCAAGGCGAAATGCTCGAGAAAGGCCGGTGTCGTCCCGTACAGCAGCGGACGGCCCAGCGCGTCCGCCTTGCCCATGACGTCCACGAGCCCTCGCTCCAGCAGGGACTTGAGGATCGACCCCGCCGACACGCCGCGGATCTCCTCGATGTCGGCGCGCGTGATCGGCTGCCGGTAGGCGATCAGCGCCAGCGTCTCCAGCGCGGCCGCGGAAAGCCGGTGCGGGCGCGATGCGATCTGCGCACGCTCGATGGCCGCCGTGTACTCCGGCCGTGTGAGGATCTGCCAGCCACCGGCGGCTTCCACGATCTCGATGCCGTGGCCGCCATCGTCGTATTGCGCTCGCAGCTCAATGAGTGCGGCTTCGACCGATTCGGGGGTCGCGTCAGGATCGAGCGCAGCCAGCGCCTCGGCGCTGACCGGCATTCCGCTCGCGAAGAGCGCGGCCTCAAGCAGCTGCGCCAGCGGTGTCATAGGCAGTGGCCGGATCGAGTGGCGGCAGGGCGGGAGCGCCAACGGAATCCGAATTGCCGGCGAGCGTCTCCGGGCCGGCTTCGAGGCCGACGATCTCGAGCGCGCCGAACGGCAGCGATTGGCGGAGGACGCATTCGCCGAGGCGGGCGAGCTCGAGAACCGCGAGCAGAACGGAGAGGATCTCCCACGGCTCGGCCCCCGCGCGTACCAGATCCCGCCAGCGGATCCGAGCCCGGCTGGCGAGGAGCGCGCGGGCCGCGGCCAGTGCGCCCGCCACGTCAAGGGCACGCGGTATGACCGCGTGGATGTCCGGGCCGCGCGACGCCCGGAGCAGCCGGTCGACCGCGGCCAGCAGGTCGGCCATCGCGGCCGAGAGGGGGCCCGCTGGCGCGAGGCGCTCCGGCGCGGCCGGCGCGGTCCGGGCGAACCGATTTCGCCGGCTCTCCGCACGCCGCTCGAGGACATCCACCACTTCGCGGACCTGCTGGTATTCGAGCAGGCGACGGACCAGCTCCGCGCGCGGATCGTCCCAGGCCTCTGCGCCTTCATGCCGCGGCAGAAGCATCTGCGCCTTGATGCGCAGCAGCCGCGCGGCCATCTCGAGATACTCGGCCGCCTCATCGAGCCGGAGCGTCCGAATCCGCACCAGGAACTGTTCGGCGATCCGGGCAATCGGAATGTCGTAGATGTCGATCTGCTCTTCGCGCAACAGCGTGAGCAGCAGGTCGAGCGGCCCGCTGAAATGGGCGAGCTCCACGACGAACGACGCCGGGGGCGCGTCGTCTCCCGCGCGCGCAACGACAGGCTCGCGCCGTTGCCTCGGGTCGTCGCTCACGTCGATGAGTTCCGGCGGCATCAGATCATTCCGGCGGGCAGCCAGTGCGGCGTCTGCAGTAGCACGAAACTCCGCACGCCGCTCTCGAGCAGCGACGTGGAGAGGTAGGCAGGCAGCAGCCAGTATGAAATAGCCGGGGTGTAATACAGGAGCAGCAGCACGATCAGGATGCCCGCGAATCCGATCTGCTGATATCGCTGCGCGAGCGCCGGCGGCAGGAGGTACTTCATGACGTGCGACCCGTCGAGTGGCGGGACCGGAAGGAGGTTGAACATGGCGAGGATCAGGTTCAACCAGATGCCAAACCACGCCATCGCCTGCAAAATGCTGCAGATGCCGCTCGCAGCGGGGATCGCCTGCCCGATGAGCCCCGTGACGGCCACTGCAATCGTACAGGCGATCGCAAGGACGACGTTCGTCGCGACGCCGGCCAGCGAGACGATGATGTCCCCACGCCGGTAGTTGCGGTAGTTGCTCGGATTGATCGGAACGGGCTTGGCTCCCGCCAGCACTGGCAAATGTGCCCAGAGCAGCATCGCCGGCAGTATGATCGACATCCACAGGTCGATGTGCTTGATCGGATTCCACGTCAGGCGACCAAGTTTATAGGCCGTCGTATCCCCCTGCTTCAACGCCGCGTATCCGTGGGCGTATTCATGCGCGATGATTGAAAAGAGCAGGACTGGCGCAATGAGGAGTAAGTACTGGGCCAACGGAGCTGGGCGAAGGGTGGAGCGCCGGGTGGGGAGACAGCGCGTCGGCGGGCCTGCGGTAGCCTGAAGGTAGTCCGGCGGAAAACGTGTGTCAAAGCAGTGTGGCGCCTTGACATCGCCCGTCGCGCGGCCTACGTTTTTTTCGGTCGACGGTCGGTGCCTCCGCGGGCCGGCCGTTGTGCATCATCCGCTGATCCGCGGCTGGCCCGACTCGATCCGCCACGCCGTCACGTGTGATCCGACTCGCCGGGAGATTGCGTGCCGAACATCGCGTCCGCGAAAAAGAACATGCGCAAGACCCGCGCAGCCACCGTACGCAATCGCGCCCAGCGGGCCGCGCTGCGCACGGCGCTCAAGAGAGCCAAGACGATGGGTTCCAGCGCCGAAGAGCGGCTGGCCGCGGTCCGGCTGCTGGATCGTGCGGCGCGCAAAGGGCTGATCCACAAGAACTCGGCGGCTCGCCACAAGAGCCGGTTGGCCGCGGCGCGGTAGCCGCGCAACCCGGACGTCGCCCAATGACAAAGGCCGGTCCCGCGGGACCGGCCTTTTGCATCGCGCCGCCGGACGATCACATCGCCGCGAGCTCGCCTCCGCACCGCTCACAATACCACTCGGTCGGATAATTCATGTTGCCGCACTCGGCGCACTTGAGCGTCTTGATCTGCTCCACCGGTACATCGCGCAGGAAGATCGGAACGGGATCCGTCTTGCTGGGCTGCCGGTGTGTCGCCTCCGCCGGAACATCGTCCGGTTCCGGCGCCTGGCGGGTCTGGCCCACGGCGGGTGATTCCGCCGGGGTCACAGCCGGGCGTGCCGGACCCGCCGCGGGAGCAGCCGCGGGACCCGCGGCGGGCGGTCCCCCCGACGTCCTGGCGCGGTGCGTCTGCGCCGAGGATCGTGCCGGCGGTCCGGCGGGAGCCGCCGCAGCCGGCGTGCCCTGATCCTTTGGTTCGACCACGGAGTGCAGGAACGCCAGCTCATCGAACGACTCGGTGCCGGCGGCCGCCGCGGCTCCGCTCCCACGCGGCGCCGGCCGCCCAGATCCCTGCGCTGCCGGCTCGGCGGCACCCGCGCCTCCCGCCGGTGCAGCCGCCGACGGGGCGGCGACCGGGTCGGGACGCCGCGAGGTCGCTGTCGCCATGTTGAGAAGTTGCTGCACCTGGGCCAGCTCTGACGCGGCTTCGGCGCGGTGAGCCGCGATCCGCGCGATGTCTGCCTCGCTGGTCTGGCTGACCTCGCGCCACTGTTCGGGGCTGTATTCGCCGACCGCGGCGCGCAACTCGGCTTCCGCGCGAATGTCACGGTGGCCGTTCTCCTCGGTCTGCAGCGTGTTGACGCGCTCGGTCAGGGTGTCGACCACCTGCCGGAGCTCCGCCGAGCGGCCGCCCAGCTCTTCCAGTACCCGGCCCAGCCGCGACTCGTAGTCCGCGTACACGCGGGCGTACACGTGGCTCGACGTCGTGGCCCGGCGCGTTTCGAGCGCTGCGAGCCATTGCTCGTATCGTTGCCGCTCCTGCAAGAGCGCCGCGATCGCGTCCGTTGGCTTCTCGTGGGAAAGCGTGGCCATCACTCGTCAGTCTGAGGTGCGCCGGACCGCGTAACTCGGGCGGCGCGAAAGATTAATGCTCTTGCGCGGCAATATGATAGACTATCCGACCTCCGACAACAGTGCAGATCGCGCGCCCGCGGAGCTTGCGTCCCGCGTACGGTGTGTTGCGACCCTTGGAGAGGAACTGTGCCGGATCCACGACCCACTCGCGCGCAGGATCGAAGACCGTGATGTCGGCCGGCCGGCCGCGGGCCAGCGAGCCGCCCGGCAGATGAAAGATGCGGGCAGGCGCCACCGACATCCGCTCCACCAGGGTCGCGAAGTCGACGATCCGGGGTCCGACGAGCGAGGTCACCACGACGGCGAGCGCCGTCTCGAACCCCACGATCCCGTTTGGCGCATCCGCAAACTCCCGCTCCTTCTCGTCGTAGTGATGCGGGGCGTGATCGGTCGCGATCACGTCGATCGTCCCATCGCGTACCGCCTCGCCGAGGACCGCGACATCCTCGGCCGTCCGGAGCGGGGGGTTCATCTTCGCGTTGGTATCGTACCCCTCGACCGCGTTCTCCGTTAGTGACAGGTGGTGCGGACAGACTTCGGCCGTCACCGCGATCCCGCGATCTTTCCCCCAACGGATGAGTTCGACCGACCCTTTTGCCGACACATGCGCGATGTGGATGTGGCCGCCCGTCCGCCGGCCCAGCAGAATGTCACGGATCACCATGATCTCTTCCGCTTCAGTCGGCACACCTCGCAATCCGAGGCGCGCGCTCACGATCCCCTCGTTCATCGCGCCGCCGACCGCGAGGGTGGGCTCCTCGCAGTGGTCCACCACGGGAATGGTGAACGTGCGCGCGTATTCCAGCGCCGTCCGCATCAACTGGGCGCTCGCGACCGGGCGGCCATCGTCACTGATCGCGACCGCCCCCGCCCCCACCATCTCGCCCACCTCGGCCAGGGCGTGTCCTTCCTGCCGCACCGAGATGGCACCGATCGGATAGACGCGTGCGGAGTTGGCCTTCTGCCCCTGCCGCACCACGAAGCCCACGGCTGCCTGATTGTCGGTGACCGGATCGGTGTTGGGCATCGCGCACACCGCGGTGAACCCTCCCGCGGCGGCAGCGCGCGCACCTGTCGCGATGGTCTCGACATCCTCGCGGCCTGGCTCGCGCAGGTGGCAGTGCACGTCGATGAAGCCGGGCGAGACGATCGCGTCCGTGCAATCGACGATCTCGGCGCCATCCGGCACGCCGCCGCGCGGGCCGGCGTGCACGATCTTGCCATCGATCACCACCACGTCGCCGGCCACGTCGAGATTCTGCGAGGGATCGATGATCCGTCCGCCTCGCAGCACCAGTGGCCGGGTCATCGCTCGCCGCCCGGTGTCGATTTCGCGGTCTCGGCCAGCTCGGGACGGCCACCGGCCAGCAGGTAGAGCACCGCCATACGGATCGCCACGCCGTTGGTCACCTGGTTGAGGATCACGCTGTGCGGGCCGTCCGCGACATCCGAATCGATCTCGACGCCGCGGTTCATCGGGCCTGGGTGAAGTATGAGAATGTCGTGGTCGGCGCGCTCGAGCCGCTCGCGCGTCACCCCGAAGACCCGGTTGTACTCGCGGAGCGACGGGATGTAGCCGGCAGTCATGCGCTCGAGCTGCAGACGCAGCACGTTGAGCGCCTGCGCCCACTCCATCGCCGCCTCCACGCGGTCGAACACGGTGATCCCGAACTCCGCGATCGCATTGGGCAACAGCGAGCGCGGGCCGCACACCGCGACGTCGGCTCCCATCTTCTGCAGGCCCCAGATATTCGATCGGGCAACCCGCGAATGGAGCACGTCTCCCACGATGCACACGCGGAGGCCGCGCAGGTCGCCGAAGTGATCGCGCAGGGTGAGCAGATCGAGCAGGCCCTGGGTGGGGTGCTCGTGGGTGCCATCCCCGGCGTTGATCACGTTGGATTCGATTCGCTGCGCGAGAAACTGCGCGGCCCCGGAAGCCCCATGCCGCATCACCACCATGTCGATGCGCATCGCCTCGAGATTCCGGGCCGTGTCGACCAGTGTCTCGCCTTTACTGACGCTGGAGCCCGAGGCCGCGACGTTGACGGTGTCGGCGGAGAGCCGCTTCTCGGCGAACTCGAACGATACCCGCGTGCGCGTCGACGGCTCGAAGAACAGATTGACGATGGTCGAGCCCCGGAGGGTCGGGACTTTCTTGATTGCCCGCTCGCTGATCTCCTTGAACGGCTCCGCGGTGTCGAGGATCAGCCCGATCTGTTCTGGAGTCAACGGCTCGAGGGCGAGGAGGTCCTTGCCCAGCGGGCTCGTCACGCGGATGCCTCTCCCGCCGCCGAACGGCGGGCGGGCGATTTCTTCGAACGGCCGCCGCCCGCGGCGCGACCGGCATCACTCGGTGGCGCAGTCTTGGGTACGACGACCACGGAATCCGCGCCGTCCAGCTCCGCGACCAGCACATCGACACGCTGGTCGCGGCGCAACTCGACGCGCTTCCCGACCACGTCCGCGTGAATCGGCAGCTCGCGGCCACCGCGGTCGATCAGCACCGCCAGCCCGATACGCGCGGGCCGGCCGAAATCCGCCAGCTCGTCGAGCGCGGCCCGGACGGTGCGGCCCGTGTAGAGCACGTCGTCGACGATGACCACTCTCGCCCCATCGATGTCGCCCGGAATGTCCGTTGGACCGACGACTGGACGCGGGCCGATGGTCTGGAGATCATCGCGGTACAAGGTGATGTCGAGGGCTCCGAGCCGCGGCGCCTCCCCTTCCCGCTCGGCGATGAGCCGTGCGATCCGGCTGGCGAGCTGTACTCCCCGGCGCTGAATGCCAACCAGGACGAGATCTTCCGTCCCATCGTGAAGCTCGACGATCTCATCCGCCATCCGGCGGAGAGTGCGGTCCATGGCGCGCGTGTCGAGCAGGGTCGTCGTTGAGGGCTGCGAAGCTGACGGCATGTGGCCCAAATATGCGGCGCCGGCGCCCGGTCCGGTACCGTGCGCCGCCGTCTCAGCCGCCGGCCCTGTTGGCTACGCCGCTTCCTTCTCGAGGCACCGCGCGTCGTCGTGGGCCGGAGAGTTCACGTACGTGGACACCGGGTACGCGCACAGCGTGTCCGGGCCGTCGTATGGCCGCAGCAACGACAGCGCGTCGGCGGGCGGCGTCGCCGGGTCGAGCCACACGCTGTATGATGCCGGGTCGAGGATGACGGGCATGCGATCGTGGAGCGGCGCCATGAACGCGTTGGCCGCGGTGGTGACTACCGTGCACGTCTGGGTCACTTCCCGGGTGGTTCTGTTGCGCCACGATTCCCACAGCCCGGCGAGGGCAAATGGATGATCGCCCGCCATCCGCACGGCATACGGACGCCTGCGCTTCTGTCCTGGAATCGTTTGCCATTCATAGAAGCCGTCGACCAGGATCATGCACCGGCGCTCGCGAAACGCGTCGCGGAACGCCGGCTTGGTATCCACACCTTCTGCACGGGCGTTGATCATCCGGGCGCCCGCGGAGAGGTCGCTCGCCCACCAGGGCACGAGTCCCCACCGCAGGCGGACGGCCTCCGGCTCACCCTTGCGGGCCCGGACGGCCATCTGCTCCTGAGTCGGGCACACGTTGTACCGGGGCTCCCACTCCGGGACATCCTGGAGGGCGAGCCACCTGGCGATCAGGTGGGCTGACAGGGTCAGCGTGGTGCGAGCGCACACCCCCGCAATGTGTCCTGGCGCTGTAGATTCCGCGACGTGGCGGGCGAGGTCGCCCGGCCGTCGCTCGGCTTCCCGGACGTCAGGGGGTAACCGTGCATGAGTTCGTTCAGATGCCGGTGGGCTGGTCCGCGGCCTACATCGCGGAGTGGGTGGTGTTCGCGATGTACGCGGCATATGTCCTCGGCGCGTCGATCCTCTCGCCTCCGTATCGCGCCCGGGTCCATCGGGGAACGTGGCTGCATGTCGCCGAGGGCTGGGCGATCGTCGCGGTCGTCTGGGGGGCGTGCGGGTGGGCGCGTTACGTGCTCGCCTCCGGAGACCACGATTGGTCCGGCGCGGGCCCGATTCCGCGCTCGATGCGGTTCGCCGCGATCACTCTGTTCGCGCTGCAGCCGGCCCTCTACCTCCTGCCGCTGATCATGGTGGTCACCACGGCGGTGCGAGCGTGGCGCTTCGGGCCGGGGACGCCCGCCGAGCCGGCGGGATCACCACGATGACGCCATTTCCGTAGACCGTCGTCCGGAGTGTTCGCCGCGAGCGCACCGCCGCGCACCGCCGCGGGGAACTGAGCGCCGGATTGCCAGGCGCGATGCCTTGAGTGCGCGTGAGCCCCCGGCCACTTTTTGACGAATGACAGCAGGACCGACGCTCGCCCCGCAGTCTGGACGTGGCCCACGGCGGGACGAAGCCGAGCTCGACGCGCTCAATGAACGCGTGCGGGCTGCCAATGCATTCGCGGGACGAGTCGAAGCGGCGCTCCAAACGGTCGTAGTCGGCCAGCGGGCCATGCTCGACCGGCTCATGGTGGGACTGCTCGCCGACGGGCACGTGTTGCTCGAAGGGCTGCCGGGTCTCGCCAAGACGCTCGCGGTGCGAGCGCTGGCCGCGGTGATCGACTGCCGTTTCCAGCGCATTCAATTCACGCCGGATCTGCTCCCCTCGGATCTTGTGGGGACCATGATCTACAATCAGAAGACGGGCGATTTCACCGTCCAGCGCGGGCCCATCTTCGGGAACATCATCCTCGCCGACGAGATCAATCGCGCGCCCGCCAAGGTCCAGAGCGCACTGCTCGAGGCGATGCAGGAGAAGCAGGTCACCATCGGCGGCCAGAGCTTCCGGCTGGACGAGCCATTTCTGGTGCTCGCCACGCAGAATCCGATCGAGCACGAAGGGACCTACCCGCTGCCCGAAGCGCAGGTCGACCGGTTCATGCTCAAGCTGATCGTCACCTATCCGGAGCGGCGTGACGAGAGCGTGATGCTGGACCGGATGAGCGGCGCACCGGTGCCGCCGCCCAAGCCGGTCGTGGACGCGGCGACGATCCTGCGCGCGCGCCAGGTGGTGGACGACATCTATCTCGATCCGCGCGCCAAGGACTACGCTCTCGATCTCATACGGGCGACGCGCGAGCCGGCCACGATGGGCCTGGCCGGGCTCGCGCCCCTCATCGAGTATGGCGCCAGTCCGCGCGCGGCGATCGCGCTCGTCCGTGCCGCCAAGGCGCATGCCTTCCTCGCAGGCCGTGCGTACGTCGCGCCCGCTGACATCAAGGCACTGGCGCCCGACGTGCTTCGGCATCGGTTGATCCTGACCTACGAGGCCGACGCGGAGCGCGTCACCGCCGACGCGATCATCGCGCGTGTCCTGGACGGCATCGCCGTCCCCTAGGGAGACGCGGTGAGGGCAGCGGGCACGATGCGGCCGGCCGCGTTGCAGGCCGCGTCGCCGGCGCTGCCGCCGGCCTCCGACGTCACACTCGCCGAGATCCTGGCTCAGGTGCGCCGGCTGGAGGTCACCAGCCGGCGGCTCGTTCGCGACATCCTGGCGGGTGAGTACGGCAGCGTGTTCAAGGGCCGCGGCGTCGAGTTCGCCGACGTGCGCGAGTACCATTTCGGCGACGACGTCCGGACCATCGACTGGGGCGTGACAGCGCGCATGGATGCCGCGTATGTGCGGCGCTACGTCGAAGAGCGCGAGCTCACGGTCCTGTTCCTCATCGATCACAGCGCCTCGGATGCCTTCGGGAGCCGGATTCGCGCCAAGATCCAGCTCGCAACGGAGCTGAGCGCCGTTCTCGCGCTCGCCGCCGTACGCAACAACGATCGGGTCGGAGCGGCCCTCTTTACCGATCGCGTCGAGACGTTCGTCCCGCCAGCCAAGGGCAAGCGGCACGCGCTGCGCGTGATCCGCGAACTCCTCGCATTCCGGCCTTCGCATCGGGGCACGAGTCTGGCGGCCGCACTCCAGTTCGCGATCCGGGTGCTTCCCCGGCGCGCTGTCATCTTCCTCGTGTCCGATTGGCTCGACGACGGCTACGCGACGGAGCTCGAGATCGCCGCACGGACGCACGACGTGATTGGGGTTCAACTGGTCGATCCACGCGAACGCGAGCTGCCCGACGTGGGGCTATTGACCGTTCGCGACCCCGAGGGCGGCGCGTGGGTCACGGTCGATACTGGCAGCGACGCGGTCCGTCAACGCTTTCGGGAGCGGGCGGCCACGTTCGATTCCGGACTCGCCTCACGGCTTCGCCGCTGCGGGGCTGACGTCGTCCGCGTTCGAACGGGCGAAGGCTATGTCGGGCCGCTACTCGCGTTTTTCCGGCGGAGAGAGCGCCTGCAGGCGCGATGAAGCGCGGCGGATTCCGGGGCGCGACGCGCCATCTCGCGATGCGCCATCTCGCGGCGCGCCAGCTCGCGACGCGCTATCTGCTGGGCCGTGACTGGCGGCGTATCGTCGCCTGCTTCGGGGTGGCGATTGGGTTTGGCGCGACGGCGAGCATCGCCGCCGCCCAGGACCCGGGCACCCCCGCACCGGCAGCCAGATCGCCGCAGTTGGTCGCGCGCCCCGATAGCGGCCGGGTGACCGTCGGCGACCCCGTGACGCTGCGGATCCACCTCCGGCTCCCAGCAGGCGAGCAGCTCGCTGATGCGATTCCGGCCTTTCGCGAGCCGCTGCCTGACGGCGTACGGTTGCTGCGGGTGGACTCGCTGCGGCCCGAGGCGGGCGGCGATGACTCGGGTACCCTGGTCGTCGCGCTCTTCCGGCCAGGAACATCGCGACTTCCGCCGATCGCGGTTGGGTACCGCGCTGGTCGCGGCGCGCCGCCAGACACCGCGGTCACCGGCCCCCTTGCCGTGACCGTGACTCCGGTCGTGCCGCAGGGATCGGGCACGCTGCGCGACATCAGGAACATCGACGTGGCGCCGATCTCGCTCCGGTCGGCGGCAACGCTCGTCGTCGCCGCGCTCGCCGTGATCCTCGCGGCGCTGCTGGCCGGCCGCTTCCAGCGGCGGCGAGGGATGGAGCGTCTCTCGGCCAGCCGTCCCGCCATCACTCACGCCCCGCCGGGTCCATACGACGCCGCGATCGCGAGATTGGCCGTGATCGCCGATGACTGGGCCGCCAGGCGCGACATCGAGTCCCACTACGCGGAGACAGCGAATGTCCTCCGGCGTTATCTCGCCGAGGCCCACGGGGTCCCCGCACTGGAACGCACGACGCCGGAGCTTCTCGGTGCGTTGCCAGGCCGCCTCTCCGTCTCGCCCGCCCGCGACGCGGCGGACAACCTGCTCGGCGCCGCCGACCTCGTGAAGTTCGCCTGGTTCGCGCCGGCGTCCCCTGCACCTGCCGCCGTGCTGGCGACGGCCCGCTCGATTCTCTCATGGTGGGATGCTGCCGGCTCGTCGCCAGCCGCCGGCGAACGAGGTGACAATGGACATGCCGGCGAAATCCGGCACCGGGAAGCGGGCCGCTGATGCAATTCGCCGATCCGTGGGCCTTCGCGCTCCTGGTGCTGGTGATCGCCGACGCGACGCGCGGCTGGGCACGGCCTGGCCGGGCGCCGCCATCGCATCTCGGGTTCACCGGCGTGCCGTTCCTCTCGGATGCTCCCCCGACAGGGCGCGTCCGGTGGCTGCGCCTTCCGGCCATCCTCCGAACCGTGGCGCTCGCGCTCCTGGTCGTGGCGCTGGCGCGCCCGAGGGCCGACGGGACGCACCGCGACACGCCGGTGCACGGCCGCAACATCGTCATGACGCTCGACATTTCGAGCAGCATGAAGGCTCTCGATTTCCGGACCGGCAACCGGCTGGAAGTCGCCAAGCGGGTGTTGGCTGATTTCGTCGGGCGTCGTCGCGGAGATTTCCTGGGTCTTGTGGTGTTTGCCGGCCGCGCGTTCACGCAGGCCCCGCTCACCACTGATGCGGACGTTGTACTCGACCTGTTGGGACGCGCGGACATCGGGATGCTGCCGGATGGCACCGCCATTGGCACCGCGCTCGCCATGAGCGAGAGCCATCTCGAGGATCTGCCGCGCGAGAGCGGAGTCATCGTGCTGCTGACCGACGGTGGCAACAACACCGGATATCCTGATCCGCTCGCCGCCGCGGAAGCGGCGCGCGCCCTTGGGATCCGGATCTACACGATCGGGGTCAGCTCGCATGGTGCGACGCCGATCGCGCCCTATGAGACAGGGCGTCCGGCGACGATGGAGGCTCCGTCCGCGCTCACGAGCCGCGAGGAGCGGATCCTCGGACGCATCGCCTCGATCAGCGACGGGCGGTACTTCCGGGTCAGCGATGACAGCACCCTTGTACACGTCCTCGCGCAAATTGACGCCTTGGAGCGCACGGACCGGCATCTCTCCGAGGTCGTGAGCTACCACGAGTACTTCGTGATCCCGCTCGCCGGAGCGGTCTTGCTGATCGCCTGCGAGCTGCTGCTCCGGGCCACCTGGCTCCGGACCATACCGTGATGCCGCGCACACCGCCGCACACCAGGTGCTCCGTGCCATGATGTTGGCGACTCCGCTCGCGCTCCTGGGCCTGCTGGTGCTCCTTCCGCTCGGCGTGGCTTTCTCGCGTGCCGCGCGAGCCCGGGCGGCCGATCTCGATCGTTTTGGCCCGCTGGCGATCGGCGCCGCGGCGACCGCGTTCCCGCGGCCGAAGCGCCGCCGGCTGGCCGAGGGCCTCGCTCTGGCCGGCGTGGCGTTGTGTGTCGTCGCTCTCGCCCGGCCGCAGTTCGGATCCAGCTCGCGCAGTCTGCATCGCACCAGTGGCGACATCGTTTTTGCGCTCGACCTGTCCCGGTCGATGGGTGCGACGGACGTCTCGCCGTCGCGGCTCGGGGCGGCGAAGCAGGCTGCCGCGGCCATCGCGCGCGCGTTCCCGGACGATCGCGTCGGACTGGTGGTCTTTGGGGGGACTGCCTTTCTGCAACTGCCGCCGACACTCGATCACTCGACTTTTCGGACATTCCTCGATGCGGCGGCCGGTGGAGACATTCCGGACCCGTCCACGAATTTCGAGGCGCTCGCTGGACTCCTCGCGGGAACGGCCGCACAGGATCGCGCAGACGCGCCGTACACCGCAGTGGTTCTGCTAACCGACGGCGAAGACGTCGAGGGCAAGCTGGAAGACGCCATCGGCCTCCTCTTCAAGGCGCACGTGCCCGTGTTCGCGGTCGGCGTCGGCACCCCGGGCGGAGCGCTCGTCATGGATCGCGATGCCCGCGGCGTGCCGTCTCCGCATCTCGACTGGACCGGACAACCGGTGACGTCCCAGCTCGTCGAGCAGAACCTGCGGGACATCGCCAGGCGCACGGGCGGGATGTATGCGAGATGGGGCGGCGACGCGACGGTGGGACCGATCGTCTCTCAACTCGCGCAGATGGGCCGGCGCGCCGTGTCGAGCGAGATTCACGGGCAGTTGGCGGACCGGTACCAGTGGCCACTCCTGCTGGCGGGCGCGCTCCTCCTGCTCTATCCCGCCGCGCTGCGCGGCCGCGAGACGGCGTCCGCATGACGCGCCTCTCTACGCGCATCGCGATGGTCGCGGCGCTGGTCGTCGTGGTGGCCGTCCTGGGCGTCTGGCTCCAGGAGCCACTCGGACTTTTCATCGAGCGGGATCACGCGGAGCAGTTGTATCGCGAGCGGTCCTGGCATGCGGCAGACACGGCGTTCGCCGCGGTCGTCCACGACGCAACTATTCGCCGGTTGTCGGACCTGCTCCCGTCGCTCGAATACAACAGCGGGAACGTGTCCTACCGCCTCGGCCGGTTTCCGGAAGCCGAGCGCCGCTATCAGGGCGCGCTCGGCGGCGGCCGTGCGTTGCGTGAGCGAACCTATTTCAATCTGGGCAACAGCTACGTGTGGCAGGCCCGCGCCGAGTACGACCGGGTGGGCAAGCGCAGTGCGCTTCGGGCCGCGGTGGATTCGTACGAGGAGGCGCTGCTCATCGACCCGCGGGACCGTGACGCCAAGTGGAATCTCGAGATCGCCCTCCTCCGGCTGGAGGATGCCGAGGATTCCGCAGGGGCGGGGCTGCACCGCGGCGATGCCAACTGGGGCGGCGGTAATCTCACGAAGTCGGGATACGAGGGCGCTCCACAGACCGGCGCCGGTGCGACACCCGGAGGCGGGTATGGCACATCAGGGGGCGAGGACCCCGTTCAGGAAATCACCGAGACGGAGGCGCGGCAGATGCTCAAGACCGTCGAGCAGGCGCAGGTGACCGGGCAGCAGGCCGGTGCCGCGCCCAAGGCGTCGCTCCGGCGGCCATCACACGAACGCGATTGGTGAGAGCGGGAACCCCGCTTCACGAGTCCGCCACCTTCCCCGCTTCCCTTGGTACCCATACTATTGACACGGCGGCGGTCGCACGGCGGCCGGGCATCTGCCTGGCCGTACGCGCCGGATCCAGCACCGTTACCCGCGAGGCCTCATGCGCTACAGCTTCGACAAGCTCGCTTTCGTGGCCGGGGAACGGCGGGCCGCCACGTGGACGTTTGCGGGAACCAAGGTGGCCGGGCACGAACATCCATACGCCGTCACCGACCACAACCACATTTCCCGCAACCGGTGGGAGTTCGTCGTCAGGGTTCCGCACACGGCGGGCGGGCGGATTGAAGTGCGTCCCGTGCAGGTACCCAATGACGACGCGTGGGCGCCGCTCGACCGCTACGGGTTGACGTTCATGCCGGCGACGCGCCCCGGATATACCAAGGACCGGTATTGCCTGGTCTCGTTCCCGAGGACCGACGGCGGTGGGACCCGGTCCGTCATACATCAGGGTGAAGAGTCCAAACTGCCCTATTGGCTGCGCCATCTTGGGCGCCGCCTGGTCCGCAAGGACAAGGTGCGCAGCACGCGTGGAACCGATGGGCACGCGCTGGTCATTCTCGTCCCGCGAGACGATTACGAGCGGATGATCGCACTGTATCTGGCGACCAAAGCGTGGGTGCTGAAATCGCGGGCTGCCGGGCGGAAATAACCGGGCCTGCGCGCACGCCGTTTGCATCCGATCGCGTCCGGATGTCCGTACAGTTGTAGCCTGTTGTCCGTCCCGAAACCGCCCGCTCAGGCGGCCGGGGTGATCCCCTCACACCGGAGCCGGTTGCCAATGCACATCCGCACCCTGTTCACCGCGTCGATCGCCGGCCTCGTGTGCGTGTTGAGCGCCCATGTCGTCCGGGCGCAAGACCAGCCCAAACCCCCACCGCCCCCCGGCGTTCAGAAGCCGGTGCCGCATGCGATGCAGTGGTGGTGCGAGGTGTATGCACAGCCGGCAACGTCCGCGGCGCTCACGCAGGACGAGCGAGATCACGATTATTTCTTCTCGCAGATCTTCGAGCGGAGCCACCCTTCGCGGGACGATGAGGACAACATCGAGCGCCGATGCCGTACGTCATTCGAGGTGCAGTTCGGAGCGCGATGGACGCTGGTGACTGCGCGCGCGATGTCGGCGCCCAATCACGATGACGCGGTGTCCGACCGGGTGTCGGACGAAAACAATCCCGTGCGCCGCGGCCGGACGCGCGACTTCCGGATGCCCGAGGACTGACCGGCGAGCTACTACAATCGAGATTGGGCGGTATCCAGCGCCGCCCGGTTCCTGGGCTCCGGCCCGGCTATTTCTTGGTGGTATCCGGTTTCGTTGCAGATTGAGTTGCCGGCGGCGCCGCCGAAGGTGTCCGGTTCTTGTCGAATCGCTCCTGCTGGTCCGGTGTGAGCACCTCGCGGAACGCAGCATACTGACGGCGGATCAAATCGCGGATCGGCGCCGCCAACGCCGGCCCCGGATCGCCTAACTCGCGAGCTTCGGCCCGAAACGCTGCGCGAATCGAGTCCACCTTGACGCGCTGGGAGTCCGACAGGGTGATGCCGCGCATCGGATCACGAATCGGCGAAACCGGATTGGCGACCAGGCGCGTGGTCGTGGTGCCCGCCTGGGTGTTGTCCCGCGTGCCGCCGCCCCCGCCGCGCCGGTTGGTGACGGGCACCGCTACGTAGTTGTTCAGCCCATTGCCGATGAGGGCCACCCGTTCGAGCTGCTCCAGCGTCAGCACATCGAGTGCCTCGGCGCGCGCGTGCCGTGCCCGCGCACGAAGTTGCGCCGAGACATCGGCGATCGCGTCGTGTAGCTGTTGAACGCTGTCTCGTGCCGACCGCCTGGAGTGGGACGTGTCCGCATTCTTGTCGGCGTTCTTCTGGGGGGCCGGGAGATAGCCCTCGAACTCGTGCGCTTGCGTGCGGAGCGAATCCAGGAGACGCCGCGCCGGGCGGGCTCCCACCACGTAGCGTGAGTCGATCGCCGACAGCTTCGTGACCTGGCTGTCGGTGATACCGTAGTCCAGCCGGTGCTCGAAGAAGGGCCCGATCGGGTTGATGGCGTTGATGTCCACCTCATCGGTGCCGACTGAACCTGCCGGTGCCGGCGCTGGTGCCGGCGTGCCGCCATGGCCTGAGCTACAGGCCGCCGCGGAGACCGCAAGGCACACGGCGAGCACAGTGCGCGGAAGCGCGCCAGGAGCGCGATTCAACGGCGCAGGGCGAATGGGCAAGCTGTCCTCGGTGCGTGGAATTCGGTCGGGTGGCCGCAACGTCACGGCGTCTCGGACCCCCAACGGGCGGATCGTGAGATTTCTCCGTGGTACCCTTGCGAGGTCAGGAGTTCCGCGCCGGGCCGGGCGCGACCCGAGTCCCGCCGCCGGCACCCGTGACGCCGCAAAATTGGGGGTGCGTGCGCCTTGACGATAGGGGCACGCGATGCCCCGGCGCGAGCGCGGCTCGCCCCAAGCAATGATCCGCGGACTACGCGCAGATCAGGTAAGGATCCTGTAACACCCGGCCCATCGGGTAGCGCCGCGATCCCAGTGCGCTGAAGGTTGATCGCACGAGCGGCCACGGTCGCATCGGCCAGTCGCACGACACTTGGACCGGGGGTGCGGTGCACGTCTTCGGAGAAGCGGTCAGCATGGCAGGCGCCATCTTCCTGCTCCTGGCGCTCGGTCTCGCGTTGAGCTTCGAGTTCGTGAACGGGTTTCACGACACCGCCAATGCGGTCGCGACGGTCATCTACACGCATACCCTCAAGCCCACCCACGCCGTCGTGTGGTCCGGCACCTGGAATCTGATCGGCGTGCTCGTGTCGACGGGCACGGTCGCGTTCAGCGTCGTGTCCCTCCTCCCGGTCGAACTCGTGATCAATGTTGGCTCGGGGGCCGGCTTTGCCATGGTCTTCGCTCTCCTGATCTCCGCGATCGTGTGGAATCTCGGCACGTGGTACCTGGGGCTTCCGGCTTCAAGCTCACACACGCTGATCGGCTCCATCATGGGAGTCGGCCTGGCGAACTCGCTGCTCGCGAAAGGCCATGTCTTCGGAGAAGGCGTGAATTGGGCACAGGCCAAGAACGTCGGCGCGTCGCTGCTGGTGTCGCCGATCGTGGGATTCGTCTGTGCTGCCCTCCTGCTGCTGTTGGGCAAAGCCCTCATCAAGCGCCCCGAGCTCTATAGGGCGCCGGACCAAGGCGCCCCTCCGCCCCCGTGGATTCGCGGTCTCCTCGTCCTGACCTGCACCGGCGTCAGTTTCGCGCACGGATCCAACGACGGGCAGAAAGGCATGGGGCTGATCATGCTGATCCTGATCGGCATCATCCCTGGCGCCTACGCGCTCAAGATGGGCGCGGACCGCGCGTCGATCACGCAACTGGTCGCCGCCGCCGACGCGGCGCGGCCGGCCTTTACCACGGCTGCTGGCGGAGCACTCGTCCCGGCGGACGCGGCCAACGACACGCTCTCGGCATTTCTCAAGACGTCGGGCCAGCAGTCGCCTGCGACATATGCGGCGATCGCGTCTCTCGACCAGTCGATCGCCGACCGGCTCCGCGCGACGCCGGCATTTGCCGCGATGCCGGTCGAGAGCCGGAAGACGCTCCGGACCGACGCATACCTCGTCGCCGAGTCGATTTCGAAACTCGACAAGAGAAAGCTGCTCGCCGATCCGGCACTCGGCACACCGTCCCGGGACCTCAAGAAGCAGTTGGACAAAGTCACGAAGTTCATCCCGACCTGGGTCAAATTCGCGGTGGCGCTGGCGCTCGGTCTGGGCACGATGATCGGGTGGAAACGCATCGTGGTGACCGTCGGCGAGAAGATCGGCAAGGAGCATCTGACCTACGCGCAAGGCGCGTCGGCGGAAGTGGTGGCGATGCTGACGATCGGGGCGGCGGACTATTTCGGCCTGCCCGTCAGCACGACGCACGTCCTGTCATCGGGCGTCGCGGGTACGATGGCCGCCAACCGTTCGGGCCTTCAGATGGGGACGCTGCGCAACCTGCTACTCGCCTGGGTGCTCACGCTCCCGGTTTGCGTGCTCCTCGGCGCGACGACCTTTGCCGCCGGCCTCTACCTCGTCCTGAACGTATTCGGCCTCCGGTGACGCGCGCGGCCCCGGGCGCGGCGCCCGGGTAGGCGATGCCCCGGTGATTCGCACGAACACCCGCTTAAATTGGCAGGAGTGGCTCACCGGCCAACGCCGCCGGCCGCGATGCCGTACACATGAGGGGGCATGGCGCGCGCTGGCGCGCGTAACCGAAGAGGAGTGAGGCAATGCGAGTCGTCATGGTTTTGGCAGCTGTACTGTTTGCCGCGGCGTGCAGTGGCACGGACCCCGATTCACCGTCGGGTCCGTGCGCGCAGGACGAGCAGGCAGCACTGTCGCTCTACGGACCGCCACTCGGCGTCTCCACGAACGGCAACACGACGACCTATACGTGGGCCAGCGCGGTCGGGACATTCACCGCGACTGGATCTTCCTGCTCCGAGTCGATCACCTGATGACGCGAGAAGGACCGCTCACCGAGCGGTCCTTCGATCATTCCGCGATTGATCAATCGAGAATCGGCCGGATGGACGACGGCTTACGCGCCGCGCGGTGGTGAATCCGCCCTGATGTAAACAGGATCGCCCGTCTGCTCCGCCCACCACCGCAGCGTCTGCTCGATGACGGCGCCGGCATCGTCTTCGCCGCCATACGTGCCCATCACATGCCAACCGCCTCGTCCTTCGACATGAACGGCGAGCGCATCAGCCACGGGCTCTCGTGGCTGCGCGGGTCGTGCAACCCCGGCCTCGCCGATCTTCCGCGGCGGCGGAGGCTGCCGGACGTGATCCACCCGGAATCGCAGTCCGTTGGTGGTCTTGAACGTTACGGGCCAGTCCATTGAGTCTCCCTTGGGTTGAGCCGGGGCCCACTGCCGTTCTCCTGCCGCGCGCGTTTGCCGGAGTCGTCCAGGCATCGCGATCAGCGAGGTGATCAGCGCGGATTCAGGAGGTCGGCCCGTCACATCCGGTATACTGACAACCGCAGCATACCCTCGGGGCCGGTGTTAGTCCACCTGCCGGCCGCTGCGCCCGCCCCTTAGTGAGCGGGGGCCTCGAGCGCAGCGGGGACGCCGGTTCCCACGACGAACGGCGACGACAGCGCGTCGAAATGGCCGGCTCGCAGGATTCGCTGGCCATCGGCCGACAGCAGGTACGCCACGAAGCGAGCCCCGGCCGCCGCATGCGGCGCGACGGACGGAATGGTGACGGCGAAGAGAATGGGTGCGCCGCGCACGATGATCGTGTCGCCCAGGGTCTTACCGACGACTCGCACCGACGCCGTGGCGTACGTGGCCGCATCGGCGGGAGTGCCGAGATCGATTTCGGGTGGCAGATCGACCGTCCTGAGTTTCGACTGGTCCGCGAGGTTCTGGTACGTCCAGATGTAGTCGAGGTCGCCCGACTGCAGCAAAGCCACCTGGTCGGCCTCCCGCGGGCGGACATTGCGCTGCGGCGCGGAGGCGAGCAGCCCCGCCGCCAACCCGGGCGTCCGATAGTAGCGTTCGGCCAGTTGAAACGCGAGAAGTGTGCGGTAGCCCGATGGATCGGTGTTGGGATCGGCGCGGCCCACCTGCACGCCCGGCCGCTGGATGATGGAGACCCAGTTTGCGGGAGTGATCTCGCGTGCGAACCTGGAAGTCTCCGTGTACGCCAGCACGAGGCGGTTCCTGCCAAACACTGCGTACCATGTCGTGTATCGCGGCATCAGGAGTTTTGGAAACACGTCGGGGTCGGCCAACGCGATCACGTCCGGGCGTCGACCCAGCTCGGTGACGCGTCGTGCAACCTCGAGGCTCGCGCCCGGTTCGATCTGATACTGGATGCCGGTGCGAGCGGCAAAGCTGTCGAGCACGATCGTCAGTGCCTTCGTCATCGATGCCGCGTTCATCACGACGATCGCGGAGTCGCCTCTCCCAACCGAATCAGACTTGCTCTGCGTGCTGTGGCCGGCCGCAGGCTGGCAGCCCGCCGCCAGCAACGTGCTGGCGGCTCCGGCCGTGAGAAGCGCACCGGAGATGAAAGACCGTGTGGCAAGCAATGCCGTGTGCGCGCGCGTCGTCCGGGTCGCCCGCCGCGTGCTCAGAACGGCATGCGGAGCGTCAGCGTCCACGCGTGATCGTATTGACGGAATGTCGTTGCCGCGATCTGCAGGCCGGCGCCCACCGTGAGCCCCAAACGATCGTGGATCGGGAAGCGGCCGAGTACCACGCCCGGCGTAACAAAGAGCTGATTGTCCCCCCGCTTGGAGCCGTCCCGCCAGGTCTCACCATTGAACTCGAACTCCGGCCACAGGAATCGGGTGAGATGGTATTGCAGCGTGACGTTATACAGGAAGGCGTGCCCGATGTCGCTGGCGTTGCCACCTGGGATGTTGACGCCGGCCGTAGCCTGCACGTCGAAGTCGCCCCATCCCTTCCCGCCCGCCAAAGTGGGCGTGATGATCGCCACCCCCTCCCCGTTTGCCTCGCCGCCGGTCGGCAACGTTGCCCCGAGAAAGCCGGTGAGAATGCAGTCGCAATGCGTTTCATTTCCCGAGAGGATCCGGTACTTGAGCAGCAGCGGCCAATCGCCCCAGCCATCGGGGTCCTTGGGATTCCGGTGGACTGTGTATGCCGGCACACCGACAATCAGCTCGACGGGGTTGAATGGGATCAACTCGAGCCCCTTGCCGTTGTCATAGATCGTGGTATTCGTGCCGGCAGGTGTGGTCCGCGAGATGAAATCGGCCCGAAACTCCTGCTCCAACCGCGGGGTCGTGGTGTAGATCGGCGTTACCCAGTGCGGCTGCTGCGACTGGATCGCTGTGGCCCGCTGCTCCCACTGGTTGAAAAAGCCGCCACCGCTCGTACTGTCCTGCGCCAGGCAGGGGGTTGCTACGCAGCCCAGAGCGCACAGCACCGCGCCGCGCAGGGCAGCCGAGTCGCCAATCGTCACACGATCCTCCGGAACGGTTCGTCGTGGAAAGCCGGGACCACTCTGGCTCGTGCTGCCGATCAGCGAGGCAGCCCACTCCGAACGTATCACTGGAGGGAACGTTAGGCAACGCTACCTAACGTTCCCTCACAATTGCGTTCCGGCTACAGCATCGCGAGCACCTGCTGTGCGGCGCGGTGCCCTTCGGCGGCGGCAATCGGCCAGTGCTGGTTGCCATTCAGCTCGGAGTGGCCGAAGGTCACCCGCCCCCACGGCTGGCGCAGCAGATCCGCCGGCGTCGGCTTCCCGTTCTTCGGCGTGTAGAAC
>JAJPIM010000041.1 GCA_021324775.1 Gemmatimonadota bacterium
ATCCTACTGATCCTGCTCGTGGTGCTGCTGTTCTTCGGCGCCAAGCGGATCCCCGAGCTCGCCGGGTCGATGGGGAAGGGCATTCGCGAGTTCAAGAAGAGCATGTCCGATCCGGATCGCGCGACGCCGGCGGTCGATGCGGCGAAGCCCGATCAGTCGCTCGAGCGGGGGCACGCGGACGCAGCACCTCCAGTCGTTCGTGACGATGCTGGGCAGGAGCCGAAGCGCCTGCTGCGCTAGCGCACCAGAAGGGAGCAGAACGGAAAGGGGAAAGGAGAGACTGCAGCTACACTCTCCTTTCCCCTTTCTCCTGTGTGATCAGTTCTCAGGTCGCGGCGCGACGGTTTGCGGCTTCGAGCAGCTTGCGGTTGTCGACGACCTTGGCGACGCGCCGGAGATCCGCCAGAAACTCCTCGACGCGTTCGCGGCGCAGGGTGTCCGTCACTGTCTGTCGCTGGGTGTCCTTCTGCTTGAGCCACGCAGCGCTGTCGGACGCGATGCGCCGGTCGACCCGCATGACGAATACCGCGTTGTCGGTCTTGATGGGCGCACTCACCGCGCCGACCGGAAGAGCGAATGCGGCACCCACAGCTTCGGTCATCTGCCCGAGCTCGGGCACGAAACTCGTGCGCGTGAAGGGCGGTGACTTGATGGCCTCGAGCGTGTCGGCCTTGGCCGCTTGCTCCAGCGATGAGCTGGCGGCTTTGGTGGCGAGTTGCTGCGCCCTGATGACGAGGTGGTCGAGCGCACGTTGTCTCGCCAGAGCGCGTACGATCTGCGGCTTCGCGGCATCGAACGGCGGCAGACCGCCCGGCGTGAGCGAGTCGAGGCGCGCCAGATAGAAACCGTTCTCCGACTCGTAGAGATCGCTCGACTCGCCGACCTTGGCGCCGCTGAACGCCCACGCGCTGACACTCGGAACCTGCCGGCCGTTCAGAAACGCGGCCGTTCCTTCGATGACGTGCAGGAGCACGGGCGTGAGGCCCATCACGTTGATGGCGTGATCGAATTGCGCGGGTGACTCCGACTGCGCGGCGAGGCGCTCGAGGGAATCGGCACGCGCATTGACGTGTGCGGCTGACGAATCGCTCTGGACGATGCGCAGGAGAATGTGCCGGAAGAGCGCGGAGTCGCCGTTTCGCGCATCCATCTTGATCAGGTGGTATCCGTAGGGCGTGAGGACCGGGCCCGACATCTCGCCGGGCTTAAGGGCCCATGCGGCGGTTTCGAACTGCGGGACAAAGCGCCCCCGCTTACCCCATTCGAGCGAGCCGCCATTGACGGCCGACGCCGAATCCGCTGATTCCCGCTTGGCGACGTCCTCGAACTTGGCACCACCTTCGATCTCGTGCCGGAGCGACATGAGGTGGGCGAGCGTCGCGGCTGTATCGGCCGAAGTGACGATGCGGGGGAGGGCGACCACCGAAACCGATGCCTCCCCTTTTCGCGTGAGCTCGTCGTGATGGTGGTCGTAGTAATCGCGCATCGCCGCCTCGGTGGGCGGCGGGCCGGCTTCGCTCGCCGAGTCTGGCGCCAGCCGCACTGCCGTCACCTGCGCGGTGTCGTGCGCGTCACGCCAGAGGCTCCACAACTGGCCGTCGGTCACGTATACGCCTGCGGCGATTTGCTCGAACAGCTTGTCCTGGGGAATCCGCGTGCGGTACACCGATTCGAGCTGGGCCAGAATTCCTTGCTCCTTGGCCATGGGACTGCTGAGGAACCGCAGATATTTCGCCTGGTCGAACCGCCCATCGGTCTGGAGCTGCGGGGCGTTCATGAACTCGGGCGGCGGGCTCGTGCGGGCCGCGTCGATCACCTCGGCGTCGGTGACGTGGATGTCGCGGCGATCGAGCTCCTGGCGGAGGAGCAACTCGGAGACGAGCTCATCAAAGGCTTCTTGGTCAACCTGATTGCGTTCATCGAGCGAGAGCGGCCGGCCGAGCCGCTGCGAGGCCTGGGTGGCGCGCTGTTCGGTAGCACGCAGCCACACCGCCGCCGTGATGTCCTCTCCGTTGACGGACGCGATCGGCGTCCTGGCGGTCGCGGCGTTGCCGGAGAGCCCGGACGTTTGATACAGAAGGAATCCGAGGATGAAGAGCACCGCCACGAAGATCCAGATGTATTTGGCAGCGCTCCGCATAGTTTTCAGCACGGCGCGAAACTCCTTCGGCGTTATTGTACTGGAAGGCCAGGGCGCCGCATCACGGCTTTCCGACGCAGCGCCGCGCGCAAAAAAGCGCAGTGGGCAAGCTACCGGTCGCTGACGGCTAAGGTCAAGAGAGCGCGGCACTTCTGCTGTCACGTCGATTGACGCGGGTCGTCTTGGAAGTATATCTTCACCCCCCGCCGCAGCCGTCCGGCGCGGTGGCGCACCCGAGGGCAATCGATGGCCAGCTCCGCCCGGATAGAGGAACTCGAAAAGAAGTTCAACGAGAATCCGCGCCGGTACTTCGCGCCACTCGCCAACGAGTACCGCAAGGCGGGGGACGTTCAGCAGGCCATCGCGATTTGCCGCACGTATGTCCCGCAGCAGCCGGGGCACATGAGCGGTCACATCGTCTTCGGCCAGGCGCTGTTCGAGGCCGGCGATCACGACGAGGCGCGCGGGGTGTTCGAGGCGGCTCTCGGCCTCGATCCTGAGAACCTGATCGCACTTCGGCACCTCGGCGACATAGCGCGCGAACACGGCGAGGCCGACGATGCGCGGGCATGGTATCGGCGGGTGCTCGATGCGGATCCCCGGAACGACGAGGTGGTGGCTCTCCTGACCTCGGTCGAAGCGGAGCAAGCGGCGGCTGCCGCCGATGCGCCGGCGCCGTGGACCGAGATCAACCCCGAGCAGACGCTCGAACTGCCGCCGGACATGCTCGCGGCCGTGCCTCGCGACGTCGGAGTCGCGAACGGGGCATCGTCACGCGCTCCGGCCAGCCCCGCGAGTTCGATGGGCGAGCTGTTCGAGGGGGACGCGGAGGACGCGGCGCCGGCCCCGGATACGGCCGGTGCGGCCACGCTCGAGTTCCGGCCCCCATCGTATGCCGCTCCCGCGGGCGCTGGCTACGTGGACGAGGCGGCCCAGACGGTGCCGACATTCGTCACCGAGACCATGGCAGAGCTGTACGTCCAGCAGGGTTTCTACGACCAGGCGCTGTCAGTCTATCGTCAGTTGCTCACGCAGCATCCCGGCGACCCGAAGCTCGCCGAGCGCATGGAGCAACTGCGGCGCGAGTCGGCGGCAGGTCCCGCCCGCCAAGTCGCACAGCCGGACGGCGCCTTCGACGCGGTGCCGGCCGCCCACTCGGTCATCGACCACCGGTCGGTGCGTGAGTTCTTCAACGAGCTTGCGCTGCGCCAGCCGAAGGTCAGGGCCGAGGCGCCGGGACAAGCCACGGCCGCAGCCGCGTCGCATGCTGCTCGCGAGCAGGAGATCCCAGCGGCTGTCGCTCCTGAGGAGTCCAAGGCAGCCCCAGATGCTGGCGACGTGTCCGCGGTGAGCGCCGGCGAGCCGGTCGTGGCCGCGGAGGCGCTCGAGCAGAGCGCCGAGGCACCGCCTCGCGAGGAGTCGCGAGGGGCCCCGCCGAACGCAACGCCGGTGGGGGCTGAGGACGCGCCGGACGACGTGAAGCATTTGCCGCACGAGCTCGACATCGGCTTCTCGGATGCGTCCTACCACGAGACCTACAGCGCCGAGTTCGGGGCGAGCGGGCTGGCAGTTCCGGACGATGACGCCGTGGACAATGCTCGCATTGAGAGTGGCTTGCTCGACGAGGACGATTCGTTTGTCGTGCGCTCAAGCGGCGAGGCCGACCCCTTCGCGCTGTTCGGGTTCAGTTCGGCGGACGAATCGAGCGAATTCGGCGTCATGGCGTTCGATGCCAGCACGGTACCCGCCTCGCCTGGTGAGCCATCAGCCGCGAGCCAGAGATCGGATCCGGACCATCCTGACCCGGTCGTGGCCGCGGACGCCGCCGAGTCATTGCAGCAGGAGGCAGCACCAGTCGCGGGGAGCAGCGGCGACGATGATGCCTCGGGTGGTGCCGAGTCCGCGCCGTCTGACGAAACGGCCGCGCGTCGCGCGGCGATGCAGACCGGATCGGTGAACGTGCTGTTCCCCGAGCGCCCGGTGTCGGCACCCGATGAAGCGGCGGCTGCGACATTGTCGAGCGCATTCGGCGGGCCCTCGTTCCAACCGGATCTCAACGCCGCGCCGGCGGCAGACGCGAGGACCGAGGGCAAGACCGGCGACGACGCCGGGGCAAAGAACGATGTGTCCGGGGCCAGCGGGTCCGCGCGTCCCGCGCGCAACGAGCTCTCGCTCGACAGTGTATTCCGCGAATCGCCACCGGCGCCGCCCGATACGCGCCGTGAGCCAAGCGCGTTCTCGTTCGACCAGTTCTTCGGCGAGACGCCGCCGGCTGCTGCGTCCGGGAGTGCATCGGGCACCGACTCGCTGCTGGGCGATTCGCTCGATGTCGGCTCCGCCGACGCGGAGCAGTTCAGCAACTGGCTCTCCGGGCTGAAGAAGAAGTGAGGATCGCGGTTCTCAACGGGCCCAACCTCAATCTTCTCGGCACGCGCGAACCGGCGATCTACGGCTCTACGACGCTAGCCGGTGTCGAGCGGCGTCTGCGGCCGGTCGCCCGCGAGCTTGGCGTCACGCTGTCGTTCACCCAGCGGAACGGCGAGGGACAGCTCATTGACGCGATCCACGCTCTTCGCGGCCGTGCCGACGGCGTGATTCTGAACGCGGGCGCGTACAGCCACACGAGTCTTGCGATCCGCGATGCGTTGGCGGGTGTCGGGCTGCCGTTCGTCGAGGTGCACGTGACCAACGTGTATGCCCGGGAGCCGGAGCGCCGTCATTCGATGCTGGCGCCGGCCGCGCGCGCGGTGCTGGGCGGGTTTGGCCCTGCCGGGTACGAGCTGGCGCTGCGGGGGCTCGCCGAGTTACTGGGAGCGAAAGCTCCGGACCAGGCGAAAACGGGGACACACTCCGCGGGACGATCGGGCGCCACGGCGCCGGCCGCGACCGGCAACAAACGGCGCCGCCGCCGTGGCTGATCGTCGCCCTCAGCGGGTGGCGGCCCTCGCCGATGCGTTGGGGGCCTTGGGGCTCGACGGTGTCTTGCTCACCAGTGCGCCGAACATTCGGTACCTGACCGGCTTTTCCGGGTCGAGCGCCCTGGTATTTGCGACCGCGCGGGGCGAGTTGCTCTTCGTGACGGACTTCAGGTACAAGACACAGGCAGCCGAAGAGATCGGCGACCTGGCCCGGGTGGTGGTGGAGGGGCAGAGCCTGTGGACGGGCCTCTGGCAGCACATCCCGTCGCTGGCGTCCGTGGAAGTGGCGGGCTTCGAGTCGGCGCATCTGGTGCATCGCGATTTCCAGCGGCTCCTCGAGGCGGGCGCGCGGTGGCAGTGGCGGCCCACGGTCGATCTCGTCGAGTCGCTTCGGGAGAGAAAGGACGCCGACGAGTTGGCGCACATCACGGCCGCGGCAGCCGTTGCGACGCGAGCGTTGGGCCGTACGCTCCCGCAGGTGAAGGCCGGCCTGGCAGAGCTGGAGGTGGCCGGGGTGCTGGAGCACGCGCTTCGGGCAGAGGGGTCCGAGACGTTCCCATTTCCGTCGATCGTCGCCTCCGGACCCAGGTCCGCCTTGCCTCACGCCGCGACGTCATCGCGGACCCTTCAGCGCGGCGATTTTCTCCTTCTCGATTTCGGGGCCTCGGTCGCCGGATATTGCGCGGATATCACGCGGACTGTAGTAGTGGGTCCACCCAGCGATGAGCAGCGGGAAGTTTATGGGGTGGTCCGGGCGGCCAACGAGGTGGCGGCGGGCGCGGTCCGTCCGGGGATGCGGGGCAGGGATGCCGACGCGGTCGCGCGTGACTACATTGATCGCCGCGGTTATGGGGATGCCTTCGGGCACAGCCTGGGCCACGGGCTCGGGTTGGAGGTGCACGAGGCTCCACGGTTGTCACGAACGGCGGAGGCGGTCCTGGCAGTTGGGACCGTCGTTACGATCGAGCCGGGGATCTACCGGCCGGGCTGGGGCGGGGTGCGGATCGAGGATGACGTGCATTTGAGCACGGGTGCGGCGGATGTGCTCACCCACTTTACGCGGGAACTGCTGGTCGTGGGCTAGCCTGGGTCGCGGGGCTGCCGGAACACTTGGACCGAGGTCTCGTGTGACGCAAAGGCACCCTTCTCCATCTTTATGATCGATCTCCGTTACGTCAAGAAACTGATCGAGATCCTCGATGGGTCGAGCGTTGACTCGATCGAGATCTCGACCGACAAGGGGATGAAGATCCGCTTGTCGAAGTCGCCGTCCCAGCGAGGGGCGGTGCAGGTGGCGACGCCGGTGTCGATGCCGGCACTGTTGCCGGCTGCGGGGCCCCGGATGTCGCCGGGTGAAGGCATGGCGGCGTATGCGGATGGGACGGGATCCGGGGGCCAGGGGACGGCCGAAGCGAAAGCCGAGGCGAAACCCAAGCTCCTGGAGGTGAAATCCCCGATGGTGGGGACGTTTTACGCGGCCCCGGAGCCGGGCGGCAAGCCGTACGTCATCGAGGGGACGCGGATCGCAAAGGGGCAAATCGTCTGCATTATCGAGGCGATGAAGATCATGAACGAGATCGAGTCGGAGTTCGCTGGCATCGTGCGTGAGGTGATGGTCCAGGACACGCACCCAGTCGAATACGGACAAGTGCTTCTCCGAATAGATCCTAACGGGTGAAGCTCCGCCCCAGGCGGGGCGGGGGCCGATCGACAATGGCTAGCGGCGCGTCAGTGGTACCAGCGGGTGGCGGGACAGCACAGCCGACGGCGTCCGCGGCTGCGGGCGGATCGCCGGGCGCGACGCCGGCCCCAGCGGGCCCATTCAACTTCAAGGCGATCCTGCAGGAGATGATCCGGAACAACGCGTCCGACCTTCATCTCAAGGTCGGCCGTCCGCCGACGCTGCGGATTCAGGGCGCACTCGCACCGATGGTTCATGCGGCGATGCGGCCCGAGGACCTCAAGTCCCTGGCTGAGCAGGTGATGACGCCCCGCCAGGTCAAGGAGTTCGCCGAGAACAAGGAAGCCGACTTCGCGATCGGCGTGCCCGGGATCGGGCGGTTCCGCGTCAACGTCTACCAGCAGCGGGGAACGATTGCGTACGCGCTACGGTCGATCCCGTATCAGACCAGCACCGTCGAGGAACTCAATCTTCCGGCGGTGATCAACGACGTCGCGATGCGCCCGCGCGGACTGGTGCTGGTGACCGGCATCACCGGCTCGGGAAAGTCCACGGCATTGGCCGCGATCATCCAGCACATCAACGAGATGCGCCGCGCCAACGTTATCACGATCGAGGATCCGATCGAGTTCCTGCACCGCGACATCAACTGCCACATCAACCAGCGCGAGGTGGGCACCGATACCACCAGCTTCGCGCAGGCACTGCGCCGGGTGCTGCGGCAGGACCCCGACGTCATCCTCCTGGGCGAGATCCGCGACCTGGATACGCTCGACACCGCGCTCAAGGCGGCGGATACTGGCCACCTGGTGTTTTCCACGCTGCACACGACCGACGCCACACAGACCATCAACCGCGTGCTGTCGTTCTATCCGCCGCACCAACAGGCCGAGGTGCGTTTCTCGCTTTCCAGCGCGCTCGCGGCCGTCATCTCACTGCGCCTGGTTCCCCGCAAGGACAAGCCGGGCCGGGTGCCGGCGTGCGAGGTGCTGATCAACACGGCGGCCGTCCGGGACAACATCCGCGACATGACGAAATCGCTCAACATCCCGGACCTGATCAAGGAAGGGACGGTCCAGTACGGGATGCAGAGCTTCGACCAATCCCTGATGATGTGGTACACCAGAGGCATCATCTCGTACGAGAACGCGGTCTTCTATGCGACGAACCCGAATGAGTTCGCGCTGCGCATCCAGGGGGTCGCCAGTTCGAGCGACACGAGCTGGGACGCGTTCCAGGCGGACGCGAACGCCTAGCATGGGCGCCTGCCTTCGAGGCAGGTTCAGCTCCTGAGCGCCGCTCGGCGCGGCCTTTCAAGGCCCGGGTCCTGCCGTTGCGTACCCCGGGCCTTAACTTCCCCCCCGTGTTCAACAAGGTCCTGATCGCCAATCGGGGCGAGATCGCGCTGCGCGTCATCCGGGCCTGCCGGGAACTCGGCCTTCAGACGGTCGCCGTGTATTCGGAGGCCGACCGCGACTCCCTGCACGTGCGGTTCGCCGACGACGACGTCTGCATCGGCCCGGCGCCGTCGCGAGACTCGTACCTCAACATCCCGCGCCTCATCGCGGCGGCCGAGATCACGGGGGCCGACGCGATTCATCCGGGCTACGGATTCCTGGCCGAGAACGCCGAGTTCGCCGAAACGTGTGCGGCATCCAACGTGACATTCATCGGGCCGACGCCCGAGCAGATTCGCGTCATGGGGGACAAGGCCGCGGCGCGGAACGCGATGGCGGCGGCGGGGGTGCCCATCATCCCGGGGACGACGGGCCCGATCGACGACGCCGACGAGGCGCTGGTTTTCGCGCGCGAGATCGGGTTCCCGGTGATCATCAAGGCCGCTGCCGGAGGCGGCGGTAAGGGGATGCGCGTGGCGCGCGACCCCGATGACTTCGGCCGCTCGTTCCAGCTCGCGCGCTCCGAGGCGCTGTCGGCGTTCGGCAATGGCGACGTGTACGTCGAGAAGTATCTGGCGCGCCCGCGGCATGTCGAGTTCCAGGTGCTGGGCGACACCCACGGCTCGGTCATCCACCTCGGTGAGCGCGATTGCTCGGTGCAGCGCCGGCATCAGAAGCTGATCGAGGAAGCACCGAGCCCGGCGATGACGCATGATCTTCGCACCCGCATGGGAGACGCGGCGGTGCTTGGCGCGGCGGCGATCGGCTATGTCGGCGCCGGAACGGTGGAGATGCTTCTCGACACCGACGGGTCGTTCTACTTCATGGAGATGAACACGCGGATCCAGGTCGAGCATCCGGTGACCGAGATGCTGACCGGCGTCGATCTCGTGCAGGAGCAGATCCGGGTCGCCGGCGGGGAGCCGCTGTCGGTTCATGGGGTGCCGCCGCTCCGCGGCCACGTGATCGAGTGCCGTGTGAACGCCGAGGACCCGTCGCGCAACTTCCAGCCGGCGCCGGGCAAGATCGCGGTGTTTCACCCGCCGGGCGGACCCGGCGTGCGCCTCGACACCCACGTGTACGCGGGGTATACCGTCCCGCCGTACTATGATTCGCTGCTCGCCAAGCTGATTTGCGAGGCGCGGACGCGTCCGGAAGCGATCCGGCGCATGCAGATCGCGCTCGAGAGCTTCATCATCGAGGGTGTCCCCACGACGATTCCGTTCCTCGCTCGCGTGATGACCAATCCGCGATTCATCGCCGGCGACGTGGACACGAAATTCCTGGAACGGGAAAGTGAGCTGATGAAGGAGCCGGCGTCCGCCGGCGCGTCCTGAGCGGGTGATGCGGGACGCGGGGCGGCGAGCGTAGTGCGCGCGGACGTCTTGTTCGGCGCGGCCGAAGCGGTGCCCGCGGACGTGGCGGGGCGCGTCGTGGTGGTGATCGATGTGCTCCGCGCATCGACGACGATCGCCGTGGCGCTGGCCAATGGCGCGCGGGCGGTGATTCCTCTCGCGAGCGCCGAAGAAGTGGTGCTGCGCTCGAAGTCGTTCGAACGGTCGGAAGTCCGCCTCGCGGCCGAGCGCAAGATGCTGGCGGTGCCGGGCATGGATCTGGGAAACTCACCCACCGAGTTCACGCGCGAGGCGCTCGATGGGAAGACCGTGCTGCTGGCGACGACGAACGGCACGGGGGCTCTGCTCGCGATGCAGGGCGCGCGGGAAGTCGTGGTCGGCGCCTTCGTCAACTTCTCCGCGATCTCCGTGCTCCTGCGTGCCGCGCTCCGGGGCGGGACCGACGTGACTCTCGTCTGCGCGGGACGTGACCGCCAGTACTCACTCGAGGATGCCGCGTGCGCCGGGCGGTACGTGCGGTTCATGGCCAAGCACTATCCGGCGCTCACGTACAACGATGCCGCCCGCAGCGCGGCGGTGCTCGAACGCCGGTACGCGGACGACCTCACGCGCCTCTTCATCGACGCCGAGCATGGCCAGGCGCTCCGCGAGGCGGGGTTCGCCGCCGATCTGGAGATCTGCGCCGCGCTCGATGCGTACCCGGTGGTGCCAGTGTACCAGGACCGCCAGATTACGAAGATCGGACCTGACCGGGAGCGGTAGGCTGTGGCCGGTTACCTGTCGAAAGTCTCGCTGTCGTCAAACGTCAAACGGGAAGTGACCGGGACCGCGTTACTGCTGTTCTCGGTGTTCCTGCTGGGCGCACTCACCGTCGGTGCGTCGCGCCATCCGGTGCCCGGCGAGGGATGCAGCTCGGCCGGAGCGATCTTCGGTCCCGCCGGGGGGTGTCTGAACGCCCTGCTCGTCTGGATGCTCGGCGTGCCGGCTGCGTGGCTGCTCGCGATCGTGCCACTGGTGCACGCGCTCCGCCTGTTTGGCCGCCTGCGCGAGTCGGCGGATCGCTCGTGGCTGGTTTTTCTGGGCGGCCTGGTGGTATTGCTGCCGATGGGAATCGCCCTGGGCAGCGGCGCCCACCGCACCCTGACCTCGACGAGTGGGTTGTGGGGAGCGTTTTCCGCGTTCTACCTGGTACGCGGGTTCGGAGTGGCGGGGGCGTGGATCGTCTTCGCGCTCGCCGCCAGCGCACTGACGGCCGCGACGCTGGCCTGGAATCCGTTGCGGCTGGTGATCGGGCCGGGCCTCCGTCCAGCGGTGCGCGATGCGGCTGCGGCTTCTCTTGCTGGCACAGCGGCGTCGCGGAACGGAGCGTCCGCACCGCTGACCGCTGCCATCGCACTGGATCCTCCAGCGGCGGAGATGCCGGCGATCGATCCGGGTCCGCTTCAGGAAGCGGCCGGCCGGAAGAGGCGCGGAACGGCCAAAGGGCGGGGACTGGTGGACGATTCGGCGGGCGCGGGGACGGGGGACGACGACGCGAGTAGCGCGGGTCCCGCGGCCGAGCTACCACCGCTCGATCTCATGACGCCGCCCGCCGTTCGAAACGCCGACGTCGACCGGCGGGAGCTGGATGCGATGGGCGTGAAGCTCCTCGAGGCGCTTCGCACGTTCCGGGTAGACGGAGAGCTGGTCGGACGGACCACGGGGCCGGTGGTGACGCAGTTCGAGGTGGTGCCTGCCGCGGGTGTGAAGGTCCGGCAGTTCGCCTCGCTCGCGGACGATCTGGCGCTCGCAATGCGTGCCCCGAGCATTCGCGTGGTGGCGCCGATCCCGGGGAAGGGGGCGGTGGGGATCGAGGTCCCGAATCCATCGCCCGAGGTGGTGACGTTCCGCGAGCTGGTGGAATCGCGCGAGTTCCAGACGGCGCGGGCGGCGCTCCCGATCGGATTGGGCAAGGATCTCGAAGGGCGCCCCACCATCGCGGACCTGGCGAAGATGCCCCACTTGCTGATCGCGGGCGCCACCGGCTCGGGAAAATCCGTGTGTGTCAACACGCTGATCACGAGTCTCATCTACCGTCATACACCGGAAACGCTGCGATTCCTGATGATCGATCCCAAGATGGTCGAACTGTCGGTCTACAATGCGTTGCCGCATCTGCGCCACAAGGTGATCACCGACAACCGCGACGCGGCATCGGTGATGAAGTGGGCGTTGATCGAGATGCAGGAACGCTACGAACTGCTCGCTGCCAACGGCTGCCGGAACGTGCAGGAGTTCAACCACCGCCTGCGGGAAGGCGCGACGTTGCTCACGCCGCAGCGGCCCGACGTCGCGTTCGAGGAGCGCACGTACCGGCGCGGCGTGCTGCCGTACATCGTGGTCGTGATCGACGAGCTGGCCGATCTCATGATGACCGTGCAGAGCGAGATCGAAACGCCGCTGGCGCTGCTCGCCCAGAAGGCGCGCGCCATCGGGATCCATCTCATTCTGGCGACGCAGCGCCCGAGCGTGAACGTCATCACGGGGCTGATCAAGGCCAATTTTCCGAGCCGGATCGCGTTCCGGGTGGCGTCGCAGGTCGATAGCCGCACGATTCTCGACGGGGTGGGGGCCGAGGCCCTCCTCGGCAATGGCGACATGCTGTTCATTCCGCCGGGCAAGTCGGAGCCGTCGCGGCTTCAGGGAGCCTACATCACCGGCGAGGAGACGGAGCGGCTGATCAACTGGTACGGCACCAAGCGCGAGGCGTGGCGGAAGACGCACGTCGCCGAGCCCGCGGGCGAGCCCGCACCCGAGGACGACATCCTCGAGACCATGCGCCGCTACGAAGCGGAGCATGCGGATGGAGGGGCGGACAAGGATGACGACCGTGCCGGTGACCGTGACCTGCTGTTCCGCGAGGCGGCCGAGGTCGTCATCCACCATCAACAGGGATCGACATCGTTGCTGCAGCGCCGCCTCAAAGTCGGGTATGGCCGCGCGGCGCGCATCATCGATCAGTTGCAGGCCGCGGGAGTGCTCGGACCGCAGGATGGGTCCAAGCCACGGGACGTGCTCGTGGGACTCGACGAGCTACCGCGTATCTGCCGGAATGGATAGCGGGCGCGGGGGACTCCGGCGGGACGTGATTTCCACGCCGGCCCTCGATGCTCGCCGACTCCGAATGACCACGGTGCCAGCGTCCAGGCGTCTCCTCGCGGCGCTCGCCCTGGCCGCTGCCGCCGCGACCGTCGCTCTCGTCTGGGATGGTACGCGGTATCCGGGTCCGGGACTGTACGGCGACGGCGCGGGCTACCTGGGCGCCGCCGAGTCCCTCGCCCACCACGGCGGTTTACGCGTGCCGTTCGCGACCTACGATAGCGCTGACAGTACGAGCGTTCTGGCGCAATGGCCGCCGGGTTTTCCGGTCGTGCTCAGCGCGCCATTGCGGGCTGGCGCCGGGCCGATGGCGGCGATACGGATCGTACAGGCGGCGGTGGGCGGGTGTACGGTGGCGTTGACGGCGATCATCGTCGCGACCGCGACCGCTCCGGTGTGGGGGGCGGCCGTGGCAGTCGCGCTGCTCGTGACGCCGGCGATCGTCGCGGTCCACCTGAACGTCGTCAGCGAGCCGCTCTACCTGCTCTGTCTCGCCATCGTGCTCTGGTCGATGGTCTGGCGCTCCGGCCGGCCGCTCACGTACGGAATAGCGGCGGCGGCCGCCGTGCTCGTGCGGTACCTCGGCGTGGCCGCGATTGCGGGAGCGGGTGTGTGGGCGGCGCTTCAGCCGGGTCCCAGCCGCGCGCGTGCCAGGCGAGCGGCGATCGCCATAGCCCCGGGACTCGTGGTACGCGCGTTATGGGGCGCGTACGTCGGATGGGCGGGCGGGAGCGCACGGCCACTACATGCGGACCATCAAGTGGGTGCTGCGCTGCGCCAACTCGTGGGCGCCACGGCGGCGTGGCTCGCACCCTGGGATCTCGGCACGAGTTCGCGAGCGATACCCCACGGTGTGCAGGCGGGTTTCAAGGTGATACTTGGTGCCGCGATCGCAGCGGCCATCGTTGCCGAAGTGCGGGCGTGGCGCGTTTCGCGACGTAGCGGGGCCGACTCGCCGGCTGCAGATGGTGACCCGGACGCCGGGCTGTCTGTGGGGCCGGCTGGCCGGTTGCTGGCTGCGAGCACGCTGCTCGCAGTGTGTCATGTGGCGGCCTTGCTCGCCGCGCGGCTTCTGTATTCCGACGTCGCCTTCTACGATCGTGTGCTGGCGCCAGTGCAGTACCTCCTCGCGGTGGCTGTGGTGACGCTGGTCGCGTCGCGGTGGACCGGCGTGAGGTCGCCAGCCCGCCTGGGGTTCGCGGCGCTCGGGCTGGTGTGGGTGGCCGGCGCAGCGGCGACGACCAATCAGCTCCTGCGGATCGCCACCAGCGTGGGGCTGGATCACGCGAACGTCGATGAGCGGCGGGGGCCCACCATCGGGTGGCTCCGGGCGCATGCGGCGGGCGAGCCGATCTACACCAACGAGCCGGCGAAGATCTTCTTTCACCTGAACCGGGACTCGCGGAGCCTTCCGTGGATCCTGGATGCCGACACAGCCCGGGCGCTCGAAGGTGCATTGCGGGCGCGGCCCGGAGTCGTGGTGTGGTTCACGGGCGGCACCGCGGCAAGTTACGTGGCTCCGGACCTGCTTCCGCGGGCGTCGACGCCGGCCAAGCTGGAGGCCGCGATGCCGTTTCGCGTGGTTGCCCGGGGTTCGGACGGGGTGGTCTGGGAGTTGGGCCCGCGCGTTTCGCCGTGACCCACGCAGCGATTTGATGTGGTGGGGGTCCCGGGCGGGCATATAGCGTGGCGCCGTGGGAATGGCTGCCGGGGCCTTGGGGGCGCTGGGTGAACGCGTGGCGGAGCGCTGGCTCGTGGGGCGGGGGTGGCGAGTGCTGGCCCGCCGCTATCGGGTCGGCCACCGGGATATCGACCTCATCGTCCAGCGCGGTGAGGTCGTCGCGTTCGTCGAGGTGAAGACCCGGTACTCTGCCGGATTCGGAGGGCCGGTGTGTGCGGTCGGCCGGGGGAAGCGCCGCCATCTCTGGCGGGCAGCGACGATCTGGATCGACCGGTACGGGGCGCCGGGGCTGGAGTATCGGTTCGACGTGATCGGGGTGCTGGCGTCTGGCGGGCTCATCCGCGTCACACATCTCGAAAATGCGTTTACGGTGGAACTCGCTCGTTGATTTCGCCCTCGGGGCTTCGTATTTTGTTCGGGTATTATACTCTTACGCTCAACTGAGGGGCTGTCGATGGCGGCTGCAACCACGCAGGACGATCGCAAGAAGGCGCTGAATCTCGCGATCGCGCAGATCGAGAAGAGTTGTGGGAAGGGCTCTATCATGAAAATGGGCCCTGACGCGCCGCGAGTGCGGGTCGAGTCGATCTCGACGGGCGCCATCAATCTCGACGCCGCGATCGGGGTGGGCGGGATCCCCCGGGGGCGCGTCACCGAGGTATACGGCCCGGAGTCGAGCGGCAAGACGACGCTCTGTCTCCATGTCGTGGCGAACGCGCAGCGTAACGGCGGCGTAGCCGCGTACATCGATGCCGAGCATGCCCTCGACACGGAATACGCCAAGAAGCTGGGCGTCGACATCGAGAACCTGCTGATCTCGCAGCCCGACACCGGCGAGCAGGCGCTCGAGATCTGCGAGATCCTGGTGCGGTCCGGGGCGGTCGACGTGGTGGTGATCGATTCCGTCGCGGCGCTGGTGCCCAAGGCGGAGATCGAGGGTGAGATGGGCGACTCCCATGTCGGACTGCAGGCTCGTCTCATGAGCCAGGCGCTCCGCAAGCTGACCGGCGCGATCGCGCGGTCGAAGACCGCGGTGGTCTTCATCAATCAGTTGCGCGAGAAGATCGGCGTCATGTTCGGCAACCCCGAGACGACGACCGGGGGCAAGGCGCTGAAGTTCTACGCGTCCGTCCGCCTCGACATCCGGCGCATTGGGCCGGTGAAGGAGAAGGAGGACGTGATCGGCTCGCACGTACGAGTCAAGGTCGTGAAGAACAAAGTCGCGCCGCCGTTCAAGCAGGCCGAGTTCGACATCATGTATGCGGAAGGCATCAGCCACACATCACTGCTGGTCGACATCGGCTCCGAGAGCGGGATCATCGAGAAGTCGGGGGCGTGGTACAGCTATGGCGCGCAGCGGATCGGACAGGGCCGCGAGAACGCCAAGATGTTTCTCAAGGACAACCCTGCACTGATGGCCGAAGTCGAAGAGAAAGTGAAGGTCGTCCTTGGCGTCCGGAGTGATGCCGGCATGGACGATGTCGCGGAGACGGGGGCGGACAACTCGTAACGTCGCACCCGCGGACGACAGCGGATGTGAGGGCGGGGCCGGGCGGAATCGGCATGCGTTGGGTGGGGCCCGGATCCCCATCCCGCGCGTGTCGCGGCCGCCCGGCTTCATTATTTGCCGGGAGCGTTCGCGAACGCCACCTGCACGTGAGCGGGCCGCCGTGTGTCCGGCAATACTGGGAGGGACGCCTCGATGACTGAACAATCCGAACAACTTCCCGAACGACATCGGGCATACGAACGGGCCCTCACGATGCTCGCGGCCCGGGGGTACGCGACCGCCGAGTTGCGTCGCCGCCTGGTGCGCAGCGGCTTTGCCGCCCCCGATGTCGAGGCGGTCGTCGGCCGGCTAACCGCGGCGGGATTGCTCGACGACGCAGCGTATGCGCGCCAGCTCGCCCGATCGAAGCTGCTGGATGGCGGAGCCGCATCGCGGCGCGTGCGGCGCGAGCTCGCGGCCCGTGGCGTGGGACGTCCGGTTGCCGATGCCGCGATTGCGGAGGTCATGGCAGACGAAGAGGTGGACGAATCGCACCTGGCCGAGCAGGTGGCCTGCCGCCGCGCGATGGCGCTGGCCCGATTCGACCACGCGACGCAGCGGCGCCGCCTGTACGCGTATCTCGCCCGGCGCGGGTACGACGCCGATGACATCCGGCGCGCCGTCAAGGTCGCGTTGGGCGACTGAGGGCCACCGCTTCCGCGCTGGCACATCCGCGCTCGCACATCCGCGCTCGCGCGCGTGCGTGGACGCCGGCGAGTGCCTCACACGAGCGATGATCGCTAACCGCTGATCGCCAATCGCTTTATATTCGATTCATGCCCCCCGCACTGACCGCGAACGACATCCGCAGCCGCTTTCTCCGCTACTTCGAGCGCCAAGGCCATGCGATTCGGCCGAGCGCTTCACTGGTGCCGGCGGATGATCCGACGCTGCTGTTCGTCAACGCGGGAATGGTGCCGTTCAAGCGGGTGTTCCTCGGACTGGAACAGCCCGAGTTCGGGCGGCGGGCGACGACCTCCCAGAAATGCGTGCGAGCCGGCGGCAAGCACAACGACCTCGAACAGGTCGGCCACACGGCGCGCCACCACACGTTCTTCGAGATGCTCGGCAACTTCTCGTTCGGCGACTACTTCAAGCGAGATGCGATCCGCTTCGCGTGGGAGTTCGTCACGGGCGAGCTGCAGATTCCGAAGGCACATCTGCGGGTCTCCGTCTTTCACAGCGATGACGAAGCACGCGCGCTGTGGCGTGAGATCGCTGGCCTGCCGGATTCGCGCATCTATGGACTGAGCGAGGCCGACAACTTCTGGCAGATGGCGGACACCGGCCCGTGCGGTCCATGCTCGGAGATCTACGTCGATCTGGCGCACCTGGCTCGCGACTGGCAGTTCCCGCCCGGCGCGACGGGCGAGTGGACCGAGATGGATCGCACGGAGTTCTCGGAAGAGGCGTTCGTCTACGGTGCGGAGGCGGGCCGGTTCCTGGAGTTCTGGAACCTGGTGTTCATGCAGTTCGACCGTCAGCCCGACGGTGAGTTGCGGCCGCTGCCCAAGCCGTCCGTCGACACTGGTGCGGGTCTCGAGCGGCTAGCGGCGGCGCTGCAGGGTGTGACGAACAACTTCCATACCGATCTCTTTCTGCCGCTGCTCAAGTCGGTCGAGGATACGGTCGGCCGGCGATACGCGGATTTCCCGCTCCCCGGATCGTCCAGCCGGGCGCTCGAGGGGTCAGCGGATCCGGTGGCCTTTCGCGTGCTCGCCGACCACGCACGGGCGGTGTCGTTCCTCATGGCGGATGGGGTCTTCCCATCCAACGACGGGCGCGGCTACGTGCTGCGCCGCATTCTCCGGCGCGCTGTCCGTCACGCGTGGCTCCTCGGACGTCGCGAGCCGACACTGGTGCGGGTGGTCCAGGCGGTCATCGATTCGATGGGCGACGTCTATCCCGAGCTGCGGCTGCGGGCCAAGCACCTCGTGGACACGACGCGCGCGGAGGAGGAGCGGTTCCTCGAAACGATCGAGGGCGGGATGTCGCGCTTCGACCAACTCGCTCCCGCGGGCCGGACGGCGCAGGGCTCTCTGGCGATGCGCGGGACCATTAGTGGAGAAGACGCTTTCCGTCTGTACGACACGTTCGGGTTTCCGATCGATCTCACGGAGCTCATGGCGCGCGAGCGCGGCTATGCGGTGGACACGCCTGGATTCGAGCGCGCGCTGGACGCACAGCGAACGCAGTCCAAAGAGGAGCGCCGCAGCCGGCGGCTGGCGGTGCCGGGCGACGCGGCGGGCGATCAGGCGCCGTGGGAGTTCGTGGACGATCAGGCACGCACGGCGCCGCCCGAGCGGTACCGCTTCGTCGGGTACGACAGGCTCGAAACGCAGACGCAAGTCGCCGCGAAGCGGGACATCGGCGATGGCCGGGCGGCCCTCGTTCTGACCGAGCGTCCGTTCTACGTGGAATCGGGCGGACAGATCTCGGACCGGGGCGAGATCGTGGGTCCGGGTTGGCGAATGGACGTGGAAGAGGTCCGCAAGGCGGACGGCCGCGTCGCGATGATCGGGCGTCTCGAGGGTGCGTTCCAATGGGGGCCGGTGACCGCGCGAGTGCCGCGCGACACGCGCCAGGACACGGAGCGCAATCACACCGCGACACACCTGCTGCACGCGGCCCTCCGGCAGGTGCTGGGTGAGCACGTGCATCAGCGTGGATCGCTGGTCGCACCGGACCGGCTGCGATTCGACTTCAGCCATCCGGCTCCGCTCGACGCGTCCGCCGTGGCGGCCGTGGAGGGACTCGTGAACCGGGAGATCGCGCGCGCGGTGCCGGTGACCTGGACCGAGAGGCCGTACGCCACGGCGGTGGCGGAGGGGGCGATGGCGCTCTTCGGCGAGAAATACGGCGACATCGTACGAGTGGTCACGGTCCCGGGATTCTCGGCGGAGCTGTGCGGCGGGACGCACGTACGCAACACCAGCGAGATCCTGCAATTCAAGATCGTGAGCGAGACGGGAGTCGGCGGCGGAACCCGCCGGATCGAGGCGGTCACCGGGCGCGGGGCGTATGCCCGGACGCGCGTGTACGACGGCGCGATGGAGCGCATCGCGGCGTCGCTGCGGGCGCCCGCGGACCCGGTGGCTCTCGCCCAGCGTGTGGAACATCTGGTGGCCGAGCGCCGCACGCTGGAGAAGCGCGTCACGGAAGCGGCGAGAACGGGCGCCCCGGGGAGTGCGACTGGGGACCAGGCCGGGGATCTGGTGCAGCGCGCCCAGGCGGTCGATGGCATGCGGGTCGTCGCGGAGCGCGTGCAGACGGCGGATGTGAAATCGCTGCAGGCACTCGGCGATGCGCTGCGGGAGCGGTTGGGGTCCGGCATCGGCGTCCTCGCCGCGTCCTTCGACGATGGGAAGCACACGTTGCTGGTCGTCGTCACGGACGATCTGCGCGCGCGCGACGTGCGGGCCGATACCATCATCCGCGATCTGGCGGCGGCGGCGGGCGGGAAGGGCGGCGGCAAGCCGCACATGGCGCAAGCGGGATTGCCGGACGCATCGCGAATCGGGGCGGCGCTTGATGCCGTGGTGCCGACGGTCCGGCGCGTGCTGGAACCCGGCCGGCCGGGCTCCTGACGGGGCCCGGCTGCTGTCCATCGTCGCATCGCTGACGTGAGCGCCGTGTCGTCCAGTGTGCGGCCCGTCACCGGCCCGGAAGACCTGCCACCTCGCGCGCTCGCGCGCCGAATGCGGGACGCGCTCGACAGCTACCATCGCTCGGTGGGCGCGGCACCCGCCGAGACGCCCGAGTCGTATCTCGCTGCGGGCGAGCGGCTCCTGACGCAATTGCTGAGAGGCGATTGCAACTCGCGCGATTGCGCCCTCGACCTCCTCGCGGCAGACGCACTGGTGACCTACGCGTTCGAGCTGGCGGCAGACGATCCGTCGCGGATCGGGGACCGCGCGGAGCAGGCGACGGCGCGGCTCGCGGCGCTGGCGAGCGTCCCGTGACCCCCCGCGACCGCGTTCCCAACGCGGCAGCACCGGCCGTCCGTACCGGCGCGTGATCGACATCCACTCGCATCTGCTGCCAGGAGTCGATGACGGATCGCCGTCGGTCGATGTTTCCGTGGAAGTGCTCACCCGGTTCGCCGGCGAAGGAGTCGAGACTGTCGTCTGCACCCCGCATCTGCGCGCGTCGAAGGCGGCCGAGGCGCCGCACGCCGCGTATGCCGCGATCTTCGATACGCTGTTGGCCGCGGCGCCCGGAACGCCGGCGTTGCAGCGGGGGTGGGAGATCATGCTGGACGTCCCTGGTGTGGACCTCACGGCACCCGGACTCACACTGGGGACATCGTCGGCCGTGCTTGTCGAGTTCCCGCGAACGGGAGTGCCCGCTCGCGCCGGCGACGAGTTGTTCCGCCTGAAGATGGCGGGACTGGTTCCGGTGCTCGCGCATCCGGAGCGTTACTGGGGCTGCACTCCGGAGCTGGTGAGGTCGTGGCGGCAGTCCGGCACCGTGATCCAGGTGGACGCCGTGGCATTGCTCGCCGGTGGCCGCATGGGGCAGCTCGCGCTCGCGCTCGTCGAAGAGGGACTCGCCGATTGCCTGGCGAGCGACAACCACGGCGATCGCCGCTCGCTCGCGGCCGTACGCACATGGCTCGGCGAACAGGGCGCGGCGGAGCACGCCACCCTGCTCACCGAGATCAACCCACGGCGCGTGCTGTCGAATCTCGGGGTATTGCCAGTACCCCCCGTGCGCGTGGGGCACGGGCTCCTGGCGCGGCTGCGCGAGCTGATGCGCGGACGGCGCCACTGATGATTTCCGTCCCTGGCCGGGGCCACAGCCGGTGATCGTATTCGTGTTCACGGGCGGCACGATCTCGATGAAAGCCGATCCGGCGGCCGGGGGCGCGCCCGTGCCGGCGTTGCGTGGCGCGCAACTGCTCGCTGCCGTCCCTGGGATCGAGCGTGCCGGCGTGCTGGAGGTGGACGAGTGGGCGACGATGCCGGGCGCGCATCTCACCGTCGATCAGATGTGGGCCCTCCGCGCTCGGATCGCGCACCATGTGGCGAGACCGGACGTCTCCGCGGTGGTCGTGGCGCAGGGCACGGATACCCTGGAGGAGTCGGCGTACATGACGGCGCGGTCTGTCGCGACCCCCAAGCCGATCATCTTCACGGGGGCGATGCGTACGTCCGATGAGTTGAGCTGGGATGGACCGGCGAACCTGCTCGCGGCCGTGCGCGTCGCGGCGAGTCCGTACGCACGCGGCCGGGGTGTGCTCGTCGTGTTCGCGGGACAGATCTTCACTGCCGCCGACGTGACCAAAGTGCACACCCACCTGCTCGAGGCGTTCGGAAGTCCGGGACTGGGCCCGCTGGGGATCGTGGATGGTGAGTCCGTTGTCTTCCATCGCTCGCTGGCCACTCACGCCCCGGTGCTGGCACCGGAGCGGCCAGCGTCGCCCGTGGACATCGTGTATGCCTACGCGGGTGCGGATGGGCGATTGCTCGACGCCGCGCGCGAGGGTGGCGTGGGCGTCGTGCTCGCGGCCCTGGGCCGGGGCAACACCAATCCCCCGATCTTCGCCGCGGTCGAGCGCTGGCTGGTCACGGGCCGTCCGGTTGTGATCACGTCGCGCATCCATCAAGGGCGCGTCGGGCCGACCTACGGATTCCCCGGTGGCGGGCGGTCGCTCCACGATGCCGGCGCGATCTTCGCGGGTGCACTCCGCCCGCAGCAGGCGCGCATCGATCTCATGCTGGCACTCGGCGCTGGCCTCAGCGGCACCGATCTGGCCGCGGTGTTCGAACGCTGAGGTGGCGATGGCTGATCACGCGAATCACCTGGATGTGCGCGACGAGGGCAACCTTCCCGCCGGCTTCGATCCTCCGGGATCGGTGCTGGACATCGCCGCGCGCCTCGAACGCGCGGGATACGAGACCTGGTGTGTCGGCGGGGCCGTGCGCGACGCACTGACCGGGCACCGGCACAGCGACTGGGATCTCGCGACCGCGGCCACGCCGGACCAGGTGATACACCTGTTCCGGCGGCGAACGATTCCGGTCGGTGTATCGCACGGAACCGTTGGTGTGCTCGACGCGGCGGGCGCGATGCACGAAGTGACGACCTTTCGGCGCGATGTGCGCACGGATGGCCGCCACGCGGACGTCGAATTCGGGGCGTCGCTGGACGAGGACCTGGCGCGGCGCGATTTCACGATCAACGCCATCGCGTACTCGCCAAGCCGCCGGATCCTGCACGATCCGTTCGACGGGCGGGGGGATCTGGACCGGCGCGTGATTCGTGCCGTCGGGACGGCTGCCGACCGCATGCGCGAAGACCGGCTGCGGGCGCTGCGGGGCCTCCGGTTCGCGGCGCGGTTCGGCTATGAGATCGAGCCCGCGACCTGGGCGGCGATCGTGGCGAGTGCGCCGTACCTGCCGCAGTTGTCAGCCGAGCGAGTCAAGGAAGAGTTGGCCAAGACCATGACGCAAGTGGCGAAACCCAGCACTGCGCTGCGCATGTGGCGCGAGAGCGGGGCGCTCTCGGTGCTGGTGCCGCGCCTGGCGGAACTCGATGCGATCACGGTGGCATCACTCGACTGTCTGGCGCAGCCCGGGCGCCCGATCGGCGGCGATACACCAGCCGCTGCCCGTTCGGTCGCGAGAGCAGATGCGCGGCGTCTCGCCCGCCTCGCGGCGATGTTCCTGGCGATGCCGCCGGACGCGGGCCTCCGCGCGCTCAAGGCCCTGCGATTCTCGAACGCGGATGCCGAGTGGATCGCCAGTCTCGCGGGGGCGTGGCAGCTCATCGGGCCGGAGATGGAGCGCACGCTCGCCGGTGGCGGCCGGATGCCGGATGAGGTGATCCGCCGCTGGGTGGCGGCGGCCGGCCGGACGCGCATTGCGTCGCTGCTGCGTATCGTGGCGGCTCGCTGGAGTGCGCAGCGTGCGAGCGGTGCGCCCGCACCGGCAGCGACTGCCGTCCGCGGACTCTACCGGCGCGCGGTCCGCAGTGCGTTTCACGATGCAGTGGAACTCGCCGACCTTGCGGTCGACGGCGATGATTTGATCGGTGCCGGTATCGCTCCGGGGCGGCAACTGGGGGAGATCCTTCGCGATCTGCTCGCCCTGGTGTTGGCCGATCCGTCCCAGAACACCCGTGCGCAACTGTTGGTGCTGGCGCTACAGAAGGCGGGCCGGCGTCCGGCAGACGGGCCGGGCGGCTAACCGCGAACCGAGGACATCTCGCGTGCCTTTCTTTCGTGGGCGACAGCCCGAGACATCCGTATGGCGGCGATTCCGGTCCGGGCTCGACGGATTCACCTTCGTCCGCGAGGCGGACTACTACTCCGCGCATGTGGTGACGAACGCCGAGCGTGGCGTCGATCTGTTCCACGTACTGCTGGACCATTTTCCCCCGGCGGTGGACGTGACGATCGACGATCGCCGGCGCCAGCGGAACTGGGCGGGCACTGCAATCGCGCTCCCGGACGTGCAGGATGCGGTCGGGCGGATCAAGGCGCCGCTCGCAGCGGCGGGCGGGGCCGAGATCGCGATCTACACGACCGAGGACCAGCTCACCATCAATCCGCATCTCGAGCTGTTCATCTACGGCCGCAGCGACCGGTGGTTGTATCTCCTCGTCGGACTCGGCCTCGAGGAGCGGCGCGTCGTGGCCACGCGCAGTTGGAAACTCAGCCGCCACGATTTCGAACCGGCGCCGGAGCTGACCGAGGCGCTCGACGCCACGGTGGCGCGTCTCGGACTCGCGCCCGCGTGAGCCGCCGTCCAGCGGGGCCCTTGTGAACTCGCCCGCGCTCGCGGCCGGCGGCGTGGCTGCGCTCGCGAACGTGGCCGGTGCGGCGATGGTGACCATCCGTGCACGATGGAGCTCGTCGGTCCTCGCGTTTCTGGTGGCCTTGGCCGCGGGTTTCATGCTTGGCGTGTCGCTCTCCGATCTCCTGCCTGACGCGATCCGCCGGGGAGGGGACAGCGCGGCCGCGGTGGCCCTCGGCGCGTACCTTCTGGTGTACGTCATGCAGCATGCTCTGCCAGGCCATTTTCATTTCAGCGAGCAGCCGGGTCATCTCAGTCCCACCGTGTCGCGATCGGCGATCGCCGGGCTGGTTCTTCACACGTTCTTCGATGGCGTCGCGATCTCGAGCGGCTTTTCGGTGAGTGCGGCGCTGGGCGTGCTGGTCCTCGTCGCGATCGGCTTGCACAAGATTCCAGAGGGCGTCGCGGCGTCGAGCCTGGTGCTCGCGGCAGGAGGCAGCAGGGGCAGCGCATTCGGTGCGGCCGTTATCCTGGGCATCTCGACGCTTCTCGGAGTGGTCGCCACGGGCGTCACGCCGGTCCTGGCGGCCAACGGGCTCGCGCTCTCGGCAGGCGTCACGCTCTACGTCGCCGCGTCGAACCTCGTCCCGGAGCTCCAGCGCGAGCCCGGCTGGCGCCCAGCTCTGGCCTGCGTGGCGGGCAGCGCGATCTACCTTGCCGCGCGGTCGCTGGTGGGCGTATGACGCCGCACCCACCCGCGTCCGCGCGGGCGCCCAAGAATCCCAGTTCAGCACTGCTGCCGGAACCGCTCGCGGCGCGGATGCGGCCGCGCACGCTCGATGAGTTTCTGGGACACGAGCAGCTCCTTGGCCCCGGCACACCGCTCCGAACGGAGATCGAAAGCGGGACCGTTGGATCGATGCTGTTCTGGGGCCCGCCGGGCTCGGGGAAGACGACCTTGGGGCGTCTCGTCGCGCAATACACCGACCGTGAGTTCGTTCCGTTCTCCGCCGTCACCGAAGGAGTGCCCCGGGTGCGGGTGATCGTCGGCGAAGCGGAGGCACGGCGCGCGGAGGGGCGGGGCACGGTGCTGTTCGTGGACGAGATCCACCGGTTCAACCGCGCGCAACAGGACGCCTTCCTCCAGTACGTCGAGAATGGCACGCTGACGCTGATCGGCGCGACGACCGAAAACCCGTCATTCGAGATCAACGGCGCGCTATTGTCGCGGCTCCGTGTGTTCGTGCTCGCACCATTGGCAGTTCACGATCTGGTGGCGATGGTCCGGACCGCACTCTCGGATGCGGAGCGGGGACTCGGAGCGATGCACCTGACGATCGAGGATGCGGCACTCGAAACGATCGTGACGGAGGCGGACGGCGACGCGCGGCGTGCGCTCAACTCTCTCGAAGCCGCCGCATCGTTCGTCGCGCGCCAGCGCGGCGGCGCCGGCGGCGGCGTGATTACCGCTGCCGCGGTTCGCGACGCGATGCAGGCGCGGGTGGCGCGGTACGACAAGTCGGGTGAAGAGCACTACAACCTCATCTCAGCCTACCACAAGGCGCTCCGGGGGAGCGACCCGCAGGGAGCCTTGTACTGGCTGGCGCGGATGATCGAGGGCGGCGAAGACCCGATGTACATCGCGCGGCGGACGGTGTGGTTTGCGGCCGAAGACGTTGGATTGGCCGACCCCACCGCGTTGCGGGTCGCCCTGGACGCGCGGGACACGTACCACTTCCTCGGCTCCCCTGAGGGAGAACTGGCTCTGGCGGAGGCGGCGGTCTACCTGGCGACCGCCCCGAAGTCGAATTCGGTCTACCGGGCGTGGGGGGCGGCCTTGGACCTGGCCCGGCGGACCCCGGCGGAGGGGGTACCGCTCCACCTCCGGAACGCCCCCACGAAACTCATGAAAGACCTGGGTTACGGGCGGGGTTACCAATATGCGCATGGCGTGCCAGAGGCATACATTCCACAGGATTACCTGCCGGATGCGGCGGCCGGGAGCACCCTCTACGAGCCTGGGCCATTCGGCTTCGAGAAGGAGATCGCCAAGCGGCTGGCGTGGTGGGCGGATCTGCGTGCCAAGGCCGAGCGCAGTGCGGCGCCCGAGCCGGGCGCCGGGGCGCCGACGAGGGACCAAACGGATGGATAAACCCAAGATGCCGGAGTTCGCATTTCGCGCGAGCTGATTTCGCTCGCGCCATCCATCGAGCGTGCACTGCTCGTTGGAGCTCCGCTCAAGCGCTCAGGCGATCGTCACGTCGTAGACGATCACCTGGGGGAGCTAGCGCAACTGGCCGACACGGCGGGGGCGGTGGTGGTGGGAGAAGTCGTCCAGCGGCTGGAGCGGCCGCACCCCGCGACCTATCTCGGCACCGGCAAGATCGACGAGCTGCGAGCGCGGATCGAGGAGCTGCAGGCGTCCGTCGTGATCTTCGACGATGAGTTGACCCCGGCGCAGGGCAAGAATATCGAAGTGGCCACCGGCCGGCGGGTCATCGACCGTGCCGAGCTGATCCTCGACATTTTCGCGACGCGGGCCCGCACGAGTGAAGCGAAGCTGCAGGTCGAGCTGGCCCAACTCGAATACATGCTGCCCCGTCTGACGCGGATGTGGGCACACCTGGAACGGGTCCGGGGCGGTATCGGCATGCGGGGCCCAGGTGAGACGCAGCTCGAGACCGACCGGCGGATGATTGGCCACCGGATCAAACTCCTTCGCGAGCGGCTCGAGGACGTGGAGCGCACGCGGTCGGTGCAGCGCCAGGCGCGCCAGGGGGCGTTCCGGGTGGCGCTCGTCGGATACACAAATGCGGGCAAGTCGTCCATTCTCAAGGGTATGACAGGGGCATCGGACGTCGTGGTCGAAGACCGGCTATTTGCGACGCTCGACCCGCTGACCCGGGACGCCGACGTGGGGGGTGGGGCACGGGTTCTCATGACGGACACCGTGGGCTTCATCCGCAAGCTGCCGCATCACCTCGTCGCCTCGTTCCGGGCGACGCTCGAAGAAGTCACGGAGACCGATCTGTTGCTGCATGTCATCGACGCCAGCCATCCCGCGTGGGAGGACCAGCGCGCGGTCGTGGAGGACGTCCTCGCTGACCTGGGGGCGAGCCGGACGCCGATCCGGCACGTCTTCAACAAGATGGATCAACTCGACGGACCCAACGCCTCGGCGCTCAGGGATCGCGTGAGCAACCTGCTGCCGGATTCGATCTTCGCCTCGGCCGTGACGGACTGCGGGCTCGACTCGCTGCGCCGGGAGCTGGCGGCCGCGGTCCGGGTGATGCGTCCGCTGTCGATCGTGCACCTCCCGGCGGATTCCGGCAAGCTTCTGGCCGATCTCTATCGGGAAGCGGAAGTCCTCAACGTGGGCACCGAGGGTTCGGCCGTCGTCGTGCGTGCGCGGATGGATGATGCGATGGCGGGACGGCTGCGGCGCGCCGGGGCCACCGTGAGTGCGGGGGTCGACCGTGATTAGCATGGCCGCCGCGATGACCGGAGCCGGGGCCAGCGGATTTCGCAGTGCGCTGGGCGCAGCGGCGGGCACCGCGTTCGACGGGATACTGGGCAGTGTCGCTGGGCGGCCCAGCGTACGGGTCTACGCACTGGCGTTCGTGGCGGCCGCAGCGACGTCGATGCTCGCGACCTTCGCCGTTCGCCAGAAAGCACGGCGGGCCGGATTGTTCGATCTCAGCGACGCGCGCAAGCTGCACGGCACGCAGATCCCGAGGGTCGGCGGCGTCGGAATCGTGCTGGCGGTTGCCATCACATCGATCTCGCTGTTCCTGTTGTTCGGCGGCAGCGTGTTCGCGGGCAGTGGCCGCGGGCTGCTGGTGGTATTCGCGGGCGGGTTGGCGATCCATGGCGTGGGCCTCTACGACGACCTGCGACAGCTTCACGCGCGCTGGAAGTTTCTCGCCCAGATCCTGATCGCGGTGCTGGTCTTCGCGGCGGGAGTCCGGATGACGACCCTGTCGCTCCCCTTCATTGGCGTCATCGAGCTGGGTGGGGTCGCGGGCCTGGTGTTCACCGTACTGTGGTTCGTCGGCATCACCAACGCGTTCAACCTCATCGACGGCCTGGACGGGCTGGCGTCCGGCGCGGCGTTGTTCGCGCTGACGACGATGTTCGTGGTGGCGATCGCCAACGGACGCTTTGGCGCCGCGCTGGTGACGCTGATTCTGGCCGGCGCGATGCTGGGCTTTCTCTACTTCAACTTTCATCCGGCAACGATCTTCCTGGGTGATTCCGGAAGCCTGTTCGTCGGATTCATGCTTGCCGGCATCGGGGCGTTGAGCGCCCAGAAGTCGCCCACCGTGATCGCGGTCGCGATCCCCGTGGTATCGCTCGGGCTTCCGGTACTCGACACCCTGATCGCCGTCTCGCGCCGGTTCCTCCGCCGGCAGCCGATCTTCGCGGCGGATCGCGGGCACATCCATCACCGGTTGCTGGGGCGGGGTTATTCGCCGCGCGCGGTGGTACTGGCACTCTACGGCGTATGCGCGCTACTCGCGCTGGCCGGCATGCTCCTGGTGAACAACGGCGGCCACGTCGTGGCGTTGGTGCTCGTGACGATCGGGATCGGCGTCGGGTTCATGGTGCAGCGGCTCCGTATCTACGAGTTCGAGGAAGTCGGCCGCTTGCTGCGGCGCGGAGTACGGCAGCGCCACACGATCGAGCGTGGAGTCCGGGTGCGGGAGGCGAGCGCCCGAATGGGTACGCTCGATGACCTTGCGGCGGTCTTCGTGGCACTCGGCGAGACGTTGGCGGAGGACGGATGTCCCAGGGCCGAGGTGCGCCTGCGGGCGGCATTTCTGGATGGGCGCCGTGGGTCCGTCGGCGGACGCGGACCGCATCGCCCGGACGCGACCGACGAAGACGATGTCGCCGTATGGACGTGGAACGCGCCTGATGCGCCGCATTTGCAGCCGTCCTGGTGGCACGTCACACTGCCGCTCCTCGGCCATGATGGCCGCCGGTTCGGCTCCATGGTCCTCTGGGCGGACGGGGTGGGGGCGGGATCGCCATTCCCGCATTTCCACGCCATCTCCGGCGATTTGCGCGAACAGATCGAGGCCAAGCTCCTCACGCTCTGGCCGATGGGTGCTGGCCGGCGGCAAGCGCCTGGCGCGAGCGTAGCCGCGGCTGCCCCAGTGGCGGCCGCCCCGGCGGTGGCGAAGGGGATTTCATCCGGGGATCGGGCGCGCGGCCGCGACCGTGTGCCGACGGGGTCCGGCCCCGCGGTCCCCATCGCCTAAAGTGCCGGTCGCCGTCGGGCCCGCTCCGATCGCCAGGGCGGTGCCGCCGGAGTCCGGGTCCGCGCCGCGGGTGTACCGCCGCCACCGTGGGTGGCGGATGCTCGATCTGCGCGAGCTCTGGGAGTTCCGCGAGCTCCTGTACTTTCTCGTCTGGCGCGACGTCAAAGTGCGATACAAGCAGACCGTCCTGGGAGCGCTCTGGGCGGTGCTGCAGCCTGCGCTGTTCATGGTCGTGTTCACTCTGATCTTCGGCCGGCTGGCGCATCTGCCGAGCGATGGCGTCGCGTATCCGGTGTTCGTGTATGCGGGGCTGTTGCCGTGGACGTTCTTTGCGACGACGGTGGCGATGTCGTCGACGAGCCTCGTCAACAGCGCGAACCTGATCACGAAGATCTACTTCCCCCGCATGATCGTGCCCCTGGCCGCGGTCGGCGTGGGCCTCGTGGATCTCGCCGTGGCTTCGGTGCTCATGGCCGGGCTGCTGGCGTGGTATCATGTGGCGCTGACGCCCCTGCTCCTGCTCGCGCCCGTGTTTACGCTGGGCGTGATGCTGGCGGCGATCGGCATCGGGGCCCTGCTGGCGGCCCTCACCGTGACGTACCGCGATTTCCGCTACATCGTACCCTTTGCCGTGCAACTCTGGATGTATGCGACACCCGTCGTGTACGCGGCGAGTTCGGTGCCGGAGCGGTGGCGCGTTCCCTTCGCGATGAACCCCATGACGGGGATGACGGACGGGTTTCGCGCATCGATGCTCGGGCGGCCACCGTCCTGGGATCTGGTCGTGATTTCGGCGGTCGCGGTCTGCCTTTCACTGGTGGCGGGCATCGCGTACTTCCAGCGCGTCGAGAGGCGGTTCGTCGATGTCGTCTAGCGCCACCGGCGGCCCCGTCATCGTCGTCGAGCACCTGACCAAGGAGTACGTGCTCGGCGCTCGCGTGCGGGGCTATACGACGTTTCGTGAGGCGGCGGTGACGGCGGTCAGTGCTCCGCTGCGACGCGCGTGGCGGCTGGCGCGGGGCGGAACGGAAGCCCGGAGCCGCCCGTTTCACGCGCTCGACGACATCTCGTTCTCGATCGACGCTGGGACCGTCGTCGGTATCGTCGGCCGGAACGGCGCGGGGAAGAGCACCCTGTTGCGCGCACTCAGCCGGATCACCGAGCCAACCTCCGGGACGATCGCCATTCGCGGACGAGTCGCCAGCCTGCTCGAGGTGGGGACCGGGTTCCACCCCGAGCTGACCGGCCGCGAGAACGTCTACCTCAATGGATCGCTCCTCGGGATGCGGCGTTCCGAGATCACGCGGAAGTTCGACGAGATCGTGGCATTCTCCGAGGTCGAGTCCTTTCTCGATACGCCGGTCAAGCGATACTCATCGGGGATGTACGTCCGGCTGGCTTTCGCGGTCGCCGCGCACCTCGAGCCGGAGATCCTGATGGTGGACGAGATCCTTGCCGTCGGCGACGCGGCGTTTCAGCAGAAGTGTCTCGGCAAGATGCAGGACGTCGGGCGCGGGGGCCGCACTGTCCTGTTCGTGAGCCACAACATGGCTGCGATCTCTCGGTTGTGCTCGCGAGGGCTGCTGCTGCGCCATGGCCGTCTCGCCTTCGATGGACCGACGCTCGAAGCCGTCACGCAGTACCTGGCGGACGAGCAGCGACCTGACTCGCTCCGTTGGGAGACGGCGGCGCTGCCGCGCCGTCTCGATGAGTATGGCGAGCTGGCGAGACTAACGGTGGTCGAGGTACGGCCGGCCGCGGAAGGGAAATCGGGGTTTCGCTTCGGCGAGGATCTCCGTCTGCGTCTGACCTTCGCCGCGATGAGCAACATCCATAGCGCGGCGATCGGCGTCGGCATCGATGATCTGTACGGCAACCGGATCGTGACGTTCAACAGCGATGAAGCGGGCGTGATCATGGCCGCCGGCCGCAACAACACCTATACCGTCGACCTCTGTGTGCCCAACCCGGTGCTCAACCCGGGTCGCTATGCGGTCTCGTGCGCGGTGTTGTCGGGGGCCCGGATCCTCGATTTCCTGCCGCAAGCCGGATATTTCGATGTGCAGCCCATCCGGCGCGACACCGGTGAGCATTTCGAGCCGACGGCCGGGGCTGGCCCAGTGCGGCTTGCATGCACGTGGGAGATCCATCCGGCCGCCGCCCCGCTGGTCTCCGCGGCCGTCTCGTGACCGTGCGCGGCCCGCTGCACATCGCGTTCGTCATCGAGCACCCGTACGTCGATGCGCTGGCCTGCTTTCGCGAGCCGATCAAGGCGTTCGCGGCGCGGGGCGCGCGCGTGGATGTTTATACTCGTCTCACGGCGACGCATCCGGCACCCGCCTTTTCGAATCCGCGGATCCGGGTGATTCCGGTGGACATCACCTATCCGGGCGCGGTGACCCTCTTGGCTCGTCTGGCGATGCACCGGCCGCGGTACGCGGCGGTGCTGGCGGCTCCTCAGTGGGGCCTCCACTGGGCCAGCACGGCATCCAGCTTCTCCGCGGCGCCGGTCGGGTACATCTCGGATGAACTGATCGTCGACGGCGAGCTGACGACCGCAGCGCAACGCCGATGGAAGATGCGCGAGCGGCGGGACCACCAGCGGTGCGCGTTTTCGATTGCCCTGTCGCAGGATCGCGCGGACTTCCTCCGGGGGTTGAACCGGTTGCCGGGGGACCATCCGATCCACGTCGTCCCGAACAGCTCGCCCGGCCCGGCCGAGCGGCACCAATCACATTTTTATCAGGAACTGCTTGGAATCGCTCCGAACCGGTCCGTGATCGTACATGCGGGCGGCATGGGCTGGCAGCCGGCCGAGGCGCTGGCGACGGCGGCGGCTTCATGGGACGACACGATGCCAGCGGTCGTGTTTCAGGGGCGGCTTCCCACCCAGATGCAGGCCCGTGATTCACGAGGTGCGGTGTGGTTCAGTCCCGCGACTCTCCCGGCCAGTCTCCTCGACTACGCCATCTCATCCGCCCACATTGGCCTCGCGCTGTATGACGATCGTAAAGCCAACGACCGGCTGATGGGGACCGCCTCCGGCAAGCTGTGCCTCTATATGAAGAACGCGCTGCCCGTCATTACTACCCGGCTGGCGTGCTTCGACTGGGTGGAGCGCGAGGGATGCGGCGTGCGGGTGCGCACCACCGACGAGATCCCCGATGCGGCGCGAACGATCTGCGCGGACTACGATCGGTATGCCGAAGCGGTCCGGGAATACTACGCCCGTCACCTCGATTTCACGCAGACATTCGAGCCGGTGATCCAGGCCGTCGAATCACTGGCTGGCCGGACGATAGCCGCCGCATGACCGCGTCGTCCTGGCCGCCCGCGTGCGCCGTGTTGGTGCTCAACTGGAATGGCATCGCGCATCTCCGGCTGCTTCTGCCATCGCTTCGCGACGCCGCTGACCGGTATCCCGGAATCGTGCGAGTGGTCGTGGTAGACAACCGCAGCACGGAGCCGGATGTCGCGACTGTGCGGCGCGAGTTCCCCGAGGTGGAAGTCGTCGTCGCAGCGGCCAATGATTTTCTCTTCTCGCTCAATCCCATCGTGGCGAGCTGTCCGGAGCCGGTCGTCATTATCTTGAACAACGACATGCGGGTCGATCCGGGGTTCGTGGCGCCGTTGGTCCGTCATTTCGGCGACCCGTCGGTGTTCGCCGCGACGGCGAACGTGTTCGACTGGGACGGTGTACGCCGCACGACGGGACAGCGGCGGATGGCACTCCGCCGGTGGTGGTTCTACAAGTGGTGGGATCTGACGGTCACGGAGCCGGTGTACACACTCGATGCCGGCGGGGGATGCGCGGCGTTCCGGCGGGACCGGTTCGTCGGTCTCGGAGGATTCGACCCGCTGTACCGCCCGGCGTACTATGAGGACGTCGACCTGTCGTACCGGGCATGGATGCGGGGCTGGCGCACGGTCTTCGAGCCGGCCAGCGTCATCTATCATCGAGAGGCGGCGACGATGCGCGACGTGACGCGGGAAGCACAATTCCAGACGCTTCTGGCCCGAAACCACGTACTGTTCACGATGAAGAACATCGGCGGCTGGGGTTTTCTCGCGGGCTTTCTGGCGCTCGCGCCTTTGAGATTCATCACGAGCGCGCTGCGCGGCGACCGCGCTACGGCCCGTGGCCTGCTGGCCGCCATGCCGCGCCTCGGCGCGGCGGTGCGTGCCCGGAGGCGGCTGGACCGGAGGACTGCGCTCACGCCACGCGCGATTGCCGCGGCGGCGGCGGCGCGCCTGGAGCAGGTCGTCGCATGACCCCGCCGGCAGGGAAGGGACAGCCGCGCCAAGCGGAACCGCGAACCACTGCCACATCCGGCATCGCCGGCCAGACGGTGCTGATCACCGGCGGGACGGGGTCGTTCGGCAACCGCGTCGCGTCCCATCTCAGCGCCCTCGGGCCGCGGCGAATCCGCATCTTCAGCCGCGATGAGAAAAAACAGTGGGAGATGCAGCAGCGCCTGCCGGATTTCGAGTACATCATCGGGGACGTGCGGGATCCAGAGCGCCTCCGCAGCGCGCTACGCGGCGTCGATCTCGTCTTTCACGCGGCCGCGCTCAAGCAGGTGCCGTCCTGCGAGGCCTATCCGTACGAGGCGTTCCAGACGAACACGGTCGGCTCGCACAACCTGTGTGAGGCCGCGCTGCGGGCGGGTGTGCGGACGGTGGTCGCGCTCAGCACCGACAAGGCAGTCAAGCCGGTGAACGCCATGGGCATGTCCAAGGCGATGATGGAGAAGATCGTGTGCTCGCGGAACCAGGTTCCGCTCGACACCCGATTCTGCTGCGTTCGCTACGGCAACGTGATGGGAAGCCGCGGATCGGTCATACCGCTGTTCCGGAAGCAGATCGAGGCGGGCGGCCCGATCACGATAACGGTCGGCCACATGACGCGGTTCCTGATGACGCTCGACGAGTCAGTCGACCTCGTGGTCCACGCGATGAGCCACGCCATGGGCGGTGAGATCTTCGTCCGGAAGGCGCCGGCCGCAACGATCGCCGATCTCGCGCGGGCGCTCATCGCGAAGTACGGCGATGGCGCGGACGTCGCGATCCGCACCGTCGGGATCAGGCCCGGCGAGAAGATCGACGAGGTGCTGGTCAACGAATACGAGCTGCGGCGTGCCGAGGAGACGGACGAGTATTTCACGATCCACCCGGAATACCGTGTCCCGGCCGGTACGGTGCACTACCCGGTCGGTACGGAGTACACCTCGGCGAATACGCGGCGGCTCACCAGCTCCGAGGAGATCGGGGCACTTCTCGACCGCGTGGGGCTCGTCGAGTACTACATCTAGGGCCGATGACTCAGGCAGCAGCCGGCGTTCGCTCCCCCGGCAGGATGGGCCGGACCTGGCGCGCGTCGTTCAGACCGTGAGCGACGCCCGGCGACGGCTGTTCGTACTCGGTCACCGCGGCATGCTCGGCCACGTGGTGGCGCGCTATGCGGCGGGCGCGGGGTACGAGGTTGTGACGGCGGACGTGCGCTACGAGGGAGGGCCGGCGGATCGTCTCGTCGCCGCGGTGCGCGACTCCGGGGCGGCGGTCGTCATCAACTGCCTCGGTCTCACGAAGCAGCGCAGCGATGACCCGCCGGCGCTCTACCTCGCCAACGCGCTCTTCCCGGTCCATCTCGCGACGGAGCTGGATGCCTCGCAGTACATCGTACACGCCAGTACCGACTGTGTCTTCGCCGGTGTCCGCGGAGGGTACCGCATCGATGATCCGCTCGACGCCGCGGACGCGTACGGTTTTTCGAAGGCTCTCGGCGAAAGCATCACCCGATATCCCAACGCGACCGTGCTGCGCGTGTCGGTGATCGGGCCGGACCGCGGGGATGGTCATGGGCTGCTCGCGTGGTTTTTGCGCCAGCCGCCGGACCGCCCTGTGCCTGGCTACACTAACCATCGCTGGAACGGCATCACCACTCTTGACTGGGCAGCTATCGCGCTCGAATGCGCAGCGGCCCGTGCGCGGGGAGAGCCCGTCGCGTCGTTGATCCAGCCGGGCACCCCGGTGGTGACGAAGTACGAGCTGCTGTGCGCGTTTCGCGATCTGTACGCGCCGCATCTCACGGTTGCCGAGGCGGCCGGTGCCGAGGCCGTGGACCGGTCGCTCATCCCGAGCGATGCACGGCCCCCGATCCGCGAGCAACTCGAACGGCTCGGCGCGTGGTATCCCGTGCCAGCCAAGACCGGGTGATGACCGTGCGCTCCAGCGGCCGCGTGAGCACCCGAGCGGGACGCCGGCGGATCGTCATCCTCACCGAGGATTCAAAACCGGCATTGGGCGGGATCGCCGAATACCTCCACGAACTGGCGCTCGCGACATCCGAGACGCACGACGTGCTCGTGGTGACGAGCGTGCCCGGAGCCGAGGCGCTCAACCCCGGCCTGCCGTTTCGCTATCGCGAAGTCGCGTGGTTCCGCCAGGCGCAATCTCGCCGCGGAGATGGGTTCATGCCGATGCGGCGCATGAACACGCTGGTCTGGCACCTCGGCCGCCGGCGCCGGGTGCGCCGGTTGCTCGCCGGCATCCACGCCGAGCACCCCAACTCAGCCTACGTGCTGGGCCGGATGAGTCCCGTGACGCATCCCTGGTATGTCGCGTGCGGCGATCTGGGCCTCGAGTTTGCCGGCATTGCGTACGGGCTCGAACTGGTCGAGGCGCTCGCGCCCGCGTGGGCGAGACGACGCGTGGACATGGTCGCCGCGGCGACGCACTGGTTCGCCATCAGCCGCGACACGGCGTCCAAGCTCGCGGCGATGGGGGTGTCCGAGTCGCGTCAGAGCTTGCTCTTGCCCGGCGTCGTCATGCCGCGTCCGGCGGACGCAGATGACCAGAGCCGGCGTGGCGTCCGTGAGCGCCTGGGGTTGGGGGATGACCCATTCGTGTTGTCACTCTGCCACCTGCGGCACCGAAAGGGGATCGACCTCGCGATCGAGGCGTTCGCCGCCGTTGCGGCGGAGTTCCCCGCGCTCCGCTACGTCGCCGCAGGGGCCGGGCCGGAGCGCGACGCGCTCGCAGCGCTGGCGCGGTCCGCCGGGGTCGCCGGCCGCGTCGTGTTCACCGGTGCGATCGACGAAGCGACGAAGGCGGCCCTGTTTGCCGAATGCGAATTCTTCATTCTTCCGACCCGGACCGAGGCCCATGACGTCGAGGGCTTCGGCATCGTGTATCTGGAAGCGGGATCGTACGGCAAGGCGGTCATCGGCGGCGCGACCGGCGGCGTGGCGGAAGCGATTGCGGACGGAGTGACGGGCATGCTCGTGGACACGCGGGACTCGGCGGGCCTTTCGCACGCCATGCGCGATCTCCTTCGAGACCCATCGCGGCGCGGCGAGATGGGACGACGGGGCGCCGAGCGGGCGTGCAGCGACTTCGCCTGGCCCGCGCGTGGTCGCGCATTTGCGGCGAGAATCGACGAGATCTCCGATGACCGGCATCGGGATACGCCGGTGAGCACGCCGTCAGCGTCCGCGGCAGACCGGGTGCGCCGGCAGATGGGAAGCGCGAGCAACCGGACGTTGGCAGCGGCCGACGTGCTGGGCATTCTGGCGCGCCGGGGACGCCTGGCTACCTATTTGTCATCAGGTGTCGTCATTGCCGAGCGGGATGCCTGTTCCCGGGCGATCATGGCGTGGGTACAGCGCGCGATCGAAGGGGGCGGTGGCGAGGGTGCCTCGGCACGGTATCACGTCACCAGCGGGTGGGCGGGCGCGTATCCCGAGATTACGGGCTATCTCATCTCGACGCTGCTGCACTACGCCACCGCATGGAACGACCCCGAATTGGCAGACGCCGCGGCGCGAGCCGGAGATTGGCTGGCGCGCACACGGATCGCCGGCGGCGCGATCTGCCGGAAACAATGGTATCCGGGCAATTCGACCCCGAGCGTGTTCAACACGGCGCAGGTCGTGGAAGGCTGGTGTGCGCTGGCGCGCGCCCGGAACATCGATGGCGTGGCGGCCGCCGCGTGGACTGAGCTGGCGCGCGAGTCCGGGGACTGGCTTCTGCGGGAGCAGGATGCCAGCGGGATCTGGATCCGGCACGCATTCAACGGCATCCCGCACACGTATTACGCGCGGGTCGCCGCGCCGCTCGTGCGACTGGCGGAATTGACTGGCGACGATCGGTACGCAGCGGCGGCACGGCGGGCGCTCGACTGGGTGCTCGCGCAGCAGCAGTCCTCGGGGTGGTTCCGGTCGGCGGGGTTCACTGCCACAGAGGCGCCGACTACCCACACGATCGGTTATGTCCTCGAGGGGCTGTTGCAGGCCGGCGGGCTGCTGGGCGACACGCGGTACACCGGCGCAGCGGAGCGGGCGGCGCGGGCGCTCCGCAATCTCTTCGGCCTTCGCGGCCGGCTGCCGGGCCGGCTATCCAGCGACTGGCGCCCGCGCGCGCGGTGGCGCTGTCTGACCGGCGAGGCGCAGGTCGCCATCTCGTGGTGCCTGCTCGCGAGGTCGACGGGCGACACCAGGTACCGGCAGGCGGCGGAGTCGGTCGCCGAGTCCTTGCAACGCCGCGTGCGGATCTTCGAGGCGTGGCCGGAGATTTCCGGTGCCATCCCGGGGTCGTCACCCCCGTGGGGCGAATACGACCCCTTCGGCTATCCCACGCACGCCGCGAAGTTCACGCTCGATCTCTTCGCCCTGCTGCCGGCATGAGCCTGCCCGTCAGCGAGAGCCCGGTACCGGCCACGCCGCTGCGCGTACTCCTCATCGCGTTCGAGTTTGCGCCGCTGGGCGCCGGGGGCGTGCAGCGCGTGATGGGACTCGCCCGGGGGCTTCCGGCGTGCGGGATCGATCTCGACGTCGTGACGGTGCAGGCGGAGGATCTGGCACTCTGGTCAGGCGCTCCGGTGGATGCCACACTTCTCAGGGCGCTTCCGGAGAGCGTGCGGGTGCACCGCATACCGAGCGGCTTCCCGCCCTGGTACTGGTCGCTGACGCGGGGACGCGCGGGATTTCGCGTGGCCCAGTACTCCCACTGGGGCGATCCTGTCTCGTTGTTCTGGCGGCGGCCGTTGCTGGAGCAACTCGACGCGCTGGTGGCAGAGCGGCGCCCGGACGTGCTGCTGGCCACGGCACCGCCGTTCGGTGTCGCGGTGCTCGGCCGCATCGCCGCACGGCGGTACCGGCTGCCGTGGGTGGCCGACATGCGGGATGCCTGGTCGCGCTGGTGTGTGGCCCCGTATCCCACCATCGCACACTACCTGTACGCCCGGACCCACGAGCGCGCGGTCCTCAAGAGCGCGAACGTCGCGGTGGCGACATCGCACGTGACTCGCGGGCAGTGGCTCGCGGACACACCCTCACTGTCGCCCGGGCGCATGGTGACGATCTACAACGGGTACGACGCAGCAATGGTGCCGGCATTCGCGGCGAGGCGCAGCGTCCCCGAAGGCTCTGCGGAGGCCGATCTCCGTCACGTGGTGTATGCGGGCAGTTTCTACTATACGCCGGACGCGCGGGCGGCCACGTTTCGTCCGATCTGGCGGCGGTCCCCGCAACACTGGCTGCACTACCGCCTGCGCCGCGAGGACTGGCTGTACCGGTCGCCCTATTTCTTTTTGCGTGGCATCCAGCGCCTCCGGGTCGTGCACCCCGAACTGGCGCGCCGGCTGCGCGTGACGTTCCTGGGCCGGGTGCCGCCCTGGCTGCCGCCGATGCTTGCCGAGACCGAAACCGCGGATGTGGTGTCGACGCCGGGCCCCGTGCCGCACGCCGAGGCGCTGCGGCTGGAACGACAGGCCGACGCCCTGCTGTTGACGTCCGCCAAGGTGGTGGGCGGCCGCGACTACAGTATCGCGGGCAAGGTCTATGAATACTTCGCGGCCGGCGTTCCGATCCTGGCGTTGCTGACGGATGGCGCGATGCGCGATCTGGTGTCGGAGTCCGGGCTCGGACTGCTGGCGGATCCGGACGACAGCGACGCGGTGGCGGAGGTCCTGGCACGCGTGATCGCCGCTCCCGATCCGCGGCGTCTCGTGGAACCGAACGAGCCGTTCATCGCGCAGTTCGAGCACCGGCTGATGGCGGAGCGCATGGCGGACTGCCTGCGAAGGGCTGCCGCGGAGGGGTATCGCGGATGACCGCGCGCATCTGTCTCGTGTCTCCCGCACCGGTCTGGGTCAATCCGCGATTGGTGAAGGAGGCGGACGCGTTGCACGAGGCGGGATACGACGTCGTCGCCGGATACCGTGCGGACGGTCCCACCGACCGCGATGATGCGATTCTCAGGAACAAACCCTGGCGCTGGCATCGCATCGATGTCGCACGCGACCGGCAGCCGTTCGCATGGATGCGGGCGGCGGCCCGGCAGCGGGCCGCTGAGTGGATCGTACGAGCAGGCCTGCGAAGCGCGCGGGCGGAGCGGGCGGCGTACTGCAGGGGCGACGGCATGCTCTCGCGATGGGCGGCCGCGCAGGATGCTGCGCTCTACATCGCGCACACGCAGCCGGTGCTGGCGGTCGTCGCCAAGGCGGCAGCCTCGCGTGGCGTGCCGTTCGCGTTCGATTGCGAAGACCTGCTCGCGGAGGACGCCGCAGACGGCGGCCGCGCGGCGTGGCGGCGGCCGATGATCAGCCATATCGAGCGCCGCTATCTCCCGCGGGCGGCGTACGTCTCGGCGACATCGGTGCCAATGGCAGAGTATCTGGCCGGCCGCTACGGCCTTCGCACCACGCGAGTCTGGCACAACTGCTTTCCAGCGGCCGACGCGGCCGCGCTGCGCGGGCCGGCGGACCGGCCCACGCCAAACGGTCCGGTGGAACTCGCGTGGATCTCAGCGACCGTGGGGCCGGGCCGGGGACTCGAGGACATCTTTGCGGCCCTGCCGAAGCTCGGCGGCCGGGTCGCGCTTCACTTATACGGCGCGATACCGTCTGGCCAGAGCGAGTGGCTCGACGAGCAACTGGCACCAGTCCGGGAACGGTCGGCGGTGGTGCTGCATCCGTTGCAGCCCGCCGATGCGATGCTCACCGCGCTCGCGCACCATCAGATCGGGTTGGCGCTCGATGGCGGCGAGAGCCTCAACCACAGCTTGACGGTCGGTAACAAGTTTTTTCTGTACCTGCAGGCCGGACTCGCGTGTGTCGCGACCGACATCCCGGGGCATCGTTCCGTCTTTCCGGCGGGAGCAGGATTTGGCGGGCTGTACCGGCCCGGGGATGTGCGGTCGCTAACGTCCGTCCTCGAGACATTGACCAATCCGGCGGCCCTGGCGGCGGCGCAGCGCGCCGCGTGGATCGCCGGCCGCACGACGTACGTCTGGGATCACGAAAAGCCGCAATTCCTCGAAACGGTCGCGGGCGCGCTCGCCGGTACACTCTCGGCGAGGCGCAGAATGACACCCGCCGGCTCGGCCGCCGCGGGCTCCTGATGGCCGAACGCCGCTGCATCATCGTCGCGCCGCATTTTCCCCCGTCCGGGTTGCCTCCCGCACATCGCGCGCGCCTGTTCGTCCGGCATCTGGCGGCGTGCGGGTGGACGCCGGTTGTCGTGACCATCGATCCGCGCGACCGCGAGGAACCGCCCGAGCCTGAGCTGTTGGCGACGGTGCCGCCGGACGTGCGCGTGGAACTCGTCCGGGCGTTACCCGCGAATGTCACGCGGGTCCTCGGCGTCGGCGATCTCGTACTCCGGTCGTTCCGGTCGCTCGCCTCCCGGACCATCCATGTTGCCCGCGAGACGCCGGACCCCGTCGTCCTGCTGGTGGTGCCGCCGTGGTACGCGCTCTGGCTCGCGCCGCTGGTGCGGCAGAGAACGGGGGCGCCGGTCGTCGTTGATTACGTCGACCCGTGGCGCATCGCGGCGACCGGTTCGGCCAAGAGCCGGGTGGCAGCGTGGATGGCGGAGCGCACCGAAGGGCGGTGCCTGCGCGCCGTGGACGGACTGTTCGCCGTCTCCGACGCGATCATTGCCGATGTCCGGACCCGTTTCCCCTGGACCAGTGCGATGCCCGCGGGGGCGGCGCCGTACGGGTTCGAAGAGGCCGACCGCACGCTCCTGCTCAAGACACATGGAGTGGCCGAAGCGGCGCCGCCGGGCGATGGGCGGAGCGATCCCGGTCCCGCGGGCGGCGCCCAGTGCCGCCTGGTGTACATCGGGGCGCTGTCGGACGCACAACTGCCCGTGCTCGCGGCACTACTCGACGCCGTCGTGCTGCTCCGGCGCGAGCGCTCGTCGGCGGCCGCGCGTCTCCGGGTCGAGTTCTACGGAACCACCTATGCGGCACCCGCGGTGGCGGTCGCGCGGACGACAGCGCTCGTCGCCGAGCGCGGGCTCGAATCGCAGGTGTCCGAACATCCGGTGCGAGTGCCGTACGTGCGCGCGCTGACGCTCGCTGATGGTGCCGCCGCCAATCTCGTCCTCGGCGACACGACCGCGTACTATGCGGCGTCGAAACTCATGCCGGTGCTGGCGGCGGGGCGGCCCGTTCTCGCCGTCGTGCACGCTGCGACGGAGCCCGCCGCGCTATTGCGCCGCCTCGGCGGCCGCGGCTTAGTTTGTTACGGCACGGCGGACACTCCGTCACCTGGATCGGCGGTGCGGGACATCGCGTCGGCCCTCAACGAACTCATTCAGGGTACGCTTCCAGCGATGACGGCGGATTTCACCACCGATGCGGCGCTCCAGTCGCGTACGGCAGCGCGTATGACGGAGGCTCTTGCGGCGGTACTCGACCGGGTTGTCGCCGGTCGCCGAGCGGTCGCCGGTCCGCCAATGGTGGAATCCGGCACGGGAGCCGGTCGTGACCGCCCAACCGCCTGAGCGGCTTCGGACGCCGGACAGCGGGCAGCCGGTACCGGCTGCGCCGGTGACGTCGCTCGTCGTTCGCACCCCGATCCGGATCGGCGTTCTGGCGACGCATCCCATCCAGTACCACGCGCCGCTCTACCGCGTGCTGGGATCGACGCCGGGCGTGGACCTGACCGTGTACTTCGCGCACAAGCCGACGAGCGTGGAACAGGGGATCGGGTACGGCGTACCGTTCGCGTGGGATCTGGACCTGACCGATGGCTACCGGCACGTCTGGCTCCGTAACGAAGCGGATGCGCGCCGCACCGAGTCCGGCGCACCGTTCCGCGACCGGCCGCGCGACTATGACACGCCGGAAATCGCGACGCGCATCGCGCGCGAGCGCTTCGACGCCTTCATGCTCACCGGGTGGCGGACGCGGTCCGACTGGCAGGCGATGCGCGCGTGCGAGGCAACCGGGACGCCGATGATCGTGCGCGGCGATTCTCAACTGCGCGACGACTCTTTCGGGAAGCGCGTGCTCAAGCGTCTCATGTATCGCCGGCTGCTGCGCCGGTTCGAGGCGTGTCTCAGCGTGGGAGAGCGCAGCGCGGAGTATTTCCGGTACTATGGCGCCCGGCGGATCATCCCGGCCCCGCACTTCATTGACAACGCCGCGTTCGCCGAGCGGGCGGTCGTCGCCCGCGCGCGCCGCGAGACGACCCGTCATCGGTGGGGCATCAACCGTACGTCAATGGTGGTGCTGTTCGCAGGCAAGCTGATTCCCCGCAAACGCCCGCTCGACCTCATTCGCGCCGTGCGGGGGCTGCTCGGGATCCATCTCATCATCGTTGGCGACGGTGAGTTGAAAGGCGAATGCCGGCGCCAGACTAGCCGGTTCAGCATACCGTCGACGTTCACGGGATTCCTCAACCAGACGGCGATCACCGACGCCTACGCGTCGGCCGATGTGCTCGTCCTGCCGTCCGGGCGCCACGAGACATGGGGCCTGGTCGTCAATGAAGCGATGGCCAGCGGCTTACCGGCGGTAGTGTCGGACTCTGCGGGGTGTGTCCCCGATCTCATCCGCGATGGTGAGACCGGATATTCGTTTGCCGAAGGCGATACCGACGACCTGCGGCAGATCCTGACGTACCTGGTGGATCATCCGGGTGAGACAGCCCGCATGGGACAGGCGGCGAGCGCGCGCGTCGCCTCATACTCGCCGGCGGCGGCGGCGGCGGGCGTATTGTCGGCCGCCGAGGCGGCAGCCGGGAGAGCGCCGTGGCCGTCGTAGTGTCCGGCGAAGCAACCGTCGCGGCCGCCGGGGCGCCGACGGCCGCGAACACGATCGAGCTGCCCCGCGCAACCGGCATCCCGATCGTCCAGGGACAGTGGTACTTCGTCCAGGAGTCCCGGTGGCTGCTCATCATCACGCTCGCGGTGATCGTCCCGTGCGCCGCATTCGCCGGGTATGAGCACGATTCTGTCTGGATCGGAGCTGGTCTCGCGCTGACCGTACTCATCGGGCTTCATACGGCGTTTGCGGTATCATCGGTACCGTGGATCCCGGGACTGATCATCCTGGTGGCAGCGCTCCAGTGGGTCCTGGGGCCGTGGGCAGCCTATCACGTCACCCCGCTGCTCCCGACATTCGCGATGGCGGTGCAGGCGCCGGACTACTTCAGCTATGCGGTGCCCGCGACGCTGCTCCTCGCGCTGGGCGTGTATCTCCCGCTGTGGCGGATCGGCCGGCGGCCGGTGCAACGAACGGCGCCGTCGATGCCCACCGACTTCGTGCGCACGTGCGACATCATGGTCGTCGTCGGGATCGGCGCCAGCATCATTCAGAACACGCCGCTGCCGGTGTCCCTGCAGTACCTGATGCTCCTCGTCGGGTACCTCGGGTTCGTCGGGGCCTTCGGGCTGCTCCTGGCGCGCGCGCCTGGATGGGGATGGCGGCTGGCGGCCGTACTGGCGCTGCGGGCAGTGCTGACGTCGAGCGACGGCATGTTCCACGATCTCCTGCTCTGGATCGCTTACACCGGCACGTTGCTCGGCTTCGTCTATCGCTGGCGCGTGCGCACGCTCGCCGTGCTGGCGACGGCCGCGCTGCTGGCGATGGGCATGCTCAACGAGTTGAAGATCGCCTACCGGATCGAGATCGAGGAGAACGCCGACATGGGGTTGGCCGAGCGCGCCACCATCCTCGGCGACGCGATGGCGGATCAGTTCCACCAGCCAACGTCGGCGTTCCACGATCTTGGCTTGTCTCACACTGTGGCGCGCATCAATCAGGGCTGGATCATCTCCCGGACGCTCAACTGGGTACCGGCGCGCGAGCCTTTCGCACGCGGCGAGACGCTCATGACGGCGATCCGCGCCGCCCTGCTGCCGCGCTTCCTCGATCCGGGTAAGTACACGGCCGGCGGATACTGGTACTTCGAGCGGTTCACCGGCCTGTCGATGCGGCAGACGAGCATGAATCTCAGCGTCGCCGGGGAGATGTACGCCAACTTCGGACGGAACGGCGGTCTGGTTGGCGTCTTCGGATTCGGGATCCTGCTGGGGCTCGTGTACCGGGTGTTCGCGCGGTGGGCCCTCGAGAACCCGCTGTGGTGGGCGTGGGCCCCCTACGTGATGCTCTACACGATGCAGGCGGAGAACGGAATCGGCGAAGCCGTCAACCACGTCGTCAAATCGGCGTTCGTCATGGTGGCCTTCATGTCAGTCGTCCCGGCGTGGGCCGTGCTGCGACAATGGCATCTGCGGCGGCTCTTCCGCCGGGCAGTTCCCACGTGAAGGTGCTGCACGTGATGCCGAGCCTGGCCCGCGCGTACGGGGGACCGGTGGAGGCGCTGATCGGCTACGTCATGGCTGGACAACTGGCCGGCATCAGCTCGGAGATCGTGGGTCCGCAGACATCGGCTGACGACACACGCTGGCTGCAGAACGCCGCCGGGGACGCCGGCGTGACACAGGCCGGCCGGCCAGCGGGAGGTCTGTGGCGCTCGGGCGGTGCCGTCGTGGCGTGTGCCGCGGAGCGGCTGCGGGCCGGGGGCGCGGATCTCGTTCACGTGCACGGCCTCCTGAACCCGATCAGCTCGGGCGCAGCGAAAGCCGCGCTCGGCAGCGGCGTCCCGGTCGTCATTGGACCGTTCGGGACGATGTCACGCTACACATTCGGCCACCGCCGCACGATCGCGAAGCGGATGTACTTTCGCGCGGTCGATGCTCCCAACCTCCGGCGGGCGGCCGCGCTGCATTTCACCACGACGGCCGAGCGCGAGGAAGCGCGTTGGCACGGGATCGACTTTGGAACCCGGGCCCATGTCGTACCGCCTCCCTATCGTGGCCTACGCTCCGCGGAAGCCCACCCGGCGACCGGGGCGCCCACTGTGCTCTTTCTGGGGCGTCTCCACCCGGTCAAGGGCGTGGACATTCTCCTCGACGCCTGGCCAGCCGTTCGGACGAGACATCCCGGGGCGCGCTTGATCGTCGCGGGGCAGGGCACGCCCCAATACGAAGCCGAGCTTCGGTCGCGGGCCGCCGCACTCGGCGACGAGTCATCGTCGGTCGCGTTTCCGGGATTCGTGCGAGGGGCGGAGAAGGTCGCGGCGCTGGCGGCGGCCAGCGTGTGCGTGCTGCCGTCCCTTCATGAGAACTTCGGGATCTCGGTGCTGGATTCCGTCGCCGCAGGCGTGCCGATCGTCGTCACGCCGGGCGTCCAACTCGCCCCGTGGGTCGCGCGGCGGGAGGCCGGACTCATTGCGGAGCGGACGGCCTCCGCGGTCGCGGATGCGGTGGGGCGTGCGCTCGATGACGCCGCGCTGCGCGCGCGAGTGGCCCGGTGTGGTGCGACTCTCGTCGACGCGGATTTCGCGCCTCGCACCATCGCGCCATCGCTCCGCGCAATGTACGACGCGGCGCTCGCCCACGACCGCCGTCCGGAGCACTCGTCCGGGTGAGCGCACGCCGGCCGGTCCACATCATCGGGATCAACGCGTACCACGGCGACGTGTCGGCGGTGCTCGTGCGCGATGGCGTCCTCGTCGCGGCGGTGGAGGAGGAGCGGTTCCGGCGCATCAAGCACTGCGCGGGGTTCCCCGCGATGGCGATCCAATCGGTGCTGCAGCAGGGCGGTATCACGGGCGCGGCCGTGGATCATGTCGCCGTGAGCCGGGATCCGCGCGCCCATCTCCTGCGAAAGGCGTGGTACACCATCGCGCGGCGTCCCGACATCGCGCTCGTGCGGGACCGGCTGCGAAACCGGCGGCGGGTGGGCGATGTGCGCGGCCCGCTTGCCGCCGCGCTTGGCGTATCCCGCGACGCATTGCCGCCCGTGCATCATGTCGAGCACCATCCGGCGCATCTCGCGAGCGCATTCTTCGTCTCGCCGTTCGCCGATGCCGCCTGCTGTGCCATCGACGGCTTCGGCGATTTCGTGAGCACGTCGTTCGCGGCAGGGGCGGGGACGCACATCGACGTGCTCGATCACGTCTTCTTCCCTCATTCACTCGGGATTCTGTACACGGCGGTGACGCAGCATCTGGGCTTTCCGTCGTTCGGCGACGAGTTCAAAGTCATGGGGCTCGCGCCCTACGGACAGCCGTCGATGGCCGCCGATCTTCGCCGGCTCGTGACGTTACGCCCGGGCGGGAAGTTCGAGCTGGACCTCCGGTATTTCCGCCACTGGTCCGACGGCGTCGCCATGGAATGGGAGGATGGCTACCCGACAATGGGACCGGTGTATTCGGGGGCGATCGACGAGATCCTGGGCCCGCCGCGCCGGCCGGACGAAGCGCTGACACGCCGCCACGAGGACATCGCCAGGTCGCTGCAGGCGGTGTACGAGGAGTGTGCGATGCACATCCTGCGCGGACTGTGGGAGCGTACGCACAATCCGCGATTGTGTCTGGCTGGCGGGTGCGCCATGAACAGCGTGGCCAACGGCAAGATCCGAGCGCAAACGCCGTTTCGCGAGGTGTATATCCAGCCCGCCGCGGGTGACAACGGGACCGCGCTCGGTGCGGCGTACCACGTGTGGCACGAAGTGCTGCACGGTAGTCGCGGATTCGTCATGGAGCACGGCTACTGGGGTCCCGCGCATCCGGAACAGGCCCTGCTCGATGGACTGGCGTCGCGCTCCGATCCCGAATGGACGTACACGGTCGACCGGCTGGATTCACCGGAGTCGGCCGCCCGCGAAGCCGCGAGATTGATTGCCGACGGATGCATCGTCGGCTGGTATCAGGGGCGGATGGAGTGGGGCGCACGGGCGCTGGGCAATCGAAGCATCTTGGCCGATCCGCGGCGCGCTGACGTACGGGATCTGATCAACACCAAGATCAAGTTCCGCGAGAAGTTCAGGCCCTTTGCGCCGGCAGTCGCGGTCGAGGCGCTGGCCGACTACTTCGAGGATGCGGTCCCGGACCCGTTCATGATCCAGGTCTATCCCGTGCGGCCGGAGAAGCGCGGGATCATCCCGGCCGTCACGCATGCGGATGGGAGCGGCCGGCTCCAGAGCGTGAGCGAGACCACCAACCCTCTTTTCCATCGCCTCATCCGGGAGTTCGAGGCGCTGACCGGCGTGCCAGTCGTCCTCAACACCAGCTTCAACGAAAACGAGCCGATCGTGGATACTCCGCAGCAGGCACTCGACTGCTTTCTGCGGACGCGGATGGACGTCATCGTGCTGAACTCCACGGTCGTGCGGCGGCATCCTGCCGGGCGGGGTGTCGTGCCGGCGGCCGCGGCGGAGACGAGGGGATGAGTGGATCGGCCGCTCTGGGCGGCGGGTGGCCCGGTGCGCGACGCGCAATCCGGGCGGTGGGGGCAGCCTATCGCTCGATGTTGCCCGGCGATGGTGACGACGGCTCGCCGCCGATCGTGATTCCGCCGGAAGGCGAGATCCTCGTGCTGCAGCTCCAGCAGGTCGGCGACAGTCTCATGATGTCGCCGGTCCTTCGTGCGATTCGCGCGCGATACCCTGGGGTGGCGATCGACATGTTGTCGGGGTCCGCGGGGTACGCTGTCCATCGCCGGTCGCCCCACATCCGGACCCATCATGTCGTGCGCTGGGATACCACCGGGCCTGGGCAAAGGAGGCGCGCACTCGCCGCGTGGCGGCAGGTGCTGGGCGACGTGCGAAGAGTGCGCTACGACTGCGTGCTCTCGTGTGTGAACCAGGTATCGCTCCCTTACATCCTCCCATCGGTTGCGACCCGGGCACGCCACCGGATCGGGTTCGATACGGGGGCCTTCGGGTATCTGTTTTCGCGGCGTCTGGCGATCCCCGACAAGGTGAGCGTGCTGGCCGCGAACCTGGCGCTCGCGCGCGCCGTCGGCGCGAATCCGGCGGATGGGGCCGAGGAGTTCTGGTACGACGACAGGGACGCGTCGGGGGCGGCCGCGCTGCTGGAGCGCGAAGGCGTCGGGCTGTCGCGCCCGCTCGTGGTCATCCACCCGGCGTCCAACTGGCAGTCCAAGACGTGGTTCCCCGATCGTTGGGCGGCGGTAGCCGACCGGCTGGCCCGGGAGGACGGACTCCACCCTGTCTTCGTGGGGACGGCGCGTGACGCGGCCACGGTTAGAATGGTCCAACAAGCAATGCAGACGCCGTCCACGGCTTTGCCGGGCGAGACCGACCTTGGCCAACTCGGGTCACTACTTGCCCGGGCCGCCCTCTTCATTGGTACGGATTCCGGGCCGCGCCACATCGCGGGGGCGCTGGGCCGCCCGCAGGTCACCGTCATGAGCTCACTCGACGAGCCGTGGCGCTGGGGGCTCGACCGTCCGGGCGAGATCGTGCTCCGGACCGATCCTCCATGTCACGGGTGTCTCCTTCGCGAATGTTCCCACCGCCAGTGTCTCGATCTCATTTCCGCCGACACCGTGGTCGCGGCGTGCCGAACCGTGCTTGGGCGTGTCGCCTTGCCAGCCGCCGGACGGCTGCCCTCATTTAGCTGATGCCTGCCCAGCGCGCGATCGTGACGGGAGCCGGTGGATTCATCGGCCATCACCTCGTCCGCGCCCTCAAGGCGGATGGGTATTGGGTGCGTGGTGTCGATCTCAAATATCCCGAGTTCGGGACCACGGTCGCCGACGAGTTCGAGCTGCTCGACCTTCGCCGCTGGGAGCAATGCGAGACCGCCATGCGCGGTGCACGAGGCGCGGAGGTCTACAACCTGGCCGCGAACATGGGCGGCATTGGCTACATCGAGCATCACAAGGCGGTGATCATGCACGACAACGTGCTGATCAACACCCATGTGCTCGAGGCGGCGCGCGAGGAGCAGGCGGAGCGCTATCTCTACACGTCGTCGGCGTGCGTCTACCCGATTTACCGCCAGCAGTCGCCGGACGTCACCCCACTGCGCGAGGAAGATGCCTACCCGGCCGATCCTGAAGATGGATATGGATGGGAGAAGCTGTTCAGCGAGCGGCAGTGCCGCCACTACTGGGAGGATTACGGCCTCGAAACGCGAGTCGTGCGGTTCCACAACATCTTCGGTCCTCTGGGCACGTACGACGGAGGCCGGGAGAAGTCGCCCGCCGCGATCTGCCGCAAGGTCGCGCTCGCCCGCGACGGCGAAGCGATCGAAGTCTGGGGTGACGGGTCGCAGACCCGCTCCTATTGCTACGTCGATGATGCGGTCGAAGGCATGCGCCGCCTGATCCACTCGTCACATCGTGATCCGCTCAATCTCGGCCAGGAGCGGCTGATATCGATCAACGAGTTGGTAGATCTCGTCGCGTCGATCGCCGGGAAGCGGGTGACCCGCCACCATATCGCGGGCGCTCTGGGTGTCCGGGGCCGGACGAGCGACAATACGCGGCTGCGGGCGGTACTCGGCTGGGAGCCGACGGTGTCGCTCGAAGCCGGCCTTCGGCAGACGTACGAGTGGATCGCCGCCCAACTCGCGGCCCGGTCCGCGGCGGCGCCCGCTCCATTGCGCGCACCGGCCGTTGCTCCGCTTCGTTAACCAGCACTACGCGCCCGACGTCGCTTCGACGGGCCAGCATCTCACGGATCTCGCCGAGTATCTATCGGCGGCGGGTGTGCCGGTCGAGGTGGTGACTGGGCGCGCGCATTACGCCGGCGGCGTGCTCGACGCGCCTCCTACCGAAGTCCGGGACGGCGTGCGAATCCGCCGGTATCGGACCGCGGGACTTGGCCGGCGGTCGCGTGCGGGCCGGATCTTCGACTACGCGATGTTCTACGGGCAGGTGGCGTGGACATCGTGGATGGGCGAAGCCGCGGACGGCACCGTCTACCTGACGACGCCGCCGCTGCTGGGCGTGATCGGCTGGATCGGCAAAGTGGCCAGAGGGCGCCGTTATGGGATCTGGTCGATGGATCTGCATCCCGACGCCGAAGTCGCGGCTGGGATGCTGCGGCGGGGCAGCGTCCTGTCGCGAGTCCTCAACTGGCTCAACGATCGCGGGTACCGGCACGCCGACTTCATCGTCGATCTCGGCCCCTACATGCGGAAACGGATCCTGTCCAAGGGCGTCCGTTCCGACAGAGTCGCCACGGTACCGGTTTGGGGTGCCGCACCCGAGGAGAGCCCCGCAGTTGCCGCGACGGGTGCTTCGATGCGCGCGCGGCTCGGCCTCGAGCCGGCCACGGTGGTGATGTACTCCGGCAACGCGGGCGTCGTGCACGAGTTCGGCCCGATTCTGGAAGCGATGCGGCTCATGCGCGACGAGCGCGACATCCATTTCGTCTTTGCTGGCGGGGGTCCACGGCGCGCCGAGATCGAGGCGTACGCTCGCACGCATGCGCTCCGGAACTTCACCTACCTCGACTATGTGGCGCGCGAGGACCTCGCCGGGATGCTCGCCGCGGCCGATGTGCATCTCATCTCGCTCCGAAGCGCGTTCGCGGGCATCTCGGTGCCCGGGAAGCTGTATGGCATCATGGCGGCCGCCCGTCCAGCGCTGTTCGTCGGGCCGGCCGCCTGCGAGACCGCCGACACGATCCGCTCGGCGGACTGCGGGGAGATCGTCGATCCCGGAATCGGTGATGCGGCGAGCCGCGTGGCGGCCGCGATTCGCGCCTGGCGCGCGAATCCCGACGCTGCCCGGGCAGCGGGAGCACGCGGATTGGCCGCGTACACGTCGCGGTATCAGCGCGGCCCCAACTGTGCGGCCTTTGCCCGGGTCATCGAGCATGCGTGGCCGAGCATGTTCACCACATTCACGCGGACCGCGCCGCACACGGGCGTTACGGCGTCCGTGGCGACGGAGACGGCGACCACCGCGGGTGCAGATGCGGGCGAGTCCGCGGATGCGTCTCGTGATCTACCATTCGCGGCCGCGGGGGTGCCGTCCGCATGAAGATCCTGCACGTGGTTGGCGCGCGACCGAACTTCCCGAAGCTCGCCCCGGTGTATCGGGCCGCGCGCGTGGCGGGGCTGGACCAGATCGTGATGCACACGGGCCAGCACTACGATGACGCGATGTCCGACGCGTTCTTCCGCGATCTCGGCATCCGGCCGCCCGATGTCAATCTCGGAGTCGGGTCGGGGACGCACGGCCAGCAGACCGCGCGCATCATGGAGCGGATCGAGCCCGAGCTGGTGAAGCATCAGCCGGACTGGGTGGTCGTCTACGGCGACGTCAACTCCACCGCGGCCGCGGCGCTGGTCGCGGTCAAGCTCGGACAGCGCGTGGCGCACGTCGAGGCGGGGGTACGCAGCAATGACCGGTCGATGCCTGAGGAGATCAACCGGATCGTGGTGGACCGTCTTGCCGATCTCCTGCTCACCCCATCGCGTACCGCGGACGCGACGTTGCGTGCCGAGGGTGAGCCGGCGTCAGAGATCGCGTTCGTGGGGAACGTGATGGTGGATGCGCTGCTGTTCGCGGTGGAGCGTGCCCGGGTGACCGGTGCTCGCAAACGCGTGGGCGTGGAGAACGGGAAAGCGGTCGTGGTGACGCTGCACCGCCCGGCGAACGTGGACAACCTCCTCCGTCTCGAAGGGATCATGCGGGCGTTGCGGGTGGTGGCAGCCGATCGGCCCGTCCTGTTCCCCGTGCATCCCCGCACCCGCACGCGGCTCGACGCGGCCGGCATCGACGCCGGGAAAGTGAAACTGATGGAGCCGGTCGGGTATCTCGAGATGCTCGATCTGATGGATGCGGCGCACGCCGTGGTCACCGATTCCGGGGGGTTGCAGGTAGAGAGTGCGGCGCTCGGCGTGCCCTGTCTGACGGTGCGGGATACGACCGAGTGGCCGGAGACGGTTACGTGTGGCGCGAACCGGCTCGTCTTCGACCCGGTGGGCCTGCCCGCGGCGGTGGCATCGGTTCGCCGGCTCGCGCAGGCGCCGCGCCCCGAGGGGTGGGACGGGATGGCGGCGGTGCGTGTGGTCGACTGTCTGCGGACTCGCTGATCGCGGCTCCGGCCCCGCACGCATGCGCCTCCTCCACGTCGTCGGCGCGCGGCCCAACATTCCGAAGCTGGCACCCGTGTACCGGGCCGCGGCCGCGCGCCGCGCGGACCAGATCGTGGTACACACGGGACAGCACTACGACGACGCGTTGTCGGCGTCGTTCTTCCGCGACCTCGAGCTGCCGCCGCCCGACATCAATCTCGATGTGGGATCGCACACGCATGCCGTGCAGACGGCGCGGATCCTGGAGCGGCTCGAGCCGATCGTGGTGGCCGAGCACCCGGATTGGGTGGTGGTGTACGGCGACGTGAACTCGACACTGGCCGCGGTGCTGGTGGCGGCGAAGCTGGGTGTGCCGAGCGCGCATGTGGAGGCGGGGCTCCGGAGCGGGGACCGGGGGATGCCGGAGGAGATCAACCGGATCATTGCCGACCGGCTGGCCTCGCGGCTGTTCACGCCGTCGCGTGACGCTGACGAGATCTTGAGGCGGGAGGGGGAGCCCGAGGACAAGATCGTCTTCGCGGGCAACGTGATGATCGACAGCGTGCTGCACGCGTTGCCGAGGGCGCGCGTGCTGGAGCCGCGGTGGCGGGGAACGGACCGGCCGGTGGTCGTGACCTTGCACCGTCCGTCGAATGTGGATGATCCGCGGCGGCTCGCGGCGCTGGCGGAGGCGCTGGTCGCGGTCTCGGCGGATCGGCAGGTCGTGTTCCCGGCGCATCCACGGACGCAGGAGCGCATGCGGGCGGGCGGCGTGTCGATGCCGGGCGTGACCGTGATTCCGCCGCTGGGCTATCTGGAGATGCTGGCGCTGGTGGATGGCGCGCATGCGGTGATCACGGATTCCGGCGGCTTGCAGGAAGAGACGACGGTGCTGGGCGTGCCGTGTTTCACCGTGCGCGCGACGACGGAGCGGCCAGTGACGGTGCGCGAGGGGACGAACGTGATCGTGCGGAATCCGTCCGAGATTCCGGCGGGCGTGCGAGCGGCGCGACGGCGGGTGAACCCGCCGCGGCCGGAGGGATGGGATGGGCGGGCCGGGGAGCGGGTGGTGGCGGGGCTGGGAGTGATATAGCGATAACGGTTTTGGGCGGGGTATCTCCGCCGGGGGGTCGTCGGCGTCTCATATGGGTAATGTTCGCTGCAACTCCCACCGGAATGACACTAATGATCAAATCGACAGTCATCCGCGCGATCGGGAACGCGTCCGGCGTTGTGATACCCAGGCCGATGCTCGACCGTATGCAGGCTCGCCAGGGGGATACCGTCTACGCCGTCGAAGTTCCCGAGGACATCCTCCTGACCGCACATGACCCCGCGTTCAGTGAGGCGATGGACGCCTATCGCGAAGGGATGCAGCGCTACCGTAACGCGATGAAGGAATTGGCGACTAAATGACGAATGCGGCGGTGGCGGCCATATGATTTCCGGCCCAGCCGAAGCGAGCGCTTTACCGCCCGACGCAGCGAAGGGTGTCGTGCGCGAACGCCTCTCATCGCAGGGAACGTTCTATTATCGGTCTATTTCCCCCTTTGTCGCGCTTGCAATCACGGTTGCTGGGGCGGGAGCAGTGGCCTGGGCTGGCTGGACCGCCCGTGATCCGCTAACACTGGCCATCGTCGCGTTTATTCCTCTGTTCTCGGTAGTAGTCTACCTCGCCTGGCGTGGTCGCAGCCTATGCGATGTGTGGCTCGTCGGCGATGCGCTGGACGTAAAGGGGCCGACGGGACTCGCGCGCGTACCCTTGGCCTCCGTGCACCTTATTGACGGAGGAAGCCGATGGACTCTGCCTCGCACGGTCACCTTGTGGCTCGATCGCCCCGTCGACGGCCTTCGCGAGGTGAGATTCATGCCTCGTGGATCCGCGGCCATCGCTTGGCCCGATCTGTCGCTGAGGGGATTCGACGCCGCGGATGAACTCGTGGCGGACCTGCGCGCTCGTGTCGCTCGGGAGCGCTCGCCGCAAACTTCGCTCTAGCGTAGTTCCCGGGTAATTGAAACGCTAACGGCCACCCCAGCGGTGGCCGTCTCGCATGCGATCCGTTGTCGTTCGATCAGCTACTGCTACTGCGAGTGGTCGCGCAGGGACTCGAACCCCGGACCTCTGGTATGTGAGACCAGCGCTCTAACCAGCTGAGCTACGCGACCCGAAGGCAAGAAACGTAATCGTCCCCCGACCCCGCAGATAGCGTCGCGGTCTGGGGATGCGACGCGGTGGCCGGGGCCGGTTTTTCGGTAACGAGCCGTCATTACAGAGTTTGGGCGAAGGAGAAAGGAGAAAGGGGAAAGGAGAAAGGAGAATGGGGACGAGTGTGCAAGGCCCGCAGGCGCGCCTTACCGAAGCTGCGCCCGCGCGGCCTCCCACATTGTCTCTGCGACTATCGCGGCAGGCTTCGGTGACGCCAGCATTGCCGACTGGCCGGCCCATGCCTGCATGCGGTCGATGTCGTCCGCGCCGTTCGCCGCGTCGCGCATGGCCTGTGTGAGCCCGCGCTGCACGGGATACGGAGCCGGTGTCGGCGCATCGGGTGACGTCGCTGCCCGAGTGTAGGCGGTCGTGAGGCTGCGTCCCGCTCGTCCGCTGAACACGCGGCTGAGGACCGTGTCTTCCGGCGCAGTGCGTCCGAGCGCGTCGGCCCAGGCCTGCGGGATCCGGGCTTCGGGGCATCGGAGAAACCCGGTCCCGATCTGGACCGCACTCGCTCCGAGGTGGAGGGCGGCCGACAGACCGCGGCCGTCCGCGATGCCGCCTGCGGCGACGACGGGGACGTCCACTGCGTCGGCCACCGCCGGCACGAGTGCACAGAGTCCGATGAGATCCGTGGTCGCCCGCCGGGCATCGAAGGCACCGCGATGGCCGCCTGCTTCCATCCCCTGTGCTACGATCACGTCGGCACCGGCGCGCGCCGCCGCACGCGCCTCCGCGACGGTCGTGATGGTAGCCCACCAGGCGATGCCTCGTGCTTTGAGGCGCGCCACGAACTCCGGCGGGTAAAGCCCCATGACGGATGAAGCGGCCACTGGCGCCGCCTGCAGCACCGCTTCGCACTGCAGCGCGAAGTCCGGCGGCGTCCGGTCACCGGCGGCCGCTGGCACTTCGGGTCCCCAGTGGCTGAGGAACGCGCGTACGGCTGCCTCCTGAACAGCATCTCGCTCCGGAGCGGGGTCCGGAACCCACAGGTTGATCTGAAACGGGCCGCTGGTCATCGCTCGCAGTTCTGCGGCCCAACTCAGGATCTCGCTCGGCGGCATCAGCAGCGCGCCGCACGCGCCCATCCCGCCGGCATTCGCGACGGCGGCCGACAGCGATGTGGGACTCGCGCCGGCCATCGGCCCGAGCACGACCGGAATGCGGAGTCCGAATCGTTTGCAGAACGTATCAGCGCGGGCGAGCGCGGAGGTCATTTCGGATGTCGCTGGAGAAGGGGAGGGGGAAGCGCGGAGACTTGGACCACTCTTGGCTTCCGAGCGGAAATATCGGCGGCTAACATCCGGCATGGGTAGGAGTGGAAGCGCCGAGCTGCCGCTGCACTATGGGCGGGTGCCGCCGTGGCTGTCGTCACGGATGGCGAGCCTCGGCCGCGTCATCACGGAAGCCATCGTATTGGAATACGGCCGTGACGAATATTTCCGTCGGCTGGCGCATCCGGGATGGTTTCAGGCGTTCGGCGCCGTGATGGGGATGGATTGGCATTCCTCCGGGATTACCACATCGGTTCTTGGCGCGCTGAAACGAGGGCTCGCGCCGGTGGAATGGGAGCTGGGTGTACACGTGTGCGGCGGCCGCGGGCGCGAGTCGCGGAAGACGCCTGGCGAGCTAGAGGTGCTCGGTGAGCGGCTTGGCATCGACGGAACATCGCTTGCGAGCGTGAGCCGGCTCGTTGCCAAGGTCGACGGGTCGGCAGTTCAGGACGGCTACGCCCTCTATCTCCACGGATTCATCGTGGCGGACGACGGGTCGTGGGTGGTCGTCCAGCAGGGCATGAACGAGACGGCCCGGACCGCGCGCCGTTATCACTGGCTGGGCGAGGGTCTCGAGAGTTTCGTGAATGCGCCGCACGCGGCGATCGACGGCGTCCCCAATCCTGAGCCGATCATCAATCTGACGGACTCCCGGGCAGCGCCCGCGCGGGACGCACAAGTCGCCCTGGTGCGTGAGGGTCCGGACGCGGTCGTGCGCGCACTACGGAGCCGGGGATCGCCGTGGGTTGCGGCGCGCGCGGAGAGCCTGAGATTTCCGTTCCATCACGAGGTGCGCGCCGAGGATGTGATGGGACGGCGGTTGCACGCCGCGATCGCGGCGGCGCATGCGCGGGGACCGATCGATTTCGCGGAACTGCTGCTGACGCCGGGCGTCGGGGCGCGGACGGTCTTTGCGCTGGCGTTGGCGGGCGAGGTGGTGCATGGGGCCCCTGCGCGATTCAGGGATCCCGCGCGCTACTCGCTTGCGCACGGTGGAAAAGACGGGCATCCGTATCCCGTGCCGCGGCGAGTATACGACGAGACCATTCGGGTGCTGTCGCAGGCGGTGTCGCGGGCGAAGCTGGGACAGGGAGACAAACTGTCGGCGATCCGCCGGCTGGACGCCGAGGCGCGGCGCCTGGAAGGACGGCTCGGACGACGGATGTGGATGCGTTCGTCGAGCGCGAGTGGGACCGTTCGCCGGAGTGGGACGGGATGACGGTGATGGGCCCGGCAGCGGCGGTGCGGTCTCGGGTACGAGGTGCGCCGCACATGCCCGAGCCGGATCGCGAACAACTCGTGTTGCCGCTAATCGCATAGTTGGAGGTTGGCGGCCGTACATCACATCAGGGGGAGGCCGATGGGCGCGACGGTTGCAGTGGTGGCGGCGGCCAGCGCGAGGCGGGCCGAGGCTGATCTGCTCGAGCGTTTTCGTGTCTCGGATGCGACGGCGCCGGGACGTGCCCAGACGCTCAGCCAGCTCGGGCTGGAGGGGTCGCGGTATTTCGATCGGTTTCAGTCTGCCGGTGTGATCCGCCAAGATCCCGGTGGAGCCGGCCGGTATTATCTCGACGAGGTCGCGTTTGCGGCGTACCGGCGCCAGCGGGCGAATCCTTGGGCATTGGCGGGGGCGCTGTGTCTAGCGGGTGCGGCCATCATCCTCGGCGCGGTGATGCTTCTGGTGCAGCGGGCGAGATAACCAGTCGGGACAAGCAACCGAGTGCCGGGACCTGGTGGTGCCACGGCAAGAAGTTGAGGGCCGCATCCGTTTGGGGGCCGTTCGCGAACGGCCCCCGCTGCGTAATCCAATGGGCCTAGTGTGCCTCACCTGGTTGGCTTTGGCGAGATGGTGGCTCGACTGGCCAGACTGGTTCATACGGCGAGAATCAAGGGTCGGCGGGCCTCCGTGCCTACAGGCGGACGGCGCCGAGTGTGGGATCGACGCAGATCGGGATGTATCCGGCGCGTGCCGCGGTGAAGGACAAGGGTCTTTGCCGCCGGCGATCTGCGAGGCGACGCGATGAACCGGGTCGCATCAGCCGTGGGCGAAGGGTCCATGGTGGGGCGACTCACGGACGATTATCTGGCGCTGACCTGAGTCTGCGAAGGAGGGCAGCAGGGGCCGTTCGCGAACCGAAGGTCGCCCTGTTCGGAGAACGGCCCCACCGTCCGCCCACACCCGACCCATCGGATCCGCGCCTACGACGGCTGGATCGATGGCCCGTGGCTGCTGATCCGACACAGCCTCCCACCGGTGTGCGGAGTGGGCCCTGCAGGACTTGAACCTGCGACCGTCGGATTATGAGTCCGCTGCTCTAACCAGCTGAGCTAAGGGCCCGCAATGGTGAATCGACCTATTTATAACGACTTAGCTAACTGTCAACTGCTCGGCGTCCGACCTCTTCGGTGGGGCTCTCTTCTGAGTATCGTAAGACTCAGGTCCAGCCAGCGCAGCTTCGTTGAGCGGTTACATCACTTGTCGATCACGTACAGGGGGTCCAAGGAGGTGAAGACGCCCATCAGTTAGCTCAAGTTTACACCCCACCGAGGACATAGCAGCAATGCTACCTGCGCTATTCGCTAGATAGACTCCCTTGCACTCCCGATCTCTGTATGAGCGCCAAGCAATGGCCGCCGAGTCAAACGATCCCAAAGCAACTTGAGCGAGTTGGCCACGTACACGGGTCTCGAGTGTGCTCAGCTTGCCCTCATCCACCCTCAGTTCGTGCTGAAGACACTCCTCCATCTCGACAGTGGTACGGGCCGCTTTACACTGCGGCGCGCTGCTGCCGATGTCTCCATAGGAGACAACTGCTTTCTCAATGGCGGGCGTGGGTGGCGAAGCGACGAAAAAGTGCGCCACCCACATGGCCGCGAACAACGACACCACCAGCAACAACGGGTACGACGCCCGGCGCACATCACCCGGTGGCAGCCCTGGCTCCAATACGCATTGAGCGGGTGCGTCCGGATCGAAATAGACCGTCACATGACGGCCCGGCGGGTAGCGTGCTACTGTTTCATCAGGGCGTGAGTTTGAGAAGCTGAATCGCACGGTGGCGCCGCCGTAAGACGTCCCCGCGACGTCGTACTGGTATCGTACGTCGGCTAGACGGATCGACGACCAACGTGTTCCTGGAGGTGGGGACGTCACGACCGATGACAATATTCGACCAGAAGTAGCGCTCCAACGACTGCTCGCGCGCGCACGCCGCCAAACCGGTAGGGCGAAAGCGAGGGTGAGCAGCAGCACGCCGCCCGGGAAGACCACTGACAGAGTATAGAATTCAGGGATCACGAGTAAAGAGTGTCGCGGGTGCGGTAGCTGCGCAACGCCCGCCGGGGGCTGACCACGACAATGACGATGCGCGCGCATAACCCACGGCGCGTGGGGCTAAGACCTGTCGGCTCGTGATAATCGTGCCGACCACACACTAAGCGGCGGTACCGCGACGGTGGTTAGGAGTCGTGTTTAGCGCGTTTCTACCGACACCGCCCCATCGTTGTCCTGCGACACAAAGCGGATGAGTTCACGCGTCCTAGTGTCGACCCAAAACCATCCGGGGGTACCGCCTCGAAGGCTGGCGGTGATCCGCCAACATTGGTGCGTCCTACCAGAACGAGTGAGCACTGAGTCGCGACCATCGACCTCCACCGGCACAGTCCCATGCGAGTATGAGAATGCATACACCAGCGGGATGGTCACTCGATAGCCTTGCTTAAGGGGCAAAGAGCGAAGCACGAGATCGAGTTCCTCGGACGAATACGCACTGTCTGGGTATTGGTTGAATACCGTATCCCTGAGCCCTCGATTAGCCGGCAATTCCGCTACTCGGGAATCCATGAATACGAAGTCGGTTGCCGATCCGCCGTCAGGTTCTTCGACGTGCAACCGAATCGGCTCGAGTGTGGCCGCACTGAACTGGGCGTCTACCGTCGAGCGCTCTCGACCGGTTGCGCGGCGGCCGTCGTCGATCAGTTCGACTATATCGCCGGCTTTGTCGGCTCGACGCCGCACGGTAACAACCCGCTCGCCCTCCGAAACCCATCCATCACGATCCGGCGGAGACCACCCACCATTCCAGGGGATCCCGTTGTGGAGGGCCGGGCGTTTCGGATTGCGCCACATGCTCATCGTATCGGTCCCCAGTGGTAAGAGATCGGGATTCAGATCGCGCGCGACGGCAGCGCCCAGCTTCGCCATGTTTGGCCCGCACCCAATGCACGCGACAAATGTCACAGCGCCCATCGCGCGAGCGATCCCACAGTTTCTAGTCATTGCGTGCTAATGCGGGGCGGCACGGGCGAGGGCCGCGACGGCGCCTTTGTCCATCACACTTACCGGTCGCCGGCACGTATACGACAGGCCCCCGCGGATGCGGTGCTTGTCGATCAGGGGGCCGCGGGTTCGTAGCCGGGCCCGCGCACGACTCGGCCCGGCTTCGCGCCGGTGTGTTTCTCGTCTCGTACGACTTCGACCCCGTTGACGAATACCTCGCGGATTCCGGATGACACCTGGGCCGGCTTCTCGTACGTCGCGTGATCGATGACCGTCGCCGGGTCGAAGACGACAACATCCGCAAACGCACCCTCGCGCAGAACCCCGCGATCCGGGATCGAAAGCCGTTCAGCCACGGCAGATGTCATCTTGCGCACCGCCTCCTCGAGGCCGAGCACATGGCGCTCGCGCACGTAACGGCCGAGGATGCGCGGATAATCTCCAAACGCGCGCGGGTGATCCATTCCCTTCATCGAATCTGGATCGAACCCTTCAGCATCCGTCCCGAACTTGATCCACGGCTGCTGCATCTGCTTCTCGATATTCGGCTCGCTGGCGATGAAGAACTCCGCGGCTGCCTTTCCTTTCTCGCGCGTCGTGAGGTCCATGAGGGCATCAGGCCACGACTTGTGCTCGCGGGCCGCGATCTCGGTCAGGCGCAGCCCCTCGTAGGGCTTGTCTTCCGGGGCTTTGAGCCCCACTACCATCACGCCCTGGGGCGTAGATAGTTGGCAGAGGCTCTCCCACGATGTGCGAGGGGCCAGCAGGTCGGCAGTGATCCGGGCGCGCGTCGCCGGGTTGGCGATGTTGATCAGCGTACTGTCACCCGCGGCGCTCCACGGCGGGAGACACGCGTCGAGCGCAGTCGCCCCGGCCTCATACGGATACATGTCGGCACCCACGTCCTGGCCAGCCGCGCGCGCCGAATCGATTCGCGCGATGACGGTCGCCATGGCGCTCCAATTGCGCGGGCCGGCTGCCTTGAGATGATAGATCTCGACTGGGACGCCGCCCTCGCGGCCAATGCGCATCGCCTCGGCGACCCCATCGAGAAGGTGGTCACCCTCGGATCGCATGTGGGTGATATACACCCCGTGGAACGGCGCCGTCTCGCGCGCTTCGGCGATCAACTCGTCGGTCGAGGCGTAGCTGCCAGGCGGATATATCAGGGCGCTCGCGAGGCCAAACGCACCGTCCTGCATCGCCCGGCGCGTGGCAGCCCGCATCGTATCGAGTTGTGCGGGCGTGGCAGCACCCGTATCAGCGCCCTTGCCATACGAGCGGATCGTGGCAGCGCCGACAAAGGATCCGGCGTTTTCGGAGATCCCGTGCCGGCCCATGGCGGTCAGAAAACGGTCGAACCCGTGCGCACCTTGAAACGTGGAATCGAGCCGCGCCGCGGCCGTGTCGTTTGCGTCGAGAGCCAGTGTGCGGGCGTTCGCCGGCGCCGGCGTGGTACCCTCGCCGAGAATCTCGGTCGTGATGCCCTGGGTGACCTTGCTGACATTGCGCCCGTCGCCGGTGAGGAACGCGGTGTAGGACTGTCCCTGAATGTCAACGAAGCCGGGCGCGACGACCAACCCGGTGGCATCGATGCGCCGGGCGGCGCGTGAATTTGCCAACGTCCCGGCGGCCCCGACGCGGGCGATTCGGTCGCCTTTGATCGCGACGTCGCCCGCAAACCAGGGATTGCCGGTCCCATCTATGATGTGGCCGTTGGACAGAATGACATCATAGTCACCGCCAGCCGGCGGGTTGGTGGCAGGAGCGCATGCGACGCCCGCCAGACAGAGCGCGCAAAGTAAGAGTCTCGGACGCATGGGTCGCTGATATACGAAACCGTTGCGGTGTGACGCAAGGAGCCGCGCACCGGCGGGTGGCACGGCCGTGTACGATTGCGCCGCGGCGGATGGATGAGCATACTGGCCGCTCACTTCTCGACGAGAGGATTCCCGGATGGCTCCCTGGACGCGCGCCGGCGCCATCGCACACCGGCTGTGTGCCGTTGCTGTTGCCCTCAGTGCGTACGCCGGTATCGCTGGCGCGCAACACCGGGGGCCGGCCGCACCTCCCGCGGCGGCCTCCCCAACGCCGGTCGTGCCGCCGGGCACGCACGCGCTCACTGCCGAGGATCTCGAGACGTTTCTCGACGGATTCATGCCGCTCCAGATCGGGCGGGATGACATCGCGGGTGCGGTCGTCTCCGTCGTCAAGGACGGGCGTGTACTCTTCGAGAAGGGCTACGGCTACGCCAACGTGGCCGCGAAGCGCCAGGTCAGTCCCGACAGCACACTGTTCCGTCCGGGGTCGATCTCGAAGCTCTTCACATGGACGGCGGTGATGCAGCAGGCCGAGCTCGGGAAGCTCGATCTCGACCGCGACGTCAACGACTACCTCGACTTCAAGATCCCTGCGTCGTTCGGGAAGCCGATCACGCTCCGCGACCTCATGACACACCGCCCGGGCTTCGAGGAGGCGGACAAGGATCTCGCGGTGGATACGGCGAGCCAGCTCCGGCCAATTGGTGAGTACCTGCGGACGCACATACCAGCCCAGATCTTCGCTCCGGGAACGGTCCCGGCGTACTCGAATTACGGGGCGACGCTCGCCGCCTACATCGTGGAGCGCGCCTCGGGACAGCCGTTCGATGAATACGTCGTCCAGCACATCCTCGGGCCGCTCCAGATGATGCACAGCACCTTTCGCCAACCATTGCCGCCGGCGCTTGCACCACTCATGTCCAGAGGGTACGACCTCGCGTCTGGCGACTCGCTACCCTTCGAGCTGATCGAAGTGGCGCCCGCCGGCTCGATGAGCACGTCCGCGGATGACATCGCGCATTTCATGATCGCGCAACTGGGCGATGGCACGTATGGGGCGGGACGGATCCTGCAGCCGGCGACGCTGGCCGCGATGCACGTCCGGCAATCCGGATGGCCAGACGCGATGCATGCGTTTGCGCTCGGCTTCTACGAAGAGTCGCAGAACGGGCACCGCATCATCGGACATGGCGGGGACACGCAGGCCTTTCACAGCGACCTGCATCTCATCCTCGATGCAAATGTCGGCTTCTTCGTGTCCTACAACAGCATCGGCCGCGATGACGTCAGCCCTCGGACGACGCTCTTCGACGCGTTCATGGACCGGTATTTCCGGGCCCCGGGGCCGGCCGCTCCCACTCTATCAACCGCGGCCGCCGACGCGCGGACGGTAGCGGGAGTCTACGAAGCGAGCCGCCGCTCCGAGACGAACATCCTGTCCGCGCTCATCATGCTGTCGGAGGTCACGCTGTCGTTCGATCCGAAGGACAGCACGCTCCTCTCGGTGGACGAAAAGGGCCTCAACGGGCAGCCGGTGCACTACCGCGAGGTGGCACCGATGCGATTTGCCTCCGCCGAGGGACACGAGGAGTTGGCGTTCACGACTGATGCGACCGGACGACGCATCGCTTACACGACGTTCCCATTCGACATCTACCAGCAGGTCGATCGCCGGCTCAATCGCAAGACCTTCAATGAGCTGCTGCTCGGCATCTGCCTCGGCATCATCGCCCTCACGCTGCTCGGGTGGCCCATTGGCGCGATGGTCCGCAAGCACTTCGGCCGTCCACTCGCACTCGCTCCGTCTGTGCGCCGCCACCGGCTCATCGCGCGCGCGGTCTCTCTCGGGATCGCGCTGTTCGTGGCGGCGCTCGCCGTTCTCGTGAACAAACTGAACAGCCTCAGCGGCCTGGGCGCGGCCGGCGACGCCGAGCTGCACGCGCTACAGGTGCTCGGGGTCCTGTGCGTCCTCGGCGCGGTCGTCGTCGCCTACACCGTCCGGATGTCGTGGCGCGATCGAACCTGGTGGGTGTGGGCGCGCGCGTGGGATGTGATGCTCACCGCGTCATGCCTCGGATTCGCGTGGTTCATCATCCACTGGCACCTGCTCAACTTCAATCTGCAGTACTAGAGCGCTGCAGCCGGATCCGCCGCGGATTCAGCGGATTGGGGCAGCGTATACTCCAGGTCGTACGAGTGCTGTCCGTCCACGGCGGTGATCGCGAGCGTTCCGGCGAGGCCAGCCAGGTCGCCGTCGCCGGAATCGGGGACGACGCTGATGGTCAGGTCGAGCCGGCCTGCCTGCATGAGGCCCCGGTGAAGCAGCACGAAAGTGCCGGCCTTGCCGTGCAGCAGGCCGGTGATGCGCTCGATCGCGACATACCCTGCCGACCCCTGGACCGACGTCATCGCGGTCAGCATCTCGCCCTTGCTATCGCCCTCGAGGTCTCCGTGAAACTGCTTGGCGAGTGCGAGGCGTCCCAGCGTCGATCCGGCGGTCTTGTCGTCGGTGGCCTGCGGGGTCATCTGCACGTTGAACGTCCCCGTTGCGTGGGTGGCCACTAGCGCCTCGGTGCCGTCAGGGGTGGGCGGGTTTGGCCGTGGCGCGATTCGCCGAGTCCATCGCGATCGAATCACGCACAGCCGCTGCGCGCAGAGCCGCCGCGTGTGCGGCCGAGTCTCGCTGCGCGGCGGCCGCGGCGGCGATTGCCATGGTGGAGTCGCGCACGTGCTTGGCGGCGCGCAGGCCCGCCGCCATCTGCGCGGCCGGCGAGGTGCTGTCGGAGTGGTCGTACGCGCCCTGCGCCATGGCGGCCTTGCTCACGCCCGCGACGAACTGGCGGGCGGTCTCGCAGGGCAGATCGACATCCACGTGATTGACGTTCGCGCCGTCGCTGAAGTACAGCGTGCACCGCGGAGCGCCCGTCGAGAACACGCGGTCGAGCGACACCGAGTTGAAGGAGCCGTCCTTGAGCAGTCCGCTCGACAGTGTGGCCATGGCGCCGGGCGCAACCGGCGGCGGAGGGGCGTCGAGCACCGCGCGAGCACTGTCCACCCACGCCGTCGCCGCTTCCGGCAGGACCGCTGCGACCATCACGTACCCTGGGCGTTTGCCGGCGCTGATCTGGATTCCCGGGTCTGTCGACGAGCTCACGGAGAGGTGGGCGCCCTCGATCGTCGTCGCGAAGGCGTCCTGATGCAGGGTCTGCTGGGCGCCGGCCGCCCGCACGCCGACGACGCCGCAGGCCAGCGCGACGGGGATGCCGACGCGCCACAGCAATACGAGTCGCCGCCCATCTCCGAGGTGGCTCACATCTCCCCTTGTCCTCACGTGTACGCCCGCGCGTTCCGTCCCGGCGGAGGCCCGCCCGGCAGCGGTCCGTCGGCGGCGTGGGCATCGAACGCCTCGAGGACCTCGGCGGGCGTCACCGTGGCCGCACCGGATTTCCCGACCTCCACACCCGCCGCATAGTTGGCGACGATCGCGGCTTCGAGCGGCGTCGCGCGCGCGGCCAGCATCACGGCGAGGTACGCGGTGACCGTGTCGCCGGCGCCCACCACATCGTACACCGCGCGAGCCGTCGTCGGTACCCGGTGCGTCGCACCGTCGGGACCCACCAGCGCCATCCCATGCTCACCCAACGTCAGCAAGAGATGGCCCACGCCGAGGCGCTCGACCGCGTCGTGGAGGGCGCGCGGGGAGTCCAGGTCGACGGCGGCGCCCAGGGCCCCCTCCAGCTCACGCCGGTTGGGCTTGAATATGGTCGCCCCCCGGTACCGGAAGAAATTCCGGAACTTGGGATCGACCACGACGGGGATCCCCCGGGCGGTGGCGGCTCGCGTGGCGGCCTCGATCACGGCGGGGACCAGCACGCCCTTGTTGTAGTCCTCGAGGACGACCGCATCGGCTGTGGCGACGGCCCGTTCGGCCGCCGCGAGCAACTGGGCGACCTCGGCCCCGGTGACGTCCCCGTCGTCCTCTTCATCGACCCGGACAACCTGCTGCGCCCGGGCTACGATCCGGGTCTTGGTCGTGGTAGCCCGGGAGACCGTGATGAGGGACTCGTGGCCCGCCCCCAGCCGCACCAGCATGTCCCGCACCGTGCGGCCGGCGTCGTCGCCGCCGAGCGCGCCGACCAGTTCGCAATGTGCGCCGACAGCGGCGACATTTTGCGCAACGTTCGCGGCGCCGCCCAGGGCATGGGTGCGCTCGCGGACGCGGACCACGGGGACGGGGGCCTCTGGAGAGATTCGCTCAACGTCGCCGCGGAGGTACACGTCGAGCATCGCGTCGCCGATTACGGCCACCCGCGTCCCGGCCGCGGCCGTGAGAAGCGCATCCAGGCGCGCGCGTGTGATTGACGAAGGCATGCCCATTGCTAAGGTACGGGAACCCTCCAGCCCGGTCAATTTTGGCCACACTGCTGTTCGAACGACTGAACACCCAGGCCAAGCTCGCCGTCTTCGCGGTCCAGGAGCGCGCGGTGCTGGCCTGGAACGCCATCCGGTTCATGTTCGTCCGGCCGTTCTACGCGGCGGACGTCATGGAGCAGATGGACTCGATCGGCGTCGGCTCCCTCTTCATCGTCGTCCTGACCGGGTTTTTCACGGGGATGGTGCTGGCGCTCCAGTCCAAGGCGAGCCTGGCGCAATTCGGTGAGACCGCGATTATCGGGCGGCTCGTGACGGCGTCGATGATCCGCGAGCTGGGTCCCGTCCTGGCGGGGCTCATGGTCGCCGGCCGGGTGGGGTCGGGGATCGCGGCGGAGATCGGGTCGATGCGGGTGACCGAGCAGATCGATGCGCTCAACACGCTGGGGACCGACCCGATCAAGAAACTGGTCACCCCGCGGCTGATCGCGCTGCTCGTGATGATGCCCGTGCTGACCATCGTCAACGACGCCGTCGGGGTCATCGGCGGTAATCTCATCTCCACGGTCTTTGTCCGGGTTCCGAGCTCGGTCTACTGGCGGGGGGTGTGGGACCAGATCGCGATCGACGGCTTCACCTGGCGGTATCTGCCGAACGATTTCATTCAGGGTCTCGCCAAGCCGTTCGTGTTCGGCGGGATCATCGCGATCACGGCGTGCTATCACGGACTGAACACCACTGGCGGCACCGAGGGCGTGGGACAGAGCACGACGCGGACGGTCGTGGTAGCGAGCGTGTCGATCCTCGTGGTGGACTACTTCATGACGCAGCTCTTCATCGGCGCGCTGAACCTCCAGTGAAAGACGACGACGAGCCGTCGGCCGCGGAGCAGGCGTTCGCGGGGCGCGTCCGCCGCGCGATTCGCGACGAGCTGGCGGCCGACAAGGCGCTCATGCTCAAGACGCCGACGGCTCCGGCCCCGCGGGTGCCCAGGCAGACGCCGACCGGCATGACGTGCTCGGTGCGCCGCAGCTCGACCCCGGTCAACGCCAGCCCGGTGATCGCGCTGGAGCGCGTCTCGCTCGCGTTCGAGCAGCCAGTTCTCGAGGACGTGTCCCTCGAGATCTACTCCGGCGAGACGATGGTCATCGTCGGAGAATCGGGCACGGGGAAATCGACTATCCTCAAGCTGATCCTGCGGCTGCTCACGCCCGACACCGGCCGAGTGCTGATCAAGGGGCGCGACATCGTCACGCTGTCGTTCGACGAGGCGATGCTGGTGCGCCAGCAGATGGGGATGGTGTTTCAGGGGGCCGCGCTGTTCGATTCGATGTCGGTATTCGAGAACGTGGCCTACCCGTTGAGAGAGCACACCTCGATGACGGACGACGAGATCGAGGCCCGGGTGCGGCAGAAACTCGAATACGTGGATCTCCACCCCGATCATGTCATGAACCTGCTGCCGTCGGAGTTGTCAGGCGGCATGAAAAAGCGGGTGGGGATCGCGCGGGGCCTGGCCAACAATCCCGAGATCATGCTGTATGATGAACCGACGTCGGGACTGGACCCGCTGACCACGGGAACCATCACCCGGCTTATCATGAAGCTGCAGCGCGAGCTTGGTGTGACGAGCGTCGTCGTCTCGCACGACATCCGGTCCGCGAACCGGATGGGGAGCTACATCGCCGTGGTGGCCGAGGAGCGGATCGTGTTTTGCGGAACGCCGGAAGAGATGGCGGCCAGTGAAGACCGCTACATCCAGGATTTTCTCGGTGGACTTTAAGCGCCAGGGAGCGGTGGTCCACCGGACCGCGGTGCCGAGGAGCATATGAGACGACCGACCGGGGTGACCTGGGACCAACTGCGGGTGGGCGTGCTCGTGCTGTTTGCGGCCGCGGTCCTCGTGGTATCGGTCTACAAACTGGGCGAGGCCGCGAATCTCTTCACCAGGCGCTACACGCTCTACGTCTTCCTGTCCAATGCACGCGGCGTCGCCCGCGGCGGATCGGTGACCATCAACGGCGTGGTCGCCGGGACCGTGACCGACATCACGTTCCTCCCGATCGGGACCGATACCACCCGCAATCTCAAGGTCGAGTTGTCGATCGACCAACGCCTGCAGGACCAGGTGCGCGCCGACAGCCGGGCCTCGGTGAAGTCGATGGGAGTGCTCGGCGACAAGGTGCTCGACATCAGCTCCGGCACGCCGCGCTACGGCGTGCTGCAGGCGAACGACACACTGCGGGTGCGGCCAACGATCGACATGGACGATGTGATCGGCCAGACATCGGTCGTCGTGCAGGATGCCGTCGAGCTGACACGTGATCTCAAGATCATCAGTGGCGGGATCGTCCGCGGCGATGGGACGATGGGGCAGCTCGTGACCAACCGGTCGCTGTACGACCGGCTGACCGGCACACTGGTGCGGATGGACGCGCTACTCGCGCGGCTCGACAACCCGCACGGCACGGTTGGCCGCTTGATCGACGATCCCACGCTCTACAACAACCTGACCGTGGCGGTGGCGGGCCTCGACTCGGCGCTGGCGCAGGTCAACAACCGCCAGGGGACCCTGGGCAAGCTGTTGTACGATGACACGCTGTATTCCCAGCTGGTTGGCGTCGCCGGCAGCACTGATTCCGTGATGCACCAGCTCAACGATGGCCAGGGCACGGCGTCGAGACTCCTCCGCGACCGCCAACTCTACGATCAGCTCACGAAAGCAGTCGCGACCCTCAACACCGTGCTGGCCGATATCAAGCAGAATCCGCGGCGATACACCCGGGGGCTCGTGCGGGTGTTTTAGATTGTGGGCATATGGACTCGTACAATCTGGACGTCGTGGTGACCCGTGGCGGGGCGGTCGAATCGCGCCATCGGGTGCACGCGGCGGTGGTGGGGCCGAAGGACGCGATGATCGGCGGTGCAGGGGACCCGAACGTCGTGTCGTTCTGGCGGTCGGGGTCGAAGCCATTCCTGGTCATTCCGTTCGTGGCGGCGGGTGCGATCGACGACCTGGCGTGGGGCGACGACGAGCTGGCGCTGGCGTGTGCATCGCACGGGGGCGAGCCGGAGCACGTCGCGATCGCGGCGTCGATGCTCGGTGACATCGGGCTCGAGGAGGGTGATCTCGCGTGCGGTGCGCACGAACCGCTCTCTCCGCGGGGTATCCGCCTGGCCCGCGAGACCGGCACGCGGTTCTCACGTCTCCACAACAACTGCTCGGGGAAGCACGCGGCGATGCTGGCGCGGGCGCACACTGCGGGGTGGCAGACGGCCGGTTACGAACAGCCCGGTCATCCCGTGCAGCAGAGCGCGATGACGGCGGTGGCGGAGTGGGCGGCGGTGCCCCTCGGCGCGCTCATCGTCGGGATCGATGGCTGTGGTGTGCCGGTCGTGGCGCTTCCGATCGAGCGGATGGCCCGTGCGTACGCGAGACTCGGAGCGGCGGCGGCGCGCGGTGAGGAAGTGGCGGCCCGGGTGATCCACTCGATGACGGCGCGGCCCTTCCTCGTCGGCGGGACCGACCGGTTCGACTCCGTGATGATCGAGGATACCGCCGGGCGGGTGGTGGCCAAGGTCGGCGCCGAAGGGGTGCATTCGGTGGCCGTGCCGGATCTGGGGATCGGGCTGGCGGTCAAAGTCGAAGATGGCGCACAGCGCGCGCAGTACCCGGCCGTCATCCGGCTGCTGCAGCACCTGGGCGTCCTCGGCGATCGCCTGACACCGCGGCTCGAGGAATACCTGCGCAAGCCGGTCCGCAACACCCGGAACGAGATCGTCGGCGAAATCCGCACGGTGAACTGAGTGCGCCCGCACCCAGCGCACTGCACCCCGCGTTCGGCCCAGCGTGGTGGCGTTCGATCGTACCGCTCGGGTGATCCCGATGCGGCGCGGGCGTCGGCGTTCCGCAGTGTTCGGCGGCGGGTTTGCGACGGGGGGCAGCGCCGTGTTCGTTGATCGTGTCGTCGTACGGATCGAGGCTGGGACGGGCGGATCGGGGTGCACATCGTTCCGGCGCGAGTTCCGCGTCCCGCTCGGCGGCCCCGATGGCGGCGACGGCGGTCGCGGCGGGGACGTATACATGCGCGCCGACGCGAATCTCGCGACGCTGCTCGACTACACGTACCGTGATTCGTGGATTGCCGGTCGCGGCGAGCACGGCATGGGATCGAACATGACCGGGCGCTCCGGGGATGACGTGGTCCTGCCGGTCCCGCCGGGCACCATCGCCACCGACACCGACACCGGCGAGCGGCTGGGTGAAGTGCTGGAGAACGGCGACACCGTAGTGATCGCGCACGGCGGACGGGGCGGGAAGGGGAATGCGTTCTTCGCCACCGCGACGCATCAGTCGCCGCGGGAATGGCAGCCGGGTGAGGAGGGCGAGCGCCACACGCTGACGCTCGAACTCAAACTCATCGCCGATGTCGGTCTCGTCGGACCGCCCAACGCCGGAAAATCCACGCTCCTGTCGGTGATCTCGGCGGCTCGTCCCAAGATCGCCGACTATCCGTTCACGACCCTCTCACCCAACCTCGGCGTCGTTCCCCTCAGCGATCATCGGACGTTCGTGGTGGCGGACCTCCCGGGGATCATCGAGGGCGCCCACGACGGGCGCGGGCTGGGGCTGCAGTTCCTCCGGCACATCGAGCGCACGCGGTTGATGGCCCTCCTGATTCCCGTCGATTCCACCGACTGGCAAGCCGAGTACGATCAGTTGCGGGGCGAGATCGGCGCGTATTCGGCGAGTCTCCTGACCAAGCCGCACTGCGTCGTCTTCACGAAGATGGATCTGCTCGGCGACATGGATCCTCCGCCGATCGACGCGCCTGATGCGTTCGGCGTGTTCGCGATCAGCGCGCCCGCGCGTCAGGGGCTCGACCGCCTGCTGGCCGCGTGGTGGGACGAGTTGCTCGCGCTCCGCAAGGCGGCTGGCCAGCAGGTCGCGCAGGCGCCACTCCCCTGATCGTGGGCGCGGCCATCGAAGTGTGGGTCCGGGGCGATGGCCAATACCCCGCGGCCCTGGACGATGCGCCCAATCCGCCGGCCAGGCTATTCGCGCGAGGCACACGCGCCGTGGCGGATCGCGCCGCCATCGCGGTTGTGGGTGCGCGCCGGGCGACTGAGGCAGGTCTCTCCGCGGCGTGGCGGATCGGGCGGGTGCTGGCGCAGGCCGGCGCGTGCGTGGTCAGCGGACTCGCGCTCGGGATCGACGCGGCGGCGCACGCTGGCGCGCTCGACGTCGACGATGGTCGCACCTGCGCGATACTCGGCGGTGGTATCGAAGCCGGCGCGCCGGCGTCGAACGGACAGCTCAAGTCGCGCATTGCGGCCCGCGGGCTTCTGCTCTCCGAGTGGGAACCGCATCGCCCGCCGGCCCCATGGATGTTCCCGCACCGGAATCGTCTGATCGCCGCGATGTGCCGGGCGGTCGTGGTGGTCGAGGCGGGGCCCCGGAGCGGCGCGTTGCATACGGCGCAATTCGCGATCGATCTGGGACGCGAGCTGGCGGTGGTGCCCGGTCCGATCGACCACGAGTGGTGCCTGGGATCGAACCGATTGTTGCAGCGCGAGGGGGCGCGGGCGATCGTCGCGGTGGAGGATGTGCTCGACCTGATCGGTCCGCGCATCGAAGTCGCGCCGCCGCGCGCGGAGTTCACCGACGATGAGGCCAAAGTCTGGGACGCGCTGGCGGCTGGAGCGATGACGGTGGACACGATCGCGATTCGCTCGCATTTGCCAACCACCCGGTGTCTGGCCGCGATCACGACACTCGAGATGCGCGGTGCGGTCACGTGCCTGCTGACCGGGGAAGTACGACGCACGTGACACCGGGATCCGGCGACGCCGCGGATGGTGCGGCCGCTCCCGGGCGGCCGCGGCCCCGCCACGTGTACGTGCACGTTCCGTTCTGTGCGCGCCGGTGCACGTACTGCGATTTCGCGATCGCCGTGCGGCGGGAGGTGCCGGCCGGCGAATATATCGCCGCGATCGCTGGAGAACTCGGCACACGCTTCGCCGGCGGCGACGCGTGGTATGCGGACACGCTGTATCTGGGCGGTGGCACGCCATCGCGGCTCGGCGCGGACGGAATCCGGCGCTTGATGGATGTGCTGCGCGCACGGATCACACCGGCGCCCGACGCCGAAGTGACGATCGAGGCCAACCCCGATGACGTGACGCCGGCGGCGATCGCAGCGTGGCGCGCGGCAGGTGTGACGCGACTCTCCCTCGGCGCACAATCGTTCGATCCCGGCGCGCTCGCGTGGATGCACCGCACGCACACCGCGGACCAGATCGCCGAAGCCGTGGGCATCGCGCGGAACGGGGGCATCGCGAGCCTGTCGCTCGATCTCATCTTCGCGTTGCCCGAGAGCGTGCCCCGCTCGTGGTCCTCCGACCTGGAGGCCGCGCTCGCACTCGGTCCCGACCATCTGTCGCTGTACGGGCTCACCGTGGAGGGTTCGACGCCGCTCGGCCGGTGGGTGGCGCGTGGCGCGGTGACCGCGGCGACCGACGATCGCTATGCGCAGGATTATCTGGCCGCGCACGCCGCACTCTCGGCCGCGGGCTTCGAGCACTATGAAGTGTCGAGTTTCGCCAAACCCGGCGCGCGATCTCGTCACAACAGCGGGTACTGGTCGGGAGCCGCGTACGCCGGACTTGGGCCGGGGGCTCACGAGTTCGACGGGGACGTTCGCCGGTGGAACATCGGGGCGTACACGGCGTGGGCACAGCGTGCGTTACGTGGCGAGGACCCGCTCGGCGATCGCGAGATTCTGACCGACGGCAACCGCGTTTCGGAGCGGCTCTATCTCGAGTTGCGAACAGCGGCCGGAACGGTCCTGGATGGGGTCGCGGATGCGAGGGTGGAGCAACTGGTGCGTCCGTGGGTAGAGGCTGGGTGGGCGAGGCTGGAGAGCGGGGGGGCACGCCTCTCGCTAACCGTGGAAGGGTGGCTTCGGCTGGACGAGCTGGTCCCGATGTTGGCAAATCCCGGAAGTCGCTACTAGATTTGAACTTATGGCGCTAACGGACCTGACTGAGCGGGAACGGCGAATTCTGGAGGCGGTGATCCAGAGCTATGTGGAGACGGCGGAGCCCGCCGGATCCCGTACGCTGGCTCGCCGCTTCGGATTGGGCGTGTCGCCGGCGACCATCAGGAACACCCTGAGCGACCTCGAAGAGAAGGGGTACCTCTTCCACCCGCACACCTCCGCGGGGCGCATCCCGACCGACCGTGCCTACCGGATGTACGTCGACTCGCTGGTCGAACTGGCACCCCTCGCGGCCCAGGAGCGGGACCGGCTGGTCGAGCGGATCCTGGCTGGCGGCTCGGCGATCGAGACCGTGTTGCGGTGCGCGGCGCAGAGCGTGGGCGTGCTGACCCAGGAGTTGGGCGTGGCCCTCGGGCCCCGCCTCGATGAGATCGTGCTGGAGCGACTGGATCTGGTGCGGCTGTCGGCCGAGCGGCTGCTGCTGGTGCTGACGCTTCGGGGCGGCGCCATGCGCACGATCTTCGTGGAGGCTCCAGGCTCGGTGGCGGATGAAGCGATCGCCGAGGTCACCGTCGTACTGAACGAGCGGTTGGGCGGCCTTCGCCTCGGGGAGATCCGGACGACGTCGGCCGACCGGCTGCGCGACGGTGTGGCGGGCGGCCGGCCAGCGGCGCGCGAGCTGTTGAACATCTTCGTGCAGGAGGCGGAGACGGTGTTCGACGTGCCGGTCGCGCCTGGGGACGATGGCGTCGTGCTCGGGCAGGCGTCGGTGTTGGCGGAGCAGCCGGAGTTCGCATCCGGCGACAGTCTGCGCCGGCTGATCGAGCTGACCGAGACTCGGCAGCATCTCGCGGAGTTGTTGCGCCAGCGGAGCGCCAAGCCGGGGATCTCGATCACGATCGGCAACGAGCATGCGGATCCGCGGCTCGGCAACCTGACGATCGTGACCGCCGAGTATCGTGCGGGCCCGCTGACGGGTGTGATCGGAGTGATCGGGCCGACGCGGATGCCGTACGAGAAAGTGATCTCACTCGTGGGGCACACATCGCGACTGGTCACCGACCTCCTCGGCTGACGATCTCAGCGATACAGAGGCCGGGACCGGTCAGATGTGGGCGTGCGGCGGCGCGGGCTGAGCCGTTCGCCGGCTTAAATTGAACGGCACGAACCCCCTCGCATACCCATTTCACGACTCATGGCAGACTACTACGCCGTACTAGGCATCTCGCGCGGCGCGTCGGACGACGAGATCAAGAGGTCGTACCGAAAGCTGGCCATGCAGTACCACCCCGATCGCAACAACGGGTCGAAGGACGCCGAAGAGCAATTCAAGACGATCACCGAGGCGTACGACGTCCTGCGCGATCCGGACAAGCGCGCGCTGTTCGATCGGTACGGCGAGGCGGGACTGCGCGGGGCATCGGGCGGGGGCATGCCGCACGTCGATCTCGCGGACGCGCTCAACATCTTCATGCGGGATTTCGGCGGCTTCGGCGGCCTTGGCGATCTGTTCGGCGGGCGCGGCGGGCCGGCGACACGTACGGGCGCCGACATCAAGCTGGCCGCGGATCTGACGCTGAGCGAAGTGGCGCAGGGCGTCGAGAAGACATTTGCAGTCAAGCTGCTCGACACGTGCGACGCCTGCAGCGGATCGGGGGCCGAACCGGGCACCAAACCGCACAAGTGCCCGACGTGCCAGGGGACCGGCGAGGTGCGGCGCGCGCAGCGGTCGTTCTTCGGGCAATTCGTGAGTGTGGCCGGGTGCCCGACGTGCGCCGGGGAGGGGACCGTCGTCTCGTCGCCGTGCAAGAAGTGCCGCGGCGACGGCCGCGTCCGCGTCGAGCGCGCGGTGACCGTGCGCATCCCGCCGGGAGTCGCGACGGGCCAATACATGACATTGCGCGCACAGGGCAACGTGGGATCGCGCGGGGCGGGGCGGGGCGACGTCATCGTCATTTTCCAGGTTGCCGAAGATCCGCGGTTCGAACGGGATGGCGAGGACCTCTACACCGAAGTGTTCGTGTCGTACACACAACTCGTGTTCGGCGCCGAGGTGCAGGTCCCGGCGGTCGGCGGCCCTCCGGTGAACCTGCGTGTGGCGGCCGGCACCCAGAGCGGGCACATCTTCGACGTGCGCGGCCGAGGATTGCCGCGAGTCAATGCGTCGGGCGCGGGCGACCTGCACGTGCGGATCCAACTCTGGACCCCCGAAGAGATGACGCCGCGGGAAGAAGCGCTGCTCCAGCAGTTGGCGGAGGTCGAATCCAAACCGTCGCAGACGCGCGCCAAAGGATTCTGGCGCAAGATGAAGGAAGCGCTACGCGCGTGAACGGGGGCGGCGATGCCGCACCCATTGAGGGCGACCGTGCAAGCGACCGCGAGAGCGGCCGGGCAAGTGACCGCTGGCGATCGGTGCGCGTGTGGCCGTCGGCGCGTGACGCGAGCGCCCGCGAGGCGGTGATCGCCGCGTTGTTCTCACTCGGATCCACCGGCGTTCACGAAGATGGCGACGTCCTGGTGACGTTCTTCCCGGCGTCCGCGATGGACGAGGACACGCTGCTCCGGAGCGTCGCGGACGCTGACGCGGCGGCCCGCGTCGAGCTGGGATACGTGGATGCGCAGGAGTGGGTACAACGGTGGCCCGCGCGTGTCGCCTTGCACGTCGTGGGCGCACTGACGGTGACACCGCCGTGGCTGGCGGCCGGGTGCGATCCCGCACGGACGGTCGTGATCGATCCCGGCATGGCATTCGGGACCGGGGACCACGAGACGACGCGTGGCGCGCTGCGGCTGCTCGCGCACGTGGTGCGGCCTGGCGATGTCGTTGCCGATCTGGGTGCCGGCAGCGCGGTGCTGGCGATCGCCGCGGCCAAGCTTGGCGCGGCGCGCGTGGCGGCCATCGAGATGGATCCCGACGCCATTGGCAACGCGGAGGCCAACGTGATGCGCAACGGCGTCGCGGATCGCGTCCGGGTGATCGAGGGGTTCGCGCAGATGCTGCTCCCGCTCGTGGCTCCGGTGCGCGTCGTGACCGCCAACATCATCTCATCCGTGGTGATCGAGCTGCTTCCCGCGATCATGAGCGCGCTGGCAGTCGGCGGTCAAGCGGTTCTGAGCGGCATCCTGCGCGACGAGCGGGCCGCGATGCTCGCGGTGCTGCACGAGAGCGGGTGGCGCGTCGAGCGTGAAGATGCCGAGGGGGAGTGGTGGAGCGCGATCGTCGCCCGATAGACGCGCAGTTCGTCGCGCCGTCCGCATTCAGTCTCGGCAGCGAAGTGATGCTTGGGCCGGACGCGGCGCACCACATGAACGTGCTGCGGCTGGATTTCGGCGCGCGGATCGCCGTGGTCGACGGCGCTGGACACGTCGGCGCCGGCACCCTCGTCCGCCTCGGGCGGCGTAATGCGATGGTGGCGATCGACCAGGTCTGGACGGTGGACCGGCCGCCGCCAGTTCACATGATCGTGCCCGTGGCGGACCGCGACCGGATGTTGTGGATGGCGGAGAAGTGTACGGAGCTGGCCGCCGCGAGTTGGCGTCCCGTCGAGTGGCGCCGGTCGGCGAGCGTCGTACCGCGCGGGGCGGGTCAGGCGTTCCGGGACAAAGTGCGCGCTCGCATGATGGCGGCGCTCACGCAGTCGCGTGGCGCATGGCTCCCCGAGCAGTTTGCCGAATCGTCGCTCTCCGCCGCACTCGCGTCCGCGCCTCCGGGCGTTCGCATCTTCCTCGATCCGCCGGGCACGCCGCTCCTGCAGGCGCTCCAGCTGCCGCTCGTGGCGCCGGTGACCATTGCGGTGGGTCCGGAGGGCGGCGTCGAAGAGCCCGAGCGTGCGGCGCTGGCGGCATCGGGATTCGTGCGCGCATCTCTCGGACCGGCTATTCTCCGGTTCGAGACTGCCGGCGTGGCGGCACTCGGCGCGGTCCAGGCGGCGATCGCGGCCGGCGCCGGTCCGGCGGATGGCAGCGGGTACCGTTGAGGGCGTGATGAGCGCGACCAATTCCTGTCTGTTCTGCCGGATCCTGCGCGGCGAGATCCCGGCCCAGATCGTCTACGAGACCCCGCACGTCGTCGCGTTCCGGGACATCGCGCCGCAGGCGCCGTATCACGTGGTGATCATTCCGCGCGAGCATGTGGCGACGCTCAACGACACGCGTGACCCTGGACTCGTGGGGCGTCTCGCGATTGCGGCGGCGGAGCTGGCGGAGCGGGAGGGCTTCGCGGCCGCCGGCTACCGCACCGTGATCAACACCAATGCAGATGGCGGCCAGACGGTGTTTCATCTTCACGCGCATCTACTCGCGGGGCGGAAGATGAGCTGGCCCCCGGGCTAGCGGCCGGGCGAAAGACCAGAAAGGAGAAAGGTGAGAGGGGACCGAGCCGGGCCAACACGCGAGAGCGAGAGGCTGAGCTAGAGACGGCGCTAGATCTCGAGCAGCGCCAGCTCCGGCCGGGCCCCGATGCGGAACGGCGGACCCGAGTTGCCGAGCCCGCGGCTCACGTAGAGCGTATGCCGGGCGTCGGCGCTCTGATATTGGCCGTGGACGTAGCGGCCGCTGCCTTCGGGCAGCACGATGGCCCATCCGAGCGGTGCGATCTGGCCACCGTGCGTGTGTCCCGCGAGAACGACGGTAGGCCGGTGGGCGATTTGCGCGATCGCATCGAACGCGACCGGGCAATGCGACATGATGATCGCGCGCGGAGCGCCCGGAGCTGCGGCGTCCATCGCCGTGACCTGGGAGTAGTCCGGAGCGCCCGCTCGCCAGTCGTCGAGTCCGAGCAAATCCACCGGACCCCGGGAGTCATCGAGACGCACGCGGTCGTTGACGAGCAGGCGAATGCCGGCCCGCTCGTATTCCTGACGCAGGCGGCGGAGGTTGCATTCGCCCTGGTACTCCCAATTCCCGAGCGTGGCAAACTTGCCGAGACGGGCCTGGATTCCCTCGTATCGCGACACGAGCGGCTCGTCCCCTCGGTCGTCGACGGCATCGCCTGCAATGCACAGCAGATCGGGCTGGAAGCGGTTGACCTGGTCGACTAACTCCTGATGGCCGATCCAGTTATGGGGACCGTGCATGTCCGTCACGAGCGCCACGCGGATGGAATGGCTCTGGGCGGAGGGCGGGTCGAGGCGTTCGTGGGTGGTGTCGAGGCTGTTGGATGACGCACCGTAGAAGGACATCGCCGCAACGCCCGCGCCGGCGGCCAGGAACTGGCGCCGGGTGAGGGTGGTCGCTGGATCGGCAGCCATATCGAAATATAGACGAGCGTGTGCTTGACACGTACCGGCTAAACGCCGTATTTTCCAAGGCTTACACCATTTACGGCGCCCGCTTCGCGGCCGCCCCAATTGCAGGGAGTTTCACGATTGTCCGAAGTCATCATTCACGACGACGAGAACTTCGAGCGCGCGCTCAAGCGGTTCAAGAAGAAGTGCGAGAAGGCCGGCATTCTCTCCGATCTGCGCAAGCATCGGCATTACGAGAAGCCCAGTGAGCGGCGGAAGCGGAAGATGAACGCCGCGATGCGCAAGAACCGCCGGAGCAGGCACGCCTAGATGACGGCGTTGCTCACGCGGTTGCAGGGAGACCTCGTGATCGCGCGCAAGGCGCAGGACAAGCCGGCGACGCTGCTCCTCGGGACGATTCTGGCAGACATCAAGAACCGCCGGATCGAGCTCATGCGCGATCCGACTGACGAGGATGTGATCGAGGTCCTGCGAAAGGGCATCAAGCGCCGGCGTGAATCGATCGAGGCATTCGACCGCGGCGCTCGCGCCGATCTGGCGGCCAAGGAGCGCGGTGAAGTGGCGGCGCTCGAGAAATATCTGCCCGCGGCCATCGATCCGGAGACGATACGTGCCGCAGTCCGCGCGGTGATCGCCGGCGGCGCCAACAACATCGGCGCGGTGATGGGCAAAGTCCTCCCTCAGTTCAAGGGGCAAACCGACGGCGGCACAGTGAGCGCGATCGCGCGCGAGGAGCTCAGCGCACGAAAGTGATGGTGCGCGCCCCGCGGCCATGAACGCGCATGCACTCGCGGTCCTGGAGCTTTCTCGGGTGCTCGGGTTGGTCGCAGACCGCGCGGCGTCTGCCCTTGGCGGCGCCGCAGTGCGCAGGCTGGGGCCCACGACGGACCGCGCGGCCATCGAACGTGAGTTGTCGCGGGTGGAGGCCATGCGATCGCTGGTCGCGTCGGAGCCCGCGTGGGAATCCGGCCAGATCCCCGACATCATGCCGGCCCTGGAGCGTCTCCGGGTCGAGGGCACAGCCTGGACGGGCATCGAGCTCCGGGGTGGCGCGCTGCTGCTGGCGTCGGGGCGCCGGACGCGAGAGCTGCTCCGTGATCCGCGGCGTCCCGCCGTCGCCCGTGCGATGCTCGCCGAGATTGCCGGCGCCATGCCCGACGCCCGCGACCGCGAAACGGCCATTGAGCATGCGATCGCCGAAGACGGCGAGGTCCGCGACCAGGCGTCGCCGCTCCTCAGGCGGCTTCGCCGTGAGTTGCAGAGCGCCGAGGGCGACCTGATCGCGCTGCTCGAACGGATCATGGGCGGACTGGAGGCACACCAGCAGGTCCCGGACATGTCGGTGACCGTGCGCAACGGGAGGTACGTCATCCCGATTCGCCGCGAAGCCAAGCGCGCCGTGGCCGGCATCGTCCAGGATGCATCGGCGACAGGAGCGACCTTGTTTGTCGAGCCGCCGGCGGCTGTCGAAGCGGGCAACCGGATCCGGGAGCTGGAAGCCGAGGAACGGCGCGAGACCGACCGTATCCTGCGCGAGCTGACCGACGCGCTGCGTCCCATACGCAACGGCCTCGTCGCCGGCCATGCGGCGCTGGTCGAATTCGATACACTGTATGCGCGGGCGCGGTACGCCGACGAATTCGGCTGCCAACCGGCGGAACTCGGATCGCCGGCGGACGGATTCGTGATTCGCGAAGGGCGGCACCCGTTGCTGATCGCACAAGGCATGACTGTGGTACCGTTCGACCTCGCGATGGAGCCGGCCGAGCGGACGCTGCTCGTGTCCGGGCCGAATACGGGCGGGAAGACCGTGCTGTTGAAGTCGGTCGCGCTCTGCTCAGTGCTCGCGCAGTGCGGCGTACCGGCGCCGGTGGGCCCTGGGAGCCGGCTCGCTATCTTCGATGATGTGTTTGCGGATGTCGGTGATGAGCAATCGATCCAGGCCAGCCTCTCTACGTTCAGCGCTCACGTCAAGAACCTCGGCGACATCCTGGCCGGCGCGACTCCCGCGTCGCTGGTGCTGATCGACGAGCTTGGCTCCGGCACGGATCCGCTCGAAGGAGCGGCTCTCGGCGGTGCCGTGCTCGAACACCTGACGGCGCGAGGGGCGCTCACGCTCGCCACCACGCATCTTGGCGCGCTCAAGGAGTTGGCGACCGAAGTGCCCGGCGTCGTGAACGCCTCACTGCAGTTCGATGCGGTGCAACTGGCGCCCACCTACCGGTTGATCAAAGGAGTGCCGGGCCGGTCATACGGACTCAGCATCGCGCGGCGCTTGAAGCTGCCAGAGCCGGTGCTCGAGCGTGCGGAGGCGCGGGTGCCGCAGGTGCAGCGCGACGCGGAAGCGCTGCTGGCCGATCTCGAACGGCGGGATGCGGAACTCGCGGACCGTGAGCACGCAGCGGCCGACCGCACGGCGGACGTGGCGTACCGGACCGCGAGAGTGGAAGAACGCGAGCGAGATCTCCGGGAGCGCGATCGGGAGTTCGAGCGGCGATCGCGTCACGATGCCCGCCGGTATCTGCTGCACGCGCGCGCGCAGGTCGAGCAGACCGTGCGCGAGTTGCGCGAGACAGTCGCCGCGGCCGGGGCGGAAGGCGCCGAGCAGGCGCGCCGGGCGCGCCAGCGGGTGGAGGAGCTGGTGGCCGAGCAGGGGCAGGCGCTGGCGGCGCTCGACGATACGGCGACGGATGCTGTGGCCCAGTCCTCGCCTGCCGCTCCCGGGACGCTGCGGATCGGCGATGCCGTCGAGATGCCGGCGCTCGGCGGACGGACTGGCCGGCTGCTGGACGTGCGCGATGGCGACGCGGTGGTTGCGGTCGGGGCGCTCAAGATGCGGGTGCCGGCCGATTCCGTCCGTCCATCGTCACGGCCCGCGCCGGCGGAACCGATCGCGATCAACGCTGGGGAGACCGCCGATCCAGTCGCGGCGCGCGAGATCGACGTGCGGGGGATGCGCGTGGCGGAGGTGGACGACGTGGTGCTGCAGGCGATCGATGCCGCCGTGCTGGGTGATCTGCCGGAGCTCCGGATCATCCACGGCAAGGGCACTGGCGCGCTGCGGGAGCGCGTCGCGGAGATGCTCCGCAAGGACACACGGGTGACAAGCGTGCGCCTCGGCGCGTGGAACGAGGGTGGCGCCGGCGTCACCATAGTGGGGTTTGCGTGAGACACGAAGCCGGCGGCGCGGGGCGAGCGATGCGATACGGCCCCGGACGGCCCGGCGCGGGAGGCTCGCCGTGATACCCGACGACGTGGTCGAACGGGTCCGCGAAGAGGCGGACATCGTGCAGATCATCGGCGAGCACGTGACCCTCAAGCGGACGGGGACGGACTATCGCGGTCCGTGTCCGTTCCACCAGGGCACCCATCCCAACTTCTCCGTCTCGCCGAAGAAGCACATGTATTACTGCTTCGTGTGCAAGGAGGGCGGCGATGTCTTCACCTTCCTGACGAAGCGGCTGGGACTCGACTGGCCGAGTGCGGTCCGCCTCGTCGCGAGCCGATCGGGCATCGAGATCCGGGAAGTCGAATCCCAGCGTTCCGGGCCTGATCCCCGCGAGCCGCTGTGGGAAGTCACGGCCACCGCGGCCGAATACTTCCGCCGGATGTTATGGGATGATGAGGGCGGCGTTCCGGCGCGTGACTATCTGGCATCGCGCGGAATCGACCGGGCGACCGCGGACCGCTTCGGGATCGGGTACGCGCCTGCGGCCATCGGCTTCATGCGCAGCCATTTGCAGACCATGGGGTTCGATGACGCCCGGCAGATCGCCGCTGGTGTGCTGACACAGCCGGAAGAGGGACGCGAACCCCGCCCGCGTTTTCGCGGGCGGCTGATCTTCCCGATCTTCGACTCCGTGGGCCACACCGTGGGCTTCGGTGGGCGCCTGATCGGCCCCGGCGACGTCAAATACGTGAACTCGCCGGAGTCGTCGATCTTCGCGAAGCGACGGCTGCTGTACGGGCTGAACTGGTCGAAGTTCGCGATCAGGCGCGACGAGCGCGTGATCCTGGTGGAGGGCTATTTCGACGTCGTCCGGTTGCTGGCAGCTGGCATCGAATCCGTCGTCGCCCCATTGGGGACCGCGCTCACGGCTGAACAGGCCGAGCTGGTCGCGCGTTACACCAAGGTGGCCTATCTGATCTACGACAGCGACCGGGCCGGGCTGCGCGCCACGTTCCGGTCCGGCGACGAGTTGCTGCGTCGCGGGGTCTCCGTTCGGGTCGTGACGCTGCCCGACGGGGAAGACCCGGACACGTTCGTCGGTTCGCACGGCGCTGAGCAGCTCGAGAGCCATCTCCGTGGCGCTCTCGACGTGTTCGAGCGCAAGGTGCAGCTCCTCGAGCGCAGCGGCTGGTTCTCGGATCTGGCGCGGAAGCGGCAGGCGATCGACCGGCTGCTGCCCACCATCCGGGCGACCGCGGACCCGATCCTCCGCGACATGTACGTGACGCGCGCGAGTGAAGTCGCCGGTGTACCCCGCGGGCTGCTGTGGCGCGAGGCGGGTGACCCCGCGGCGGCGGCCGGGGGCGTACCCGCTGCCGGACCCATGGCGCCCGCACCACGCCGCGGGCCAGCACGCGCCGCGTCTGCGGGCGGGCGAAACCGTCCCACCGAGGCCGCGTATTCTGCTGAGCGGGAGCTGGTGCGGTGGCTGCTGCTCGCGCGATCCGAGCGGGAGCGGGTCGGCGACCGGGTCACGGCGTCGCAGATCCGCGACCCTCAGTTGAGTGCGATATTCGCGGTGCTCGCGGAGCTGGGGCCGGATGCGACGGTGCCCGAGATGGCGGCGGAGCTCGACCCGGATACGGTCAAGTTGCTCGAGACGCTCACGGCCGATGGCCCGACGGGGGCGGATCTCGGCGCGGAAATCGAGGCCAGCATCGCCATGTTGCAGGTTCGAGAGCTGTCCGAGCGATCGCAGGAGATCGACCGGATGATGGAGTTGGCGTCGCCGGAGGAAAAAATGGTGCTGATGCGGGAAAAGATGGAAAACTCCGAGAGCAGGCGGAAGCTGAACGGACGCGAGTACAAAACATTTCGCAGATCGCCGCGCACGGCGAGGGGAGGTTGACGGTGCATTCGGATGTCGAGTCGTTGTTGGCGCTGCAGACCGAAGATCAGGCCATCGGCGAAATGGAAGCGCGGCTGGCCGCCCTCGAGCCTCGCTTGCGGGAGATGGATGTCGCGCATGCCGCAGCGGTGGAGGCACTCGACCGGGCCCGGCGAGCCGTGCAGGCCGAGGAGGGTGCGCATCGCGAGCTGCAGACCCGCATCGCGCAGCACAAGCTGCTCCACGAGCGCAACATCGCGCAACTCGACTCCGTGCGCCGGATGAAGGAGGCCACCGCCGCGATGTCGCAAGTTGAACAGGCGCGGCGCATTCTCGCCGAGGAAGAGGGAGCGCTCCAGGGGATCTCCCGGCGGCTCGCGGAACTGCGCGGCGCTGCCGAGACGCATGAGCGCGCGCTGGCGGAGCTCGAGAGCCAGCACCGTGCCGAGCGGGAGACGATCGGTGAGGCCCGTGCGGAAGTGGATGGGCAGTTGGCCTCCCGGCGGACGACGCGCGCCGGATCGGCCGCGAAGGTCGATCGGGTGCTCCTCCAGAAATACGATCGCATCCGTACGGTGCGGCGCGACGGGGCGATATTTCCGCTTCGTGGACCGTCATGCGGGCATTGCGATACGAGCGTACCGATGCAGCGCCGCAACGTCATGGCGGCCCGGGGCACGATCGAGGTCTGCGAGACCTGCGGTGTGCTGATGTACGCCGCCACGTGAGCGCGTGACCGCACCGGAGACCTCCGCTCCACCGCGGACGCGGGCGCCCAGCCGCTGGATACTGCCGGCGGCTCCGGACGACGCGGCGGTGGCAGCCCTCGCCGGCGCGCTGCACCTACCCATCACGGTGTGCCGGCTGCTCCATGCTCGCGGGTATACTGAGCCCGCAGCGGCCATCCGGTTCCTGCGGCCGAGATTCGGCCAGTTGCACGATCCGAAACTGCTGCACGGTCTCGACGCGGCAGCCGGGCGTCTGGTGCAGGCGATCGAGCGCGGGGAAGTGATCTTCGTGCACGGGGACTACGACGTGGACGGCATGACCTCCACGGCGCTGCTGACGCGGGCGTTTCGTGCGCTCGGCGGCCGGGTCGTCCCCTTCGTGCCGCGGCGCCTCGAGGATGGCTACGACCTGTCCGAGGCGGGTGTGCGGGCGGCGATCGCGGCCGGCGCAGCGGTCGTGGTGACGGCCGACTGTGGCACGACGGCGCACGCCGCCGTGCGCTCGCTGGCGGCGGCCGGCATCGATGTGATCATCAGCGACCACCATCTCCCGGGTGGGCCGGTCCCCGAGTGCCTGGCGGTGCTCAATCCGCGCCAGCCCGATTGCGCGTATCCCGACAAGGATCTCGCCGCAGCGGGCGTCGTGTTCAAGCTCGCGCTGGAGGTGACGCGGCGCCTGGGCGGAAGCGAGGGCTCGGTCTTCGGGCTGCTCGATCTCGTGGCGTTGGCGACGGTGGCGGATGTGGCACCGCTGCGCGGTGAGAATCGCGTATTCGTGCGGTACGGCCTGCGGTTGCTGGCCGAGTCGGCCAACCCGGGATTGCGGGCCATGGTGCAGGCCTCGGGATTGGCGGGGAAGACGATCACGGCCGGGCGCGCCGGCTTCATCCTGGCGCCGCGGCTCAACGCGGTCGGCCGGATCGGCAATGCCATGCGTGGGGTCGAGCTGCTGACGACGGCGAGCGAGGCGGATGCGGGGCGGATCGCACGGGATCTCGAGGAGATGAACCGGAGCCGGCAGGATCTCGATCGCGCGATTCTCGTGCAGGCGCGGGACCTCGTCGGCCGGCTCGATCTCGACGAGACCTACGGCATCGTACTCGCCGACGAAGGGTGGCATCCGGGAGTCATCGGGATCGTCGCCTCCCGGCTCGTCGAGGAAGTCGCGCGGCCGGTCGTGATGGTCGCACTGTCGGGAGCAGAGGGCCGCGGGTCGGGACGGTCGATCTCGGCCTTCGATCTGCACAGCGGGCTGTCGGAATGCCGCGATGTCCTCCTACGGTATGGCGGGCACCGGGCGGCCGCTGGCGTGACGGTCGCACGCGAGCGCGTGGGCGAGTTCGCCGCCCGCTTTAATGCTGTCGCGCGCGACCGCCTCCGCCCGGACGATCTGGTGCCCGAGGTGAGAGTGGATCTCGAGGTCTCGATCGACGATGTCACACCGGAGCTCGAGGGCCTGCTTCGCCATTTCGAGCCCTTCGGCGCGGGCAATCCCTCGCCCGCGCTCCTCGCGCGCGGGGTGCACCTGTCGTCCCCGCCGCGTGCGCTATTGCACGACGGTCTCAAAATGCGGCTTGGGCGCACCGGGAGCCCGCTCGACGCGGTCGCGTGGGGCGCCGCGCACCGCCTGAGCGAGCTTGATGCGGGCGGCCCGGTGGACGTCGTCTTCCGCGTGGAACGGGATGAGTGGCAGGGCGAGCAGCGGGTGCAGGCCAAGATCACCGATTTCCGCGTGTGAGCGGATCACCGCGGACCGGCTGGCAATGCGCATCGTGGCTGGGATGTGGCGCGGGCGGACGATCGTGGTGCCCGCGGGCCGTCTCGTCCGACCAACCGCGGACCGCGTCCGCGAGGCCTGGATGAGCATCGTGCAGCCGTGGCTCCCGGGGGCACGCGTGCTCGACCTGTTCGCCGGATCCGGCGCGCTCGGATTGGAGGCGCTGTCACGGGGCGCGCGGCACGCACGTTTCGTCGAGCGCGCCGCGCCGAGCCTGCGCGCCCTGCGGGCGAACATCGCGGCTCTAGGTGCCGGCGACCGGGCGACGGTGGATCGCGGCGATGCGCTTCGCGTCGCGGGACGGCTCACCACTGGCGAGTATGACGTGGCATTTGCGGACCCGCCATATGGAGACGGACTGGCCGCGGCGGTGGCCGAGCACTGGCTCGCGATACCATTCGCTGCCATCCTTGGCGTCGAGCACGCCGCCGCGGACGCCATGCCGGACGGCGGCTCGACGCGCCGGTACGGCTCCACCGCCGTGACCATTTATCGCGCTGGCGTGCAGCCCAGTGGCCGGGAGATCACATCATGAGCGCACAGGGACGCGACCGCGTGCCCGACGGGGGTGGTCACGCGCCGAAGACGCGAGTCGCGGTGTACGCTGGCAGCTTCGACCCAATCACCAGGGGGCACGAAGACGTGATGCACCGCAGCCTCGAGTTCGTGGACCGGCTCGTGGTCGCGGTCGCGATCAACTCGGCCAAGCAGCCGCTGTTCAGCGTCGACGAGCGGATGGCGCTTATCCGGGCAACGGCTCCGGACGAGGCGCGCATCGACGTGCGGTCATTCACGGGCCTCCTCGTCGATTTCGCAGCAGACGTGGGTGCCCGGCTCATTATCCGCGGGCTGCGCGCGGTCAGTGACTTCGAATACGAGTTCCAGATGGCATTGATGAACCGCCACCTGTCAGGCAGTCTGGAGACGGTATTCATGAGCCCCTCTCTGGACACCACGTACATCAGCTCGAGCATCGTGCGCGAAGTGGCGCGCTTCGGCGGGGATTTGAGCGGCTTGGTGCATCCGGAGGTCGCCGAGGCGTTGCGAGCCAAATTCAGGACGAGCTGATGGGCTGGGACGTGCCTGTGATCCCGTCGTGACTCTGAACGACGTGCCGGTGATGAGTTCTGGCGCCGGCCGGCTGCGACCGCCCGGCCCGGTGGTGGCCGAGCTGCGGGCCCGTGCCGGGCGCACGTCGAGACGAGTGGTGCTGCCCGAGACCGGGGATTCGCGGACCCTCGACGCGGTTCGGGGGATGGTGTCCGGAGGCGTGGTGTCCCCCGTGCTGGTACTCGATCCGGATCGCCCCGAGACGCACGGCTCGGTCCGCATGCTTGCGGAGTCGTTGGACCTGCGTGTCGTATCGCCCGGTCCGGATGGCGCGCTGGCGACGGCGATGGATCTCACCCGCTCGGGCGAGGCCGACGCATGCGTGGCGGGCGCGGCCCACACCACGGCGGCGGTGCTTCGGGCGGCCATCAAGCGGCTGGGGAAGGCGCCAGGGGTGCGTCTGATCTCGAGCGCGTTCTACATGGTCCTCGCGCGGCCCGGGAGTGACGGCGTGGAGGATGTGTTTACATTCACCGACTGCGCGGTGATTCCGGAGCCGGGGCCCGACCAACTGGCGGACATCGCCATCGCGGCGGCCCGGGACCGTCAACGCGTCGTCGGCGATGTCGCGCGGGTTGCATTTCTCTCATATAGCACCCACGGCAGCGGCGGTGCGGACGCCCCGGCGGTCGCGCGGGTCCGGGAGGCACTGGCATTGGCACGCGAACGGGCGCCCGAGGTGCTGATGGATGGGGAATTGCAGGGTGATGCGGCGATCGTCGCCGCGGTCGCCGAGCGCAAAGGGTCGTCGGGCGCGGTTGCCGGGCACGCCAACGTGCTCGTGTTTCCATCGCTCGACGCGGGCAACATTGCGTACAAGCTGGTCGAACGTCTCGGCGGCGCCATCGCGATCGGTCCAATCCTCCAGGGGCTCGCACGTCCCTGCGCGGATCTCTCGCGTGGTGCCGGTCCGGATGACATCATCAATGCTGCGGCGGTGACCGCCTTACTGGTGGCGCCGCCCACTTAACGCCGGGAGATCTGGTCGATGAGCTTTACCATGACGAAGCACGGCAACGTGGTGGTGGTCGATGTCGACGGCCAGTTGATCGTCGGCAACCGGCAGGAACTCAAGCAGAAAGTGCTCGACGAGCTGGAAAAAGGGGAACGGAAATTCCTGATCGACTTCGCCCGCACCGGCTACATCGACAGTTCCGGGCTGGGTGTGCTGGTCTCATTGTCGAAGAAGATCCGCGAGCAGGCGGGTGAGCTGCGCCTCGCCGATCTCAACGACGATCTCAAGACGCTCTTCGAGTTGACGAAGCTCGACACGCTGTTTCAGATCGCCGACAACCGCGACCGCGGCCTCGAGAGCTTCTGATTCCGTGATGCCGGTGCGCCCGCAGGCCGCGCGGCCGCGGTCGCGGGGGTCCGTAGCCGTGGCCCCGGCGGGGCGGACCCTCGGTGCAAGGGTCCTGGTGAGGCACCCTTGATGGCACCGGTGCGCGAGCGTTGGCCGTCGGCCGCCGGCAGCACGGGAGATCCGGCCGGCCCGGATGCGGTCCGTCTAGCGCTCCAGCTCGAAGTGCCGACCGACGTTCGCCTGATCGGCCGGATCGTGCAACTCGTGAGCCGGCAGGCGCGGGAGCTGGAGTTTCCGGCCGCGATCTGCTCGCTCAACGTGCCCGTTGCGCTGAGCGAGGCGCTGTCCAACGCGATGCTGCGCGGCAACAAGGAGGACCCGGCGAAACGGGTCCGCATTCGCGTGATGGTGGACCCCGCTGGTCTGGTCATGGAGATCACGGATGAGGGGCGCGGCTTCGATCTCGAGACGTGTACGCAGGATCCGACCACGCCCGCCAACGTCGTGCGCGAAGACGGGCGGGGGCTGTTCCTGATGCGGCGCCTCACCGATCGCGTCGAGCGATACACGGAGGCACACGGCCTCGCGCGGAACGTCGTGCGGCTGACCATCAAGCGCCCGCCGCCAGCGGACGGCTCGTGATAGCCCCGGGCCGCGCGCCGTGAGAGAGCAGGCGGTCACCGGCGTGCTCGCCGCGTTCTACGATGCCACGCGCTGTCCGGGCGCGGTCTGGGTGCAGAAGGATGCGGGGCAGCCACTGACTCTGCTGGGTGCGGCGCCCATCGAGGCCCCGCCGATGCCTCCTGACGCGGGTTCGCTGCCGCTCGGCCCCGAGGCGGTAATGGTCGCGGGACCCGCCGGGCGCCAGATGATCGGCCGCGTCCCGCCGGCGAAGCGCGCGTGGCTGGCCATCGGGCCGGAGGCGCCGGATGGGCTCCCGCTCGCGAGTCTCTTTCGCTTTCTCGCGCCGGTCATCTCGCAGATGCTGCAGAACGCGCTCGAGGTCGAGCATGCGGCGACCGAGCTCGCGGAGCGGTATGAAGAGATCAACCTGCTCTACACGATCAGCGAGATCCTCGGCCGCACCGTTCGTCTCGAGGAGGCAGCGGCGACGATCCTGAAGGAGATCTCCGAGACCGTCGGCGCGCGCAAAGCCTCGATTCTCGTGCATGATCGGGTGACCGATACGCTGCAGGTCGTGGCGGCTCTGGGCATCAGGCCCGACGAGGCGCCGCCGATCGCCCTCGATGATTCCTGCAGCGTGTCGGCCAAGGTGTTTCGGACGCGGCGTGCCACGATCGTGGACCACCACGAGATGGAATGCGCGGCGGAAGCGTTCTATCGTCAGGGGGCGATGCTCTCCGTGCCGATCATGTGGACGTCCCCTGACGGAGGTGAACCGCTCGGCGTCGTCAACCTGTCGGACCGCCGCTCCGGGCAGCCGTTCAGCGCGGGGGATCAAAAGCTCGTGGCGGCGATCGCGACGCAGATCGGCACCGCCATCCAGAACACGCGGCTCGTGCGGGCGTCGCTCGCGCAGCAGCGCCTCGTGCAGGAGATGCAGCTCGCGCACGACCTGCAGATGAAACTGCTGCCCACCGGAGCAGGGGTGGCCCCCGACGCGGATGTGTCGGCGCGCGTCATCCCCGCCGACAGTGTCGGGGGAGACTTCTACAATCTCTTCCGGCTGTCGCCGGGCGCGACCGGCGCGATGATCGGCGATGTGTCGAGCCACGGCTACCAGGCGGCGCTGATCATGGCGCTCGCCATGAGCGCGTCGGCGATCCATGCGCAGTCCACGATGGATCCGGCGGAGACGCTCGCCGCGCTGCAGACGTCGCTCCGGGATGAACTGGCGACGACCGAGATGTTCATCTCGGCGTTCTACGGAGTCGTGGACCGGCGCCACGGGGAGCTGCGCTACGCCAATACCGGGCATCCGCACGCGTTCGTGATCGGCGCGGACGGGACGATCCAGCGGCTTCCAGCGCTCGATCCGCCACTCGGCATGGTCTCGAGCGCCCCGCACGGGTCGTCGCGTCCCTGGGCAGCGAACCAGGACCTGCTCCTCCTGTTCACCGACGGCGTCAGCGACGCCCGCAACCGCGCCGGCACCCGGCTCGGCGAGCAGGCGGTGCTCGATACGGTCACCGCCCACCGTGCGCAACCGACCACGGAGATCGTCGAGCGAGTCTTCGCCATGCTGAGCCAACACATGGGAGACGTGCCTCCGCGCGACGATCTGACGCTGGTCGTGTTGCGGAGCTGAGCCGCGCGTGGCGCCGCGTCCGGTGCGCCACCGCGCCAATGAGCCGTGGCCACGTCCGCGAAAGCGGCTGGGCCAGCACTTCCTCAACGATCCGCAGATACTCGGCGACATCGCCGATGCCCTGGCGCCCGAGCCTCACGACACCGTCGTCGAGATCGGACCGGGACGAGGCTCACTGACCGAACTGCTCGCCGGCCGCGCGGGGCGCATCGTGGCGGTGGAGCTGGACACGGCCCTCGCCGCCCGGCTCCGGGCGGTCTATGCGGGCGATCCGCGCATCACGGTACACGAGCGCGACGTCCTCGAGGCGCCACTGGCCGAGTTCGCGGGCACGGCTGACTTCCTCGTCGCCGGCAACGTGCCGTACTACATCACGACCCCAATACTCTTCCACGCGCTCCGGTCGCCGCGCGCGCGCCGCGCCGTATTCCTGGTGCAACGCGAAGTCGCCGATCGTGTGATCGCTCCTCCCGGGTCGGATGCGTACGGGGCGCTCTCGGCCAACGTGCAGGCACTCGCGACCGCGACGCTCGTGCGCGGCGTCCCGGCTGGCGCCTTCACACCGGCCCCGAAAGTCGCGTCGGCGCTGATCCGGGTCGAGCCGCGATCCGATCCGCTGGTGACGGATGCGGAGCAGGGCGATTTCGCGGAGTTCGTGATCGCGGCGTTCGGCATGCGCCGGAAGCAGATGCGGCGGGTGTTACGGACGATGCGCGGCCTCACTCCGGCTGCCGCCGAACGGGCGCTCGCCGCGGCCGGAGTGCCGCCGGACGTTCGTCCGGAGGTCCTGGGGCCCGCCGAGCTCGCGACGCTGTGGAGGGCGCTGGCCGGCTGAACGCCCGGCAGCGGTCAGCCGGAGTGGCGCGTACTGCGACTCGCGGGTTTGTCCAGCGGCGCGGACTGTACGTCGGAGCGGTGTTCCTTGCCGTCTTCGGGATCGCGATTGGCGAGCGCGTAGGACAGAATCTCCAACTCGGCTGCCATGTTGACGGTTTGCAGCGTCACGCCGGGCGGGACGTGCAACTGGACGGGGGCGAAACTCAGAATGCCGCCGATCCCCGCGCGGACGATGCGATCCAACGTGCCCTGCGCCCGCTCTGCGGGGACGGCGAGTACCGCGATGTCCGGGCGCTCACGCGCGGCATCGGATTCGAGGTGGGCCACATCGCGGACCGTGTGTCCGGCCCACCGGCCGCCGATCTTCGCCGCGTCATTGTCGTAGACGGCGACCACACTGAACCCGCGCTGGCGGAATCCGGCGTACTGGGCCAGTGCCGTGCCGATCTTGCCGGCGCCGACGATGACGACGCGCCATTCGCGGCCCAATCCCAGGATCGAACGCAGCGCAGTTATCAGCTCGGCGACCGTATACCCGAGTCCGCGTTTCCCGAACGACCCGAACACCGACAGATCCTTGCGGACCTGCGCGGGCGAGGTGCCGCCGAGCCGGGCCAGCTCCTGGCTGGAGACGGTAGCGAGTCCGCGCTCGTGGACATCCTCGAGGAAACGGAGGTAGAGCGAGAGGCGGCGGACCGCGGGCTGCGCGATCCGCCTGAGTGGCGGCGCGACGTGCGCTGGCGGATGGGAGCGGGATGGGGTCACGGGGTCACGAGACTCGGTCCGGTGTCACATCGGGGAATTAATTAAGTTGGAGCGTGCCCGTCCACGTCAGCAGCGAGATCGGCCGCCTGCGGGCCGTATTGGTACACGCCCCGGGCCCGGAGTTGCTCGCCGTGACGCCCCGAACGCGCGAGCACTTCCTGTACGATGACATCATCGACTCCGACACCGCCCAGCGGGAGCACCGGCGGTTCGTGGCGATCCTCGAGCGATTCGCGACGGTCCACCAGGTGCGCGACCTGCTGGCGGACGTCGCCGGGACGCCCGAAGTCCGCGATCTGCTGATCCACGAGACCACCAACGTGGTCCCGTCGGCGCCGTTGGCGCGGGAATTGGCCGACTTGGCACCGGAAGCACTGGTTCGGACGTTGATCGAAGGCCGGGAAGACCGGCCGGGACCGCTGGCCGCGGCGCTCAACGAACGTGGGTACGCATTGCCGCCCATGCCGAACCTGTTCTTTACGCGCGATGCGGCCATGGCGATCAACGACCACGTGATGGTGGGCGCGATGCGCTACGGGGCGCGGTGGACCGAGGAGCTGATCATGAAGATCCTCTTCTCGCACCACCCGGTCCTGGCCAACTGCGGCGTCCTGTACGACGGCTCGTCGGAGCGCCGCCACGACTTCACCCTGGAGGGTGGCGACGTCCATCCGCTGCGGCGCGACACGGTCGCGATCGGCTTCAGCGAACGGTCGAGCGCAGCGGCGATCGATTCGCTGGTCGAGCAGCTCTTCCGGCACACCGCGATCGAGAATGTGATCGTCGTCGTGATGCCAGCCGAGCAGACCGCAATCCATCTGGACATGATCTTCTGCCATCTCGATCGCGAGTTGTGCGTGCTGTACCCGCCGCACTTCATCGGTCCCGAGCGGCTGCCGATCCTGCTATGGCGCAAGGGCAGGGCAGAACTCGAGCAGATGCCGAGCATCTTCGGCGCGCTATCCGCGTGCGGCATTCCGATGGAGGCGGTGCTGTGCGGCGGATCGCGGCGCGTGGTACAGGATCGTGAGCAATGGGCGTCCGGGTGCAACTGTCTGGCGCTGCGTCCTGGGCTGGTAGTGTCATACGCCAGGAACGAGGCGACCATCCGAGAGATGGAGACGACGGGATTCCGCGTCGTCACGGGCGCCGATTTCCTGAGTGGTGCGACGCGCGTGGGCGACGACGATCGTGCGGTCATCGCCGTCGAGGGCGGGGAATTGGTGCGGGGGGGTGGCGGGCCGCGCTGCATGACGTGTCCGGTCACGCGGGACGAGGCGTGGAGCTGAACGCGGCGGTGCCCGTCGGACGGCTCCGGGTCGCGCGCACGGCCGTTCCGGATCGCGGCTTGCCATCGGACCGGCTGACGGCCCTCTCCTACGTCGTGGTGGACGTCGAGACGACGGGTGGCTCACCGTGGTTCGGGGACCGGGTGACGGAGATCGCGGCGGTGGTGGTGCGGGACGGCCGCATCGCGGAGACGTACGAGACGCTGGTGAACCCGCAGCGGTCTATTCCTGTCTTCGTCACCCGACTGACCCATATCACGCCGGCCATGGTGCAGGACAAACCGGTCTTCGGCGAGGTGTGTCCGCGGGTGCTCGATGTCCTGCGCGACCACGTGTTCGTCGGGCATAATGCCGCATTCGACCGGCGGTTCGTGCAGGCCGAAGTCGAGCGCGCGGGGCAGCAGATGCCCGCGGCCCGGACGCTGTGCACCGTCAAGCTGGCGCGGCGGCTTCTGCCGCACCTGCGCCGCCGGTCGCTGGATCACGTGGCGCACTATTACGCTGTGCCGGTTGGTGATCGCCACCGGGCGATGGGTGACGCGAAGGCGACGGCGCAGTGTCTCATCCGGATGCTGGAGGAGATCGGTGCGCTGGGGCTCGACACCTGGGCCGACCTTCGGCGGCTGCTCTCGGCGCGCCGGCCGCGCCGCCGCCGGCCATCGGCGCTGCCGACCGGCGGTCTCTGGGAGTTGGGCGCGTGACGACCGTCGGGGCGCTGCACGAGCGCGGGCAATTCGGCCGGTGGACCGTTCACATGATCCAGTCGGGCGAGGTGCGCCTCGACGGCGGCGCGATGTTCGGCGTGGTGCCCAAGGTGATGTGGGAGCGGCGCGTGCCGGCCGACCCCAGGAATCGCATCTCACTCGGGATGCGGTGTCTGGTGATCGAGCACGATGTGGGGCTCGTCCTCATCGAGACCGGATCGGGCAACAAGGAAGACCGCAAGTTCCAGGACATCTACGGGATCGCAAACGAGGGCGAGAACGGCCGGACGAAGCTCGAGGATGGGTTGCGCGTGGCGGGGTACAGTCCGGAGGACATCGCGATCGTGATCGACACGCACCTCCACTTCGATCACGCCGGTGGCAACACGTACCGCGACGAGCGAGGTGAGGTGCGGCTCTCGTTCCCGAGGGCGCGCTACGTGGTGCAGGGTGGCGAGTACCACTACGCGACGCACACCAACGAGCGGACGGCGGCGAGTTATTTCGCCCGCAATTTCGTGCCGGTCTTCGAGGCAGGGCGATTCGACTTCGTGGACGGCGAGCGGCAGATCGTTCCCGGGATCACGGTGCTGCCGACGCCGGGCCACACGCCGTTTCACCACAGCGTGTTGCTCGAGAGTGGCGGCGCTCGGGCGATCGTCCTCGGCGATCTGGTGCCGACGGCGGCGCATCTGCCGCTCCCGTGGATCATGGGCTACGACGTCGAGCCGCTGGTGACCCTCGAGACCAAGCGGCGGATACTGGCGCGTGCCCTGGCGGAGGAGTGGCGGCTCTTTTTCGGACATGACCCCACCGTGTCGTGGGCCAAGCTGGGCCACGACGGCAAGTCGTATGGAATCGTCGAGGAATAAGCCGGTCGGCGAGGGGCCGGTAGCAATTGGGGCGACAGTTCGGGGGAGGACCCCGGCGCGCGATCCGCGTTGCGGCGACCGGCGCTAACGCGAGCCGCGTTACCGCGAGGCGCGTTAACTTGACTGGCCCGCCGAAGGGGCCTAGGTTGCCGTGAGACAACACGCTAAGTAGCCCTATAGGGGGCTCACCCTCTGGCCGCCGCGTCGTTCGTTCGCGCGGTGTGCTGCAGGAGTTCACGTCGAATGCGAGCGCTGCCCATCGAGCCGCGGCCGCAAGCGCGGGCTCCGTTTGGGTCCGCGCTCTTTTGTTGTATGGAGCGGCGGGCGTGTAGAGGCTGTTCACTCAGCGGGAGGCAGGCGCTATCCAGGACACGACAAAGCGAGTGCGCGTCAACAGGCAGATCCGCATCAGTCCGTTGCGGGTGATCGCTGCTGACGGGAGTCAGATGGGGATCATGGATGTTGAAGCCGCATTGGCGGCGGCGGTGGACCAGGGGCTGGATCTGGTCGAAGTCGCCCCGATGGCACGTCCGCCGGTGGTCCGCATCATGGACTACGGGAAGTTCAAGTTCGAGCAGGCGAAGATGGCGCGCCAGGCCAAGAAGAAGCAGCACGTCATTCACCTGAAGGAAGTGAAATACCGGCCGGGGATCGAGGACCACGATTTCGACACGAAGACCCGCCATGCGCGCGAGTTCCTCGAGGACGGGAACAAGGTCAAGGTCACGATGATGTTTCGCGGGCGGCAGATCGCGCACCCGGAGCTGGGGCGGGAGGTAGTCGACCGGGTCGCGGCCACGCTGGCCGATGTGGCGAAGATCGAGAGCCCGGCGAAGCTGGAAGGCAAGTCGATGATCATGATCCTCACGCCACGGTAGCCTGGGGCGGGACGCGGATCACTTGAGCGATGCGTACGGGCGCGGCCTATCGGCCGCCTCGCAAATGAACCAACCACGGCGCACGCCGGCAGCCGCCGGTGCCGCATGACGGGACGGATATCAGCATGCCGAAGATGAAGACCCACAAAGGGGCGAAGAAGCGGTTCTCCATCACCGCGAGCGGCAAGGTGCGCCGGCTCCGAGCGTTCAAGAGCCACATCCTCACCAAGAAGTCCGCGAAGCGGAAGCGGAATCTCCGGCGTCCGACGACGATCAAGACGCCTGGCGAAGCCCGGAACATCAAGCGCCTGATCCAGGCGTAGGAGCGAGCGATGCCACGCGTCAAGTCGAACGTCGCGCGCCTGAAGCGCAAGAAGCAGATCATGAAGGCCGCCCGCGGAGCGTACGGCGGCCGGTCCAAATTGTGGAAGGCTGCCAAGGAGACCGTCGAGCGCGGCTGGCGGTACGCCTACCGCGATCGCAAGAACAAGAAGCGGGATTTCCGGCGCCTGTGGATCACGCGGATCAACGCCGCCGCCCACCAGAACGCGATGACGTACAGCGTGCTGATGAACGGACTGAAGAAAGCCGGCATCGACGTCGACCGGAAACTGCTGGCGGATCTCGCGGTGCGCGATCCGCAGGCGTTTGCCCTCCTCGCCGACCGGGCGCGGGACGCGCTGGCCGCCGCCTAGCACTACCACCCGAAGGTGGGCAGTTTCTGGCGGCGGCAGCGCGACCTTCCGGTCTCCGCTGCCGCCGCCTCCGTTTTGACCCTGATCCGATGACTGAGTCCATATCCTCGCTCACCCGGTTTCTCGACGAGCTGTCGGCCATCGAGAGTCAGGCCGTGCCGGAGATCGGCGCTGCCCGAACCGCCGATGATCTGGAGGCACTGCGCGTGCGGTACGTCGGCCGCAAGTCAGGCCGGCTCTCGGCGCTGAGCGGCATGGTCGCGGGCATGAGCGCCGCGGACAGGCCCGCCGCCGGCCAGGCCTTCAACGGCACCCACAAGCGCCTCCAGGAGCAACTCGCGGCGGCGGCCGCGCGCGTGCTGTCCACGGGCGCCGCCGCGACCCCCGCGATCGACCTTACGATGCCGGGGCGGGCCGTGTGGCGGGGCGCCCGCCATCCCGTGACGATCGTGATCGATGAGATCGCGGACATCTTCCGCGAGATCGGGTTCACCATCGCGCTCGGGCCCGAGGCGGAATCGGAATGGTATAACTTCACCGCCCTCAACTTCCCCCCCGAGCATCCCGCGCTCGACATGCACGACACGCTGTATCTCGAGGGCGGCGGGCTGCTGCGCACGCATACCTCACCGGTGCAGATCCGCACCCTCCAGCGCTACACGCCGCCCATCCGTGTGCTCGTGCCGGGCAACGTGTATCGCCGGGATGTGTTCGATGCCTCCCACGCTCCAATGTTCGCGCAGATCGAGGGCCTCGCCGTGGACGAGGGCGTGAGCTTCGTCGATCTCAAGGCGACGCTTTCACATTTCGCGCGGCGGTTTTTCGGCGCGGCCACAACGCGCTTCCGTCCGAGCTTCTTCCCATTCACGGAGCCGTCGGCCGAGATGGATGTGGAGTGCCAGATCTGCCACGGGACGGGCTGCGCCACGTGCAAGATGCTCGGCTGGGTCGAGATCCTCGGATGTGGGATGGTCCATCCCTCGGTGCTCGAATCGGCGGGCCTCGATGCCGAACGGTACACCGGGTGGGCGTTCGGGATGGGTCCGGGCCGGATCGCGCAGCAGCGGTACGACATCCCGCTCTTGCGCGAGCTGTACGACGGTGACGTGCGCGTCCTCGGCGCCCTCGGCCAATGAACGCCTCGGTTGAATGGCTGTCAGCATTCGTCGACAGCGGACTCTCGCCGCGCGAGCTGCGCGACCTGATCACGGCGCGGGCGGCGACGGTCGACGCGATCGAGCCGGTTCGCGCCGATCTGGCAGCGCTGGTCGTCGGGCGCGTCATCGAGGCTGCCCGACACCCTGACAGCGACCACCTCTGGGTGACGCGCGTCGATGCCGGCGGCCCCGAGCCGCTCGACGTCGTCTGCGGTGCGCCCAATGTGACCGCGGGTGTGCTGTACCCGTTCGCGCCGGCTGGCACCACGATGCCAAACGGCATCACGATCGAGCGCCGGAAGATCCGGGGCCAGGTCTCGAACGGGATGCTGTGCTCCGCGCGCGAGCTGGGACTCGGTGAGGATCACGAAGGGATCCTCGCGCTCACGACGACCGCTGCTCCCGGCACCCCGTTGCTGGAGGCGGTGGCCATCGGCGACACACGGCTTGTCATTGACGTCCTGCCCAATCGCCCAGACCTCCTCTCGCATCAGGGTGTCGCGCGTGAGATCGCGGCCGCGACGGGAAAGCCCCTGCGCGTGCCGGTCATCCCCGGCGGTGACCCGGCGCCCGCGATGTCCGCTCCGCCCGCGCCGGTGCGCGCCGATCGCAAGGGGACCACCGACGGAGTACGCGTCACAGTCGATGACAGCACCGACTGCCCGGCGTATCTCGGCGTGGTCATACGGGGACTGCGTGTGGGCGCGAGCCCTCCGTGGCTCGTGTCGCGCCTCGCGGCGGTCGGGATGCGATCGATCAGCAACGTCGTCGACGTCACCAATTACATGCTCCACGGGTACGGCCAGCCCATGCACGCGTTCGATCTGGCGCGTCTCGGACCCGATGCGGCGATCCACGTACGGCGGGCGCGTCCGGGTGAACGCCTGACCACACTGGATGGTGTGGAGCGGGTCCTCGATGCAAGCATACTGGTGATCGCGGACGCGGAGCACGCGCAGGGCATCGCCGGGGTGATCGGCGGGCAGGGAAGTGAAGTCTCGGCCGAGACGACCGACATCTTCCTCGAGATCGCGGCGTTCGATCCACGCCGCGTCCGCACCGCCCGGAGGGCGCTCGGCGTGTCCACCGACGCATCGTTCCGCTTCGAGCGGCTGGTTCCCGCCACATCGCCGGCGGAGACATGCGCCACGGTGGCTGGTCTCATGACCGCCGTCGCGGGCGGCCGTGTCGCGGCGGCGCCGGCCCTGGTCGGACCCGCGCTACGGCCGCCGGAGCAACGGGTCCGGCTCCGCCCTCAGCGCGTCGCCCGGGTCCTCGGCGTGCCCGTCCCCCCTACGGAGTGCGCGACACTCCTCGCGAGCGTCGGATTCGAGGCGGCGGTCCGCGACGGTGCGCTCGACGTCGCGTCGCCCCCGTGGCGTACCGACATCGCCGCCGAGATCGATCTGGTCGAAGAAGTGGCCCGGTTGAGAGGCTATGGGAGCTTTCCCACGGAACTGCGGCCATACAGGATCGGCACCGTTCCGGACGATCCGCTCGTCGCGCGCACCGCGCGCCTCCGGGAGCTGCTCGTGGGCATGGGCTTCATCGAAGTGCGTCCAATGCCATTCGTGTCGGATCCCAGTCCTGACGGCACCTCGATCCGGGTAACAAACCCCCTCGCCGGGAACGAGTCATACCTGCGCTCCGACCTCCTCAGCTCCGTCGCGCGACGAGCCGAGTTCAACCTCGCGCGGATGGAGGGCGATCTGCGGCTGTTCGAGATCGGCACCGTGTTCCGGCGGCAACCGGACACACCCGGCCGGCCCGCGGAGGAGGTACGCGTGGGGATCCTGTGCATGGGAGCTCGGCGTCCGCCGCATTTCACCGATCCCTCGCCCCCGGCGTGGGATGAGTGGGACGCGAAGGCGCTGGGAGAAGTCGTGGCCCGGATAGCCTACCCCGGAGCGAGCGTGGTGATGGAGCCGGGCGAGGTCCCCCGGGCACTGTGGCGGGTCCGGGCGGACGGCGCGGACGTGGGATGGGTCGGGGTGCTGGCGCTGGATGCCCCACCATGGGCGAGCACAGCGTACGGCGCCGAAATCCTGATGGAGACGACCGATGTCGCCGACGTCGCGCCTCCTGGACGTCACGCTCCGGCGATCGAGAGGGACGGCCCCTCGCGGGCGCCAGTGCCTCGCTACCGCCGGCCGCCGGCATTTCCGGCCGTGCGGGCCGACGTGACCCTGCTCGTGCCAGAGACCGTTTCGGCCGGTGCGGTCGAGGCGGTGTTGCGTGGCGCGAACGAGCCGATGCTCGAGCGGATCGACCTGCTGAGCCAATTCTACGGTGACAACGTGCCCGAGCGGCACCGCAGCCTCACGTGGCGGTTGACGTTCAGGCATCCGGAGCGCACTCTTCGCGAGAAAGAGGTTGAGGCTCGACGGGATAAGCTATTGCGCGCCTTGGAGACTCATCTTGGTGTCCGACAACGAACGGCATGATCGCATCGCGTTCCGGGAGCTGGAAGTTCTGATCCGCCACCTCGGGGATGAACTGGCTAACTTTCGCCGCCGGGCGCTGCAGGCCGAGACACAGTTGCGCACGCTCGACGCGGGCGGGGGTCCGGTAGCGGACGCCTCGCGCCTGGAGGCGCTCGAGGCCGAGAACGCCGCACTCCGGGGGCGTCTGGAGGCAGCGGCCGGCCAGGCGCAATCGATGCTCGACCGGGTCCGGTTCCTCCGCCAGCAACAGGAGCATTCGGCGGCTGTCGCCGGCAGCGCGGGTGGTGAGCGATGACCGACAAGGGGTCCAAGCAGGTGGTTCGCGTCTCGATAGTGGGTGAGGAGTACTCGATCCGGAGCGACTCGACGCCGGAGCATACGCGCGCGGTCGCGGAGTATGTGGATGCGGCGATCCGGCGGGTCCTGAGCGCAGGAGGTGCGGTCGAGACCCGCAAAGCGGCGATCCTGGCCGCGCTTCAGATTACGGATCAGTTGTTCCAGGCCCAGCAGGCCTCGGAGGAGCTGACCGGAGCAATGCGGTCGCTTGGCAGTGAAGTGCGCCGCTGGCTGCCGCCCGCGAAGCGAGGCGATGTCACGGTAGTGTAGGTATCGAACGTCCGATTCACGACCAACGCCGCGGCGAGTGCCGCGCTGGAGTATAGATCGTATGTCGTCAGTGGTCGCCCTTGCCGCGGCCTGTGTGCTGTGCGGCCTCATTGCCGGGGTGGTCGCGTTCATCGTGGGCCGGCGGGCGGGCCAGGCGGCAGAGCATGAACGCCAGGCGGCGGCCGGACAATCCGCCGACGAGTTGAGCCGGCGCGTCGTCGCCGAAGCCGAACGCGAGGCCGACACCCTGCGGAAGTCCGGGGTGCTCGCGGGGAAGGAGGAGCTCATGAAGCTCCGCGAAGCCTGGGACGAAGAGGTGCGCGAGCGCCGGTCCGAGGTCGAGCGCGAGGAGAAGCGCCTCAAGGAACGCGACACGATCCTCGACCGCAAGTTTGAGATCCTCGACCAGCGAGAGAAGGAAACGACTCGGCAAGCGGCTGAAATCAGCCGGCTCGAGAAGCGCGTGGATGAGCGGGAGCAGGAAGTCGGCCGGATGCACACCGATGAGCAGCGGCGGCTCGAGCAATTGGCGGGCATGTCGGCTGCGGACGCAAAGACCGAGTTGATCAGCCGGATGGAAGAGGCGGCGCAGGCCGACGCGGCCAACCGCGTGCGCGAGATTCGCGAGACGGCACGCCGGTCAGCGGAGCGGGAAGCCAAGAAGATCGTGGCGCTCGCCGTGCAGCGTATCGCCGCGGAGCATACCGCCGAATCGACGGCATCCGCGGTGGCACTCCCGAACGACGAGATGAAGGGCCGGATCATCGGTCGCGAGGGGCGAAACATACGCGCCTTCGAACTGGTGACCGGGGTGGATGTCATCATCGATGACACGCCCGACACCGTCGTCGTCTCCTGCTTCGATCCGGTCCGGCGCGAGATCGCGCGGCTGGCGCTCGAGAAGCTCGTCGCGGACGGGCGTATTCACCCCGGGCGCATCGAAGAAGTCGTCAACAAGTCGCGAGGCGAAGTCGAGGTCGCCATTGTCGAGACTGGCGAGCAGGCCGCCTACGAGACGGGTGTGCACGGCATGCACGCCGAACTGGTGAAACTCATCGGGCGGATGCGGTGGCGCACGAGCTACGGCCAGAACATCCTGCAGCACTCGAAGGAAGTCGCGTGGCTCGCGGGGATCATGGCCGCCGAGCTGGGGCTGGACGTGGCGCTGGCCAAGCGCGGGGCACTCCTGCACGATGTCGGGAAAGTGCTGACGCACGAGCACGAGGGCACACACGTGCAGCTCGGGGTCGAGGTGGCCACGCGGTACGGGGAGAGCCCTCTCGTCGTGAATTGCATCGCCGCGCACCACGATGACGTCCCGCACGAGAGCGAGGTCTCCGTGCTGGTGCAGGCCGCGGATGCCATCTCGGGCTCGCGCCCCGGCGCGCGGCGGGAGGCATTCGAGACGTACGTCAAGCGTCTCGAGAGCCTCGAGCGGATTGCGGCGAGCTACCGTGGCGTCGAAAAAGTGTTCGCGATCCAGGCGGGGCGGGAGATCCGGGTCGTCGTCACGCCGGACACCGTAGACGATGCGCGCATGGCGTCGCTCTCGGACGAAATTGCGCGCCGCATCGAAGCCGAGCTGCAATACCCGGGTCAGATCAAAGTGGTGTTGATCCGGGAGACGCGGGCGGTGGACTTTGCCCGCTGAGCTGATCGATGGCGCAACGGTCGCACGAGCCGTTCGGGCAAGCGTAGCGGAGACCGCGGCCAGTCTCGTCGCGCGGGGCGTGCGGCCCGGGCTGGCGGTCGTGCTGGTCGGCGACGATCCGGCGAGTGCGGTCTACGTGCGCGCGAAGGCCAAGGCATCGGAAGAGGCGGGGATGTACAGCATCACGGTGCGTTTGCCGGCCGCGACGACCGAAGCGGAGCTCCTGCAGCACGTGGATCAACTCAACGCCGATCCGTCGATTCACGGTATTCTCGTCCAGATGCCGTTGCCGAAACACATCTCCGCCGAAGTCGTGATTCGCCGTGTCCGCCCCGAGAAGGACGTGGACGGGTTTCATCCGGTGAACGCCGGAAAGCTGCTGAACGGGGACACCGACGGCTTCGCGCCCTGTACGCCGGCCGGGGTGCAGGAACTGCTCGTGCGGTGCGGCGTGAAGACGAAGGGAGCCGAGTGCGTCATCGTCGGCCGCAGCTCGATCGTGGGAAAACCGATGGCCGCGCTGATGATGCAGGACCGTCCCGGTGCCAATGCCACGGTCACGGTGTGCCACAGCCGCACCACGGATCTGGCCGGCCACACGAAGCGGGCCGACATCCTGATCGTCGCCGCCGGCCGGCCGAAATTCGTGACCGGCCCAATGGTCAAGCCGGGGGCCGTGGTGATCGACGTCGGCATCAACCGCGTCGATGACGCGCGCGCGAAGCGGGGATATATCCTCGTGGGAGATGTGGATTTCGCGAGCGCCCGCGAAGTGGCGCGCCTGATCACGCCGGTGCCGGGAGGCGTCGGTCCGATGACGATCGCGATGCTGCTCAAGAATACCGTGCGTGCCGCACAACTGAGCGCGGGGCTGGCGTGAGCTGGGATCCTCCTGGCCGTGAGGGCGGATTCCGGTGGCCGGCGGGGCCACCGGAGTCCGAAGCACGGGCGTCCGAACCGGGCAGCGGGTTGCGTGGGCTGTCTCTCTTCGATGCGGCGCTGCCCGGCGGCAGCACGGAGACGGCGGTCGCCGTCTCGACGCTTGCGCAATCGATCAGGCACATCATCGAGCGGTCGGTCAAACCGCTGTGGGTGCGCGGCGAAATCATCGACTTCAAGGCCCACCGGAACGGGCACTGGTATTTCTCGCTCCGCGACCGGGCGGCCCAACTGCGCTGTGTCGTCTGGGCCGACGATCAGCGGCGGATCCGGACGGCGGTCGAAGACGGCATGGCCGTGGTGGTGTACGGGCAGGTGACCGTCTACGCCGTGCGCGGCGACATGCAACTGCGGGTGACCGCGATCGAGCCAACCGGCGACGGGTTGCTGCGGCGCGCGCTGGAGCGCACGCTCGAGGCGCTGCGCCGGGACGGCCTGCTCGCCCCCGAGCGCAAGCGTCCATTGCCGCGTCTGCCGCGCTGCCTCGCGGTGGTGACGAGCCCCGATGGCGCCGCGCTCCACGACATCCTCGCGGTCGCCCGGCGCCGGGCACCATCGCTGCGGATCGTGGTCGTCGCCTCGAAGGTCCAGGGTGACGGCGCGCCGGAGGACCTGTGCTCGGCGTTCGGGCGGCTAGCCCGGTGGGGCAAGGCCGACGTCGTCATCGTAGGGCGCGGCGGCGGTGCCAAGGAAGATCTGAGCGCGTTCAACGACGAGCGGGTCGCCCGCGCGGTCGCCGCATGCCTCGTACCGACTATCTCGGCCGTCGGGCACGAGATCGATACCACGATGTGTGACCTGGTCGCGGATGTTCGCGCACCGACACCATCGGCGGCGGCGGAATCGGCGGTCCCGCTGTGGGCGGACGAGGAGCAGCGCCTGCGCCTCGCGGCGGCCCAACTGGCGGGCGCGGCGACCCGCTGCGTCCAGGCATCGGGGTCACGGCTCGGCCGGGCGTGCGACATGACCCTTCGCGGCGCGATGCGATCGACGGAGCGCCGCCGCTCGCGGCTGGACGCCGCTGCTGGGCGTCTGGACGCGCTCAGCCCGCTCGCCACCCTCGCGCGCGGATTCGCGGTCGCTCGCGGTGCGGGCGGGCGCGCCCTGACGGCGACCGCCGACTTCGCCGACGGCATGCCGTTCGACTTGACGATCCGTGACGGCACCGTCGGCGCGGTCGCGACGTCCGTGGTGCCCGACGCGCCGGCGGTGCAGCCATGACATTCGAGGAAGACATCGCGCGCCTCGAGGCGATCGCCGCCGAACTGGGCGGAGATGGTGTGGCGCTCGATCGCGCACTGGAGTTGTTCGAGGAAGGTGTGGCACGCCTCCGGCGCGCGTCCGCGGAACTGGTACGGGTCGAGTCCCAGGTGACACTGCTCGTGGAGCAGGCCGAGGGGGTTTTCAAGCTGCGGCCCATCCGCGACCGTGACGACGGACCCGCGGAAGGCGGGGGCAGGGGCGCGCGGGGGAGCCGCACGTAGTGCAGGCGAGCGCGGAAGCGATCGACGCCACCTTCGCCGCGGACCGGGCGGCCGTTCAGGCGGCGCTCGGCCGGTTCTGCGCCCACTACCTCCCGGCGACGCCACCTCTCGCGGCGGACGCGATGCGATACACCCTCATGGGCGAGGGCAAACGGTTGCGGGCGGTCCTGCTGCTGGCCGCGTACCGGGCGGCCGGCGGCGCGGGAGACGCCTCGGACCTCGCGGCCGCCGTAGAAGTGGTGCACGCCTACTCGCTGGTCCACGACGATCTGCCGTGCATGGACGACGACGACGTTCGCCGGGGACGGCCGACGGTGCATCGGGTCTATGGAGTCGCGACCGCCACGGCGGCCGGCCTGGCGATGGTGCCACTCGCGGCCCGATGCGCGACGGAAGCGGCGCGGCGCCTCGGGTTGCCGGCGGAAGCGGGCGGTACCATTCTTCGAGAGCTGATGCGGGCGGCCGGAGCCACCGGAATGATCGGCGGCCAACTCCTCGATCTCGAGGGTGAGCGGCTGGCGCTCTCGCTGGCGGAGCTGGAGCACATTCACCGGGCGAAAACGGGGGCCCTCGTGACGGCGTCGGTGCGGCTCGGCGGAATCGCCGCGGGGGCGGGCGACGCGGTGCTTACGGCCCTCGGCCGGTATGGCGCCGCGATCGGGCTGGCGTTCCAGATCGCCGACGATGTGCTCGATGTCACGGCGACGACGGACCAACTCGGGAAGACGGCGGGACGCGACCTTGCTCTGCACAAGAGCACGTATCCGGCGCTGCTCGGGGTGGAGGGGGCGCGGGCGCGCGCGAGCGCCCTCGTGGACGAGGCCTGCAGCGCCCTCGAGGGCATGCATCTGCTCACGCCCGCGCTGGAGCACCTGGCCCGCTACACTGTGACTCGCAGGAACTGAGCCCCGGTTTCGGGGCTCATGAAGCCGAGGCCGGCGAACGACTAGTTTTCGGCATCCACATTTCCACCCTTCGGGTATGTCTCTCCTCGAACGCGTCCAGAAGCCCGCCGATCTCAAATCCCTGACGCGTGACCAGCTCCGCGAGCTGTGCGCCGACATCCGCGCCCGGCTGATCGACGTCTGCTCGCGTACCGGAGGGCATATCGGGGCGGGTCTGGGCGTGGTGGAGCTGACGACGGCATTGCACTACGCGTTCAATGCGCCCGTGGACCAGATCGTCTGGGATGTCGGACACCAGGCGTATCCCCACAAGGCCCTGACCGAGCGGAACGCCGGTCTCGAGACGCTCCGCCAGGAGAACGGTCTCTCCGGATTCCTGAAGCGCACGGAGAGCCCGTACGACGCGTTCGGGGCTGGGCACGCGGCCACCGCGATCTCCGCGGCCTACGGGATGGCCGTCGCTCGCGACCTCAAACACGAGCACTTCCACGTCGTAGCGGTCCTCGGCGATGGGGCGCTCACATCCGGCATGGCGTACGAGGGCCTCAACAACGCCGGGGCCACGGACCGCGATGTCGTGGTGGTGCTGAACGACAACGAGATGTCGATCGCCCCAAACGTGGGCGCGATGTCCAAGTATTTGACCTCGGTTCAGCGAAACCCGCTCTACAATCGCGTGCGCTCCGCGATCGGCGCGGCGGTGGATCACGCGCCCGGGAGGCTGTCGGGCGTCGGCACGCTGGTCCGCAAATGGGAGGAGAGCGTCAAATCGTTCTTCACGCCGGGCGTGCTGTTCGAGGAGCTGGGGTTCCGGTACTTCGGGCCGATCGACGGGCACGACATCGATGCGCTGCTCGACACGCTGCTCGCGGTCCGCGACCTGAAAGGGCCGCGCCTCGTGCACGTGATCACGCAGAAGGGCAAGGGCTTCCCGGCGGGGGAACACGGCGAGAAGTGGCACGCGCTCCCGCCGGGGCACGACCCGGCCACCGGCAAGCAGCTCGCGGCCTCGACCAGCAATGCGACTTACACCGCGGTGTTCGGCGCGGGACTCGCGGAACTGGGGACCGAGCGCGCCGACCTCGTCGCGATCACCGCCGCGATGCCGAGCGGCACCGGCACCGGCGCGTTTGCCAAGGCGCATCCGACGCGGTTCTTCGACGTCGGCATTGCCGAGGGGCACGCCGTAACGTTCGCGGCGGGGCTCGCGACGCGCGGGATACGTCCGGTGTGCGCGATCTACTCGACGTTTCTGCAGCGCGCGTATGACAGCGTCATCCACGACGTCTCGATCCAGCGTCTGCCCGTCGTGTTCGCGATGGACCGGGCGGGTCTCGTCGGCGAGGATGGCCCGACCCACATGGGCCTCTACGACATCGCCTACATGCTGGCCATTCCCGGGATGACGGTGACGGCTCCCAAGGACGCTACCGAAATGCTGGGTCTCCTCCGCGCGGGTGTGGAGCATACCGCCGGCCCGTTCTGCCTGCGCTATCCGCGCGACAGCGCGCCCGATCTCGCGCCGGCGATCAGCACAATTCCGGCCGTCCCGTACGGGACGTGGGAGGTGCTGCGTCGCGGCTCGGACGTCGCAGTGCTGGCGGTCGGAACGATGGTGCTGCCGGCGGTCGCCGCGGCGGCGAGTCTGGCGGCCGATGGGTTGAACATCACGGTCGTCAACTGCCGCTACCTCAAGCCGTATGATGAACTCACGCTGGCGGCGCTCGTGGCCGACCACAAGCATCTCCTCGTCGTGGAGGAAGGTACCGTCGTCAACGGATTCGGGGCCTTCATGTCGCACGTCGTGGGCGCGATGGATTCCGGCACCCGTGTCGCCGTGCACGGGGTGCCGGACCGGTTCATCGAGCAGGCGTCGCGGGGCCGGCAACTCGCGCAGGTGGGGCTCGATGCCGCGGGCATCGCCGAGCGGGTACGCGCACTTCAGCACGAGACCGAGGCGATCGCCGGGTGAGTGAACGGGCGGATGACGGCATCGTGATATCCAGGCTTGCCGTGCCGCCCGCGCCCGCGGGCCGCTGAATGATCCGCCTCGGTGTGGTCGGCCACCGCGGGTACGAGCGGCTGCCCGACATGCTGCGGGTCGTGCTGCGCCTCGCGCCCGAGCTGGGGTTCGACGTCTACTGCGAGCCGGACATCCACGATCTGGTGTCCGGGGCGTCGAAGATGGCCAGTCCCGAGCACCTCGATGCACTCGTCACGCTCGGCGGGGACGGCACGCTGCTCCGGGGCGCCCGGCTCCTGGCCGGCCGGGAGGTGCCGATCATCGGCGTCAATCTGGGGCGGCTCGGGTTCCTGACCAGTTGCGGCGGAGACGAGATGGAAGAGGCGCTGCGCCGGTTTGCCCGCGGTGAATATCGAGCCGAGGCGCGCATGGCGCTCGCGGCGCGCGCGCTCGACCGGACGGGGGCCGAGCGGCGCCGGTGGCATGCCCTCAACGACGTCGTGTTGCACAAGGGCGGGTTCGCGCGCGTGGTGCGCCTCGCCGTCGAATCCAACGGCGAGGCCGTGGCCGCCTACGCGGCGGACGGGATCGTGATGTGCACGCCGACGGGTTCGACGGCGTACAGCCTGTCCGCGGGCGGGCCGATCGTCGAGCCGACGGTGGAATCGATCATCCTCACGCCGATCTCGCCGCACACGCTGGCGATCCGGCCGCTGGTGTTACCGCCGACGGCGACCCTGTCGGTGACGACGGAGGTTGGACCCGAGGAGCTGCTGGTGACGATCGACGGCCAGGTCGGTACGACATTCGCCGGCGGCGAGGTGCTGGAGGTGAAGCGCGCGGGACGGTCGGTGCTGATCGTGCGCTTTCCGGGCACGACGTACTTTTCTCGCCTGCGCCACAAGCTCGGGTGGGGTGGAGTGCCGCAGGCGTAACCCGCAACCAGACCGCTGCCCATGCTCTCCGAGCTCCGGATCAAGAACTTCGCCATCATCGAGGCATTGACACTGCCGCTGTCGGCGGGGTTGAACGTGCTCTCGGGCGAGACGGGCGCGGGCAAGTCCATCATCGTCGGTGCACTGGGCCTCCTGCTCGGCGAGCGGGCGAACGCGGACGTCATCCGGACGGGCTCCGACCGGGCGACAGTCGAGGGCGTGTTCGACGCGGAGGACCGGCCGGAAGTGCTGGCCCAACTCGATGCACGCGGTATCGAGACCGACGACGGACAGGTCGTGCTCAAGCGCGAGGTGGCCTCCACCGGCCGCGCGCGCGCCTGGATCAACGGCACGACCGTCACGGCGACCGTCCTGGCAGAGGTCGGGCGCCTGCTCGTCAACCTGCACGGGCAGCACGAATCGCAAACGCTGCTCGACACCGAGGCGCAGCGCCACATCCTCGACGCGTTCGGGGGAGCGACGGAGCTGGCCGCTCGTGTGCGGAGCGCGTACGACGACGTCGCGGCCATCCGCCAGGAGATCGCCGGGCTCACCGCTCGCCGTGCGGATGCGGAGCGGCGCGCGGACTATCTGCGCCATGTCGCGAACGAGATCGAGACGTCGAAGCTCGAACCTGGCGAGGACGCGCGCCTCGAGGACGAATCGCATCGGCTGGCCCACGCCGACGAACTGCGCACGCTGGCCCAGAGCGTCGCGGCCGCGCTCGATGGCGGGCCGGATGCTCCGGCCGTCCGCGACCAACTCGCTGCGGTGCACCGCGCGCTATCGGGTTTACAGCGAATCGATCCGTCTCTCAGCCGCCTGCAGGAGTTGTACGACACGGCGTACTACGCGCTCGACGAGCTTGCGCGCCAGTGCGACGACTACGCGGGCGCGGTCGATCTCGACCCGCAGCGTCTCGCGGACGTCCAGCAGCGCCGTGACGTGCTCTTCCGCCTCCTCAAGAAATACGGCCCCACGCTCGATGACGTGATCGAGACCGGACGCCGGTCGCGCCGCGAGCTGGATCTCGTCGACTCGGCGGCGTTCGACATCCGCCAACTGGAGCGTCGCGAGACCGAGGCGCGCGTGCATCTCGGCGAGGCCGCGGCCGCCCTGACGGCCGCGCGGACGAACGCTGCGGACCGGCTGGCGCGCGCGGTGGATGAGGTCCTGCCCGAACTGGGGCTATCGGACGGCCACCTCGCCATCGCGCTGGACCGCCGTGACACGCCGGGAGCCGCTGGTGCCGAGGACGTGGAGTTTCGCGTCACGCTCAACGCGGGTCACGACCCGCGTCCCCTGGCCCGCGTCGCCTCAGGCGGGGAGCTGTCACGCGTCATGCTGGCGCTCACGACGATTCTGGCCCGGCTCGATCGCGTGCCGACACTCGTGTTCGACGAGGTGGATGCGGGGATCGGCGGCCGCGTGGGCTCGCAGGTCGGTGCGACGCTGCGGCGTGTCGCCGCGCACCATCAGGTGTTCGCGATCTCGCACTTGCCGCCGATCGCGGCCCGGGCGCACCACCACATCGTGGTCAGCAAGGGGGCGCGGGGCGGGGTGACGACCGCCGACGTGCGCGTGCTGGACGGCGAGGCCCGGGTGCTCGAAGTGGCCCGGATGCTGGGCGATCCTGACCGCGAAGTCGCGAGGGCGCACGCGCGTGAGCTGCTACGGGGCGAGGGCAAGATGGAGAAGGGGAAGCGGAGAGAGGAGCCGCGGGAACGAAGCAGGTAGCGCCGCGCAAGCGGCACGGAGCGGCGGCGGCTCGCCGCCCCGTGCGCGGCGACAGTTATTGCGCCTTTGGCCTCTTGCCGAAGGCTCCGCCGCTTCCCAGAAAGCGCGTGTAGAGGCGGATCTGGACCATGTCGGTGGCGAGCTTCGGAAGGAAGCCGCCGATGCCGGCGGAGCCGGTGATGGTCTGATAGTGGAGGTAGGTCAGATCGAAGGGAATCCGCGATGGATGGCGTGCCGCGCTCGCGAGCGTCGAGAACGTGAGCCCCAGGCCCCATCGGTGTTCCGTGGACGCGGTGCCGGCACCGAGAGTGTTGGCGTTGAGCGTGACCGGACCGAAGCCGGTGACCGCGGAATCGAGCTTCACGATGCCCGAGTACTGATCTGCGCTGTGCTGGATGAGCTGGTAATCGGCCGAGAGTCCGAAATAATCGTTGAACGTGTAGCGCGGGGCGATTTCGGCCACGATCGTGCGTCCCAGCGTCCGCCCCACGAACTGGTCCGCGAAATCCGGCGTGTAGGCCTCACCGAGTCCGAGCGGGATGCGCGCCGAGATGTGGTCGGCCATGGGCATGGTTCCCTTGACTATGACCGATGTCCAGAAGTGGCGGCCGAAGAGCAGGTCGCTCGCCGCGTGAATCTCGATGGCATTGGCGCCCGTGCCAGTCGCGGCGCCGACGAGGGCGTCGGCGGGGAGGATGCCACCGGTGCCCAGGCGATAGAAGCCGGACGCGGAGAGGCGATAATTGAAGCCGGAGGGATGAAATCGCGCACTGTCGCTCCCGTGAAAGGAGTCGAGTATCAGCACGGTGGCGCCGAGCTCAATATCGCCGAGGTGGGCATAGTCCACGGACTGCAGCGAGTCGAAGCCGAGGCCGAGGGTACTCGTGGTGAGCAAGGCCTGGGCGTCGCCGAGTCCGATCGGGGGGGCGCCGACGGGGCCCTGGGTTCCGACGCCTGGTCCGCCGGTCAGCGAATCGAAGTGCGCGAACGCAGCGGCCAGCGAATGAAAACGCCGCGTGATCGCGGTCCACGGCGCACTGCTGTCCACGGGAACGATGATGCCGGTCTTGTGGCCGTCGCCGCCGTACACGTTTGCGAGTTGCGAGGCGAAGCTTGACGACTGTGAGATGAGGGCGCTCGCGGTCGCGCTCTGCGCATTCAGCATGGGACAGTACGCCGCGTGGCCGGGATTGGCGCGGCACGCAGCGAGTGCGGCGGCGAGGCTGGCGCTCGCGCTCGTGAACTGGCCGAAGAGTCCCGTGTCGATCGCGAGCGCGTTCTTGAACGCGAGTGCGGGGTTGAAGCCGACGTTGCCGGTCTTGCCGCCGGGGTTGGGATTGAAAAAGATCTCGTCGTGTGTCTGCACGATCGGTACGATGGCGCGAAGCGTCAGGCGGCGGGCGACTCCGATGTCCAGTCCGATCGGCGTCATTTGCACGCGGATGCTCGACTGGACCTGCATCGCGCCCAGCGTGAGGTTGAACGCCGGGTCCTGCGTCAGCGCCCGGAGCGAAGACTGCAGTGGGGCGAGGATCGGCAACTGGGAGACGCCCAGCGAGTCTGTGGAGAGTCCGTAACCGAGCGGCTGGAGACCGCCTGTGCCGTAGCGGTCGCTGTATCGGGTATCCGACTCACTGACACTCAGCCGCAGCACGCCCGGCGGCAGCGTCAGTGCCTCGTCGGCGACCGCATCGACGGCTTGCGCCGTGGCGGGTCGTGTGTTCGCGGCGAGCGCGAGCACCGTGAAGAGCACCGTGAAGAGCGCCGCGAGGAGCGGCGCGGGGAGCCTCCCGCACGCGATGCGCGCCGCTACGCAGGCGCACGGGGGGATGCCGAAGATCCCGGGCCGGCGTCCGCGGCGGCGCGCGCGAAGACCTGGCGGCGCGGGCGAGGGGAGGGGAGCGGAGTAGATAAACAAATCGTGGGAAGCGATCTTCCGCGACAATGCTAACACAACACCAAACGCGACGCATGACCTCGGGCGCCGGGCCACGGGCGCACGCGTGACACAATACCCCGCCCCGGTCCTCCCGATCCCCGCGGTCGCGTGGCGATTGACCGGAAATCACTGGCTCGCGGTGCCCTGCATCCATCCAGCGGACGGCTCGATCCACGCCCTTGGCATGCTGCATCGGGGGGCGCGGGCGGCGATCGAGTTTGCCGGCGGGCCGGAGTTCATCGCCGGGGCCGGGCCGGCGCTCTTACGTCCCGCGGTGCGCATCGATGGCGAGCCGTTCGCGGTGGGCAGCGAGCCGCTTGCGTGGGACCAGAGTGTGGAGTGGGTGCCGTCGTTCTCCACGACCGTGCGTGACGGCACGTTCGCGGTGCGAGGGACGATCTTCGCGCCGGCTGGCCGTGATGCCGATGTGCCCGGCGTGATCTATGTGCTCAGCATCGCGAATCAGACGCACGCACCGGCGCGGGTCGAGCTGATGGCCGACGGGACCCTGGGTCACCGGCAGCAGCGAGTGCGAACGCCGAGCGCGTTTGCCGATGCGCATCGTGTGGCGGCCGGGGCGGGGGACACCGTGCTGCTCGACGGGTCGGCAGTGCCGGGGCCGGCCGCGCTCGCGGTCGGTGCGGATGGGGCGCCGGTCGTGGAATGCGACATGGGTGGTCCGGCCCCACGCTTCGCACTCCGGTGCGCCGCCGACGTCGCGGCGGGCGCGACGTTCGAGGCGGCGTTTTACGTGGCGGCCGCGCCCGAGCGGGATGGTGCGGCGGCGACCGTCGAGGCGATGCGGCGCCGTGGGTGGCGGGCGTTGCTCGCGTCGACGGTCGAGGCATTGCGGTCACTGGAGCAGACCACGGGCAGCGTTTCGCTCGACCGCGTCGTGAATCGCAATCTGCTCTTCGCGTATTTCTACGCCGTAGGCCGGGCCATCGACGATGCCCGGTTCTATCTCGTGCGTACCCGCGCGCCGTGGAATGGCCGCGGTGTGACCGTGCGTGACTGGGATGCACTCACGTGGACGGTGCCCGCGGTGCAACTCGCGGATGCGGGGCTCGCGCGGGAGCTCATCCTTCGTGCGTGCGAGGTACATGGCGCCGCGCCCGGAAGCGGCATCCACTATATGGACGGGGCGTTGTTCGAGCCGGGCTTTTCGCTGGAGGGCGTGGCGGCATTCGCGTGGGCGACTGAGCGCTACATCCGGGAGACCGGTGACGACCAGATCGTGGAGGAGCCGGTGCTTGCCGACACGCTGTATGCGAGCGCCGACGATCTCGCCGCGCGTCGGCATCCGGAGGTACCGCTCTACGGGAGCGAAGTGTATCCATCCGGCGCGCCGGTGCCGTACCCGTACACCTTGCATGGCAACGCGGTCGCGGCGCTGGCGCTCGATGTCTTCAGGCGGACGCTGGACGCCGAGACGGCGAAGGAAGTGCAGGATCCGATTGCGGTGCGGGCCGCGATCCTGCGGCATTTCACGACGGATGCAGACGGGAAGTCCGTGCTGGCCTCGGCTGCCGATCTTCGCGGCAGCGTGGACCGTCACGATGATCCTGTCGCATCGATGCTGTGGTTGCCGCTGTACGAGACGCTGGACCGGCAGGAGAGTGTCTACCGGCGGACCGTCAAGGCGTCGGCGGCCAATCGTGAGACGCTGTCGCTGGTGCAGTGGTGCGCCCGTCTCGTGGGTCCCGACGCGTCGTCGGCGCTCGCGTGGTTGCAAGAGGCGCCGCTGGACAACGGCGTCGCGGCTGAGACACTCGATGCGGATGGCGCGGCGATCGGGAACGGTGGCGATGCGTCGTTGTCCGGTCTTCTCGCGTACAGTGTGTGGTACGCCGTGCACGCGCTTGGCGTGGGGGCGGCCCAATAGTGGCCAGGAGCCGTTAGCAGGGGCTCCCGGCGCTTGTGGGGGGGGTGAGGCGGGGTATACTTTACGCCGACAGTAGGGGAGTGAACGCGGGAATAGCTCAGTTGGTAGAGCACAACCTTGCCAAGGTTGGGGTCGCGGGTTCGAGTCCCGTTTCCCGCTCTTGTTTTGAAAAGACTCACGGGCTTGGGGGCATTCGCCTCCAAGCCCGTGGCAGTATGGGTGGCGGCATGGTCGAGCCCCTCAGTCGTAATCACGATTCGATCGGGGGTGTGCAGAGCATGCTGACGGCGCGCGAGTTCGTCGACCACCTGGACGGCGATGTCGCGACGCCACCGATCTATGGCTTGACCGCGGAGCAAGTGCAAGCGGCGTCACCCTAAGCCGGGCTCCTTGCCGGCCGGAACGCGCGCCGGCGCCTTCACCGCCGGACACGCGACGCGAATTGGCTGAAGACCGGTGCGACTGACCCGTCCACCGTCGTGTGCACTCCGGTCCCCATCTCTTGCTTTGTCAACGACTCGTGAAAAGCGGGGCGTCCGCTGTACTTGGGGCGCGATTGCTTGCATAGTGGGGTATGCGAACACCGCGGCGCTCACCGGCATTCACCATCGGCGCCGTTGTGACGCATGCCATCGGCTTTGGCGGGACGGCCGCAATGTTCACTCGACCCGGGGCTTCCCGGGCTGAGAGGTCACCTGGTTCAAGCGTGGTAAGGTGGTCTTGAGGCTCTGCCAGGTGCACACAGCGACAAGCCGGATACGGTCCCCGGTTTGTATGACTCCGCAGAGTTCAGCCTAGCGTGTTTCACCGGATACAGAGCGTTCTCGCTGTTCTCGGCGTCCTGGCGCTTTCTCCTCCAGTTGGAGCTCAGCCGGCCGAAGGGTACGTATCAGGTGCGGATGGTGTCCGGTTGTATTATCGCGTGATCGGCCACGGCGGCGACACGGCGATCGTGCTCCACGGCGGTCCGGGTCTGAGCATGGGCGTGACGTGGCCCGATCTCGAGCCGCTGGCGGATCGGCTCACGATTGTCCTCTATGATCAGCGGGGTGCGGGTCGCTCGCAGCTCCTCAAGGACTCTACGCGATTGCGCGCGGCGGACCACGTGCGTGACCTCGAGGCCCTGCGGCAACACTTCCGTCTCACGCGAATGACGCTGATCGGCCAGTCGTGGGGTGCGGGACTGGCGATACTCTACGCGGGCGAGCATCCGGAGCACGTCAAGCGCATGCTGCTGGTGGGACCGATGCCGCCCACGGCAGCACTGTACGCGTTACGGATCCGGAAACTGGCGGAGAGGGATTCGGCCTCCGGCAAAATGGTCGCCGAGCTGATTGGCGAGCTGCCATGGGCTGTGGATCCCGCGCAGATCTGCCGGCGCCTCTTCACGGTGTATTTCACCGCGTATTTCGCCGACCGTGCGTCGGCGGCGCATATGCGCGCGGATCCGTGTGACGTCCCGCCAGACGCACTCCGCAATTTTCCGTTCGTGTCGGACGTGACGATGCGGTCCTTGGGCGGCTGGGACTTCACGCCCGTGCTGCGGCGGCTGCAGATGCCGGTGCTGGTCGTTGATGGTGCTCAGAGCTTTGCCACCGCGGATGGCATGCACGCGTTGGCGGGTGCATTGCCCAATGGGCGTCTGTTGTTGATCCCCGAGGCTGGGCACTACCCCCAAATCGAGCAGCCGGGCCGCTTCTTTCCGCCGGTCGAAGCGTTCTTGCATGGCGTCTGGCCCGTTGATGCGACCGTCGAAGGCCATAGGGGGAACGAGTGAAGCTCAGCCGCCGAGATCTGTTGCGGTTGTCCAACGCGGCGGCAGGCTGGTCGTTGCTGACATCGACCACCCGGGAAGCACCGGCACCGCCAAGCCCGCTCAATCTGTTCGACTTCGAGTCGGCGGCGCGCGAGCGGCTGTCGGCCATGGTCTATGCCTTTATTGCCGGAGGCGCGGGGGACGAGCTCACGGTGCGGTGGAACCGCGAAGCACTCGATCGGCTCCGCTTGTGCCCACGGAATCTCGAAAGCGTCGCTGACCCTGACATGCGGGTCCACCTTCCTGGGCTTGACGCGCCACATCCCATTCTGCTCGCCCCCATCGGGTTTCACCGTCTCATGCACGCGGATGGTGAGCTGGCGACCGTCCGCGGCGCGAACGCGGCCCAGGCAACGATGGTGGTCAGCATGGGGACGACCACGCCGATCGACGCACTGGTGCGCGCGGCGACGCAACCGCTCTGGTCGCAGATCTACCTGCTCTATGGCCGGTCGTTCATCAAGGATGTCGTCCTGCGGGTCCAGTCCGCCGGCGTCAAGGCCGTCGTGGTGACGATCGACACGCCTTCAAACGGTCCGCGGAACCGTCAGGATCGCGCCGGCTTCGCTGTGCCCCCAAATTTGCCTCTCCCACTCATGACGCCCAGCTCGTATCAGGGCGCGGCCGACGCCATGTTCGTCGCGAAGGCATCGTGGAAGGATCTGGAATGGGTCCGATCGATTGTGCGCGTTCCTTTGTGGGTGAAAGGCATCCTTAACCCGCTCGACGCCCAGCGGGCCGTCGACGCCGGTGCGGCCGGCATCATTGTCTCCAATCACGGTGGCCGGAATCTCGACACCAACCCGGCGACCATCGATGCTTTGCCGCGGGTGGCCGACATCGTGGCGGGGCGCGTGCCGATACTAATGGACGGCGGCATTCGTCGTGGGACCGATGTCCTCAAGGCCATTGCGCTCGGCGCGAGCGCGGTGTTGATCGGCCGGCCGTACGTGTACGGACTCGCGGCCGCGGGGTCGGAGGGCGTGACTCACGTCGTGGAGATTCTGAAGCGTGAGCTCGCGATGGCAATGATGCTGGCCGGCCGTTCAACGCTGAGGGCCGTCGACCGCGCGGCGCTGTGGTCGTGAGTGCAACACACCGACACGCCGCTGAGCAAAATTGGTTCGTGATTCGCCGAGCGTCGTGAGCGAATGCGATATCCGATGGCGTGCTGCCCGGACCAGCCGTGTTCGGTTTTGGAACCACCCATCCCAAACGCGGACAAACCGGTCACGAGCTCTTCCGCACAGACCCAAGCCATTTCACGACTTGGCGTTGTCGAGGTCGGGCACGAAGCTTTCTGTGACACGCCGTTATGGACTCCATTCTTCACGATCTCCGAGCCGCGCTCCGGCGTTTGCCCAAGTGTGCTCTCGCCTGCGACGATGACCGGGCGAGGGTCCTCGGAGCGTGCTACGCGGATCACTCCGCGCGTAGTGCGTCGATCGGCGCCGCGCGTATCGCGCTTCGCGCGGGCACGTAAACGGCCGCGGCGGCGATCGCTGCCATGAGTGCCGGGATCACGGCGAACGTCGTGGCGTCGGTCGCGCTCACGCCGTACAGGAGCCCGGACATGAGGCGCGTCAGGACAAATGCGCCCGCAAGGCCACCCACGACGCCGACGCCCACGGTAAGGCCGAACTCATGGGCGATGAGCCGCAGGATGGTCACCCGGTCGGCGCCCAGCGCCATTCTGATGCCGATCTCGCGGCGGCGCTGGCCCACCCAATACGCGATCGTGCCGTATACGCCGACGGCGGCGAGAATGAGCGCGGCGACGGCGAACGTGGCGAGGAGCAGCATCGAAAGGCGCCGCCGCGCGAACGAGTCGGTGAGCCGCTGGTCCATTGTACTCACATCATAGGCCGGCAACTCCTGATCCAGCGCGTGCACTTCCCCCATCACGGCGCTCGTGATCCGCGACACATCGTGGAGCGCGGTGTGCGTGCGCACGACGACGAACCGGCTCCCGATCGTGTACTGGTCCACCGGGAAATACGCCGTGATGGGCGGCGCAGCGTCGGCCTGGTACTCGCGCTTGTCGCGCACGACGCCAACCACGGTCCGCCACGGCCCATCGGCTCGCTGGCGCAGGCGCTTGCCGATCGCGCCGCCCGGCCAGAACCGCGCCGCCAAGGCTTCATCGACGATGACGACCGGTGGCGATTGTAGGTTGTCCTGTGCGTTGAAAAATCGCCCCTGGACGAGCGGGATACCCATCGCCCGGAAATAGTCCGGGCTCACGTACCCGCTACTCGCGATGATGATATCGCCGCCAGCGGCCGTCGGCACGTACCCTTCGATCCTGACATCTTCCCACGCCAGCGAGACGGAGCTCAACGGTAGTTGGTAGTTGCTGCCGACGAACTCGACGCCGGGGAGGGCGCTCAGTTTCTGATCCAGCGCTCGATAGAAATTCGTCACGGACTCCGGTGTTCCATATCGCGAGGCGGGCAGCGACAGCCGGAGCGATAGTGTATTCTGCGGGTCGAACCCGGGATCGGCGCGCAATACGCGTGCGTAGCTCCTGACCAAGAGCCCCGCGCCGACGAGCAGGACAACCGAAAACGCGACTTCGGCGGTGATGAGCGTGCCGCGCGTGCGTGTACGGTCAATCGTCGACCCGCGAGTTCCCTCCTTGAGCACGCTGCTCGCATCGACCCGGGAGGCGCGAAGCGCCGGAGCGAGGCCGAAGAGCAGGGTGCTGGCCACGGCGACGCCGAACGTGAACGCCAGCACCGTGACGTCGATGTGAATCGCATCGAGGCGCGGAATCCCGGCAGGCCCGGCGTGGCGCAGGAGCCCGAGGCTCGCGAGCGCCATTCCGAATCCGAGCACGCCACTCGCGAGCGCGAGGGTCAGATTCTCCCCAGCCAGTTGCCGGATGAGGCGCCGCCGGTCTGCGCCGAGCGCCGCCCGAATCGCGAGTTCCTTCTCGCGTACGGTCGCGCGCGAAATGAGGAGCCCCGCGACGTTGCTGCAGGCGATCGCGAGGAGCACCGCCACGGCGCCCAAGAGGACGTAGAGCGCCAGGCGTGTATCGCCGACGACCTGGTCGATGAGCGGCACGACGCTGATCGTGAGGCCGCTGGTCGCCGGATAGAAGGCCGGATAATCCTGTTTCATCCGTGTAGCGACGGTCTCCATCTCGGCCTGCGCTGATTGCTTGGAGATGCCGGGTTTGAGTGATGCGAAGATGTTGAAGTCCTCGCCGTCGCGGTTGGTGCGCGCGCTCGCCGGAATTGGGAGTGGGAGGATGAGCTCGATATGCTGCACGCTGTTGACTGCCGGCATCACGTCCTTGTCGAACACGAAGTCCGGCGACAGGACGCCCACGATCGCGACGCTATTGCCACTCAGTGTCAGGGTCTTGTCAATGACGCCGGGGTCGCCGCCAAACTGCCGTTGCCAGAACGGATAGGTCAGGACGACCTCGAGCGGCCGGCCCGGCTCGTCGTCGTCGGCAGTGAACAGATGACCGAGCACCGCGCGCGCGCCGAGCATGGGCAGGAGCGCGGACGACACGCGGACGCCGTCGACGCGCTGCGGCGTGCCGTTGCCGGTCATGTTGAAGCTGGCGCCGATCGCGGCCGCGACGTGGTCGAAGACCGTGTTCTCCGCCTTGATGTCGAGATATTGTCCGAGCGAGAGCCAGTCACGCGGGACGCCGAGGCCAGGCGATCGCTGCCAGAGCATGGCGAGGCGCTCAGCGTGCGGGTACGGCAGTGGCCGGAGCAGGAGCGCGTTCGCGACGCCGAAGATGGCGCTCGTCGCCCCGATGCCGATCGTGAGGGACAGCAGCGCCGCGATCGTGAACCCTGGGGCTTTGAGGAGGGTGCGGATATTGTTCACGTTGTTTGGGCAAAAGGCCGGTGCGGCACCTTGGGCGCCGGGTTCCAATTCATGTTCCGAACAGGCGCCGCGTCAGGATTCCGGGCGAGTTCCGTTTCCCGCTCCTGATTTTGACTCGCTGACGGGTGCGGAGGTTTTCTCCCGCCCGATTCTGTTCCGTGCGTGCGCGTTGGCCGGGTCGGCAACGGTCGGTTCAATCACATTGCTTGGCGGCCGCTGTCACCGGGCGTCGGCTCCGGGGCAGCGTTCGCCGGCCGCGCCGCACCGAGTGAGCAGGGCCGAGTCGCGTGCGGTCAACCGGAGGTGAGTATACAGGCTTCCCTTGACCGGTCGCGACGCACCCCGGGGTGCGTCGCTCTCGCTATTGTCTCAAGGCAACCGCCGGGCCGTTGTCCCAGTCTTGCTCCTTCGAGATGTTGGGCATTCGGAACTCCCTTCCGTTCCACCCGTCGAAGCCGTCCATGCGGAACGTCCAAAGCCCGGTAGTATAGTCCGTAACGACGATCAACCCATCCGCGTTGCGGACGTCCACGTCGCCCGCGCCATTCAAGACGCTCGTCCCCGGAACCGTGGGTGATCCGCCCCAGCCCATCTGATGCTCGCACACACAGGTGTAGTACCAGCCCAGTGTTTTCGGCTGTTTGGGGTCATTCAAGCTCACGATCTGGAGGCCATCCTCGTACGCGGCGACGAAGACATACGGCCATCGAACCGCCATGAGGTGGGGAAGATCGCGCCAGTCGGCGGTCCACGCCGCAATCGGTTGCACCACCTTGGACTGGCCGCTGAGTCCGGGTTGCAGGTCGAACACGAACATGGGCCAGTACTGTTGCTCCACGGTGGCCACCGCGTAGCGGGAATCCGGTGACACGATCACGGTATGCGACCCCGTGGTCACGAGGTCGTGCTGTGGCGCCATCATGAACAGAAATCGCGGAGTCTCCGGCTTGGTGATGTCGTAGACTCCGAAGCCGCCTGACCCGGCACCATAGAGCTTGTCCTGTTTCGTTGCGGGATCGTACTGCGCATACGTATCGTGAAAGCCGCGCGTGATCTGCTTGATGTTGACGTCGGGCGGGATGTCGACTTGCGCGAGCAGGGCCTGCTGAGCGCCCTGGGAGATGAGCTTCCTCGCGTCGTAGATCTGGCCATAGGCGCCAACCGTCGGCGTGGTGATGAGCAATACACGGCCATCCGAGTGCTTGTACGGAAAGACGTGCACGACGCGCGCGCCGATCGACCCGATATGGGCGACTTCTTTCACTTTCGTGGGGTCGGGAAGACCGGTGACGTCGAAGACAATGAGGCCCAAGGAGTCGTGCGGGCTTCCTTTGTTGAATTGGACCGTCTTGGCGTAGTAGTAGCGTCCATCGAGCTTGAAATAGCGGCCGTTCTCCCCGGCGAGTCCTTGATCCTGCGCGCTCGCGGGGAAATGCCAGTGATAGATGACCTTTGGCTTGGCGGGGTCAGCGACACTGACGACCCAGAATCCGGGATCGTCCGTCATGCCCGACACGTAAACGTAGGGGCGCGAGAGTTCCTGCTCGATGTCGACGCCACCGTTGGAAAACCTGCCATCGAAGGGAACGTGGCCGAGCATCTTGACGTTCGGGCTCCCTCCATTCTTGATCCGCGGCGGCTCCACAATCTGCGCCGACGCGGCACTGCCTCTGACAGTGCCCCACGCGGCCCCCGACCAGACGAACAGGCTGATACCGACACGCATGAGCGTCTCGAACGACAAGCGCATCGTGCCTCCGTGGTGGAGAGTTGGCGCCCGGTGGGGGGGCGGAGTTGTCCGCCGTTTCGGGCCGTATCGCTTCGGCCGGCGACCGCGGCTAGCATGCGGGTGCGCAATGAGAGGTGTCAAGTGACCCTACCGGCACGTTCGGCCGGGGGGTACAAACCATAAGGGCAGCGCCGGCACTGGCCTTGTAGTGGGGGATCAGACTCGCATGATCGGTGGTCTGTGGGAGCGCCTACGCGCGCGCGACGATTGGAGGTTTGCGGGTGCGCTCGTGAAGGCCGATCGCCCGCTGGCCACCGCGTGGTGGTCGCTTCTCGTGCTGCGAGGCGTGCTCCCCGCGGTATTCGCGATCGTCATGGGCATCCTCGTCGCCGCCGTGCAGCAGCGCCACGCGCTGGCTGCGCCGCTTGCCGCCGTCGGCATCGTGTTCGTGCTCATGCAGGTGCTTCCGCCGCTCCATTACGCGACCGGCAGCAATCTCGGAAGCCGGACCGCGGCTTGGCTCTACGACCAATTGACCAGGGCCTGCGTCGAGCCGCCCGGCATGGGCCATCTGGAGAATCCTGCGCTCAGCCAGGATCTCACGGTGGCGCGGGACTTCGACCTGGGGATTACGGGACCGCCGCTGTTCATCGCGATGGATTTCATCGCCAGCGGACTGGTGATGATTGCCAGCGGCCTGGCGGCCGCCGCGGTACTCGTCGCGTATACGTGGTGGGCCCCCCTCGTGCTGGCCGGCGCCTGGCTCGGCACTCACTGGCTCCTGCGCGAGAGCGGCGTCTGGCGCGATCGCAACACCACCGAAGTGCGCGAAGCGCAGCGCCACGCGGAATACGCCTACCGCCTCGCGGTCGATGCGCCCGCCGCCAAGGAGCTTCGCCTGTTCGGGCTCGCCGACTGGGTCGTCGAGCGCTTTCGTACGCGGCGCAAACGCCTGCAGGACCTTCAGTGGCACGCCACGCGGCTGCGGGAGCGTCCGGTCCTGTGGAGCCTCCTGCTCGTCATCGCCGCGAACGTTCTCGTCTTCTGGTCGCTCGGCAATGCCGCCCTGGACGGGCACCTGGCACTCGGACGATTGGTCACGTTTGCCAGCGCAGCGATCGCGACCAGCGCGATCGCGTTCGGCGGTCTCTCATGGGCCCTTCAGGGCGCCGATGCACCGGCCGGAGCTGTGTTGCGACTCGAGGCCGCGATGGCGCCATCCGGCGCACTCGCGGGTGGCCGCGCACCGGCCGCCGGTCTGCCGGTCCGTGAGATCCGGTTCCGAGGCGTCACGTTCGGCTATCCCTCGTCCGGCACGCCGGTCCTCTCGCGATTCGATCTCGTCGTGCCCGCCGGCTCCTCGCTCGCGATCGTCGGGGTCAACGGCGCGGGGAAGACCACGATCGCGAAACTCCTCTGCCGCCTGTACGACCCGCAGGAGGGCCGCATCGAGATCGACGGTGTGGATCTCCGGGACCTGGATCTCGATCAGTGGCGCAGGGGGCTGACCGCGGTCTTCCAGGACTTCATCCGCTTCGAGCTTCCACTCCGCGACAACGTTGCCCCTGGCGGCGCGCCCGACGAGATGATCCTGCCCGCGCTTGCCGCTGCGGGCGCGTCCGGGCTCGCCGGGCTGGACACGATACTATCGCGCGCCTATCCCGGCGGCACCGACCTGTCCGGCGGACAATGGCAGCGTATCGCACTGGCGCGGGCATTGTGCGCGGTCGAGCGAGGCGCGGGCGTCGTCCTGCTGGACGAGCCGACCGCACAGCTCGACGTGCGGGGCGAGGCCGAGATATTTGACCGGGTGCTGTCCGCCACGCGCCGGGCCACGACGATCCTGATCTCCCATCGCTTCTCGACCGTGCGCCACGCCGACCGCATTTGCGTGCTCGAGAACGGCGCGGTTGCGGAACTCGGGACACACGACGAGTTGATGGCGGCGGGTGGCCGATACCGGACGATGTTCGACCTGCAGGCATCCCGGTTTGATGAGAGCGCGGCCGAGGCGACGTTCGATGTCCTCGACTGACGACCTGCCCGCGGCGATTCCCGCCATGTGGCGGGCGCTCAAGCGCGGCTACCAGGCCGAGCCGCTGCTGCTGAGCGTCTCGTTCTGGCTGGTGCTGCTCGCGGCGCTTCCGGACGCGCTGCTGGCTCTCTGGTTCAAGATCCTGGCCGATGCCTTGTCCGCTGGGCGGCGCGGCGTGTTCATGGCGTCGCTGCTGGGGCTGGGCGTGTCGGCGGTGGCGACCTGGTTCCTCCGGGTGATCAGCGATCGCGTACAGCGGCGGTTCCGCGACCGGCTGACGGTCGCGCTGGAATCGCACGTGGCGAAGCTCCAGGCATCGGTGGCGACGATCGAGCACCACGAGCGGCCCGAGTACCTCGATCGGCTCGCCGTGCTGCGCAACCAGGTTTTCGTGCTCGATCACATGTACATGTCGATCTTCTCGACCTGTGGCTGGATCCTGCGGCTCGGTGTGACGCTGGCGCTTCTCGTGGCGATCCATCCGGCGCTCGCGTTGCTGGCGGTCTTCGCGCTGCCGACCGTGGTGGCGTCGACATGGCGGCCGGGCGTCGAGCGGACCGCCGAAGAGCGGGGTGCGGCGGCGAACCGGCTGGCACGGCATCTCTTCGACCTCGCGACAACGGCGGCGCCGGGCAAGGAAGTACGGGTGACGGGCATCGGCCCGCGGCTGCTCGCAGAGCGGCGCGCGGCGTGGGAACGGTGGTATGGACCGGTCAGCGCGGCGCGCACGCGGAGTGCGCTGTGGCTCGCAGCCGGGTGGGCGCTCTTCGGCGCTGCGTACGTCGCGGCGGTCGCGTTCGTGTCATTGATCCTGCGCGCGTCGGTAGGCGACGTCGTCCTGGTGCTGACGGCGGGGTCGCGCCTCTCCGCCTACATTGGCGCGACAGTCGGGGAGATCGGCTTCATGCGCGGGATCTGGCTCGATGGGTCGCGGCGGCTGGCGTGGCTCGAGGACTATGCCGCGTCGAAGGCGCAGGGTGAAGACGCGCCGGTGCCCGCGCGCCTCGGCACGGGGATTCAATTCGAGCACGTGTCCTTCGCCTATCCCGGGACGGACCGGCTCGTGCTGGATGACGTGAACCTGCACATCGCCCCCGGGTCGGTCGTGGCGATCGTCGGGGAGAACGGCGCTGGCAAGTCGACGCTCGTCAAGCTCCTGTGCCGTATGTATCAGCCCACCAGTGGCCGGATCCTCGTGGACGGCGTGGCGCTCTCGCGGATGCCGGCCGCGGCGTGGCGCGAGCGGCTCGCGGGGGCGTTCCAGGATTTCTGCAAGTTCGAGTTCCGGATGCAGCACACGGTGGGGTTGGGCGACGTTCCCCGGCTCGATGACGTGGCCGCCGTTACGGCGGCCGTCCAACGGGCCGGCGCGGACGACGTCGTCGAGCGGGCCAGTTCAGGGCTCGAGACGCAACTCGGTCCGACGTGGCCTGAGGGCTCCGATCTGAGCTTCGGCCAGTGGCAGAAGCTGGCCTTGGCGCGCGGGTTCATGCGTGAGCAGCCGCTGGTGCTCGTGCTCGACGAGCCGACGGCGGCACTCGACGCCGAGACCGAGCACGCGCTGTTCGAGCGGTTCGCGGCGGCGGCGCGCGAGACGGCATCCATGGGCCAGGGTGCGGGGAGCGGCCGCATCACAGTGCTCGTGTCGCACCGGTTCAGCACTGCCCGGATGGCGGATATGATCGTGGTGCTCGACGGGGCGCGGGTCACCCAGTCGGGCAGTCATGAGGCGCTCATGGCCAAGGGCGGGCAATACGCGGAGCTGTACGGGATCCAAGCGGCTGCGTATCGCTGACTCAGTCCGATCGCAGGGCGACCCGGGGATCGATGCGTGTGGCGCCACCGGGCGAACGTCAGCGGATCGGTCAGCCGGCTCGATTCGAGGAGCTACCCATCGGGCGCGTTACCGATGTCTGGTGACGGCCTTCGGAAAGTAGCGAACGCCCGCCATGTTCTTGAAATGGTCGTCCTGGGTCCACAACGTGGCGTGGTTGAGCCGTGTGGTCGCCAGGATGATGCTATCCGCCATCGGCAAGCGCTCCGCTCGGCTCGTCTGCGCGGCGGTGAGAGCGACGTGAGCGTCCAGGTCGATCACGTGGCCTTGTAGCATTTGAGCGGCGCCCCGCTGCGCGTACGCGCGGCCGCGGTCAGTGTCGAGGCGCTTGTACACCTCGTAGAGGGTGATCGACGGTACGACGAGCCGCGCGACAGCTTCGATGGCGGGTGCGAAGTGTGCGGCGTTCGGTTCGTCAGCGAAATATTCGAGCCACGCGGATGAATCGACCACATTGGGCCCGGGTGCGGCATCCGGCGGGTTGGGTCGCGGGCGCTCCCGTAGCCGGCGAGAGGGGCTAGACACGGTCGTCCTCGCGCACGACCGTCGTGTCTATCCCGCGAGCGAACCCACGCATGGTGCGCATGCGACGCACCGGCACGAATTGGACCGCATCGCCGACGATGAGCGCCTGCAGCTTGTCGCCTGGTCGCCAGGCCAGGGCTTCGCGCACCCGTCGGGGGATGACGACCTGGAACTTTGGTGAGAGCGTGACCGCATCCATGTGTGAGTCCATTCCAGAGTAGCCGTATGACGATTCAGCAATCTATCGGTAAATCGTCATACGACAAGAGCGAAAACCCACCAGCATCCGCGGGGGAGCCGTCACCGCGTTTCAGCGGCTCAGCGCGAGCGACACGAACACAGAGCGGCTTGGCATCGCGGTCCTGCCGGTCTCGCCTGAGATAGCCAATCAAATGCGGCTACCGGAAGGCACGGGCGGACTCCTGGTCGAACGCGTCGACCCGGCTGGGCCTGCCGCGAGCCTGCTCCAGCCGGGCGACATCATCGAATCGACTCTCGGTGCGGAGTCGGCGCGTCCGGTGCACTCCATCGACGACCTGCGGGCCGCGCGTGCTCACGCGTCCAACGGCGTCATCAGCCTGCTCGTCTATTCCCCGCAGGCTAGCGGTACGCGCGTGGTCAACATCCAGCCGGGAGGGTGACGACGCCATTGCCGGCTGGCATCACCAACCTCTGAGGGGAGCGACTCTCATTACTTGCCGCCCGCCGCGACCTCGCCGGCTTTGTGCGGGACCACGGTGATCGTGACGGATGACGGATACTGGCGTGAGTGATGCACCGCGTTGTGCGCGACCAGGCCGGTCGCTTCGTCATAGTTGTTCCCGCCGGTGTTGAGATTCCGGTCGAAGCGCGGGAAGTTGCTGCTTGACACCTCGATCCGGATTCGGTGGCCGGCGTCGAAGTAGTTGCTGGTGGTCATGGGGGACATCATCACTTTGTAGACCTTTCCTCCTTCCATCCAGACCGGCTTGTCGTATCCCTCGCGGTACCGGACGCGCTGGATCGTCTCGTCCAGGTTGAACGCGCGGCCGTCCGGGTACACGTCTTCGAGCCGGATCGTGAAGTCCGTGTCCTTGCGGTCGGACGAGACGTAGAGCGTCGCCGTGATTGGCCCGCTCACTTCCGTTCCCTCCTTGAGCGCCGGGGACGTATAGACCAGGATGTCGGGCCGCGTCTCCATCGCGCGCTGATCGCGCGATCCGTCCGGGATGCCGGGCATGCAACAGAAGCCGCCGCCGAAGGTCGGGACCGGTGCCATCGGGTCGTAGGTGAACGCGTCCGGCTTGTCACCACCCAGTGCCTTCGCGGCCAGCACGCCGTCGCCCGACCCGCTGTTCGCGTGGCCGCCGCTCGACAGATAGAACGTCAGCGGCTCGGCGCCTTTGGGTGGCCAGGTGTCGGACTTCTGCCACTTGTTGACTCCCATCTCGTAGTACCGCACGTGCGGCAGCGTATCGAGGAGATGGTTGTCCTCGCCCTTGAGGAAATGGTCGAACCATCCGTACGTGAGCGCCGAGTAGTCCCACCGCGCATCCCCTTCGTCCCGCTCGCCCACCACGGTGTGCTCGGTCGCGCGCGTGTACCCGCAGTGCAGCGTCGGCGCGATCATGAGGTACTGTTGCTTCGCCGCCGCCGGCGACGCGGTCTCTCGGACGTGATTGAACAGCGCGATGTTCGGCCCCACCGAGACGTCATACCAGCTCACCATATAGAGTCCCGGCACGTCGATCACCATATCGTCCCGATAGAGTCCCCCAAGGGCCCACGCGGGGTCGGCGGGCGTCCGCTGGATCATCCGGCCGCCGGTGACGTTCGGTTCCGAGTCGGCGAAGATACCGGGCTCACCATGGATTGCCTTGAGCATGTCCTGTTCGGGCAGGTACTTGAATGCTTCCGGCCAATGCCCGATGGGCGCGGCCGCCGCGAGATCGTAGTAGCGCGATGCGATCTCGAGGCTCTTCTGGGAGGTGCCTGGCGGGAACGTCGGACGCACGGCGTACTGCATATAGTCCGAGAGCCAGTAGATAAAGAGCATCTGCACAGCGCCGCCCCGGTACCAATTCCCTTGTTCCTGGAATGGCTTCACGCGGCCGATCCCCGCGCCGAACCCCTCGGGGATGATCGTCGTCAGCCCCGGCGGCGCCGTCGCCGCGACCGCCAACTGCCACTCCGCCGTCGACGAGCAGCCGATGAGTCCAATCTTGCCATTCGACCATTCCTGGTCGTGGAGCCACTTGACCATGTCGTAGCCGTCGGTGCGCGGCGGCCCGAGGATGTCGTAGACGCCTTCGGAGAAGAACTGGCCGCGCTCATTCTGCTCGACGAACGCATAGCCGTGCTTGATGGCCGTGAGGACGTTGGTCATGTCGGCCGGCACGCGGTTGCGGACGTCCCAGAAGTTGAAATTGTATGGCGTCCGCACGAAGATCGTCGCGACTTTCCCGGTGGCGTTCTTCGGGCGGTAGATGTCGGTCATGAGCCGGGTGCCGTCGCGCATCGGAATCATGACTCGCCGGTCGATCACGGCGAGCGACTCGAGCTCCTGTTCGGTCTTGTAGCGTTGTTCCCGGCCCGCTGAATCCAGCAGTGCCCGAGGCGGCTGCGCCGCGAGAGCGGGGGCCGCGGTGATGGCGGCGAGCGCAAGAATCCTGACCGTCCGGTACATCATGGCCTCCCTTCGACCGAGTGCGCCGCCGCTGCTCTCTCGCGAGTGGTGATGCATCAACGACGGCGAGATGCTTGGCGAGTGGCTTGGCGTCCGCGGCGAAGTGTGATGAGTTCGAGGTTCGTGAGCAAGTGGTGGGCAGCGTGCTGGCCGGGGTAGGGGATCACGTCCTGTCGATTCCCGGCATCCGCGACCGAGTTGTCCCGGCAGGTGAGACGGTATGCGGGTTGAACGGCGCGCCGTGGCGCGGGAGTGGTCCGCTCTCGACGCCCGCCCCCTGGGGCATGTAGGTTCCCAGGTCAGCGAGTCATTGGCGGCGCGCGGGGTGGTCCGCGCGCGAGCGGTTGGTGCCAGCGACTGGGCCGGGGTGGCGAAACTGGTAGACGCGAGGGACTTAAAATCCCTTGGGGGAAACCCCGTGCGGGTTCGAGACCCGCCCCTGGCATAGACTTACACTTTTGGCTGCTCAGGCCACTGGGCAGAAAACTGGGCAACTGCTCGCGATTTCTTCGCGGAGCGCCCCGAGTCAGCCAGCGCGCTGCGGTGGAGTTCTTCCGCATCCGGGACGTGTCGGCCGTAGCGTTGCTGCGCGAGCATCGTGTTGTGGTGGCCGAGCTGGTGCGCCACGAACGCGTACCCGGTGCCGCGCTTGAGTGCTGCGACGGCGAAGTGATGCCGGTGGTCGTGCAGCGTCGAGTGGGGCAGGGACACGGCGTTGCATGCGGCGTGGTGGGCGTCGATCGCCGCATCGTGCGTCAGGTTGCCGAACAAGAGCGCATCGGGAAAGAGCCCGCGGATGTGATCGGCGAGGATGGGCATCGCCCACGCTCCGACACCACGACCACCCGGTTCCGCCACGCGGTCTTACTACCACGCGCGTGCAGCTGCCAGCGGGCGAGGTCCAGATCCCGCCGCCGGAGCCGCAAGCCGGCTTGCATCTCGATGCCCGTGGCGGACAGCAAGGCCTCCAGGGCGCGGTAGGGGGCCGGAAGCGCCGCGACCAGCCGCTGTACATCCTCCATCGTGTAGATGGCGTCGCGTGCGGGATTCTCGCGGCTCGCACGCACGTCGCGCACCGGATTGGTCTCGAGGACTTCGCGTTCGACCAAGAACCGGGCGAACTGCAGCAGTCCGAGCGGTGCCGGTTGAACGTCGAGCCCGTGACACCCAGGCCGGCCAGATGCTCCGAGATGGTGCGGCGGGTGAATCGCGAACGCGGGTAGGGCTCGCCCGCGGGGATCAAGAGCCGCACCTGGGCGACATACCGGACACCGGAGGCGACCCCGTCGCTGCGCGAGATGCGCGCCCCACTGCGTCACGTAAGGCTCCAGATCGCCGTCGTGGATTGCGGCTTTGGCGTCCGAGAGCCGGGAGTCCGCGCACCAACGGGAATAGAGCGGCACGAGCCGCATCTGACGCCGGCACACGGCATCAAGGATTGCCGTCTCGCCACGCGCAGCCAGCGCATCGACCATCGCGCCGATGGCTTTCGCGGTACGCTTGTCGGTCGTCCCCGTGGACGTTTTCACCGACCGCCGGTCGGAGCGCGGCACACGCACGTACCACAGACCGTCGTGTATGTAAGGGGCTGGGCATCAGATTCCTCGTGTTGCTCAGGTCTTCCGCGGTTTCGGCCGCTGTTTAGCGGTCGCACGAGCCGTGGTGTCCGGCGCGTCGGTCAGCAACAAGCCGGCGGATACACCCAGCGCGTTTGCCAGCTTCGCCAACACGGGCAGATCGATCGCGGTGACGCGGTTGTTCTCGATGCGGTTGACCGTGGCGTGCCGGACTCCGGCCCGTTCGGCCAGCTCGCCCTGGGTGAGCCCACGAACGATCCGCGCTTCCCGTAGTTGGATTCGGAGCGGCGTCATGTAGTGAATATACGCGCGAGCGTAAAAAGGGTCAACGACCGGTATTTCCAGTGTTGTGCAGATTCTACAGCGCGTACAACAGACAATGCTGTAGGCTAGACAGATAATGCTATGCGTGATAGCGTAAACAGCCTATTGACCGATTCAGCCTCCGCACTTATGCTGTGTGCACTTTCAAAACGGAGCGCATCGCATGGCCCGCCAGGCCCATTCCCGAGTCAGCGCCACAGCCACCATCGAGAACCCGGCACGCTTGTCCGTTATCCGCGGTACGGGCCGGCGGGCAACCGGTGCCACGGGCTCCCCGATCAGGGCGCCGGAGATGCGGTTCTTCAAGGACGCCAACAGCGCCAACTACACGCTCCGCGTCGCCAACGGGGCAGGCGAGATCATGTTTGAGCTGCGGTCGCACGGCGATTTCTTCACCGAGGAACGGCAAGCCTTGCTGCGATCGGTGTGCGAGGCCGCGTTTGGTGTCCCCGCCGCATCTGCGTCAGATGAGAGACAGGACCGGCGGGGTACGTGGCCCGGTGCTGGTGCACGACGCCACGTCGAGGAGACCGTGCAGCCAGTGACGACGATGATCGGTTATCTGGCCCACCCGGAGACGTACAGCGCGGACATTCCCCGGGCGCCGGTTGTCCCGGCGTTCATGGGTGAGCACGCGATGTTCCTTGCGCAGCAGATCGAACCCGGCGGCAGCGCTGTCATCACGACCGTGGGGTGTGATGATTCGGTCTACGTGGCCCGCTACCGCCAGACGGCCATCGCGGCGCTCACCACGACCATCCGGCGCCTCTACGAAGGCATGGCGGGTGCCGTCCGGCCGAGCCGACTGCACCGGGCAGGATGGACGTATTGGGAGCGCACGGTCGGCCCCATACTGTTCGAGACGTACCGCGTGTCGTGTGTCGAGCGCGAGCCAGATGGGCCCGCGGTCGTGATTGTGCGCGAGTGGTTGGGGAAAGACGAGACCGTGTTCACCGGCTCACTGCACGACTCGCTGGCGTGGTGCGAAGCGCTGCTCTCCGTGTGGTCGCCCGCGACTGCACTCGGCTACCCTAGCCGTTCGGAAACACCGGGCTAACAGAGGCGGGCGCACGGCGCCGGGCGTACTGGGCCGCGCGCCGACCATCACATACTGTTCCCGGTGCAGGTCGGCGCGGCGCAACAAGAATGGAATCCATTTGCTCCAGTCCGGGTCGGCATGCGGTAGAACGAGAACCGCCGGGACTGCACGTCACCGACATCGGAGAGCCCGAATTCCTGCCCCGGCACGATCACGCGGCGGTCCGGTGGGTACTGCGATGGCGCGGGTGTGCTGCTCGACGGTCACGCGTCACTCCGGGTGTCGCGAGAAGTCCAAAACTCTGACCGTCGATCGGCGTGCCGGAATCGCTCCGATGCGACGAAGTTGCTCCGGCGCGACACGCCTAAGTGGTGGTGGTGTTCCACGAAAAATCGAACGAATGGGACCGGTGCTTGCCCTCGTTGATCTGAAACCCGGGGCAGTGACGCGCGAGCTCCGCGCCCTTCCAGGTGATTTTCGGGTTCGGCGCGGTCCCCAGATAAAACAGGAACGGCAGCCCGTAAAAGGTGAAAATCGCGGATGACAGCCGGTTGTCGAAGTGCGCCGGCCGAAATGAGACCCGTTCACCGATCTCAACTTGATCGCCGATGGCTCCCGTTATGTAGAGACCCAGTGGAGGTGGCACGGGGATAAAGCCGAATGCCATCTGGATCAATTCGAGCGGCGGATCGGTAGCCGGGCGGTCGCCCTGTGCCCACCGCATATCCCCCGGGTAGGCGACCGTCATGTTGATCGCGGTTTTCAGAAACCATCGTTCCAGCAGCGTCCCGTCCACCCCGAACCGCTGGTACTTCCACCTTTTCTTGGGAATGCCAAGTGCATGCCGGCGGTTGCCGAGCGCTTGCCCGGCTCGGATGGCGTGAAACGCCCGCTTGGCGGCAGCATCTATTTCCGACAGGGCCGAGTTATGGACGCGGCACAGGATCTTCGAGACGAGGGTCTGAACGGGAACCGTCTTCGGCTCGGTCCGGCACCACGGGTAGCCCACGACAGTCAGCATGTCGCCCGTCCAGAGGCCGGCCGAAATAAGGTGTTCCCGCGAGATGCCACCGCCGCAGCCGCCCAACGCGGCCGCCCAGCAACCCTTCATTGCGTCTTAGGAGTCGGGGTGTCACACCTTTCGTGAATATCCGATGATAACCGGCTCGCCGGTCGTCTCGCGCCACCACCGAAGCGTCCGGCCCACCACCGACCGCTCGCTGGCGACGCCGTACCCGTAGACCTGCGGATCGATCGTGCGCCACTCATCAGTGCCTTCGATGCACACGCGGAGCACGTCGTCCGTCCGCTCGACCACGAACGTCCGCCCGTCCTCGACGTGGATGCGGACCGGCCAGTTGATCACAAATCCACGCGTCCGGCCCATGCGGCGGCTGAGGTAAGGTCGACGCGCGGGGTGTAAGTTGGATCGCTGCCTGTCGCCATTGCTTGGTCTCTTGTGTTGGGCGATTTGAATGCACAAAAAAGCGAACGAGCTCACGGCGTAGCTCCGTCATCTGGAGCTATCTGCCGTGAACTCGTTCGCACTGTGATCGGGTCTGCCCGCGCGGCCCGTCAGCGCTATGTCGCCTGCCGTCCGATCCGGCCCTCTCCTATGGCGCGGGCGCCTGGATCGGGGTGCGGTCGGACACAAACAACATTACGGCGGAACGATTGTCGGTCAAGGAACACGTACACTGGCGCCATTTTGTCCTTTCAAATGCCGGGCTGTACCGAGCACCCCACGTCGCTAATCGCCGGGTGAGTTGCTGTCCAATTTGCCATTCTTCGCTGCAGACGCCGTCGATGGTGTCCCTTCGGCTGACAGTCGTAGTGCATTTAGGACCGAGGAGCTAATCGCAGGATCGACCGGCGCCCCACTTTCCAGTCGCTGCCAAAGGTCCATTCGCGGCCGCATGGCGCCGGTGATTCCGGCGTTAGCCAAATGATTTCGCAATAAGGGAGCATTCTACTATGGGCGGCATCGGCTCAGGACGCTCGCGACAGTCGCGGTATCAACTCGTCGAGGGTGTGTGTCGCTCGATGTGCGGACCATCGTTCAGAGGGTCAAGGCCGACCTGCAAGGTCCGTTGGGCATCGCTGAACTGGCGAACGCGATTGCGGCTGGGTCCCGCCCTGCGCTCTCCCTAAGGATCCGGTACGGGGCCTCGCAGAACGATCCACAAGAGGCCGCGACAGACACAGTCAGCCAAATGACATGCACGACCTGCCATTTCGGGGGACACCGATGGTGGTTGGTTTGTGGGTGCGGCCGGCGGTGCCAGCGGCTTTTTGCCCCACGCGATCGGCCGCGATTTGCTTGTCGTACGTGCCATGAGCTTCGATATAGGACGCAGCGCTTATCCGCGCCCGTCCGGTGGCGACACCGAGCAGCCAGCATCTATGCGCGAATCGGCCTCGGTGACGATGACGAGCTGCCTCCGCCTCGGCCCCGAGGTATGCACCGCGGTCGATACGAGCGGTTGTGCGAGCAAGCGGAGGATTACCAGTTGGCCATCCTCTGGTGCGAATCGGAAAGGTTTTTGAAACGAATGAAGGCGCTACAGCTCACCAAAGAAGCCGGGACGTAGCGGTGGTTGGGTCCCCGTCGTCGGCATGTCGGCCGGGGCAGGATGAACCGCTGGCAAGAACCCGGACCCATCACCCGCCCGCTGTTGCGGCTGCCGCGCGCCCAGCAAATCGTGCGCGCGGTCAGCAGCCGGTTGTGCGCGCTAGCACCTGACTGCTGCTTTATGGGTCCGGTAGTGGGTCCAGCGATCCCCTCGACCAACACCGTGCCATGCTGACCATCTCTCAAATCGAATATTGGGCGCTCCAGGTCATTGGCCGTGTGGAGAATAAACAACCGGTCGAGGACAGCCGGGTCGAACTGAAAGCGGGGTTTGTCGACGCGACTAGGGCCGCAAGGCGGATCGCCGGTCACCTAAATGCGGCGCGTGGTGATGACGTGCTGTGGCTGATCGGCGTTGACGAGGAGCGCGGCGTGGTGGGCGTTCATGCCACGGAGTTCGCTGGGTGGTACAATGGCGTGCGCGCCTGCTTCGACGATTTAGTTCTCGCGCCCAAAGTCGTCGATGTCGCAGTGTCGACTCGCGCCGGAACTGTGGTCGCTCTGTTGTTCGACGGCTCACGAGTCCCGTACGTGGTACGCAACACTTCATTTGGCAAATCAGCCGGTGCCGCCCAGTTCGAGGTGCCTTGGCGAGAAGCCACCGCCGTGCGAAGTGCTCGGCACAGCGACCTGATCCAGATATTGGTGCCCCTCTCGACTCTCCCACGGATCGAGGTACGTAGCGGCGAATTTGTTTCGGGCGGTCGTTTCCCGAACGCACCTGGCCGCTTGGAGCTTGGTCTTTATATAGTGCCAGCGAAGAGAGGGCGAATTGTCATCCCGTTTCATCGATGCACAGCCGCGATCCGCCTCGCGGGCGTGACCGATGCGGTGGTCCTGCCAGAAATGGCGATAGACGCTCCGGTAACCATTCAGTCCTCCAAGTCCGGTTACTTCAGAATGACCAGCGAATCAGCGTCCCTAACCATGGCAAGTACCGATAGCGAGCTCCTAGTTGATGGACCGGGCCGGTGTACGCTTCGCGTAGATGGGATTCCACTGCATGAACGTATGAGGCAGGTACAAACCGTTTCGGTGACCGCGGTCCTCCGCCTCGCCACTGACGCGGCGCCGATGGTCCTCGATGTTCCAATGATGCGCAGCGGGCGTTTGGAAGAGTTCAGGTTCAGCTTCTTCCCGCGCAAAGGCGACACCGACACTCAGTGACCGTCACGTGCCGGGCGCCAACCAAACTGATCGAGTCGCAATGACCGCGACCGGCAAAGGCGGCTCGATGGACGTCAAAGTCACATTCATCACCAAGACCGAAGCGGCCCTTCGCCAGTTGGATCAAGCCATTCGGCTGTTTTTCCATCGCGGCGACACGCTTGCGGTGCATACTCTGACGGCCGCTGCTTTTCAGCTGCTCTCAGATCTCGGAAAGAAAGAAGGAAAGGTGAGCATGATGCGCAGCACGGAACACATTCGGCCGGAACGGTTGGCCGAGTGGAATGCGGCGTTGCGCGCCACGCAAAACTTTCTCAAGCATGGCGGCAGAGATCCAGCGGCGCAGCATCGATATGTCGAGGAAGAGACGACGCTCCTGCTGTTCGAAGCGGTGTTGCTGGCTCGACAGATGCTGCTGGGTGACAGTACTGAGCAGACCATGTTTCTCGTGTGGTTTGCGCACAGTTTTCCAGATCTTATCAATCCTACACTGCTCGCGAAATTGCGCGGTACAAATCGCCAGAACATAGACCTTAGCGACCGGAGCGAAATAGCACTTCTGTTTCCGAACGCTTAACGGCCCAATTAGCCGGGGAATTGGCACGCGTGGGGCACGATGGCAATGGTGCGTGCACTGCCGCCCTGGGCGCCAGAGATGGCTACGGATGGCAGCGACGACGAGTGAGGGGAGTCAGGGCGTTTGGCTGTCTGTCAGCGGTGACGGGCCACCGCTTAGCTCGATCAGGTCGCCCGCGGGCATCCTGAGTGCCCGCCGCGCATGATCAGTAATGGTCATCACCCCGATGTGTTGGCGGTCGACGAGCGCCTTCCGGATAAGCTCTACCCTCCTCCTGAAGCGCCGGCCGGACAAAGCGATTGGTGCCGTCGCTTTCAGGAGACTGCCTAATCTTCATTCTCTCCATAGATGGTCGACGGTGAAGACAGATGGTCGACGGTGAAGACGGCAGGCCATCGCGCGATCCCCGCTGTGGGGGGTGCTTCGCCTAAGGCCGGAGCCGGTCCAAGAGATTTACGCCGCCGATGTATTTCACGGTGTCCACCCATTCACCGTAGGTTGTTCCAACGGTCGCGACTAGCTGGAGGAATAACACCAGTAGACTGCCCAGCTCAGTATCGCATACGCCCCAGTTCCCTTTGTCCTTGGCGCGCACAGTATCCCATATCCAAGTGACGCGCATGTTGTCAAAGTGGACGAACCCGCGGCCGAGCACGAAAATGCCGTCGAGTGACGGCCCGGCGATGCGGACTCGCTCGCCTAAGGTTGCCGGGAGATCTGGCACCTTGATCCCTTGCTCCGCGTGGACGTCAGCGAGCCAGTCATATACGGTGTTCATGTTGGCTGGACCCGCATACGCCACGAGATACGACATAATACCGGGCGGTCGGTGTCTTTGCGTCTCTGCTTGTTGACCGCTCGACAACTGGAGGTTGGACTTCATCCGCTTTACTGCAGCTGCAGCTCGAATGGCAGTCGCTAGGTCGTCACGCGTCAGGGTGGATTTGACTTCGATGGTCGCCATGACGGACTCCACCAAGAACGCATCGATCCCGCCGCCGAGGGCGATCTTCGGAGACTGCCGGTAGAGCACGATGTCGTGCTGGTTGCGGGCCTGTAGAATCTTGGAGTCGGCGTCGATAATTTCACCCGCTCCGATCCCGACGTTGTCCCCGAGATGGTCTCGAAGAAATGATCTGATGAAGTACTCGCGCGCTGAGCCTTGATTCACCGGGTGCCCAGAACTCCGGCCGATTTCGAGTTGCTCGAGAAGGATTCGCTCTGCCGATTCCAAGTGCCATTGGATGATGCCTTGGTCCTTGGCCACGGGGCGGGCGATTGGTTTCGAGGCGGAGGCGCTGTTCTTCGTCACCTTACTCGCCTCCCTGGCTTAAGAGACCGCGTTGGTGCGCGGGCCGAGGCAGCGAGTCGAGCCGCTGGGTCGAAGAATAGCTCAGCCACCCGGTCGCAGAATTGGTTGACCAGAGCTCCCTCCCTTGGATCAGCCCAATTGCGATCCCGTTTCTTGTCGAAGTCGTCGATCGCTGCGGCGATGAGTGCATCGAGAGGGATCTCACTTGCCACAACGCACCAGGGCAGAGGTTAGGCGCCATGCACAGTTAAAGCGTCGGCCGGAGGTGTGAACCTAGCATCGGCAGTGGCAAAGGTCCTCGTGGCGGATGACGCTATGCCGATCCGCAAGACTTCAAGCGGGCGCCTTCGGCGCCACTGGGTGTGGAGTCGCACGCCGTGACGGCTGACAGCTACATGTTCCGTTTCGTCCGCGATGTCAGCAACAGAAGACGGAACTCCCTAAGTCATGCGACGTTCGACCCCATCGATAAACTGTTCGACACTTCGGGCGTTGGACGCAAGCTCAAACAGACGCATACCTACGTCATCCCATTGAGGGTGGGCAGTCTTTTGATTTCGGAATGTCTTGAACCTATCGAAGACGAACGCCAGGACGTGACTCCTCCAGAGCTTCTGGGGCACACCGGGGCGAGATTGCCGAACGTCCAGATTCTTCCGTTCACCAAAACAAAAGAGTGAGACGTAATAGCCTAGGTTCGCGAAGGTACCCTTGTCATACAGCGAAAGCGCGGCTTCCTCAATCTGATCATCGCAAAGTGCCCCTAAAGCGCGAAGCACCCTTTGCATGTTCCCAGAGGTTGGGTTCTTCCAAGGACCGTTTAGTTGGCATTCACCCCTCTTGACCTCGGCGATGACCAAGTATGGTCGATCTTGAACGGCTGTGAATGGTGTGTCGTCGACCATGCGATAGCCAACCAGCTCAGCCCGATGTGGGAATCGCACACCTAGGATATCAACGTCTGTGCGTTGGTTCACACCCGTGTCCGGGTGAACAACGAAGTTCCGTATACTTAGGAACCCATTGAGACGGAGATACCAGTAGGCCAACTCCTCCGACCCGATCCACCCGGGGGCCGGATGACCGCCTCTCGCGGCTGTTGACAAGCAGCTGCCCCCAGTGGTAAAAGCGTCATTATCGCTTGTTGCTGCGCGAGCCACAAGGGATTAATCGATTGGCCCCCGAGCGTCGAGGGAGCTCCGCTCCTCACATGCGCCGCGTATCGGGGGAGGAACGGCGGATCAACATCTCATGTCACGCGCCTGCACGCGGCGTGTGCGTTCACTCCGGGTCGCCTAACCGCTGGAGGCGTCTGTGCCCTCGCCGACAAACGCCCGGTTAAATGGCCCCCGTCGGAAGATCGAACGTGCCAACCAACATATCCGAGAGCTTGAGTCTGCCGAGCGGGCATTCTTCCACGCGGGGTGCTACCGAATTTGGGTTGATACAGAGTCGAAACCTGGCTTGAGCACGATAAGCATGGAGGTCGCGCGGCTGCCTGCCGGCGTGCCCCTCATGATCGGTGACGTCGTTCACAACCTGCGGTCCGCGCTCGATCTCATGATGTATGAAATGGTGGCCCTAACGGGCACACCGCCCAGCGATAACCTCTATTTCCCGTTTCGCAGCACCGCGAAGCGACTCGAGGAAGCGGTTCGTGATCCAGAGGTACAACGTTTAGGGCCTTCAGTAATCAACCTCATCGTAAATGAGATCAAGCCGTATCCGGAATCAGCAGGCGGCAACGGTCGCCTCTACGCCCTCCATCAGCTCGACATCATGGACAAGCACAAATTGCTCATTCCCGCAATCACGATGGTGTGGGCCAAGGGGCTCGATGCGGAAGCCGACAATGGGAGCCGGCTTACCAATCTCAGACTGACCGCGTGGCAGGGCGCACGTCTCAGTGCGATAACGGTGCCTGGTCGTGTGAGGATCACCAATCCTGGTCAGGCCTCAGGGGCAATAGCGTTCCGAGAACCGAAGTTCTTCACAGGCGATTCAGTGGTCCCAACGCTGCACATATTGTCGCGGCTCGTCGAAAGCGTAGTGACGGCTATCGAGGGCCCGTATTTCGCCAGTGGTGTGGCAACGCTTGCAGATAGTCCGACCGAACCGTAAGCAGGGAGCAAGCGATTTTCTCGGCCCAGATTTTTGGTATAACCTCTCGTGTGGGCCGCCACACACTCCGGGGAATACCACGTCGGCGCCGCGGGGCGTCTCCGGATGGAGGGGGGCCATATGACCGTCGTGCTTCCAGTGGATCGAAGGCGAAGGTGCGCGGACCAACTGGGCAAATAACTGGGCAACTTGGCTGCATGCTGGTGCACCCCAATGCATCCGTATGCCCGTGGACAGCACGCGCGCTGATCGCGTGCCCGGCAGGAGAGCGGCTTAAAATCCCTTGGGGGAAACCCCGTGCGGGTTCGAGACCCGCCCCTGGCATGGAGTTAGCTAGCTAGCGTGACCTCGACGCGACCTTACGACTGGTAGCGTCAGTGGTAGCGCTTTTTTTTGATTGTGGCATCTGGGCAGGGTGGCCCGCGGTCAGCTATTGCGCGCCGATGTAGGTACCGTAGACCGAGTAGATCAGGGTCGACTGGGGTGCGTGGCCGAGCTGGTTCTTAAGCCACTGGTGATCGCGCCCGCGCTTGAGGTGCATCACCGCGAACGAATGCCGGCGATGGCGGCGGACCGTCCTTGGGAGCCCTAGCGCCTTCGCAGTCGTGTGGTGCTGGGCGAGCGCACCGGCCGGGGTGATGCCAGGAAAGAGCAGCGCCGCTGGCGCTAGGGCCATCACGTGCGCCGCCACGATGGCGGTGGCCCAATCCTCCGTCATCGCGACGTACCGGCCTTGTACCGACGCGCAAACTCCGCCTTCGATGGATACGGACCATCTTCCGTGCTTTAGCTCGAGGTGGTCGCCGCGGCGTGTCTGGCATCCGGTGAATGAAAGCGCCCGCACGCAGCAGCAGTAGTCTGATCGTGAGCGGTCCAATGTCGCTCAGCCGCACCCATCGGAAAGACTTGCTCAACTGCCGTTGGTCAGGCATAACCGTCAACCATCAGGCGCCGATGCGATTCAACGTGCTCGTAGCCGCCCTCGGCGACTCGAGCACCATCCGCATCAACACGACGGCAATCGCGGTGTCTTACGACATCAACGGCAATCCGGTCACCCAAGAGTGTATTTCAAATGGCACCTTTGAGCAGATGATCATTTCCAGGGTTCAAAGCGGTTAGGCGACAGGTATCTCTGAGGCTTCAATCCCGCTCCGGGCGGCCGCCGGGCCCGGCTACTACGATTATACGAGACCGTCTGAGACCGGTCGGCCTGGAAGGACCTAGCCGCCCACGATGAGAGCCTGACATCTAGGACGCCGTGCCGAATAGCTCCGCCACCCGCTTTAACGAACTCGCGCAGGCGATCTCAAAGCTTCGCGGCTCTGATCCAGCGATGCAGATCTGGCCGATGGTCGTTGATGTCTCCGAGTTTGAGGGGTGGCGAAAGAATGTCGAAGTCGCCCGCATGGTCGGAGTCTGCCGACGGCAAGTCGATGAACTTCGGAGGGACCTCACGCGAGTGCCCCAGGGCAAGAAATACGAATGGATCCTCAAGCCCCTTGAGGGGATGTTTTCGTTCAACGAACCGGGCGGCCGGTGGGACTCGACGGTCAGCGCCCACGTAGACGCCAGACTGCTCGCTACACTCGAGGCGTTGGGTGATTTTCTGCCCGAGACCACGGGCGAGATTCCGCAGGAGGTTCTGAAGTCGGCCCGCCTCCTCGTGGCTCAGATCCGAAAGGCGGTCGTAGGGGCAGACCTACCGGATGCGGTGCGAGAATTCTTGCTGGACCAGGTCGAGCTGATGGAGCGGGGGTTCCGCGAGTATCCGCTGACCGGGCCTGCCGCATTCGGTGTGGCGCGCCAAGAGGCGACCTCCAGGTGGTTTGGCGCACCCGCGGCCTTGCTGCCGTACCAGGACGTTCGCGTTGTCAGGAAGATTGGAGTGGGCTGGCGTCGGCTTGAACGGCTTGCCGATGCGTGCACTGTTGCATTGGCGATGGGCACCTTCGCCCCCTGGGGTGTCCGGGTCGCCGAGCGATTTGATCTATTTCCGGCGGCTGTGGTTCAGGCGATCGAGCCATTCCTCGACCCCGCCTCGCCGCCACACGCGTTGCTGGTTCCGAAGGACCACCGCTTGTTGATGCCGGGCGATACGGTGCCACTATCAGCCAATGACGGGCCAGCTTTGCCGGATGACGACCGGGTACCCCCCTCGGGCGATGGACAGTCGGCACCCGATGGCCATCACGATCCGCATTCGGGCGAGCGGCCGCCGCGCCCGCACGCCGAGCTGCTTCCTTCCCCGGAGCCAACACACGCGTCACCGCCCGCGGCCTCGGAGGCTTAGGCACCTCATTCCGGTGACCGCTACCCGCGTTACGCTTCCGCGTGGAGCGGCGAGCAGCAATGCTTGGCGGGATCGGCAGTCGACGGAACTTCGCCGCTGGCCTGTAAGCCCGGAGATTTACACATGCTGGATCACGCTGAACTGATGAAGGCATACGACGAATGGATGCGGACGCTTGACACGCCTCCGATCTCGTTCGCTCTGTTCGATAATCGGGTGCTGGTTCCTCGGTCGTTAGTGCCAGAATGGGTTAAGCGAGAAACCGCTGAGGTCGTTTCACTCGAGCGCCTCGATGAGATGGAGGCGGCCCATCTTTTTACGTGGCGGGGCGGAGCCGGAGACGACGGGACGGAGCTGGGGGTGCCGCTCTACCTACCAAGTCGCATCGGGCTCTTGGCGTCGTTGCAGCGCAAGGGTTGGACGTCGCTCGAACTGCAGGACTACGCCGAGATGGAGACGGCGATCGTCGAGGACTGTCTCGAGCAGGATAACATCTATGAGGAAAACGACGCAGTCGTCGTAGCTCGGCAGGCCCGCGAAGACTTGGCTGATGTCAATTCGGAAATCTGGGGCCGTTCGCCGGTCGGTGCTCAACCGGCAGGTTGGCACCGCCGCACTTGGAGCAGCATTCTGACCGCGTTGACAACCGAGGAACTCACGGCAAAGCGCAAGGCGATCGAGGGCTTTGTTGAACGGGTCGAGAATACTGTGTTGGCGACCGCAAATCCTAAATGGCAGCGTCGAATAGCGCGCGCGGCATTTGGGCTTCGTTCGCGCGGTGAAACTGTCCTCGCTTTGCTCGTTGGCGCCGACCGGGCCGAGATGCGAGCGGGATACAACTCAGCAATCTGGCTATCCGGCTCACAAACGCTCGTGCCGGACAGCAACGACCCAGCGGCGTTCGGCCGGATCGATTGGAAACACACTCTACACCACTGGCGGTTCCTCAACGATCCGGACCGGTATCCCCTTCGAGTGCCGGGCTTCGTGCTGATAGGGGGCAAGATCACTTTCGACGGCTTACCGGCGCCGGAGGACTACGAAAAGGCGCACCGCCTATTCGACTTGGCCGAGTATCTTCGCCTGTACAAAGAGGTCGCTGGGGATCGGCGATGCGCGCATTGCACGGCCCTCCTCAAGGTTTCGGCCGGGCCCCGATGCAGATATTGCTCGCCTAGATGCGGCCGGGCGTCCCGCCAGAAGCTGCACAGGCAGCGCAAAAAGGCGCAGATCCTCCGGAGTAGATCCGCTGGTCCACTGAGCAGATGACGTCTGGGGGGACGCAGAGACGGGTTTTACCAGAAATCGCGAACCCCCAACCTCGCAATGCGAAGCTGGGGGTTCGTCACCCCGGCGTCATGCTGCCGCGCTTGCGCGCAGGCGGTATAGGACGGCCCAGGGAATTGTACCTACATACTATCAGCCACCACGGCTTGCGACAAGCGGGCCTCACCTTGCGGTCGAATTATGGCCTCCGAGCAGGCTTCCAGTACTGTTGTCCCGCCCGTTCCTGGTATGACGTATCGCAGCTTGTGTCGGTCACTCTCAGCCGAGCGGCTGGCCGCTTACAGCCTAGAGACCGACTTAGACAGTGAAGATGCGCCCGCAAGGTATCTGTGGAACCTCGCACTCTGCGCGCAACTCCATCCAGTATTCCACATCGTTGAAGTTGCATTTCGCAACGCGCTCTACAACATCGGGGAGCAGGAAACGCGGGGAAGGGGGTTGAAATATCAGACGGTCGCGTGTTGGCTGGACGCGAACCCAACCCTACTCAAGCGCGCCGAAGCGGAGGATGTGGCGAACGCGGTTCACCACCTTGGCACTCGTCACACCCCTGGACACCTCATATCTCAACTGGGATTTGGCTTCTGGGTTCGCCTCTGCGACGCCCCTTACGAGCAGGGAAATAAGGCTGGTCCGCGTCTGTGGCCGCGGGCCACCACCGCGTTCGCCTATTGTCCCAAAAGCCACCGAAATCGGAGTGACATCTCAAGGGCGTTTGACGCGTTACGGAATATGCGGAACGATATTGCTCACCACCATCCGGTGTGGGATCGGTCACCAACAGCGTATTTCAATCGCGCTGTCGATCTACTGGCGTGGATGAACCCGACCCTGGCCGCAGTCACGCGAACATGCTCTCAGTTTATGGCTGTCCACACTTCCGGGCCCGCGGCGTTTCGGGCTGTGGCCAAGCAGGTGGTGTCCGTGTGCAGGTAACCCGATAGAACGGGGCTCGCCTACTGGTAGCGGAATTGGTAGCGTACGTGTGAGACAACCGGATACAGCCGTACACGGTAAACACGCTGATTCCGCGCTCAACTGGGGCGCGACCCCCGAACGAGCACCGTAACCCCAGCGATCGGTCAGACTTAAAATCCCTTGACCGCAAGGTCATGCGGGTTCGAAACCCGCCCCTGGCATGGAGCTAGCTAGCGCGACTTCGACGCAACCTTACGACTGGTAGTGTCAGTGGTAGCGGTTTTCAGCGACTGCGGCATCTGGGCGCGGGCATCTATTAAATGCCACTACCCAATCTCGGACACTCTAATGATCACGAGCATCCACACCCTGATTTATTCTGACGATGCCCCCGCAACGCGCGCATTCCTTCGCGACGTCCTCGGCTGGCCCTACGTCGAGGATCTGCCCGGTGGAGGCGCGGGTTGGCTCATCTTCAAGACCGGGCGGAGCGAGATGGGCGTGCACCCGACCCACAGCGTCTACGATGGCAAGACGTACGAATCGCCGCGGCACCATCAGATCTCCCTGATGTGCGACGACATCACACGCACGGTCGTTGAACTCAAGGGCAAAGGAGCGGAGTTCCACGGCGAAGTTCAGGATCACGGATACGGACTCGTGGTCATGTTGGCCGTACCTGGCGCGGACGACATCATGCTTTACGAGCCCAAGCACCTGCTGGCGTACAGCCTGTGACCGACAAAAAAGCCAACTAACTCACCTTCTCACCTTCTCCAGATTCTGGGCAGGCTGTATCGTTGTGGCATGAAAGGACGTCCGAAGCCCGGTGAAGCCACGCCCTACTACTTCTCCTTCATCGACCGGATCGCCGACGATGACATCATTTCGGTGCTCGAGAGGCAGTCGGAGGAGACGGCCGCGTTGTGGTCGCGCATCTCGGAAGAGACGTCGCGTCACCGCTATGCGCCGGACAAGTGGACCATTCGGCAGGTCCTCAACCACCTGAGTGATACGGAGCGCTTATTCGTGTTCCGTGCCCTCTGGTTTGCCCGCGGCTTCGACAGCCCGCTGCCCAGCTTCGACCAGCACACGGCGGCCGGATCGGCGCATGCCGATGAGATTCCCTGGGAGCGGCACGTCGAAGAGTTTCGCGCCGTTCGCCTGGCGACGATTCCGTTCTTTCGGAACTTGCCGTCCGACGCGTGGGTGAAAAGCGGAACGGCGAGTGGGAACCCGTTCACGGTTCGGGCGCTAGCATTCCTCGCCGCGGGCCACGTGGCCCACCACGTGGCAATCCTGCGCGAGCGATATCTGTAGCGTGGCTGGATCCATCGCTCAGCGAATCCGAATCCGGTGAAGCACCAATGATGCAGCCACCCCGCGTCGCTGCGTCTCACGGTGAGGCATCAAACTCAAGGTTGGCTACAGTGTCGTTGCGAGCTGCCTCAGTTTCGTGCCTGGCGATTTGGGCCGCGATTTGGCTGATGTTCTTGTTGATGAGCCTATCGCCGTTCGACATCAGGCACATTCCCGGCATCGGTACGGTCATGCTCGTTGCGCTCGTCGTTGCCTTGGTGGCTCCGATCGCGGCCACGGGACTTGCGGGCGCGGCCTTGGTGCGACGGCCCAGGGCACCACTGACCTTGCTGACGTTTGGGTGTGCGCTTGCCGTTCTCGTTGGCCAGGTGGCTCTTTTCCTGCTGTCACGCTGGATGTAATGCCTGACTTTCGTTGGAGCTAACGTTGAGAGAGACAGTGCCGCCGTGATTGTTTGGCGTTCTCCCGATCAAAGAGCGCCGGCGTCGATGACCGCCTGGGCGAAGGCGTGCGGAGCTTCCTGCGGCAGGTTGTGGCCGACGCCGCCCGTGATGAGGCGGTACTCGTATTTGCCCGAGAACTTGTTCCGATACGCCGCGCTGGGCGCGTGGATCGCGCCGTTGGCGTCGCCTTCCATGGTGATCGCGGGCACCGTGATGGGAGCAAGTGCGGCCAGCCGTTTTTCCAGGTCGTCATATTTCCGCTCGCCGTCGGCCAGGCCTAGCCGCCAGCGATAGTCGTGCATCACGATGTCAACGTGGTCGGGGTTGTTGAAGGACGCTGCTGTGCGGTCGTACGTAGCGTCGTCGAAATTCCACTTTGGCGAAGCCTGGTGCCAGATGAACCGATTGAACTGGCCGAGGTATTTCGCATAGCCGGCCTTGCCGACTGGAGTAGCGAAATAGTACTGGTACCAAAACAGGAACGCCGGCTCGGGCGGCAACGGCACCTGGTTGCCCGCCGGGCTGCTGATGAGATAGCCGCTCACGGAAACGATCGCCTTGCAGCGTTCCGGCCAGAGTGTTGCCATCACGTCCGCCGTGCGTGCGCCCCAGTCGAAACCGGCAATGGTAGCTGTCCGGATCTTGAGCGCATCCATCAGCGCGATGATGTCGAGTGCGACGGCTGACTGCTGGGCGTTCCGCATCGTTTCGCTGGAGAGAAAGCGCGTCGTACCGTAGCCGCGCAGGTAGGGGACGATCACCCTGTGGCCTGCCGAAGCCAACAATGGAGCGACATCGACAAAGCTGTGTATGTCGTAGGGCCAGCCGTGCAGCAGCAGGACCGCAGGACCATTGGCGGGCCCAGCTTCCGCGTAGCCAATGTTCAGCAGGCCAGCATCGATCTGCTTGAGCGGGCCGAACGACGCGTGGGGCGCCGGCTTCGTGATCGGATCCCTCGATGACGGAATGGTCCGGGGCTGCGCCGCGGCAACGCCGGCCGCAAAGAGGTTGGCCGGCGCAACGGCGATTGCCGCGGCGCCGGTAGCCACAGCGCCAAAGAAGCGGCGGCGATCGATGTCTTCGGACATGTGACCTGTCTCCCTGGATGCTATGGTTTCGGCCGCCGGCGTGGCTTCGACCTCCTCGCCGCCGGTCTCGGTCCCGAGATCTGCTGTGGCGCCGCGGTAGACTGCCGGGAGTGCCCGACCAAACGAGCCCCGCGCTGCTGTGTTAACGTGGTCGTGCGGAGTCGTGGTTCACGGGCCGCGCGTGTCTGCATCGCCGCCGGACGAGCGCCCCGTGGCCACGTCGCCGAACAGGCCTCCCTACTTTCTCGCTGTGCGCTGCCAATGCGCTACGCGATCCGCCAACTTCACCGCCGCCGCCTCGATTCGCCGGTGGTGGTCGGCCAGCCGCGCCCGGTCGATCTCGACCTGGTCTCGATAGCCCGCCAGACTGCGGTCCATCGGTGCCGGCGCGGGCCCGCCGCAGTGGGTCCGCACGGCGATGAAGTGCTCCGGAGTCCCGATGCGGCGGAACTCGGCTTCGGCCAGGCCGGGGGGGCGGTCCACGGCGGCAGCGAATGCCGCCGCGAATACCGCATAGGGAACGGTCGCCAGGGTCTCGCCCTGCTCGCCCATGTGACGCGCCAGCCACGAGCAGATACTGTGCGCCTGTCCGAACGAAATGCCTTCGGCACGGACCAGTGAGTCCGCGACTTCGGTGATCGTGATATACGACTGATCGATGTGGCGGCGGACCACGGCCGTATTGATGGTCGCTACCTCCAAGAACCCATTGAGCAGCGCGACGACCCGTCCCGCGGTGTCGAAGGCACGGTAGCCCGTCTCCTGGGCCTCGTGCTCGGTGTCGTTCACATCCGTGAACGGCGTATTGTGCACGGCGAGCATGACCCCGTCGCAGCAGGAAACGCCGAGGGAGCACATGACGCGGAGATGCTCGATCGGCACGGGATTCCGCTTTTGCGGCATGATCGAGCTGCGCTGGACAAAGGTGTCGGGCACATGCAACTGGCCGACTTCGAACCCCGCCCATTGATTCAGGTCCTGCACAAAGCGACCGATGTTGAGAAACATCACCTTGAGGGCGGCGTAGACGCCGGTCGTGCCGTCGGCCGCCGCGATGCAGCCATAGGTATTTTCCTGGACCTTGGTGAAGCCCAACAGCTCCGCCATCCGCGGGCGGTCGATCGGGAAGCCGGTCGTCGTGATGGCGGCCGCTCCCATGGCGGATTGGTCGACCATGCGCAGAGCCTGCGACAGGCGGTCCACGTCGCGGAGCAACACCTCGATCAGCGCGGCGAGGTAGTGTCCCCAGGTGGTCGGTTGCGCAGGCTGGCCGTGCGTGTACGCCACCACCAGCGTGTCGCGATGACGGGTGGCCACCGCGATCACGCCATCGATCAGGTGTACGAGCGCCTCCGACAGCGCGAGGACCTTGTCCCGGAGCGCCAGGTTGAACAGCGTGTGATCGATGTCGTTGCGGCTCCGCCCCGTGTGGAGGCGGCCGGCAACGGCAATGCCGAGGCGGCGCCGAAGGTCGTCCTCGATCACGCAGAAGAGATCCTCTTCCGCCGAGCCGACTCCGACCTCATCGAGCCGGGACGCGACATCGGTCTCGATGGCCTCGAGCGCGTTGAGGATGGCCGCGGCCTCGTCGGCCGTGAGCAGTCCCTGTTCGGCCAGCATGACGGCGTGCGCGTCATTGACGCGCATGAGATGGCGCCAATGGTGACGCTTCATGTTCTCGAACAGCGGCCCAAGCACCGTGTCTCGATAGACGGGCGCTGGGAAAGCGGCGGCGGTGGTCACGCTGAGAACATGATGCCGTGGTTCCCGTTCAGCCAGTCCGCCCTCACGTGTCCTCACATTGTGGCTTGCGTGGGCACCCCGCCGGCGGCGCTCAACCTTCGGAGATCCGTTAGTGCGGCCGCCGAAGTGCAGGGGAATGGATCTCGGCTCAAGACGCTCTCCTGGAATGGCCGGCCGGCGAGCCTCGAGCCAGCTTGACAATAAAAGTTGTCAATGCTACTATCTCCTCGTGCTCGGCATCCACGTCATCGATGATCCCGCGGCCGCGACGGTGGCTTTGGAGCCCATGCGAAGCCGGCTCCTCTCCGAGCTCGCCGTGCCCGCCTCGGCGGCCACCTTGGCCACGCGCGTCGGCCTCGCTCGGCAGAAAGTCAACTACCACGTGCACGCGCTGGAGGCGCACGGGCTGGTGCGGCTGGCCCAGAAACGCAAGTGGGGCGGGCTGACGGAACGGCTGCTCGTGGCGACGGCCGCGTCCTACGTCGTCTCGCCGAGCGCCCTGGGTCCAGTCGCCGCGGATCCGGATCGGGAAATCGACAGGCTGTCCGCGAGCTATCTCATCGCCCTGGGCGCACGGGTCGTGCGCGAGGTGGGCGACCTCGTTCGTCGTGCGACAGCAACTGGCAAACGCCTGGCCACACTCGCGGTGGATACCGAGATTCGCTTCCGCTCGGCGGCGGACCGGGCGGCGTTCAGCCGTGAACTCGCCGAAGCCGTCACGCGACTGGTTGGGAAGTACCACGATGCATCCGCTCCCGGCGGCCGCGCGCATCGGCTGATGGTCGTGGCGTACCCCCTCCCGCAGAAATCCGATCGCAAGGAGCCACTATGAGCGTGAAGAAAGAGGCCTCCGGCCGCCATTCCGTCCAAGTCGAAGTCGAGGTCCCCGGCACGCCGGAGGAAGTCTGGCAGGCCATCGCCACCGGGCCAGGTATTTCGTCCTGGTTCGTGCCAGCGGAGTTCGAGGAGCGAGACGGGAAGCCCGTTGCGGTGACGTTGAACTTCGGCCCGGGCATGGAGTCCCGTTCCGTCGTGACGGCCTGGGATCCGCCGCGGATGTTTGCCGCCGAGGCCAGTGGCTGGGTCCCTGGCTCGCCGCCGATCGCGGACGAGTGGACCGTCGAAGCGCGCGCAGGGGGCATTTGCGTCGTCCGTGTGGTCCATAGCCTCTTCGCCAGCACGGACGACTGGGACAACCAACTGGAAGGCACCGAATCCGGATGGCCGGGTTACTTCCGCATCCTGCGGATCTATCTCACATACTTCCGCGGCCAACGCTCCGCGATGATGCAGTGGATGGCCCCCGCCGCGGGAACGGAAGCGGAGGCCTGGGAAACGTTGACCGTGGCACTCGGGCTGAAAGGCGTGAGTGCCGGGCGGCATTGGGCCGCCCCGGCGGGTGTCCCGGTGCTCGGCGGCGTAGTGGAGCACGTCACCCAGAGTCCGTGCAACGCCCTGCTGCGTCTCGACAAGCCGGGGCCGGGCGCCGCCGCCCTTGGCGCCGTCAACTTCGGCGGCCAGAGCATGGTCACGCTGAGCTTCTACCTCTACGGCGATCAGGCGGCCGCGATCGTCGCCCGCGAGCCCCCGTTCTGGGAGGCGTGGATTCAAGAACGCTTCCCGACGCCGTCGGAGACGAGCAAGAGTAGTTGACCGCGTGGTCAGGCGAGTGCACTTCCGTCGTTGCGCTCGCGTTCTGGTTCGCTACACGGGGCTACCCCGTCGTGCAGCACATCCTCAACCTGGATCAGAAATGGTAAACAGCGCGAAGACCAACGCAACCAACGGCCCTTTCACAACGCGACCCGAAGCCACGCCCAGGCGTGATTCTCAGAGAAAATCGACGGGCTTGGCCTGGAGCACAATTGCGCTCGGGTCGCTGTTGCTTGTCTCGGCCTGGTCAAGAGCAGGACAGCCAGTGCAGTCTCGGCAACCTGAAAGCCCAAGGCCGCCTGTCGACACGGCGCAGCGCGGGCGCATCCTGGGAATCGGCGGTGTCTTCTTCAAATCCGCTAATCGCGATCAGATGCGCGAATGGTATGCGAAGCATCTTGGACTCGCTGACAAGGGCCAGGGCGCGATGCTTCCGTGGCGCGAACGCGACGACCCGCAAAAGGAACACGTGACAGTCTGGACTGTTTTCCCCGCCTCCACTGACTATATCCCAGCCGCGCAACCGTTCATGGTCAACTACATCGTGGACGATCTGGATGCGTTGCTCGGCCGGCTACAACAGGAGGGAGTAAAGATTGACGCCAAACGAATGAATGCATCCTACGGTCGCTTTGCCTGGATCTATGATCTGGATGGGAACAAGATCGAGTTGTGGCAGCCGATGTCCCCTAAGCCCTGAGGGCGCTTCACTCGTCGGTTGCGGCGCTCGCCCGCGGCGTTTGGGCGTTCCCATACTCTGGAGTCTCCGCCATTTCTATGGCTTCAGAGATGGCGCGGAACGTCCAAGTCGGTGCACTGCACCACCGCAACGGATTTCGCCGGACTACCGCCTCGTTAGCGTTGTCATGTCTGTGTCGCCGGGCATAGGAAAGGTCCAAACCCAGGCGAGCGAGTTTCCGGTGACCGTAGCCGTGACGGTGCCGCCGTCGGTACAGTTGGCGACGCCGGTAGTGACTGTTTAAGCGCGCTTCAGGAGCTGTTCAATCTCGACGGTTGATGTTCTGGCCAATCCGCGTGTAACTGAGATTGGCAGAGTAGGACGGGGACGCAGTTACCCACTGACCAACAGATCAGCCAAGTACGACGCCTCATTGCCTCTGGCCCGGCTCTCCTCGCGCCCAGCCGGTCCAGCTATGGACGCCATGGCCGTGTTCCTCCACAGGTCACTTCGCTCCTGACACAGACGCACACAGCGCTCGCGTTCCGCGCCCACCAGTTTGTTCACGAGCAATGCGATGCGGTCCGCGACCACCGACTCCAGTGCATCCGGCGCGTTGACGCCGATCTCGTTAATGATCTCGCGGGCGACCGTCAGAATCGCCGCCTGCTCGGCGTTTGAATCGCGGATCTTCATAGTCCCCGAACGGTACTCGAGGCCTCATGGATCCGCCAACATGGCCGCCATGCTGGCGCCCACGTGACAGCCATAGCGGAGCGACACCAGCTCGTAGCGTCTTCCCTAGCGGGCCATAGACAACACCGAGAGCAACCGACGCGGTCGAACAACGATCGTGGATGCGGGCTCTCGATTCGCGTTAGCGGGCCTGCGGCTGGCTCGACGGTGGGACCATGCCGAGCATGCGCATGTACGTAACGATGTTGCCGTAGTGCTCGTCGTCGTGCGCCGTGTTTGCGACCAGCGCCCAGAATGCGGACTGCTCCCCGCCGAACAGCTTGGTCGGCCGCTTCATCGCCTCGGCGTCGCTCATCGCATACGCTTTCTGGCAGTACTCGGTGGAGGCCTTGAGCGCCGCCACCAATGCGGCTTTATCCGTGGTGGTTTTCTCGATGTCGTCCTCGGCGGTCGCCTTGTCGCCAAGCGCAGCCGCGCAGAACATGTGTTGCGATCCGGCTAAGTGCGCGATGAGCTGGCCGAAGGTACGCACGGTTGGCACGGGGTGGTACGAGTAGCTCGAGTCGGGTACTTGTTCCGCCGCCGCCGTGACGTAACCGATCACCGACGTCCAGATCTGCTTGTCCGCTGCCACCGCCGACGGGGCAGTGGGGGCGCCGGGATGCGAAGGCGCCACGCCGAGGAGGGCGGCAATCGACAACAGGGGGATGGATCGCATCATGGGGAGGTGCCTCCGTGCGGTTGGTCCCAGCCGGTAGGGAGCGACAGCCGGGACGGCGTGAGCGGGTCGGCAAAGACGAACGGCTCGCCGATTTTACCCATTCGAGCGGAAAAGCTCAATCGACCGTCGCTCCGGTCAGCGTGGCGTGGCTTTGCGGCGAGGAGTGCCAGTGGACCGCCTGGCCTTGCGGCCGTGCCGCTTCGCCGCGATCTGTAGGCGGCCCAAGATCTTCGGGGAAGTAGGCGGACTTGGTGGCGCGACACTCGACCCAGAGTGACCGCTGGCGACTCCGTTGTGCGGTTGTTACACCTTCACGGAAGCGGCCACGGCACGACCGGTGCAGCGACACAGGACAGCATGACAGACACAGAAGCAGCCGTCTCCGGCAGTTACGGTGAAGCGCCCAAGGGGTACCGGCTGAGCGACGCGACGCGACTCGGCCGAGTCCGCCTGCAGGTAGCGGATCTGGAGCGCTCGCTCGCGTTCTATCAGGGGACGCTCGGACTCCGCGTCGTGAGCCGTCACGGTTCGCACGCCGTGCTCGCCGCGCAGGGCGATGACAATCCCCTGGTGGAACTTCACGAACGTCCCGGGGCGCGTCCCGCGGCGCGTCGCGGACAGCTCGGTCTTTACCACTTCGCCATCCTGCTCCCGGACCGCCAGTCGCTCGGCAGGTTCATGCGCCATCTCGGCCAGATCGGCGCACGGGCCGGTGCCGCGGATCATCTGGTGAGCGAGGCGCTCTACCTGCAGGACCCCGACAACCTCGGGATCGAGGTGTACGCCGACCGCCCGCGGCACACCTGGCAGCGCACGGGTCGCGAGTTGATGATGGCGAGCAATCCGATCGATGCGGCGGGCCTCATGCAGGCGGCGGGGGACGCCGCGTGGACGGGCATGCCGGCACGCACCACGATTGGTCATGTCCACCTGCACGTGGGCGATCTCGAGACCGCGTCGGCCTTCTTCTCAGAGGCGCTCGGCTTCGACCGGACCGTGTGGCACTATCCCGGCGCGCTCTTTCTCGGCGCTGGTGGCTATCACCACCATCTGGGAACGAACACGTGGGCCGGGGCCGGAGCCGTCCCCTCAGCGCCCGGCGACGCGCGGTTGCTCGAGTGGACGATCGAGCTACCGGATGACGCCAGCCTCGCTTCGCTCCAGGAGAGCATCAGGCGTGCCGGCTACGCGGCGGAGCGCGATGCGTCCAGCGATTCAGGCATCGTCACCCGCGATCCGTGGGGGACACCCATCCGGGTGCGTGTCGCGCGCGAGGGGCCGGGCGATAAATAGGGCGGGCACGCGATGGTGACTGGTGGCGCCATCGTCCGGAGGGGCCGGTCGCGACCGGTCCCTCGCAGTCCAGGCGGGCGTTGCACCGGCTGTGAGCGCGATTCGCAGCTTCGGTAACCGGCGCGCGTCCCGCGCGACGATCACCTTCTTACTTTGACACCGCCGGCTGCTACCCGCCGTTTCCCATCCGAGTCTGCCTCGGCGCAGTCGGCGTGGCGTCGTTGTCCGGTGCCGGCTCCCCGGCCTCGGGCTCTTTTTTCTCCCACTTGTAATGCCTCATCGTGTGAGGCCACGCATCGTCGGCGTCATCGGATTTCTTCGCCGGTGTCTTGTCCGGTACATCAGGCATCGGGCGTCTCCGCGGGGTGTGCGGCTCGGTGCATCCCTCGCCGCGCCGGGTGTGGATGAGCGCTGGCGACCAGGGCGCCGCGCGGCTCGCGGCGCTGTATGAAGACGACGCACCTTAATCGGCGCATCCCCCGGCGCGGGCCCCGTCGGCTGCGAGGGCCCAGCGCGCGTTCCGCCCCCGCGTCTGCCGATCAGTTTCGCACGTCGGCGAATCGCCGAGTTTGGATGAAAGCAGGTCTCTCGTCCGACCCGAGCAACCTTGGGCTCCGAAAGCTGTAACATTCACTATATCAACGTGTTAGCGTATTGACATAACAAACGAGTTGAGGCCGGCGCAGCGATACTGTGGACCGCTTCCCGGGTGCGAGTGTTCTCGGCGTGGTTCAGCGCTACATCGGCACTTCGGCAGTTCGACAAAGTGGTGAGCGTCGGAATGTTCGAGCACGTGGGGCGCCACCAACGTGGGGAACGGGTGCACCGCCTCGGCCAATCTGGCCTGAGCGCTCACAGGCCGCCGTTCCCGAAGGCGGAGGCAGGACTCGCATTCACCGTCTCGATCATTTTCGTCTGCAGCGTGACCGGCTGCCGATTGATCGTGTACGTGCAGGGTGCGGTGAGGCCGCCGGTCAAGCTGATGATGCCGTCGGTCAACGAGCCGCTGAACGGCACGGGCTGCGCCTGGGTGAAATCGCAGTTCGGCCAGTTGTTGTGCAGGAACTGCGTCGTGGCGCCGAGGGCACTGCCGGGGTCGCCGAACTGGGTGATCGTGATCGCATCGGTCGGGCTGAGCGTTCCCCCGATGGTTCCGTTGCCCGCCGGGCGTTTGGCGTACGCGTAGTTTCCCTCGAGGATGCCGCTCGTGCCCTTCACCGTGAGGATCATCCCGCCGGTGACCGACAGGCTGCGGTTCTGAGGGGCGGTCGTGTCCGAACTGGTGAAGGTGAAGAAAAATGCGGCGTCATACGTGGCCGTCGTCGGCGCGTTCAGAGGACCCGTGCCGCAGGCGGCGCACGCGAGCGCCGCCGCCATCGCCAGGAACGTGGTGTTCACTCGCGGACATCCGCAGGCGTCCATGTGCCTCCCGAAGTGGTGAATCGCCGGGCGGCGCCTGCACCCGGCCCCGATTCTGCTACCATCAGCTACCCCTGACCGTTGGCGAGGAGCCGCACCGCGCCGCCGGCGTGCCGGAACGACGATCATGTAACGCCGCAAGCGCAACCGGCCGCCCGGGGCGTCCCACAAAGTGCGAAAACACACGCATGGATGGCGCAGCGGAGCGACGACGAACTCCCGATTCGCGACAGCGTGGCGACGCGATTCAGCGTTGGCGATGTGGCACGCGTAAATTTACAGCATGTGGATAGTCCGTCTTGCGCTCCGGCGCCCCTACACGTTCGTCGTGGGGGCGCTTCTGGTCATCATCTTCGGGATCCTGGCGATCATCCGGACCCCGGCTGACGTCTTTCCGGAGATCAACAGCCCGGTCATCAACGTCGTGTGGGTCTATCCGGGGATGAGCCCGCGCGACATGGAGCAACGGATCGTCGCGCCCTCGGAGCGATTCGCCACGACCGTGGTCAACTCCATCGAGCACATCGAGTCCAACTCGCTGTTCGGCGTCGGCGTGATCAAGATCTACTTCCACCCTGGCGTGGACATCGGGGCCGCCAACGCCCAGGTCGTGGCGTTCTGCCAGACCGCGCTCCGCGCATTCCCGCCTGGGACGACGCCACCGCTGATCATCCAGTTCAACGCCACCAACGTGCCGATCCTGCAGCTCGGGATCGGGAGCAAGACCCTGTCGGAGCAGGAGATCAACGACTACGCATCGAATTTTCTGCGCGTCGAGCTGGCGACCGTGCAGGGATCGCAGTGGCCGGGTCTCTACGGCGGCAAGGTCCGGCAGATCATGGTGGACCTCGACCCCAGCGCGCTGGTGGCCAAGGGGATCAGTCCGAGCGATGTGAGTCTCGCCATCAACGCGCAGAATCTCACGCTGCCCTCCGGCACCGTGAAGATGGGGGAGCGCGAATACCAGGTGCGGCTGAACAACACGCCGGACGTGGTGGATGAGCTGAACAACCTGCCGATTCGCCAGGTGGATGGGGCGATGGTCTACGTCCGGGACGTCGCCCACGTGCATGACGGCTTCGCGGTCCAGACCAACGTCGTTCGGGAGAACGGCTCGCGTGGCGCGCTGCAGAGCATCCTCAAGGCGGTCGGCAACTCGACGCTGGACGTGGTGCGACGCGTGCACGACGAGCTACCGAAGGTCGCGGCGGGGCTCCCCAGGGCCCTGGAGATCCGCTACGTGATCGATCAGTCGATCTTCGTACGCGCCGCGCTTCAGGGTGTGCTGCGGGAGGCATCGATCGCGGCGTGCCTCACGGCGCTCATGATCCTGCTCTTCCTGGGCAGCTGGCGGAGCACCCTCATCGTCGCGACGTCGATCCCGCTCTCGATCCTGTGCTCGATCATCACACTGGCCGCCCTCGGCGAGACCCTCAACGTGATGACGATGGGCGGGCTCGCGCTGGCGGTCGGCATCCTCGTCGATGACGCGACGGTCGAAATCGAGAACATCCATCGCAATCTCGGGCAGAAGAAGGAGCTGACCCAGGCGATCCTCGACGGCGCCTCGCAGATCGCCGTGCCGGCGTTCGTTTCGACGCTGGCGATCTGCATCGTCTTCGTGCCGGTGTTCTTCCTCGGCGGCATTGTCGGCTCGCTATTCGCGCCGCTGGCGATGGCGGTGATCTTCGCGATGCTGGCGTCCTACCTCCTGTCGCGCACCATCGTGCCCACGATGGTGCAGTTCCTCCTGAAGCAGGAGGCATCGATGTACGCGGCCGGGGGGGCGGAAGGCCACGCGACCGGGGGGACGGGCATTGTCTGGCGTATCTACAATGCGTTCAACGAGCGGTTCGAGACGATGCGAGACCGGTATCACGGGGCCCTCGAAGTCGCGCTCCGGCATCGCCGGCTGGTGGCGCTCGCGGCGGTCGTGTTCTGCGCGGGATCGGCGCTGCTGCTGCCGTTCATCGGGCGTGACTTTTTCCCGCGCGTCGATGCGGGGGAGATCCGGCTGCACGTCCGGGCGCCGGCCGGGACGCGGATCGAAGAGACCGAACAGTTCGTCGCGTCGGTGGACCGGCTGGTGCGCGTGGTCATCCCGCCCAACGAGCTGGGCGACATCCTCGACAACATCGGCCTCCCCAACAGCCAGATCAACCTGTCGACGAGCGACACGCCGACCATCAGCGCGGCGGACGCCGAGGTGCTGATCTCGCTCGTACCGAGCCACCGCGTCGCGACGTGGGACTACATCAAGACCCTGCGCCGGCGCCTGCGAACCGATTTCCCGCAGGGGACATTCTCGTTCGGGTCGGCCGACATCGTGAGCCAGATCCTGAACTTCGGGATTCCCGCGCCGATCGACGTCCAGGTGGTGGGTCGCGACCCCGGCAACTACGCGATCGCCCAGCGGCTCACCAGCGAGCTGCGGGGCGTCGCGGGCGCGGTGGATGTCCGGCTGCAGCAAGTCGTGGCGGCGCCGGAACTCAGCTTCGACGTCAACCGGACCCGCGCGGCACTGCTGGGCCTCACGCAACAGACCGTCGCGACCAGTGTGCTCACGTCGCTTTCCTCGACCGTGCAGGCGGCGCCGAACTTCTGGCTGAGCCCCAAGAACGGCATCGTGTACAACCTGGTGGTGCAGACCCCGCCGGTCCGGGTGACATCACTCGATGAGGTCAACGCGACGTCGGTGGGGTCACCGACCGCGCAGGTGACCGGCGACGCGATCGATGCATCGCGCGACGTCCCGCTCGCGTCTGCGCCGCCGCCCGAAGTGCTCGGCAACGTCGCCTCCATGCGGCGGAGCACGATCCCGCTCGAAGTGACCCACTACAACGTGCAGCCGGTGTATGACATCTTCGCGGCCGCCCAGGACCGCGACCTGGGTGGCGTCGCGGCCGATATCGACCGCATTCTGGACAACGCGCGACGCAACCTCCCTCGGGGAACCCGGATCGTCATGCGGGGACAAGTATTGAGCATGCGGAACTCGTTCACGGACCTGGGCGCCGGGCTCACCTTCGCGATTCTTCTCGTTTATCTCCTGATGGTCGTGAATTTCCAGTCATGGTCGGATCCGTTCATCATCGTCATGGCGCTTCCGGGCGCTCTCGGGGGCATCCTGTGGGCGCTGTTCGCGACCCACACGACATTCAGCGTGCCGTCGCTCATGGGCGCGATCATGGCCATGGGCGTTGCGACCGCGAACAGCATCCTGCTCGTCACCTTCGCCAACGACCGGCGAGCGGCCGGCAGGACACCCGTGGAAGCCGCCGCGGACGCCGGCTTCACGCGGCTCCGGCCGGTCGTCATGACGGCGCTGGCCATGATCATCGGGATGCTGCCGATGGCGCTCGGGCTGGGCGAGGGCGGTGAGCAGAACGCGCCGCTGGGGCGTGCGGTCATCGGCGGACTCATGATTGCGACCGTATTCACGTTGTTCGTGGTGCCGGTCGTCTACAGCGTCGTGCGCGGCAGAGCGGAGCGGCGAACGGGAACGCTGCGCGCGGTGCCGGCCCCCGGGCCTGGTGGGGAGGCACGGCCATGAAGCTCGCCGGCGGGGTCATCGCCACGGTGTTCATCGTGCTGATCGTCGCGGGCATCATCCCCCGGGTACGCGACGCGCGCGAACTCAGGGCGGAGACGGCGTCCGTCCACGGCACGATCGAAGTGACCGTCGTCCCGGCGAAGCGCGCCGGGGCGACGTCGGATCTCGTGCTCCCCGGATCGATCGAGTCGCTGCACGAATCTCCGATCTATGCCCGGACCGCCGGGTACGTGGAACGGTGGACCACCGACATCGGGGCGCGCGTCTCGGCGGGCCAACTGCTGGCACAGATCCAGTCGCCCGAGATCGATCAGCAGTCGGAGCAGGCGAAAGCCGACCTGGGGCAGCTCCGGGCGAATCTCAATCTCGCGAAGCGGACCGCCGACCGGTGGGTCCTGCTGGCTCGAGACTCCGTCGTGACTCCGCAGGAAGTGGACGAGAAGCAGGCCGCGTACGACGCCGCGGTGGCCAACCTCGCGTCCGGCGAAGCGAACTACAAACGCCTCGAACAACTGCAGAGCTTCGAACGCGTCACGGCACCGTTCGCGGGCGTCGTCACATCGCGGAGCGTGGACGTCGGGAACCTGGTGAGCGCAGGCGCGACCCTGGGCGGCACCGGTAGCGCGACCGGCCGGCCGCTGTTCACGGTCGCAGGGACGGATACGGTCCGCGTCTACGTCAACGTGCCGCAGAGCGCGATCAACCTGGTGCAGCACGGCGCGTCGGCGGATATCCTCGTACGGGAACTCCCCGGCAGTGCGTTCCGCGGGATCGTCGCCAGGAATGCGCGCGCGCTCGACGCGGCGTCGAGGACATTGCTGACCGAGGTACAGATCCCCAACCCCAAGGGGGTGCTGCTGCCAGGCATGTACGTGGAAGTGCGATTCGCGGTGACCGACAGCAGCCCGCCGCTGATCATACCCGCCAACACACTTGTGATCCGCACGGACGGTCCGCAGGTGGCGATCGTCCGGCCGAACAACACCGTCCACTACCAGAAGATCGAGCTGGGACGGGACTACGGCGACCGGGTCGAGGTGGTGACTGGGCTGGACAGCGACGCGAAGCTCGTCGTGAATCCGACCGACGACATCCGCGAAGGCGTCGAGGTGCGGGTCCTACCACCCGTTTCGGACCCGAACTGATCCGTCGCGCACGTTGTTTGGGAGAAGCCGACACGTGTGAACTTTCTAACATACTTCTTCGTGATGTGAACCCGTAACCACGCTGGCGTAGCTGCGTCAGCAGATGGGCGCGGACTTCACCGAACGAACTTTGCCGGCGGTTGGATCAACGGCGTGCCCAGTCTGAAGAGGCCGAGGTATTCGGCCGAGGGCAGCCCGGATGGCGAGTCGTTTTCATTGTCGTTCGCTCGTGATGGCCGGAGTAGCGGTTGCCGTGGCGGCATGCGGCGATCCATCGGCGTCGGTCGGTCCGCACGCGCTGCCGCAGTTGCCGGCGGCGACCCATCACGTGGTCAGCCGTCTCGTTGACTGTGAGGTCACCGTCGAGAGCGACTTCGCTCGCCCGATCGGTGCGGACGCGTGGATGGCACCGACATTCGAATGCTCCCCGTCGCCGGACACCAGCATCGGTGGAAAGGGCGCGGATCGAATTGTGTTCGCATCCGACACCATCCTCGAGCGCTTCGCCGATATCGGATTCACCTACGACACGCCGACCTGGTCGGTGGTGCTCGGTACAGGCACCATGAACGTGGATATCAGCATCGTCAATCACATCGCAACGCCGATCGGGACGAGCGATGGCGTGAATCCGGCAGCGAACGGCACGCGCGTGTTCATCATATCCGGACCGACGGTCCTCGGTGGTGGCCTCGGCACGATCACGATAAGCAATGCCACCGGCACGGGCACGTTCACGACGACAAACCAGATGTATTTCCAGTACTCCGGCATCATCCAGCCAGGCGCGGCCAGCGCCTCAGTGAAGTGGAGCTTCCTGATCGTAACGGCGACCAAGTTCAACTTTCAGGTCGGCGTGGACGCCATCACGCCCTAGGGCAGCCCGCCGCGCGCGACGAAAACGCCGCGCGGCCAGCGCCACCCAGCTGCTCCATCCAGGATTCGCCGGAGCGCCCCGCACCTCACCGGCGCGCACCAATCGGCGCCTGCAGTGCGCTCGCTGTGCTCGTGACTGCGATCACTGTCTGAGATTTCTATTATCCGCCGGTGGTGAGAACGGATTCACGCGACAGCCGCCGCCACCGTGTGGCGCGCACCGGCTGCGGGTCTCCGCGCGAGTCTGAGAGAGTGCTAACCGGCGTGCCGGCGGGCGACGGCGTGCCTCGTTTTTGTGCAGTTCCCTGAGGTGCGCTGCCGCGTCGGTGATGTGTACGCCCGTCGTGGACACGCCGGTCGCGATCCGGCAGCACGGTGGGCGGCACGGTGAACCGCGCGGGTGAGCAGCACGGTCACCTCATCTCGCACGCCAGCTACGGGGGAGAGCATCATGATCATCAACCGGCTGCACCTCATCCTACTGCTCTCGACGGTCACAGTGAGTGCCGGGTGCGCTGATTCGTCGGCCGGCCCGGTGGCGCACTCGCTGCGGGCCTCCCCGGGTGGCGTCAATGCGCAACTCACATGCGACGTCCAGATCACGCCGCGAACGGTCACCACCGCGGCGGCGGACCCGGGCGTCTCGGCTGGCAGCAACGGGTCGATCGTATGCCGGTCCAGCGCCCGCGCGGCGACTGGCGCATCGACGGGCGCAGCGGCAAGCACGGCGGGTGGCAAACGCACTGTCACCGCGGCGGATTCGATCCTCGAAAATCAGGGAACGGACGTCTCGATCGAATTCGACTCCGTGCAGGTCGTTGACAATGTCATGACGCTGGTGCGCACGCTGACTGCGTGGACGTCGGTGACCAACATGCTGGGGGAGCCCATCGGCACGAGTGACGGACAGACGCCGGCCGCGAACGGCACCCGGGTGTTCTTCATCTCGGGTCCCAGCACGTTGTCGGGGGTCGGCGTCGTCACGGTCGGCAACGCGACCGGGTCCGGTACGTTCACGGCGGCCGATCAACAGTATTTCGAATACGACGGGATCATCGCGCCTGGCGCATCCAGTGGCACCATCGGATGGCAGTTCGACTCCGCGCTCGAAGTGAACTCGTTCACGTTCGGCATTGGCGTGGACGCGATCGTGCCTTGACCGGGCAGTCCCGGGCGGACATCCGCACCCCCGCACGGCACCTCGCACACGGCACCGGGAAGGCGGTGCCAACGCCGCATTGGACGGGGCGAATCCCATTGACATCGCCCGTTCTGAAGGCAAGAGTGGACACTCCTTGCTCGCCGCGCCGGCCGCAGCCCGGCCCCGGAGTCGTCCACCGCCAGCCGAACACGCCCCTGCCGACTTTCGATTCGTCAAGCCAGAGCGCGCCGCCCAGCGGGGGGCCGCACCGGCGCCCTGACGGCCGCGCGAGGCTCGAACACATCCTGCGGGAAAACGCGGGTGCCGTGACCCCCGCCGTGGGGAAGCTCTCGGACGCCGTCTCGGTGCTCGTGCAGTACCTCAAGCAGCGCGGCGACCCGCCGGAGCGCGTCGTCATCGAGGTGAAGCAGGTCGTACGGGCGGCGTATCGTGACGCTCAGTTTCCGCTCGATCCCGACACCCGCCGGCTCGTCGACAACGTCATCACCTGGGCGATCGAGGCGTATTACGGTGTGAAGTGACGCGCGCGCCGGCGCGCAGGCGAGCGATATTCCGGCATGCCTGACGAGCCGGCCGCCTCACGGCCTGTCGGACCGCTCCGCGCCGCCAACGCCTCGGGAGGCGTGCTGCGCGCGCTCCGGTCGCGCAACTTCCGCCTGTACTTCGGCGGCCAGAGTCTCTCACTCGTCGGGACCTGGATCACCCGGATCGCCACGAGCTGGCTGGTCTACCGCCTCACCGGATCGCTGCTCCTTCTGGGCATCGTCGGGTTCTTCAGCCAGATCCCCACGCTCCTGCTCGCGCCGTTTGCGGGCGTCCTCGTCGATCGGTGGGACCGGCACCGCATGCTGGTGATCACGCAGACGCTGTCGATGCTGCAGTCGGCGGCGCTGGCGTGGCTCACATTCGCTGGTGTCATCTCGGTGACGGACATCCTCGTCCTGCAATTCGCGCAGGGTGTCATCAATGCGTTCGACACGCCGGCCAGGCAGGCGTTCGTGGTACAGATGGTCACGGAGCCGGCGGATCTCGCCAATGCCATCGCTCTCAACTCGACAATGGTCAATGGCAGCCGCATCCTCGGCCCCACCATCAGCGGGCTGATCATCGCCGCGGCCGGCGAGGGATGGTGCTTCACGATCGATGCCATCTCATATCTCGCGGTCATCGGGTCGCTGCTGGCGATGCGCGATTGGCGTCCCTCGGGCGACCACAGTGGCGCCAGCATGATCGATGAGCTCAAGGCCGGGTTCGCGTACGTGTCCGGCTTCCAGCCTGTTCGCACGGCGCTCCTGCTGCTCGCACTGCTCAGCATCATGGGCATGCCCTACACAGTCCTGATGCCGGCCGTGGCGTCGCGGGTCCTCCACGGCGGCGCCCACACGCTGGGCTTTCTCATGACCTCGTCCGGCCTGGGTGCCGTATCGGGCGCATTGTACCTGGCTTCGCGCCGGTCGGTCGTCGGCCTCGGACGCGTCATTCCGATCGCCTGCGCCCTCTTCGGTGTCGGGCTGGTGGCGTTCTCCTTCTCGCATGCCCTCTGGCTATCGCTCTCCATCCTGCCGGTCGTGGGCGGGGGATTCATGATCAGCCTCGCGTCCACCAACACCATCATCCAGACGGTTGTCGACGATCGGCTCCGCGGCCGCGTGATGGCGTTCTTCGCCATGGCGTTCCTCGGGACGGCGCCCATCGGAAGCCTCCTGAGCGGCGTGATCGCCGACCGGATCGGCGCGCCGGGTACGATCCGCCTGGGCGGTCTGGCGTGCATTGCGGGTGCGATCTGGTTCGCGGCGCAGCTCCCGGCCATCGGGCGGCTCGTCCGGCCGATCTACATCGAGCGCGGCATTCTGACGGCGACTCCCACGGACGCGGCTGTGAAGTCGTCGTGACCTCTCACCGTAGGAGGCCATCGGCGATCACGACCCGGGAGTTGCGCCCCGCTGGCCACTTCGAGAGTTGGCGCCCTTGTACGCACCCGAGCCGCCGGTAGCTTCCGCGCGTGCCGCACAAAGAACCCTCTCAGCCACGCCCCGCGCCGGCGGTGGCGACATCCGCATCGAGGCGCGACGAACGTCCCGTGACCCGCCGCTCCATTCGCATCATCGGTGTGCCGCTCGACCTCGGCGCCGCCCGCCGCGGCGTCGACATGGGTCCGTCGGCGCTCCGGATCGCCCAGTTGGCAGAGCGACTGCGGAGACTGGGTCATCAGGTGGAAGACCGCGGGAATCTGATCGTGTCCCAGCGCGAGCACTTGGCGGACCGCGCGGAGGAGACCCTCGTCGCGATGGCCGAAGTCTGCCGCGTGCTGGCGGCGGAGACGGCGGCCGCAGTGCGCGACGGCGTCACGCCGCTCGTGCTCGGCGGCGACCACTCGCTGGCCATGGGGTCGGTCGCTGGCGTTGCGACGGCGCTTGCCGAGCGCGGCGAGCGCGTGGGGTTGATCTGGCTCGACGCGCACGGGGACATCAATACGCCGGAAACGAGTACCAGCGGAAACCTGCACGGCATGCCGGTCGCGCACCTGCTGGGGCTTGGCGACCGCCGCCTCTCGACGATCGCCACACCACATCCCGCGCTGCGCCCGGAGCAGTGCGTCATGGTGGGGCTCCGCGATCTCGATCCGCCCGAGCGCAAGCACATACGCGAGCTGGGCATCACGGCGTTCACGATGCGCGAGATCGACGAGCGGGGGCTTCGGGCCGTGATGTCGGACGCCATCGCCATCGCTTCGGCCGGAACCGGCGGCATCCATCTGTCGTGCGACCCGGACTGGGTCGATCCGTCCGACGCCCCGGGCGTGGGGACCCCTGTGCGCGGTGGGGCGACGTTTCGCGAGGCGCACCTCGCGCTCGAGATGGCCGCGGATTCCGGCCGGTTGCTGGCGATGGACCTGGTGGAGATCAATCCGGTACTCGACCAGCGCAACAGCACAGCCGAGCTGGCCGTCGATCTGATCGTGAGCGCATTCGGCGCTCGCATACTTTAGCCAGGCGGCAGACCGGGGCCCGGCGCATCCGGTCGCGCGGCCAGGCCATCAAGCCGGCGCTTTGCCGCCGGCTAGAGAGTAGAAGAACAGAAAGTAGAAAGGAGAGAGCCGACAGACTGGGGCGTCAGGACGAGGCCGACTCGGGGTCCTCGACGGCTTTGTGCACAGTGATCGTGAGGTCGGGATGGCGCGACCGGCCGACCTTGACCGCGTCACGGACCGCGGCGATTGCACGGCGGGCGAAGTCGTGCGCCTGCTCGTCCTCTCCCTCGACGCCGACGGTCAGCAACAACTGAATCGATTTGCGCATTGTTCACAAACTAACGGTGCGGCGCCTGGGGCGAGAGACGGCCGATCCACCGGGCCGGATTTTCCCCGTGGCGCGAGGCGACTAATATTGCGCCAATGACCGACGATCAGACGATTGACGCGGGGGCGCTGGCGGCCGAGCTGGTGTCGATCCCGTCGCCGAGCGGCGAGGAGGGTGCGGTCGTCGAGTTCGTCTCGCGCTGGCTTGTGGGCCGAGACTGGAACGTTACGATCCAGGAAGTGACGCCGGGCCGCGGCAACGTATGGGCGACGCGGGCCGCGGCGTCGGGTCGCGCCGGCGTTACGCTCTCCACCCATCTGGACACCGTGACCCCGCACGTGCCTCCGCGGCGGGAGGGCGATCGGCTGTATGGGCGGGGGGCCTGCGATGCGAAGGGGATCGCCGCGGCGATGATGGCGGCGGCTGCCCGTCTGGTGGCAGGCGGCGAGGAGCGGGTCGGGCTGTTGTTCGTGATTGGCGAAGAGCAGGGGTCCGACGGTGCTCGTTCGGCCAACCGGCTGCCGGCGGCGAGCCGGTTCCTGATCAACGGCGAGCCGACGGAGAGTCACCTGGCGACTGGCGCCAAAGGCTCATTGCGGGTCACGCTGCGGACGCGCGGCCGGGAAGCGCACTCCGCCTATCCCGAACTCGGCGTGTCGGCGATCGATCCCATGCTGGCGCTGCTTCCGCGAATCGAGGCGCTCAGTCTCCCGACGGACCCCGTGCTGGGGGCGGCGACCGTGAACATCGGCGTCATACGCGGGGGCACGGCGGCCAATATCATCCCCGGCCACGCCGAAGCGGAGCTGATGTTCCGGCTCGCCGGTGATGTGGCGCCGGTGAAACGTGCCATCGAGGCGTGTGTCGGTGGTAATGCGGAGATCGAATACGGGTCGTACATCCCGCCGCAACGGTTTCACCTGGTGCCGGGTTTTACCGCCGCGCCGGTCGCGTACACCTCCGACATTCCGCTCCTCGACCGGTGGGGCACGCCGCTGCTCTTCGGTCCGGGGTCGATCCACGTGGCGCATACACCGGACGAGCACATCGACTTGCCGGAGCTGCGCGCCAGCGTGGATGCGTACGAGCGGCTGATTCGCACACTGCTGGCCGCATGAGCGCCGCACGCTCGCCCCATCCGGCAACGCCGAGCCGCAAATGGCCGGTCGCGATCCTCGGGGCGACAGGTGCCGTGGGACAATCGTTCATCCGGCTGCTCGCGAACCATCCGTGGTTCGAGGTCGCCGAGGTGGCGGCGTCCGATCGCTCGGCGGGCAAGAGCTACCGGGAGGCGACCCACTGGCTGGAGTCTGACCTCCCCGCGCGCGTCGCCCGGCTGACGGTCGGGCGCTGTGATCCAGCGCTGGTCCAGGCACCGATCGTCTTCTCGGCGCTCGATGCGGGTGTCGCGGGCGATGTCGAGGCCGCGTTCGCGCGTGCGGGGCGCGTGGTGTTGAGCAACGCCAAGAACTTCCGGATGGAGGAGGACGTACCGCTCGTCATTCCGGAGGTCAACGCGTCACATCTGGCGGCGCTTCCGGTTCAGCGGACGCGCCGCGGCTGGCGTGGGGCGATCGTCACCAACGCGAACTGCGCGGCGACCGGCGCGGCCGTGGCGCTCGCGCCGCTTCAGGCGGCATTCGGGATCGAGCAGGTCTTCATCACGACGATGCAGGCGGTGTCGGGCGCTGGGTATCCCGGAGTGCCATCGCTGGATATCCTCGGCAATGTGATCCCCTACATCGGCGAGGAAGAAGAGAAAGTCGAGCGCGAGCTGCCGAAGCTGCTGGGCGGATGGGATGGCGTGGCGTTCCGGCCGGCTTCGTTCGCGGTGAGCGCGCACACCAATCGCGTGCCGGTCGAGCATGGTCACACGGCCTGTCTCTCGGTCAAGCTCAATCGGCGTGTCACGGCCGCGGAGGCACAGGACGTGCTCGCGGCGTGGCGAGGCGATCCGTCGGTGATGGGCCTCCCGACCGCACCGGAGCAACCGCTTGTCGTCACGATGGCCGACGCGCGCCCACAGCCGCGACGGGACGCGATGGCGGGAAACGGGATGACGGTGACCGTCGGGCGCGTGCGCCGCGATCCGGTTCTCGATCTGCGTCTGGTGGCCATGTCGCACAACGTGATCCGCGGCGCGGCTGGCGGGTCGGTGCTCAACGCCGAAGTGCTGGCGGCGCGCGGCGAGTTCGCGAGTCCGTGAGAGCGTTCCAGTGATTGTCCGCTGAGCGTGCCATGATCGTCGTCAAGTTCGGCGGCACATCGGTCGGAACCGCGGCGGCCATCCGGTCGACGGCGGAAATCGTGCGCGGGCGGATGTCGCGTGGGCCGGTCGTCGTGGTGTCAGCGCTCTCGGGCGTCACGAATGTCCTGCTCTCGATGGCGGACCAGGCGGCGGCCGGGAAGCTGATTCTGGCGGTGCAGGCGGTCGAGGGATTGCGATCGCGGCACTTCGCCGAGGCGGAGGAATTGCTGGGGCGGGGAGCGGCGGCGGAGGAGCTGTGCTCGGAAATGAGTCCGCTGCTCGACGATCTCGCGAGCCTTGCCGAAGCGCTGTCGATCCTCGGGCATCTCACCCCCCGATCCCTCGATGCGATCGCGGCCACGGGCGAGATGTTGTCGAGTCTTCTGGTCGTTGCGGCATACGGCGCCGCCGGGTTGCCGGCGGAGGGGGTGGATGCCCATCAGGTCATCCTGACAGATGCGACGTTCACCAAAGCCGAGCCGCGGCCTGACGCAATCGCGACCGCGGCTCGCGAGCACATCATGCCCCGGGTGCGTGCCGGCCGGATCCCGGTGATCGGCGGATTCGTCGGCGCGACCGGCGAGGGGATCACGACCACGCTCGGGCGGGGCGGGTCTGACTACTCCGCCTCGCTGCTGGGCGCCGCACTGGGCGCCGAGGCGATCGAGATCTGGACGGACGTGGACGGGATGCTGACGGCGGACCCGCGCGTGGTGGACGGAGCGAGAGTCATCGAGTCGATCCGGTTCGACGAAGCCGCGGAACTCGCATCGTTCGGCGCGAAGGTGCTGCATCCAAATACGATTGCGCCGGCAGTCCGGGTGGGGATTCCGGTCTACGTCTACAACACCCACAACCCGTCGGGCACCGGGACGCGGATCACCTTCGATGCGCCGCGACGGCCGGTGAGCGCGATCGCCGGCAAGACCCCGATCACCGTCGTCAAAGTCCGGTCCTCGCGGATGCTGTTCACGCCGGGGTTCTTGCGCCGGGTGTTCGAGACCTTCGAGCGGCACCGGACGTCCGTGGATGTGGTGGCGACGTCGGAAGTGTCGGTCTCGGTCACACTGGATCAGACCCACCGGCTCGATGCGATCCTGATGGAGCTGGCGGCCCTGGGTGATACATCGGTGGAGCGCGCGCGGGGTGTGGTGGCGGTCGTCGGGGCGGGGCTGGCGGACGACACCGATGCGATGGCCCGGGCGCTCGCGGCCATCCGGGGGATTCACGTTCACATGCTGTCACTCAGCGCGACTGGCATCAACCTGACCATCATCGTGGACGCGGACCAGGTCACGCCGGCCATTCGCCGGCTCCACACGGCGTTTTTCGCCGATGCACCGCCGCGAGGCCAGGTACTTCAATGAAAGGGGCATCGGCTGCCGCAGCGGTGAATCCGCCGTTGGCTATCGTGGGGCTCGGACGCATGGGGCAGGCTGTCGACGCCCTGGCGACCAGTCATGGGTGGCCCGTGCGGGCGCGGATCGGGCGCGGGCAGGCGATCACACGGGCGTCGCTCGGTGGCGCGGTCGTCGCGATAGAGTTCACGACGGGGAGCGCGGTGGCGGCCCATGTGCGAGCATGCATGGCGGCGGGGTGCGCGGTGGTCGTGGGGACAACCGGGTGGTACGATGCGTTACCAGGACTTCGCGCGGAGATCGAGCAGTCCGGAGGCGCCATGCTGTGGGCTCCGAACTTTTCGGTCGGCGCATTAGCCATGGGCGTCGCGGCAGCGGCGGCGGCGCGGGCGCTCCGTGCGGCCGGCTCGTTCGACCCGCATCTGGTGGAAACCCATCACGCGGCCAAGATCGATGCGCCGTCGGGTACCGCGCGCGCGGTGGCGGGCGTGGTGGGGGACGCCATGGGGTGCGTCGTTCCGGTGACGAGCATTCGGGCCGGCCACGTGCCGGGAGAGCACGAGATGATATTCGATGGACCGTTCGAGCAATTGCGGGTGCAACACGTCGTCCGTGACCGGCGCGTGTTTGCGGACGGGGCATTGGCCGCCGCCCGGTGGCTGGCCGGGCGCTCCGGCGGGGGGGGAGGCGTGTTCACGATGGATGATGTGCTTCGCGACGGAGCAGACAGCGGGCGCGGTGCGCCTGGGGGACAGGCCACGTGACGGAGCGCCTGGCAGGTTGCGGGACGGCCCTGCTGACGCCATTCGACGCCAGCGGCGCCGTCGATGAGCCGGCACTCCGCCGGTTCGTCGAGTGGCAGATTACCGAAGGGATCGACTTCCTGGTGCCGTGCGGGACGACCGGCGAAGCGGCGACGATGACGACGGCCGAACGCCGGCGCGTCGTGCAGATTACGGCGGAGCAGGCGGCGGGGCGGGTGCCGGTCGTTGCGGGGGCGGGCTCCAACGACACGCGCCGCGCGATCGTCCAATCGCGGGAGATGGAAACCGCGGGCGCCACGCACCTGCTGCACGTGGTCCCGATGTACAACAAGCCGCCGCAACGCGGACTGGCGGCGCATTTTCGCGCGATCGCCGGCGAGGCGCGGCTTCCGGTGATTCTGTACAACGTGCCCGGACGGACAGGTGTGAACATGGATGCCGCGACGACACTGGAACTGGCGGAGGTGCCGGGCATCGCCGGCATCAAGGAAGCGTCGGGTGACCTCGCGCAGATCACCGAGATCCTGCGGGCGCGTCCCGCGCATTTCTCCGTACTGTCGGGCGATGATGCGCTGACGCTCGCCGTCGTCGCGGCCGGCGGCGACGGCGTGATCTCGGTCACGTCGAACGCGACGCCGCGGCGGATGGCCGCGCTCGTGCGTGCTGCGCGGTCGGGCGATCTGGCGGCGGCGCGAAGCACGCATCTCGCGCTCACTCCGTGGATGCGGGCCGCGTTCGTCGAATCGAACCCGCTGCCAGCGAAAGCGGCGCTCCACCTGCTCGGATTGATGGGGCCAACGCATCGCCTGCCGCTGGTCCCACTGCTGGACCGCCATCGGCCGGCGGTCCGCGCGGCGTTGGTTGCCGCAGGCGCACTCACCGAATGAGGACGAACTCGTGACGGGATCGACAGAGTCCGCCGCCGCAGCCGAGCTGCGCATCCGGATCGACACACTGGCCAAGGCGGGCGGGACGGCGCAGGCCGCGGCCGACGACCCGGCCGTGCGGGTCACGATCGAGGCGCTGATGGACGCACTCGAGGCGGGGACCGTGCGAGCCGCCGATCGGTCGGCCGATGGCACGTGGCACGCGGTCCCGTGGGTCAAGCGCGGGATACTGCAGGCCTTTCGCCTCGGCACGCTGGCCGACCAATCCCCGCGGGACGCCAAGGGGCGGACGAGCGGACCGTTCTCGTTCTTCGACAAGGACACGCTCGTCCCGCGCAACTTCGCGGTGACCGACAACGTGCGCGTCGTGCCTGGCGGCACGACGATCCGCCGTGGAGCGTATCTGGCGAGCAGTGTGGTGTGCATGCCGCCCTCGTACGTCAACGTCGGCGCGCACGTCGAGACGGGCACGATGATCGACTCGCACGTCCTGGTCGGATCGTGTGCGCAGATCGGCGAGCGTGTGCATCTGAGTGCGGGCGTGCAGATCGGCGGCGTCCTGGAGCCGATCAACGCGGCCCCGGTCATCATCGAGAGCGACGTCGTCGTGGGCGGGAATTGCGGCGTGTACGAGGGAACGATCGTGCGGAGCCGTGCGGTCCTCGGTGCCGGCGTGATCCTGACCCGGGGGACGCCGGTGTACGACCTGGTGCGCCAGACCGTGTATCGCGCCACTGCGACCGGGGCGCTCGAGATACCGGCGGGGGCCGTCGTCGTCCCAGGCACCCGGCCGATCGCGACCGGCTGGGGTGCGTCGCAGGGACTCGCCGTACAAACGCCGATCGTGGTCAAGTACCGGGACGAGCGGACCGACGCAGCCACGGCGCTCGAGGCGTGGCTCCGATAGGCGCGGGAATGGCGGCAGCCACACCGGTCCGCGTGCACGGCGAGATTCGCGTCCCCGGAGACAAATCGGTGTCGCACCGCGCGCTGATTTTCGCCGCGCTGGCCGATGGCCCGTCCATGTTGCGAGGCGTGCTGGATTCCGCGGATGTGCAGGCCACCGAAGGCGTGCTGCGCGCGCTGGGGGTTGCGATGCCCCCGATTCCGCCGCGGTCCCGGCGTGACCGCCCAGACGGAGTGATGCGCATCCCGGGTGTGGGCCTGCACGGGTTGAAACCGCCGGCACGGGCGCTCCAGTGCGGCAACAGCGGTACGACGACGCGACTGCTCGCGGGTGTGTGCGCGGCGTACGCGTTTTCGAGCCGCTTCGTCGGCGATGCAAGCCTGAGCCGGCGCCCCATGGCGCGCGTGGCCCGGCCGCTGCGGGCGATGGGCGCGCGGGTGACATTCGACGATGGTGACGGGCTGCCGATGACGGTGACCGGCGGGCCGCTCCGCACGATGCGGTGGCAGGACGACGCGAGCAGCGCGCAAGTGAAGAGCGCGGTGCTGCTGGCCGGGCTGGTGTCGGGAGTTCCGGTCAGCGTCGAGGCGGAGCGGGTCTCGCGGGACCACACCGAACGATTTCTGGTTGCGCTCGGTGCCGACGTGCGAGTGACGCCGGGGGCCGTTTCGCTGACGCCACCGGATCGCCTCCGGCCGTTCGAGCTGACCGTACCGGGCGACCCGTCGTCCGCTTCCTTTTTCGCCGCGCTGGCGGCCATGGCCACCGAAGGCACGATCCGGCTTGCCGACGTACTCGCGAGTCCGACGCGCGATGCGTTCATGCGGACACTCGAGACGATGGGGGCATCGATCACGCAGGAGTCCGGGGCTCCCACGGGCATTGGCGAGGCCACGGTGACGTATGCAGTCGCGCCGGGGGGACTGCGTGGCGTGACCATCGGCGCCGGGGACGTTCCGGCGATGATCGACGAGCTACCACTGCTGGCGTGCGTCGCGGCGCGCGCGGAGGGCGTGACCGTCATCACCGGGGCGGCGGAGCTGCGGGTGAAGGAGAGTGACCGGATCGCTCTCACGGTATCGAACCTCCTGGCCGTCGGCGTGGTGGTGGAGGAGCTGGAGGACGGCATGCGGATCACGGGCGGGCGCGGGCCGTGCCGGGGGCGGGTCGTGACCCGGGGCGACCACCGGATCGCGATGGCCTTCGGCGTCCTGGGCGCCGCGACCGGCGGCGAGATCACCATCGATGATCGGGCGTGCGTGGCGGTCTCGTACCCCGACTTCTGGTCGGATCTGGCCCGTGTGACCGGCGCGTGATGGCGCCGGGTGCGAAACCAGACCGTGTGGCCGGCGAGAATCGGCTCGTCGTCGCCATCGATGGGCCGGCCGCGTCGGGCAAGTCCTCGACGGCCCATCGCGTCGCGATGCGGGCGGGCCTGTATCACGTCGATTCGGGTGCGCTCTATCGTGCGGCGACGGCGGCGGAGCTCCGCGTTCAGCCCGACGTATCGCGCTGGACCGAGGCGGGCCTCCTCACCGCGGTCGGTGTGGTGGGGCTCGAGGCGCGCGCAACCGGATTTCGCCCGACGATCTCCGGCGGCGACATCGAGGCGGAGATTCGTGGCGCGGGCGTGACACGCCATGTCTCGCTCGTCGCGCAGATGCCGGGCATCCGGGCGTGGGTCAACGAGCAGATTCGCGCCCTCGCGCGCCGGTACGACATCGTGGTCGATGGCCGCGACATCGGCACGGTGGTGTTCCCGGACGCGGCACTCAAAGTGTTTCTCGTGGCCGATCCGTGGGAGCGCGCGCGGCGCCGGCTCAGTGAACGGTTCGAGCGGCAGCCGACGGAGGCCGAGATCGCGGAGGAAACCGGCCGGCTGGTGCAGCGGGACGCGCGGGACGCGACGCAGACCGTCCAGGCCAAAGACGCGATCCTGATCGACACGACGGCGCTCACCCAGGAGGAGCAGGTATCACGCATCGTGGCCCTGGTGGACGCCGCGCGGGGCCGGGAGCTGGATCGGGGGAGCGCGGGGGGCGGGTAAGTCCCGGCGCCACCGTCACTTCTCGGGCCGGTTCGCCATTGACGGCTGGTAGGGGTGGGGCTAGCTTTTGTGGTTCTCGACACATCGCCCAGCGGGGGTAGTCTCATATTGTGCTCCCGGGGAATCAGTGTGGGCCGCCACAGTGGCGGCCCCGTTTGATTCGGGGCCCACCCTTCGCCTTGGCGCGGCAAGCGATCGAGCCGCGCGTTCAGGAGATTGTTTACCGATATGCCCGAGCTCGACCCCCCCGACACGACCTCACTCACTTCCGCCGCCGAATCCGGTAATGGCACTGCCGCCGGATCGTTACTGACGCCGCGGGAGAAGCGCGACATTCAGAAAGCCCAGCTCCGCCCGCTCGCGAATCGCCGCCCCGAGCTGTACGACGAGGGCGACCTGCCGGACGAAGAAATATTCCAGCAGATGAGCGAGTTGTACCAGGGCACGATGGCCTCGATCGAGGAAGGCGAGATCGTCAAGGCCACGGTCCAGGGCATTCGCGACAACATGGTCGTGCTGGACATCGGCTTCAAATCCGAAGGCACGGTACCGCTCGAGGAGTTCAAGGATCTTCCCGAGCTCAAGGCGGGCGACCAGGTCGAGGTGCTGCTCGAGCACCTCGAAGACCAGGAAGGGTCGGTCGTGCTGTCGAAGAAGAAGGCCGATTTCATGCGCGTGTGGGAGCGTATCCGCGTCGCGTACGAGACCGACCAGCCGGTCGAGGGGACGCTGGTCAAGAAGATCAAGGGCGGTGTGGTGGTGGACCTCATGGGCGTGGACGCGTTCCTGCCGGGGTCCCAGATCGCGCTGCGCCGCGTGCCGAACATCGACGAGCTGCTGGGGCAGAAGTACGAGTTCAAGATCATCAAGCTGAATAAGCGGCGCCGGAACATCGTGGTCTCGCGTCGGGTGATCCTCGAGGCCGAGCGCGCAGGCAAGCGCGAGAAGCTGATGAAGGAGCTGCAGAAGGACCAGGTCCGGAAGGGCGTGGTCAAGAACATCACGGACTTCGGCGCCTTCATCGA
>JAJPIM010000004.1 GCA_021324775.1 Gemmatimonadota bacterium
GTTGGGGGCTGGGGACTGGGGACTGGGGGCTGGGGACTGGGACTAGCCGCCTCAAGGGCCAAGCCCCTCTTCCAGTAGTGACGCCCCATTGACGGTCGCGCTGTAACGTCTTGCCGGATAGCGCAGGAGACCCGCTGCAATCCCGACATCCGCTCAACATCACCGACCTTGAGTGCTGGAGCTGCTCGCGCGCTCTGGCCATCGAGTGCTACAGGCTGGCGAACCGGTTCCCGGGTTACGAACGGCACGCGCTCGGCGGACAGCTTCGGCGATCAGCTTCTTCCGTGCCGGCTAACATTGCAGAGGGATTCGGCCGGGGCACTGCGCGAGACTACCTGCGGTTGCTGTACATCGCGCGTGGGTCGCTGCTGGAGACGGAAAGCCATCTCCTCCTTGCTCGAGACGTCGGCCATCTGAGGCCAGACGACATTGCCAGTGCACTTCGGTTGCGTGGCGAAGCAGGCCGCTTGCTCAACGGCTTGATCGCGAGCTTGAGAAGGCGAAAACGTGAGGGACTCGGGTTAGGGACAGGGGATTAGCGCCATCTGCGTTGACGACCGCGATACCGCCTGCCGTGAGGATGACTCCGATCCCGTCGGTCACGACGTTTGGGGGACCGTAGGCGAACGCGATGCGGGTCCCATCGGGGGACCACGCGGGGTCTCCGGTGAACTGATTGTTCAGGGCATAGATCAGCGTCGGGCTCGAGGCGTCCGGGTTCATCTGATAGATGCCGCTGGTGAACGGGTACGATCCGGCATGTATGCGATGTGTTTGCCATCCGGGGCCCAAGCCGGCGCGCCAATATCACCCTGGCCGGTATCCAGTGTTCTCGTGTTCGTACCATCAGAATCGACGAGCACGATTCCAGCGCCTCCGTCGCCGATGACGTCCTGGGCTGCGATCGCGAGCTGAGTGCCGCCCGGCGACCAGAAGATCGGTCCTATCATTGTCCCTGTTGGCAAGCTTGAGTGGGCGTCTGTTCCATCCGCCTTCATCACCCATATCCCGACGTCCACTTGCCCACGAAGGGGTCGTTTGGCTGCGCGTAAACTGCCCGTGGATCTAGTGAGCGTGCTTCTCCAGCACGGCCGCCATGCGCGTCTGGTAACCGCGGCCGCCAGCCTTGTAGGCGACGATTGCGCTTTCCGCGACGCGCAGCGTCACGGCCACCTTCCGCGGCTTCTTCTGCGGCCCGCGCTGACCACGTTTCCGACGGACCGACGCTTCGGCGAGTGCCGGGAGCGTTTCCGCCATCGGCTTTAGGGCCGCCAGCTGCTCCCGAGTGAGCGCGGGTGAGTCAACCGCGACCCAGTCTTTGCGGCTGATGCGATCAGGTCTGTTCTTTCTTTTTGGCATGATACGTCGTGGTTTCCCTGTGGTTCGCTTTGCGAAGACTGATTACCCGAAGTGCCGCTCCGCGCATGGTGAAAACCAGGACGTGCACGCGCTCGCGGACCACTCCAAGAGCAATGATACGACGCTCACCGTACGAGCGTCGGGTGTCCGGTGTCGTCAATGCAGTATCGAATTCGAAATTCCCTGCTTCAGCCATGTCGACGCCGTGCTTTGCGATGTTCGCGTGGTTCTTGGCCATGTCGAACTCGATCTTCACGATTTAAATGTACATCGAATTAAATCGTGGCGTAAGGATCGTTTTCGCACCGGAATCGCGCAGAGGCTGATGTCGAGCGACGTGTCACTGGCGCGCATCCTCGTGGCCTACTGTTTGACGAGCGTGATCGCCACCGGGATTGGGTGTGTCCAACGTGTGTCCCGATGAGCGGTCATCATCGGTTACATCGGCCGTAGAGCCGGGCGCATTCGGCGGTGTTCACTATGAGAACGGCTATGTTCGCCGGAATCCGCAGGGCCCGACGCGTCGAATTGGGAAGTCTGACGGCCGAACCACGGTGTTGAGGCGGCCGGCTCCCCGTGCACCTGGGGAGTGACGGCGATTCCCATGGGCACCCATGGGGAGTGTGCGGCGGATCTTGTCGCCAAAATCCGATATTGCTATTGTGGGCTTCTCAATTTCCGCGAGGGGCGATGGCGGTCTCTCCAGTGGGGACGGCGCGGGGACCAGCACGCGGTGATGGCCGCGTTGCGATCATGCTGGCGATAATGTCGTGCGTCGTCGCAGCCGGCTGTTCCTCGGGTCCAACCAGCCCGCGAAGCAATCCCATCAGCACCGGCTCGGTGACCGGTTTTGTCCTGGTTGATTCTGCCGGCGGCGGCGGTGGGTACGGAGGCGCGGGTATTGAGGTAAAGCCATCCGATTGGTGGCTGGTCGCGAAGCCATCGAGTATGACTGTAACGACTGCGTCTGACGGGTCATATACGGTTTCGAACGTCCCCCCGGGTGATGGCGAGGTTGTTGTGGAGATGCCGGCCGGAACAGTGGTCCCTGTCGGATACTGCAACGCGCCTGTCCCGGTGACATTTAGTGGCCTGAAAGCGGGCGGAACGGTCACCGTGAACATCACACTCGCCTGTACCCGGAGCCCCTGGGACTACTAGCAAGCAACCAAGTAGAGGTTTACCGCCTGGATGACCCGCCGATTCGCCCGCCCGGCCGGCTCGCCGTGTCCCTGCGCCTGCGTCCGATCATGACCGGACAGTACGCCGATTAGCGAAGCCGCGGATGAGAACGGGAACCGGGCCCCGTTCACGGCGAACTGCGTGGCGACGGTGCGTGGCGAGCATGTCACAGGCCTCCCCCTAAGAAGTGTATGGAAGAACTTGCCCTACACCTCCGAATCCTCGAGCGCGTTCGCAGCCGCGGAGGAGTCAAGAAAAAGCTGACGATGCCTGGCGATGCCGCCTGTGATCGAATGCCAGATGTGCTCTGGAAACCCCGAGGGCAGCGCGGACTCCAGCCGTGCTATCGCACCCGCCGCCGCGTCCGCGAGTTGCACCATTTCATCGAATGCGCCCTCAACCCCCGTCTGGACTGCGAGTCGTCGCCATTGGCGGATTGGTATGCGGCTGATGAGGTAGTACGCCCGGCTTCCCCGAAGGGCCATCGCGAGCTTGACTTTCTCATACGGCAGCAGATTCGGCCCGCGCCCGATGATGGGCCACGCCGAGATCACGTCGTAGAGCGGGGTCAAGCGGTAGCCGTTTCGCCTGAGGAAAAGGGAGAAGTTCTTCGCGTGTCCGTCCGGCGCCGCCAATAACCAGAACGCGAGTTGAGCTTTAGCGAACGCGAGGGAGTCGTATTCGGGGGCCTCGCCTCCGGCTAATAGCTCGAGTGCGGATTTTATGCCGGGACCACCGTCGCTCTCGTACTTTCGCTGTGCCGGAATGCCCCTGGCTTGGCAGAGGTCTTCCTGGGGTAGCCTCGCGATCCATCGTCTGCCGGCGGGTGAGCGTTCGAATTGCCGATCGAAGCGCTCAACGACGAGCGCCTTTTCCCGTCCAATGTCGTCCTGGAAGACCTCGATCTCTGTTCCCGCGACCGGTAACCCCAGCTCCTGCAGAAAGTGGGTACACAGCCATTCGTTCTCAATCGAGTCGTGCATGTCGGCCCGAATATTCGCGATGAGGCCGAGTGGCAGCTTGAGAATGTGTGTGGTTGGCGTAGCCCCGCCTGGCACGTGCCATCGGGCGCCGAGGCGAAGCAGGGCGGTCTTCTCCTGCGCGCCGGCGATGGAGATCCGAAATTGGTCGCCCTCAGGATCTATCCCGAGAGTCTTGGACGCGGTGACGCCGCGGAGAATTTGGGCGACTCGGGATTCATTGAGCGGCTGGGCCTCGATCGTTTGAACGGGCCCCGGATCAACGCCGGCGGGAACCAATTGGACCGCGCCGACACAGTCGCGGCCGATGGCGGCGAGGAGGTCGAATGCCTGCGTCGAGTTAGTGGCGAAGCGCTGGCGTACCCGATTCCTGATAGCTTTGCTGTCGGGGAGCAGGTTGTCGAACCAATCATCGACGATGCGTCCGCGATAGGGCGCATTGCCGGGCACGATAGGAAGTGAGAGAGACAGCGGCCGGGCGAGAGGTGATTTGACCCAGCGCTCATCGTACTGGAAGACGTGACTTCCGCCTCGGTTCAGGTGCCACACGCCGACGAGCTCGCCGTTCATTAGAACGTCTAGCGCTTTTGGCGACCTAGGCATTTACCATTGTCCGCGCGGCGCCTTCTCTCGGCTGGACCGCTTGGTACCGGCGTTTGTTTCCTCGAGAACGAGGCGTGCGCCCAGCGCGAGTAGTAACCGCTGGATCTGGCCGAAGCCGACGTTTGCAGGGTCCTTCTCAATCTCACTGATGCGTGCGGCCGAAACACCCAACGATCGGCCGACACCGGCCTGGGTCAAGCCCTTCGATGTGCGGAGGGCCCGCAGGTACGCGGCGAGCTGCTCTGGAGCCTGAATTGGGTACATTTTTGGCGAGGGTCGCAGTTTAAGCGATATATTGAATCTGGCCGATTCAAGCTAAAGCTTGAGTGGTGCAGAATCAAGCTTGAGCTTGAGTGGTGCAGGATCATGCTGAAGCTTGCAAACGACGGCGCGCAGCCGTCGCGCGCAAATCGCTTCGACCTGTTCGGCGAGCAATCGCCGCGTCACAGGCGATGTTGACCCCTCGAATGGGTCGCCGAGCAGGTCAGACCTCGAGAACAACAATCGCTTCGCAGGGGCCGACGCGTCGAACTGGGAAGCGTGATGGATGACAGCGGAGAAAGCGGGACTTGCGACGCGACGCGTGATGCGGGAACGACGTAGACCCTGACTCGTGCCGGCCGTATCTTCAGGCACTCTGTCCGCGCGGGCGGTGCCAATGACGGACGTGCGAGACCAGCTCGAGGCGGTGGTAGGCGACGCGTACCACATCGAGCGAGAGTTGCCGCCCGGCGGGATGTCACGGCTCTTCCTCGCCACCGAGCGCTCGCTCGATCGCCGGGTCGTGATCAAGCTCCTGCCCCCGGAGTACGCGAGTGAAGCGAGTGCTGCGCGGTTCCAGCGGGAAATCACGCTCACCGCGCACCTCCTGCATCCGCACATCCTTCCGATCCTGACCGCCGGGTCGAAGGGTGGACTTCTTTACTACGTCATGCCGTACGTTGAGGGCGAGTCGCTCCGGCAGCGGCTCGAGCGCGACCGGAGGTTGCCCATCGCGGTGGCCCTCCAGATCCTCGGCGATGTGGCAGACGCGCTCGCGCGGGCGCACCGGGCGGGAATCGTGCACCGGGACATCAAGCCGGAGAACATCCTCCTTCAAGAGGAGTACGCGTTGCTGGCCGATTTTGGCGTCGCCAGGGCGCTGCATGAGGCGACCGGCAGCACACGACTTACGGACACCGGGATGGGACTTGGCACTCCGGGATACATGGCGCCAGAACAATTGGCCGGGGACCGCAATGTTGACGCCCGGGCGGACGTGTACGCGCTGGCAGTGGTCGGGTACGAAATGCTGGCGGGCGTCGCCCCGTTCACTGGCTCGACGCCGCAGGCGGTGGCATCGGCGCATTTCACTTCGCCGCCCAAGCCACTCGAACAAGTCCGATCCGAAGTACCGTCCGCCGTCAGCGACGCGATCGGCCAAGCACTCGCGAAGGACCCCGACCGGCGGTTCCCCACGGCGGCCGCGTTTCGAGCCGCACTGGCCGGGGACCGTCAGGTCGCGCGTTCGCGCGCGACACCATTCGGCCGATGGGTCGTCAACGTGGCCGCGATCGTCATCGTCGCGGCGATTGCAACCGCGGGATGGTTGCACCGGCGGGCGGGTACCGCGACCGCTGCACGTGAGCCGGTACGTCTTGCGGTACTGCCGTTCGACAATGTCGGCGACTCGGCCAATTCGTATTTCGCCGACGGCTTGAGCGAGGAGATCACCGACCGGATCGCGCGTGTCCCGGGCGTGAACGTGATCGGGCGCACGAGCGCCCTCCAGTACCGCACGTCGGGTAAGACGGCTCCGGAATTCGGTCGCACTCTGGGCGTGCAATACGTCCTGGATGGCACCGTTCGGTGGGCCAGCGCATCGAATGGCGGCAAGCGAGTTCGCATCACGCCGGCGCTGATCCGCGTCAGTGACGGCACACAGGTGTGGGACGAACCGTACGACGGGGTGCCGGCGGACGTCTTCGAGCTGCAGTCGGATGTCGCCGAACGGGTTGCCCAGTCGCTTCAAGGCACGTTGCTGCCTGGGCAGCGCCAGGCGCTTCGTACGGCGCCGACGGAGGACCTCGAGGCATATCGCCTCTACCTGTTGGGCCGAGAGGAGTGGAGGAAGCGCACACCGGAGGGGTTGGCGCGGGCGACGGCGTATTTCCAGCAGGCGATTGATGACGACCCCAAATACGCCCGAGCATACGCCGGACTCGCGGACGCTTATGGTCTGTATTGGGAATACGGCATTCGTACCCTGCCACATGACACGGTATTTGCCCGTGCGACGGCGGCCGCGTCGCGGGCACTCGCGATCGACTCGACGATCGCCGAGGGACATGCCGCCCTGGGTAATCTCCAAATGAGTCGCTGGGACTGGCCGGACGCGGAACGCGAGCTCCGCCGCGCGATCGAGCTGGATCCGAATTACACGAGCGCCCATCAATGGTACGCGGAGTACCTCATGATGCACGGCCGCATTGACGAGGCGCTGGGCGAGGCCTCGACCGCCTTCCGGCTCGATCCATTGGCGGGCATCGTCGCGGATGCGTACGGCCTCGCACTGTCAGCGAAGGGTCGCACCGGCGAGGCGACCGCGGTCTATCGTGCCGCGATCGCTCGCGACTCGACACTCAGTTACTTGCGACGCGGCTTGTGCCTCATGTATGTGTACGCCGGCCGGTCGGATGATGCGCTCGCGCTGCTCACAGCGGTACACGATACCTCGAGCCTGGATCGCGACTTTGTTCTAGCGGGGGCCCAACCGGCGGCGCGTCGCCGGGCGATAGCCAGGATGCACCTGGGGATGCTCGGCACTTTCGAGTACACCGAGGCGACGGGGTTTGTGATGCTTGGCGAGCCGGATTCGGCGTTCGCGGCCGCGGACCGCGCACTCGCCGCACACGACGAGAATCTCGGATACATGAACGCCGAGCCGATGTGGGCGCCGCTCCGAGCGGACCCCCGATTCGCCGCCGTGATGCGCCGAATGGGTCTGTCGCCGTGAGGGCGAATCCGGCCGCCCCGGCGCCGTCGTTGGGCCGGGCTTGCTCAAACCGACGACCAACAGGCGGGGTCGGATTGGCGAAACCAACTGTGTGGCGCGGCGAACAGAACCAGCGGCAACAGAGGCGATCCGGCGGAGCGCCTGAATCTCTCGCCCTCCAGGACACGTAGTGTTTGCTGTACACCGCTTGCTCCGAATGACCCGATCCGTGCTCACCGAGGTATCCGATCATGGCATCCCCGATCCAGCCTGAGGAGCACCACATCCCTGGCGATCAGCTACTGGCTCGTGCGAAGGAACTCGTTCACGAGGGCAATGTCCGGCGTCTCATCGTCAAGAATGACCAAGGGCACACCGTCGTCGAGCTTCCGTTGACGATGGGTGTCGTCGGTGCGTTGCTCGCACCGGCGTGGGCCGCGATCGGTGCGATCGCCGCCGTCGCGGGGCACTACACGCTCGTCGTCGAGCGCCGGACTCCGCCCGACGCCCCAACGCCGCCGCCCGCAATCGCGGCTGATAGCGGGCCGTCAGCCAGGCCGCCGCGCTGAACGGAATCGCTCGGTACCGCGCGTGACTTGATGTGTGGGGGCTGGGGGCATTCTCGCCTCCCCAGCCGCTTGCGTTCATCTTTGATTACCGTGAGCCAAGACACCGTCCGCGAGCGCCTGCAGGCGACGTTGGGGACAGCCTACAGCCTCGACCGAGAGCTGGGCGGCGGCGGGATGTCGCGCGTGTTCGTGGCCACCGAAACCGCGCTTGGCCGCACGGTCGTCATAAAAGTCCTGTCGCCTGATTTGGCAGAAGCGCTGAACGCCGAACGGTTCCGCCGCGAAATCCAACTCGCGGCCCGGCTCCAGCACCCGCACATCGTACCGCTGCTGACGGCTGGCGAGTCCGGCGGGCTGCCGTACTTCACGATGCCTTTTATTCAAGGCGAATCGCTACGGGAGCGACTCGAGAGCCGAGGCGAACTGCCGGTGACCGATGCGGTCCGTGTGTTGCGCGAGGTCGCGTCAGCGCTCGCGTACGCCCACGCCAACGGCGTCGTCCACCGCGACATCAAGCCGGACAACGTCATGATCTCCGGCGGGTCGGCCATGGTCATGGACTTCGGCGTGGCCAAAGCGGTCAGCGATGCCGCCACGAGGCGCGGTGAAAGCCTCACGCAGTTCGGGGTGGCGCTCGGCACGCCCGCGTACATGGCGCCGGAGCAGGCGGCCGCGGACCCGGCGACCGATCAGCGGGCCGATATCTTCGCGTTCGGCGTCATGGGCTACGAGCTGCTGACCGGCGGGACGCCGTTTGCCGGGCGCCCCGCGCAGGCCATGCTCGCGGCTAACGCGGTCGAGACGCCCGAGGCGATCACGCGGCGGCGGCCCGCCGTGCCCGCTGCGCTCGGATCGCTCATCATGCAGTGCCTCGAGAAACGTCCGAGTGATCGTCCGCAGACTGCGGACGAGATCGTGCGCGTGCTCGACACGTTGCCCACGCCGACCGGCGGGATCCCCGCGACCACCGTCACGCCGCGGCGGTCCGCCGGCTGGCTGGTCGGCGCCGCCCTGGGCGCGCTCGTGGTGATCGGTGCGGCAGCCGTGTTCGAGGTGCAGAAGCAGCGCACGGAGCCGGCCGCCGATGCGCCTACTATGCTGGCGGTGCTGCCGTTCAGGAATCAGGGCCCGGCGTCCGATCAGTACTTCGCCGACGGGCTTACGGATGCGATCACGAATCGGCTCGCCAGCGTGCAACGCCTGGGCGTCATCGACAGCCGCAGCGCCGCGCAATACAGGAACACGAACAAGAGCCCCAAGCAGATCGGCCGGGAGCTCGGCGTTCAGTATCTCCTGGAAGGCACGATCCAGTGGGCCACCGACGAGGCCGGGAAGCCCCAAGTGCAGATCTCCCCGGCGCTGGTCGACGTCGCCAATCTCACGACCAAGCCCGCGGGTGGGCCCTATCTCGTCTCACCGTCCGACGTCTTCAAAGTCCAGACGGAAGTCTCGACGAAAGTCGCCGACGCGCTGAACGTCGCGCTCAACGGGCAGGAACAGAAAGCGCTGAGCGAGCGCCCCACTCAGAATCCGCAGGCGTACGATGCGTTCCTCCGGGGCGAAGCGTTCGACAAATTGAACACGGGGCTCGATCCCGACGCGATCCACCACGCGCTGGACGCGTACAGCGAAGCAACGAGACTCGATCCGCACTTCGCGCTGGCCTTCGCGAAGCTGGGCCGCGACCAGCTCGGCTGGGCGGTCCTCGATCTGACCGACACAACCCGCATTTCAGCGGCGCGGCTCTCGATCGACTCGGCGATCGCGCTCGACTCCGATGAGCCGGAAGGGCACATCGCGCGGGCGCATTACCTCACCTTCATCAACAAAGACCGCGCCGGCGCATACGCCGAGCTGCTTCGCGCCCATGCACTGAAGCCGAACGACGCCGACATCCTGTCCGAGCTGGGCCACGCGCAGATCGTGCAAGGGCAGACCGAGCAGGGGTTCGCGAACATCGCGAAAGCGGTGCGGTTGGATCCTCGCGCGCCCGACGTGATCCTTCGCGTGGCGCAGGAGGCATACGGGGCGCGCCGCTACCGCGAGACCGAGGGCTACGCGGACATGTACATCTCGCTCGCTCCGACATCATCCACCGGGTACAACTGGAAGATCAACGCCCAAATCGACGGGCGCGCGGATACTGCTGGCGCACGTCGTACGATGGAAACGGCCGTGGGTCGTGGCGTGCGGATGTCGGTCGAACTGGCTGGGCAGTACACGAACCTGGGACCGTCGGGCTGGGAGACGCTCGAACGAATGTCGTTCGCGGATGCCGGTGTGGCGCAGTTCATCGACAGCGCCCGTTTCTTTACGGTCAAGCAGGCTGCCTACCTGGCTGACGGGAAACCAGCCATCGCGCGGGCATACGGCGACTCGACATTGAAGATCGCCCTCTCGCCAAAATTCAACGGTCCGATCGAGTTTGCGAGGCACGCCTTCGCGGTGTCGGGCTTCGCGGCGCTTGGCCGCCGCGACGACGCGCAGCGCGAGATCACGACAATCGAGCGCTACCTGGATGGGTTGCCGGCCGACGACCCGCTCCGCAGCAGTATGCAGGAGACGATCGCGCAGGCGTTCGGGACCATGGGCCTGGCTGACTCGGCGATCGCGCACTGCCAAATGCTGCTCAAGCTTCCCAACGGGTTCTCGCTGAACACGGCTCGAACGGATATCTCGTTCCGGCCGCTCAGAGGGAACCCGGCGTGGCAGCAGTTCCTATCCGGGAAATGAGGGCGTGTCCTGTCTCATGGGGCGTCGTCGGAATGGTGGGGAGTTGCCAGACAGCACGGACCCGCTGGTTGTTTGTGCGGGCGGCGAGATGGCCGGTCGCGACCGGCCGCTGCCAGGGACGATTGCAAGGCGCATGTCGGCCAGCTTCTCACGGGAGCACCGGCGGAGATCGCCGCTGAGGAGGGGGCCGATTGGGACGTGTGGGACTGGGGCCCAAATCAGCCCTTCCAATCAGCACGCGGGCGTCCTGCTGGCCGAGGCTGGCATTCGGTTCTATCTTGTGGGCATCACCAACCGCTTAAGGACCTTTCCGTGACGGCTGGCGGCGCCAGGGATGCCCTGCAGTCGGCGCTTGGCGCGACCTACTCGCTCGACCGCGAGATCGGTCGCGGGGGCATGGCCACTGTCTATCTGGCGCAAGACACCAAGCATCACCGGCCGGTGGCGTTCAAGGTGCTCCATCCCGAGCTGGCGGCTTCGCTCGGTCCCGAGCGATTCCGGCGCGAGATCACGTTTGCAGCCGGGTTGCAGCATCCGCATATCCTGACGGTTCTCGATTCCGGCGAGACGGCCGATGGGCAGCTCTGGTTCACGATGCCCTACGTCGAGGGGGAGAGTCTGCGCGCGCGCCTCGTGCGTGAGCGCCAGTTACCGATCGAGGAAGCGGTGCGCATCACCCGCGAAGTCGGCGGCGCGCTCGACTTCGCGCACCGGCGCGGCGTGATTCATCGGGACATCAAGCCTGAGAACATCCTCCTCACGACGGACGGCCAGGCGCTCGTCGCTGATTTCGGCATCGCGCGCGCGTTGGGTCCATCGGGTCCGGAAACTCTGACGGATGCGGGTACGGCCGTCGGGACGCCGGCGTACATGAGTCCCGAGCAGGCCGCGGGCGAGCGAGCGCTCGATGCGCGCACCGACACCTACAGTCTGGCCGCGGTGCTCTACGAGATGCTGGCGGGCGAGCCTCCGTTCACCGGACCGACGGCGCAGGCGGTGATCGCGAAGCGGTTGAGCAGTGAGGCGCCGCCCGTGAGGCGGTCGCGGCCCACGGTGTCTGATGGTCTCGACGCGGCGATCCGGAAAGCGCTGGCCGTCGTGCCCGCCGATCGCTTTGGGACCACCGCTGATTTCGTCAAGGCGCTCGATGCGGTACCGTCCGGGGCGACAGCGGCTGCTCCGGCGGCCGCTCGTGCGACGCCTGTCACGACAGGCCGGCGGGCGCCTGTTGGCGTCGCACTCCTTGGACTCGGCTTCCTGATTGGCGTCGGGGTGTTGTTTGCGTGGCGCGAGCGTGCGGCCAGCCCGAACGACGCGGCGGGGCCGGTGCGCGTCGCCGTGCTGCCGTTCGAAAACCTCGGTGACACGGCCGACGCGTATTTCGCCGACGGACTGACCGATGCGGTTCGTGGCAAACTGACGGCGGTCCCAGGGCTGGCCGTCATCGCGCCTGCGAGCTCCTCGCAGTACCGGCACACGGCGAAGACGCCTCAGCAAATCGGGGCCGAGCTGGGTGGAGTGCGCTATCTGTTGGTGGGGAAAGTCCGCTGGGCCAAGACCGCGAACGGCGGCAGCCGGGTGCAGGTGAGTCCCGCGCTGGTCGATGTGACCACAGGGACCGACACCTGGGAGCAGCCGTTCGACGCACCGCTGACCGATGTCTTTCAAGTGCAGGGCGACATTGCCGGGCGCGTGGTGCAGGCATTGGGCGTGGCGCTCAACGCGGGCGCTCGGCAGACCATCACCGACCGGCCGACGCAGAACCTCGAGGCGTACGACGCATTCCTCAAAGGTGATGCGGTCTCGAGTGGCACGAACGACCCGAGAGCCCTTTCGTTCGCGACCACTTATTACGAGCGGGCGATTTCCCTCGACTCGGCCTTCGCTCTGGCGTGGGCGCGATTGGCGCGCGTCAACGCGGCACTGTACTTCGATGGCAATCCGAGTGCGGAACGGGCGAGCGCGGCGCGGCGAGCTGCGGATCGCGCCAAGGCACTCGCCCCAGGGCGGGCGGAGGGCTATCTGGCCGAGGGAGACTACTGGGAGCTCATCCGTGGCGATCACCATCACGCCTTGGACGAGTACATGGCCGGTGTCAAAGCCGCTCCGTCGAGCGCCGAGCTCCTGACCGCCGCCTCGCTCGCCGAAGAGAGCCTGGGCAACTGGGACGGTGCGCTCGCGCATCTCCGCCAGGCGAGCACGGTGAACCCGCGGGATGCGACGACTGCTCGCCGGCTCGCGACCGCCTATCTCTGGCTCAGGCGGTATCCCGAGGCGACTGCCGCTGCGGATCGGATGCTGACGTTGAATCCTGACAATCCGAGCGGCGTCGAGACCAAGGCTATGGTTGCCGTGGCGCAGGGAGATCTCGCCGGCGCGAGGGCCGTGATTGCCGGCGCGCCGAGCACGATCGACCGTGGTGTGCTGTTGGCGCAGTTCGCGAATTTCTGGGATCTGTACTGGGTACCTGACGACGCCGAGCAGCGGTACCTGCTGACATTACGGCCCGACGCATTCGGAGGCGAGCGCTCGCCGTGGGCCATTTGTTTGGCGGAGACCTACGCACTGCGCGGAGATTTCCAGCACGCCAGGATTTACGCGGATTCGGCGCGAATCGCATTCGGCATCGTCCTGGCTTCAACGCCGGAAGATGCGCAATCGCATGCCGAGCTGGGTGTGGCGCTGGCGATTCTCGGCCGCAAGTCCGAGGCGGTCGCCGAAAGCCAGCGCGCGGTATCAGCGGTCCCTTTGTCGGCGGATGGGTATTCAGGGCCTTACTACCAGCATCTGCTGGCTCGGGTGTACCTGATAACTGGTGAGCCGGACAAGGCGCTCGACGCGCTCGAGCCGTTGTTGAAGGTGCCGTACTACTTGTCGCCGGGCTGGTTGCGGGTCGATCCGGCGTTTGCGCCGCTCCGCGGCAATCCGCGTTTCGAGCGATTGACTACGGAGCCGGCGGGAGCGAAGCCGGCGGCGTAGATGGGCCGGCTGCGGCCGGCGGCCGACAATCGTCTGAGCTGCGCGGCGGTTGCGGCGAGGGGCCGTGCGGGTGTGCGGCCCGACGAGGTGCGGGGGCCGAGATGCGCGGGGCCGAATTCCGGTGTGGGGCCTCGATCGCAAATGCGGGGGCAGGTGAGGTGCGGGCCGTTGCCCGAAGGGGGCGACCTACGGTTCTCGAACGGCCCCCGCTGCCCTCGTCAGCAGGTCCTGTGGCTAGTTCGGCCTGAACGCCAGCGCGATCGGCAGGGCAAGAGCGCTTCCGCTGATGGTGAGCGCCGCGGTTGGAGCACCGGATGTCTTGAGCTGGCTCGCAAGGAATTCCGAGACGGTGTTGGTAGCACTTGTGACCCAGAGGTTGCCGCTTCGATCGAAGGTGATGGCAACCGGGGAGCTCAGGCCCCCCGTCTTGCCGGAAGCGCTCAACGTCGTAGCGGGGGCCGGGTTCCCGCTAGCCAGTAGCTGGCTGGGTGTGAACTCATACAGCGCGCTCGCGAGATTAGAGGACACCCACAAGTCGCCATCGTGGTCGAACGCCAAGCCTGATGGCGAGATAATCCGCGGACTTGGGTAGTCGAGTGTGACCGCTGGTACGGGGCTACCACTCGAACCGATCTGGCTCGCCGAGAACTCGACGATATCGGCCTCATTGGCTACCCACAGATTGCCGGCGCGGTCGAAGGCGATGGCTTGAGGGTCGCTGACCGAAACACCGTTGCCGGTGATGGCGACAGCTGGTCTAGGATTACCCGAAGCCGCGAGTTGGCTCGAGGTGAATTCGAGGAGCGTACCGCCCTGCGGACCCACGTTTGCCACCCACAGATCGCCGCTGGCGTCGAAGGCGATGGCGATCGGCCCGAACAGGGCTGCTGAGTCGGTCGCGTCAAACGACGTGATGGTGACGGCTGGCTTTGGTGTGTTGCTCGCTCCGAGTTGGCTGGAGGCGTACATGACCAGCATGTTGGGGCTCGTTCCGCCTTCGGCCACCCAGAGATTGCTACTGCGGTCGAACGCGATGCCGGTATTGCCGCTGACGCTGGCGCCCGGCGGTGTGCCGATTACAACCGCCGGCGCCGCACTAGTGCTGGATTTGAGCTGTGCAGCCGAGTAGCCGACAATCGTATTCGCGTCGATATTCGAGACCCAGAGTATGACGCCTCCGGTGCCGGGCCCCGTCGAGGAAGCGCAGGCGTTCAGCACGAACGCGGCGATGAGCATCGACGCGAAAATGGGAACTGCCACTCTGCGGCTCGCTGGGCTACGGCGGGTGCTTGCGACTCGGCGATTGCGGCGATTTAGCGTATGCAGCATCTCGTCCTCACGGGGCGATGCCTAATTCCACCGATCAGGCCGCCACAACATAGCCCAGAGAATCACCGCGGGGGACCTATCATTGTAACGCGGCGATACTGTCTGTAACCGCCCCTATTCGGCACGCAGGCTAGAGCCCGTCGCTGCCATCCGCCTCAGGCTGGCCGGAGCGACATCTCGGCCACTTCCGAGGAGAGATCTGGTAGCTGGTAAGAGAGAAGAGGACGCCGAAGGTGATCAGCAGCCATGTCCCCACTTTGTCGGACGATGCCGGGTCGCTGACGAACGCCTTCACACAGGCGGTCAGTGCCAAGTAGAAGATCGCGAAGAGGAGCCATATCATGATGCGGCGCCGCTCCGTGGGGGCTCTCTGTGTCGTCGCCGGCCCGTCCGCCGTTTGGCGCCTCCCGAACAGAAGGGTGCGCGCGAGCCATGCCCAGTTCACAGCGATCACAGCGATCGCGCCGATTCCGATGATCGACGATATGGATTTGGCCAGGTCGAGCCGGGCGAAGAGGAACAGTGCCACATCGGCGACACCGACGAGGACGAGGATCCAGCCGGCGACGCGCTCCGCAGCGGTCGTGCTCGCGGGATGAGTGGCCGGTGTGTTCAGCGGGCGCATCTTCGGGAGGTAGTTGCCGGTGAGGACGAACATGGCGCCGATGACCGTGCCGACGCCGCGCCGGGCGAGCGTCGCATCGATGACGCCGGAACGGGCGCCGAGTCCGAGCGCGGTGGCAACGGCAGCGAGGGCGAGGAAGCCTAGCACCACCGCCTTCACGCTTTGGGCACTGCGAGAGTGTGTACTCATTGTCTGAAAACCTCGTTGTCTGGTCGTGTTGACTAGGACTTGTTCGCCGCTTTGCCGTCTGTTTTCGTCCCTGCGTTGGTGCCGTTCTGCCATCGCCAGCCGAAGGCTTGCGCGAAGCCCAGGATCGCGTCCTCCAGCACGGAGAGCTGGAGTTCGTACACGACCGATTTGCCGTGTTTTTCCGAGGCGATGAGCCCTGCTTCGCGGAGCACGGCGAAGTGGGCCGACATGGTGGGCTTCGACACATCGAAGTGATCGGCCAGCTCGCCGGCGCTCATCGGCCGTTTTCGGAGGAGCTCCAGGACGTGGCGCCGGGTGGGGTCGGAGAGTGCCTTGAAGACCATGCTCATGGTTCGATATTTAGCCAATCATCGAACTATTGTCAAGACCCCCTGTTTGGGGGTCGTCGATGGGCCCTCGCGGGCATTGGCTGGGGCCCCGAGTGCCGGAGTGGAGCAGGGCGGTGGTGGGGGCCGATGCCCGAAGGGGCTACCTACGCTTCCCGAACGGCCCCCGCTGCCCTCTCCAGCCGACCCGTGTCAGCGCCGGAGTAGCCGGGCCAGGATCCCCGAACCTCTCATCCAGCCGCCACGCGGCTTTGCGGCGCGCGTGAACGCGCGTCCGAACTCCAGCGTGGTCCCGTACCGCTCTTTGGGATCGTAGGCCATCGCCTTGGTGAGCACCTTCTCGACCGCCACCGGAATGTTGAGGTCGGGACGCCTCGTGCGGATCGGGATCGACGTGCCCTTGAAGCGGGCGATCATGATGTCCCGCTGCGTTGGCCCGTCGAATGGCAATTGGCCCGTCAGCATCTCGTACACCATGAACGCGAGCGAATAGATGTCCGAGCGGCGATCGAGCGGGTCGCCCCGCAACTGCTCCGGGCTCATGAACTCAGGTGTCCCGACGACGAGGCCGTCCGCCGTGAGCTGCATCGAGGGGCGAAGCGACATCTCCGTCGCGAGACTGAAGTCCATCACGACGGCGCGCTCCGATCCATCGGGCGCCGAGACGATCATGATGTTTTCGGGCTTGAGGTCGCGGTGGATGATGCCGTGCTCGTGGGCGAGGTGGAGGCCCGCAGACATGTCGCGCACGAACCCCGCAGTCACCGCGAGCGACAACTGGCCGGCGCGCGCCGTCCGCACGCAGAGCAGATCTCCCTGCATGTACGGCATCACGATGTAGTCGAAGCCGGCGGACGTCTCGCCCAGGCGGATGATGTGGCAGACGTTCGGATGGGCGAGCTTCGAGCCGAGCGCTGCCTCTCGCCGGAGGCGCGCCATCGCGGTCCGGTCGTTGATGAATTTCGGGAGCAGCTTCTTGATCGCGACGCGCTCGCCGGTGCTGGTATCGCGGGCGAGGTAGACGAAGCACATCCCGCCTTCGCCGATCTTCTGCTCGACCTGATAGCGATCGGCGAGCAACTGCCCGGTCAGACCACCAGGATCCACCGATGGCGGAGTGGCGGCGCTGGGCGCCGAAACGTTCAGATCTGAGTGCGACTCGCCCACCACGGGCAGAGTCCGACGGAATCGGCTGCTACTTCGACTCCGGCGGAGATCCGGGGCGCGTGAACCACCGCTGGCGCGGAATTCCGGTGGCTTCCGACAGGCGCCACAGGAGGTTGATGGGTCCTCCGCCCTTCTTCACATCGTCCGGCGTGAGCTCGATGGCGTCGATGTGCTGGCCCGACAGGCGGCGGACCGCTTCGCGCTGTTCGGGCGTGAGGACGATGCGGACGGGCTCTTCGTCGGCCATTGGAGGACCCCCAATCGAGGAATCGGATCGCAAGCGCAGTGATTTTAACGCGAATATATCACGGCTTCGTAACGGCCAGTCTCGGCGTCATGCCTATGCGAGGACAGACTTTCGAGCTGTTACATGGGGCCAGCGTCCCGACCACGTATCAGCGACCCCAGCATTAAATCTCGCGACGGGACTGCCGGCGAGTCGGTGGGCGGCCGTTGTCGTTCGGGGCCGAAGGTGATGGGTGGCGAGGAGGGTGGTGCGGGCCGTTCGCGAGCGGCCCCCGCTGCGTGGGTCACAGCGTTGGGTGGAACGGCAACCGCTGTATTACTGGGCCGGTCATGACCGGCCCCTGCCAGGGCTGGCATGTATGCGCGTCCGGGGCCTGCGATGGCGTCGCGCGGACTATCCCTGACCGAGGCGGCCCGCGACTTGGTCGCGTGCGGGAAGCGATTGGGCCACGGCTGCCACTTCACAGCGGAGCGCGTAGACCTCGTTGCGGAGCGCCATCAGTTGTTCGGAGACTGCGGCCGCATCATCCGTGTCCGATCCGCGTTTGCCACGCAGCCGGGCCGCGAGCGCCGCGCGCGTGGATGGAAATACCATCGTGCCGATAAACAAGAGCACCGCGCAACTGCAGAGCGGCACGAAGATCGCGGCCAGGGTTTCGGCGTCTCCCATTGTCCAGGCTCCTCACTGTGGTGTAGGCCATACGCGGCGGCGTGTCGCGCGTCCGCCCGATGGTAAGCTATCGGGCGCCAACCCCGGCGCCCAACGGCAGACGTGGCCGGCGGAGCGCTCCGTGCCCGCTCACACGCGCCACTACAACGTACGGGCGGGCGCTGGCCGATGTTTCCGCGCGCGATACCCCGTGCTTCGTGCGTCTTGGTGCTATCCCTGACGAGCAGCGATTTCGCGATGGATATCGCGGCAGCATCGGCGTTGGGGCGGGCGGGGGTCAGGTTGGCCACCACGATCCGACGCACGGCGGGGCTCACGTTGCCCGATGCACGCGTCGTCACGCAACACGCTCTCGAGTTGGTCTCGAGTCTGATACTCGGACCGGTCGTCTGCGCATCACGAGTGGAGCATAGCAATACAGCACGTTCTTATGGCGCGCTTTGCTTCATTAAGTTGCAACCCGATTGCGCGAGTGCAGCCTCAATGGCAAGAGACCATCTATGACTGGCTCAACCTGCGGAACTGCTCCGATACTTTGCGCGCCTCTGCTGCGGAAGGTGGACCGCGAACTGATCAGCCTTCTGCGTTCGCTCGATCCGGATGAATGGGGTCTTCAAACCGTCGCGCCGGCATGGAAGGTTCGCGATGTCGTTGCGCACCTTCTGGACACGCCGCTTCGGAAACTCTCGTTTGTGCGCGATGCCTATTACGCCGATGCCTTCGGCACCCGTTCGCATCAGGATGTCATCGCATTGGTAAATCGTTTGAATCGCGAAGGCGTGAGCGTTTATCGTCGTCTCAGTCCGTCCGTCTTGATCGACATGATGCAGATGGCGTGCGATCAATTCGCAGATTTCCATGAATCTCTCAATCCGTTCGTGCCCGCGGCCTTTGCGGTGAGTTGGGCCGGCGAGGACAAATCGCTGAACTGGTTCGACACAGCGCGGGAATTGACGGAGCGCTGGCATCATCAACAGCAGATTCGGCTCACTGCCAATCGGCCCGGCATAATGGTTCCGGAGCTATACCATCCCGTCCTGGATTGCTTCCTCCGCGGGCTGCCGCATCTGTACCGCGACACTGCCGCGCCTATTGGAACAGCGATCCTTGTCGAGATCTCGGGGGACTGTGGCGGGAAATGGATCCTGGCGCGCGCATCGGCTGGATGGAACTTCGTCGACGGCGAAGGTACGAACCTGGCGTCGCGAGTGACGATCCCGCAAGCGTTGGCGTGGCGGCTCTTCACCAAGGGCATCGACTACGATTCTGCCAGGCCTGAGATTCAGGTCGAGGGCGATCTCGGCGAGAAGGCCATTCGCTTAACAGCTATCGTGGCCTAGTGCCATGAACCTCCCCAACGCCGGCGAGTCTGCCAAGGCGGCTTGACGATCGCGAAGGACGCGGCTGCGCAGTGTAAGGACTACCGAAGCCCTCTCGCGTTGGAGGTGGGGACGAAGGGCCACCATGACGAGATTTTCGAGGAGGGGCCGTACCCCGTCTGAGTTGCCACGCGCAGGTTGCCCGATTTTGCAACTTCCCGGAGTGACGGGGCTATCGCACCGGCTGGTGCTGCTCGGCGTCCTGCAGGTGCGCGAGCCGCTGTTTCACCTGCGTGACCGCGGGCTGCAATTCCGGATCCGCGTTTTTCCAGAGGTCGACGAACGCCAAGTAGTGTGCCGTGGCTTTCTCACGGTTTCCTTTGGCTTCGTAGAGCTCGCCCAGTCGTTTGTGCACCCCGGCGAGGTAGTACATGTCCATGGTGAGCTTTGCGAAATTGGGGGTCGCGATGTAGCGCTCATAGTTGGCGATCACCGAATCGGGCATGTTCGCGGCGTCAAAGGCGCGACCGAGGTTCACTGCGAGGCACTCCGAGCAGTCGCTCGCGGGCCCATCGGGCAACTGGTCGCCCTGTCTGAACTCGGCGACGGCGTCGAGGGGCCGCCGCTCGGCGAGGGCGATTTCCGCCAGGGCGTTGTGCCGGCCGGGCTGATTGACGCGTTGCAGCGACGAATCCTGCACTTCCGTCGCGTACTGGGCGAGAATCGCGCGTGCGCGGTCGGGGTGGCCGGCAACGGCATAGACGCTGGCTACGAGGAAATCGGGCCGCTCGAAATCCGGGATCGTCCGGAGGGGCGTTCGGGTCAGGGCGGCATCGAGCAACTGGGTCGCGCGCGCCGGCTGATCCAGGAACCAGACATCCCTTACCGCGCTGTCGAACTCCGGCACAAGCGGAGGGGGCGGCGCGCCGCGCTGTCTGTCCATTGCCCATCCCTCCTCGTCGAGCCGCGCGGCTTCTGCCAGTCGTCCGTGGCTTCGAACGAGATCTGACAGTGCGTGCGTTGCCGCTGCGCGGTTGAATAGGCTGCGGTCTTTGGCACGTATCTGGTCAATGAACGCGAACACGGAATCGGTCTTTCCCTGGGCATACAGAGCGGGACCCTCCGCGAGCGCCACGCCCGTTCCTGGGAACAAGTCCCGGAGTGTCACTGCGAGCGATTCGGCCTGGGCCAGCTTGCCCTCATCGATGAGCGCGATCGTGACCATAAATGCCGAGGTTGCCGATGGCCGGCCGCCGACGCCGGGGACCGCCCGCTCCGACGTCTCGGCGCCGGCAAAATCGCGGTACCCGAGCTGCAAGGAGCCGAGATCGGTGAGTGCCACGGGATCGAGGGAGTCCCGTGCGAGCATCGCGCGATAGGCAGCCGCGGCCTTCTGCCGGTCGCGGCCCGGTCCGTTGTCGAAATACGAGCCGATCGCGAGATCGCGCTCCCGGCCGGCCAGACGGTCCCGGTAGCGGTAGGCGTGCGTCAGCGCCGCGTTCACCCGATCCCGGGGCATTTCGGCGTTGCTGAGAGCGATCCCGAGCTTCCGGTACGCCATGGCGAACGTCGTGTCGAGGGCGACAGCATCCTCGAGGAGCGGGATGGCTTTCTGCGGATCGCCCTCGAGGTCATTGGCTCGTACGCCTTCGGCGTATTTCCTCAAGGCGTCGAGCGACGGCGTGGTCACCTGCTCGAGCGGCGGGGCGTCCCGCACCTCCTTGAGTGATTCGCCGATCTTTCCCCGCATCTCGCGCGTCACCTTGTCGATCGCCGGGATCAGCTCCTTCGGGCCATCGATCGTCGTATGGTACGAAGCCAGCTCGTCTCCGGTGCCAGCGGTCACGAGCCGTATAGTGATGACGTACCCGCCAGCCAGCGACGTGATGTCTCCGTCCACCACCCCTTTGATTCCCTCGCGAGTGGCGATCTCGCGCGCCAGCGGGAGGTCGATTCGGGTTGTTGGTGGACGCAGCATCCGCGACAGGGCCCCCGACACGGTGCTCGCCGGGACGATCGACACGACCGGCGATTGTCCGAGATCGGTTCGGACTGCCTCAGTCACAACGCTTCCGAGTGACGAATCCGCCGCGGGCGCACGAAAATCGGTGATCAGCAACGGTTCCCTGTTGGCGATGCGGCCGGATGCGAGCAGGGAGCCGGCCGGGCCGATTCCCAAAGCGCGCAGGGTCATGAATCCGAGGACGATCAGCACGAAACCGCCCACGGCTGCAACCCCGCCGATCGTGGTTCGCCGCCAACTCACCCATGGGCTGGCCTTGACCGCGATCTGCGTCATCGTCGACCGCACGGCCGGCGTGCCTCCGGGCGTCATGGCCGGCATCGTGAGAGCCTGGCGCGTGCCGTGTTGCACGAAGGCAGTGAACAGAATCATCGGCAGCCCGAGGGCCATCACGCCGAGCGCGCCGGGGAACACCCAGTCGGGTAGACCGATCACGATGGTGGCGGCGCGGGCAACGAGCGCCACGCCCACGAACGCGAGCGCGTAGAGTCCGAGCGCGCGTCCCAGCCTGCGCCGGCCGCCCAAGAGGATCGCCGGCATCGCGGGGTGACCACCGCCGCTCGTCACCGTTTCCAGCACGCGCACGATGTCGGACGCCGACTGCGGGCGATCATCGGGATCCTTTTCCAGGCACCGCATCACCAACTCTGCCAGCAGCGGCGGTGTGTCGGCGCGGATGTCGCCGATCGGCTCGGGCCGTTCGCCCATCTGCGCGGCGAGGAGTTTCTGTGGAGTTCTCCCATGGAATGGCGGCTGGCCCGCGAGCATCTCGTACGCCATGATGCCGAAGGCGTAGATGTCCGCGCGCTGGTCGGTGCCGGGGTCCGCGGCGGCCTGCTCCGGAGCCATGTAGGCGGGGGTGCCGAGCGAGCTTCCGACCTGCGTGAGCGTTCCGCCGGGGGCGAGCGTCTTCGATGCGGACAACGCCTTAGCGACACCGAAATCGGTGACCACGGCGGATCCGCCGGAGAGCAGCACGTTGTCGGGCTTGATGTCCCGGTGCACGACACTCCGCTCGTGCGCGTACGCCAGCGCCTTGGCGACATCTCGCAGGATGCCGATCACTTCCGTAATCGGGAGCGGACCACCCTTGGCGAGGCGGGAGCGGAGCGACTGGCCCTCCACCATCGGCATCGTGTAATACTGAAGACCGACGATCTCACCCGCCGCGAGGACGGGGACGATATGCGGGTGCTGGAGCTGGGCCGCGAGCGTGATCTCACGCTTGAAGCGATCGACGCTCACCCCCTCGCTCATTTCGTGGGGGAGGATCTTCACGACCACGCGGCGGCCGAGCGAGGTCTCGGTGGCGGCGAACACTCGCGACATCCCGCCGCCGCCAAGCTCGCGCTCGAGGGTGTAGCTCGCGCCAAGTGCGGCCTGTATCTGGGCTTGCAGTCCCGCCGCTTCCGTCAGACTACCTTCCGGATAAGGCTGCCGGGAAGGTACGTCCGCGACACCGGGATGTCACGCGCGCCTGTAGTGCGAGAAAGTAGAAAGTAGAAAGCGGAAAGTAGAAAGTAGAAAGTAGAAAAGACCTGGTGTTACGGCTTGCGGGCGCGAAAGAGTGGAACGCCGGTGGGCGAATCCTTCCGGTGGCCGCCGATGCGGTGGCGGCGGGATGAGGCGGGCGGTTCGGACGAATCCGGTTTTGGCTTTTTGCGGCTCAACACCGAGTAGCGCCAGATGACGAGGAAGACGCCGGCGCTGAGAAAAAAGTGCACCCAACCCGGCCCATTGAAACCGAACGTGGAGATCGCCCAGCCGATGAGCATCACGATTCCTGCAATCAGTCCAAGATCCATGTCGTCGTCGCGGTAGGATTGTGAGTCAGTCGTGCCGGATGCGGGACGCACGGGGTGCGCGGCGTGGTAGTCGGTGAGGCACGCTTTGCGCAAGGTATTGCGGCCGAGTGTGGTGACCCTGTTGCGTGCGGGATCGTCGTGATTGGCGTTGTGGCCAACGTGTGATTGACCTTGCCGGAAGCCGGACCTACATTGCGAAACACCGGCGTCGCCGGCGGTAGTCGATGTTCGGAGCCAGTGCGTGCGTGGGATGGATGATAGCGGTGCATTCGCGCGCGCGTGAGGGTTTCGGGGCGGAGAGGATTAATTTTTGAGCCGATAAGTCCACCGGGTGGGTTCGATAGTCTGTGCTGACGTCACGCCCCAGTGCGGGGACGGCGGAAGGCATGGTGAGGGCCTCATACATTCGACTGGGCTTCAAAAACCCCTCTTCGCACCCCAATTTGGGAAGCCCCGCCAGCAGCGGGGCTTTCTCTTTCGAGCGAGGCCATGGCGAACAAGTCTGGGCGTAACGGGGCGACGCGCGAGCGGGGAGTGACGCGGACGACGCGCGCCGGCCGGTCTGACGAGCGCGTCGCAGGGCGCGCCGAAGTCCGTATACGCGATGACACGACGCTCGCGGACGGCGACGACCGGCGTGGTGCGGAGCTGGCGGCGACGGTCCGCCGCCAACTGGAGCTGCTGGGCGAAGACCCCCGCCGTGCGGGGCTCATCAAGACGCCGGAGCGCGTGGCGAAGTCGCTGTCCTGGCTGACCCGCGGGTACGGTCTCGATGCGAAGCAGGTGATCGGCGATGCCTTGTTCGATGACACGCACGAGAACATGGTGATGGTGCGCGACATCGAGCTCTACTCGCTGTGCGAGCACCACCTGTTGCCGTTCTTCGGGCGAGCGCACATCGCGTACATCCCGCGCGGGCGCATCGTGGGCCTCTCGAAGCTGCCGCGGGTCGTCGAGGTCTTCGCGCGCCGGCTGCAGGTGCAGGAGCGGCTGACTGAGCAGATCGCGGGCGCGGTCGAGGATGTGCTGGAGCCGTACGGCGTCGGCGTCGTGATCGAGGCGCAGCATCTCTGCATGATGATGCGGGGCGTCGAGAAGCAGAACTCGAAGACGATCACGAGCGCGCTGCGCGGGACCTTCCGCGGCGACGGCAAGACGCGCGACGAGTTCTTCCGGTTGGCCTTCGGGCCGTGGCCGGGCGGGCGGTGACGACCGCCGGGCTTCCGGGGCGCGGCACGGAGCCGCTCGCCGGACGCACGGCCGTCGTCACCGGCTCCTCGCGCGGGATCGGCGCGGCGACGGTCCGCGCACTGAGTCTCGCCGGTGCGCGCGTCATCGGCATCTCGCGCTCGGCGGGCGATCCCGTTCCGAACGCCATCACGATCCAGTGCGACCTCCTGGACCCCGCCGCCGTGACGCGGGCCATTGTCGCGCTGGAGCGTGAGCTGGGCGGCGCGCCGGACATCCTCGTTAACAACGCCGGAGTGTTCGCGGCCAAGCCGGTTGACGAGACCACCTCCGCCGCGTTCAGCGCGATGCTGGCGCTCAACCTGTCCGTCCCGTTCGAGCTGGTACGTGCGTTCCTTCCGGCGATGCGCGCGCGCCGCCGGGGCCACGTCGTGACCGTCGGCTCGATCGCCGACCACCAGGCGCTCCCGGGCAACGCCGCGTATGCGGCCTCGAAGTTCGGCGCGCGCGGGTTGCACGAAGTGCTGCGGACGGAGCTGGCCGGGACCGGTGTGCGCGCGACGCTCGTCTCGCCCGCGGCCGTCGATACGACGCTCTGGGATTCCGTCGATCCGGCGGAGAGGAGCGTGTTTCCCCCGCGTGAGGCGATGTTGCGGCCTGAAGACGTCGCGGACGCGATCCTGTTCGCGGTGACGCGGCCCGAGCGGGTCGCGATCGGCGAGATCCGCCTCTCCAAGAGTTGACGGGGGAGGAGACGAGCCCGTGATCGCCGATCTGGCCGATGCGTTACGATGCATCCGGCCGCATGAGCCGGCCGCGCTCATCATGTCTGTGGACCGGCTGTCCGGCCGCCAGATCATCACCGGCTCGCTCGGCTGTCCGGTGTGCGATGCGCGCTATCCGGTCATCGAAGGGGCGGCGGTGTTCGATGAGGCGTCGCTCGTGCGGTGCCGGGCGGCGCCGGCCGTGCCGAGCGCTGATGACGCGGGCGTCATTCGCGTGGGGGCGCTGCTCGATCTCACCGATCCCGCGGGGTGGGTGCTCCTCGAAGGCGCCGCATCGGCGGCGGCGGCGGCGCTCCACGCGTTGCTCGAGACGGCCGTCGTGATGCTCAACCCGCCCGGGCCAGTCCCGCCGGGCGCCGAGCTGTCGGTGATCTACGCACCCGTCGCGCCGTTTTCGCCCGGGCTGCTGCGCGGTGCGGCGCTCTCGCACGGCGTGGATCCGGTGATCGCCGATTCAGTCGTGGGTGCGCTCCGGGCAGGCGGGCGGATCATGGGTCCGATATCCGTTGCGGTTCCAGCCGGCGTCGCGGAACTCGCGCGGGATGGGCACGGCTGGGTGGGGACGCGTCGCGCGGTGCCTACGACCGTGCCGGTAACGCTGTCGCGAGGGCGCCGTCAGGATTCGGCGTAGAGCGCATCGATGACCGGTTTGTAGAGCCGGTCGATGACGCGGCGCTTGACGTTCATCTTGGGTGTCAGCTCGCCGCGGTCGATCGAAAACTCCTGCGGCAGCAGTGCGATCTTCTTCGGCTGCTCGAAGTGCGCGAGGTCCTGGAGGGGAGCGAGGACTTCCTGGTCCATCTTGGCACGCACAGCGGGATCCGCAATCAGCGCAGTGCGGTCGGGGTGTTTGATCGCCTGGCTGGCCGCCCATCGCTCGAGACGCGCGAAGTTGGGAACGATCAGCAGCGACGGGAACTTGCGCCGGTCGCCGATCATCACGACCTCGCTGACGAACGGATTCGTCCGCACCCGGTTCTCGATCACCGCGGGCGCGATGTTTTTGCCGCCTGCGGTGACGATGAGATCCTTCTTCCGGTCGGTGATGGTGAGGAACCCATCGTGGAGCTCGCCGATGTCGCCGGTGTGGAACCAGCCATCCGCGTCGATCGCTTCCGCCGTTTCTGCGGGCTTGTTGAAATA
>JAJPIM010000002.1 GCA_021324775.1 Gemmatimonadota bacterium
CGCCGGCCGGAGTAACAGCCGGGGTGCGCCCCTACGCCCACCGCCGGATCGTTCTCGGCGTCACCGGCGGCATCGCGAGCTACAAGGCGGCGTGGCTCGCCCGGCTGTTGGCCAAAGCAGGGGCTGACGTCGACGTCGTGATGACGGCTGCGGCGCAGGAGTTCGTCACAGCCGTGACATTCGAAGCACTGACTGGCCGCCCGGTGCACACCGCGTTGGTCGCGGGGGGGCACGCACTCGACCACATCGCGCTCGCCCGGTCGGCCCACGCGATCGTGGTCGCGCCGGCCACCGCGGATTTCATGGCGCGCGCCGCGCACGGTCACGCCAACGATCTGCTGAGTGCGTGCCTGCTGGCGGCCGACGCCCCGGTCCTTCTCGTGCCCGCGATGAACGATCGCATGTGGGCCCACCGGCAGACCATTCGCAACGCTGCCCATCTCCGCGAACTGGGCTACCACGTACTGGATCCGGATTCGGGCGCGCTGGCGGCGGGCGAGGGCAGCGGGCCGGGCCGGATGCCAGAACCCGAAACGATCTTCGCGCACGTCGGCCGGCTCCTCGACGCCGATGGGCTGCTGCGCGGGCGCCGCGTCGTCGTGACCGCCGGTGGGACGCGCGAGCCGATCGATCCGGTGCGGTTCGTGTCCAACCGGAGCAGCGGCAAGATGGGCGTCGCGATTGCCAGCGCCGCGTGGCGCCGCGGTGCGGACGTCACGCTCATTGCGGGACCGCTCGCCGTCTCGGCACCCGTCGGCCCGGCGATCATCGCTGTCGAGACGACCGTCGCGATGCGCGACGCCGTCGCGGCTCACCTGCCGGGTGCCGACGTGCTCGTGATGGCTGCGGCGCCTGCCGACTTCCGGCCGGCCGCAGTTGCCGAGCAGAAGATCAAGAAGGACAGTCTCGTCAGCGAGATCGCGGTAGTCCCCACGGACGACGTGCTGCTCACGACCCGCGATCTTCGGCCGGCCCACGCGATCGTCGTCGGATTCGCCCTCGAGACCGAGCGGGCGCTCGCTGGCGGCCGCGACAAGCTGCGGCGCAAAGCGCTCGACCTCGTTGTCGTGAACGACGCGACCGAGCCCGGGGCCGGTTTCGCGACGGATACCAATCGCGTCACGTTCCTCGTGGGCGAGAACGAGCCGGAAGAACTCCCATTGCTCGGCAAGACGGAGGTCGCGGACGCCATTCTCGATCGGGTCGAGGGGCTGATGCGTGGACGGTAAGGAGCGGCTGCGCCGGTATCTCGAGCAGCGGCGCGAGACGGGTGAGCGTGAGCTGGTGCTGGATGCGATGACCGTGGACGACGTCATGCGGATCGTGGGCGCGCGCCCCGCCGCGCGCCCCGGCTCGGCCACGGCGCCGTCTCCCGTGTCCGCGCGCGATCCGCAGACGCGTCCGCCAGCGCGTCCGCCGGCCGAACCGGAGATCCCGGGTGTCGCGAGCGGGGATTGGCGGGCAGTGCTCGCCGCCGCGGATCGCGATGTGGCGATCCCTCGCATTACGGAGCCGGCTCCAGTGCAACCGCCCCCACGGTCTGCCGCTCGTCGGCCGGCATCGCCCCCCGCGCCCCCGCGACGCGATGCGATTGCCGCTGAAACCACGCCGGCCACTCCATCAGGCGGGGCGCTCTGGCCTGCCGGGATCGCCGTCGGTGAAGCGTCGCACGAGCTCTTCGGCGGGCCGCTGTCGGCCCATCAGACGCTGGATGACCTGGCGCGCGTGATTGCGAAGTGTACGAGTTGCCCGCTGTACGGTACCGCGACCCATCCCGTGCCTGGCGAGGGCTCACCCGCCGCCCAACTGGTATGCGTGGGCGAGGCTCCGGGAGCGACCGAGGATGCGACTGGCCGCCCGTTCGTCGGGCCGGCCGGCAAACTGCTCGACAAGATCCTCGGCGCGATTCAGCTCGCTCGGGAGGACGCCTTCATCTGCAATGTGTTGAAGCACCGGCCGCCCGGGAACCGGAACCCACTCCCGTCCGAAGTCGCCGCGTGTAGCCCGTACCTCGTGCGGCAGCTCGAGCTGATCCGGCCCCGGGCTATCCTGGCCTTCGGGACCTTCGCGGCCCAGACGCTGCTCCAGACACCCCTGACAATCGGTAAGTTGCGGGGTGCCGTGCACCGGTATTACGGTGTACCCCTCATCGTGACCTACCACCCGGCCGCGCTCCTCCGGAACCCGGCCTGGAAACGACCGACCTGGGAAGATGTCCAGTACGCACGTCGTATCCTCGATGGCACCGGGCTCTGACCCGGACGACGGCCCGCTTCCGGAACGCGACCCGTACGGCGACCGCCGCCCCCCGTATTCGGAGGATGCCGAGCAGGCGGTCCTCGCGGCGATGATGATCGACACGGACGCCGTGATGCGGGCGTCCGAGATCCTCGACGACACGATGTTCTATCGCGAAGCGCATCGGTGGCTGTTCCGGGGCATGCTGGCCCTCACCGAACGGCGCGACGTGGTCGATCCCCTGACACTGGCGGAGGAGCTGGCGCGGCGCGGGGAGCTCGAGGCGAGCGGCGGCCGCGATTACATCACGTTTCTGATCGATGCGGTCCCGACGGCGGCCAACGTCGAGTACCACGCCCGCATCGTTCGCGAGAAGGCGCTCCTCCGGCGTCTCATCGAGGTCTCCACCGGCATCGTGTCCGAAGCCTTCGAGGGACACATCGCGGCGGCGGACCTGCTGGATGAGGCGGAGCATCGGATCCTGCAGCTCGGCCAGATCCGCGGCGGCGTCGACTTCACGCGGATCAAGGAGCTCCTCTGGCCGACCATGGAGCGCATCGAGGCGCTGTCCAAGGGCGGCAAGCCCATCACCGGTGTGCCGAGCGGCTTCAGCGATCTCGATGATATCACCTCGGGCTTCCAGCCCTCCGATCTCGTGATCGTGGCTGCGCGCCCCGCCATGGGCAAGACTGCGTTCTGTCTCGGGCTCGCGCAGCATGCGGCGATCGAGCACAACATCCCGATCGCGCTCTTCTCGCTCGAGATGAGCAAGGAATCGCTGGTCCAGCGGCTCCTGACCAGTGAGGCGCGGATTGACGCCCAGCGTCTCCGCAAAGGCCTGCTGCGCGACGACGATTTCCCGCGGCTGGCGCGGGCGGCGGGCATCCTCAGCTCGGCTCCGATCTACATCGACGACAGCGCCGGAATCTCGCTGCTCGAGATGCGGTCGCGTGCGCGCCGGCTCAAGGTGGATTCCGGCGTCGGCATGATCATCGTCGACTATCTGCAACTGATTCAGGGACCCGCGCGATCCGAAAACCGGCAGCAGGAGATCAGCCAGATCTCGCGATCGCTGAAGGCCCTGGCCAAGGAGCTTGTGGTGCCGGTGGTCGCGCTGTCGCAGCTCTCCCGTGCGCCGGAGCAGCGCACCGGCGAATCGAAGCGGCCGCAGCTCTCCGACCTTCGTGAGTCCGGCGCGATCGAGCAGGACGCCGATCTGGTCATGTTCATCTATCGGCCGGAGGTGTACGAAGGCCTCACCGACAAGGACGGTAACTCCCTCGAAGGCCGGTCCGAGATCATCGTCGGCAAGCAGCGGAATGGGCCGACCGGCACGGTGAACCTGTACTTCCACAAGACGTACACCCGCTTCGAGAGCTATACGGCGCGTAGCGCGGGACCGTAGCCCGGCTCGGGCCGCCGTCGCCCGCGTGGGCCGGCGGGCGCCGTATTATTTGACCATGGCCAGGATCAAGACCGTGTATCGGTGCGCCGAATGCGGCGCCGAGCACGCGCGGTGGGGCGGGCGATGCGATGCCTGCGGCGAGTGGAACACGCTCGCCGAGGAGATCGCAGTGGCGGCGGCCGTGAAGCGCGGGAACGAGCGGCGTGCTGGCGGGCGTTCCGCGAGCAGGGCAGGCGGCGCGGCGCCCGCGACCCCGCGGCTGCGGGAGATCACGGGATCCGAGACCGAACGCTGGCGCACGGGACTGGGCGAGTTCGACTTCGTGCTCGGCGGCGGTGTCGTGCCGGGATCCATGGTTCTGCTCGGCGGGGAGCCAGGGGCCGGCAAATCCACGCTGCTGCTGCAGGTGGCGGCGCGCCTGCAATCCGGCGGTCACGCCGCGCTGTACGTATCGGGCGAGGAGTCGCCGCTTCAGGTGAAGCTCCGCGCGGAGCGGCTGGCCGATGCCGCCGGCGAAGTCGCGTTGTTGTGCGAGACCAACCTCGAGAGGATCCTGGCCGCGGCCGACGCCGTGCGGCCGCGGGCACTCGTCATCGACTCGATTCAGACGGTGTTCACCGGTGACCTCGAGGGCGCGCCCGGCAACGTCGGCCAGGTCCGCGAGTGCGCCGCCCGGCTCATGCGATACGCCAAGCAGTCCGGCACCACCGTGTTCGTCGTCGGCCACGTGACCAAGGGTGGCGGCATTGCTGGCCCCAAGACACTCGAGCACATCGTCGATACGGTGCTGTACTTCGAGGGCGAGACCGGCGTCGATCACCGGATACTCCGCGCGACAAAGAACCGATTCGGCGGCGTGGACGAGATCGGCGTGTTCCGCATGGCGCAGACCGGCCTGGTCCCGGTGGAAAACCCATCGGAGCTCTTTCTCGGCGACCGGCACCGGACGATCTCCGGGAGCGCCGTCACGGCGCTCCTCGAAGGGACGCGACCCGTTCTGATCGAGGTCCAGGCGCTGGCCGCCAAAGCCGGATTCGGCACGCCGCAGCGTGTGGCAACCGGGTACGACAGCCGGCGGCTGGCGCTCCTGCTCGCGGTGCTCGACAAACGGGCCGAGATGTCCTTCGCGGCGCTCGATGTCTTTCTCAACGTCGTCGGTGGCGTCCGCTTGCACGAGCCCGGCGGCGACCTTGCGGTGACGGCGGCACTGGCATCGAGTGTGTTCGACCGGCCGGTTCCGTCCGATGCCGTGTTCATCGGAGAGGTCGGGCTCGGCGGCGAGGTACGCCCCGTGTCGCAGATGGAGCGGCGGTTGCTCGAGGCGGCCAAGATGGGAATGACGACGGCCTATCTCGCCGATCGCGCGGTACCGCGGCGCCAGGTGGCCGAGATCCGGACCATCGGAGTGTCCACGCTGCACGCGCTGTTCGCGCAGCTTTTCATCTAGCATTCGATGCGCCGCCCTCGATGAGCCACCAACCCGCGCATCCCGCGTCCCGGACGCTCCCGCTCGCTGGCGGAAACGCGGCCGCGTCAGCCGACGTCGGTGTCGTGCTGGTGGCCGGCGGCTCGGGCACGCGAACCGCTTCGTCCGAACTCAAGCAGTTTCGATGGGTTGCCGGCAAGCCGATGCTCCTCCACAGCGTGCAGCGGTTTCAGGCCCGGCCGGACGTCGCGATGGTCGTGTGCGTGCTACCGCGCTCGCACGTGGGCGATCCGCCGCCGTGGCTCTTTCAGTCGGACCTCGAGCGGCTCCTGATCTCGGTCGGCGGGCCGACGCGCCAGGCCTCGGTGGAAAACGGGCTGCAGGATCTTCCCGCGGGACTCGGGATCGTCGTCGTGCACGATGCGGCGCGGCCGCTCGTGTCGGACGCCACGATCGACGGGGTGATCGCCGCCGCACGCGGGGGCCGGGGCGCCGTGGCGGCGCTCCCGGTCGTCGATACCCTCAAGGAAGTCGGCGAGGATGGCCGGATCGTGCGCACCGTGGAACGGACCCGTCTCTGGCGGGCGCAGACGCCGCAAGCGTTTCCGCGCGACATGCTCGCCCGCGCGCACGATGCAGCCAACCGCGACAAAGTGGTGGCGACCGACGATGCGGCCCTGTGCGAGCGGCTCGGCATCCCGGTGGTCGTGGTCCGCGGGAGCGAACGGGCGATGAAGATCACCGACGAATCCGACTTCGCGCGCGCCGACGCACTGGCGGGATTGTCCGATTGACGACATCCGGCGAGAGCAGGCCGCGATGACCGCGGAGCACGACCGCCGGACGCCGGCGGGAGGCCGCCCGGTGATCGCGGCGCCCAGTCCCGCGCGCGCGATTCCGTTCTGGTCGGCAGCGGAGATCGACGCGTCGATCTCCGAGACACTCGCGCATGTCGGGCGGCATGGGGTCCTGGCATACCCGACCGAGACCGTCTATGGGTTCGGCGGAAGCGCGGACCAGGACGGTGTCGACGCGCTCGTGCGTCTCAAGGGGCGGCCGCCGGGCAAGCCGTTTCTCCTGTTGATCGCCGGGAGCGAGATGATCGGGCGGCTTGGACTCCACCTGGCGGGCGCCGCGGCCGCGCTGGCCGCCCGCTTCTGGCCCGGGCCGTTGACACTGGTATTGCCCGGCGGAGAGCGGCGAGTGCCGGATCGTCTCCGCGGACCCGAGGGTGGTGTTGCCGTGCGATGGACGCCGCATCAGGGGCTGACGCGAATGATTCGCGCCTACGGCGAGCCGATCACCTCCACGAGCGCGAACCGTCCGGGGGTACCGCCTGCGTCGTCCGCCGGAGAGATTGTAGCGCAGTGGGGCGACGCCATCGGTCGCGGCGTCCTGCGCGTGCTCGACGGCGGCCGCCTTGAAGCGTCCGCGCCGTCGACCGTGGTCGATTGTACCGGTCGCCGGATGCGAGTGATTCGTCCCGGCGCCATCTCGGCCGACGCCTTGCGTGACAGCGTCCCTGATCTCATCGGTGACGCGTAGGACAGGCCATGTTGATTCTCTTCGTGTGTACCGGGAATACCTGCCGCAGCCCGATCGCGGCGGCGATCGCGCGCCGGATCGCGCACGACCGTGGACTCGCCCACCTTGACCTCAGCAGCGCCGGCACGAGCGCGGTGGACGGCCAGCCCGCGTCCGACGGCGCGCTGCTCGTCGGCATCGAGCGACAGCTCGACCTCACCGAGCACCGGGCGCGGCAGCTCACACCGGAACTCGTCGACCAGGCCGATCTGATCCTGGCAATGGGACCGCATCATCTGGAACGGGTGGAAGCGCTGGGTGGTACGGGCAAAGCGTACCTCCTGACCGACTACGCCACGCGCAGCCACGATGGGCGCCCCGTGACGGATCCGTTCGGCGGCGATCTCGACGTCTATCGCGCGACGGTCGACGAGCTGGAAGGCGAAATTCAGCGCGCGGTTGACCGGCTGGCCACCGAGCGCGCCGCGAGTTGAGGCCGCGTCCCACCCGGCTCGTTCTCCTGGGTCACCCGGTCTCGCACTCGCTGTCCCCAGTTTTTCAGAACGCGGCCCTTCGTGCGGCCGGAATCCCGCTGACCTACGAGGCGTGCGACGTCGCGCCGTCCGATCTGGAGACCTTGCTCGGTGGGCTGGTCCGCCAGGGTGCCGCAGGCAACGTCACCGCGCCGCACAAAGCGGCGGTCGCCGGCGCCTGTGCCCATCTGACGCCGGTCGCCCGCCAGGTGGGCGCCGTGAACACGTTCTGGACGGAGAACGGGGCACTCATCGGCGACAACACCGACGCCGAGGGATTTCACAACGCCGTCGTGCATCTCCGGGGTGCCACGCCGTCGCAGGCCACGATCGCATTGCTTGGCGCCGGCGGCGCCGCAGCCGCGGTGCTCGCGGCGGTCGCCGGCTGGGACAGGTGCACCGCTCGTGTGTGGAATCGCACTCCGGAGCGGGCGCGCTCTCTCTGCGCACGGTTCCCGGGTGTCGCGATCCCCGCCGATACGACGGCGAGCGCCACGGCCGGCGCCGCGCTGGTCGTTCACGCGACGACAGTGGGCGTGACCGGCGAGGCGGTCCCGATCGATCCGGACCTGCTTCCGGCGACTGCCGACGTGGTGGATCTCGTGTACCGCCGCGGCGAGACCGCGTGGGTCCGGCAGGCACGGGCACGCGGGCTCCGCGCGGTGGATGGGCTGCCGATGCTGATCGAGCAGGGCGCGCTGGCGTTCGAGCGGTGGTTCGGCGAGGCGCCGGATCGAGCCGCGATGTGGACCGCGCTCGCCGGCTGATCGCGTCGCCGAAGGAAGGGCGGGCGTTCGCAACCGGCGACCGGTGCGGTCGCTGATGCGTTGCTATCACAAACGTCTCTCTGCTGCGGGCGAGCCGTTGACACCTGTACCTGTCCCGGAGAGACTTCGCCCATGCCTACACGCGTTGGGATCAACGGATTTGGACGCATCGGCCGCCAGGTGTTGCGTGCCGTGGTGGAGCAGGATGTAGCGGACATTGAGATCGTCGCCGTCAACGACCTGACAGACGGCAAGACAATGGCGCATTTGTTCAAGTACGACTCGGTTCAGGGCACCTTCGGCGGGGATGTCACCGTCGCGCCCGATGGGTTGCACATCGACGGACATGTACTCCGGGTCACCGCCGAAAAGGACCCCGCCGCGCTTCCGTGGAGAGAGCTGGGAGTCGACATCGTGCTGGAATCGACTGGCCGCTTCACGGATGCCGCGCAGGCGCGGAAGCACCTCGCAGCCGGCGCGAAGAAGGTCGTGATCTCGGCGCCCGCCAAAGGCGAGGACCTGACGGTCGTGATGGGCGTCAACAGCGGCATCTACGACAACGCCCGGCACCACGTCGTGTCCAACGCGTCGTGCACGACCAACTGCCTGGTGCCGATGGTCAAGGTGATCCGCGATGCGTTCGGATTTCGCCACGGATCGATGGTGACGATTCACAGTTACACCAACGACCAGTCGATCCTGGATTTTCCGCACAAGGATCTGCGGCGCGCGCGGGCCGCGGCCGTCTCGATCATCCCGACGACGACGGGCGCGGCGAAGGCCACCGGCCTGGTGATTCCCGAGGTCAAGGGCAAGATCGACGGCGTCTCGATGCGCGTGCCCACGCCGGATGTGTCGCTCACCGATCTCGTCGCCGAGGTGGAGCGGCCCACGACCATCGAGGCGGTGAACGCGGCGTTTCGCGCGGCGGCCGCCTCGGGTCCGCTGCACGGCTTCCTCGCGTACTCCGACGAGGAGCTCGTGTCGGTCGACTACGTCGGCAATCCGCATTCGTGTATACTCGACGCCAAGAGCACGATGGTCGTCGATGGGACGATGGTGAAAGTCGCGGGTTGGTACGACAATGAGTGGGGCTATGCCTGCCGGTGCGTAGACCTGGTGCGGCTGATCGCCGCACGATTGTGAGCACCGCCGGGTCGCCCGGCCGCAGCGACCGGCTGCGGGACGGCGCCGCACTGCTCCTGGTCCTGCTGGGGATCCTGTTGATCCTCCTCTCCAATGCCGGGATGCACCGCCTCGCCACGCAGCCGATCGTCCTCGCGCACGGCGAGTGGGCGTTCGCGCGTTACCAACATTTCCGCCGGCTGGCCATGCTCGGCTATCTCTCCACCATCGCGGGCCTCGCCACCGGTATCTGGTCGTACCGGATCCACGCCCGGCGGACGGCGGCGGACACGGCGTCCAGCGTCCAGGTCTGAGGCGCGTCCGGCGGTGGCGCGCAAGGCATCCATACGCGACCTGAGCGACGCGCAACTGAAGGGGAAGCGGGCCCTCGTCCGCGTCGACTTCAATGTCCCGCTCGACGCCGATCTTCGGATCACCGACGACACACGGATCCGGGCCGCGCTGCCCACCATCCGTTTTCTCGCGGAGCGTGGCGCGAGTGTGATCCTCCTCTCGCATCTCGGGAGGCCGAAAGGGAAGCCGGTGGCCAAGGATTCGCTCGCGCCGGTCGCCCGCCATCTCGCGGAATTGCTGTCGTCGCCGGTTGGATTCAGCCAGACGACGGTCGGCGACGAGGCCGTCCGCCTGACCCGGGCCCTGCCGCCTGGCGACGTGCTGCTGCTCGAGAACACGCGGTTCCTGAGCGGCGAAGAGTCCAACGATCCCACCCTGGCGGCCGAACTCGCGGCACTGGGCGACGTCTTCGTCAACGATGCATTCGGCGCCGCACATCGCGCGCACGCGTCGACCGTAGGCGTGGCGCAATTCCTGCGCCCCGCGGTCGCCGGGTTTCTCATGGAGAAGGAGCTCGAGTATCTCGGACGCGCCCTCGCGGAGCCGCGACGCCCCTTCGTCGCGATCCTTGGCGGCGCCAAGATCTCGGGCAAGATCGACGTCATCGCACAGCTCCTCCCCAAGGTCGACGGGATGCTGATCGGGGGCGCGATGGCCTGCACGTTCTACCAGGCGATGGGTCTGGGCATCGGGAAATCGCTCGTCGAGCCCGATCGCGTCGGGATGGCCAAGGATCTGCTGGCGACGGCGGGTGCGCGGCTCACCTTGCCGCACGACGCGATGGTGGCGCCCTCGATCGATCAGCCAGCGCGCGCGCACGCCGTGCCGCGCGATCGGATCCCCGCGACGGAGGCGATGTACGACATCGGGCCGCGAACCGCTGAGTCGTACGCCCGCGCGATTGCGACCGCGAAGACCGTGATCTGGAACGGACCCATGGGGGTGTTCGAATCGCCGCCGTTCGACGCGGGGACCATCGCCATCGCACGCGCCATGGCTGCGGCCACGGACCACGGGACGACCACGATCGTCGGCGGGGGAGATTCGGCGGCCGCCGTGGCGCAGGCAGGGCTCGAATCGCGGATGAGCCATGTGTCGACCGGCGGCGGCGCGTCCCTCGAGTACCTCGAGGGGAAGACGCTTCCGGGCGTCGCCGCACTGGATGACGTGTCGTGATGCCGGTCGTCCACGGTCTTCTGTGAGCCGGGCTCCGTGATGCCATCCACCCCGTGGCCTCGGCCAGTGCTGGCGGCGAACTGGAAGATGAATCTCGGTCCGGCCGAAGCCCGGCAGTTCATGGCGGCGTACCTGGCCCAACCGCCGGCACGCCACGCGGGATCAATGATCATCTTTCCGCCCGCTGTGTCGCTGGTGGCGGCGCGAGACGCGGCGGCGGCACGTCCCGGCATCCAGTTCGGAGCCCAGAACATTTACTGGGAGGACAAGGGCGCGTTCACGGGCGAGATCTCGGCGCCGCTCGCGCGCGCTGCCGGCGCCACGTGCGTGCTGGTTGGCCACTCCGAGCGCCGCCACGTCTTCGGCGAGACCGATGAGGAGACCGGGCGCAAATGCGAAGCCGCCGCCCGAACGGGACTCACGCCTGTTCTCTGTGTCGGCGAGACGCTCGGCCAGCGCGAAGCCGGCGAGACCGAAACAGTCGTGCTCCGCCAGTTGCGCGCCGGGCTCGCCAGACTCACGCGCGAGCAGGTGGCCGGTGCGCTGCTCGCCTACGAGCCTGTCTGGGCGATCGGCACCGGCCGCACGGCCACACCCGCGGATGCCAGCACCACGCACGCCGCACTGCGCGTCGCCGTCGGCGTCATACTCGGCGATCCTCACCATGGGGTGCCGATCCTGTATGGCGGCAGCGTCAACCCCGGCAATGCCGCTGCACTTCTCGCGGCGCCCGGCGTCGACGGCCTTCTTGTGGGCGGCGCGAGTCTCGATCCCGCCTCGTGGGCCGCGATCGCTGCATCGGGCGAGCGGCCAGATTGACCGCCATCGTGCATCGGCGCGGCCTTGATCCACGCTGTCATCACCGGCAAGTTTGATGACTGGGGATTTCTCACAATCTGCTGACAATGTTTCAGAAGCTGCTCCTGACCCTGCTGATCATCGATAGTTTCGTGCTGGCCGCCGCCGTGCTCCTTCAGAGCGGCAAGGGCACCGGCATGGCCGCCAGCTTCGGCGGCGTGAGCTCCTCCCCCGACGCATTCATCGGGACGCGCCAGGCGGGTAACCTGCTCACCAAGATCGGCTGGTGGTCGGGCGGCATCTTTCTCGCGATCGCCCTGATGCTGCAGATCGCGTCGGCGCGCGCGCGTGTTCCGAAGTCGGTGCTGGACCAGGCAGTCACGCCACCGCCGGCGGCACCCGCCACTCCCGCCCCAGCCTCGGCGGCGCCCGCCCTTCCGTTCCAGCCGGCTCCGTCGGCTGCTCCTGGTGCGGCACCGGGTGCGGGGGCGCCTGCCACTCCGTCACCCGCGCCCGCGAAGAGCGCTCCCGCAGGGAGCGCTCCCGCAGGGCAGCCGGCACCGCAGTCGAAGCCATAGACGTGCGCCGCGGCCAGGAAACGAATCGGCTTCAACACGCCGCCCGCCGCGACCGTCCGGTTCCCACCTCTCATTCCGCGGCAACGTGATGGCGGTCTTGCAATGGTAGACCGCTCGATGGAACCAGGGTTTCTCCTCCTCGAGGACGGAACCCTTTTTCGTGGCCGTATTCGCGCGGGATCAGCACCGCGGGCCGCCGAGGTCGTGTTCACGACCAACATGACCGGCTATCAGGAAGTCTTTACGGATCCGTCGTACGATGGCCAGATCGTAGTGCTGACCGCCCCGCAGATCGGCAACTACGGCATCAACCAGGAAGACCCCGAATCCGCGCGGCCGCAGATCGCGGGCGTCGTCGTGCGCGAGTTGTCGGCATCGCATTCGAACTGGCGCGCGACCGGCTCACTCGACGCGTGGCTCGGCGAGGCACAAGTCCCAATTCTGACCGGCGTTGATACGAGGCGCCTCACGCGGCATCTCAGGTCCGATGGCGTGATGCGCGGGGTGGTGATGCCGGGGACGGACGCCAGCGACACCGCACGAGCCGCGTTGGCGGCGTGCCCGGCGATGGAAGGACTCGATCTCGCGTCCCGCGTCTCGACCCGACAGCCATACACATGGGGCGATCCCGGTGCGCCACGGCACGTGGTCGCGTACGACTACGGTATCAAGCGCAATATCCTGCGACTCTTCGACAGCCACGGCTGCCGAGTCACCGTGGTGCCCGCGACCACACCGGCCGAGGCGGTCCTGGAGCGTCGCCCGGACGGGGTCTTCCTGTCGAACGGTCCGGGGGATCCCGCCGCGGTAGCGTACGCACCCCGGGCCGTGCGGGCGATCGCGCGAGCGGGCGTGCCCATTTTCGGGATCTGTCTCGGCCATCAACTGATCGGCCTGACATTCGGGGGCCAGACCGCCAAGATGCCGTTCGGCCACCATGGCGGAAATCATCCAGTGCGCGAGCTGGCCACCGGAATCGTCTCCATCACGTCACAGAACCATGGTTTTGCGGTCGAGGGCACCGCGGACGGGATCCCGGGAGCACCCGGGCTCGCAGTTACACACCTCAACCTCAACGACGGGACTGTGGAGGGGGTCCGCCACCGGGAGCTGCCGATCTTTGCGGTCCAGTATCACCCCGAGGCGGCCCCGGGCCCGCATGATGCCCGCCCTCTCTTCGACGTGTTCCTGGCCAGTATGGGCGCTACGGGCCGGGCCGGCGGGTCCGGAAGGGGTGCACTCCCTGAGGCGAGTGAGCCAAGCTCTTGACGCGTAATAAGTAACGTCATAGCTTCGACGACGAGGTGGGGGCCGATCCGGCCCCCCTTTGCACTAAGTCGAGTACCACGCACGCGTCCCTACGCTGGGGTCCACAAATGACCAAAGCCGACCTCGTCGAGCACGTCACGACCCAGATCGCGCGCACTGCGGGGCCCATGATCTCCAAGAAAGATTGTGCCCGCGTAGTGGACTCTTTTTTGGATGCGATCAAGGACGCGCTACGGGAGCAGCACAATATCGAGGTGCGAGGGTTCGGCACCTTCAAGATCCGCCAGCGCAAGACACGCATGGCGCGCAACCCACGCACTGGCGCTCCCGTGGAGGTTTCGGCCCGGCCCGTGCCGGTGTTCAAGCCCTCGAAGGAGTTGCGAGCGCTCGTCGCGCGCGTGCCGATCTCGGAGTTGTCCGAGGCGTAGCCGTAGGGCTCGCCCTCGAGGGCGTAAGCCTATGTGGGGCTCGGATGTACATTTCGGGCGTGCCTCCCGCGACCGTCACCGTCCTGCTTTTCGCATCGTACGCTGATGCGTTCGGCCGGCCGCGTGTGGAGGTACCGCTAGCCGCAAGAGCCACGGTTGCGGATCTGGTGACGCAACTCCGCGATGGGCATGCCGCCGACCTGCCCCCGCGTCCGCTCGTCGCCATCAACCAGGAATACGCCGCGTACGATCGCGTCATCGAAGCAGGGGACGAGATCGCCCTGATTCCCCCGGTGGCCGGCGGATGACCGCCTCCCCGGGCAACGGACGGTGTCATGCCGCCTTGGTGGACCAGCCGATCGACACGGCCGGGTTGCTCCGCGCCGTGGCCGATCCGGGGGCGGGTGCCACCGCGCTGTTCCTCGGCACGGTCCGCAACGTGCACGAGGGGCGATCGGTCATGGGAATCGATTACCAGGCCTATGCTGCCATGGCGACCCGGCACCTGGCCGCGATCGTCGCGGAGGCCAGCCAGCGTTACGGCACCTGCGGGATCTCGGCCGAGCATCGTGTTGGGTATCTTGCACTCGGCGAGATCAGCGTCGCGATTGCCGCGTCGCACGAGCGCCGCTCACCGGCATTTGCGGCGGCGCGGTACGTCATCGAGGAGATCAAACGGCGCCTGCCGATCTGGAAGCGCGAGCACTACGCCGATGGTACGCGGGAGTGGGTCGATCCGGTGAATGAGAGGACGATGGTCGTCTCCGCCCATGCGGAGGAGGTTCCATGATTCCCACGGCGACTCCGGCCACGGAGGCGCTGCGCGATCAATTCGGGCGCCGGATCGAGTATCTCCGGATCTCGGTGACCGACCGCTGCAACTTCCGGTGTGTCTACTGTATGCCGCGCGAGGGGCTACCCTGGCTGCCGAAGGCCGAGATCCTCTCGTACGAGGAGATAGCGGAGGTCGTCCGCCAGTTGGCGCCGCTCGGATTGCGGCGGCTGCGCATCACCGGCGGTGAGCCCACGATCAGGCCCGAGTTGCCGCGGCTGGTGCAGATGCTGCGCGCGATTCCCGGGATCGAGGACATCGCGCTCTCGACCAATGGCGTCCGGCTTCCGCAGGTCGCCGGCTTGCTGCGAGAGGCGGGACTGGATCGGGTCAACATGAGCGCCGACAGCCTGCGCGCGGAGCGCATCGTCTGGACCGCGCGGCGGGATCTCAAGTTCGATCCCATCCGATCCGCGCTCGCCGCCGAGGAGGCGGGATTGGCGCCGCTCAAGATCAACGTCGTCGTCATGCGGGGGATCAACGATGACGAGATCGAGGATTTCGCGCGGCTCACTCTCACTCATCCGTGGCACATCCGGTTCATCGAGTTGATGCCCGTCGGGGAAATGCGCGAGCTGACCTGGGATCATGTCGTTCCTTCCGACGAGATCGTGGCGCGCATCCGTGCGCTCGGCGAGTTGGCGCCATCCGATGGCCCGGCGCGCGGCAATGGGCCTGCGGTGTACTACCGCCTCTCGGGTGCCAGTGGGACCGTGGGCGTGATCTCGCCCCTCACGCACACGTACTGCGCGGCGTGCAACCGCGTGCGCCTCACCGCGGACGGCCATCTGCGAACCTGCCTGTTCGGCGATCACATGGTCGATCTGCGCACGCCGCTGCGCGCGGGGATCCCGCTCGCGTCGTCGTTCCGTGCGGCGCTCGCCGGCAAGCCGCTCGAGCACAACCTGTTGCAGATGCGCGTTGGCGGACTGCGCGCGCTCTCGCAAGTTGGGGGCTGACCGTCTAAACTTCGGCGCATGGTCAAGACAATTACCGTCGTCGGAGCCGGCAACGTCGGCGCGACGACCGCACAGCGGATCGCGGAAAAGCATCTCGCGCAGCGCGTCGTCATGGTGGACGTCGCCGAAGGAATCCCACAGGGCAAGGCCCTCGACCAACTCCAATCCGGACCCATCGAGGGATTCGATTCCGTCGTCGTCGGCACCAACGACTACGCCGAGACGGCCGGGTCCGACGTGGTGGTCATCACCGCCGGCATCGCGCGCAAGCCCGGGATGTCGCGCGATGACTTGCTCGCGACCAACGCCGGCATCGTCCGCCAGGTGTCGGAGGAGATCAAGGCGCGTTCTCCGAACGCGATTCTCGTCATCGTGTCGAATCCGCTCGACGTGATGTGCTACGTCGCGAAGAAGGTGACGGGCTTCCCGCGCGAGCGGGTCATCGGCATGGCCGGGGTGCTGGATACGGCGCGCTATCGCGCGTTTCTGGCCGAGGCGCTCGATGTGTCGGTCCGCGACATCCAGGCCATGGTCCTGGGCGGCCACGGCGACACGATGGTGCCGCTCATCTCGTACACGACACTCAGCGGGATCCCGGTCACGCAGCTGCTCGACAAGGCCAAGCTCGATGCGGTGGTCACCCGGACGCGCAACGGCGGCGCCGAGATCGTCAAGCACCTCAAGACTGGATCGGCGTACTATGCGCCGTCCGCCGCGGCCGTCGAGATGGTCGAAGCGATCGTGCGGGACCAGAAGCGAGTGCTCCCCTGTGCCGCCTGGCTGGAGGGCGAATACGGGATGCGGGATCTCTTCCTCGGCGTACCGTGCAAGCTCGGACGCCGTGGTCTCGAGAAGATCTATGAGGTCGAGCTCACGGCCGCGGAGCGCAGGGATCTCGGCAAGAGCGCGGACGCCGTCCGGGAGCCGATGGCCGCGATCAAGTTCTAGCGGCACGGACCACCAATGTGGTGGCTCAGCCTCTACCGGTCGACGATCGGGAAAAAAGTGATCATGGCAGTCACGGGACTGGTCATGGCCGGTTTCCTCGTGCTGCACATGGCGGGCAACCTGCAGGCCTTTGACGGGCCCGCCCGGATCAACGGTTACAGCGCATTCCTGCACGGAACGGGGGAGCTGCTCTGGCTGGTCCGGGTGGTGTTGTTGGTGGCGGTGGCGCTCCACATCGATGCCGCCATCCAGCTGACCCGTATCGCGCGGGCCGCGAGGCCGCAGGACTACGCTGAGCGCCGCGTGCAGGTCTCGACCATCGCGTCGCGAAGCCTGCGCTGGGGCGGGGTCGTCCTCGCCGTGTTCATCGTGTTTCACATCCTGCACATGACCACCGGAACCGTGCACCCGTCGTTCACGCCGGGCGATGTGTACCACAACCTCGTGGCGGGCTTCCGGGTCTGGCCGGTCGCGGTGTTCTACCTGGTCGCGATGGCGGCGCTCGGTCTTCACCTCTATCACGGCGTCTGGAGTTCCGCACGGACCCTCGGGATCGTCCACCCGAATCCGCAACCGCTGCACCGGCCGGTGGCGGTCGTCGTGGCGGTCGTCGTGGCCGCCGGGTTCGCGCTCATCCCGATCGCCGTGCTGGCCGGGTGGCTGCGGTGACGGGGCAGACGCGTGCCGTGAACGCCCGGGTTCCGCCGGGACCGCTCGAGACGAAATGGGAGCGGCACAAGTTCGACATGAAGCTGGTCAGTCCCGCCAACAAGCGGAAATACACGATCATAGTCGTCGGCACGGGTCTCGCTGGCGCGTCCGCGGCGGCGACGCTGAGTGAGCTCGGCTACCGCGTGATCGGCATCACGTATCACGACTCGCCCCGGCGAGCGCACAGCATCGCGGCGCAGGGTGGAATCAACGCCGCCAAGAATTATCCGAATGACGGTGATTCCATCTTCCGCCTCTTCTACGATACGATCAAGGGCGGCGACTTCCGCGCGCGCGAGGCCAACGTCTACCGGCTCGCCGAAGTCAGTGCCAACATCATCGACCAGTGCGTCGCGCAGGGCGTGCCGTTCGCGCGGGAATACGGTGGCCTCCTGGCCAACCGCTCGTTTGGCGGCGCGCAGGTCTCACGCACCTTCTACGCACGTGGCCAGACCGGCCAGCAGCTCCTGCTCGGGGCGTATCAGGCCCTCGAACGCCAGATTGGGCGTGGCGCCGTGGACATGCATCCGCATATGGAGATGCTCGACCTCCTGGTGATCGATGGGCGGGCGCGCGGCATCGTCGCGCGCGACCTGATCACCGGACAGGTGCAGTCGTTCGTGGGAGACGCGGTCGTGCTGGCGACCGGTGGATACGGCAACGTCTTCTATCTCTCGACGAACGCCCGCATGTCGAACGCGACAGCGATCTGGCGGGCGTACAAACGGGGCGCCGCACTCGCGAACCCCTGCTTTACGCAGATTCACCCGACCTGCATTCCGGTCAGCGGGGACTACCAGTCCAAGCTGACCTTGATGAGCGAGTCGCTCCGCAACGACGGCCGGGTGTGGGTACCGGCTCGCGGCGGCGATGCGCGTGCGCCGGGCGATATCCCGGAGGCCGAGCGCGATTACTATCTCGAGCGGAAGTACCCGGCGTTCGGCAATCTTGCGCCCCGCGATATCGCGTCTCGTGCCGCGAAGCAGGTCTGCGACGAGGGACGCGGTGTCGGGCCCGCGGGCCTCGGCGTGTATCTCGACTTCCGGGATGCGATCCAGCGCCTGGGGGCGGGAACCATCGCTGACCGCTACGGGAATCTCTTCGAGATGTACGAGCGGATCACCGACGAAGACCCGTACCGCGTGCCGATGCGGATCTATCCGGCGGTGCACTACACCATGGGCGGTCTGTGGGTGGATTACAACCTGATGAGCACCGTCCCCGGGCTGCACGTGATCGGCGAGGCGAACTTCTCGGATCATGGTGCGAACCGTCTCGGTGCCAGCGCGCTGATGCAGGGGCTCGCCGATGGGTACTTCATCCTGCCCTACACCATCGGCGACTATCTCGCATCGGCCAAGCTGGCGCGTGTCGAGGCCAACGGCCCCGAGGTCCGTGCGATCGAGGCCGACGTCGCGCAGCGGACGCAGCGCCTGCTTGCGATCAAGGGGCGCCGTACCGTCGACGCGTTCCATCGCCAGCTCGGCCGCATCGTCTGGGAGAAGTGCGGCATGGCGCGCAATGACGCGGGGCTGCGGGAGGCGCTGGCCGAGATTCCGCAGCTTCGCGCCGAGTTCTGGGAGAACGTCGCCGTGCCGGGTACGGGCGAGTCGCTCAATCAGGCGCTGGAAAAGGCGGGACGCGTGGCGGACTTCCTGGAGCTGGCGGAGCTCATGTGCCTCGACGCGCTCCAACGCACGGAATCGTGTGGCGCGCATTTCAGGGAAGAGAGCCAGACCGCCGACGGCGAAGCGCTGCGCGACGACGAGCATTTCGCCTACGCGGCGGCATGGCAATACGCGGGAGAGGGCAATGCGCCTCTGGTGGCGAAGGAGCCGCTCGCCTTCGAGACGGTGCACCTCAGCCAGCGGAGCTACAAGTGAGCGCCCCGAACCCCGAGTCGCCCCGGCGCGCCCCGCGCGGGCACAGGCGCTAGGTGGACTTCACGCTGCGCGTGTGGCGCCAGGCCGCGCCGGGAACGCCGGGGCGGTTCGTGGATTACCCGGCGCCCGGCATCAGTCCCGATGCCTCGTTCCTCGAGATGCTGGATGTCGTCAACGAACGCCTGATCGAGCAAGGGCACGAGCCGATCGCCTTCAGCCACGATTGCCGCGAGGGCATCTGCGGTTCATGCGCGATGATGATCGACGGCGTGGCGCACGGGCCCGTGGCCGGGGCGGCGGCGTGCCAGGTGCATATGCGGAGTTTCCGGACGGGCGCCCGGGTGACGATCGAGCCGTGGCGCTCGGTCGCGTTCCCGGTAATCAAGGATCTCGTCACCGACCGGTCGGCGCTCGACCGGATCATCCAGGCGGGCGGGTTCATCACCGCGCCGACCGGCGGCGCGCGAGACGCCAATGAGATTCTCGTACCGAAGGATGCCGCGGACGCGGCGATGGACGCCGCCTCGTGCATTGGATGCGGGGCGTGTGTCGCCGCCTGCCCCAATGGCTCGGCCTCGCTGTTCACCGCCGCCAAACTGACGCACCTCGGATTGCTTCCGCAGGGACAGCCCGAACGCAGCCGGCGGACGCTTGGCATGGTCGCACAAATGGACCGCGAGCACTTCGGCCACTGCACGTTGTTCGGGGAATGCCAGGACGCGTGTCCGAAGCAGATCAGCATCGACGCGATTGCGCGGATGAATCGCGACTACCTGCACGCGGTCATCACGGCCCGTCCGGAGCGCAGCGGGGGCGGCACCGGCTAGCCATAGTACAAGGCCTGTCGTCGAGGGCGGCGGGCGGCGCCGTTCGGGAACGGCCACATTCCGGCCCCGCGCTCGTGGTGGCCGGCTCCTGACTAAGGCCGGTCAGAGCCTCGGTAGTGTGACGCCCTGCTGGCCCTGGTATTTCCCCTTCTTGTCCTTGTACGAGACCTCGGGCATCTCGTCGCCTTTGAAGAACAACACCTGCGCGATGCCTTCTTTGGCGTAGACGCGCGCGGGGAGCGGCGTGGTGTTGGAGATCTCCAGCGTCACGAAGCCCTCCCACTCCGGCTCGAACGGGGTGACGTTGACGATGAGGCCGCACCGGGCATACGTGGATTTCCCGACACAGATCGTCATCACGTCGCGGGGAATCCGGAAATATTCGACCGACCGGGCCAGCGCGAACGAGTTGGGCGGGACCACGCACACCGGACCTTCCCACTCGACGAACGACTTGGGGTCGAAGTTCTTCGGATCGACGATCGAGTTCAACACATTGGTGAAGATCCGGAACTCCGACGCGACTCGCATGTCGTATCCGTAGGAGCTCACGCCGTACGAGATGACTCCCTCACGGACCTGCCGGCCCTCGAACGGCTCGATCATTCGGTGTTCGGCCGCCATGCGCGTGATCCATCGGTCAGCTTGGATTCCCATGGGCGGCCAATGTAACCGGACCGCGCCACTTCGCGCCACCGAGCCGCGCGAGCAACTCCGGCAGGCGCTGCGTACCTTACCTGATGCGCTACGATCGGCGGCGTCATGCCGCGGCGTCCACGACGAGCTATGTCTTCGGCCAGTTGATCCCGTACATCGGGAACAAGCGGAAGCTCCTCGATCTCATTGCGCAGGCGCTGGCGCAGACGGGGACTGACCCGCGGGGCGCCCGATTTCTGGATGCCATGGCCGGCAGCGGCGTTGTGTCGCGCTGGGCAAAGAAGGTGGGCTTCGAAGTCGTGTCCAACGACTGGGAGCCGTACGCCGCCGCCATCAACGGCTGCTACATCGCCTGCAATACGCCTCCGGTCTACGCGCGCCGCCGGTCGTACGACCAGGTCATCGCCGAGCTCAATGCGTTGCCGCCCGGCGATGGCTGGGTGACGCAGCACCTGTGTCCCCGCGACGACGCCAACCCGGATGTGGAGCATGAGCGCATGTTCTACATGCGGAAGAATGGCCGGCGGATCGACGCAATCCGGTCCCGGATCGCCGAGTGGGACGCGGCGGGCGAGTTGTCCGAGGCGCAGCGCTGTTGCCTGCTCGCCCCGCTGCTCTACCAGGCGTGCTACACGAGCAACACCTCGGGTGTGTTCAAGGGGTTCCATCGTGGCTGGGGAGGCCAGACCCGCACGGCGCTCTCCCGCATCGCGTCCGGCCTGCGGGTCTCCCCGGCGGTGTTCTTCGACAACGGGCGCCACAACCAGGTCTTCCGCACGGATGCCGCGGATCTCGCGGCATCGCCGCGCGCGCTCGGCGCCATCGACGTCGTGTATCTCGACCCCCCGTACAATCAGCATCCGTACGGATCGAACTATCACGTGCTCAACACGGTCACACTGTGGGACCACCCGCTCCTCGAGCCCACGATCACGCGGCGAGGAGACAAATCGGCGATTCGGCAGGACTGGCGAGCCCGCCGGAGTCCCTACAACCGGCCGGCCGAGGCACTGGTGGCGCACGAGCGCCTGCTGGCGGCGTTCGATGTCCCGTGGATCGCGACGAGCTACAGCACCGATGGCAATATCGACCTCCTGGCACTGTTGCGTGCGACGGTCGAGCGGGGCGACACGAGCGTGTTTCTGCGATCCTACAAGCGCTACCGTGTCAGCGCGCAGCGGCTCTCGACGCGTCCGGTGAACGTGGAATTCGTGCTGCTGACCCGGACCGGCGGGCGCCGGAGCCTCAGTCCCGAGGCGCTGGCGGCGCGGATTTGCGCCGCCGAGCGAGCGGCGCTGGCAGCACACGCGAAGTCGCATGCGAAGGCCCGCCGGGGTGCGTCACGCGTACTCCAGGGGGCGTGATCCGGGGCAAAATCACTGGCGATGTCACGAGTGGGGGAGCGGGCCTTTCCTGTTGGCCCGCCGTCAGTTGAATTCGATTTGTCCGCTCGGTAAGTTGACTCGGCTGAGCTAGTGAATTTTTTCACGAACTCTGGAGTTACCCCCGCCTCATGGCGAGCTCATACGTTCCGGTGCTGTTGTTGATCGCGTTCGTGGTCGCAAACGCGGCGTTGATCATCGGCCTGTCGCACCTGACCGTTCGCCAGCGCCCCACGCCCGAAAAGCAGACGCCCTACGAGTCCGGCATTCCGCCGCTCGGTGATGCCCGCGAGCGCTTTTCGGTCAAGTTCTACATGGTCGCGATGTTGTTCATCGTCTTCGACATCGAGACCGTATTCATGATTCCATGGGGCGTCGGATACCGGCAGCTTTCCTGCGGCGTGCCACTCGCTGGGGGAAGCTGTCCCGCCGGGCATCTGGTCTGGTTCGGCCTCGGCGAGATGCTCGTGTTCATGGCGATCCTGCTGGCTGGGTTCGTCTATGTCTGGAAGAAGGGGGCGCTGCAATGGGACTGACCACGCGGCCGGCCGGCGCACCGGGAAAGGTGGTGTCCTACGAGCCGCAGTCGAGCGAAGGCTGGGTCGCCACTAAACTCGATTTCCTCGTGAATTGGGGGCGGGCCAACTCCCTGTGGCCGATGCCGTTCGGCACGGCGTGCTGCGCGATCGAATTCATGGCCACGGCGGCAAGCAAGTTCGACCTCGCGCGCTTCGGGATGGAGCGAATGAGCTTCTCCCCGCGCCAGGCCGACGTGCTGATCTGCGCGGGCCGAGTGCCGTTCAAGCTGGCACCGATCATCCGGCGGATCTGGCAACAGATGCCACAGCCCAAGTGGTGCATCTCCATGGGGGCCTGCGCCTCGTCAGGCGGTATGTTCGACAACTACGCGGTCGTCCAGGGCATCGACACGATCATCCCCGTGGACGTGTATGTGCCGGGCTGCCCACCGCGTCCCGAGGGGCTGCTGTACGGCATCCGGATGCTGCAGGAGAAGGTCATGCGCGAGCGCATGTCGGACACCGCGCGGCTGCGTCGCGAGATGGATCCCGATCCGTCGAGCCGCCTGTTCATCCCGCCGCCGGCGATCGACGAGCTGTCCGAGCCGTTCGGTAACTCGGTCAACCAGACACGGTCCGCGCTGTGAGTACCGGGCTGGAGCCGGCGTCCGAGACGCCGGCGCGCATCGTGTATCCGGGGAGCGCCGATCCGGGCGCCCCGCGTCCGGCGACGCCCACCGGCGTCCCGCATCATGGCGGTCCCGAGAACCCGAGCGCCGCGGCCCTTCGCGCCCGGTTCCCGGACGCTGTCCGCCGCGTTCAGGTCGTGTGGGGCGAGACCACCGTGGTCGTCGTGGGGGAGCGGGTGCTCGAGATCGTGCGGTGGCTCCATGACGAGCCGCTCCACCTCTACACGTACCTGTCGGACGTCACCGCGGTGGAGTTTCGTGATCCCGAAGAGCCGCTGGCCGTCGTCTGGCACCTGCGGTCGCTCGCATACCGCCGGTTCCTGCGGCTCAAAGCCGAGATCCCGCCGGGCGGGCCACTCGAGGCCGACAGTGTGTGGTCCGTGTTCAAGGGTGCCGATTGGCTCGAGCGCGAGTGCTATGACATGTTCGGCATTCGCTTCCGCGGACACCCCGACCTGCGGCGTATTCTCATGTGGGAGCAGTATCTCGAAGGATTCCCCCTGAGGAAGGACTTCCCGCTGCGCGGGCGTTTCAGCCGGGCGGAGCAGCTCCGGCAGGCGCTCGCCGCGAATCCCGAGGCCCGGTATTCGATGGAGGAGCTGTCGATCGCCGACGCCTTCGAGGACTTGCCACCGTCGATGCGCGCCCGCCTGCAGGGCGGCGAGCAGACGGGGGAGTAGCCAGCCGTGGACAACACGCGCACGATCGACGTCGCGCTCTCGACGAGTGGGCTGGACGCGGAAGGCCGTCCCGTGCGGGTGCCCTTGGCGGTGGACCGCGCCGGCCATCCGGTGGCCGTCACCCCGCCGCAAGCGCTCGAGCCCGATCTGCAGGGCGAGCACATGCTGATCAACCTCGGCCCGCAGCATCCGGCGACACACGGCGTGCTGCGCCTCGTCCTCGAGCTCGATGGCGAGACGGTCGTCCGCTGCATCCCCCACATCGGGTATCTGCACTGCGGGTTCGAGAAGATCGGCGAGTACCGCCAGTACAACCAGATCATCCCGTGGACCGACCGCGAGGACTATCTCAACTCCATCGGCAACAACGTCGCGTTCGCGCTGGGCGCCGAGCGGCTGTTCGGCATCGACATCACGCCGCGATGCACGGTGCTCCGGGTCATCGCGGCCGAACTGTCGCGGATCATCTCGCACCTGGTGTGGCTGGGGACGACGTGCATCGACATCGGCGCGTTCACGCCGTTCCTCTGGGCGTTCCAGGAGCGGGAGAACGTGTACCGCCTGCTCGAGAATTGGGTCGGCGCCCGCCTCACGACGTCGGCCACGCGCGTTGGCGGGATGGCGGCCGACATACCCGACGGCTGGATGGATCAACTGCGCGGATTCCTCAGCGAGTTCCCGCGGACGATCGATGAGATCGACCGGATGCTCACGCGCAACGCGATCTGGGTCGGGCGGACGGTCGGGCTCGGCGCCATGTCGGCCGAGGATGCCGAGAACTACGGGTTATCCGGCCCGATGCTGCGGGCCTCCGGCGTCGCGTACGATGTCCGCAAGGATTTCCCCTACCTGGACTACGAGACCTATGACTTCGAGGTCCCGGTCGGCACGCGCGGCGACGTCTACGACCGGTTCCTCGTACGGATGGAGGAACTCCGCCAGTCGATCCGCATTCTCGAGCAGGCCGTGGTGCGCCTGCCGGACGGACCGGTCAACATCGACGACCCTCGCGTGATCCTTCCGCCGAAAACGAAAGCGATGAACGAAATGGAGTCGATGATTCACCATTTCAAGCAGGTAATGGAAGGACCGCGCCCGCCGATCGGCGAATCCTACGTCGCGGTCGAGAGCCCCAAGGGCGAGAAGGGCTACTACATGGTGTCCGACGGGACCGCGAAGCCCGTACGGTGGCGCATCCGGCCGCCGTCGTTCGTGAACCTGTCGGCGATTCCAAAACTCGTCGAGGGCCATCTGCTCTCGGACGTCATAGCCATCAACGCCAGCATCGACATCGTGATGGGAGAGATCGACCGGTGAGTGCACCCGCCGGAGGCCCGTCGGCCGGGCCGCGGCTCACGGCGCTCGATCGCGCGCCGCGCGCCGATGCGCACGAGCGGGACGAGAATTACCAGCCGGTGTTCGTGAATGCGCGCCGCAAGGAGCTCGACGAGCTGCTGACGAGGTATCCGACGAAGATGGCGGCGCTGCTGCCCGCCCTCTGGATCGTTCAGGAGGAACGTGGCTGGGTGAGCGAGCCGGCCATGGCGGAGGTGGCCGCGGTGCTCGGTCTCACGCCCGCCTACGTCAAGGGCGTCGTGACGTTCTACACGATGTATCACCAGCATCCGGTCGGGAAATACTTCGTGCAGGTGTGCACGACGTCGCCGTGCAACGTCTGTGGCGCCGAGGACGTCGTGCGCGCATTCCTCAAGCAGACCGGAGCCAGCGATCTCGGTGCGACCTCGCCGGACGGACGGTTCACGGTGATCGAGGTGGAGTGCCTGGGGGCGTGTGGCTTCGCGACTCCCGTGATGATCAACAACGAATTTCTGGAATCCGTCTCCGCCGATCGGGTGCCATCCATCGTCGGGGCGCTGAAATGATGCCCGGGACGAGGCGCTGACCGTAATGGGATTTCCGCAGAAATCGCATCCCCGCGAGACGACGGTGCTGTCGAAGCACTTCGGGGACCCCGACGCGCGCACGTTGGCCGGTTGGCGCAACCGGGGGGGATACCGGGCGCTCGAGCAGACGCTCGCGATGGAGCCGGCGGCTATCGTGCAGATGGTCAAGGAATCCGGTTTGCGCGGCCGCGGCGGTGCGGGCTTCCCGACCGGCGTCAAGTGGTCATTCATGAAGCCGGGCGACGGCAAGCCGCACTACCTGTGCTGCAACGCCGACGAATCCGAGCCGGGCACGTTCAAGGATCGCGAGATCATGCGCTGGACGCCGCACGCCCTGGTCGAGGGTTGCGCGATCGGAGCCTATGCGATCGGTGCCGAGACGGCGTACGTCTACATCCGGGGCGAGTTCACCGAGCCGCTCGAGCGGATGACGGAGGCCGTGCGTGAGGCGTATGCCGAGGGCATCCTCGGCAGGAACGCGCTCGGCTCCGGTAAGCGGATCGACGTGTACGTCCACAAGGGCGCGGGCGCGTATATCTGCGGTGAAGAGACGGCCCTCATGAACTCCCTCGAGGGGCGGCGCGGTAATCCTCGCATCAAACCCCCGTTTCCGGCGACGGCCGGAGTGTTCGGCCAGCCCACGACGATCAATAACGTCGAGACGCTCGTCGCGGTCCCGCACATCATCAACAACGGCGCCGAGTGGTACAAGGCGATGTGCCTGGGCAACGCGAAAAGCACCGGAACGAAGCTGTACTCCGTCTGCGGCAACGTGCGCCGGCCTGGCAACTACGAAGTCGTCATGGGCTTTCCGTTCAAGGAGTTCCTGTACGACCTCTGTGGCGGGCCACCGGCCGGCCGGCGGTTCAAGGCGATCATCCCCGGGGGATCCTCCGTCCCGATCCAGACGATCGCGGAGGCGGAAGCCACCGTCATGGACTACGAGGGCTTCGTCGCCTGCGGCACGATGCTGGGATCCGGCGGCGTGATCTGCATCGACGACGCGCAGTGCATGGTCAAGCAGATCGCCCGGCTGGCGCGGTTCTACGCGCACGAGAGTTGTGCCCAGTGCACCCAGTGCCGCGAGGGCACGGCGTGGACCACCAAGATCATGGAGCGGATCGAAGCGGGGCAGGGCACGGCCGGCGACCTCGACACGCTGCTGGACATCGCGGACAACATGACCGCCAAGACCATCTGCGTGCTCAGCGACTCCTGCGCCGTGCCGGTCGTGTCCGGGATTCAGAAGTTCCGGGACGAATTCGAGGCGCATATCGTGCAGCACCGGTGTCCGTTCCGGCCCGCGACGGCCGCGGCGGTGGCGGCATGATGGTGATGTGCATCCGGACGGTCCGATGACCGAAGGCAAGATGATCTCGGTGACGATCGAGGGCCGCGCGGTCCAGGTCCCCGAAGGGACGTCGATGCTGGAAGCCGCGAAGGTCGCGGGCGTGCTGATCCCGCACTACTGCTATCACCCCGGGCTTCCGGTCGCCGGTGTGTGCCGGATGTGCCTCGTCGAGGTCGAGAAGTCGGCCAAGCTCGCCCCCGCGTGCGCCACGTCGGTCGCGGAAGGCCAGGTCATCCATGTGCACTCCGATCCCGCTCGCGTGGCGCGGCAGGGCGTACTCGAGATGCTGCTGATCAACCATCCGCTCGACTGCCCGATCTGCGACCAGTCGGGGGAGTGCGAGCTGCAGGACTACACGTTCGCCGAAGGACGAAAGGATTCCCGCTACCGGGAAGCCAAGCGGTTCAACCCGGTGGAGGACTTCGGCGGCGACGTGGTGTACGTACCGAATCGGTGCATCCTCTGCACGCGCTGCGTGCGGTTCATGGAGGATGTGGCGCACGACCCCGTGCTCAACGTCAGCGAGCGCGGCGACCGCGCGGTCATCGGGAAGTTCGAAGGGCAGGATCTCACCCACCCCTGGGCCGGCAACGTCGTCGAGCTCTGTCCCGTCGGCGCACTCCTGTCGAAGGACTTCCTCAACAAGGCGCGTTCCTGGGACCTCGACCGCTCGGCCTCGATCTGCCCGAACTGCACGCAGGGCTGCAACACCGCGCTCGAGAGCCGCGACAACGTGGTGGTCCGGATGCGCCCCCGGCCGAACGAGGACGTCAACAAGTACTTCCTCTGCGACGAGGGGCGGCTGAACTACCGGTGGCTCAACCGCCGCGACCGGGTCGAGTTCCCGCACATCCGACGCGGTGATGCGCTCGCACCGGCCGGCTGGGATGAGGCGGTCGAGGCGGCAGCGGCGGCCCTTCGCGGGCGCCGGGTGCACGTGGTCGCGTCGCCCTCGCTCTCCAACGAGGTGCTCTTCCAGCTCGCGCAGGTGATCGCCCGCCTGGGAGGGACCGGGGTGTTTCGCGTGCGGCAGGGACCGGAGGCTCCGCTCGATGGCGTGCCCGGCCTGTCACTACGCGCCGACCGCGCCGCGAACGTACGAGGCGCCGAGCTGCTCGGCTTCCGGAGGACGGAGACACCGCTCGCGGGATTGGCCAATGGGGATGCGCTGCTCGTCGCCGACGAAGAGCTCGCGGGCGCCGACGCGGCCTCCCTGGCCGCCGCGGCCGCCACCGCCGCCGCGGTAGTCGTGATCGGGACGACGCTCCCGTCGTGGGCGATGCGCGCCGCGGTCATGCTGCCGATCGCCAACATGGCGGAGGAGGAAGGCACGTTCACCAACGTCGAGGGGCGCGTGCAGCGGTACCTGCAGGCCAAGGCGGCACCGGGACTGGCGCGGCCCGGCTACGCCGCAATGGGTGACCTGCTCACGGCGCTCGGCGACCAGACGGTCAACGTCGTCCCCAGTGACGTCTTCCGCGCACTCGCGGCCGCCCATGCGCCATTCGGTGGCATGACGTACGAAGGACTGGGGCTGCGAGGCGCGACCGTGTCGGCACAGGCGCAGCCAGCGGCGTTGGCGGCCGCGACGTGATCGCGGCCATGCTGCTGCCGGCGTCGCTACCGCCCATGTTGCAGCGCATCGTCGATCCGCAGGCGCCGCCGGCCGACGTCGGGTTCTTCGGGCCGATCGGCGTCCCGCTGATCTATACGATCGTGAAACTGCTGATCGTGTTCACGGTGTACATGGTCGGCGTCGCGCTGCTCACTCTGGCGGAACGGAAGATCTCGGCGTGGATACAGGACCGGCTGGGACCGAACCGCGTGATCAAGGGGTGGGGCCAGCCGCTCGCGGACGGCGTCAAGAATTTCATGAAGGAAGAGACGCTTCCGGACGCGGCCAACAAGCCGCTCTTCCTCCTCGCGCCCGCGATGGCATTCATCCCCGCGCTGACCGTGTGGGCCGTCATACCATTCGCCGCACCGCTACCGCTCCGGTGGGGGCGGATGGACATGGTGCTGGCCGATCTGCCGATTGGATACCTGTACATCCTCGCCCTCGCGTCGCTCGGTGTATTCGGGGTCGTGCTCGCCGGGTGGGCGTCGAACAACAAGTACGCGCTGCTGGGCGGCCTGCGTTCGAGCGCGCAGATGGTGTCGTACGAGATCGCGATGGGCATGTCGACGGTTCCCATTCTGCTGCTGGCCGGCGATGTCTCGCTCAGCACGATCGTACGCCAGCAGGAGCAGAACGGCTGGTACGTCCTCACGCTGACCGTGGCCTGCTTCATCTTCATCGTCTCGGCGTTCGCGGAGACGAACCGGCTGCCCTTCGACCTTCCGGAGGCCGAGTCGGAACTCATCGCAGGCTATCATACCGAATACAGCGCGATGAAGTTCTCGCTCTTCTTCATTGCGGAATACGCCAACATGGTCACCGCCAGCGCGCTCATGGCGACGCTGTTCTTCGGCGGATGGACGGTTCCGTTCTGGCACGCCGTCAACAACGCCCCGTGGGCGTGGTGGAAGACGGCGATCACCCTGGGTGCCTTCCTCTTCAAGGTCCTGTTCTTCCTGTTCTTCTATATGTGGATCCGGTGGACGTTGCCCCGGTTCCGGTACGACCAACTGATGTCGCTCGGGTGGAAGATCCTGCTGCCGCTCACGATCGGGTATGTCGTGGTGATTGCGGGCGCGACGCTGGGGCTCGACGCCCTCGGCGTGCCGCGCACGCCGTGGCATGGGTGGCCGGTCTACAGCCTGTGCCTCCTGGCGCTCAACATCGGGCTTATCGGCCTCCTGTTCGTCGTCGCCGATCGCGGCCGGCTCATCAGTCCAGCGAGCGCGCGCGTCCGGGCCGCAGAGCTCGCACGGCTCCGGGCGGTACGGCAGCGCTCCACGCTGGCGCACGAGGCGACATCCGGGGCGGGGGATTGATGCCGCCGCTCCAGCGTTTCCCATTCGTGGAGTCGAGGTCCTGATGCCGATCGGTGTCAAAGTGCTGGCCCGTCCAATCGACGAGGTGAGCTACGTGCGCGCGGCCGTGAAGGGGATGGCCCTCACCTTCAAGCACCTGATCAACCCGCACAAGGTGACGGTGCAGTACCCGGAGCACCGGGACCCGCTGTCTCCTCGCTGGCGCGGTACGCATCGCATGCTGACGACCGAGGACGGCACCGCCAAGTGCGTTGCGTGCGGGCTCTGTCCGGCCGTCTGCCCGGCAAACTGCATCAAGTTAGTCCCCGGCGAGGACGAAAACGGGAACCGGTACCCGCTGGTGTTCGAGATTGACGAGTTCCGCTGCATCTTCTGCGGGTATTGCCAGGAAGTGTGCCCCGAAGAGGCAATCCACGTCGGGCGCCACTACGAGAACTCCGAATACAGCCGCGACGGATTCGTGTACGATCTCGAGCGTCTGATGGCCCAGACGCACCCGGTCTGCGAGATGTGGGACCCTGCGGACCCCAAGGGCGAGTGATGCACCGCTCGGCTCCCGTGCTGGCCCGGATCCTGACGCGGGCGCGGACGCACTGCCCATGACGCTCTTCTATCACTTCTGCTTCTACCTCTTCGGGCTGGTGGCAGTGGCCTCGGCGTGCGTGTTCGTGACCCGAAAGAGTCCGGTCGCGGCCGCCCTCTGGCTCGTGAACGTGCTGTTCTGCATCGCCGCGCTGTTCGTGCTGCTGGATGCGCAGTTCATCGGTGCGATCCAGGTGCTGGTCTATGCCGGCGCGATCATGGTCGTGTTTCTCTTCGTGATCATGTTGCTCAACCTGGGCGAACCGGCCCGGATCGCCGACGCACGGGGCACCCTGTGGTACATCGGGGCGGGAGGTCTCGCCATCGTCGTGCTCGCGGCGATGATGGTGCGGCTGCCGCATCCGCTGCCCATAGAGACGTTCAGGATCGCGGCCGACTCACTGGTGACTGAAGCGCGGGCAACAGGCGCCGTGGCGCCGGTGGCCGTCCCGCTCTTCACGGAATACCTGCTGGCATTCGAGGTGACCAGCGTCCTCCTGCTGGCCGCGGTGGTTGGAGCGGTCGTGCTGGGCCGCAAGCGGAACGAGAGCGATGCGGGGCCGGCATCCCAGCCGGGGACCGCCGGAACCGGAACGGCCGCGCATGCTCGCTGACGCGCTCTTCTTCTCGGCGGTCCTGTTCGCCATCGGCGTCGTGGGCGTGCTCACCCGGCGCAACGCGATCATCATATTCATGTCCGTCGAGCTCATGCTCAACGCGGTGAACCTGACGTTCGTTGCATTCGCGCAGGTCTACGGCTACGCGGGGCAGGTGTTCGTGGTGTTCGTCATGACGGTCGCGGCGGCTGAAGCCGCGGTCGGCCTGGCGATCATCATATCGATCTTCCGGCACCGGCACACGGTCAATCTCACCGACATCAATCTCCTGAAAGGCTGATGCTCTTCCAGACCGCGGCGGCAGTCGCTGGCGGCGCTGCGCCGCACCCGTTGAGCGGCACGGCCGCCGACTGGGTGTGGGCGCTCCCGCTCCTGCCGTTGCTCGGCTTCGTCCTCAACGGGGCACTGGCGATCTTCGGATCGGCCAAGGCCGGGCCGGCCGATCCATCAGCCGGCAGCCACGACGGACCGGATGCGGCGCACGGCGTGCCTGGCGGAAACGGCCAGGATGACGGCGCGCATGCCGATGCGGCACATGCGGTACCGTCGCAACGCCACCCCTACGCTTGGCTCGTGAGTGTGATTGGGCCGCTTGTGGTGATCGCGGCCTTCGCACTCGCGTGCATGATTTGTGTGGCCATGATTGCCGCGCAGCCCACTACACCCTTCATTCAGCGGTACTTCTCGTGGATGCCGGTGGGGGATCTCTCGATCGACGCGGCGTTTCAACTGGACCAGTTGTCGATGGTGATCGTCCTCGTGATCACCGGCGTGGGCGCCCTCATTCACATCTTCAGCGTCGGCTACATGCGCGACGACCCGGGCTACCCGCGGTACTTCTCGTATCTCAACCTGTTCGTGTTCTTCATGCTGGTGCTGGTCCTGGGCGCCAACCTCCCGGTGACGTTCGTCGGGTGGGAGGGCGTCGGGCTCTGCTCCTACCTGCTCATCGGATTCTGGTTCTCCGATCGCGCGAACGCCGACGCGGGCAAGAAGGCGTTCATCGCCAATCGCGTCGGGGATTTCGGATTCATGATCGCGATGTTCCTGCTGTTCGCGAACATCGGCACACTGCAGTACACGGAGATCGCCGCGGCGGCTCCAGCGGCACTCCCGGCTGGCGGCGCACTCGTCACCACGGTCTGTCTCTTTCTGCTGCTGGGATGCACCGGCAAGAGCGCGCAGATCCCGCTCTACGTCTGGCTCCCCGATGCGATGGCCGGCCCGACGCCGGTCTCCGCGCTGATCCACGCCGCGACGATGGTCACGGCGGGCGTGTACCTGGTCGTCCGGACCTCGATGCTGTTCTCGATCGCACCAGCCGCGAGTCTCACCGTCTGCGTGATCGGCGCGGTCACCGCGTTGTTCGCGGCGACGATCGGACTCAAGCAGTGGGACATCAAGAAGGTGCTGGCCTACTCGACCATCTCCCAACTCGGGTTCATGTTCGTGGCGGTCGGGGCGGGGGCGTACGTCGCGGGGATCTTCCATCTCGTGACCCACGCCTTCTTCAAGGCGCTGCTCTTCCTCGGTGCGGGCTCGGTGATCTACGCGATGCACGCGGCGTATCACGAGACGCATTCGCACGAGGATGCGCAGGACATGCGTAACATGGGCGGTTTGCGGACCGCCATGCCGGTCACCTGGATCCTGATGTGGATCGCGACGCTCGCCATTGCGGGCGTGCCGCTGTTCGCCGGGTTCTTCTCCAAGGACGAGATCCTTGGCACCGTGTTCGCTCGTGCACAGGGCTCGGCGCTCAGCGACGCGAGCTGGCTGGGCATCCCTGGCGGGGCGCTGTTGTACGGCGTCTACGGCATCTGTCTGGTGGCGGCGTTCCTCACCGCCGTGTACATGACGCGGCTCATGCTCTACACGTTCCACGGTCCCAACCGGACCGGCGACGCCGAACACTCGCTTCTGCGCGAAGCGCCGGCGGTGATGACGCTGCCACTCGTCGTCCTCGGCGTCCTCAGCGCGGCCGGCGGTTTCCTCAACGACCCATCGTTCCTGCCGATCGCGCCGGCCGATATGCTGGGCCGCTGGCTCGAGCCCGTCGTGGGGCCGGCGACCCAACAGATCACTCGCGGCGGCCCCGCGGAGGCCGATCCCCGCCTGAGTGCGATCCTCGCGACCGTGGCCTCCGTGGTGGCCCTGGCCGGTATCCTCGTCGCGCTCCTTCGCCTCAAGCCTGCGGCGCTGCGCCCGGCGCGCGAGCCGCAACCGGCCGAGAGCAAGGTCGAGTCGTTGCTCTCGCACAAGTACTATGTGGACGAGGCCTATGATCGCGCGATCGTCACGCCAACGGTCGTCTTCTCTCGCAACATCCTGTGGCGCGGCGTGGACGGTCTCATCGATGGTCTCGTCAATCTCACCGCCCTCATCTCGCGGTGGCTCGGGGACTCCGGCTCCGCGGCGCAGACCGGCGAGACCGGGACGTACGCGTGGGCGCTCGTGCTCGGCGTCGTGATCGTGCTCGGCACCGTCGCCCTCCGGATCTGACCGATGCGCGAACTCTTGCTGTCGGCCGGATACGACCACTGGATCCTGACGGTGCTGCTGGTCGTTCCGGTGCTCGGCGCGCTGGTGGTATGGATCGGGGCGTCGGCTCTGGAGTCCGGTGGCGGCACCGATGCGGCTGGAACGCCTCCAGGCACCGCCGCCGCCGCGCGATTCGCGCGCTGGGTCGCGCTGCTGACGTTTGTCGCGGAGTTCGTGCTGTCGGTCGGGCTCTGGTGGAGCTTCGATCCGTCGATCGATGGCTGGCAGTCGCTGATCTCGGTCCCGTGGATCACGACCTGGCGGGTGAACTACACGCTCGGGGTTGACGGTATCGCGGTCGTCCTGATCCTCCTGACCACGTTGTTGATGCCCCTGACGGTGATGGGGAGCTGGACGAGCGTGCGCGAGAAGGTCCCGACCTTTTACGCCCTCATGCTCATCCTCACGACGGGTATGATCGGCGTGTTCGTGTCGCTCGATCTGTTCCTGTTCTACGTGATGTGGGAGGTCATGCTGGTGCCGATGTACTTCATCATTGGCATCTGGGGCGGCGAGCGGCGGATCTACGCCAGCATCAAGTTCTTCATCTACACGATGATCGGATCCTTCCTGATGTTGGTGGCGATCCTGTACGTCGGCTTCCACGTCGGCGGTACGGCGGCGGGGCAGGCCCCCGATTTCAGCTACCCGGATCTGCTGGCGCGGCTGCGGGTCACGCCGATCGCCGCCCGCTGGCTGTTCGGCGCGTTCTTCCTGGCGTTCGCGATCAAGGTGCCGATGTTCCCGTTCCACACGTGGCTTCCCGATGCGCACGTGGAGGCCCCGACGGCGGGCTCGGTCATCCTGGCCGGCATCATGTTGAAGATGGGCACGTTCGGATTCCTGCGGTTCGCCGCGCCGCTGTTTCCCTCGGCTGCCCTCGATCCGGGGATCCGCGCGATCATTCTGGGCCTGGCGGTCACGGGCGTGCTCTACGGCGCACTGGTCGCGCTCGTCCAGCCCGACTTCAAGAAGCTCGTGGCCTATTCATCGGTCAGCCATCTGGGCTTCGTGATGCTGGGCATCTTCGCGTTCACGCAGCAGAGCGTCCAGGGCGCCATTCTCGTCATGCTGAACCATGGCATCTCGACCGGAGCGCTGTTCCTCCTCATCGGCATGATCTACGAGCGGACGCACACCCGGCAGATCAGCGATTACGGCGGGATCGCGCGAGTCGTGCCGCTCTTCTCGACGCTGCTCACATTCGTCGCACTGTCGAGCATCGGCCTGCCTGGAACGAACGGCTTCGTGGGCGAGTTCCTCGTCCTCATCGGATCGTTCCGGACCGTTCCCTACCACGCGATGCTGGCGACCGTGGGCGTGATCTTCGCCGCGGCGTATCTGCTGTGGGCAATTCAGCGGATCCTCTTCAACAGCCTCGACAAGCCCCGCAACGCCGCGCTCCGCGACCTCAACTGGCGCGAGCTCGCGCTGATGGCCCCGCTGGTGGCGTGTATCATCTGGCTCGGGGTCTACCCGGCGCCGATTCTGCGGCGGACGGACCATGCGGCGGCGGCGTTCGTGCAGGAGGTCGAGCACGGGAGCGGGACGCAGCGGCCATCGAGCAGAGTCGCGTATGCCCCGGGGGCGCGGCCGTGAGCGGCGGCAGCGTGCACCAGGCACTCAGCGTGGCGGTGAGTCAGGCCGTGCCGTTGCCGGGAAGCCCGGCCGCGGTCGCGCCGACCTTTGATCTGCATATCCCGTCGCAACTCACGCTGGCTCTCGGTCCGGACATCGTGCTGTTCGTCGGGACCACAGTCCTGATGCTGTGGGCCGCGTGGCGGCCTGACAGCCGCGAGCATCAGAGCAACGTCGGCCGGGCAAGCCTCGCGCTCGTCTTCGTGACGATGGCGGCCGTCGTGGGGTACGATCTGGCGCATGTGACGGCCGGCCCCGGCGTGATTGCCGTCGACGCATTCCGGTGGGCCTCCGACCTCATCTTCCTGGCGGCGTCCGCGGGCACGATCGCGCTGAGTATCGACTACAACGCCCGCGAAGGGATTTTGGCGGCCGAATCGCACGTGATGGTTCTGTTCGCGACCTCGGGGATGATGCTGCTCGCTGCCGGCCGCGACCTCATGATCATCTTCCTCGGCATCGAGCTGATGTCGGTGGCCGTGTACATACTCGCCGGATTCAACCGGCGGAGCGCGCGGTCGGCCGAAGGGGCGCTCAAGTACTTCCTCCTGGGCGCATTCTCGACGGGGTTTCTCCTTTACGGCATTGCCCTCATCTACGGCGCCACCGGCTCCACGAACCTGACCGTGATCGGGGATCGCATTCATTTGTACTCCCTGGCCGGCACGCCGCTGGTCACGGTGGGCGTGGCGCTCATCCTCGTCGGGTTCGCGTTCAAGATTGCGGCCGTGCCATTCCACATGTGGGCGCCCGACGTCTACGAGGGCGCACCGACCCCGATCACCGGTTTCATGGCAGCCGCGGTCAAGGCGGCGGCCTTCGCCGCCTTCCTGCGCGTCTGGCTCGAGGCATTCGGGGATGTCGTGTACCAGTGGCACGACGCGATGTGGTTCCTCGCGATCCTCACGATGCTCGCCGGCAACGTGGTCGCACTGGTCCAGCGCAACATCAAGCGCATGCTGGCGTATTCGAGCATCGCCCAGGCAGGGTACGTCCTCGTCGGTGTCGTGGCCGGAACGACTCTTGGCGCATCGGCGTTCCTGTTCTTTCTGGCCGCCTACACGCTTGCCACGCTGGGCGCATTTGCGGTGATCGTGGCGCTCGGTGACGCCGGAGAGACGCAGCTCGACATCGGCGACTACGCGGGGTTGTGGACGACGCGCCCCTGGCTCGCCGCCGCGATGACCGCGTGCATGCTGTCGCTGCTCGGCTTCCCCATCTTCGGCGGCATCGGCTTCCTCGCCAAGTGGTACATGCTGCAGGCCGCGCTCGAAGCCAGCTATTTCGGTGACGCGAAACCGCAGGTCGAGCTTGCGGTGATGATCGTCGTCACGAGCGTGATCTCCGCGGGATACTATCTGCGACTCGTCACCATCATGTTCATGCGTCCCGTCCGTGCCGATGGGGGCGCTGCCGGCAATGCGGCCCCACGGGCCGGCCACTTGACCCAGTGGGTCGTCGGGGTCAGCGTCGCGCTGCTGCTGGCGCTGGGGCTGGCGCCGGCGTATCTGGTCAGTTGGACCGCCAAGAGCGCACCCGTCATCGCCAACCGGCCCACCTACCTGCTCCCGTCGAGCGCGATCCCGCCTCGATGACCGGCGCCCGCGAGGCGGCGAGGGGAGGGGACAGATAGTGATTGCCGCGGGAATCTTTCGCCAATACGACGTCCGGGGGATCGTCGGCCGTGACCTCACCCCCGGGGTGGCGCGTTCCATCGGGCAGGGGTTTGCGGCCCTGCTGTCGGCGCGTGGTATCGGCGGCGCGGTGGCCGTTGGCCGAGACAACCGGCCGAGCGGGGGTGCACTCCGGGACGCGATGGTCGAGGGTCTCACCGGCTGCGGCGTGAACGTCGTCGACGTGGGCGTCGTGCCGACTCCGCTGCTCTACTGGGCGCTCAATCACGAGCCAGTCGTGGCGGGCATCCAGATCACCGGCTCTCACAATCCGCCCGAATACAACGGGTTCAAGCTGTGCGTCGGGACCGATTCCCTGCACGGCGACGGCATTCAGACGCTCCGCGAGATCATCGAGCGCGGCGAGTTCCCAGAGGGGCACGGAACCGTGCGATCGGTGGAGATCATCGACCGCTATACCGACGACGTGGTCGTCCGCACCGGGCCGCTCGCTCGCCGGCTCCGAGTCGTTTTCGACTGCGGGAACGGCGCGGGGTCACTGGTCGCGGGCAAGCTGTTCGGCCGGCTCGGACTCGACGCGTCGTACCTCTTCTGCGAGAGCGACGGGACGTTTCCCAATCATCACCCCGATCCGACGGTCCTCGAGAATCTTCAGGACCTCATGACTGCCGTCCAAAGCCGTGGCGCCGATCTCGGGATCGCCTTCGATGGAGACGCCGACCGGATCGGCGTCGTGGACGCCACCGGCGCGGTCGTGTGGGGCGACCACATCCTCATCCTGTACGCGCGGGACGTGCTCTCGCGTACCGGGGCGGGGCAGCCCATCATTTTCGATGTCAAGTGCTCGCAGGCATTACCCGCGGCGATCGCGGCGGCCGGCGGAGAGCCGGTCATGTGGAAGACGGGGCATTCCCTGATCAAGGACAAGATGAAGAACATGCACGCGCCGGTGGCCGGCGAGATGTCCGGACACATGTTCTTCACCGAGGGGTTCTACGGGCACGACGACGCGCTCTATGGCGCGGCCCGGTTGCTCCGGATCGTCGCCGCGGCGAACCGGCCGATCGCCGCGATGCTGGATGACGTCCCGAAGTTCGTCTCCACGCCGGAGCTCAGGGTGGAGTGTCCGGACGACCGGAAATTCGCGATCGTGGATGCCGCGGCCGCGCATTTCGGGCCGAGGCACGAGGTAATCGCGGTCGATGGCGTGCGCGTGCTGTACGGCGATGGCTGGGGACTGCTGCGCGCCTCGAATACGCAGCCGGTGCTCGTGCTGCGCTTCGAGGCGCGAACCGCGGAGCGGCTTGCGGCGATCCGCGCGGACATGGAAGGGTGGCTACTCTCGCAGGGCGTTCGCGCGTAGCCGGGCCCTCCGGCCCAGCATGGCCCGGGGCGCGTCTCGGACGCACGTTGCCAGGCCAGTCACAATGAGACGACCGCGCCGAGTCGTATTCGTGGCAATCGGGGCCGTGGCAGCGGTGCTCCTCGCGGGCCGCGTGCTCTCGGGGCTGTACGTCGACTACCAGTGGTACGCCGGCATGCGCGCGACGACAGTGTGGCGGGCGCGGATGAGCAACCTCGTCCTCCTCACTGGTGCGACGGCGCTGGTCATCACGGTGTTCGTCTTCGGCAACCTCTACGCGGTACGCCGGTCGATCGTCTCCGTCGTTTTTCCGCGGCGCATGGGCAATCTCGAGATCGGGGAGGAAGTACCTGCCCGGTACCTGACGATGGTGACGGTGCTGTCATCGGTGGCCCTGGGAATCCTTCTCGCGCTCCCGCCAGAGCCGTGGGTCGAGCTGGCCGCAGCGCGCTACGGCATGCCGTTCGGAGAATTCGACCCCTACTTCCAGATGGATCTCGGGTTCTTCGTCTACTGGCTGCCGCTCGAGACCGCGCTCTACGTGCGCGCGCTCCTCGTGCTGGTGGTCACGGTGCTTGTGGTGATCGTCCTGTATTTCGCCGTCACGCCGAGCCTGCGGTGGGACCGCACGAGATTCCGGATCACGTCGCACGTGCGGCGGCACGCGGCGGCGCTGACGCCGTTCATCTTCGCGGTCGTGGCCTGGATGTACCGGCTCGATGCGTTCGGCGTGTTGAACCATGGCAGCGCCGCCAACGGTGCGTTCACCTACGCGGATCACCATTTCATGATTCCGGCCGACCGGACGCTCGCGCTGCTCACACTGGCCGCGGGCTTCGTCGCCGCGTTCACGCTCTGGCGTGGCCAGTTGCGCAGTACGGCCGCCGTGGCCGGGGCATCGCTGCTGGTGCCGCTCGTCGTATTTCAGGGGGCGCCGATCTGGATGCGGCGCGGCGCAGATGCGGCCGATCGGGCCGTGCGCGAGCAACCCTACGGGGTCATTCGTGTGCAGGCGACGCGCGCGGCATACGCGGTCCGCTCGGTCACATCATCACCGCTCGAGCCCGCGGGCGGCGCCGGACGCCTCGCCTCGACGTCGGATCTCGCGGCCGCCGTATCGCTATGGGATCCCGCCGCCCTCTCGCTCGCGCTGCAGCGGTCGGTACACCGGGGTACGATCGTCGAAGGGATCGGGTGGCAGCCGGCGGCGTCGGGGCTCATCGCCCTGGCCGTGGAGCGCGGTGGCGATGCGGCCACGAGCGAGGGCCCATCTCCCGGCACAGCCGGCGGCACCCTGGTGGCAGTCGCGGCCACCGTCCCCGGCGACCGGGGCGCGCCCCTGCGCGGTGCCCTCGCGGGCCACGCGGGCGGCGATGATCTGCCGATCCCGCCCGTGCTCGTCTATGCCGGCGCCACCGAACCGCTCGTCGTCGCCGACTCACTCGACCGCATCGTGGCGCCGCGCATCGACGGTCTGGGCGCGCGCATCGCGCAGGCGTGGAGCGCGCAGCGCCTCAATCTGCTGGGCGCCGACCTGCCGGAGCCGCACCCGAAGCTGCTTGCCAGACGGGACGTCCTTGATCGAGTGCGATCTCTGGTGCCGTTCTTCACGCAGGGTTCGTCCGTGTGGCCGGTCCTGATGGCGGATTCGCTGTATTGGGCCCTCGACCTGTACTCGTCGGTCCCCGACACGTATCCGCTGAGCCAGCATTTCATCATTGCGGGCGAAGAGCGCAGCTACTTCCAACACGCGGCCACGGCGTTCGTGCACGCGTACACCGGCCGCATCCTTCTCGTGGCCGACTCGGCGCGCGATCCGATCGCCGAGACGTGGGTGCAGCGGTTTCCGCAGTTGTTCGTTCCGTGGTCGGCGGTGCCGCAGGCGCTGGTGTCGCAGACACCGCCGGAGGTCGACGGCGGCCTGGCCGCAGCCGCCGGTTTCGCGGCGTCCGGTGCGTTCCTGGGCGCGCCTCCCGGCGATCGGGCGCTGGCTGCCGAGCGCGTCGAGACGGCTGACAACGCCGATACGGTGCTTGGCACCGGCCAGCCCCCATGCGTCGCGCTGCGCTTCCCCGAAGGGGTGTCGTGCACGTGGTCCGTTCCACTCGTCGATGCGCGCGACCGTGTGACCGGTGTCGTCATGGCGACCGGCGGTGAACGACGACGGATGCTCTGGGTGCCGCTCGACTCCACGGCGCCGCGGTGGCCGTCGGCGCTCGACCGCCTGCAGCGGGCGGCGGATTCAGGGGCCACGCGGCGCGAAGGGCCGGCCGCGCGAGGGCGCGTCCGCAGCGTCGTGGTTGGCACCCATCTCGCGCTGGTGCAGCCTGATTACGCCTGGCGGTCGGACGATGCGCCGTTACTCACAGGCGTCACGGTCGCGCTCGGAGACACGGCCCACGCCGGCGAGACGATCGCTCTGGCGCTCGGCTTGGCGGACACGGTACCGGCGGCGGGAGGGCGTGCATCCGCGGGTCCCGGGACCGCGGATCAGTTTCGCGCGCGGGTCGAGGCGCTCTACGACACGATGCAATCCGCATTGCGACGCGGGGACCTCACCGCCTTCGGGGTGGCGTTCGGCGCGCTCGGCCGGCTCCTTGGCCATCCGCCCGATGCACACGCTCCCACCCCGCCGGGGACAACGAGATGACCGGTCCGCGGCGCCGGGTGTCGGGGGGAGGCGGCCGCCGCGCAGTCGAGACGCGCCGCACGGCGGTCGTCGCGCTCGGCGGCAACGCGCTGGCCCCCAGCGACGAGCGGTCCACGATCGCCGACCAGTTTCGCCACACGCGGCAGAGTCTTGCGCCGGTGGTCGACCTCGTGGTGGGGGGCTGGAACGTGTGTGTCGTGCACGGCAACGGCCCGCAGGTCGGTGACGAGTTGCTGCGCAACGAGCTGTCGCGGAATGAGACCGCGCCGTTGCCGCTCGGCGTGTTGGTGGCGGCTACCGCGGGGTGGATCGGCTACATGATCCAGCAGTCACTCGAGAATGCGTTGCGCCACGCCGGCAGCGGCCGCGACGTCGTCACCGTCATCACGCAGGTGCAGGTCGCGCGGGACGATCCCGCGTTGCGAAACCCACTGAAGTTCATCGGACACGAGCTGACGTCCGAGCGCGCGGATGCCCTCCGGGCCGAGGGGCAGGTGGTGAAAGCGGATGCGCGGGGCAGGCAGCGGCGCGTCGTGGGCAGCCCGCCGCCAATCGCGATTCACGAGGAGGCCATCATCAAGGCACTCGTGAAGCGCGGGACGGTGGTGATCGCGTGCGGGGGAGGCGGCGCGCCCGTCTATCTCGACGAACGCCTGGGATGGGAGGGGGTGGACGCGGTCATCGACAAGGATCTGGCGGCCGCCGTTCTCGCGCGCGACCTGGGCGCGGCGCTCCTGCTGGTATTGACCGACGTGGATGCCGTATACGCGCATTGGGGCACCCCGGCGCAGCGGCCCCTGGACCGGCTATCGATCGCGGAGGCCGAGGCGCTGGACCGTGAAGCCGCGTTTGGAGAGGGCAGCATGGCCCCGAAGGTGCGGGCGGCGATCGATTTCGTGCGCCGCACCGGCGGACGCGCCATCATTACGTCGCTCGCACGCGGACAGGCTGCGGTCCGCGGGGTAGCGGGTACGACATTGACAGCCGACTAGAGGGCATTCCGGGTGAATATCCACGAATACCAGGCAAAGGACATCCTCCGCCGGGCCGGCGTTCCAGTGCAACCGGGCGAAGTCGCCGAGACGGCGGCAGCGGCTGAGGCCATTGCTGCGCGATACGGCACTGCTGTCGTGATCAAGGCGCAAGTGCACGCCGGCGGGCGGGGGAAAGCGGGGGGCGTCAAACTCGCCAAGACGCCCGCTGAGGCGCGCGCGCACGCCGAGCGCATTCTGGGCATGTCGATCAAGGGGCTCGTCGTGCAGCGGGTGCTGGTCGCGCAGGCAGCGGAGATCGCCTCGGAGTCCTACGTCGGGATCATCGTGGACCGCGTGTCGAAGCGTCCGGTCGTAATGGTCAGTCCGGCGGGCGGCATCGACATCGAGGAGGTAGCGGCGACGACACCGGAGCGAATCAAGCGCGTGGCGGTCGATCCGCGTTACGGCCTGCAGCCTTTCGAGGCGATGCAGTGCGGATTTTTCCTGTATCGGGATCTCCATCGTGCGCGCGCGGCTGCGCGCATCCTCCGCCAGTTGTACGAGGCGTTCATGGAGTCGGGCGCGTCGCTCGCCGAGATCAACCCGCTGGTCTCGACGCCTGCGAACGAGCTGGTCGCGGTGGATGCGAAGATCTCGATCGATGACAACGAGCTGGATCGCCACCCCGATCTGGCCGCGCTGCGCGACGAGACCGCGGAAGCGCCGAGCGAAACCGACGCTCGCAAGGCCAACCTCACCTTCATCAAGCTCGAGGGGAACGTCGGCTGCGTCGTCAACGGCGCAGGCCTCGCGATGGCGACGATGGACCTCGTCAAGTATTACGGCGGCGAGCCCGCGAACTTCCTGGATATCGGCGGCTCGTCGAACCCCGAAAAGGTGATCAATGCGCTCAGGATCATTACCAGCGACCCGCAGGTCCGGGTGATTCTCTTCAACATCTTCGGGGGCATCACGCGTACCGATGACGTGGCCAACGGGATCGTGACCGCCATTCGCCAGCATCCGCTGCGCGTCCCGCTCGTGATCCGGTTGACCGGGACCAACGAGCACGAGGCGGTGCGCATTCTGGCGAGCGCCGGGCTGTCGGCGATGACGGATATGGACGAAGCGGTGCGCGCCGCGGTTGCCCAGGTCGGTGCGGAGACGGCCGCATGAGCATCTTCATCGACGCGAACACGCGCCTGATGGTGCAGGGCATCACGGGACGGGACGGATCGTTCCACACGCGCCAGATGCTGGTGTACGGCACGGCCGTGGTGGCCGGCGTCACGCCGGGCAAGGGCGGCCAGACGTTCGGGGACGCGGCGGCCGGCGCGCCGCCCGTGCCCATCTTCAACACGGTCGCGGACGCGGCCGAGGCCACGGGCGCCAACGTCACCGTGATCTATGTCCCGCCGCTGTTCGCCGCGGACGCCATCATGGAGGCGGCGGCTGCGGGGATTCCCCTCATCGTGTGCATCACCGAAGGCGTGCCCGTCCTCGACATGACGCGGGTCTACCCGTTCGTTCAGGATCACGGCGCGCGGCTGATCGGACCGAACTGCCCGGGGCTCATTTCGCCGGGCGTGTGCAAAGTCGGCATCATCCCCGGACGGATCTGCATCCCGGGACCTGTGGGACTCGTGAGCCGGTCCGGCACCCTGACCTACGAGCTTGTCGATCAGTTGACGCGCGCGGGATTCGGGCAGACGACCTGCGTGGGAATCGGCGGAGACCCGATCAACGGCACGAACTTCATCGACTGCCTGTCGGCCTTCGAGGCAGACCCGGCGACCACCGCGGTGGTCATGATCGGTGAGATCGGCGGAACCGACGAGCAGGATGCGGCACGCTACGTGAGCATGCACATGTCGAAGCCCGTCGTGGGCTTCATCGCGGGGCGCACCGCGCCGCCGGGCCGGCGGATGGGGCATGCCGGCGCGATCATATCGGGTGCAACCGGCACCGCCGCCGAAAAGGTTCACGCTCTCGTTGAGTCCGGCATCCCTGTCGGCGACCGTCCGGTCGACGTCGTGAGTCTGCTTCGGGACCGGATGCCCGCGGCGCAGCGGAGCGCGGGGTGAACCTCGCCGATTTCCTGCTGCCGGACCGTACGGTCGTCGCGCTCGAATCCGAGACGGTCGACGGCGCGGCGCGCATCCTCCGCGACCGGCTGGTGGCGGCCGGGGTAGTGAGCGATCCCGACAAGCTCCGCCGCCGGATGAACGAGGAGCGCCCGGAGGATCTCGTCGCGATGGGAGATCGGGCGTTCCTGCTGCATTGCCGCACCGATGCGGCCGCCACGCTGTGCGTGGCGCTCGGTACAGCGCGGCGTCCCATGTGCCGGGAGCTGGCGGATGGCGGGCACCAGTGTGCCCGGGTGCTCCTGCTGATCGTCGCGCCGCCACGATTCGCTGCGCGGTACCTGCAGGTCGTGGGGGCGTTCGCCCGGTTCCTGTCCACGGCGGAGCAGGTCGATCGCGTCCTGGCCCAGCAGACGGCGCTCGATCTCGTTTCGATGCCCGAGTGGCGGGAGTACGCCCTCCCCGCGCAGCTCACGGTGCAGGAAGTCATGAGCGAGCGGCCCCACGTCACTCGCGCGGACGCCCCGCTCCGCGAAGCCACACGCGACATGGTCCGGTCACGGGTCGCCGCCCTCCCCGTGGTCGACGATGAGGACCGCCTGGTGGGGATGCTGTCGGAGCGTGAGGTCATCCGGGATCTCGTGTCGACCTACCTGCAACGCGCCATGCTGGGCGGATCGATTCGCGCGGTCGGGGTGGGGGGTAAGGACGCCCGCCGCACCGTTCGCGACGTGATGACCCGGCAGGTCCTCTGTGTATCCCCGGATCAGCCGTTGGCGGAGGTGGCGTCGCTCATGGTCAACAAGGACACGGGGCGGGTCCCGGTCGTACGCGAGGGGCGCGTGGTGGGATTCCTCACACGCGGCGACATCGTGCGTAAATTGATCGGCTCCTGACCCGCGACGGATCCGCCCAGCATCCCGTTCGGGCCGTCGCGTTCCACTGTTCCGATAACCGTGCAATCCATGGCTTCTGATCGTACGCTCGCCATCATCAAGCCCGACGCCTTTGGCCGGGCCCTGGCGGGCCAAGTGCTGGCTCACCTCGAGCACGCCGGATTTCGTCTGGTGAGTGCCCGTGTGCTGCACCTGACCGACGCGCAAGCGCGCGAGTTCTACGCCGTGCACCGGGAGCGGCCGTTCTATGGCTCGCTGGTATCGTTCATGACATCGGGACCATGCATGCCGCTCGTCCTGGCCCGCGCCGACGCAGTGGCGACGCTCCGGAAGGTGATTGGCGCGACGGATCCGCGGGAGGCGGAACCTGGCACGGTCCGGAAGCTGTTCGCGGAGTCCAAGGAGCGGAACGCGATCCACGCCTCGGACTCCGACACCAATGCCGAGCGGGAGCAGGCGTTCTTTTTCGCCGAGACCGAGCGCCTCCGCACCCTGTGACCCCCTCTCAGGGGTGATGGCGTAACTCCGCATGGCAACGAAACTTGATTCACCTCTTGGCGAGGCCTAAATTGCGTGTCTATGCTGGCCTTCGACCTCCGGACTCTGGCTGCCTCGGCGGCGGCCGTGGATGGCGTCCTGGCGGCGAGCGATCCGATCTGGGAAGACGGCGATCGGCCGCCGGCCGGCGGCGTGCATGTGAGGGGCAGGCTGTCGGTAGCGGGTCCAGGCCGGTTCTATTTCAGCGGCGAAATCACGGGTGTGCTGCGCGATGAATGCCGCCGCTGTCTCACGCCCGTCGAGGTTCCCGTTTCGGAGCGGGTCCAATGGCTGTTCGCGGAGAGCGGCGTGGACGACGCGGATGACGATCCCGACGTGTACCTCTTCGACCACCGCGCTCGCGAGCTGGATATCCGGCCCGCGGCGCGGGAGCAGTGGCTGCTCAGTGCGCCGGCGTTCGTACAATGCCGGGAAGAATGTGCCGGTATTTGCCCGGCGTGTGGGGCCGATCTCAATGCGGGGCCCTGCGGTTGCCCGGCCCGCCAGGACGATCGGTGGGCGGCGTTGCGCGATGCCGGCGGGTCGCGAGGCGATACGCCAGGCACCACGTGATCCGCTGATGTGCAGTTCCTTCGTTCTCTGAATCCCTCGACCAACTGACCCATGGCCGTCCCGAAGCGCCGGACCTCGAAGCGAAAGAAGCGCGCGCGTAACACCCACAAGGTGGCGCCCAAGATCGTGCTCCAAGCCTGCCCCCGCTGCCAGAGCCCCAAGCGGCCGCATCACGTGTGCGAGGAGTGCGGGTATTACGCTGGCCAACAGCGGGTCACGGCTCGGGAAGCGTAGCCTTGGCGCGTATCGCGTTGGACGCCATGGGGGGCGACCACGCCCCCCGTGCGCCCGTAGCCGGTGCGTTGCTTGCGCTCGCGGAGCTCGGCACGGCACACGTCGTCCAGCTCGTGGGACGTACTGCGGTCGTGACCGGCCAACTCGACGCGCTGCTGTCGGATGAGTTGGCGCGTCTCGCACCGCTGCGGACGCGGATCGAGGTGGTCGAGGCGCCCGATGTGATTTCCATGTCCGACAAGCCGTCGGTGGCGGTGCGCGGCAAGCTCCAGAGCTCGATGGTCATCGGGCTCCGGCTCCAGGCGGACGGCCGCTCCGATGCCTTCGTGTCCGCCGGCAACACCGGCGCGCAAATGGCGGCATCCAAGGACATTCTCTCGATGCACCCGGGACTTCGCCGTCCGGCGATCTGCACGGTCTTCCCGACCGCTCGCGAATCGGTCGTCGTCGTGGACAGCGGCGCCAACGTCGATTGCTCGGCCGAAGAGCTCGTGCAGTTCGCACGGCTCGGCGCCGTCTACGCCGAAGACATCCTGGGCCGCGAGCAGCCGTCGGTCGGCCTGCTCAGTATCGGCGAGGAAGCAGAGAAGGGGAACAAGGTCGTGAAGGAGGCGCATCAGTTGCTGCGATGCGCAGGGCTCAACTTTCAGGGCAATGTGGAAGGGCGCGACGTGCTGGCGGGCACGAGCGATCGCGGGCCGATCGATGTCGTCGTCTGTGATGGCTTCGTCGGCAACGTGCTACTCAAGTTCTACGAGGCGGTCGCGCCCATGATGCTCGCGATGCTCGTCGCCAACGGCTACGACGGCGACGCGCTCCGGACCGTGTTCGCACCACTCGACTATTCGGAGCGCGGCGGCGCGCCGTTGCTCGGCGTCCGGGGCGTCAGCATCATCTCCCACGGAAAGTCCAGCGCCCAGGCGATCAAGAACGCCATCAAGGTGGCGCTGCGCGCGGTCGAAACCCATCTGTCGGAGCACATCGGGCGACGGTTGTCCGGTTCAGGCGCGTCGGCGTGAAACGCCCGCTGGCGTATATCGCTGGCACGGGACGCGGTCTGCCGGCCGGCGTCATGACCAATCACGATTTCGCCGCGCTCGGGATCGAGACCACGCACGACTGGATCGTCGAGCGGTCGGGCATCCACGAGCGGCGCATCGCCCGCGACGGCGAGTCCACATGCTCCATGGCCGTGGAAGCGGCGCGCAAGGCAATGGACCGCGCGTCGGTCACGCCGGGTGAGGTGGACGCGATCATCCTGAGCACGGCCTCGCCCGACCGCCTGCTGCCCTCGACCGCCGTGGATGTCCAGGCCGCGCTCGGCGCCACGCGTGCGGCCGCGTTCGATCTGTCAGCCGCCTGCTCCGGGTGGCTGTACGGGCTCACGGTCGCGGAAGGCCTGCTGACTGCGGGGTCGGCCGAGACCGTCGTGGTGATCGGCTCGGAGAAGATGAGCGCCATACTCGACTGGACCGACCGGTCGACCTGCGTGCTCTTCGGCGATGGCGCCGGGGCGGCGGTCGTCAAGCGTGCCAAGCAGCACCGCGGGATCCTGTCGTCATTCCTGCGGAGCGACGGCACCCTCGCCGATCTGCTGCATCGGCCGCACGGCGGGGCGCGCACGCCGCTGTCGGAGCAGGTGCTGCGCGATCGCACGCACTTCGTGAAGATGGCCGGCCGCGAGGTCTTCAAATACGCGGTGCGCTCGATGGCCGAAGCGGCCGACCGGGCACTCGATGGCGCGCGGCTTACCGGCCAGGACATCGATCTCCTGATCCCCCATCAGGCCAACGTCCGGATCATCGAAGCCACCGCCAAGCATGCCAACATCCCCATCGAGAAGGTATTCATCAATGTCGACCGCTATGGCAACACGTCATCCGCGACGATTCCGATCGCGCTCGACGAAGCGATCGAATCCGGTCGCGTACACGAAGGCTCGACGGTGCTCTTCGTGACGTTCGGTGCGGGGTTCACGTGGGCCTCGATGGTGGTGCGGTTCTGAGTGGACGTGGTGCTGCTGTTCCCCGGCCAGGGATCGCAGAAGCCGGGCATGGGCCGCGACCTCGCCGCAGCCTCGGCGCCCGCGCGCGCCGTGTTCGAGGCGGTGGACGCGGCGATCGGGGCGCCCATCAGCCGGCTGTGTTTCGAGGGACCGGCGGATGAACTCACGATGACCGACAATGCGCAGCCCGCCCTCTTCGCTCACGGGGCGGCGGTGTGGGCAGCCACGAGCGCCGCACTGGTGCCGCATGTGCGCGCCGCCGCGGGCCATTCACTGGGCGAGTTCACGGCCTACAATTCGGCCGGCGCTCTCAGCGTCGGCGCGGGTGCGCGCCTCGTACGGCGCCGCGGTACGCTGATGCGCGAGGCGGGCGACGCCAGGCCGGGTGCGATGGCGGCGATCCTGGGCGAACTCACCGTGCCCGTCGACGCGCTCTGCGCGCAGGCGTCCTCCGAGGCGGGGGAGGTGGTGCCCGCGAACTACAACTCGCCGGAGCAGACCGTCGTCTCCGGCGAAGTCGCCGGCGTCGAACGGGCGATGGCGCTCGCCCGGGAGCACGGGGCCAAGCGCGCGGTGCGGCTGCCGGTGAGCGGCGCGTTCCACTCTCCACTGATGCGCCCCTCCGCGCCGGGTCTGAGTGAAGCGCTCGCGTCGGCGAACCTGGGCGATCCCCGGATCCCCGTCTACGCCAACGTCGATGCCCTTCCGTGCACGACCGCGGCTGTCGCCCGCGACCGGCTGCTGCGGCAGTTGACCTCTCCCGTTCGCTGGGTCGACGTCGTGCGCGCGCTGGTGGGAGCCTATCCGTCGGCACTGTTCGTGGAGATGGGACCTGGGGCTGTGCTCACCGGTCTCACGAAACGGATCGCGCCCAGCGCCGCGACCGCGACCTGCGGGACGGCAAGCGACGTGGACCAATTGCTCAACCGGATGGCCTGATGCGAATCGATCTGTCGGGGCGCGTGGCGCTGGTCACGGGCAGCACGCGGGGGATCGGCCACTCGATCGCGACCGCCCTTGCGGCGGCGGGTGCCTCGGTCGCGATCGCTGGCCGCGATCGCGCGCGGGCGGACGAGGTTGCTGCCGCACTCGGCGGTACAGCGAAGGGGTTCGCGTGCGACGTCACCGATGTGGCGGCCGTCACGGCGCTGATCGAGGCGGTCGAATCGGCCTTCGGCTCACTGGACATCCTGGTCAACAATGCCGGTGTCACACGCGACAACATTCTGCCGCGCATGAAGGATGCGGAGTGGGACACGGTGATCGACGCCAACCTGCGTTCGGCGTTTGCCACGACCCGGGCGGCATCCCGCGGCATGATGAAACGCCGCTGGGGACGCGTGATCAACATTTCCAGCATCGTGGGACTGGTCGGCAACAAGGGCCAGTCGAATTATGCGGCAAGCAAAGCGGGGCTGATCGGATTTACGAAGTCGGTGGCCAAGGAACTGGCCTCGCGCAACGTCCTGGCCAACGTCGTGGCGCCTGGCTTCATCGAGACCGAAATGACCGCTCAGATGACGCCGGAAGCGCGCACGGTGCTGCAACGCCAGATCCCGCTGGAGCGATTGGGAACCCCGGCAGACGTCGCTTCGCTGGTGACGTTTCTCGCATCCGAGGCGGCTTCGTATATCACCGGCCAGGTCTTCGTCGTGGACGGCGGAATGGCGATGTAGAGGTAGGCCCGGGTGGTGGCCTAACCTCCGGCCCCCGCTCTAGTTAAATTGGCGTGGACGACCGCTGTCGTGCCTACACTGGACCACACCGAGGGGTGCATGTCAGATAACGCGGAGAAGGTGAAGGACATCATCGAGAAGGAGCTTGGCGTCGAGCGCGAGAAGCTCACGGATGATGCGAGCTTCATCGAGGATTTGGGGGCCGACAGCCTCGACATCGTCGAACTCGTCATGGAATTCGAGAAGGAGTTCAACATCGACATTCCGGACGAGGACGCCGAAAAGCTCAAGACGGTCGGCGACGCGATGGCGTACCTGAACCGCAAGATCGAAGCGTGAGAGCGTCCCGGGCCCCGTCCTGCGGGTCTGCTCCCGTGTCCGCCGCGGTCCGTGGCTGGCGCGCGGACAGTCCGCGCGGCGCGGGGTGAGGCGAGGCTGAGTGAGCAGTAGCGACAAGGTCTCCCCGGTGATCGACCGGGACCGGCTGTCGGACGCCGCGCTGCTGCCGATTGCCGACAAGGTCGAAGCGGGTGAGCGCCTGGGTGACGACGACGGCGTCACCCTGTTCCGCTCTCCCGATCTGCTGGGCGTCGGACTCATGGCCGATGCGGCCAACCGGTCCAGGCACGGCGATCGCGTGACGTTCGCCGCGAACCAGCACATCAATCCGACGAACGTGTGCATCCTGCGGAAGACGTGCGTCTTCTGCTCGTTCGCGCGGCTTCCCAAGGAGGAGGGCGCGTACCACTACACGCTCGATCAGGTCCTCGCGGAAGCCAGCGCAGCCGACCACGGCATGACCCGTGAGTTCCACATCGTCGGTGGCCTCGACATGCACGCCGGGCTCGCGTACTACACGGAGATGTTTCAGGCGCTCAAGGCGCGCTACCCGCAGGTCCACATCAAGGCCCTGACGGCCGTGGAGCTGGCTCATATCGCCCGCATCGACAAGATGCCGGTCGCCAGCGTGCTGCGGGCACTGCGCGATGCCGGACTGGACACGCTGCCGGGGGGCGGAGCCGAAGTGTTCAGCCAGGCGGTTCGCGCGACCATTGCCGACCGCAAGCTCGCTGCCGAAGAATGGCTCGATGTCCACCGCACCGCCCACCAGCTCGGCATCCGCTCCAACTGCACGATGCTCTACGGGCATGTGGAGTCGCTCGAGGACCGCATCGCGCACCTGTCGATGCTCCGCAGCCTGCAGGACGAAACGGGCGGATTCCTCGCCTACATCCCGCTGGCGTATCACCCGGATCACAACGAGCTCGGTGCGACGCTCGGGCGCGAGGGGACGGCGACCACGGGCTTCGACGACCTGCGCAACCTCGCGGTCGCGCGGCTCTACCTCGACAACATCGACCACGTCAAGACACACTGGATCATGGTGACGCCCTTCCTCTCGCAGACGGCGCTGGCCTTCGGCGTGGATGATCTCGAAGGCACCGTCGTGCGCGAGAAGATCTACCATGAGGCGGGTGCCCACACCGCACAGGGGATGTCGCTCGACCAGATCCTCCGCCTCATCCGCGGGGCGAGGAAGGTTCCGGTCGAGAGAGATTCGTTCTATCAGGTCGTGCGTACGTTCGACCATCCTCCGGGAGACGGGCAGGGGGACGGGGAGACTCGTCGTCCAGCCCGGACGGCGGATGACGCGACGGTCGCGGCGGCGGCATAGTATGGCGACCGCCGGACACGTGGTGCGGGTGGGACGGATCCCGTACGTCAACTGCTATCCGGTCTACGGCGCCATCGACCGCGGCATCGTGCCCCTCGAGGCCACTGTCGTCGATGGTGTCCCGACGGCGCTCAACCGCATGATGGCGGCCGGCAATCTCGATGTCAGCGTCGTCTCAGCGGTCGAGTACGCGCGCGACGCCGAGCGGTATCTCCTGCTCCCGGACCTCGCCATCTCGTGCGATGGGCCGGTTCAGAGCGTGATGCTGTTTGCAAAGCGGCCAGCCGAGGATCTCGGAGGACGGCGCGTGCTGGTGAGCCGGAGCTCGATGACGAGTGCGGCGCTGCTCGAGATGCTCTTCCGCCAGGTCTGGCGCTCCCGCCCCACCTTCGTCGCGGGGAACGCGGAGGTCAGCGACGTCGCGCGGTTCGCCGATGAGGAGCACGACGCACGGCTCGTGATCGGCGATGCGGCCCTGCTGCTGCGGGGACGCGACGACGACGAGCTGTATCCGTTCGCCTACGACCTGGGCCTCGAATGGAAGCGATGGACCGGCCTCCCATTCGTGTTCGCCGTGTGGGTGGCGCAGCGCTCCGCCGCCGCAGTTGACGCCGTCCGCGTGCACGAGGGCCTGCTGGCCTCTCGCGACTGGGGCGTCGGACACCTCGAGCCCCTCGCGGAGCAGGCCGCGGCGGCGACCGGCGTCCCGCAGGCGACCTGCCTGGCCTATCTGTCTGGCCTGGATTACGGACTCTCCTACGGGCATCTCGCCGGACTGACGGAGTTCTACCGGCGGCTGGTCGTCGCCGGCCAGGTGCCGGACGGCACACTCGCCTTCCTTCCCGCCGCGTGATGCCGGGCGCCATGAGCGACATCCTCGACTTCTACACCGACGCGCCGCTGCTCGAACTGGGGGCGGAAGCCGACCGGGTACGGCGCGAGAAGCATCCCGACGACGTCGTCACGTTCATCGTCGACCGCAACATCAACTACACGAATGTGTGTGTGGCGGACTGCGGCTTCTGTGCCTTCTACCGTCGCCCGAAGCACCCGCAAGGCTACACGCTGTCCTACGAGCAGATCGGGCAGAAGATCGAGGAGACCAAAGCCCTCGGCGGCGTTCAGATCCTGATGCAGGGCGGGCACAACCCCTACATCAAGTTCGAGTGGTACTTGAACCTCCTGCGATACATTAAGGAGCACCACCCGATCCACATCCACGGCTTCAGCCCGAGCGAGATCGACTTCTTCGCCAAGCTGTATCGGATGGACGCCCGGACCGTGATCCGGGAGTTGCAGGCGGCCGGGCTCGATTCGGTCCCCGGCGGCGGCGGGGAGATCCTGGTGCAGCGGGTGCGCGACCTCGTGGCGAAGAAGAAAGCCGGCGCCGATCGCTGGCTGGAGATCATGGAGATCGCCCACCAGGAGGGGATGAAGACCACGGTCACCATGATGTACGGGATCGGCGAGACGCTAGCCGAGCGGATCGAGCATCTCGAACGCGTGCGGGAGGTGCAATCGAGAACGGGCGGCTTCACCGCCTTCATCTGCTGGCCGCTGCAGCCCGAGAACACGCCCACGATGTCGCACCAGCCCAAGACCGATGCCGTCGAATACCTGCGGACCGTGGCCATCGCCCGGATCGTCCTCGACAACGTGCCGAACCTCCAGGCGAGCTGGGTGACCATGGGGCTCAAGATCGGCCAGGTGGCACTCCGATTCGGGTGCAACGACTTCGGCTCACTGATGATCGAGGAGAACGTGGTGTCGGCCGCAAACACGACGCACCGGACCACGATCGGTGAGCTGGACCGGCTGATCCGGGATGCGGGGTTCCGTCCCGCGAGGCGGCGCCAGGACTACTCCATCATCCCGGCGGATCATCCCGCGACGGCCAGCGCGGCGTAGCGGCAGGCACGGCCATGGGGCGAATCGCACGAGCGCGGCGCCCATGACCGCGCGGGTCGGCATCGGTTACGACTCGCATCGGTTCGCGCCGGGCGGCCCGCTGATCCTCGGTGGCGTGCGGATCCCTTTCGACGCCCACCTCCACGGGCACTCCGACGGCGATGCGATCGCCCATGCGGTCACCGATGCGCTGCTGGGTGCCGCCGCGGCAGGCGACATTGGCGAGATGTTCTCCGACCAGGATCCCGCCAACCGCGGACGCGATTCGATGGTGATGCTCCGGGCCGCCGTCGCGCGGGTCCGCGCGCGGGGCTTTGCGCCACAGCAGGTCGACGTAGCCGTCGTGTCGGAGCAGCCGCGCATCGCGTCGCACCGGGACGCGATGCGGGCCGCGGTCGCGGCGGCGATCGGTGTGGCGGTGGATGCGGTCAGCATCAAGGGCAAGACCAACGAAGGGATGGGATGGATCGGGCGCGGCGAGGGACTCGCGTGCATGGCGGTGGCGACCGTGACCCCGCTCGCTTCTCCTCGGACCGGGTGAGCCACATGGGCGTCCCGGCGGCGGGGACGTCCGCAATCCCCGCGTGGCTGCCGGACGGCGCGGCGCGCGCGTTCCTGCTGGAGCCGTTCGCAGACTTTCTCGCCCTCGAGCGGAGTGCCTCGCGGCCAACACAGGACGCCTACGCGCGCGACATCGCCCGTTTCGTCGCCTACGCGGCGACCAAGGGCGCGGCCGGGCCCGCCGCCGTTCCGGCCACATTGGTCCGGAATTATGTCTACCACCTCAAGGACCTCGGCCTTGCGCCCGCGTCGATCCGGCGCAACGTGTCGGCCGTCCGCACCTACTATCGGTTTCTGCTGGGCGACGGGCATGTGGTCCGCGACCCCACGGAGCGCCTCGACCTGCCCAAGCGGTGGCGTACCCTGCCGGGTGTGCTCTCTGTCGATGAGGTTCAGCGCCTCCTCAGCGCGCCGTCTCTCAGCGACACGCTCGTCTTTCGCGACCGCGCCCTCCTGGAGCTCGCCTACGGCGCTGGGCTCCGCGTCTCGGAATGGATCACACTCGGCGTGCGCGATGTGATCTTCGCCGACGGACTGGTACGGGTGTTCGGCAAAGGCAGCAAGGAGCGGCTCGTCCCGATCGGACGCCCAGCCATCGCGGCCGTCGCCGTCTACCTCCGGGAGCTGCGCCCCAAGCTCGAACATGGAGGGGGGAAGGGTGCACTCCTCCTCAACGCACGCGGTACGCCGCTCTCCCGAATGGGCGCCTGGAAGGTCCTGCGGAAATACGTAACCGCGGCGGGGATCGGCACCCGCGTCACACCGCACACACTCAGGCACTCGTTCGCCACGCACTTGCTCGAGGGCGGCGCCGACCTGCGCGCCGTGCAGGACATGCTCGGGCACGCGGACATCTCGACCACGCAAATCTACACGCACGTGGATCGCGAATACCTGCGAAGCGTCCACCGGCAGTTTCATCCTCGCGGTTGATCGTATACTGTCCACCGCATGCCTGTCTCCCGATCCGTCCACGACCCGCACGGTCCCGTTCTGGTCCTCGACAACTACGATTCGTTCACCTACAACCTCGTCCAGTATCTGGGCGAGCTGGGTGAGCGCCCGATCGTGCGCCGCAACGACGCCATCACGGTCGAGGAGATCGGGCAGTTGGGGTTGCGCGCCGTCGTGATTTCTCCCGGCCCGTGCACTCCGCGGGAGGCAGGGATCAGCGTCCCGATGATCGTACGCTGGGGGCCTGAGATCCCGATCCTGGGCGTCTGCCTGGGCCATCAGTCGATCGGCGAGGCCTATGGCGGGCGCGTGGTGCGCGCGCGCCGTGTGATGCACGGCAAGACATCCGCGATCCTGCACGACGGCACCGGACTGTTCGTCGGCCTGCCGTCGCCGTTCGAAGCGATGCGGTACCACTCGCTGATCGTCGAGGCGTCGACGCTTCCGCCGGCACTCGAGGTCATTGCAAGGGCGGCCGACGATCCGGACGAAATCCATGCCGTCCGCCATCACACCGATCCGGTCTGGGGCGTGCAGTTCCACCCAGAATCGGTGCTCACGGCCGGAGGCCGGCAACTGCTCTCCAATTTTCTCCGCCTCGCCGCCTGATGCCGGGCGGCGGGAGCCGCTCTCGGGCGCAGCATTGAGGTCCGGCGCCCGGCGGACCCTGGCTGTTGTTCGGGGGCGTTCAGGGAAGGGCCAGTCGCGCGCATGGCTCGCGACGGGGGCTCTCGTCCTTGCTGCGGCGTCCCGGGCCGCTGGCGCACAGGCGACCACGGCCCCGCCCGCGGACAGCGCGAGCCCCGGATCTCGCGGCCCGGCGACGTCCCTCGACTCACTACCGCCCACGAGCGTCGACCTGGGGGACGTCCTCTACCTGCCGGGTCTCTTTGGACTCCGCGTGCCGTTGTACGACCGGAGCGACGGAGTCTCCGTGCGATTCGGGCCGCGCCTCGCGTTGCCCGACGACCGGGTGCTGGTCGACGCGCTGGTCACGTACCGGTCGAACCTCGGCCGATTCGATCCGTCCCTCAGGGGCAGCGTCAATCTCGACGAGCATCTGACGGTGCACGCGCTGGTCGCGCGAGAGACGTTGTCCAACGATGACTGGAACGCGCCCGACTTCACCAACTCGATCGGTACGCTCGTCGGCGGATCAGACGGCCGGAACTACTTTCGCGCCGACCGGGGCGAAGCATCGCTCGAATGGCACGCCGAACGCCGCGACGAGACGGCAGGTGCGACGGCCTACACCGGCGTGCGCGACGAGTTCTCGGAGCCCATCGGTCCCGACAGTGGCTCGATGCACTCCGTCTGGAGCGTGTTCGACCGCGGAGACCGGGGCGGAATCCTGCGCCCGAATCCGTCAGTCCCGCGCGGACACATCGCGTCCGGCATTGCGGGCCTGACCGGGCACTGGGCGTCGCCCGAGGGAGTGTCCGCGGCGGCCAGGATCGGCCTCGAGGTCCCGTGGACATCGCCCGACGGCGCGCCGTTCGCGCAGATCACAGGCGACGCATCACTCGCGTTTCGCGCGTTCTTCGATCACACGTTCACCCTGTTCGCACACGCGCTCGCCACCGACGGCGCGACCGCGCCCGCCCAGCGGTTCTCCTATGTCGGCGGGACCTACACGATCCCGACGCTCTCGCTCCTGCAGCAGGGCGGAGGCCAGCTTCTGTGGGTGGAATCGATGTACATCGTCCCCGTCCACCCACTCACCCTGCCGTATGTGGGCGCGCCATCGATCGCCGTGCGGTACGTCATCGGAGGGGCTGGTGTCCACAGTCTCCCCGACCTCACCCAGAACGTCGGTCTCCGCCTGCAGTTGTTCGTCCTCCGGGTCGATGGTCTCATCGATCCCCTGACGCGGCACACGGTGATCGCGCTAAGCGGCGTGGCGCCGCAGCTCTGACGGCGTCCCAAGCAGTGCTCGGCAAACGGCGATCGCGATCCTGATCGCCATCCTGATGGCCATCCCGATCGCCATCCCGATCGGTGTCCGCGTTTCGTTTGATTTTTGATCCCGGCACGGGTACGTTGAATGGCGTGAATCTTGCTAACGCCCGGCCGCGACGGCTCCGGCCGCTCGTTGGCCGATCGCCCTGTTCCACCCCGCGGACGGATCGCCGGTGAGTGTTCTGGCGGTGATTCCTGCCCGGCTGGGCGCCGTCCGCCTCCCCAACAAGCCGCTGCGGGACCTGGCCGGAGCGCCGCTGATCGTCCGGGTCTGGGAGCGCGTGGCAGCGATGGGTGCGGCCGACCGCGTGGTCGTCGCGACTGACAGCGAGCTCGTCGCTGCCGCAGTCACCAGGGCCGGCGGCGAGTTTGTGCTCACCCGATCCGACCACGCGTCGGGCACCGACCGGGTCGCCGAGGCGGCGGCCACTCCGGCGCTTCGCGCCTTCGAGGTCGTGGTCAACGTGCAGGGTGATGAGGCCTTCATCGCCGAGGACGCCGTCCGTGGTGCGATTTCCCAGGTGGTCACGGGTAGCTTTCCGCTCGGGACCGCGGCGGCGGTCGCTGACGCTACGATCCTGGATGAGCCAAGCGCCGTCAAAGTGGTGTGCGGGGACGACGGGCGAGCGCTGTATTTCTCGCGGGCTCCGATCCCGTTTCTTCGCGACGCGGACGATCGGGCCGCACGAGACCCGCTGATCCGGCTCCATCTCGGGATCTACGCCTACACGCGGGCCGCTCTCGAGGCCTGGGTCGCGCTCCCGCCGCATCCGCTCGAGGTGAGCGAGCGGCTGGAACAGTTGCGGCCGTTGGCTGCCGGATGGGGTATGGGGGTGGCGGTGGTCGCTGAACCCCCGTTGATGGGCGGCATTGATACGCCGGTGGATCTGGAACGGGCAAACGCACTGTGGAACGTGGCGGGACACGCTCGCGGCCGCAGTGGGATCCTCTTACCTGAGGTACGCGTCCGATGGTGACCGAGGCACGAGCGCAAACGACGCGATTCATTTTCGTCACCGGCGGGGTGGTCTCGTCCCTCGGGAAGGGGATCGCGGCCGCGTCGCTGGGCCGGCTGCTGGTCGAGCGGGGCCTGCGCGTGACGATCATGAAATTCGACCCGTACCTGAACGTCGATCCCGGCACGATGTCGCCGTTCCAGCATGGCGAGGTCTTCGTGACCGACGACGGCGCGGAGACCGATCTCGATCTGGGCCACTACGAGCGGTTCATTGACCGCGCGCTGTCGCAGACGAACAATGTCACGACCGGGCGGATCTACCTCAATGTCATCACGAAGGAACGCCGCGGCGAGTTTCTGGGCTCGACGGTCCAGGTCATCCCGCACATCACGGACGAGATCAAGGCCGCGATGAAGCGCATCGCGCCGGACAACGATGTCGTGATCGTCGAGATCGGCGGCACGGTCGGTGACATCGAGTCCCTCCCGTTCCTCGAGGCGATCCGGCAGTTCCGGCAGGAAGTCGGGCGTGACAACGCGCTGTTCATCCACCTGACGCTCGTGCCGTTCATCGCGGCGGCGGGTGAGGTCAAGACGAAGCCGACGCAGCACTCGGTTCGCGAGCTGATGGAAATTGGAATCCAGCCCGACATCCTGATCTGCCGCACCGAGCGGCCGCTCTCGGAGGACACCAAGCGCAAGATCGCGCTGTTCTGCAACGTCGAGTTTGGCGCAGTGATCGAGAGCCGCGATGTCCCCACGATCTACCAGATCCCTCTCGTCTTCCATGAGCAGGGAATGGATGCGCGCGTCGTGGAGCGGCTCAATCTCGAGACACCGGACCCGGACCTGTCGGCCTGGCGCGCGATGGTCCAGCGCATCATTGCGCCCCGGACCCGGGTGCGGATCGCGGTCGTGGGCAAGTACACGGAGTTCGTCGACAGCTACAAGAGTGTCCAGGAGGCCTTGATCCACGGCGGCATTGCCAACGATGTCGGCGTCGACATCTCGTGGGTGGGGAGCGACACGTTCACCGATGCCACGACGGCGCGTACGACGCTGGCCGCCTTCGACGGGCTCCTGGTGCCGGGCGGGTTCGGTGTCCGCGGGGTCGATGGCATGGTCGAGGCGATTCGCGGAGCGCGCGAGACGCGGCTCCCATTCCTGGGCATCTGCCTCGGGATGCAAGTGGCGATCGTGGAGTTCGCCCGCAATGTGCTCAACCTGTCCGACAGCAACTCGAGCGAGTTCGCTCCCGAATGCGGCAACGCGGTCGTGTCGCTCATGGAAGAGCAGCAGCACGTTACCGACATGGGCGGGACGATGCGCCTCGGCGCCTACGTCTGCCGCCTCGCGCGGGGATCCAACGCGGCCGAGGTGTACGGTGTCCCCGAGGTGCGCGAACGGCACCGGCACCGCTACGAGGTCTCGAACCAGTACCGGGAAGCGTTCGTCGAGAACGGACTCCGGCTCAGCGGGCTGTCACCTGACGGATCGCTCGTCGAGATGATCGAGTTGCCGGACCACCCGTGGTTCATTGGATGCCAATTTCATCCGGAGCTGCGCTCGCGTCCCACCCGGCCGCATCCACTGTTCGCCGGTCTGATCGCGGCGGCGGTCAAGCACGCCCGCCTGCGCACGCAGGCCACCGCTGCGGCGGCTTCACCGATTGCACCGGCCAGTCGCGGGTTGGTCGAGGCTGGCGGCTGAACGGTGCCGCCCCCTCCGGCCCTGGCGTTCCCACCGGATGCGTTCTTTCTGATTGCGGGTCCGTGCGTCGTCGAGGATGACGCGCTCAACCTCCGCGTCGGAGAGCACCTGGCGCGGCTCGCCGAGCGGGTTCCAGGCGGCGTGATCTACAAGGCGAGCTTCGACAAGGCGAACCGCTCCAACCCCGGTGCCCAGCGCGGCCCCGGTCTCGAGGCCGGACTCGCTGCGCTCCGGCGCGTGCACGAGGCCACGGGACTTCGCACGCTGACCGACGTACACCACCCGGAGCAATGCGCCGTCGCGGCGGCGGCGGTCGACGTGCTGCAGATCCCCGCTTTTCTGTGCCGCCAGACGGATCTCCTGCTGGCGGCCGGCGCGACGGGCAGGCCGGTCAACGTCAAGAAGGGGCAGTGGATGCAGCCGGACGGGATGCGTGGGGCGGCGGCCAAGGTGCGTGAAGGTGCGGCCACCTGCCGTGCGGCCGCCCGGGGTGCCGCCGGTCGCGGCATGACCGATGTGGCCATCACCGAACGCGGCACGTTCTTCGGTTATGGTGACCTCGTGGTCGATATGCGGTCCTTTCGGCTCCTGCGGGACGCCTGCGCGGCGCCAGTCATCTTCGATGCCACGCACAGCGTGCAGCGGCCCGGCCAGGGGATCGGCGGGTCGAGTGGCGGCGCCCGTGAACATATCCCCGCGCTCGCGCTGGCCGCCGTGGCCGCCGGCGCGCAGGGACTCTTCGTCGAGACACACCCCAATCCCGATCGCGCGCCGAGCGACGGCCCAAACATGCTGCCGCTCGCGGAGCTGGACCGCCTCGTGGACCGGGTCATCGATGTCTGGAACTCATGCCGCCGGTAAGCGTGTCCGGCCTCACCCCCGCACTCGCCCGGCGGATCCGCCTCGTCGGCCTGGACGTCGATGGCGTCCTTACCGACGGCGGTATCTACCTGGGCGATGTCGCCGGCGCGCCGCTCGAGTTCAAGCGATACGACATCCAGGACGGACTCGGCGTCTTCTTCTTGCGGGAGGCGGGGCTGCTCGTGGCCATCGTCACCGGCCGAGTGTCGGAGAGCGTGCGCCTCCGGGCTCATGAGCTGCGCGCCGATGATCTGTACCAGGATGCGCAGGCGCGAAAGCTGCCTGGCCTGCTCCGTATTCTCGAACGGCGTGGGGTGTCGCTCGAGGAGACGGCGTTCGTCGGCGACGATTTCCCGGATCTGGCGATCATGCAGCAGGTCGGGCTTCCGGTCGCGGTCGGTAACGCCGTCGCCGATGTCCGTCGTGTCGCCACAGTCCAGCTCACCCAACCCGGCGGCCACGGTGCGGTGCGAGAGTTCGCGGAGCTGCTGCTCCGTGCGCGTGGCCAGTGGGAGGACGTCGTCGAGCGGTACGTCCGGGGCACGACGGTGGCGCCGCCGGAAGCCGAATCGGTCGGCCACCACCAGGCGCACGTGCTGGCCTCCGCGGCACCCCCGGTGGGAGGAAGCACATGACGCATCCGCCTCCCAGCACGGCCAAGCGCAAGGCGGCGCCCGCGCCTGCGCCGGATGCGGCCAGGGTCGCCGAGATCGTCGAACGGGGGCGCACGGTCATCCACGAAGAACGGCTCGCGCTCGAGCATGTCGAGCATCGGCTCGATGCGCGGTTCGCCGATGCCGTCTTCCTGATTGCCGCCTCGCGGGGCCGCGTCATTGTCGCGGGTGTCGGCAAGTCGGGACTGATCGGACGCAAGATCGCCGCGACGCTCACCTCCACCGGGACGCCTGCCACCTTTCTCCATCCCGCGGACAGCGTACACGGGGACCTCGGCATCGTCGGCGCGGATGATGTCGCGATTCTCATCTCCAAGGGCGGAGAATCCGCGGAGCTTCTCGCGCTGCTGGAGCACTTGCAGCGGTTCGGCGTGCGCACGATCGCGATCACCGGGGCCCCGCAGTCCGCTGTGGGCCGCCACTGCGATGTGGTGCTCGACGCGAGCGTCGATGAGGAGGCCTGCCCGCACGACCTCGCGCCCACGACGAGCACGACCGCCGCGCTGGCTGTCGGCGATGCGCTCGCCGTCGCGCTCCTGCGCGAGAAGGGCTTCCGGCGCGAGGACTTCGCACGACTTCATCCCGGCGGCCTGCTCGGAAAGCGATTGCTCACGCGGGTCACCGACGTCATGCTGGCCGAGGATCTCCCGATCCTCCCCGGGACCGCGACGATGCTCGAAGCAGTCGTGCAGATGGCCGAGCGCCGGGGGACGGTGATGATCGTTGACGACGAGCGGCGGCTTCAGGGCGTGGTGACGGTCGGCGACATGATGCGGCTCCAGGAGCGCACGCCGGAGTGGCAGCACGTGCCGGTCGCCGACGTGATGACCCGGGCGCCGCGAACGACACGAGCGGACGAGTTGGGGAGCGCCGCGGTCTTCAAGATGCAGAGCAACGGCATCATGGCGCTCCCGGTCCTCGATGCCGGCGGCCGCGTGGATGGCATCGTGCACCTGCACGATCTGCTGCGGGCGGGGTCGGCGTGATGTGTCCGCGGGGAGCCGGTACGGACATCGTCATGCGACGGGTTCCCTGGGTCGCCGCCGCGGGGGCCGCCCTGCTCCTGGTGGCCGGCTGCCAGACCGGCACGACGCCGCCCGTCGCCGCGCGTGATCCACTGGCCGACTCCGCCGATCAGGTGTTCTACCACGCGAAATCGCGGCTCACGGACCACGGGGTCATGAAGTCCGAGCTGCACGCGGACACCGGTTATTTCTTCGATGACAATACGCGCATCGAGATGCGCGTGGACACGACGTATTTCTTCACGGCGACCGGCGCGCCCAACGCCGTTCTGACATCGCGAGAGGGGACGTACAACACCCGCACCGGGAACATGGAAGCACGCGGCAACGTGATCGTCACCGGTGTCGATGGCCGGCGCCTCACCACGGCCCAGCTCCGGTACGCGCAGGCGCAAAACCAGATCAGCAGCGATTCCCCGTTCGTGCTGACCGACACGACGAACCGGCAGACCACCGGTGTCGGGTTCACGTCCGACCCCGACATGAACAACGTGAAATGTCTCCGCCAGTGCGCTGGGACTGCAGGTGTCGTGAACCTGACCAGCACGGGACCAGATACGGCGCACCGGCCAGGATCGGCGGCCGCGCCGTCCGCCGGCACACCCGCGCGGTCGCCACAGCGGGGTCCACCGTCCTCGCAGGCAGGCGGAGCGATCCCTCCGTCGGCTGGGGTGCGGCCGGCTCCTGGTCGCCCCGGCGCCACGCCGCCGCCGAAAAGCGTCGTGCCCGCGAAGCCTGCACCGCCAGCGCCCCAGCAGGCGCCTTGACCGGCCATGCGATCCGCTCCGGCGTTCCGTCTCGTCCTTCGCGTCGTGCTGGCCGGTTCCAGCCTGGCCGCCGGCCTCTCGGCTGCGCCGCGGATGGTGCGCGCGCAGGAGGAAAACAAGCCGTGCGATCTCTACACGGACGCGACCCCGACGAGCCACAGCAACTCCGTCAAGTTGCCCAGCGGGAAGTACAACACGTTCTTCGCGGGTGGAGTCATCGCGCATTGCCGCGGGCAGGGCAATACGCTCACGTCGGACAGCGCCGAGTACTATGATGAGCAGCAATTGCTGTATCTCATCGGGCATGTCCACTATACGGAGCCCCGCGTCACCGTGGACTCGCACCACATGACGTACTTCGTGAACGAAGGGCGGTTGGTGGCCGACACGGAGGTGTACGCCGTCATGTCATCGGGCACCACGATGCGAGGCCCTCACGCGGACTACCTTCGCGTCATCCCGGGACTGCGCACGCGCGCCCAACTGACGGCCACCGGTCGCCCGCACATGCACCTGGTACAGAAGGATTCGGCGAGCTCGGCGCCCGACACGGCGGGCGTGGACGCCGACCGTGTGTTCATGGACGGCGACAGCCTCGTGTACGCGTCACGGCGCGTGATCATCAAGCGGACGGATCTGACGGCGACGAGTGACTCCGCCTTCATGAACCAGTCGACGGGCTACGCGCGGCTGATTCTCGGCTCCCCAACGATCGTGGGTCATGACAAGGCGCATCCGTTCACCCTGAAGGGCGATCTGATCGACCTGTTCGCGGCGAATCACCAGTTGACCCGTGTGCTGGCGATGCAACACGGCGATGCATTGAGCAAGGACATGCACCTCACCTCCGATACGATCGATCTGCGCTTCGACGCCAAGGTCCTGTCCCGCGCCTACGCGTGGGGCGAATCACGGGCGCGCGCGACCACGCCCGAGCGCGACATTCTGGCGGATTCGATCGACGTGATCATGCCGCAGCAGATCATCCATCAGGTGCGATCGATCGGTAAAGCGTATGCGACGAGCATTCCCGACTCCACGCACTTCAAGTCGAAGGAGCGGGACTGGATGAAGGGCGACACGATCATCTCGTACTTCGATACGACCTCGATCCACCCGCGGACCGCGAATCAGCAGGCGGCGCAATCGCCGGCGCCGGGCGGCGGCGTGGCGGCCAAGGACCACGGCCCCAAAGCCGTGTCCGACGTCGCATCCGGTGGCGCGGCCGCTGCCCCGGCCCAGGATAGCCAGCCGGAGGTCAAGACCGTCGTCGCGAAGGTCAAGGCGCGCGCGTTCTACCAGATGGCCCCGCGCGACAAGACACAAGTGCGGCCCGCCCTCAACTACGTGCGCGGGCGCATCATCACGATCGATCTCGTCAATCGCCAGGTCAGTATGGTGACGGTGATCGATAGCGCCGCCGGCGTCTACCTCGAGCCCCAATCGGATACCGTGAAGAAGGATTCTCTGCGCAAAGCCCGGATCCTTGCGGACACCATTCCGAAATACCTCCGCAAGAAGAAAGGAAAGGCGGGCGCGTCGCCCGATTCGGGTGGTCCGGGACCGGCCGATTCCGCGTCGCCGCCCCGGCCGGCGCCATCCGATTCGGCGTCCCGCTCCCAGTCGCCGGCATCGTCGCTGGGCGTGCCGCTGCCGGCATTGCCACCGCTGGCGGGCGTGGGCCCGTTGTCTGCGACAGCGGTGGTCTACCGATCGCGCCGGCCGGTGCTCGCAGACGGTGGAGGCGCCCCGTGAGCGAGAACGGCTCGGGTGGCCCACCCACGGGCGATCCCTCGGACGTGCCGCGCGGTGTGCGCGCGCTGCTCCATCGCATTGCCGAGGCGGACCGCTCGCTGGCGCTTCTGCTCGGGTGTCTGCTTGCCGCGAGCGACGACGCGGGCGTCACCTCACTCAACGCCCTGGCCATCGCCTTTCGTGATCACCACCTCCGGCTCGTGCGCGCCGAGGGGCGTGATGCCGAGCGTGAGTCGGGGCGGCTCTCCCTCGATGAGGTGCGCGGGTACCTGCGCAATTCATTATTGCCGAGGCTGGTGCGGGAGGGCGTCGTCCTTCTGCCGCCGGGCGGCATCGAGGCGCCGGATTCGCAGCTCACGGTTGCGCCGAACGTGTGGGAGGAACTGGGGGGCTACCGTTCCGAGTTGGCGCGGGTGCTCCTCGAGACCGGGGAGCGGCCATCTGGCCCCATACCCGTCTCGCCTGAGCAAACCGTCCCGGGACACAGCCTGCTCGAGGCCGACGGGCTGGTGAAGACCTACCGGCGGCGGAAGGTCGTCAATGACGTAGCGCTGCGGCTGCAACAGGGCGAGATCGTGGGGCTCCTGGGCCCCAACGGCGCGGGCAAGACGACCACGTTCTACATGATCGTGGGACTCATTCCGCCCCAGATGGGGCGGATTCGCTTCGACGGGGAAGACATTACGGAGATGCCCATGTACCGGCGAGCCCGGCGCGGCATCGGGTACCTCTCGCAGGAGCCATCGGTATTCCGCAAGCTGTCCGTCGAGGACAACATCATGGCGATCCTCGAGACGCTGCCGCTCTCGGCGGAGCAGCGGCACGAGCGGCTCGAGCACCTCCTCGATGAGCTGGGGATCAAACACCTGCGGAAGAACAAGGCGTATGCACTCTCGGGTGGCGAGCGGCGGCGCCTGGAGATCACCCGGGCGCTGGTGACCCAACCCAAGTTCATGATGCTCGACGAGCCGTTTGCGGGCGTGGATCCGATCGCGGTTCACGATATTCAGACCATCGTCGCTGGCCTGCGCCACCGCGGCATCGGGGTGCTGATCAGCGATCACAACGTCGAGCAGACGCTCGACATCGTGGATCGCGCGTACATCATGTTCGATGGCCTCGTCAAGGTATCCGGAACGGTGCAGCAACTCGTATTCGATGAAACGGTGGCCGAGATCTACCTCGGTCCGACGCTCACCGCGCGCTTGCGGGCGCGCTTCTCGGCCGCGTAGGACCGCGCCCGGGTATCGGCCGGCTCCGCCGGAGGTTTGATGAAGACTGGACTGCACCAGAGCACCCAGTTGCGACAGGAGCTCAAGATCAATCCGCGCCTCTATCAGGCGATGGATCTCCTGTACATGCCGCTGCTCGACCTGCAGCAGCATCTCAAGCAGGAACTGGAGACGAACCCGTTCCTCGAACTGGTCGAGCCCGAGGAGGATGAAGAAGAGGAAACCGCCGAGACCGAGCCCGCGGCCGAAGAACCCAAGGAAGAGGAACACAAGGACGAGATCGACTGGGAGGAAATCCTGCTCGAGGGATTCGATGCGGGCGGGCGGCGTGAGGAGCACGAGGAGAAGGAGTACTACGAGCCGGTGACCGCGGCCACGCGCGACCTCAGCGACCATCTGCTGGACCAAATCGCGTTGCTCGACCTGTCCCCGCGTGAAGCGGCCCTCGCCGAAGAATTCGTCGGCAACGTCAACGACGAAGGGTATCTCGTGTGCCCGGTCGCCGAGATCGTCGACGGCATCAACTCCGAGGTGTCCAAGGCCGCGGAGGTCGCGGGCCACGATGGCGGCGAAGACCTCCCGCTCTACACGATCCCGGAAGGCGAGGCGATGCTGGCGCGCATCCAGGACCTCGAGCCCCCCGGGGTCGGCGCGCGTGACCTGCGGGAATGCCTGCTGCTGCAGTTGCGCCAGGCGGGACTCGACCAATCCGTGCCGTACCGCCTGGTGCGCGACTGCTTCGACGAATTGATCAATCACCGGTGGAGCGAGATCTCGAAGCGGTTCGGCATCAGCCAGACCGATGTCCAGCAGGCCGCCGACGAGATCGCGAAGCTCGATCCCAAGCCCGGCCTGATCTACAGTACCGCCAGCGACAATTACATCACCCCGGACCTCGTCGTCGATAAGATCGACGGCCAATACCATGTGTTCCTCAACGATGCAAATCTCCCGCGGCTCAAGCTGAGCCGGGCCTACCAGGAGATCGCGCGCGACAAGAAGAAATTCGACGGCGAGAACAAGGAGTTCATCTCCAACAAGCTGAACTCGGCCAACTGGATGATTCAGGCGATCGAGCAGCGGCGCCAGACCATGCTCAAGGTGATGAACTACATCGTGGACCGGCAGCGCGACTTCTTCGAAAAAGGCGTGCAGTATCTCAAACCGCTGACGCTCCGCGAGGTGGCGGAGGTGATCAACATGCATGAGTCGACGGTCAGCCGGGTGACGAACGAGAAATTCGTGCAGACGCCCCGCGGCGTGCTGCCGCTCAAGTACTTTTTCTCGTCAGGGCTCTCGACGACCGGCGGGGAAGACGTCTCGGCGCGCGGGATCAAGGCGCAGATTCAGAAACTGGTCGAGGAAGAGGACCCGAAGCGGCCTCTCACGGACCAGGCGATCGTCAACATCCTCAAGGATGGCGGCGTGCAGATAGCGAGGCGGACCGTCGCCAAATACCGGGACCAGCTCGGTGTGTTGTCGGCACGAATGCGGAAGCGCGTCTAGTCCGCGATGGCGACCCGTGCCGAGGAATCAGCGGCAGCCGCCGCCCGCCGCTCGCTCGAAGCGAATGTCCGCGTGACGCCGGGCATGCCGCTGCCTATCGGCGCCGCCGGCGGGGCGAGCGTGCTGGATGTCAGCGTGCTCGTACCCGCCAAAGATGAAGCAGCCAACCTCCCGGGATTGCTGGAGCAGATGGCGACGGCGTTCCAGGGGACGGATGTCACGTTCGAGGTCATCGTCATCGATGACGGCTCGGTCGATGGGTCGTGGGCGGTTCTCGGACAGCTCGAGCCGCAGTATCCATTTCTGGTCCGGGTCCGGCATCGCCGGTGCCGTGGCATCTCGGACGCACTCCGGACGGGCTACCTGGTGTCACGCGGGCGGGTGCTCGTCTTCTATCCCGCCGATCTGCAATACAAGCCCGAGGACCTGCCGACCCTGGTCTCACCGATCCTCAGTGGATGGGTGGATATGGTCACCGGCACGAAGAAGGGGAAATACGAAAAGGCGTTCGTCTCGACGGTGTACAACTGGCTCAGCCGGCGGCTGTTCAGCGTCCCCGTCCGCGATCTCAACGGCGTCAAGGCGTACCGGCGCGAGGTCATGGAGGTGCTGCCGATCCGCCCGGATTGGCACCGCTACATGATCGTCGTCGCGGCAGCCGAAGGGTACAGTGTCGCCGAGGTACCGATTCCGCTGTATCCGCGAAACGCGGGCACCTCCAAGTTCACTCGCTCCCGGATCATCGTCGGCATGCTCGACATGCTGTCCGTGTGGTTCGAGCTGCGATTTGGCCGCAAGCCGCTGCTGCTGTTCGGTGGCCTCGGCGGAGCCCTGTTCGCGATCGGGCTCATCACCGGCATCATCGCGCTCGCCCTGCGGTTCCTTCCGCCACACATCGGCTTTCGCCCGCTGCTCAATCTCGTCGAGACCTGCGTGATCGTGGGCAGCGTGCTGGTCGTGGGCGGCTTGCTCGGGGAGCAGATCGCCGTGCAGCGTGCCGAGCTTCGTGAAGTCCGCCGGCGATTGGATGCGGCGGCTACGGACGATATCAGCCGCTAACGAGCCGGGGACCGGGGATCGCGCGCCAGCCGGATCCCGTAGCGTCCGATGAAGAGTGCCAATTCCTCGGCGAGGGGGGTTCCACTCTCGCTGCGCGTCCGGCCGCCGAGGTCGAGCCACGACACCCCGCGGTCGCGCAGCGTCGTCCGGTCGGCATCGGTGAGCGCGTCTTCGGTGAAAATCGTGTCGCCCCGCTGTGCCTTGGCCAGCTCGGCACGCCCGGTGCCAGCCGCCAGCCACCGCAATGTCCACCCGCGCCCGTCGCGTGTGTAGGTTCGGATCGGCCCCTCACCGGCAATCGTGGTATCCGAATACACGACGTAGCGGTCGAACTCGCTCATCATCTCGCGTACGAGGGCTGCACGATCGTCCGCGCTCAGCGATCGCGGAAACGCCGGTGCGGCGCGGATGACCTTGGCCGGTGTGCCCACCGCGAGACTGTTGGGCGGGATCGCGCCGACGACCAGTGAGTTGGCGCCGATCACGGAGCCATCGCCGATCGTTGCGCCCGGCATCACGAAAACCCGCCACGGCAGCCACACACTCCGCCCGAGTGTCACGGGCTCGTAGGTCACCGGGTACCCGTCGAGCGCATTGAGCCACGCCCCGTGCGTAAAGATGAGGCAGTGGCCGCCGATCCCGGTATCATCGCCGATCACGACGGGCTTCGTCGGATTGATGTTGGCCATCTGCAGCACTATCGTTCGATCGCCGAGTGA
>JAJPIM010000006.1 GCA_021324775.1 Gemmatimonadota bacterium
AATCCCCCACCCCCAGTCCCCAGCCCCCAGTCCCCACCCCCCCGACTACCGCGCCGGGATCGCGATCCCCGCGCCGAACGCGGCGTACGGCGGAATGGAAATCGGCAGCGTGCCGGCCACGGGAATCGTCCCGAGGATCGCGCGCGCGGCCGCCTGCTGTGACACCGGGAATCCACCCCAGGCGATGACGTAGGCCGGCACCGACGGCACCTGCTGCAGCAGATACGGATTGCCGAACGCCACCACGATCGGGCGCGTCCCCCGCTGCGCGAGCTGCTGGATGAACGCGACCACCGGCGCGTCGACCGCGACCGTCGTGATCGCCCAGAACTGGCCGACATACGATCCGACGATGGTCACGTCCGCGGAATCCGCTTCGCTCATCAAGCGGAAGGGCACGTCCCCGGGATTGTCCGCGTCGATGAACTCTGTCCGCAGATTGGGGAATGCCGGACGAAGTGCCGCCGCGAACGCGACGCCGGCACCGAGGTCGGCCCGGTGTGCAATGGTGATCGACAGGACACGCGCAGCGTGGGTCAGCCGTCCGAGCGGCAGTGCGTGCAGCGAGTCCCTCACCACGGTGATCGAACGCTCGGCGACTTCGCGCGCCACCGCCTGGTTGGCGGAGTCCCCGACGATCGTCCGCATCGAGTCGAGATGCGTATACCGCTGGCGGTCGAGTCCCAGTTGGTGCTTGAGCGCCAGCAGGTGGCGGGCGGACGAATCGATCCGGCTCTCGCTGTAGCGGCCTTCCTGCACACCGGCCACGATCGCGTCGATCGCCTGTGTGGCGTCGGCGGGCTGGATCACGACATCCACACCCGCCGCGACCGCGCGCTTACACGCTTCGGCGAGACCGAAGTGCGCGAGTCCGCCCACCATGTCCATCGCGTCCGAGATGATGAGCCCGCGAAACCGCATGTCCCCGCGCAGGAGTCCCGTGAGCACGGGCGGCGACAGCGTCGCGGGCACGCCGGTGGAGTCGAGCGCCGGCATCGATCCATGGAACGTCATGATCGCATCCACGCCCGCGCCGATCGCCGCCCGGAACGGTACCAGTTCCACCGAATCGAGCCGGGCGCGCGACGCGCGGACGACGGGAAGCGCGAGATGCGAGTTGATCTCCGTGTCGCCGTGACCCGGGAAGTGCTTCCCGGTGGCGATCATTCCGTACGCCTGGGCACCACGAATGAACGACCGGCCCATCGCCGCGACGAGCCGCGGATCTTCGCCGTACGACCGTGTGTTGATGACCGGGTTGGCGGCGTTGTTGTTGACGTCGAGATCGGGTGCGAAGTCCACCTGTACCCCGAGCGCGCGGCCCTCGATCGCGGTGATGCGGCCTTCCTCGTACGCGAGCATCGTGTCGCGAATCGCCCCGAACGCCATCTGCGGCGGAAAAATCGTCGCACCACCGAGGTCGATCGCATTGGGCAGGAAGTACCCGCCCCGGGCGCGCTCGCCCGCCCCGTACTCGAAGTCACTGCTCACGAGCAGCGGAATCGCCGCGGCATGTTGCAGCGCGTTCAGTTTACTCGCGATCTCCTCGGGTGACCCGATGGAGATGAGGAGTCCGCCCACCCCTTCATCCGCCACCAGATGGACCAGCTTCCGCCACACGACCGCATCGGTGGGCGTATAGTCGCCGAGCAGATTCGGCCACACCATCTGTGCAGCTTTCTGCCGGAGCGAGAGCGTGGCGAGCACGGAATCGGTCCATGGATCCCGCCCCGGCGCCGCAGGCACGCCAGCCGGTGCGCCACGTGCACGTGCGCCACCAGCGGGTGCCGGCGCCGCCGCCGTCTGCGGAACTGGATGATGCCCGCACGCGAGGACCAGAAGCCCAGCCGCGATAACGGCCGATGTGCGTGCAGATGGAGGGGCCGGTCGCGACCGGCTCACACGCCAGGGGCGAGACCAATCATCTCTAGGCGTGTGGCCGGCTTGCGGGTCGGACCTACTCGGCCGATGCATAGTCACCGGCTACGGACTACTGGCGGCAGGGTCTCGTTACGACGCCCCGCACCCTCACCGGCGCCGGCCCCGCGAACGCAGGTGACTCGTATCACTGTTGGGCAATCGGTGGCATTCACGGAGGCAAGCAGAGGCGAGCCGTATCGTCCCTGGTAGGGGGCGGTCGCGACCGGCCCCTACCGATGTTGCGCCGGCACGGCCGCGTCTCATGCCGCCATACGCGCCATCGCGCGCCCAAGGCGCCGCGGCAGCGTCACCAGTTGATCGTACCCTGCTTCGAAGTATCGACGTCCTCGCCGTGGCCAGCCTTGAAGAGAAACGCCTCGAGATTCTTGGTGAGGAAGCTCCGCGCCTGCGGATCCATCACGTTGAGCCCATAGTGATTGATCAGCATCGTCTGCTGCTTGAGCCACTGCCCCCAGCATTCCTGGCAAATGCCGGCAACGACGCGCGCCCCGAGCGGCCCCGGAAACGGCGGTTTGGCGAACCCCGCCCGGGTCTGCCCGCAGCGGGTGCAAGTGATGTCCATGCTCGGAATGTAAGATTCCGCCGTTGGCGTTGCTATGGCCCGCAGCATTGTAGCCCACGCCGGCGGAGGTACAACCCGCGAATACTGAGTGACTCACGTCACCCGACGACGGTCGCTATGTTTACGCATGGCGATGACCAAGAGCCGCAAGTCAGCGTCGAAGCGTTCGCCACTCGTCAAGCGTGGGCCGGCAAGCAAGCGACCCCGTCGTAAGAAGGGACGTGCGTCGCTCACGATGCGTGGACTGGACAACGGCTCGGCGCGTGTCAGCCAATTCGCGGCGGGCGCCTTGGCTGTGTTCACGCGTGGGGTTCACCGCCAACTCGCGGTACTTGCCAAGAAGAAGATCCCGACCGCTGCAATCGTCGACGGGCAGATCGTCCGGGGGATCCCGCGAAAGGTTGGAACCCGATATGTACTCGATGCGCTGCAAAAAGGCAGTCGCAGCTAGTCAGGCAACGATACCGCTGACGGCTTGACCACATTGGCACATCGGCGCCCGTGCCTGGTTATTGTGTGCGGTCCGAATGGCTGCGGCAAGTCGACCTTCGCCCGTAAAGCGGCGGGCACCGCCCGGCTTCTGGGCACCACAGCGATCGACCCGGACGACCTGACACGCGAAGCGCTCCGCGATGATCCGTCGCACTCACTGAGTTCCGCCAACATCATAGGCGTTGAACGGGCGGAAAAGGCAGTGTGGCGAGCCATCGCTGAAGGCGCGAGCGTTGCCATCGAGACGGTTCTGAGCTCGGACAAGTTTCTACCCATAGTAGCGGCCGCCCGCCGGCGCCGATTCCACTCGCGTTTGGTGTTCGTCGCCCTTCCGTCAGTTAGTCTCGCCATCGCCCGCGTGAAGGCCCGCGTTGCGGACGGCGGCCACGACGTACCCGAGGCCAGAATTCGTAGTCGCTGGACGCGCTCTCACATCAATTTGAGACGGTTCGCGTATCGCGTGGATGATCTATTTGTATTTTCGAACGCCGCGCTCAATAAACCACTCTTGATCGCGGAGCGGATTGGAAGGCACAATCCGGCCAAACCTCTTACCGAGCCACCAAAAGCTTCCGTCCGCCGTCTCGCGGCTAAGCTTCAGCACCCATGCCCGCCGCCCCCGACGTCCACAACCTGATGGAAGAAGCCGACCGCCACATCACCTGGGACATCGTCGCCTTCCGCCGCCTGACGAAATCGGAGATGATGGGCGCGATCCGCTATTGGTACGCGAAAGAGAAACGCAACCCGGCTCGCGGCGAGCGCATTACAATCGTCACCGCGACGACATAAAAAAGCCGGCCCCTCTCGGAGCCGGCTTTTCGTTACTTCGAGCGGTCGTTACGCCCGCGCGTACTTCACGGTCGCGAGCTTCACCCACGACAGCATCTTGATGTACACCCACCCGATGTCGAACTCGTACCACTTGGCCTTGAACTTCGCCGAGTGCGGGTCGTGATGGTGGTTGTTGTGTAGCTCCTCGCCACCCAGCCAGATCGCGATCGGCGAGATGTTCCGGCTCTCGTCCTTGACCTCGAAGTTCCGGTAGCCGAGCGCGTGGCCGACACCGTTGATGATCCCCGCCGCCCAGAACGGAATCCAGATCATCTGCACGCCCCACACGATCGCGCCCACGAACAACCCGAACAGATAGAGGTCGATCAGCAGCATCAGGAAGATGCCCAGCACGTTCCGCCGGTCGAGGATGTGCCGCTCGAGCCAGTCGTTCGGCGTGCCCTTGCCGTACTTCTCGAGCACCCCGGGCTGCCGGATCGCGTTCCGGTAGTAGAACGCACCCTTCACGACGATGTTGCGGAGCCCTTCCAGCAGAGGGCTGTGCGGATCCCCATCCCGGTCCGCAAACGCATGATGCTTCCGGTGGCAGGCCACCCACTCCTTGGTCACGATCGACGTCGACAGCCACAGCCAGATCCGCATCGGCACCGCCGCAATCGAGTGGAACGTCACACTCCGGTGAGTCTGCGCCCGATGCAGAAACAGCGTGACACACACATTGGTGATGTGTCCCGCCACCACGACGAAAACGATGGGAATCCACCAGTGCTGCGAGAGGTACCCGTAACCTGGCAAAGCATGCATAGCGTGTGCGCTCCTGTGAGACACAGATCATTGTCGCGCCGCGGCCTCGGAACACGCCCCGTCGCGCCACCACCCGCCACCTGGACCCCGGCAACTGGCCGCCGGCGGCAATCCCTCAACTTATATCCCGCCGGACCGCCGTGCACGTTCTGCCGAAGCGCCGGTCCCTTGGTCTCGCGTTACGCCTCTATTGAGCCACCGGATGCCCAGGCAACCCGCTGAGTCCGCCTGTCGTCGCGGGTCCGGCCGTCCCCGCCCCCGGAGGTGGTGTGCCCCAGGTGTCGTTGGATGGATCCCAGTCGGGAACGAATGGGTCCGTCCATAGCCGGGCGCCCACAACCGATTCCCTGACCGCCACCGTCGCCGCGAACTCTCTGCCTCGTGCCCATATGTCCACCGGGAGCGACACGTCCTGGGTGGAGCCGTCGCTCAGCTTGAGCCGGAGGGTCACAGGGAAGACGATCGACGTATTCCGGCGCAAGTAGATCACCGCCGTCCGCTCCGCCGGATCCGCCGGCGCGCCACCCGCGCCGCCCGACGCCACCGGCGCCACCGAGCTGTCCGTCGTTCGCACCGCCGGACCCGGCGCCCCGCCCATCGCCCCCGCGGTCGGCCGCTCGCCGGCATGGTTCACCACGCTGTCGATCCCGATGTCGAGTACGTCGTCGGAATAGAAGAACCCCCGCCAGAACCACGAGAGATCCTGCCCCGACACGTTCTCCACCGTGCGGAAGAAATCACCCGGCGTCGGATGCTTGAACGCCCACCGGTGCACGTACTCCCTCAGCGCGAGATCCATCGTCTCCCGGCCCACGACGTTGTCGCGAAGGGTCAGCAGCACCGCGCCAGGCTTCCGGTACCCGATCGCCCCCAGCGCCGCCCCTTCGATGTGGTCCGGCGCCGCCATCAGCGGCGACTGGATCCCACGCTCGACCACCCCGCGCCACGAGGCCATGTACGCGTCCCACGAGCTGCTCCCCGGCACGCGCATCTCGTTCGCGAACGCGTTGATGTAGGTGTTCACGCCTTCATCCATCCACGCGTACCGCCGCTCGTTCGACCCCACGATCATCGGGAACCACTCGTGCCCGTGCTCGTGGTTGATGGTCCCGAAGATCGACGCGGGGTCGTCGGTCCCGTAGTGCACCATCACGAACATCGGATACTCCATCCCGCCCACCGGACCCGCCACCGATGTCGCCTGCGGATACGGGAACGGCCACACGAGATGCGAGTAGTGCCGGATGGTCCACTGCGTCTGCTCGGCCCCGTGCTCCCACGCCTGCCCCGCCCGCGGCTCCTCGTAGTACGACTGGCACAGCACACCGCCGGGATTCCCGGGGATCACGCCCGTCGACACCGCATCCCACCGGAAATCGGGCGCCGCGCCCCACGCCACATCGCGCACGTTGGTCGCCCGGAACCGCCACGTCCGCATCCCCAGCCGGTGCGCGGTCTTCGCCGCGCCGGCCTCCGCCGCCGTGATGACCGGCACCACCACCGTGTCGCGCGCGGCCGCCGCCAGCCGCTGCCGCTCCGATGGGCTCAGCACTTCGGCGGGATTCTGCAGCACGCCGCTCCCGCCCACGGTGTAGCCGGCCGGCACCGTCACCGCGTAGTCGATGTCGCCGTACTCGAGATAGAACTCGCCCTGCCCGATGTACGGCTCGGTGTTCCAGCCGCGCACGTCGTCATACACGGCCATCCGCGGATACCACTGCGCGATCTCGTACAACACGCCGTCACGTCCCATCCGGTCGGCGCCATGATCCGGCACCTCGAACGAATAGTGCACCACGATCGTGAGCTTGCCGCCATGCGGCGCGAGCGGCTGCGCCAGATCGAGCCGCATCATCGTGTCGTCGGCTTTCGGCGCGACCGCCGCGCCGTCCGCCGTCACGTCGCCCAGTTTGTACCCGCCCACGAAGTCGCGCGGACCCCATCGCGAATCCGCCGCGAACACCGCCGAGCCTTTGCTCCCCTGGCGGAACAGGTTCTGGTCGAGCTGCATCCACACCCACCGCAAGGTGTCCGGCGAGTTGTTCGTGTAGCGGACGGTCACCGTCCCGTTGATCGACCGCGTCGCCGTGTCCAGCGTCGCCGCGATCGTGTAGTCCGCCCGCTGCTGCCAATACGCCGGCCCCGGCGACCCCGACGCATCCCGGTACTGGTTCGGACCCGGCCAGTCCATGCGGTCGGTCGTGTAGAACGGATCGTTGCGCTGCTCCACGTACACCGGCGCCTTTCCGCCCGTGGCACCGGCCTCCTGTGCCGCGGCTGGCCCGCCGGCCACCGCGACGACCGCGGCGAGAACGAACCCTTGCGTCACCAACGCGCGCCCGAACCTCAAACGCCCCCCCGGCATCCGCCAATCACCGCATTCCCCAACCCCCAACCCCCAGTCCCTAGTCCCTAGTCCCTAGTCCCCAGTCCCTAGTCCCTAGTCCCTAGTCCCTAGTCCCTAGTCCCTAGTCCCTAGTCCCTAGTCCCCAGTCCCTAGTCCCTAGTCTCCAGTCCCCAATCCCGATTCCCCATTCCCATCCGCCGTTTACGCCGCCGGCGCCCCGGCGATTTCCAGGCTGGACACGACGCCGGTCCGTTCATCCACCACCGCGATGCGGTGCGCGTTCGTGTCGGCCACGTACAGCAGCTCCCGGCCCGCGTGATGCGCGAGCCCGCCCGGCTCGCGGAATCCGCGGATGAATGTCTCGGCGGTGCGCGCGATGGGATCCACCCACTTCACCGCATCGTTGTACGTATCGGCCACCAGGACCCGCCCGCTGGGATGGATCGCGATCCCCTGCGGATGCTGCAGCCGCGCGGTCTCGCTGTCCCCGTCGCGATCGCCGAAGTCGAACAGCCCGGTCCCCACGATCGTCCGCACTTCGCCGGTCGGCCGCCCCGCGTCCGGATCGTCCACCGCGAACGTCCGCACGGAGCTCGACTCGGCATCCACGAAGTAGAAGCGACCGCCATCGGGCGACGGCGTCAGTCCCATCGGCTGCGCCAGCAGCGCGTCCCCCGCCGGCCCGTCCGTGATGTCCTCCCCTCCACTCCCCGCGACGACGTCCGCGCCCGAATGCGCTCCACCCCCGCGCAACGACCAGATCTGATGGGTGCCCGCCATCGCCACGTACACGGCGTCGCCCGCGACCGCGACATCCCACGGCGATGACAGCGCGCCAGCCGTCCGCTCGCGGCGGGTCCGGAGCTGATGCCCCGTGCCGGCCACGGTTCGCACGTCGCCGCTCGTGAGGTTGAGCGCCCGCACGGCGTGGTTCTCGATGTCGGCGATGTACACGGTCTCACCCTGGAACGCGACGCCGGCAGGGCTGTTGAACCGCGCCTCCAGCCCGTCCGCGAACCCCGGCACGCCGTCACCCACGACGTGCGTGACCACCATCCGCCGCCCGCCGCCCCCGCGTCCCTCGCCATACACGCCGGTCAGTGACCCCACCAGCACGCGATGATGTCCGGTGTCCGCCACCGCGATCAGATCGCCATGCACGGCGACTTTGGCCGGGTATCGGAGGGTGCCCGGCGGAACCGGATCGGCATCGGGCGGAAACGCCAGCAGTTGCCGGTCGATCTCCCCGCGCGGATCGTGGGTCGCGATCAGGCGCTCGACCAGCGGCGCCAGCATCTCAGCCGTGAACTCCCCCGCGTGCGACCCGAGCACCGCGCCCGCCGGATCGACGAACACGAGCGTCGGCCACGCCCGCACGGCGAAGCTGCGCCAGATCCGGTACTGCCGGTCGTTGACGATCGGGTGCATCACCCCCAGCCGCCGCGCCGCGGACCGTATGCGTGCGGTCTCCCGCTCGGCCGTGTATTTCCCACTGTGCACGCCGATGATCGCCAGTTCCGCCGGGAACCGATGCTCGAGTTCCCGCAGTTGCGGTATCACATGCTGGCAGTTGATGCAGCCGTACGACCAGAAGTCGAGCAGAACGATCTTGCCGCGCAACCTGTCCAGAGTCAGCGCCTCTCCGGCGGTATTGATCCAGTCCAGATTGGCCGGAAACGCCGGCGCCCTGACGGGCGGCGTGGCAAGTATCTCGTGAACGGCCATTGAGTGAGAATATAGATACAGCTTTGCGGTATTAGCTTGCCGCCATGCCAGCCGTTCAGATCGGTCGTCGCCCGGGCGGCACGTTCGAAAACCCATGGGGACCGGCAGCCCGCTTGCAAGGCTTCGGCGCGGCTCTCAAATGGATGGTGCTGAGGCCGGTAACGCAGCCCGCACACTCGATCAGCCGCCGCGAGTTCGCCGCACGGTTCCCGCTGGTGAGTAACGACTTCCCCGTTCCGCGCGCGCCGGCACCGGATCTCGTGATCACGTGGATCGGTCACTCGAGTTTCCTCATCCAGATCGGCGGCCGCAACATCCTCACTGATCCGGTGTGGAGCAACCGCGCATCCCCGTTTCAATGGCTCGGCCCGCGGCGCTGGTCTCCGCCCGCAATCCCGTTCGCGAAACTCCCGCCGATCGACGCGGTCGTGATCTCCCACGACCATTACGACCACCTCGATGACGCGACCGTCCGCCGCCTCTCGCGCCTCGATCCCCCGCCACGCTGGTACGCCCCGCTCGGCGTCGGCTCATGGCTCGAACGGCGCGGCGCACGCGGCGTGCGGGAGTTCGATTGGTGGGGCCAGGATGTTTGGACGGATCCCGGATTCCCGGCGCCGCTCACGCTCATCGCGACGCCGGCGCAACACTTCTCAGGACGCGGCCTGACATCCCGCAACCACACGCTCTGGTGCGGATGGAGCATCCGGGCGAACGACCGCGCAGTGTGGTTCGCCGGCGACACGGGTCGCCACCCGGCCTTCGCCGAAATCGGCGCCGCCGTCGGCCCGCTCGACGTTATCCTGATGCCGGTCGGCGCCTACAACCCGCAATGGTTCATGGGGCCCGTGCACATATCGCCCGAGGACGCAGTCGTTGCGTTTTCTGAGACGATTGCCACGCCCCCGCGCTCCGATGGACGCGTCCCCGTCATGGCCGCCATGCACTGGGGTACGTTCAAATTGACCGATGAGTCCATGGACGAACCGCCCGATCGCACACGCCGCGCATGGGCCGCGGCCGGCTTGCCCCCAGACCGCCTCTGGATCCCCGCGCACGGCGAGTCTCGCACGCTCTGACGTCTTCTGAACCGCTCCGCCCGTGGTATATTGGCCGTCGTGAGCGTTCCCGTATTGCCCTGGGCCGCCGCGTTCGCGGCCATCGCAGCGGGACTCGTCCTCCTCCGCCTGCTCACGTCGCGCCGGTACGCGCGCGGCCGGCCCACGCGACTCCCGCTCGGTGCCGATGGAATCATCGTGGGCGCCGGCCCGATCAGCCTCCCACCCGATAGCGCACCCGGCACGCGCCAACCCGCGGTCCTGCTGCTCCACGGTTTCGGCGACACGCCACAGACGCTCGCCCACCTCGCCGCATATCTGCACGACCACGGCTGGACGGTCCGGGTCCCGCTCCTCCCCGGCCACGGCCGCACACTCGGCGAATGGGCGCGCACACGCGCCGCCGATTGGCTGGATGCGGCACGCACCGAGTTGGCCGCCCTCCGGCGCCAGCATGACGCGGTCGCCCTCGTGGGATTGTCGATGGGTGGTGCACTCGCAACTGTGCTCGCGGCCGAGGAGTCGGTCCGCGACTCCGCGAGCGGCACGCGCGACGGACACACCGCGAGGATCGTTGCCCTGGTCCTCATCGCCCCGTACCTCGCGATGGCCTGGTGGATGCGGACACTGGCCAGCCTCCACCGCGTGATCGCTCCGGTAATGCCGTACGCCTATGCCGGAGGCGGCCCATCGATCCTCGACCCCGCCGAACGGCAGCAGAACCTCGCCTACGGCGTGACGACGCCGCGACTCGTCAATGAGCTCGCCTATGTCGTGCGCGCGGCCCGCGCTGCTCTCCCACAGGTCACGATCCCAACGCTGCTCGTCCAGTCCCGTTTCGACAACCGCATTCGCCCGGCAACCGCCGAGTGGGCGCTCGGTGCCCTGGGCTCGCCAGACAAACGCCTGGTCTGGATCGACCGCGGCGGACACGTCATTACGGTCGACCACGGCCACGAAGAGGTGGCCTCGTGCGTAAATGATTGGTTGGCGACCCATATGTAGGAGACCGATGTAGGCCCGGTCGCGACCGGCCCGCAGTACCGTTCGCTGCCATACCAAGCCAGCTGACGAGGGCAGCAGGCGCCGTTCGCGAACGGCGCAACGATGCCGGCCAATGATCGAATCGACAGGATTAGCCCGCCGTACCGTTCGCTGCTACACCAAGCCAGCTGACGAGGGCAGCAGGGGCCGGTCGCGACCGGCCCAACGATGCCGGCCAAGATCGGAACGACAGGATCAGCACCGCACCAGGGGAAACAACATGGCAGTACGGATCGGGGTGCCGAGGGAAACGGACGCGCGCGAACAACGGGTCGCGGTGGTACCCGACGGCGTACGCGCTTTGGTGCGCGGCGGCGCATCCGTCGTCGTCGAGCGCGGCGCCGGAGCCCGGGCATACTACGGCGATGCGCTCTACGAGACGGCCGGCGCCACGCTCGCCGGCGATCCGGGCGCGATCTACGACACCGACGTCGTGGTCAAGGTGCAGCGGCCCACGCCGGACGAGATCGCGCGGCTCCGCCGCGGCACGCTTCTCATCTCGCTCATGGCCCCAGCGACCCACCCCGAAACCGTTCGCGCACTGCTGGACGCCGGGGTGACCGCGCTGGCCCTCGAGCTGGTCCCGCGCATCACCCGCGCGCAATCCATGGATGTGCTGTCGTCGCAGAGCACGGTCGCCGGCTACAAGGCCGTGCTGATCGCCGCCGATGCGCTGCCGCGCCTCCTGCCGATGATGACCACGGCCGCCGGCTCGCTGCCTCCGGCCAAGACGTTCGTGCTGGGCGCCGGCGTCGCCGGCCTCCAGGCCATCGCCACCGCGCGCCGCCTCGGCGCCGTCGTCAGCGCTTTCGATGTCCGCGCCGCCGCCCGCGAACAGGTGGCCAGCCTCGGCGCAACCTTCGTGGCCGCAGAGTCGGTGAGTGCCGACGGCGAGACCGCCGGCGGCTACGCCAAGGAACAGTCCGAGGACCAGCAGCGCCGCATCGCGGCCGCCATCGGCGGACACATCGCCGGCATGGACATCGTGATCTCGACAGCCCAGATCCCGGGGCGCCCCGCACCCCGGCTCATCAGCGCCGAGATGGTGCACCGGATGCGGCCCGGCTCCGTCATCGTCGATCTGGCTGCCGAAGCCGGAGGCAATTGCGAGCTGACGCGCCCCGGCGAGACCGTGGAAACCGGCGGCGTGCGCATCCTCGGCCCGCTCAACGTCCCGAGCATGCTGCCATTCCACGCCAGCCAGATGTTCAGCAAGAACGTCGTCACGCTGCTGCAGCATCTCATCAAGAACGGTGCGCTGGCCATCGACATGACCGACGAAATCACCAGCGCCATGGCCGTGACGAACGGCGTGACCGCATGACAGGACGCAGGACGGCACGCGACTCGTTTCCCATAGGGAGAAAGGAATGGAGATAACGACGATTACGGAGTTGTACGTGTTCGTGCTCGCGGGATTCGTCGGGTATCAGGTCATCACCCGGGTTCCGCCGCTCCTGCACACACCACTCATGTCGGCCACCAACGCGATCTCGGCGATCTCCGTCGTCGGCGCAATGGTCATCGCCGGTGCCCACTACAACCGCGTCAGCACGATCCTCGGCTTCATCGCCGTGGCGTCGGCCACGGTCAATGTCGTCGGCGGATTTCTGATCACCGACCGGATGCTCCGGATGTTCCGCCCGGCCGGTCGTGGCGGCTCCGAAGCGCCAGCCGAAATAACTGCGGCGCCCGGCACACCCGTCGCCGCATCCGCGGGCACCGCCGCCAGCGCGGCGCCGGCGGCCGGCAGCGCCTCACCCACGGCGCGGTAGCCGATGGCTCGCACGATCTTCATCGAGACGACGTATCTCGTCGCGTCGGTGCTGTTCATCCTCGGGCTCCGCAGTCTCACACGGCCCGAGAAGGCGCGCCGGGGAATGCAGATGGCGGCCGCCGGAATGGTGTTCGCCATCATCGGCACGCTCATCAACCACGAGATCGTCGACTACCACTGGATCGTGCTCGGCATCGCGGTCGGCGCGCTGATCGGTTACCCGCTCGGCATGTGGGTGCCAATGACGGCAATGCCGCAGCAGGTCGCGATCTCGCACATGTTCGGCGCACTGGCGGCGACGCTCGTCGGAGTCGCCGAGTACTACACGGCGTCAGGGATGGTCGGGCCGGGACGGATGACGGCGCTGGGCTTCGAGACGCTGTTCGGGGCGCTGACCATTACGGGGAGCCTCATGGCAGCCGGCAAACTGCAGGAGGTGCTGCCCGGACGGCCGCTGACGTTCCGCGGGCAGAATGTCGTCAACATCGCGCTGTTCGCGCTGACGGTCGGGATCTTCTTCTACCTGATCGGCCATCCCGGCAACGCGACGCTCTTTTATGTGATGCTGGCGCTCAGCCTCGCGATCGGCGTCTGCATGGTGCTCCCGATTGGCGCCGCCGACATGCCGGTGGTGGTCTCGCTCCTCAACTCGTATGCCGGCCTCGCGTCGGTCGCGACGGGGTTCGCGATCGGCAACAACGTGCTGATCATCGCGGGCGCCCTCGACGGCGGATCGGGATTCCTGCTCTCCGTGCTGATGAGCAAGGCGATGAACCGGTCGTTCGGCAATGTGCTCTTCGGTGCGTTCGGCACGCCGGCCGCCGGCGCAGCCAAGACATCGGCTGGACTGACCGCCCGATCGATCTCAGCGGAAGACGCGGCGCTGCAACTCGCCTACGCGAGTCTCGTCGTGATCGTCCCCGGCTACGGCATGGCGGTCGCACAGTCGCAGCACCAGGTGCGGGAGCTGGCGGAGCAGATCGAGGCCCGCGGCGGTACCGTGAAGTATGCGATTCACCCGGTGGCCGGCCGGATGCCCGGGCACATGAACGTGCTGCTGGCCGAAGCGAATGTCCCGTACGATCGGCTCTACGACATGGACGAGATCAATCCCGAGTTCGAGCGCGCCGACGTCGCGCTCGTCATCGGCGCCAATGACGTCGTGAATCCCGCAGCCCGCTCGGACCCGTCGAGTCCTATCTATGGGATGCCAATCCTCAACGCCGACAAGGCGCGCTCCGTCATCGTCCTCAAGCGCAGCATGAACCCCGGCTTCGCCGGCATCGAGAACGAGTTGTTCTTCAAGACCGGCACGAGCATGCTGTTCGGTGACGCCAAGGCATCACTGACAAAGCTGATCACCGAGGTAAAGTCGGTGTAGGGACGGTTGTTTTCTACTTTCTGCTTTCTACTTTCTGCTTTTCTACTTTCTACTTTCTACTTTCTACTCTCTGCTTTTCTACTTTCTGCCTTTTCGCAGTTGCAGTCGTTTTTTCTCCTCTCCCCTCGCTCCTCTCTCCTATCTCGTGCGTGGCGGCTGAAGCACCGAGGGCCGGCTGCACTCGCAGCCGGCCCTCGGTGTTTCATCCGCCATACACGTTCAGCTCCCCGTCGCACCGCCCGATGACGACCCCGGTCCGAATACCGGACGCGGTGGTGCCGGCGGTGCCGACGGATGCGTGACGCGGTCGACGAGCCCGGACGCCATCTCGCCGAGCTTCGTGACGCCTTCGCGCGTTTCCTGCGCGACCGCGGTCGCCACACGCGCGACACTCGCACCCGCCGCCTGCGCGGCATTGGTCACCGCCTTCTTGACCGCCGCCTGCTGCTTTGGCGCCTTCCGCTCGATCGTGTGCACGGCCTTCGTGATCGCCTTGCTCACGGCCTTGCCCGCTTTCTTCGCGCGAGCCCGCGTCGCGCTCACGCGCTTGGCGACGCGTTTGGTCGCACGCTTTGCCGTACGCTTGGCGGTACGCTTCACTGAACGCTTCGCTGAAACCTTACGCGCTCCCTTCTTGGCCGTCCTGCGGCGAGACTTGGACCGTTTGGCGGCCTTACGGGAAGATTTGCGCTTCGTTGCCATGGATGCAGCTCCCGAGAGGTGGGGTAATCGCGGAGTCGTCAAAAAGATCCGCAGTGGAGGCCGTTAGAGCAAGGCGGGCCGCGAACCGCGAGCGGCGAGCACCCGCCCTCACAGGCGCCCCGATGCGCCCCCCGCAGCCCCGGGGTGCGCGGTATATTCGTCCCCTTGGCTGGATCCGCTGGACCGGGTCTCGGCCGCCACCTCTTTCCCGGCCGGGAGCAAGCCCCCGATTTATGAGCCTCCGTCTCGCACTGCTGAGTGCGCTCCTGGGACCCGTCCTCGCCGGTGCTGCCTGCAGCGGATCCCCCGCCAAGTCCGGCGGGGCCGGGGACAGCGCCACCCAATCTGCCAGCCCGCCTGCCCCCGCTCCCGGGCCGGCGGCGGCTCCCGCCGGCGCCAACGCTGACCCCGACCAGGCGGTGGCCGGCAACGGCGTCCCCGCAGGCTTCATCGGGCGCACCGATGACGCCGGGTCGCCCATCTCCGGGGCGAAGTACACCGCCGCGCCCGGGGGCACCTGGGAGATACGGACAGGTCCCGCGCATATCCTGTACTCGCCGTCGCTGGTCGCGCACACGCACTACACGGTCACCGCGACGATCGGCCAGGTCGAAGCCCCCCGCCACCCGGAAGCATACGGGATCTTCATCGGCGGACAGCAGCTCGACGGGCCAGGGCAGCGGTACACCTATTTCCTCGTCCGCGGCGACGGCGACTTCTCGGTCAAGGTCCGGGATGGTGACGACGCCCGCACGGTCCTGCCATTCACGCCCAGCCCGGCAGTCCCCAAGGCCGATGCGTCCGGCAAGGCCACGTACACGCTGCGTGCTACCGTCACCGATGACCGGGCGCGGTTCTACGTGAACGACCAGTTGGTCGCGACGGTCGACAAGGCGACCGTGCCCACGGACGGCATCGCCGGCCTGCGCATCAACCACAACCTCCACGTGATCGTCACGCCGGCATCGCTGGCCTCACCGAAATGACCGCCGGATAGAGTCACGGGTCCGTGTACAGCTATCTGCAGTTCGCGCTGATCACGTTCACGTCGATCCTGTTCATTGTCGACCCGATCGCGGTCATCCCGACGTATCTCGTCATCACCCGCAACGAAACCCCCGAGCAGCGGGCCCGCACCGCGCGGCGCGCCTGCATCGCCGCCGGCGTCCTCCTGGCGGCGTTCGGGTTCGCGGGTCGTGTCATTTTCCAGCTCGTTGGCATCACGCTCGCCGCGTTCCGCATCGCGGGCGGCGGGATCCTGTGGCTGATCGCCATGGACATGCTGCGGTCGCAGCGCACGACGCAGGAGACGCCGGCCGAGATCGTGGAAGGCCAGGAGAAGGACGACGTCGCGATCACGCCGCTCGCCGTCCCGATGCTCGCCGGCCCGGGCGCGATCACGACGGTCATGGTGCTCGCGGGGCAGGCCCACACGGCCGCGCGCGCCGCCGCCGTCTACGGCGCGATCGCGCTCGCCGCGTTCATCTGCTGGGTCGTACTGCGGGTCAGTGATCGCCTCATCGTCCGGCTCGGACGCACCGGGATCCAGATCATGACCCGCATGATGGGTCTCTTACTGGCCGCGCTGGCGGTCCAATTCGTTATCACGGGAGTACAGGATGCGATGGGGAAGTAGCGCGTGGGCGCTCGCGGGCGCCGTTCTCTTCACGGTCCCCGGACGGGCCCAGACGGCGCCGGCCCATGTAATGCCGGCCCAGCCCCTCGCCGGCTATACGGCCGCCGATGCCGCCGGCGAATCCGCGGCCGAGAGCCGGGTGATCGCGCAGCCCGACACGGCGTCCGCCGATTCGATGTCCCGCGCGCTCTCCCGCGAGCCGCACATGGCCGGGACGCCGGCACAGGAGCGCACGCGCGACTATGTGGTCGGCCTTCTGCGCCGCTGGGGGCTCACCACCGAGGTGCGCGCGTACGATGTCTACATGCCGCAGCCGGTCTCGGTCCAGGTCTGGCGCCTCGGCTCACCCACCGCCGCCGACTCCCAGGAGTTGTCGCTGGCCGAGGGCCCGGTGCCGGGCGACTCGACGTCGTCGGCGTTTCCCCAGGTCCCCACGTTCAACGCCTACAGCGGGAACGGCAGCGCCGCCGGTGAGGTCGTGTATGTGAATTACGGCCTGATCCAGGACTACGCGCACCTCGACTCGGTCGGCATCTCGGTCGCAGGCAAGATCGTGATCGCGCGCTACGGGCATTCGTTCCGCGGGATCAAGGCGCGCGAGGCGGAGCGCCACGGCGCGGCCGCGCTGCTCATCTACAGCGATCCGGCCGACGACGGTTATGCGCGCGGCGACGTGTACCCCGAGGGCCCGATGCGGCCGGAGCAGGGCGTCCAGCGCGGCAGCATCATGAACGACAACGGAGATCCAAGCACGCCAGGATACCCGAGCACCAAAGGCGCGCGCCGCGTCGATCCCGCCCAGATGGCGGTCCCGCACATCCCGGTCGTGCCCATCTCCTACGGCAACGCGGCGCGGCTCCTGCGCGACCTGCGCGGCAATGGAAATGCGCGACCCGGCGCAGCGGGCAGTCTCGCCCGCAGTGAGGCGCGGTTCCCGCAGTCGTGGCAAGGCGCTCTGCCCTTCCGCTACCACGCCGGCCCCGGTCCGGTGCGAGCCCGCGTGTCATACACAAGCGAAACCGGTCCGGCCGGCTATCACACGATCTGGGATACGTTCGCGGTGATCCGCGGGACCGAATTCCCCGACGAAATGGTGATCGCCGGCGGACACCGCGATGCCTGGGGGCCCGGCGCCGCCGACAACGTCAGCGGTGTCGTGAGTGTGCTCGAGATGGCGCGCGCACTCGCCGCCGAGGTGCGCGCCGGCCACCGGCCCAAGCGCACGATCGTGCTCGCGACGTGGGATGCCGAAGAATGGGGACTGATCGGATCGACGGAGTACGTCGAGGATGATTCCCTCCGCCTGCTGCGCGGCGCCGTCGCCTACTTCAACCAGGATGTCTCGGCCGACGGTCCGGTGTTCGGCGCGACCGGGTCACCATCGCTCCGCGCGATCACGCGCGAGGTCACGCAGATGATACCAGACCCGGACGCAGGGGCCGGTGTCAGCATCTACGACGTATGGCGGGGCGGCGATCCCTTGACGAGCCCGCGGATGGATTCGGGCGGACCGGAGTTCGGCGACCCGGGCGGCGGCTCGGATTTCGCCGGCTTCGCCAATCACCTCGGTGTCCCGATCCTCGCGTGGGGTTTCGGCGGCGCCGGCGGCGTGTATCACTCCGCGTACGATGACTACAACTGGGAATCCCGCTTCGGCGACCCCGGGTACCGGCGGCACGCCGCGTCGGCTCGCGTCGGAGCGGCGCTGCTGCTCCGCATGGCCAACGCCGATATCCTGCCGTACGACTACGGCGAATACGCGCGGACCATGCGCGGATACCTTCCGGGCATCGATGCCGCGATCGCGGCGCACGGATGGTCCGTGCAGACCACCGCGCTCGCACAGGCGATCGCCGGCATGGAGACCGCGGCCGCGGCCTGGTCCGGAGCGCGTGACTCCGCACTCGGGGGCGGCATGGGCGCGAGCGCGGCCGCACCGCTCCGGCGTTCCGCCGGCCCCGCGACTCGGCCGGGCACCGCGGCGCTTCGCGCGGCGAACGCGGCACTCATGCGCGTCGAGCGCGCCCTCACTCGCCCCGAAGGACTGCGGACGCGCCCGTGGTTCCGGGGTCTGATCTACGCCTCGGATGAGGACAACGGGTACGCCGACGTGACGTTCCCGTCGGTCACGGAAGCGGTGCGGTCCGGCGACTCGGCGCTGGTGGCACGCGAGGTCGCAGACCTCGCAACGCGGTTCGGCGCGGCGTCAGCCGCGCTGCGCGATGCCGCTGTCGCGGTGCGGCCAGCCGGCCGCCGCGAATGACGCCGCGGCGTCCCGTCCGGCCGGCGTCGCGTTAGCCGCCCGCGGGTCGTTGGCCCGCGCGGTGTCGCCGCGCGCCGCCCGGTCCGCGACCAGCACGCCCAGCGAGTCGTCGGCCGCCGGGTCGAGATCGACGTCGGCGCTCACGTCCGGCTCGACGACCGGCGTCGGCGATCGCGGAGGCTCGAGCGCGATCACCGCGTCACGCGCCTGAGCGGCCGTCACGCCGCTCACCGCACCGCTGCACGCGCAACCCAGCCGCGGGCCGAGGTCGATCAGCACCGGCGCACCCGTGATCAGGTACTGCGCGAGTTCCGCGGCGTACTCGACCTCCCGGATTTCCACCACCGACCGCGGGATGAACGGCAGCGCGTCATCATCCTCGTCGCCGGCACCGTCGCCGGTATCGTCGCCGCCGGCGTTGTCCGCGGCCCGTGCCGTCCCATCCTGTGCCTCCAGCAGGCTGTCGATCGGCAGCCCCCCGGGCAGTGAGTGGCAGCGCCGGCGATCGGGCGCGAAGAATGAGTTGAACACCAGCGGCTCCTCCGCCACCACGATGCCGCGGTCGGTCAGCGACGCGTAGAACTCTTCGGGCCGGACCTGCCGGTCGATCGAGGGCTCGTGGCTCGCGGACGGACACGTGCCGACGTAGGTGATGTCGATCGGCGTGTCGCCGTACAGCTCCCGGAGATACCGCGCCGTCGCGACCGGTGGCGCCACGAACGACACGAGAAATGGAAGCAGGTCCGCGCCCGGTCCGAGCAGACGGTCCCGTACCCGGCGGCAGGAACAGAAGATCGCGCTGGGCAGCGTGCGCGTCGCGAGCCGCCGCGCGCACCCTTCGGCGATCAGCTCATCGCCCCACGTCGCCGGAATCGCCGCCGCGTAGCCTGCGGCCCGGCACGCATGGGCCACCTGCACCGGAGTGGCCGGCCGCGCCGCCAGATACCCGTCCGCGCCGATGATGACGAACGGAGTCGGGGATGTTGCCGGCGCACTCTCGCCGCGCGATGCAGGAGCGATGGGACCTCCATCCCGATGCGTTGGACGCTCTCAGATAAAAGCAAGCGGAGCCCGCGGTCGATGTCCAGCGCACCACGCACGCGCGCGCATCGCCGGCTCGTGCGCGGTGAGCGGGCGGACGCAATGACATGTCACGGTGACCGCATCGCGGTCACATTGGGGCGATGTTGTTGTTGTCCCCTTTCCCCTTTCCCCCCTTCCCTTTCCCCATTCCCCATTCCCCTTTCCCGTTTCCCCATTCCCCATTCCCCTTTCCCCTTTCCCCTTTCCCCATTCCCCTTTCCCCTTTCCCCTTTCCCCTTTCCCCTTTCTAAACATTGGGTGAGTCCCGCCATCGGCGAGCATCCCGGTCGAATCGGGAGATGATTGCCTTGGTAGGGGCCGGTCGCGACCGGCCCACGACGGATGTTGCCTCCACCCGGCACCGTCTCATGCGACGGTCGCCGCGCCCATCACGCGTCGTATTCGTCGAGCAGGTGCTGGAGGAGCGGCCGAAGCGCCGGGCCGGGGTCCTTGCCCGCCGGCACACCCTGGACGAGCCGCGAGAAATGCCGCGCCATCTCGTCGGTGACGAAGCTCTCGGACGGACCGTGGACGCCATGCGCGTCGAGCGCGGCGATCGCGAGCCGGCGGAGCAGTTCGAGTAGCTCCGGCTCGAGCCCGTTCAACACGCCGGCATCACGCGACGGCTCGGGCCGGGGATGGTGCCGGCGGCGGGGAGCGCCCACGAGCGCCTGAAGCGTCGCGAGTTCCACCACGAACGACCCCGGGTCGTGCTCCCGCCACGCGGAGATCACACCGGTGCGCCGGAGTCCCGGGAAGCAGCGACCGACGGCCTCCCGCACGACCGCGATGCCGTCAGGGCTTCCCTGCCCGCGCCCCGTGATGATCAACACTTCCCGGGCCCCCGACGCCTGCCGCTCACGCAGCCACGAGTCCGCGCGATACGCCGCGTCCGCCGCGGTCGGAAACGAGGCACGCAGGTTGAGAATGCAGTCTGGGGCGAACCGCACCGCATCGAACGCGGACTTGCGCCCCCGGGACCCGGATTCCGCCGGCCGGCGGCGAGGGGAAGGGCGAGGCATACGCCTGGACAATCTACGGCGCGGCCACCGCAGTGGTCCGAGCGGATGCCGTGTTGCAATCCGCGCGCGATGGCAGGGTGCCGCACGATTTCGTCCCTGGTAGCACAGTGCCGCACGATCTCGTCCCTGGTAGCACAGTGCCACACGATTTCGTCCCGGGTAGCACAGTGCCACACGATTTCGTCCCGGGTAGCACAGTGCCACACGATCGTCCCTGGTAGCACAGCGCCACACGATTTCGTCCCGGGTAGCACAGTGCCACACGATCGTCCCTGGTAGCACAGCGCCACACGATTTCGTCCCCGGTAGCACAGTGCGACACGATTTCGTCCCTGGTAGCACAGTGCCACATGATTTCGTGCCTGGTAGCACAGTGCCACACGATTTCGTCCCTGGTAGGGGCGGGTCGCGACCCGCCCTGCCGCCCTGGCACACACGCCGCTCCCGCCGCATCCGGATTAGCGGGCAGCACGTTTTTCTGTAGCTTTTCGTGATGCCCTCGAAACGCGATCGCCAGGCGCTGATCCTGGAACTGATCGAGTCTCGCCCGGTCGCCAGCCAGGAAGACCTGCGGCGCCTGCTGCGCCTCCGCGGTTGGGACGTCACCCAGTCGACGCTCTCGCGGGACGTGCACGAGCTGCGCCTCGCCCGCGTGCCGACAGATGAAGGCGTGCAATACGCCCGCGCCGACAACGCCGGGGCCGGCGACGAAGTCCGCCCCAGCCTGGAAGCCCTGCTCCCCCAACTCGTGATGTCCGTGGACGGCGTCTCCGAGCTGCTGGTCGTGCGCACGACGCCAGGCAGCGCCCAGACCGTCGCCAAGGCGCTGGACACGTCTCGCCTGGCCGACGTGATCGGCACGATCGCCGGCGACGACACAATCCTGATCGTGTGCCGCTCCGGCTCCGCCCGCGAACGCCTCGAACGCCGCCTGGGCCGCACCCGCCCCTAGAGCCAACGCCGTTGCAGTTTGTGAAAAGAGAAAGCCGGGATCCGCCGGCGCCCGCCAGCTCCTCAACCGCCAATCCCCAGTCCCCAGTCCCTAGTCCCTAGTCCCTAATCCCTAGTCCCTAGTCCCTAATCCCTAGTCCCTAGTCCCTAGTCCTAATCCCTATTCCCTAATCCCTCTCCTCTCCCCTTTCGCGCCCCGCCCCTCCCTGCCGCAGCACTTGTCCGCCGTTGACGTCCCCCGCGCAGAATGTTTATTTATGCACTGTCACCGCATAAATACACATCGCGAGGCGGCAATGCCCCCCACCCACACCGACCGTCCGGTCTCCACCATCGTCCTCGCCTACTCCGGCGGGCTCGACACGTCGGTCATCGTGCCCTGGCTCAAAGAGCACTATCCCGGCGCACGCGTCATCTGCGTCGCCGCCGACATCGGACAAGGCGACGAACTCCTCGGCGTCCGCGCCAAAGCCCTCGCCTCCGGCGCCGATGACTGCATCGTCGAAGACCTGAAACGCGAGTTCGTCGAAGAGTTCATCTGGCCGACGGTCCTCTCCGGTGCCATCTACGGCCGGAAATACCTCCTCGGCACCGCGATGGCCCGCCCCCTCATCGCCCGCCGCCAGGTCGAGGTCGCACGCCGCGTCGGCGCCGATGCCCTCTCTCACGGATGTACCGGCAAAGGCAACGACCAGGTCCGATTCGAGCTCACCTACGCCGCGTTCGCACCCGACCTGACCGTGATCGCCCCCTGGCGCGAATGGGACATCCGGAGCCGCGAGGATGCGCTCGCCTACGCCGCCGCCCGGCGCATCCCCGTCGCCGCCACCGCGCAGAAGATCTACTCCCGCGACCGGAATATCTGGCACGTCTCGCACGAGGGCGGTGCGCTCGAAGACCCCAACCAGGCACCGGACGCCGATGTCTTCCAGCTCACCGTCGCGCCCGCGCTCGCGCCCGACAAGCCGGAGCCCGTCGCGATCGCCTTCGAGCAAGGCATCCCCGTCGCCGTGAACGGGATGCCGCTCGATGCGGTCACGCTCCTCCGCACGCTCAATACCATCGGGGCACGCCACGGGGTCGGACGCGTCGATCTCGTCGAGGACCGCCTCGTCGGCATGAAGTCCCGCGGCATCTACGAGACGCCCGGCGGCACGCTGCTCTACACCGCGCACAGTGAGCTCGAGCAGCTGACGCTCGACCGCCGCACGCTCGCCACCAAGGACCTCATTGCCGGCCGCTACGCGGACCTCGTGTACGAGGGCCGGTGGTGGACCACCGAGCGCGCCGCGTACGACGCCCTCGTCGCGGTCACGCAGCAGCACGTCACCGGCACGGTCACGCTGAGCCTCTACAAGGGCAATGTCACCATCGCCGGCCGTACGAGCCCGTTCGCGCTCTACGACGAACGCTTCGTCACGTTCGGTGCCGACGATGTCTACCAGCAGGCCGACGCCGCCGGGTTCATCCGCCTCTTCGCCCTCCCGCAACGGGTCGCGGCGCTCCAGGCCCGGGAACGAGCTGCCGCCGCGCTCGCGGATACCGGGGCGCATTCAGCGCCGGACTACGCCGGCACGGACGCGGAGATCGGCGAGGACGCCGCGTCCGGCGCCGCGGTGGCGGCCGTATGACGCCCCCGCCGGTCCGGCCGGATGACCCGGTGATCGGTATCGTCGAAGACGCCGGCGTACGGCCGTCGCCCGCGCGCGCACGGGCGCACCGCCTGTGGGGCGGCCGCTTCGCCGCCGAGAGTGCCCCGGCGCTCGATGCGCTCAATCGGTCGGTCGGCACGGACTTCCGCCTCTGGCCGCACGATGTGCGGGCGTCGATGGCGTGGGCCGTGGCCCTCTGGGACGCCGGGGTCCTCACGCTGGAGGAAAGCCAGCGCCTCGAGATGGGCCTCTCATCCGTACACCAGCAGCTCTCCGACGGCGCACGCCCGGAAACGGGCGATGAAGATGTCCACACGATGATCGACCGGATGCTCAACGCCGAGGTGGGCGATCTCTCGGGCCGCCTCCATACGGGACGCAGCCGCAACGACCAGGTCGCGACCGCCGCTCGCCTCTGGTGCGCGGACGCGGTCACGGGTCTGGACTCCGCGGTCCGTGCGCTCCAGGAAACGCTGATCGGCCACGCCACCGCGCTCGGCGATGCCCTGATGCCGGCGTACACGCACTTGCAGCGCGCGCAGCCCGTCGCCGCCGCGCACTGGCTGCTCAATCACTTCTGGCCGCTCGAGCGCGACCGCGCCCGTCTCGCCGCCGCCGGCCGCTCGGCCATGGCGGTCCTGCCGCTCGGCTCCGGCGCGATCGCGGGATCGGCCTACCCGATCTCGCGCGTGCTCCTCAAGGAAAGCCTCGGATTCTCCGGCGTCTCGCCCAACAGCGTGGACGCGGTGGGCGATCGCGATTTCGTCGCCGAGGTGCTGTTCGCCACGGCGCTGCTCGCGACGCACCTGTCGCGGCTCGCGGAAGACCTGATCGTGTTCGGGTCGAGTGAGTTCGGCTTCGTGCAGTTCGGCGAAGCGTTCACGACGGGGTCCAGCATGATGCCGCAGAAGCGCAACCCCGATGCGCTCGAGTTGGTGCGGGCATCCGGCGGCCGCGCGCTCGGTGACCTCGTCGCGCTGCTCGTGACGCTCAAGGGTCTGCCCAGCGGCTACAGCAAGGACATGCAGGAAGACAAGCGCGCGCTCTTCGACGCCGTCGACACGTTGATGCTGGTGCTCCCGGCCGCGACCGGCGCGCTCGGCGAGTTGGCGTTCCGGCGCGACCGGATGCAGGCCGCGGTCGGAAGCGGGATGATGGCGACGGACGTCGCCGACTACCTCGTCGCTCGCGGGGTCACGTTCCGCGATGCGCACCGCGCGGTGGGCACGCTCATCCGCGCCGCCGATGCCCAGGGTCTCGAGCTGCACGAGCTGCCGTTTGCGGAGTTCGCGGCCGTCCACCCGGAGTTCGGCATCGATGTGTTCGAGTCCCTCTCGCCGCGGCGCTCCGTCGAGCGGCGCGACCTGACCGGCGGCACCGGCCCCGGTGCGCTCCAGGCACAGCTCGAAGCTGCCCGGGCGGCGATGGCCCCGCCGCGAGACACCCCCCGCGGTAACGGCGTGGTCATCGGCGCCCGCTGAACGAACCGTCCCCTCAGGCAGACATCCGTGCTGGAGACAGACGGGGCACGACGGGGACTGTGGTTGCCGTCCCACTAACGCCAGTCGCCGAGGGCAGCAGGCGCCGTTCGAGAACGGCGCATCGTGCCGCCCACACGAACGCCAGTCGCCGAGAGCAGCAGGCGCCGTTCGAGAACGGCGCATCGTGCCGCCCACACATACCCCAGTCGCCGAGGGCAGCAGGCGCCGTTCGAGAACGGCGCATCGTGCCGCCCACACGGACCCCAGTCGCCGAGGGCAGCCCCCCGTCTAGCGAGCGTTGCCGCTCCAGGGGCGGTGACGCGCTGCATCTTGTAGGCGTGTTCCGTGCGTTTTTCTTCCTCGTAGCTACGACGTTCCGGAATCGCCTGTTCCAGCGTATCCGGCGGCTCCGCCATCCACGCTACCTGGCCGGCCTCGCGTTCGGGCTCTTCTACCTCTGGGCGGTGTTCCTGAGGTCCTACCCCACGGGCCTCCCAGCCCGCGCGAACGGGCAGCCCATCCACTTCGCCGATCTGCCCGTCCGCGTCGTGTCGCTCGGACTCCTCGTGTTCGTCGCTCGATGGTGGCTCTTCGAAACGGGGACACCCGTGCTCGCGTTCGCGCCAGCCGAGGTGCAGTTCCTCTTCCCCGCTCCGCTGCGGCGGCGGGATCTGCTCTCGTACAAACTCGTCACCGCGCAGATCCAGCTGCTCGTCAGCGCACTCGTGATCAGCATTGTCACGCTCCGGATCGACCCTGGCATGCCGGCCGGCCTGCGGATGATCGGCGCCTGGGTGTTTCTCGTGACCCTTTACCTGCACCACCTGGGCGCGTCACTGGTCCGTGTCGGTGTGGCACAGACCACGCCGAGCCGCAGGCGTCCTTTTGTGGCGGCGGTGATCGCCGGCGCGGTGGCGGTCGTCATGGTCATCGGTCTCCTGACCGCATGGCCGCGCCAGATGGATTCGGCCGGTCTGAACGGCCTGTTCGATGCGCTGGGCGTGGTGCTCAAGAGCCCACTGGTCGGGGCCGTCCTCTTGCCGTTCCGGATCGCGCTCGCGCCGCTCTTCGCCACATCCCCCGGCACGTGGGCGCGCGCGCTCGTCTTCGCGATTCCGCTGCTCGCGGTCCACTACGTCTGGGTTCTCCGCATCGACGTGCCGTTCGAGGAAGCGGCGGCCGAAGCATCCGCGGCGCTCGCCGACCGGATCCGCGCCATGCGCCGGCGGCTGATGAGCGGTGCGCCGCTCCAGTCGAAGCCCAGCCAGCCGGGACACCCGAGGCGTGCGTGGTTCCGGCTGCGCAGCACGGGCCAGCCGGCGGTCGCGATCATCTGGAAGAACACGATCGCCCTGCAGCGCGGCGGGTGGCGCACGGTGTGGGTGACCGGCGCGTTCATCGTCGCCGTCGCCGCGATCGTCATGGCCGGCCAGCGCTCGATGACCGGTTCACCCGCGCTGGCGCTTGCCGCGGGACTCGCATCGCTCGCGTGGATGCTGGCCTTCCTCGGACCGGTCGCATTTCAGAACGATCTGCGGCGCGATGTCGCGCACCTCGCGCTCCTGCGCACGTATCCGGTGTCCGGCGTCCGCATCGTGGCGGCGTCCATCGCCTCGACGGTGTTGCCGCTGGCCATCACGCAGCTCTCGCTGGTCGCGATCGCCTGTCTGATCTGTCCGCCGGTGATCGAACACCGGACGATCGCGGCCAGCGCGCGCGCCTCGGTATTCGTGATATCGGCCATCGTGCTCCCCGCGCTCGACACCACGTCGGCCACCATCGGCAACGCGATGGCGCTCCTCTTCCCGACGGCGCGCGCGCTGGGAGTGGCGGTCGGAGGCGCCGGCACTGAAGGCGTCGGCATGATTCTCCTGTCGCGCATCGCGTCGCTCATCGGCGCGATGCTCGCGTTCGTGATGCCGACGGGCGTGGCCGTGTTGGCGAGTTGGGTCGCGAGACACTTCGTCGCGCCGCCGCCCGCGACGCTGTTCGCGATCATCGCGTTCGCCCTCGCGTACACGGGCCAGTTGTCTCTGATGATGCGGCTGACTGGCCGCGTGTTCGACCGGACGGACGCGGTGACGGTCAGCGCGGTCGACTAGCTCCCGCTGAGGGCCCGCACGCCGTTCCGCGCGGTCACGACGTTCACGACCATCCGCGCGGCTTCCTCGATCGTGATCCGGCCCGTGTTGATCTCCATGTCGTACAGGAGTGGGTCGCGCCAATCGGCTTGATGATGCCGGCGCACGTATGCCGCGCGTGCCTGGTCCATGCGGCGGGTCTCCGCCACGGCCTTGGCGGAGTCGCACGGCATGCGCGTGCACACCCGCTGCAGCCGCAGCGCCAGCGGCGCGACGAGCCGGATGTGCATGGTCGCCGGACGATGGTGGAAGAGGCACTGCGACGCGTGCCCGACGACGATGAGCGGTGGGGTTTCCGCGGCCGCCAGAATCGCGGCGCGCGCCGCCGCGGCGACGGAGTCGGGATGCAACCGGTCCGTCTGCACTTCGGTCGGCAGCTCCGGCGGCGCCATCAGCAGGGCCGACGCGATCAGCCGCGTCAGCAGCCCGGGCGGCTGTTCGTCGACGGCCTCCACGTGATGGGGTTCCAGCCGCAGCCGCTCCGCCACCTGGCGCACGAGATCGCGGTCGAGGACCGGCCACTGCAGCTCGTTGCCGGCTAATCGCGCGAGCTCGCTGCCGCCCGCGCCGAACTCGCGCGACACGGTGATGAGGTCGATCGGCGGACCCAGGCTGCCGTCACCTCCATCCTCACCCGGCAACCGGTCGATCATGGCCGGCCTCGCTCGTGAATGCTGGGATCCCGAATCGAAGCGCTTCTGTCTTTCGGTTCAAACCGCCGCGCCACGTCCTCGAGATAATCCTCGGCGACATGATCGCTCGGCGACGGCGTATCGAACGGACGAAACACCGACCCGCCACATCGGGGGCACGCGAGTCGCCCAGCCGCGGGCCCGCGAGAATAAATCTCGCCCCCGCACGTGATGCAAATCCACGTCGTCAGTTGCCCCTCATGTTCTCTGCGATGCGCCATACTTGCCCCCAAACCGAGTCAAGCGGCATCGCCGCAAGAGCCGTGCGGGTATTAATAGGACAAGAAATGGATTTGCGTTAGCCCGATTAATAGGGCAAGAAATTGGTTTCCGTTAGCCGGCATGTTGTAGCAATCGAGTCGCAGTTGTAGGCTCATCGGTATGCCGCACCAGGCGCGCCCTGGCAGGGGCCGGTCGGATCTGCCGCAGCAATTATCCCGGGTAGCCGCCGGCCGGATCTGCCGCACCAAGCATCCCTGGTAGGGGCCGGCCGGATCGGCCGCACTCATCGCGGGTAGGAGCCGGCCGGGTCTGCCGCACTAACCATCCCTGGTGGGCGCCGGCCGGATCTGCCGCACCAATCATCCCTGGTAGGGGCCGGTCGCGACCGGCCCTGCCTGCACCCACCGGATGCCTTCGGCCCGCCCCGCACTTACCACCACCAATCCACCGGGCACCGCCGAGTCGCGTCGGCCAACGCAGCGGGGGCCGTTCGAGAACCGTAGGTCGCCCAGTTCGGGCAACGGCCCCCACCACCAACCGCTTCGACGCTCGTTGATGCCGCACCAATCATCCCTGGTAGGGGCCGGTCGCGACCCCGCTAATATCCGATGCAGATGCCGCGACTCGCCTGGGCCACCGATATCCACTTCGAGTTTGCATCGGTGGACCAGATCGTCGCGTTCTGCCAGACCGTGATCGCCGCCGAACCCGACAGCCTCCTGATCACGGGCGACATCGGGCAGGCACAGAGCATCGAGCGGTACCTGCGCGCGCTCGACAAAGCGCTCCCCATGCCGGTGTACTTCGTCCTCGGCAACCACGACTTCTACAACGGGTCCATTGTTGACGTCCGCGCCGCGATCTCGGCGCTCGCCGCCTCATCGGCGCACCTCCGGTGGATGCCTGAGGCCGGAATCGTGCGGGTCGGAGAAGAAACCGGTCTCGTCGGCCACGACGGATGGGCGGACGGCCGCTGCGGCGACTACGCCGCGTCACGCGTGATGCTCAACGACTATCGGCTGATCCGCGAGTTGTCCGGCCTCTCGGCACCAGCCCGTTTGTCGGTCCTCAACGCACTCGGCGACGAGTCCGCTGCCTATTTCCGGCGCGTCCTACCCGAAGCGTTGGCGCGCTATCCCCGCGTGATCGCACTGACACACGTGCCGCCTTTCCCGGAAGCATCGTGGTACCAGGGCCGGATCTCTGGTCCGAGCTGGCTCCCCCACTTCTGCTCGCAAGCCGTTGGCGAAGCGCTCCTCGGCGCCGCGGAGGCACACCCGGACCGGGAGTTACTCGTGCTCTGCGGGCACACCCACGGCGGGGCCGGTGTTGAGATCCGCCCCAACCTCCGCGTCGTGGTCGGCGCGGCCCAATACGGACAGCCCGTCATGCAGGACGTCATCGACGTCCGCTGACGGACTGCTGCCTACGCGTAGAGCTGCTGGTCGCGGCGTGAATGGGCGGCGCGCACGAGCCAACTGATGCCCAGCGCCACCAGAAGGACCGGCAGCACCACGAAGAGCGCCAGCTTGAGCGCGAGGACGACCGCCACCACGAACAGCGCGATGAACACCGCGGCCACCACGAACAGCGGCAGCGCCAGCGCCGCCAGAATCATCATCGGCACCGCCACGAAAGCGCCAAGCACCACCGCGCCGGCAACGAACAGCGGCAGGCCGAAGATCGCCAGGATAATGAGTGCTGGAACGGCCAGCACCGCGCCGATCGTACCGAGTATGAGGCCTTTGATGAGGGCACCCATGTGTTCTCCCGCGATCTGATGTTTCCGTGACCCGTGCGGCCTGTTCACCGCACCCTCACTACGGGGAAGCCCGGCACCCTGTTTCACCATGCGCCCGCAGTCGTCCGGAAGAAGGACACTCACAGGGCAGGAGGGTGCAGGATGAACGAGGGAAGCAGACCCGGCTGGGAACCGCCAGAACCCGGACCAAGCGATGGATGGCGCGGGTCGGAACACACGGAGGGATGGCCTGAAGAAATGGCCGGTCCCGAGTACTGGGCGTACCGCGTCCGCGACGAGATGGAGCGCGCGATAATCGAGCTGGTCGGAGAGCGCACCGCGCCCGACCGCCACTAGCACGCGGGACCGCCGCGCGGCCCGAGAAAATAGAGCTACAGAAAGCCGAGAGCAGAGGCGCAAGCCCGCCGCGTGGCTGCGCCACTGCTCTGTTTTTTTGGTCTTCTCTCCTCTCTCCTTTCTGCAGGTCTCCTTTCTGTTGTCTTGGTAACACTATATGTAACATGATGTTACATCGAGCCACCCTCTTGACGGAAACATCGGCCCCTTACTAGCTTCGCCTCCAGTTGACCCCTACCCTGCCCGGCCGCACCGCCACGGCGCCGGAGCAACCGCCAGCCGAATCCTCGGCCGCGCGACGAAAAAAGTGGCGGCGGGTAGGCCACCTCACGCAACGCGCCGGAGGCGCGAACACCGTGACACGGCGACGTGTGGAATGGCTCCCCGGCCACGACCGATTGATCATCGGCACCGTCTATCTCCTGCATTTCAGCCGCCCGTACCAGCACGCCAGCCACTACGTCGGATTCACCACCGACCTGGCACGCCGCCTCAGACAGCACCGCAAGGGCTCGACCTCCCCCCTCGTACGATGCGCCGTCGCCGAAGGGATCGAGATCTTCCTCGCACGCACGTGGAAAGAGGTGACGGTCCGCTTCGAGAAATGGCTGCACAGCGGCGGCCATAAGCGCCTGATATGCCCGATTTGCTCCGGGCCGCGTGCCTTCCGCCGGGCACGGATCGTTCGTCACCCCGTCACCGGGATAGGCCAATGATCGCCCGCGCGCTCTACCTCGTCGCGCGGCTGATCGGCCGCCCCCTCGCGCTCATCGCCCTGCTCTCGGCCGCCGTCATCGGCGCCGCCCGGATCTACGCCCACCACCTCGCCGCCCCGCCGACGCTCGCCGACGCGCGCCGTGTCAACCTCGCCATCGCCGGCGTGCTGGCCGTGGCCGCCGCGTTCTGGTTCGTCCGCCGCGCCACCCGCTGGTTCGCGTTCCTCTCGCCGCTCCGGTCGCGCCCCACGTCCCTCGGCAGCGCCCGATGGGGCTCGACCCGCCGCCTCGAATCGCCACACGGCTTCATCGTCGGGCGCGGCGGCCGCTGGCACTCGCCTCTCCTCCGATACGCCGGCGACGCACACATCCTCACACTCGCTCCGACAGGCGCGGGCAAAGGCGTGAGTTGCGTCATCCCCGCGCTTCTCGACTACCCCGGCTCGATGTTCGTGATCGATCCCAAAGGCGAGAACTACGCCGTCACCGCAGACTACCGGCGCTCCATCGGCCACGAGGTCGTCGCCCTCGATCCGTTCGGCCTGGCCGGCGGCACCGGATCATTCAATCCGATGGAATCGCTCGACGTGTCGGACCCCGCGTGCGTCGACGAGGCGGCGGCGCTCGCGGAAATGCTGGTTGTCCGCGATCCTCGCGCATCCGCCGATACGATGTTCTGGTCGGAGGAAGCGAAGGCGCTCATCGCTGGTCTCATCCTCCTCGTGGCCGAGTCGGGCGGGATGCACACGATGACTACACTGTGGGAGATCGTGTCGGTCCCGCCTCGCGATCTCACGAAACTCTGGCGCATGATGTCTGCCAGCACGGGCGCCGGCGGCGCCATCCAGCGGGCGGGCGACCGCATGATGCAGAAGGCCGATCGCGTCCGTTCGTCAGTGCTCGCCGAAGCGCAGAGCCACATGCACTTCCTCGAGAGCACCCGGCTCGCGGATGTGATGAGCAGCTCCTCGTTCAGCTTCTCCGATCTCAAGACGTCCCGCACGACGGTCTACGTCATCGTCCCGCCCGACCGGCTCGACATAAGCCGGCGGTGGCTGCGGCTCATGGTCGCGTCCGCGCTCGACGCACTCATTCGCACGCCCGGCCTCCCAGCCCACCGCGTCCTCTTCCTCCTCGATGAGTTTCCCGCACTCGGCCCCATGCCCCCGCTCGAACGCGCGGTCTCGCTCGCACGCGGCTACGGCGGCACGTGCTGGCTCCTCGCTCAGGACCTCTCGCAGTTGCGCGCGCTCTACCCGGTTTCCTGGTCCAGCTTCGTCGCGAACGCCGGCGTCGTCCAGGCGTTCGGCACGAGCGACCTCGAGACGGCCACGTATCTCTCCGCCATGCTCGGCACCGCCACGGTCCGCGTCCCCGGCACGTCACGATCGGAGCACACCGGTCCCGGCAGTCTCTTTGACGGACGCGACGCGCGCACCACGTGGTCCCAATCCGAGCACGCCCGCCCCCTCCTCTCACCCGGCGAGGTCCGCGGCCTCGACCCCGGTACGGCGCTCCTCCTCATGCCCGGCGCCGATCCGCTCCGCGTCTCCCGCCCCGACTACCGCCGCGACTTGGAATTCCGCCACCGCTTCGCGCCGAACCCGATGCACGAACCCGTGGCGCTCACGAGGCGCTAGTCCGGCCCGTTAGACTATGTCGTCATGCCGGAGCTGCCAGAGGTCGAACTCGGCGCACGCCTCCTCCGCGAAGCGTCCGCTGGGCGCGCGATCACCGCCATCACGACGCGCCACCCGGTCTACGCACGGTCACTTCCGCCCGCGGATGCCGCTCGCGCCACGGGCCACACGATCGTGGACGTCACGCGCCGCGGCAAACACCAGCTCGCGACGCTGGACGACGGAGGTGTCCTCGAGTTTCACTTCGGGATGACCGGCGAATGGATCGCCGGCCGGCAGAACTCGCCCGCCGAAGCCTTCGCGCGCCTCACGATCGATTTCAGCGACGGCTCCCGCATCACACTCGCCGACTCCCGCGCGCTCGGCACCGCACGCTATCACGCCGCCGGCACGCCAGTCCTCGCCGGACTCGGCCCCGAGCCGCTCTCGCCCGAGTTCTCGGCCGCAAGTCTGGGCGAATCCTTTCGCCGTCGGCGCGGACCGGTCAAAGTCGCGCTCCTCGATCAGAGCGTCGTCGCCGGCCTCGGCAACATCTACGCGGCCGAAGCGCTCTGGCTCGCGAAGATCGATCCACGCACCAGCGCCGCCGCCTTGGGGCCCGTACGCCGCGCCCGCCTCGTGCAAGCCATCCGTCATGTGTTGAAGCGCGCACCGGCCGCACACTATACGGATCGCGAGCGCGGGACTCGCGAGTGGCGGGTCTACGATCGCGAAGGGAAGCCCTGCCGCCGCTGCGGCTCACGCATCGCGCGGCTCGTGCAGGCCACACGATCTACGTACTACTGCCCACACTGCCAGCGGCGCTGACGGCGGCGGTAGCGCCAGTACTGTCCGTCGCGCCAAGCCCCGTTTTTTTCTCCTTTCTCCTCTCTGTTTTTCTCCCCTCTAGGCGTTGTAGACGGCGCTTCGCGCCGGCCTACACGCCTAGCCGGCCCTTGGTCCAGATCACGATGTTGATGCAGTCGGTGCGCGTCCCCGCAAGCGAGTGCGGAACCTGGGACTCCTGATAGATCTCGATCGCGCCCACGTCACCCGGACGGACGTACTCGTCCAGCTCACCCTCTTGCATCTCGAGGTATGGGTGTCCATCGATGACGTACGCCACACATGGACCACAGTTGGAGCCGACGGTCGATTGCCCCTGCGGGTTCTGCCCGATGCACGCGTACTCCCCGCGTGCGGCCATGAGTGACGCCTGCCCCTGCTCGTTGTAGTCGACCTTGAGCCCGGGGAATGTCCCGAACAGATCGTGGAACTCGTACGCCTTCTGCTTCTCGATGTCCGGCAGTGTCCAGAATGTCCCCATGCCGGAATGACTGCGCGCCTCGAAGCCGACTTTCCTGAGGCTCTCGTCGTACCGCGCAGTGACGACGACCGGCGCCAACGCCGGAATCGCTCTGGCGGTGAATGAAACGACGATATTCGTCGGCGCCCGGCTCGTCAGTTCCACCGCCCGCTCGGTCGGCTCGAAGCCGACCGAGCGGACCACCAGGCTGCGCGTGCCCGAGGGCAAGTTGTGCAGCGTGAATGTCCCGGTCGCGTCGGTGAGCGCGGAATCCGCCGCGCCTTTCACGAACACCGATGCCTGCCCCACCGGCGCCCCCTGCATGTTGAGCACGTGCCCGGTCAGAACCGCGGATCCCGTTGCGTAGCGGTGCGCCGGCGGGCTGGCCACAGGAGTGACGGGAGTTTTCGATGGTGCGGTGGATGACCCCGCCGCCCGCGCACTTGGCACGGGTGCCGGTGAGGCGGCCGCCGGTGCCGCGACCGCTGACTCAGGCGCCGGCACCTCCGTCACGACGGCGGTCGCGGCGAGCGACGCAATGGTGGGCTCCACCAGCGGCGGGACGTGCATCGTTACCAGCGACAGCAGCACTCGGGGCGACAGCGTCCTGTCGATCGGCTCGGCGGCAGCCGCCGCACCCCCGTCGCGGCGGATGGCCTCGAGCGAGCCATCGACGCTGAGCGGCACGTGGCAGATGTGGAAGACGCCGCTCGCGCCGGTCGTCGCGAGCCGCACGTGGCGATATTGATGGAAGCCGGTCTTCTTGCTCGCGTCGAACTGCATCCAGATGAACGACACCTGAACGTTCCGCACCGGCTCGTCGGTGTCGGCATCGAGGATGCGCCCCACGATGACGCCGGGCCCGGTCGACTGCGCGGTGGCCAGCGCACCCGTCTCCGACGGCACGTTCTGGCACGCACGCGTGGCGATCGTCGCGCTGGATGGGGTGGCCAGTGTGATGAGAAGGGAATCGCCCGCGCGGGCGATGATCGGCGGAGATGCGACGCTCACCCCAACGGAATCGAGCAACGGATGGAAGACACCGATCCTGACCGCGCCGGCCGGGACGCTGTCGATCCGGAAATCGCCCGACGCATCCGTTCGCGCCGACCGGTTGGTGCCGTCGACCACGACGTCCGCGTTGGCCAGCGGCGTCTCGTGCAGGCTGTCGATCACGATACCCGAGATGCGCGCGAACCGGCTGGCATGCGCCGCACTACTGTCTTGCGCGCGGGCCGTACCGGCCCCCGCCAGCATCATCACCACCGGCGGTACGACTGACCGCGCCCGGCGAAGCCAGTCGTCGAGGGCAGCGAGCGCCGTTCGGGAACGGCGCGTCACGCTACCAGCCGGGGAGGATCTGGAACCCCCACTGGCCTCCGACACCGGGCCGCTGGAACGGATACGCATAATAGACTTCTGCCACAATGTAGCCGAGGACATTGAAGCGCGCGGACACGCCCGCGCTGAACACCGGCGCATCACCCGTTGCGTTCGGACTCCACGTCAGCACCGGGTGGCTCGTGCTGGTCCACGCCAGGCCGCCGTCGAAGAACGGCGCGATCTCCGTCGGCAGATACGGGAAGTTGATGAGTCCGTATTGGCTCACGCCCAGCAGCGGGATCCGCATCTCCGCGTTGATGACGCCGATCCTGCTGCCTTCGAGTCTGGTGAGTAGCGGGCACGATCCCGTTCCCGTCACGAGCGCGGAGCACTCCGACGCCGTGAACGAGGTGACGTTGTACCCGCGCACGAAGTACGGATCGCCCACGAAGATCTCCGACAGCCGCGGATCGTCACCGCCCGGCCCGTACCGTCCGTAGTGGAACGCGCGAAACGCGAACGTCACCGGGTTGAACAGGAAGTAGCGGCGGAAGTCGGCCGTGACGCCCGTGTAGTTCACGGTGCCGAACGTCGGGTCGGCTTCGAACCGGTAGCGCGCGCCCGCGACAGGCGATGTGAACCCAAAGCTCGCGTAGTCGCCGACGAACGCCGCCGTCGCGTCGAACAGGCTGAGCCCGGGCGGCACCGGTAGGCCCTGGTTGGACGCGATCTGGTCGAGCGATCCGTCCGGCAGGATCAGGAATTTGTCGGCGTTGATGCCGTAGTGCAGATACGTGTACCCGCCGCCCAGCTCGATCCGGCGCGTCGGCGAGAACGGATACTGCGCGAACACCTGCCCCGATTCGAAATACGTGCGGAGATACTCCAGCTCCAGCACCTGCGCCGGCGTGCGCGACCCGCCGGGGTTCGTGATCGTCGAGTCGTAACTGAACTCGCCCACCTGTAGATAGGGGAGGTGCGACAGCGCGACGCCATAGTTCCACCGGTGCGTCTGGTTCACGTAGACGACCTGGCCGCCGATGTCCTGTATGTATCCGGACGCCTGCACGGTCGCCGCGACGATGTTGTTCTCCAGCTCATCGCCGAATTGGAACGCGACGCCCCCCGCCGCTCCCGTGCCCGCCGGCCCGCCGAATGCGACGCCCACGCCCGCCGTCCCGATCCCGTCGAGCGCGAGGCTCGCGTGGTACGGCGTGTTCGGGAACTCACGCTCGCTCGGCAGCCCCGTCTCCGGATCCTGGATCCGCTCCGTCACCGCGTTTCCGGCCGGCGGATTCGGCGGCGGGATGATACCCAGCGCGATCGCGGTCCCGGCTGTGGAATCCGCCGCCTGCGGCGGCGTCGGGATGCTGAGGAGCTGCTCCGGCTCCAGCTTGTGCAGCGAATACCCGGTCTGCTCGAAGACGTTGACCATCATCCGCCCGGTCTGCGACGCCACTGACATGGCCGGCGACGCACCGGAGCTGGCGCGCCCCGGCAGGATGCCCGTGATACCGGTCGCGACGCGCGTCGTCCGAACGATCTGTCCCGTCGCCAGATCGGTCTTGTAGACGTCCGAGTAGCCGTCCTGGTCGGAGATGAAGTAGAGCGACTGGCCGTCGGGCGAGTACTGCGGGTTGATGTTCTTGGCCTCGCCGTTGAAGAGTGACAGCACCCGTGTCGCGTGCGCCGGCGAGGTCATGTCCATCACCGCGATCTGCATCGGGCTGTAGACGAGCTGGTCGAAGTTCGTACCCGGCGCGCTGTCCGTCACGTACGCGATCGAATGTCCGTCGGGCGACCACACCGGCTCGAGCCGCGCCCAACGGCCCTGGGTCAGTTGGTCCGTGTGTCCGGTGGCCAGGTGATACACGTACAGGTTTGACTCGCCGTCTGCCATTCCGGAGAACACGAGTTGCCCGTCGGGCCCCCAACTGATCGAGTTGATCATGCCGATGCCGGGGATGCGGATCCGCTTGGCCTGGTGCGCGTTCCGTACGTCGTAGATGACGATGTCCGACGCGCCGCCTACGAACGCGGCGACCGCGAGCTGCTTGCCATCCGGCGACCACGCCCCCGACGAGCTCACGAAATTGATGGCCTCGAAATGCGGGTCGCCGTTCGGGCTGGTCAGTTTGTGGATGATGTGGCCGGTGTTCGCGTCGGCAATGTAGAGATAGAGGTTGAAGAGCCCGCGGCTCGTGATGAACGCCACTTGGCTGCCATCGGGACTCAGCGACGGCGCGATGTCGAGATCGCCGTACTTCTTCGACGACGGTCGCAACACCCGGCTCCCCACATCATTGGGTAGAGTCCGCGTCTTCGCGTCGGCCAGATACGTCGCCTTGATCGTCGCGTTCCACTCCTTCATGAGGGAGTCCGGCGTGATGCCCAGCACTTCGCGGATCGCCGGGTCGATGCCGCGGCGGAGGCCCGCGCGATAGATCGCCGGGATCTGCACGTCCCCGTATTTCCCGCCGATGTACGCCCACAGCGCCTGGCCCCACCGGTAGGCGAAATAGCCCTGCGGGTCGGTCACCAGTTTCTTGAATGTCGGGAGCTTGTTACGCAGTGCGGCGTCACGCAGGAACATCACCGTGTTCGGATCGTCGCGGCCGATCGACAGGTACTCTGCCATGCCTTCGATCGACCACTGCGGCAGACGGTTCAAGCTGCTGAACCCTCCGCGGAACGAACCCGCGATGTCGAACTGGAAGACGTGCGTCAGCTCGTGCCCGAGGATGTGGTCATCGCTCGCGTAGTCGCCGGTCATCGGCAGCACCGCGCGGTCCCGTTGCGGTTCCGTGAAACCGCCCACTGAACCGCCCACGAACTGTGGCGCGATGTTGTTCTGCGCGAACGCCGGCGGATCCGAGTACAGGATGATCGGCTTGCGCGCGAAGGTGTCGCGCAGCGATTCCGAGTGGCGCTCGTACCAGCGCTCCGCCATCCGCGCCATGTCCGCCACCACCAGCGACTCCGCCGGATAGTAGAGGATGTCGAAATGGCGGGTGTGCATCTCCTTGAAGTTGAAGTTGCGGTACGTGACCTTGTTCTGGCCGAATTCCTGCGCGTCGAGCCGCGCGGGCGCAATCGCAGCCGCGATCGCGATGGCCACCGCCGCGGCGATGATCGCCGCGCTCGCGATGACCGCAGACACCAGTCCTCGCCGGGTTGTCGTTCTGATCCCGTGCATCACACGCCCTCGTGCTGGTCCAGGGAAGCGCTCCCCGAAAGGGTGGGTCACTGGCGGCCACTCGGATACCAAGCTGGGCCCAGCTTAGTTCCGTCCAGGTGCAGCGACCCAAAAATGTCGAGGGCCTTGCAGTACCCGTGGGGCGGCCCCTGACGCCACGGTCCGGTCCGGTTGGCGCTGTGAAACGCCACACGAAGCTACGCTAGTCGATGCGCGCGAGTTGGGAAAGGCCGGAACGTCGCCCGGGGCAACGGATTCCCGCCAAACCCGGGCCTCGCGCCGCCCCTGACAAGCCGCCACCATTGGCCCATCGTTCGCCGGCTGCCGATTGGCTGGCCCTCGACCACCGGAGTCACGATGTTTCTCGGACATTACGGGTTGGCATTCGCCGCCAAACGGGCGGCACCGCGAACGTCACTCGGCACACTGACCTTCGCCGCGCAATGGCTCGACGAGCTCTGGCCGGTGCTGCTCCTCGCCGGCATCGAAAAGGCCCGAATCGTTCCCGGGCTGATGGCGGCGTCCCCGATCGAGTTCACCTACTACCCGCACTCGCATAGTTTGCTCGCGGCGATCGGATGGGGTGTACTGATCGGCGCGATCTACATGGCGTTCCGCCACTCGCCCCGCGCCGCACTCGTCGTCGGCGCGCTCGTCCTGAGCCACTGGGTGCTCGATGTCATCGTGCACGCCCCCGATTTGCCGGTCTACCCCGGCGGCCCGCGCGCCGGACTCGGCGCCTGGAACTCGGTCCCGCTCACGCTGGTCCTCGAAGCCGCGGTCTACTTCGGCGGGGTCGCCGTGTACCTGCGCACGACGTCCGCCCTGGACCGGGTGGGCAGCTACGGACTCTGGCTGCTCGTGCTCGTGCAGGCCGGGATCTTCGTTGCCGCGTCCGGAGGACCCCCGCCCTCCAGCGTCGCCATGCTCGGCGGCTCCGCCCTCCTGCTCTGGATCTTCATCCCATGGACTGCATGGGTGGACCGCCACCGCACGGTCCGCACCCGATAGATGTTTTTTCTCTCCGTTCCCCTTTCTGTCCTTCTACTCTCTGCTTTTCTACGCCACCGCACGGTCCGCACCCGATAGATGTTTTTTTCTCTCTTTTCCCCTTTCTGTCCTTCTACTCTCTGCTTTTCTGCCGCCACGCCGCCACGGCCTCCTGATCGGCGAGCGCCTTGGCCGCGAGCGCCTCACGCCAGTTCACGTCCGGCGCGACACCGGCGTCGTCGAGCGCGAGCGCGTCCGCCGCCCGCGCAACGACGGGAGCGCCTAGCGCTTCCGGCAGCGCGCGGCCAAACTCGATCTCTGCACGCCGGCATATGCGCTCCTCCCGCGCCATGTCGCGGGTGGCGAGATCGAAACCGAGATGCACCGCCATCTCGTGGATGCGCGCATGCACGCCTTCGTGGAGAATCGACGCGGCCACCTGCGCCGGCGTGAACTCCGCCTCGCGTGCGAGAAAACTCAGCTCCGTCACCACCGTGCGCTCGCCGGCGAAATACACGCCGCGCGACGGGAACGTGGCGATCCGGATCTGGTCGGCGTCCCGCCGCAGATGCCGCAGCCGCCACGGCTGGTACTGCTCGATGAGCGATACGGCCGCTGTGAATCGCGACAACACGAACGAGGTGGCGATATCGGGCCGCGTATTCACCACCACCACCCGCAGCCCGAGAACCTCGGAGAAGACGGGCCGCCCCTCCGCCACCGCGTCCCTGATCGCGCCAACAAAGCGCGCCGCACTCCGCCGCAACCACCCCTCATCGCCCACATCACCCGCCCAGGCGCATCGCGCCTTGATCGCCCTCGAGTGACCCCACCGCCATCTCGCCCCCTGACCATCGCGCCCCGATCGCCCTCCGGTGATCCCGCCACCATGTCGCCCTGGATCATCGCGCCCTGATCGGCCGCCGGCGATCCCGCCACCATCTCGCCCTGGTAGGGGCCGGTCATGACCGGCCCCGCACAAAACCGTCCCAGCAACCGCACTCCACCGCCCACACAAAACGACCCGCCGCCAACCCCCGTGCCGCCGCAACCCGCTGCATCAAAACGCAGCGGGGGCCGTTCGCGAACCGTAGGTCGCCCTGTTGGGCAACGGCCCCCACACAGAACTCACCCCACACAGAACTCACCCCACACAGAATCCACCCCACACAGAACCCACCCCACACCCAACCCACCTCACCCATTTCCTTGTTCCGTCCCGACAACTGCTTCACGGCGGGGGGCGAAACTGATTCACGGCAACGAAAAATCGATCCGGAGACTATCGTGCGGCGGCGTCCCGCCGATGCTGTCCGCTTGAACGGGCACCGCCAGGACCGAATCCCGGGCCACCGGATTCGTGCTCGCCGCTTGCACGTTGAAGTACAGCTTCTCCACGGACGGAGAGGTGACGCGGCGCAGGTAATTGCCGTTGGCATCCACCTTCACGGTGGCGAACCCGCCGAACAGCGAATCGCCTTCCAGCGCGCTCGTGCTGTCGAGGTATGCCTGCCCCGACACGAGGACCGCCGTGCTCCCGTTCGCGGTCGTCACATGCCCGTAGATGACCGCGTACGGAATGTTGTGCGCATTGAGGGGCTGTGTGCCGCTCGAGCAGCCAACCACGCACGCGAGCATCACCCCGGCGAATCGGCGATGACCCATGCCGCTCCGGGGAGCGAGTGTCGTGCCACCCGGCTAGGGCAGTTGAAAATTGAGCTGGAGGCTGTCATGCGGCGGCGTGCCGCCAACGCTGTCGAGCTGCACCGGTATGGCGAAGTCGGTGTCGGCCGCCACCGGCCGCGCAGTCCTCGCGATGAGGTCGAAGTACACCTTCCGCGGCACTTGCGAGAACACCGTCGTGGAGTAGCGGCCCTCGGGGTCGACGGAGATCGGATTGAAGCCACCGAAGGGTGACTGGCGCGCCAGCGCGCTCGCGCTGTCGAGATACGCCTCGCCACTGACCAGGACTGCCGTGCTGTTGTTCGCGGTGGTCACCGTGCCGTACAACACCGCGTACGGCAGGTTGAGCGCCTTCCGGCTCCCCGTCGGAGCGGACGGGGCGCACGCGGCGAGAACTGTTGCGATGACCGCCAGCACCACGGTCACGGCGCCGGCAGCACGCACCGGACGGCGAAGGGACATGGATGACCTCCAGACCCCGTGAATTTATAGCCTGTGTCGTGCCCGCGGGCCGGCCGTTCCCTGGCCGCGCTGCCGGTACGGCGCGAGTACCGCGTCGACGTCGTCGTGAACCCAGCGGGTAAGCGCGCCGTCACGTTGCACCACCCACTGTCCGGCCGATCCGGTGACGACCGCATGGACGGTCCGCGCGAGACGCCCCGGGTCCACCCCCGCCAGCTCCCCCGCCTCCACCGCCTCCGCGATCAGCCCGCGATACACCGCCACCGCCCGGCGCGACCGCTCGAGCGCGAGCCGGTGAACCTCGGGATCATCCAGGTCTGCCTGGAGAAACGCGAGATGATTGGCCACGGCGGCGGGTGCGCTCCCCTGCCCGGCCACGTCGGTCGCCACCGCCACGAGCGCGGCCAACGGCGACTGCTGCCGCACCCGGATCTCACTGACCCGCCGGCCGGCATCGGCCATCCCCCGTTCCAGTGCCGCCAGCAGCATCCCGCGCTTGGACCCGAACCGCTGGATCAGCGTCGCCGGCGCCAACCCGGTCTCCTCCGCCACATCGGTCAACGCCAGGCGCGCCGGCCCGACGCGAGCGATCGCCCGCCCGACTCCGTCGAGGATGGCGTCGTTGCTGGCAGTCCGGGGCCGAGGACTCACGAGCTTATGATAAATGGTGGTTCATTTATATCCAACCATTTTCTTTTCTACTTTCTCCTCTCTGTTTGTCTCCTCTCTGTTTGTCTCCTCTCTGTTTGTCTCCTCTCTCGGCCGTTGGTGTGAAGACACGAGCGGGGCGCCTCTCTCCGAAGCGCCCCGCTCTCACGCCTTCACCCCGCCTTCGCGTACGACCGCGCTGCCGTACGACCGCTCGGGGCTCGCGGTGCCCCTTAGTGCGCCGCCGCCGCCTTCGTCACGTTCTCCGCGGCTGGCCCCTTCTGCCCCTGCACAATGTCGAACTCCACCGCGTCACCCTCGGCCAGCGACTTGAACCCCGTCCCCTGGATCGCGCTGTAGTGCACGAAACAGTCCTTCTGGCCGTTGTCCGGCGTGATGAAACCGAACCCCTTCGCGTCGTTGAACCACTTCACCTTACCGGTCGTGCGCATTCCAAACTCCTGACTTGTAGACTTTGTTCAGGGAGCGGAACGCGCCGTTACCCTGACAAACTCTGACTCGCGGGAACTCGGGGTCTCTCGCGCTAAACCCACCAGCCGTGGCGGACAAAACCCGGCTCGTGCGCGCGAAAATAATAACGCGTGCCCGTACCCGCAAGGGTCAGATTGACGGATTCGCCCAGACCTAAACCGTTCCCCCTGAGCGACTTAGCACTCGGCCCGCACCGGGCGCGCGTCCGCCGCTACTGGGCCACCGAGGCGCTCACCACGAAATACTCGGTATCCCCGAAGCAGGAGCTCGGAATCCCCCGGTGCTGCTCGTACGCGACCGACAACCGCTTCGCGCTGTTCGCCTCGATGAACTTCGCCACCGAGTCGCTGCGCACCGTGAAATCGAACATCTGCGATACCGTCGCCGGATAGCTCGCCAACGCAAGTTGGCCTTCCCACGTTTGGCACACCCACCCCTTCTTCGAGATCTTCTGCACATACCCCGTCCGCTGCCCGCGCGAGTACACGAAACTGAGCGTCGACCACGTGTAGAGCGCGAATAACGTCCCCGGCAGAATGACGACCACCAGGAGCGCGATCAGCCCCCAGTGACGCCGCTTCTTCGGCGAAGGCTGCGCCGCCACATCGGCGGTGTTGATCGCACGCGGAGGTATATCGGATGGCTGGGTCATGAGCGGTCTGCCGAAGAAAAGGGGGCGACGTATCCCACCAGTGGCCGGTGCGATTCCGCACCGCCGAACGATACGCCTGAACGATACGCCGTCCGCCGGCGGACGCCAGCCGAACCCCAGCGAGACCGCACGATCGCACTCAACCTCCACGGCGCCGCCCAGGAATTTGTTTCAGCCCCCCCAATCCCTAATCCCTAATCCCCAATCCCCAATCCCTAATCCCCAATCCCTAATCCCCAATCCCCAATCCCCAATCCCCAATCCCCATCCCCAATCCCCAATCCCCAACCCCCAATCCCGCCTCACGGATCACTCACCTGCCCCATGAACAGAATCGCCCCCGTCTGATCGTCCCGCAACACCGCCAGGAATGGATGGTCCGCGACGAACTGCACGACGCCGCCCACGTGAACCGACGTCGCCTGAATTCCGATGGAGGTCACCGCCGCCGCCTCCGTCCCCTCCTCCGACACGTCGATGTACGTCGCCTGCCGCACGTCGCTGATCGCGAAACGCCGGCGAGCACCCCCGGCCGCCATCATGCCGCTGAAATCCGCGCCGTCGGAAAACGCCCCCGCCATCCCGAGCCGCTTGAGCGCGTCGTTGAGCCGGAGATCCGTCCGGATCGTGAACCGAGGCAGCACCACGTGGACCTTCGTGCGCGCTCCCGCCAGCCGCCACGGCGCCGTGCCGAGTGCTCGGTACGCCCCGGCCAGCCCGGCCCCGCTGTCCGGCAGCAGCACGTACATGCTGAACCGGTTGCCGGCATACGGCATCCGCAGCACCGCGATCCGCTCCGGCGATGTGATCACACGAATCGCGTACTCCCCGGTCTGCGTCATCATCCTGTGCTGCACCACGCTCCGGTCGGGCCGCGTGAATCCCCGCACTTCGGTCTTCGTGCTGTCGAACTTCGCGGCCCACTGTCCCTTGAAGTACACCGCGTTCGTCAGCATCAGCACCGGGCGCGGCTCCGGCGGCGCCGTGAGGATCGTTGGAATCTTTCCTTCGGTGCTCCGCGCCGCCCACCCGTTGATCGCATCCACCGCCGCCCGCGAGCCGAAGTCCACAGCCTCGGCGTCCGCACCGAAGTCGCGCCGCAGATCCGCGATGTACCCGGGAGAGAGTGGGACGCCCTGCTGTGCCCACATCGCGTTGGCGATGAGGAGCTGCACGTCTTTCTGATCCCGGAGCGACGCCAGCAACCGCGCGTTCGCGGCCGCCACTGTCTCCGGCACCACCGCCCCAAACCCGAGCGTCCGCCCCATCTCCTCGCGCGTCTGCCCCCGCGCTCCCCCGTACGCCATCCCCAACGCCACGCCGGCGCTCACCGGCGAGACGAACACGTTGCCGCTCCCATGCTGCGCGGCATCCCGGAACAGCGCAGTCGCAAAGGACTCGTACAGCGGCGGCATCACGGTGTCGGCCGGCACGGGCCGCTGGGGACGGCTTCGCACACCCGGCCCGGGTGACGCCATTAACCCCGCCGCCACGAGCACGGCCGGAATGCTGATCGCATGGTACGCGAGCTGTCGTGACATACGCAGTATCTCCCCTTTCCCGTTTCTCCTTTCTCCGTTGCGCCCCCCTCTGTTTAGAACGCCGGCCGGCCCCCGATATGCACACGCTCCGCAACATCCGTCAATTCGCCCCGGGCAGCGTAGCGGGTAGATTGAGGGCTGGCCGTTGAACGCCGGCCGTTGAGGATTGGCCGGTCGCCGGCCCCTGCACTCGCCGGCGTCGTGCTCGTGATGTCGTGCTCGTGATGTCGTGCTCGTGATGTCGTGCTCGTGATGTCGTGCTCGTGATGTCGTGCTCGTGATGTCGAACTTTCGCCGCGGGATCTCCGTGCCTGTCCGCCGTACGACCGTCACCACCGATGTGGGCGGCGTCCTGATCGGGTCCTCCCACCCGGTCGTCGTGCAGTCCATGACCAATACCGACACCGCGGACGCGGCCGCGACCGCCGCCCAGGTGTCGGCGCTCGCCCGCGCAGGATCACAGCTGGTCCGCGTGACGGTCAACAACGAGGAGGCCGCAGCCGCCGTACCCGAGATCGCCGATCGCATCGCGGACCTCGGCACTCCCGTCCCGATCGTCGGGGACTTTCACTACAACGGCCATCTCCTCCTCGCCAAGTACCCCGGCTGCGCCCGTGCCCTCGCGAAGTACCGCATCAACCCCGGCAATGTCGGCACCAAACGCCGCGACGAACACTTCCGCGCGATCATCGAGATCGCCGTCGCGAACGGCAAGCCGGTCCGCATCGGGGTGAATTGGGGATCGCTCGATCAGGACTTGCTCACGACGATGATGGATGACAACGCCCGCCGCGCCGAGCCGGCTGACGCACGCGATGTCTACATCGAGGCCATGCTCGAGAGCGCACTCCGCTCCGCGGCCCTCGCCGAAGACGCTGGCCTCGGCCACGATCGCATCGTCATCTCCGCCAAAGTCTCGCTGGTCCCCGACCTGGTCGATGTCTACCGCCGGCTCGCCGGCCGCTGCGACTACCCGCTGCACCTGGGTCTCACCGAAGCGGGGCTCGGCACCAAAGGCATCGTGGCGAGCACGGCCGGCCTCGCCATCCTGCTCGCTGAAGGCATCGGCGACACGATCCGCGTCTCCCTCACACCCAAGCCCGGCGGCGACCGCACCGAAGAGGTGTTCGTGTCGCAGCAGATCCTCCAGTCGCTCGGACTCCGCAGCTTCGCCCCGCAGGTCACCGCGTGCCCCGGATGCGGGCGCACGACGTCCACGTTCTTCCAGCACATGGCGGAAGACATCCAGACGTACCTGCGCGAACAAATGCCCATCTGGCGCGCGAAATATCCGGGCGTGGAAGAGATGCGCGTCGCCGTCATGGGCTGCGTCGTGAACGGTCCGGGCGAATCCAAGCACGCCAACATCGGGATCTCGCTCCCCGGCACGTTCGAGGAGCCCAAGGCCCCGGTCTACGTCGATGGCAAGCTCGCACTCACCCTGCGCGGCGATGACATCGTCCCCGAGTTCCTCGCGATGCTCGAGGAGTACGTCGCGCGCCGCTATGGCGCCGAGTTGGCCGGCGCCGCGGCGCCGGGTTGGTCGCGAGCGGGTAATACGACGGTGTGAGCGGTTGGCGTCCGGCGCGCACCCGGTGAGCTTTTGATTTGCGCCGGACTCCCGGCAAGCTCGACCCAACATTTGACGTCGTTCGGGGGTATCCATGGAAGTAACACGTCGGCCGCGCACGGTCCCGCGGCACAGGCTGAATTCCTCTCTGGATGTGTTCCATGGCTCGCCTATCGGTCACTCGGGTCTGGGCTGCCTATCTCCGCGGCTCGGGGGCGATCGACATGCTCCAGATCGGCGGCATCGCGCTGATCGTGCTGCCGGTCGCGGTCGGCGTGTGGTACCTGATCGCCGATTTGCTCGGAGTGGTGCTGCCGTGATCCGCATCGCCGGCGAGTTGGCCAACGGGCTCGGCGCATGGATGGTCGCCGCGACGGTCGTCTTCGCCGGGGTCACGTTCGCGAGCGGTATGTTCACGCCCGCCCGCGCACAGAGTTACGGCGGACCAGGCGGCGGACGCGGTGGACGCGGCGGCGACAACAATTCGCTGCTCAACACGCCCGATCCGCACGTAGTCGCGATGGCGAAAGCGATCTCCGCCGACCCCGAGGACCCGCTCCCGATGATCCTCGCCGACCGCAACGAGATCAAGCTCACCGACAGCCAGACCGTCACGCTGTCGATGCTGGAATCGAGGCTCCGGATCGACAACGGACCGCTCCACGACAAGCTCGATGAGCTGCGGCCGCCGGGCGTCAACGCCAAGCCGGACTACGCGCACCTCGACTCCGCGGGCCGCGACTCGCTGGTCAAGGCACGGGCGGCGATCGCCCAGACGATGGGCGCCATCCACGACAATGATCTCGCAGCCCGGCAGGCAGCTTTCGAGGTCCTGACTCCCGATCAGCGGAACGCGATCACCGATCTCGAGAAACGCGTCCGGACCATGCTCAATGCAGGAATCCCCCGCGACGACGCCGAGGGCGGCCGCTCTGGCGGACACCACCCCGGTGGCCAATCCGGTGGATCGGGCTGAGCGCATTGCGGCACTGCGAGTGGAAGGCAGCCCTCGCCATCCCGCGCCACGCGCGCGGGCAGGTGACGGCCCGCCGCGCGTCATTGGCGATGCGCCGCCACCACCTCGTCCTGCGTCCGCGCCACCGCGGCGCGCACTGAACGGGTCCAGTACCGGCACGCCCGCGGCCAATCACGCCCGGACGCTTATGACCGCCGATGCCGGCACCGGCGTGCACGACGGGAGCGAAGCGACGGCCGATGCCGCGCTGATCATCCGAGTCCGCGAGGGCGATGTCGCCGCCTACGCGATAGTCGTCCACCGTCACATGCGCTCGGCATTCGCGATCGCGTACCACGTGCTGCAGCACCGCGAGGATGCCGAGGATGTCGTGCAGCAATCGTTCATGGCGGCGCTGGCGCGGCTCGACACGTTCGACGTCACGCGCCCGTTCGCGCCATGGTTCGGCCGTGTGGTGCTCAATCACGCGCGGAGTGCCCGGCGAAGCCGCGACCGTGTGTGGCGCCGCTCGTCCGAGTCGGCGGACCTGCTCGAGGCGCCCGCCTCCGCCGCCCCGGACCGCCGCGCTGAAGACTCGGAGATCCGGACGCGCGTGCGCGCCGCGATGAACGTGCTCCCGGAACGCCAGCGCCTCGCAATCCAGTTGATCGAGATCGACGGGTATACGCCAGCCGAAGTCGCGACCATGCTCGACCTCGCACCCGTCACGATGCGGTGGCACTTGATGGCGGCCCGGCGAACGCTCCGCCGCCTGCTTGCACCGCTGGCGCGGACACCGAAACGCGACGATACCGCAGATGAAAAGATCTCCCCGCAGCCCGGCACCACTCGGGGCTCGGCGCTCGGGAGACCGGATAATACGGAGGCGGCAGATGCCAGGGATGAATGACGGCCGGCCGGACACGGCTCTCCTCGCGCTGATCCGCGAGCACAGCCAGCCCGCGCCCACCGGCTCGGTGGACTGGAATGCGCTGGCGGCACGCATCGTCGAGAACGGCCGCGGCGAGTTGGCCGCGCGGCAGCGCGCAGCGTACGACAGTGACGGCATCCGCACGCTGCTGCGGCGCCCCGCACCGCGCCGGTGGTGGGAGGTGACGGCGGGATGGGCACGGCCGGCGATCGCCGCTGCGCTGGTCGTGAGCGCCATCTCCACGGCCGTCGTACTCGCATCGCCGTCCGTGACCGTCGCCGATGCCGGCGACTCCAGCACCGCCGCATGGCTCCAGACGCTGGGCGCTACCGGCACCGTGACCACGGCCACGCCCGCGACCCGCGATTCGCTCCTCGGTGAAGTAATCGGGCAATGACGCCACCGCTCCCGCCAGAGGGCGCATCCGGCGCGCATTCCGCCAGCCGGCGCCCGCGAGCACTCGCGACGCTGGTCGTCGTCATCGCACTGCTCACCGGCATCGTCGCGGGCATGGCAACCGACCGGCGGCTCGTCATGCGCTACCACGGCGGCCCCTTCGGTGGCCGCTTCGGCCCGGGCGGACGCGGACTACGCGGCGCCTGGGGCGGCGACGGCGGCCACTCGGCTCCCACCGACCGGATGCGCCAGCGCTTCGCGACGGAATTGGGACTCACGCCGGCCCAGATGACCCAGGTGGACTCCATCATGGGACGCAGCATGGCGCAACGACACGCCATCGAGGACTCGGTCCGCCCGCGCATGCGCGCAATCCTCGACTCCGCCCGGAGCCAGATCGAAAACATCCTGACCCCGGATCAACGCCAGAAGTTCGAAGCCTGGCGCTCGCGCAACCACACCCCACCGTCCTAGCTGGCACAGCCCATCGTCGGAGCTGGCGCAGCCCATCGTCTGTTCTCTACGCTCTACTTTCTGCTTGTCTCCTTTCTAGCCCGCAACGCGGGCTATGTACTATCTCCCCGCCGCCCGCGGCCCATCATCCGCGCCCGGATCGCATCCAGATTCTTGTCGAACGCTGGCTGCTGCGCCGGCACCAGCACTCCACGCAGATCTGCCATCTCCTTCTGCCGGAGATCCCGCCGCGTGATCCACGGCGTCGTCCCGGTGACCTTGGCGATCTGCCACTGGTACGCCGCGTGAATCGAATCGGCGGTCTTCTTCTGCGCATCCGTCAGCGTGATCCCGTTGAACAGCGCCTCCATCATCCGCGCGCCCGGATTCCCCCCGCGTCCGCCGCCTCGCCCTGAATCGGCGCCCGCCGTACTCCCGGGCGAGCCCTGCGCAAAGACGGCGGGCGCCGCCGCAGCCGTCGCGAGGAATACGGCGAGGCAACCAGTGAGCAGCACGCCGGCGCGATGGCGGCGAAGGCGAGGGGATGACGGGCCTGAAGTATGCAGGCTCATGGTCGGACTCCTATGGCGGGTGAGCAACGGTCCATGAACGACTTCGCGCGGGATCGCCGATTCGTTGGGAGATGGCCGGGAATTCGCCCGCACCCTCGCATGGGCTCGCCCGGAGCGGGCAAATGCTCTACTCTCAATAGGAGATAGGAGCGCCGCTCGGCCGGACATGTAGCGATCACCGTGCCCTTCCTCTGGAGATATGCGAGACATGCAAGTTCGCGTCAACGGGATCAGCCATGACTTCGTGGGAGACGCGGGCACGCCGCTTCTCTGGTATCTCCGCGACGAGCTCGGGCTCATGGGGACCAAGTTCGGATGCGGCATTGGCGCGTGCGGCGCGTGTACGGTACACCTGGACGGCCGCGCAGTTCGCAGCTGCCAGACACCACTCTCCGCGACACAGGGCAAAGGCGTCACCACGATCGAAGGCCTGAGCCCGGCCGGCACGCACCCCGTGCAGCGCGCATGGCGCGCGCACAATGTCCCCCAGTGCGGGTATTGTCAGAGCGGCCAGATCATGCAGGCGGCATCGCTGCTCGCCACGACGCCCTCGCCCACCGACTCCGAGATCGATGCGGCGATGCGCGGCAACATCTGCCGGTGCGGCACGTACCTCCGCATCCGCGCCGCCATCCACTCGGCCGCCTCCGGCGCTGGCACATCGGATACCGCGCCGCCTGGTGGCAGCCCGAACGGCGCGGAGGGCGGACGATGAGTAACCGGCCGGTGGACCGGAGAGCATTTCTCCAGGAGATGGCCGCAGGCGGCCTGCTGATCGTCGCGACCGCCACGGGATGCCGGCGTGTCCAGGACGACCTGCGCCGTATCGCCGGGCGCACCGATACGCCGGAGGCCGGCGGTCCGCCCCTCACGCCCGCGGTCTATCTGCGCATCGGGACGGATGGCGATGCCACGGTGATCGTGCACCGCTCCGAGATGGGACAAGGGATTCGCACGAGTCTCGCGATGGCGGTCGCCGATGACCTCGAGGCCGATTGGAGCCGCGTGCACGTCGAGCAGGCCCCGGGCGACGAAAAGACCTACGGCGGCCAGGACACCGATGGCTCACACAGCATCAAGGATTTCCTGGTGCCGATGCGCGAAGCGGGCGCCACCGGCCGCGCGATGCTGGAGGCCGCCGCCGCCCAACAATGGCGCGTGCCGGTGACCGAGGTCCGCGCGCGGAACCATCAGGTCGTGCACACGCAGACCGGACGCACGCTGGACTACGCCGCGCTCGTGCCCATTGCCCGCACACTGCCCGTGCCGCCCCGAGAGTCGCTGCGGCTCAAGCCCGCGTCGGAGTTCCGCTTCCTCGGTAAAGAGATCCCAGGCGTCGATCTCGTGGACATGACGACGGGACGGGCCCGCTACGGAATCGATCAGCACATGAGCGGGATGAAGTTCGCCGTGATCGCACGCCCGCCGGTCTATGGAGGTACCGTCGCGACGCTCGATTCCTCGGCCGCCGAACGTGTGCCGGGCGTCGAGCGGATCGTGCGCCTCGATCACACGCCGCCGCCGTCGGCGATGATGCCGGCCGGCGGCGTCGCCGTCGTCGCGACGAGTACGTGGGCCGCCATCCAGGGGCGCAAGGCACTGGCGATCACCTGGAACGATGGACCCAACAAGTCGTACGAATCGGTCGCCTACCGCGCGCGGCTCGAGCAGTCGGTGCGGGGCAGCGGGCACGTGGGACGGAAGCAGGGGGACGCCGCACGCGCGTTGGGCCGCGCGGTACGGCGCGTGAGCGCGGATTACTATCTCCCGCACCTCGCACACGCACAGATGGAACCCGTGTCGGCGCTGGCGCACGTGCACGACGGCCGGTGCGAGGTCTGGGCCCCCACGCAGAATCCGCAGGAAGCCCGCGATGGGCTGGCGAAGCTGCTCGGCATCCCGGCCTCGGATGTCCGCGTCAACGTCACACTGCTCGGTGGCGGCTTCGGACGCAAATCGTTCTCCGATTTCATCCTCGAGGCCGCGCTGCTGTCCCGCGCCGTGGGAGCGCCGGTCAAGGTCGTGTGGACACGCGAGGACGATCTGCAGCACGATTTCTTTCACACCGTCGCCGCCGAACACCTCTCGGCCGGCCTCGATGCGCACGGTGCGGTGACCGCGTGGTTGCACCGGTCGGCGCTGCCGTCCATCGCCTCGACGTTCGGCCCGGGGGTGCTCTACCAGGATGAAGGTGAGCTGGCAATGGGCATGACCGACCTGCCGTACGACATCCCCAACATCCAGGTCGAAGCCGGGCCCGCGCCCGCGCACACGCGGATCGGATGGTACCGGTCGGTGATCAACATCCCGCACGCGTTCGCGATCGGCTCGTTCGTTGACGAGCTCGCGCACGCCGCCGGAAAGGATCCCCGGGACTTCATACTCGGTCTCCTCGGGCCCGACCGCACCATCGACATGGCCAACGTGGGGGTGACGGGCAAGGAGTCCAATTACGGCGCGACGTTCGCCGAGTATCCGATCGAAACCGGACGCCTGCGCGGAGTCGTGGAGCTCGCCGCGCAGCAATCGGCATGGGGCACACCGCTGCCGGCGGGCCAGGGCCGCGGCATCGCCGCCCACCGGAGCTTCCTCAGCTACGTGGCGAGCGTGGTCCAGGTCCAGGTGATGCCCGACGGCTCGCTGGTGATCCCGCGCGTGGACATCGCGATCGACGCCGGATTCATCGCGAATCCCGAGCGTGTCCGCGCCCAGTTGGAAGGCGCCACCATCATGGGCCTCGGCAATGCTCTCTCATCCGAGATCACGTTCAGCGGCGGGCGCGTGGTGCAATCGAACTTCGACACCTATCGCGTGATGCGAATGGACGCGTCGCCGCGCGAGATCCACGTGCACATCGTGCCGAGCGACTCGAAACCGGGCGGCGTCGGCGAGCCGGGCGTACCGCCGACAGCCCCGGCCCTCTGCAACGCAATATTCGCCGCGACGGGCCGCCGCATCCGCCAACTCCCCGTCGGCAACCAACTCTCGAAGCCGGAACGCGCTACCCCAGTGGCGTAGTCCTGCCCCGGCCGCGCGGTCTCACGTCCGTCCGCGGGCCGCCACCGGCCACGTCGTCTCGACATTTTCCCCCCGCACGCCGTAGACGACGTCGTTGAGGTGCACGACGACGCAGACGTGATTCGGGATGATCCGGACGAGATCACCCGTCGCCGGCCGCCACGACGTGCTGCGGAGATCCAGGATCCCGTGCTCCTCCGACATCCGCGACACGACGACGTCCGGGTGATCCGCCACGGCGCCGAACCCCGCGTGGCTCGCATCGTCGAGCGGCTCGCGGCCGAGTGCTTTGGTCCCGGCGTCCACGACGGCCTGATCGGGGACAGCGGTACTCACCACCGTCGCGAGAACCGTGAGCGCGCAGTCGTCGAGCGCACACACGCCGAGGTCGGCGGTCGCGCGGTCGTTGTACACGTATGTGCCTGGCCGGATCTCCGTCACGGCGGGCAGCTCGTGCGTGCGCCAGAGCGTCGGCGTCGACCCCCCGCTGACGACGGTCGGCGTGAGGCCGGCCGCGGACAGCGCGTCGAGGATCGCGCCGAGTTCGTCGTTCAGCCGCGCGAGACGCTCGTCCTGCGCGGCGGGCGGCTGCCGGATGTGTCCCGCGTAGAACGCCAGTCCTGCATACTCCAGACTCGGCTTCCCCGCGACCCGGCGCGCGAGTGCCACCGCACGGTCCGCCGATGTGACGCCGACGCGGTGCATTCCGACATCGGCTTCGACGTACACGCGGACGGTGCGGCGGGCGGCGGCCGCGGTGGCGGCCAGCGCATCGATCGCGGCTTCGGAGTCCAGTGAGACCGTGAGCCGCACCTTCGCCGGTGCCGAGAGGAGCCTGCGGAGCCGCGGGCCGCCGACCGGCGGGTACGCGAACAACACGTCGTTGGTGACGTCCGACATGACTTCGACCTCGCGCACGGTCGCGCACGTCAGCCCCGCCGCGCCGCGGCGGAGTTGCTCGCGCGCGATCACTGGCGACTTGTGTGTCTTGACGTGCGGCCGGAGCGCGATCCCATGCGAGGTCGCGTAGGACGCCGCCCGGTCGAGGTTCGCGGCGAGGCGGCCGAGGTCCACGATCGCCGCCGGCGTCTCGATGCCGGCGATGGTCGCCGGCGTAGTGGTCTGTTCGACAGGTGTCATGCGAATCGTGTCATCTGAAAGCCCGCTTGCAGGACGAGATGGTTTGTTCAATACTCTCAGATCTTGCTCTATCAGATCTTGCTCTAGCTGAATGCCAGTCGTCGAGGGCAGTAGGCTCCAATAACCTGCCCTGTCGCTCAAGCTAGTCGTCGAGGGCAGTAGGCGCCGTTCGAGAACGGCGCATCTATCCGCCCGCACAAAATTCTGTGGTCCGCCCGCACAAAATTCTGTGGTCGTGTCGCCCGCACAAAGTTCTCTGGCCACCCGGCAGCCTGCGGTTCGCTTACGAATGCGGCGGCGTGTGGTCCAGCTCTTCGATCGTGGCGGTCGAGGCCGGACGCTCGCGCTGTAGCCGCGCGGCGACCGCTTCGGCCTGCGTCATCACCCGCAACAGGTTCTCGCCGGCGAGTTTTCGCAGATCCGCCTCCGTCCATCCGCGGCGCGCCAGCTCCGCGAACAAATCGGGATACTTCGACACATCTTCGAGCCCCACGACGGTGTCGGTGATGCCATCGAAATCGCTGCCGATCCCGACGTGGTCCACCCCGGCGACCTGCCGGACGTGGTCGATGTGATCGGCGACGTCGGTCAGCATCACCGGCGGCGCCGGATGTGCGGCCGTCCACTCCTTCATGCCGCGCCGGCGCGCGGCGCTGTCATCCGGGAATTGCGTCTTGAGCGCGGCGCGCTGCGCGGTCGCGGCGTTGTCGTGCTCGAACGCGGCTTTGGACACGAAGTCGGTCACGAACGGCACCATGACGATCCCGCCGTTCTTCGGCACGCGCCGGAGGATCGAATCGGGCACGTTGCGACGGTGATCCACGAGCGCCCGCGCGCCGGAGTGCGAGAAGATGACCGGCGCCTCGCTCACCGTCAGCGCGTCGCTCATCGTGCCGGGCGAGACGTGCGCGAGGTCGACCAGCATGCCGAGGCGGTTCATCTCGCGGACGACTTCCTTGCCGAACGGCGTGAGGCCGCCATGGCGGGCGCTGTCGAGCGCCGCATCGGCCCAGTCGAGCGTGACGTTGTGGGTCAGCGTCATGTAGCGGACGCCCAGGTCGTAGTACGCGCGCAGCGCGCCCAGCGAGTTCTCGATCGCGTGGCCGCCTTCCATGCCGAGCATCGAGCCGATCTTGCCGTCCTTGAATGCACGCCGGACGCCGTCCGCGGTGGTCGCCCACTCGAGACGGTCCGGATAGGCCGCGATGGTGCGGCGCGCGATGTCGATCTGCTCGAGTTGCACGCGGGCGTACCCCGGCTCGCTCGAGACGGCGCCGTTCGGCTTGTAGAGCGGCGCGGACATTTCGCCTGGGATGTACACGGACCAGAACTGGGCGCCCAGCATTCCCGTCTTCAGCCGGCCGAGGTCCGTCATGCCGGCCATGCGCTTCGTCAGATCGTAGGCTGGAACATCCCCCGGCCGCACCGTGTCTTCGCGGATGCGCCACGGCAGGTCGTTGTGGCCATCGATGAGGGGCGTCTCGCGCAAGACTTTCACCGCGAGCGCGCGGTCGGCGGCGGATGGTTGCGGCACGGTGGTGCTCTGGGCTTGGGCGGACGCGGCGACGAGGGCACACAGCGCGGCCACGCGGATGCTCGGCACAAACGATGGCTGGGATGTCATAGACGGCATAATCTGGCGCCTGCGCGGGCCGCTGATGAGGGGCGCGCGCTCCCGTTTTGTGATACTCGGGACCCTCGGCGCAACCGAGACCCCCCGCCGCGGCCCCCTGTCGCGCAAGGATGCGCGCTGTTGTTTCTGCCCTTCTATTTTCTGCCCTTCTACTTTCTGCTCTTACGCACAGTACCGCGCCGCTGCCGCCGCGAGCACTTCGGCGAACCGCACGACCGAGCCGACATCCACCCACTCCTCCTTGGCGTGCGCCCCCGTTCCGTGCGGCCCCATCACCACGGTCTCGATGCCGGCGGCCGACAGGAGCGCGGAATCCATCCATGGATTCTGGCCCACGTACGGCGGCTGCTCGCCGAGCACGGCGGTCGCCGCGTCGGTGAGCGTGCGGACGATCGGCCGGTCGGGCGCGACCTCGAACGGCTCGCGCACCAGCACGACGCTCAGCGTCGCCGCGAATGTGGGATCCTCGCGCACGCACTCCGCGATCAGCCCGCGGATCTCGTTCGTCACCTGCTCCGTCGTCTCGCCGGGGATGGTCCGGCGCTCGATCTGCACGGTCGCCGACGCGGCATACGTGCTCATGCCGGTGCCACCGCTCACCATCGAGGCGTGAAGGGAGGGCGGCCCCACCAGCGGATGCGGCGGACGCTGGATGAGCTGCCCGGCCAGCCGGCCGAGCCGCACGAGCAGTGCACCGAGCCGCACGTTCGCGTCGATGCCGTCGGTGAAGAGGCTCCCGTGCGCCGCGCGGCCCTCGACGGTCACCGCAATCCAGATGAACCCTTTGTGCGCGAGACAGATCTGCATGCTCGTCGGCTCGGTGACGATGGCACCATCCACCGGGAACCGCCCGATGAGATCGGCGGTCCCGATGCTCGCGTGCTCCTCGTCGGCGACGGCCGCGATGATCACGTCGCCGCGTAGCGCCGCACCGGAGTCGCGCAGCGCTTTGGCGGCGCCCGCGCACGCAGCGAGACTCCCCTTCATGTCGTACGCGCCGCGCCCATGACAGCGGCCTCCGCTGATCGTGGCCGCGAAGGGGGCCTCCATCTCATCCACCGCGACGGTATCGTAGTGACCATTGAGCATGAGCGAGCGTCCGCCGCCGGTGCCGCGCAGCCGTCCGGTCACCGACACCCGGCCGGGCAGTGGCTCGTGGGCCTGGACGTCGAGCCCGAGCCCCGCCAACATGGTGGCAGTGTATCGGGCGATCTCCGCCTCGCCCGCACCGCTGGGGGAGAGCGACGGGTTGACGGAATTGATGCGAACGAGCGATTGAAGAACGCCCGTCGTGAATGGCGCGTCGATGGTCACGACGTAGCATGCAAAGGGAAGCCGCCGACGGCCAGTGGCCGTTCGGCAGTTGACGATCTATTCGCTGCAACCAATTGCCAATCGTCGAGGGCAGCAGGGGCCGTTCGAGAACCGTAGGTCGCCCTGTCGGGCAACGGCCCCACCGTCGATGAGCGCACACGCCGCGGAGCACGCGACGACCAACTCTGAACGCCAGGGAGGCGGATTGTCTCGGGTAATTCGAATCGCGCAGATGTTCGTGCGGCTGGCTGGACTGACTCTGTTGATCCTCGGCATCATGATCTGGACCGGCCACGGCGACTCGCTCATCCCCACCCACGCCCTCCTGGGCGTCCTCTTCGTCCTGTCCCTCTGGGCAGTGGCAGTCATCGGCCTCACCAGCCGGATCGGCTTCGTCCTCCCCGGCCGCCTCATCATCTGGGGCGTCGTGATCGGATGGTTCGGGATGTCGCAGCACACGCTGCTCCCGGGCACCCTCCACTGGACCATCCAGGTCCTCCACGTCGCCGTCGGCCTGATCGCGATCGGCTTGGCCGAAGTGGTCTCGGCCCGCGTGAAAAAAGCATCGGCTTCGCCATCGTAATGCAGTTGCTCTTGCCGTCGTAATGCAGTTGCTCTTGCCGTCGTAATGCAGTTGCTCTTGCCGTCGTAATGCAGTTGCTCTTGATGTTGCCGTTGCTGTAGCCGTCGCAGGTGCAGGTGGCAGAAATGGTATCCGGTAAGCAGCGCACCAGTCCTGCCCTGGTAGGGGCCGGTCGCGACCGGCCCTGCCGGCCCAACACGATTGCATCGGTGCCCCCGTCGCCGGCCCTGCATATCCGGGTGCATCACCGGCCAGCGGACGCCAACGCCGCGGGGGCCGTTCGAGAACCGTAGGTCGCCCCCTTCGGGCAACGGCCCCCACCCTCAGCCGCATCCACCGCCAGTACTGCCGCCCAAAAAACGCCTTCGCCAAATACCCCACTGGCCCCCTCTCCGGGCGGCCAACTCCCACCGAGTCCCATCCCTGGCCTAGGCGTCCCACAACATGGGACCCCTGCCGGCCCTTGTGGGACTCGGCGGCGCTTCACACTATGGGGGCACTCACGGACGCAGATGACGGTCGACTCAGCGAGCGGAACCACCGGTCATGTCTCGGATTGGTCACGCACCACAGGCACAGCGCGCTACGGAAGCGCACCCACAGACCGCTCGGATGCGTTCCGCCGAAGCGCATCTGTCCCTGCTCGACGAAGACCGGGCATGCGTCGCGCGCATCCGCAGCGGCGACGAACGTGCGTTCCAGGATCTGTTTCGCACGTACTACGATCCCCTCTGCCGCTTCGTCGAGGGACTCGTCCGCCGCAAAGCCGTCGCTGAAGAGCTGGTGCAGTCGCTGTTCCTGACACTCTGGATCCGCCGCGCGGAGTGGATCGTCCGCGACACGCTCCGCACCTATTTGTACGCGACCGCACGGAACCATGCGCTGAACCACTGGAAACGCGAGCGCTTGTTCGACGGCTACGTCGCCCGCTCCTGGGCCCGCCGCGACCGCGCCTCCGAGATCCGGGTCACCGCCAACGCCGACACCCGCCTCGAATCGGAAGAGGTCGAAGCCAGCGTCCGGCGCGCCATCGCCGCCCTCCCCATCCGCTACGCCCCCGTGCTGCAGTTGCGGTGGGAACACGGCCTCACCTACGCCGAAATCGCCCGCGTCCTCGAGCTCCCGGTCAAGACCGTCGAAACCCGGGTCGGCCGGGCCCTCCGCATGGTCCGCCCAGCGTTGGAGCAGCTCCGCACGTAAGAGCTGCGGTACCGATCGTTCGCCGGTCATTTTGCCCGTCGTCGTCACGGGCCCATAAAGACATCCGGCCGCTTGCCCCATCGCAGCCACTGCTCGCCCCAACGTGGCCAGAATCGTGCACGAAATGAAGGAGCAGACGCCTCTCAATTGTATCTTTGGTCAACACAGGACCTGAGGCACGCACTGCACGACCAGGCGCCCGGCCGCCCCGGCGGTGGCGATTCGGTGGACCGGCATCTCGTAGAGCGCATCCTCGCGGGCGAAGCTTCCCCGGGGGACCGCGCCGCGCTCGACCGCTGGGCCGGAACCGACGTGCGGCGGCGTGCAACGGTGGCCCGCCTCGCCGCGGCCGCGGATAGCCTGCGCCGCCCGCGATACGACGCCGATCAGGCATGGCTCTCTGTCTCGCGCCAGATGCACGCGCCCGCCGCACAGGCGGCCGCCCGCGCCGGCTCCCGCTCCTCCCCACTGGGTTCCCCATTCGAACGCCCCGCGCGCTCGCGGTGGCTGGCGAATACGGCCGGCGTCGTGGCCGCCGCCGGCATCTGCGCGCTGGCCGCTGGCGTCGCGATTCGGTCCCTGCGGCCGGCCGGCGGCCGGACACCGGCCGCCGCGGCGCCGGAATCACCACAGGTCGCCATCACGGGGCGCGGCCAGCGGTTGACGGTCACGCTCCTCGACGGCTCGCATGTCACGCTCGCCCCCGACAGCCGGCTCACCGCGCCCGCGGGATTCGGCCGCACCACCCGCGAGGTCACGCTCGACGGCAAGGCGTACTTCGAGGTGGTCCACGACTCGCTCCACCCGTTCACCGTCATCGCCGCCGGCGAACGCATCCGCGATATCGGTACCGAGTTCGTCGTGGACGCCTACACGCATGACCAGACACAGAACGCTACCCCCACGGCCGCCCGGAACCAGGTTCGCACGCAGGTTCGCACGCAGGTTCGCACGCAGGTCCGGATGCAGGTCGCCGTGGCAGCCGGCGCCGTCCGCATCGAATCCCCGCCCGTCACGCCCACCGCCCGCCCCTGGGCGTCGGCGGTCGGTGAGGGAGGCGCCACCATCGTCACCGCGGGTGAGATCGCCCGCGTCGATGCGCGTGGCCAGACGACGGTGATTCCCCACGCCGACGTCGCCGGCATGGAAGGATGGACCAGCGGTCAGCTCGTCTTCGAGCGCACCTCCCTCGGCGACGTCGTCCGCGAGTTGGAGCGGTGGTACGACATCGACATCGTGATCTCCGACCCGTCGCTCGCGCAACGGCACGTGACCAGGACGTTCCGCGGAATGCCGATCTCGCACGTGCTGAACACGCTCGCGATCACCGTGAACGCCCGCTGCTGGTGGTCAGGTCACACGGTCACGATCTCGCCCCTCGCCGAAGGCAACGAGCCGCCACTCTAGCGGCGGCTCGGGAAACCGCTCTACGGCTTCGGAATCGGCGGCCGCTTGGTATCGATCGCGTACGGGACCTGCACCCGGAACACTGCGGCGGCCAGCGCGCCTCCCACCAACGGCCCGATCAGATAGATCCACACGTGCGACAGCGCACCCGCCTGTCCCAGGAACGCCGCATAGATCGCCGGCCCGATCCCCACCGCGGGATTGAACGCCCCGCCACTGATCGCCCCGCCCGCGAACGCCGCGACCACGATGGTGAATCCGATCGCCAGCCCGTAGTACGAGTTGCCTTCGGTGTCGGACGTGGTCGCGGTGTGCAGCACCACGATGCACAACGCGAACGTGTACACCAGCTCGATCATCACCGCGGTCCAGAACGTCACGCCGTTGCCGGGCTTCGCTGCGAATGTCGCACCGAGCGCCACGTACACCATCCCAGCGGCGAGGATCGCGCCAACGAACTGCGAGATCCAGTACCCCACCAGGTCGCGCCCCTGCAACTTCCCGCGGAGGAATACCGCGAGGCTCACCGCAGGATTGTAGTGACCGCCCGAGATATGGCCGCCCATGTACACCATGATCATGAGCGACGAGCCAATCGCGAGCGGCGCCATCGGCACGTTCTGGCTCACCGTCAGACCAACCGTCAGCACCAGGAAAAACGTCCCGATCGCCTCAGTCACGTAGTTGCGCATGGAGGGAGGATGTGGGAGGAAGACGCACGACCCGCGGATGGGGCTAACCTAAGTCGCCCAGCCGCTGCCTGTTAGTGGCAGTTGGAGGGGGTTCTCCACCAGCCTAGAAGGCGACCGTAGCCCGCGCTGTAGCCCCCATTCCCTTTTCCCCATTCCCTATTCCCCAGTCCCTTTTCCCCAGTCCCTTTTCCCCATTCCCTTTTCCCCAATCCCTTTTCCCCAGTCCCTTTTCCCCAGTCCCTTTTCCCCAGTCCCTTTTCCCCAGTCCCTTTTCCCCAGTCCCTTTTCCCCAGTCCCTTTTCCCCATTCCCTTTTCCCCATTCCCTTTCCCCTTTCCCCTTTCCCCTTTCTCCTCGCCCGAAGGGCGAGGCTACGGATGCGACGGACGAGGCGGAGCCGGAGGGTCCATCTTGGTGTAACTCGCCGGGATCGTGAACAGCGACGGCGCCTGTGGCCCCTCCTTCACGTTGCGCACCTGCATCGTGGTCTGCGCCGCCGGATCCTGCATCTTGACCAGATAGTGCAGTTCCGGATCGATCCACGCGTACCCCGTCTTCCCGCTCCGCTTGTACGTGAGTTGCCACTTGTCCGCCGGCCGCCCGTTCACGGTGTCGGCACCCAGGCTCTGGCAGGCGAAATGTGGCGGCTCCGCCTTGTCCGCCGTCGCCGCCGCGTTCCATCCCTTGCACGGATCTCGGATGTCGGTCGGCCGCATGATGAAGAACAGATCGGCCAGCTCCGTCACCGGGTCGTCGCCCGACGGCGTGTAGTACTGCTCCGTCTGATCGTCGAGCGCAACCAGCGTCCGGCGCCGGAAATCCAGGATCACCGCACCGGTCACCGAATCACCCCGCGTCGTCTCCCACCGCACTTTGCCGTCACCGACGTTGAACGGCGTGCGCGCCACTTCGCTCCCGTGCGAATCCACCATCACGGCCGAGAACTGCTGCGCAGCAACCCGGTGGGACAGGAACGCAGCGAATGCAAGCGCCGCACACAGGATTGCGGCGCGAAATCTGAATGACATGACAGAAAGGGTAGGAGGCGACGATGGGACCAGCGGAAAAATACTACCCCGTTCGCCCCGCTACGGGCACCCGTGCCGTGTCTCCAGTCCCCAGTCCCCAGTCCCCTTTCCCCTTTCCGCTTACTCCGTCGTCCCCGTGAACAACCCGTGCCGCACCCGCATCGCTTTCAGCGACGCACCCGGATCCATGATGATGTGCGCGAGGATGTCGGTCCTGCTCCGGATCGCCACCTGTACGGTCATCTCCTGCCCGCCACGCGAGATCACCACCGGTACGGACCCGGACGCGGTCGCATACCGCCGCCGGAACGAGGCCAGGGATGAATCCCCGTGCGCCTCCACATCGCCGAGGCGCACGAGACGGTCGCCCGCCTGAATCCCCGCGGCCGCCGCCGCGCCCGACGGGGCGACGAATGTCACCGTCAACACGCCGTTGGCGTCGCTCGAGACGCCGGCGCCGGCTTGCAGGCTCTTCACGGTGTCGGTCGTCATCCGCAGCCCGGCCCGCTGGAGAATGACTTCCCACGGATACGGGTCGCGCCCCTCGATATACCGCCGGTTCACTTCGGCGAACGGCACCGTCGGCGTTCCCGGACGCGCCGCCGCCGCCACCGCTCCCCACCACTCGGCCGCCGTGAATCCGCGCCCCTGCTTGTACGTGGTCTCGTACAGCGATCGCATCACGTCGTCGAGCGAGTGATGGTTGTCGCTGGCGTCGCGTATCAGCACGTCGAGCATGAACCCCGCCAGCGAGCCCTTGGGATAGTACAACCCCGCGGAACCGTCCGTCGGCGCCACCCACGCGCCAAGCGAGGCGTCCGCGAGCGCCGTCGGCGTGACGGTGCCCACGCCCGTGATCTTCTGCCCGGTCGCCGCCAGGAATCCGAGCGAATCGCCGATCCCGGACCGCATCACGTCCACGTCGCTGTAGTAGTCGGTGATGCCCTCGCTCATCCACAACCACCCGGTGGGCTCTGCATCGTCGTAGCGGTACGGCACCAGGTCCGCGGGGCGCAGCCGCTTCACATTCCACGAGTGGAACATCTCGTGAGAGTAAAGCCCCGAGAGGCCCGGCGCGTCGATCGCCTCCGGACTGAACTCGTCGACTTGCGAGTTCTGATGCTCGAGCCCTCCGCCGTTCGGATGCGCGTCGATGATCTGCAGGACGGTGTACGTCCCCCACTCCATGTCGTGAAAAACCTTCGCGTGCGACTCGGCCAGCCGGTGCAGCCAGTCCAGGAGCCGCGTCATCCGCGCACCCGTCACGAGTCCGGCGGGATAACTCGCCGCACGCACCCAATGGGCCGCGGCGCCTCCCCGGCCCCCGGCGGGGCCGTTCACCTGCACGCTATCGAAATCGAACCGCCCGATGAAGAACGGCATGTCCACGAGATCGTGATAGTTCCGCGCCGAGAACGTGCGCGCGGCCGATCCGCCGGCGCCGCCCGCGCCGCCCGCGATTTCGTGCATCCCGGTCGCGATGTTCCACCCGGGATCGGTGTGGATCGTCACCTGCGCCGGCCAGTCGAAGCCGTGCCCCACCGGATACATGAACACGTTCGTGCCGTTGAAGAACCCGAAGTCCGGGCGCGTCCACGCCACCGCACGATCGATCGTGTCCGCCAGGTACTTGAAATCCACGGTCACGTTCGCGCCCGGCTTCGTCCCTTCGAGTTCCCAGGTCTGGAAATCGAGTTGGCGCCAGGAGAGCGTCGCCCCGTCCATCGTGGGCGTGAAGTGCGACACGCGCCGCGCGAACCAGAGCAGCACGTAGTGACCGGGAGTCCACGCGGGCAGCGCCAGCACCACCGGCCCCGGCCCGCCCACCGTGAAGTGCATCGCCACGTCGAGTGTGCGTGTACGGTTGGTGGCCGAGTCGAGGGTCACGTCGTAACGCACGCTGGCGATGGGCGCCGAGTGCGCCGTTCGCTCCGACCGCGTCTGCGGCTCCCCCTGGGCCCGGGCCGCCCCCGCGCCCGCACCAGTCGCGATGGCGGCCATCACCACGGCGCCGAGGACGCCGCGGTGGCGGTTCTGTGACACGCGGCGGGACGCGTGGCAACCCCCGTTGGGGGGCTGGATCGGGAGGCGTGCCATCACAGGGGCTTGGCGAGTCATATGTGGGGGGGTGCGGGCGGGGGCGAAGACGGTGGATCTGCGGACGGTGGCCGGTGCTCCGGGCAGTTCGACAACCCCGCACGATCAAAGGTTGATGTGTGGGTTGATCTGGGTGATGTGGCCGGACCTGGGCTCCTCAGCCGTCGCAAATCTGGCGGGACGCACACCGCCGCGCGACGCCTGGGTCCGGGGAGGGACAGCGAGGACGCATGGCCGGATCGATGACGGACCGCGAGGGTCCGCACGGCGCCGGCCGGTACGTTCACCAGGGTAAGACTGCCGTATGCCGATTACCGATGTCGATGAACACATCACGACACTCTGGCGGGAAGCAGCCCGCGACCTCGGGATCGGGCTCGTATCCCCGTTCGCGGCGATCGGCCCGCGCGGCGAATCCGCCGCGGCGCTGGCCTGGCTCCGTGATTTCGGCTCGCCTCGCGGCGCCCTCGTCTGCTCGAGCGCCGATCCGGATGACCTGGGGCGGAAGGCCCTGCAATGGGGCTACGAGATCGTGGACTACGATCCGTTCGTGTACCCGTCGCTCTACGACCGGCGCCTCTTCATCGCGATGCTGGCGCGCCTCGGCTGGACGGGTCCGCCGGAGAGCCGCCCGCCCTGGCTCGACGCGCTGGGCATGCATTCCTGAACGACCGGATGAGAAACGGCAGGGAGGCTATGCCCACCCTGCCGTTGGGTTCTCCCCGGCGTTCCGGCCAGCGAAAATCTAGAACTTCACCGTCACCGGCTTGCCGCTCGTGATCGCCGCGTTCGCGGCCTCGTTGATCACTGCCTGCCGCTCGGCCTGCGTTCCGTTCTCCGGCACCGTGTAGTCCGCTGACGCGTGTCCGCCCGAGCCGGTGCACGTCACCTTGAGATCCATCGGCGTATAGATCTGGAACGTGATCGCGGCCACGAGCGCGTTCAGGAAGCTGTGTTGCGTCTCGACCTTCGCGACGCCGTCCGGACAGTCCTTCGACACGTCCATCACGTCAGGCGGCACGAGTCCGAATATGAACGACGACGCCCACTGCTTCTCGACGACGGTCTGCGATTCCGGCTTGCCAGTCACGATCGTCGCGTGGTAGCACGCCGCACAAAGAACGGTGACGCAGCAAAGCGAAACTGCACGCCTCAATGCCTTCATAAACACTCCGGATGATGGGGAGACCGCGACGAACTCACCGAATGTGAACGGCTCATGTCTGTGCCGGGCACCGCTGAACCGCAGGGGGCGAAATTGGTCACGCCGGCGGAAGCCGGCAAGTACCCGCGTGCGTGATCAGCCGGAACGGGATGATGAATGCCCGCGTACATGGTGCGGAAGGTGTGTTACATGGGCGCGCGGCCTCCTGGTCGTGTCGGGTGGGCGATGTAACCCGCTATGCGCAAAACAGCCGCGCCAGCACTCACACCCGCATTCTTCGGGACACGATCCGGCCCCCGGCCGTCGCTCCTCCCCCGGCCGTCGCCCCTATTGATCCCCGGATACCAAGGACCGCACAGCCGCGAGCACCACCCGATATGCCTCCGTACCCGGCGCGATGAGCTCGAAATGCGACGAGCGTGGGACCACGGTCAATGTCACCCGGTCGCCCGCGCGCCGGGCCGCAGCCGCCCACGGCGCGAGCTGCTGCTCGGGCGGTACGATCTGGTCGTCCGCCGCGCCGATCCAGATCTGTCTCACCCCAAGCGGGAAGAAGGACGACGGCGACCCGTCGTGGGCGCGCTCTGCCTCACGCGCGGGCGGCCCCCCTAAGAGCTCTCCGGCCCCCTCTCCGCACGACGCGGTGTCCGGCGCGTAATACGACCGGAGATCGGGCGGCCCGGCCAGCGCCACGACGCCTCGCAATGGCAGCGGCGTGGCCGCCGGCGCGAGGGCCGACGTCGCGGGAAGCCGCCGCCGCGCCGCAACCCACAGCGCCAGATGCCCGCCCGCCGAATGCCCCATGACGATCACACGCGTCGTATCGAGTCCGTACTTTGGCGCGAGTGTCCGGATGAAGTCCACCGCCCGGCCAACGTCCTCGAATGTCCCCGGCCATCCGCCGCCCGGCCGGTCCGCTCGCCGGTACTCGGCGTTCCACGTCGCAATGCCGGCGCCAGCCAACGCGCTGGCAAGCGGCGCCGTGTTGCGCAGCGTCGCGTACCGCGCGACCCAGCACCCGCCGTGGATGATCACCGCGACCGGATACGGAGCCCCTTCCCCCGCTGGCAGGCGCAGTTCCCCGAACTCGAGCGAGTCCGGACCGTACGAGATGCGTTCGCCGGCCCGCCCGACCGGCATCGCATCGATGTCGCCGGCGTGCAGGTAGCCCTGCGCGCCCGCAGGGACGGCGATCGCCCACGCAACGGCGCCCCACGCCGCCCGAGTGATGACGCGCCGGCACACGCCGCGTCCGATGATCGCCGCCCACGGTCCGCCCACGGCGGTCAAGTGTATGACCGCCGGGGGCACGCGCGCCAGCAGTTATCCGCCGGTCACCGTGATGACGCCGGTCATGGTCGGATGCACGGTGCAGAAATACTTGTATGTGCCCGGCGCCGCGAACGTATAGGAATAGTGCTGGTCGGTGTCGATCACCGGGCCGAGCGGGAACTTCTGGTCCGCGCTCCCGATCCGGTGCGGTACGTCGTCGCGGTTGATCCAGGTGACAGTGGTGCCCGCGGCGACGGTGCGGTTCGGCGGTATGAAGCTGAAGTTGTCGATGCCCACTTCGTTGTCCGCGAGTGGCTTCGACTGGCGCGCCTTCGCCCGGGGATTCTCCGAACCCGCCCCTGCGACGGCGACCGGAGTCCCGGCGAGTGAGCTGTCGACGACCGCCAGCGGACCAAGCGTCCCCGCGTAGCGGATGCTCGTGATCCCGAGGAAACTGCGCAACCGCTCGGCGCCGACGTCCACCGGACCGGGTGCACCGGCCGTACCGGGCGCGGGTTGCGGGAATGCGGTCGAGAGCGCGGTATGGAATGTCATGTTGCCCTCGACTTTCTGAATGGCCTGGTGGATGTGGCCGTTCAGCACTGTCACGGAGCCAAATCGCTTCAGGACCGACAGTGCCTGCGTGCCATCGTCCGTCCCCCAGCCCCACTGCGGATAGACCGCCCACAGCGGCACGTGCGCAAAGACCACGATCGGTGTGCTCGACGGCAATCCCTTGACGTCCCGCGCCAGCCACGCGAGCTGCTCGGCGCCCAGATTACCCAACCCGCCGGGCTTGAGATCCAGCACGTTCACGAGACCGATGAAATGGACGCCACTGTGGTCGAAGCTGTACCACCCGTGCCCGGTCGCACCCTTGCCGTAGCGCTGCAGGTACTGCGCGCCCGCGTCGTCGAGCACGTCGTGCTCGCCCGGCACGTAGAACACACGCCCGGTCTTCGTCCTCGCGCCCTTGATCATCTGGTCCACTGCGTCGAACTCGGCCGCCTGCGACAGATGGCTGATGTCGCCCGTGTGCAACAGAAACTCCGGCTGCTGCGGCAGCGCGTTAAGCCGCGTGATCGCCTCCTGGAATGTCGCCGCCACATCGCTGTTCGCCGCTTTGTTGAACCCCATGTGGCTGTCGCTGATCTGCGCGAAGAACAGCCCGGACTTGCCCGCGCCGGCAGCGAGTCGTGTCCCCGCTTTCCCCAGGGCCGCCGACACCGGCACTCCACCCGCCATGCTCCACAACACCGCGCTGCCCGCCCACGCCATACAGGTCAGAAAGCCGCGCCGGTCGACGCCGTCCTCTGCCGCCAGATCATCCGTGATGTATTTGGCGTTCGCCCCGATCGCCCCGATCACACCGCTGTCTCGCTCGCCCACCGTCCCCTCCTCGGCCCGTTGCGTCCGTGGCAGCCCGGCACGTGCCCAAGCCACCGCCCATTTCCTGGGTGCGATGACTCCGGGGGGGCCGGATTTATTCCCCGCCCCGGAACGGCGGCAGGCACTCGGGCCGGCCCGCGCAACGAATTCGTCCCTGGTAGGGGCCGGTCGCGACCGGCCAGTAAGACCGTGGTCGCAGTCCCGCCGTCGCCAGTTGCCGAGGGCTGCGGGGCCGGTTCGTGAAGCGCAGGCCGCCCCCTTCGGGCAACGGCCCCCGGACGGACGCCGCAACAGATGCCATGCTTGTCCGCCTCCCACACGTCCCCGGGAATATCTTGGGCAGTGCCGAGGTCTCCTGATATGCAATGCTACGTACGATACTCGCGGCCGGACCCGCGAACGAGGACGAGGTGCGGTCTGACGCCATGACGCCGTTCGAACAGGCCGTCGTGCCACACATGGACGCGGCCTATACCCTCGCGCGCTACCTCCTGCGCGACGAGGACGAGGCGCGCGATGCGGTGCAGGACGCGTATCTGCGCGCTCTCTCGTACTTCGGAGGGTTCCGGGGCGGCGATGGCCGCGCATGGCTGCTGGCCATCGTTCGCAACACGTGCCGCACGCGCCACCAGCGCTCCCGCACGGGCCCCATCACGGCATCGTTCGACGAAGAGATCCACACACCGGAAGGCGACGACGCCGGGACGGCGCCCGGCCAGACGGATCACGTGGCCGCTGAATCGGTGCGCGAAGCGGTCGGACGGTTGCCATTCGAGTTCCGCGAGGCGGTGGTCTTGCGCGAGGTGCACGGATATTCCTACAAGGAGATCGCGGATGTGGCCGGTGTGCCCGTCGGAACGGTCATGTCGCGGCTCGCGCGAGCCCGCCAGCGCCTGCGCGATGCGCTCGCACCGGAGCTTCGCCGGAGGATGTCGTCATGACATGCGATGAGATCCGGCCGTTGATCGCCCCGTACCTCGATGGCGAGCTCGATCCCTCGGCCGCGGTATCCGTCGAGTCGCACATCGCCGGCTGTGAAGCGTGCGCACGGCACCTCGCCGAGCTGCGGGCGCTGAGCGGCGCGATTCGCGATGAGCTCCCCGCACTGGCCGCACCGGATGCGCTGCGGGCGCGGATCCTCGACGCCGTCCGGACGGCGATACCCGCCGCGCAGGAATCGGGCGCCACACGCCAGGGCCCGCAACGGCTCGGCGCGGAGCACTTCGGCATGCAGCGCGGCAACAGGCCGCGCGTCCGGCCGCAATGGCTCGCCGCAGCCGCCCTGTACATCGTCGTCGGCGCCGGCGCCTGGATGCTCGGCGTCGCCTACGGACGCTCGCCCGATAGCGCCGGATCGGGGTTGCGCGACGCCGTGGTCGCGAGCCACGTGCGGTCGCTCGAGGCCAGCCACTTGATCGATGTCGCGTCCTCGGACCGGCATACGGTCAAGCCATGGTTCGACGGGAAGCTCGATTTCTCGCCGCCGGTGCCGGACCTCACCACCCAGGGCTTTCCGCTCGTTGGCGGCCGTCTGGACTATCTGGATGGCCGCCCGGTCGCCGCTCTCGTGTACGGGCGCGCGAAACACGTCGTCAACTTGTTCATCTGGCCCGCCACGACGGATGCCCCGCATGACGCACTCCACGATGCCGCGCCCGCCACGGTGCGCGGATACCACATCCGCCACTGGGTGCGCGATGGCATGACGTTCTGGGCGGTCTCCGATGTCGCGGACCCCGACCTCGATAGCTTCGTCTCGCTGTTTCAAGCCAGCGGCCAGCCCGCGGAATCGGTACGCTGAATTCAACGCTGTTGATGCGCTGGTTCGAGCCCACACCTCACCAGCCCACGATGCAATGACCGCCACGACCGTGGATCACGGGGATTTCGCTGGGGCCCGCGTCCGGTCGCGCGCCATCGACACCACGTGGACGCTCTACGCCGTGCTCACCGCGTCGGCATGCATCGTCGTCGGATTGATCTGGGACATCTCGTGGCACCGCACGGTCGGCCGCGACACGTTCTGGACGTATCCCCACGTCCTCGAACAATTCGCGGCGACGCTGTCGGGTCTGAGTTGCGGCTGGCTCGTGCTCCGTACTACGTTCGCCGGCGACGACGCCGCCCGCGGTTCCACGGTCCGCTTCTGGGGATTTCGCGGCCCCCTCGGCGCCTGGGTCTGCATCTGGGGCACGATCCTCATGATCGCGTCGGCGCCGTTCGACGACTGGTGGCACAACGCCTACGGCCTCGACGTCACGATCGTCAGCCCGCCACACATGGTGCTCGCACTCGGCATGGCCGCGATCGAGGCCGGCGCGCTCCTCATGGTGCTCGCCGTGCAGAACCAGGCCCGCACGGCGGATGACCAGCACCGGTTCGGCCGGAGCTACGCGGTAGCCGGCGGCATTCTCATCACCATGATCGCCACGCTGATCATGCAGTACGCGGCCGCCGCTAACCGCATGCACTCGGCGATGTTCTACGAGATCACGGGCGCCGTGTTTCCGATCTTCCTCGTCGCCTTCGCCCGCGCCTCACGCCTCGCATGGCCGGCGACGAAGACGGCCGCGGTCTATATGGGCATCGTCCTCGTGATGATGTGGACGCTGCAGCTCTTCCCTGCGACGCCGAAGCTCGCGCCGATCTACAATCCCGTCACGCACATGGTGCCGCCGTTCTTCCCGCTCCTCCTCATCATCCCGGCCGCCGCCCTGGATATCGAGCTCCGGCGATCCGGGGCGGCCCTGCGAAACGCCGCAGCGTCCGGCCCCGAGACCCGCGGCGGCGCCAGCGATTGGCTCCTCGCCCTGCTCCTCGGCGTCACGTTCGTCGCGATCATGGTCGCCGTGCACTGGTTCTGGTCGGAGTTCCTGCTCACGCCGTGGGGACGCAACTTCTTCTTTGCCGCCGACCAGTGGGATTACAATCGTCCGCTCGGAAGCTGGCGCTATCAGTACTGGGGACTCGACGGACCGCACCGCACGTTCGCGCTCCTGCCATTTGCCCGCGGCCTGGGCATCGCGACGCTGCTCGCGGCCGCGTCGGCCCGCGTCGGGTTGTGGTGGGGCAACGGCATGTCGCGCGTGACGCGGTGATGCGTGCCGCGGCGCGGTGGTCGCGCGCGCTGAAGGGACTGAAGGGACTGCTGAAGGCGCTGCGGACCCTGCGGCGGATTATTGGTCTGGCGGCGATCGTCGCCGCGAATTCGGCCCACATCGGAAGCCCCGACGTGTACTACGAAGGGGCCGCCGGCCCGTATCACGTGCTGGTGGTGGTGAGGATGCCTGGCGTCGTACCCGGCGTTGCACAGATCGCGGTGCGCGTCTCCGGTGCGTCCGGCACCCCACCCGGCCGCGTGGCCGTCGGTGTCAACCACTTCAGCACGGTGACCGCGCCGCCGCTCGAGGACGCAGCACCCGACGCGGCCGGCCCGAATTCGTATTTCGGCAAGCTGTGGATCATGGCGGCTGGTTCGAACGAGGTCACCGTGCAGGTCACGGGGCACGCCGGCACGGGGATCGCCATCGTTCCCGTGGTCGCCGTCGCCACGCAGAGACTGGCGCTCTACCCCTGGCTGGGCGCCGTGCTTGCCGTCATCGGGATCGCGCTCTTCCTCGGCGCCGTGTCGATCGTCGGGGCCGCGGTGCGAGAGAGCACGCTGCCGCCAGGCGACATGCCTGATCCCGCCCGCCGCCGGCAGGCCCGCTTCGCGATGGCGGCGACCGCTCTGTTCGTGGCGCTCATCCTCTACGGCGGACGCAGTTGGTGGAACAGCGAGGACCGCAGCTTCCAGCGCGAGCTGTATCACCCGATGGCAACGCGCGCGGAAGTGACGGACGCCGGACGCGCACTCGCATTCACGATCGTCGACAGCGAGTGGACCCACCGCGGCGACACGACGTGGCAGATCGCCCACCGCGCGACCGGCTGGGGCCCGCTGATCCCGGACCACGGCAAGATCATGCATCTGTTCCTGGTCAGCGAGGCCGCGCCGTTCGCGTTCGCGCATCTGCATCCCGCAACCGTGGACTCGACGACGTTCACGGCCCAGCTCCCGCCGCTCGCTGCAGGCCGGTACCGCGTGTTCGCGGACATCGTGCACGAGAGCGGATTCGGCAAGACACTGGTCGCGACGGTCGATCTGCCCGAACCACCCGCACCCGCGCCGCCGCACTCCGTAACGACACGATCGGGCACGCGAGCGAGCGGCACCATGCCTGTGTCACCCGCCGGAGCGGCGACGGACGCCGCTCGCGACACTGACGACGCCTGGAGCGCGGTGGCCGCCGTGCCGCTTGGCACTCCCGTGACGCTCGCCGATGGATCCACGCTCCGTTTGGTGGGCGGTGGTGCCGCGCCGGTAGCCGGAGGCGATGCGAGACTCCGGTTCGTGATTGACGCGCCCGGCGGACGGCCTGCCGTGCTGCAGCCCTATATGGGCATGGCCGGCCACGCCGTGGTCGAGCGCGATGACGGCTCGGTGTTCATCCACCTGCACCCGATGGGCACGATCTCCGCGGCCTCACAGATGGCGTTCGCCGTGCGCACTGCGGCCGACACGATCGACGGAGACGTCGCGAAGCGCGTCGCCGCCAGCACGGCGGCGATGACCATGCCGATGCTGGCCAGCGACACGGTGTCGTTCCCGTACGCGTTCCCGCAGCCGGGCCAGTACCACGTCTGGGTGCAGGTGAAGCGAAACGGGATGATCCTGACGGCGCCCCTGCTGGTAAACGTGCAGCCACCCGCAACCGTCGTCGCCGCGCGCTGACCCGCGTGTTGGTTTTTTTGTCTACTTTCTACTTTCTGTACCGCTACTTTCTGCTTTTTTAGTCCGCGTACTCCAGGGACCCGTTCGCGGCCCGCACCATCACGCTGGCCATCGGCTCCGGCGTGATGAAAGAGATCGTCGCGCCACCAGAGAGATCGACATCCAGCGCCGTCCCGGCCTGCCGCACGCGCGTTACCGTGCCCCGGCTGTCCGCCGACCCCGGCGGCGCCGCCACCTTCACAGTCATCGTCGACCCATCGCCGAAATGCACGACGCACTGCGCGGTGTCGGTGTCGGCTCCCGCCACCGACCGCCCCGCGATGAGGCGCGTCAGTTTCTGGTTCAGCGCCATGACGTGCCCGCGCTCACTGTTCCGCTACCCGCCGCCGCGCCGGCATGTATTTCTGGTACGCCGCGATCCAGTCCCTGGCGATCGCATCCTGTGCGGTCGTGAGCGAGATGGTATGCGCACACACCATCCGATGCAGCCGGTTCTCCAGCGCGTCTTTGACGTGTGCGTTCCACGGCTGCGTGAGATACGACTCCGGCCAGAGGTTCTTGATGGAGTTCGAGCCGCCGATTTCCAGACTGATGAGGTGGTCGACTTCGTAGTCGCCGGGCGCATGCACCGTGACGCCGTACTCGGCATACACCTCTCGCTTTATCTCGGCAGTCACATGCCGCACCCGCGATGAGTACCCAGGGGTGCAGACGTCCGTATCCGACACGGCGAGGACTGCCCCCGGGGTCAAGACGGAGTCGGGACGGATGGGCGTCGGCTGATCCTGAGCGGCGGCACGTCCCGCGCCCGCGCACGCCAGGAGCACAGCGGCCGTGAAGGCGAATCGCAAGAGCATGCCTACGAACGTATGCGGAGGAGTCCCCTCGCGCGAAGTCTCCTCTCTCCTTTCTCCTCTCCCCTTTTCTCTTAGTCCGTTCGTATCGCGATCACCGGGTCGACTCGCATCGCGCGCACGGCGGGAATGACCGACGCCGTCACGCCCGCCGCCACCAGCGCCAGCGTGGCCACGATCCAGGTCGGCGCATCGGCCGGACTCACACCGTACAGCAGGCTCGCCAGCACGCGCGTCGCGAGCGCGGCACCGATAGCACCCCCCACGACCCCGATGCCGACCAGCCGCATGCCACGCTGGGTGACCATCGCCAATGTCCGGGATTGCGGACTGCCCAGCGCGGCACGGATCCCGAGTTCGCGCGTTCGCTGCGCCACGGCGTAACTCATCACGCCGTAGAGGCCAGCCACCGCCAGCACGGCCGCCACGAGCGCGAACGTCCCGATGAGTGTGAGATAGAACCGGGGCGTGCCAACGCTCGCCGCCATGACATCCGTCATCGGCACCATGTCCGAGATCGCAGCCGCCGGATCCACCGTGAGGATCGCGGCGCGTACCGCGTGCTCTATTGCGACGGGATCGCCTCGCGCCGCGCGCACGACGATGGCATATGTCGTGCTCCCGCGCGCATCACCCTGGGCATACGGCCAGTAGACCTCGGGTACGGGCGGATCGATCGGGCCGGCGTTTGGAATATCGCTCACCACGCCGGCGATCGTAGCGAATATCGTGTCGCTCATGCGGAGGTGGAACCGCTTGCCGATCGCATCGCCGTGCGGGAAGTCACGGCGCGCGAGCGCCTCGTTCACCACGACGACACGCGGGACGCCGGACCGGTCGTCGTCATCCCAGCGGAGCGCCCGCCCGGCGATGAGTCGCTGTCCGAAGGCCCGATACAATTCGGGGGTCCCGTCGCGGTCTTCCGCACGCGGCAGATAATCGGGATCGATGTTGGGCTGCCCCTCGTACCGGATGCTGGAGTTCGATCCCCATTGCGAGTATGGCAGATCGGAGATTGCACCGGCACTCTGGACGCCAGGCAGTTGCTCGATGGCGGCGAGCGCGGGACGCAGGAACCCCTGCGTCGCACCGCTGTCGCCGTACCGCTGCGGCGAAACACTCGCCGTGAGCGTCAGCACCGGCCGCGGGTCGAACCCGGGGTCCCGGTTCACGAGCCTGGTGAATCCGCGGAGCACGAGGCTCGCGCCGATGAGCAATGTGAGCGAGAGCGCGACTTCGCCGATCACCAGACCGCTGAGCGCTCGGTGCTGCGCACGGCTTGCACCTGCGCCACTGCCTCCCCGCAACGCCTGCTCGGGATCGACGGTCGTGCTGTGCCAGGCCGGCAACGCCCCACACGCCAGCCCCACGAGCCCAGACAATGCGAGAGCAAAGACCACGATCCGCATCTCGATCGCCGCGCCAGCCAGTTGCGGGAGCTGCGCGCTCGCCAGTCTGCCGATCGCGCGCACCGCCGTCCACGCAACCACGAGCCCCGCGAGGCCGCCCGCCGTCGTGAGGATCAGGCACTCGGCAAGCGCAGGACGCATGACGGCCCACCTGGTGGCGCCGAGCGCGGTGCGGACCGCGGTCTCACGCTCGCGGCGGACGCCACGCGCGAGCATGAGACTGCCGGCATTCGCGGCCGCGATCAGCAGCACGGCGCACACGGCGCCGAACACGAGCAGCAATGGCGTCCGGACGCTCTGGACGCTGTCGGATTGAAGGGGCACGGCACGCGCCGACTCGCCGCGCATCATGGGATAGATCGCAATCATCGCGTGCACGAGCGACCGGAGTTCGAGATTCGCCTCACCAACCGCGACTCCGGGCTTGAGCCGTCCGAGCACCTTGAGGAAGTTGCCGTTGTGAGGGTTGCGCTCGCTGGCCGTGAATCGCGTCGGCACCCACAGCGGAGCGCTCAGCTCGTCTCGGCCATGCGGCACGTGAAATCCCGGCGGCAGCGTCCCGATGATGGTGGTCGGCGTTCCGTCCACGATGATCGTACGCCCCACGATCGTCGGGTCGGCCCCGAAACGCTGGTGCCAGAACTCGTCGCTCATGACCGCGACGGCGCCCTGCCCCAGACCGTCGTCCGCGACGCCGAGCACGCGGCCGTGCATCGCGCGGACGCCAAGCATGGGAAAGAAATTCCCAGTGACCCGCACCACGCGCACCAGCACTCCCTCACTCGGCAGCGAGATCAGTTGGACCGTAGAGGCCATCGCGGCCAGTTCCTGCCGGCGTGCATTGCGGGCGAGATCGATGAACTTGGCCGCTGAGAATGGCCAGGCGTCAGCCTCCGGGCCCGTCCGGTAGACGGCGGTGAGCCTACCGGGATCGCGGAAGGGCAGCCGCTTGATCAGCGCCTGGTCGATCGCACTGGCAATCGCCGTGGTCGCCCCCAACCCCAGCGTCAAGCACGCCGTGGCGCAGAGCGTGACAGCCGGCGTCCGTCGTAGTCCGCGCACGGCGTCCCGAAAGTCCGTCAGTGCGAATGGCGTCATCGGTCCTGGGATCGGCTACCCGTGAGACAGCCACCCGGAATCGACGGTTTGAACGGCCCCAGACGGATGCAGCCAACGATCGCTCCCGCATCCTACGGACCGGCATGATAGGTGAGTGGTAGACCGGGATGATGGGTGAGCCCATTCCGAGCATGTCCACCGCACCCGTCCGTCCCTGGTCGGGGCCGGTCGCGACCGGCCCGGTAGGACTGTGGTCGCCGTCCCGCCATGAACCGAAGGTAGCCCTTTTCGGGCAACGGCCCCCGACGGATGCCGCCGCCAACACCGTTCGGCCCCGCACATCACAACCCTCGGTCGGACTGTGGTCGCCGTCCCGCCATAACCCTTTCGACGAGGGCAGCACGGGCCGTTCGCGAACCGAAGGTCGCCCTGTTCGGGCAACGGCCCCTGACAGATGCCGCAGCCAACACTGTTCGGCCCCGCATCACAACCCGCGGTCGGACTGTGGTCGCCGTCCCGCCATAACCCGTCGACGAGGGCAGCAGGGGCCGTTCGCGAACGGCCCCTGACGGATGCCGTAGCCAACACTGTTCGGCCAACCATCGGTCGGCCTGTTCGGCCAACGGCCCCCACCCATCAGTTCGCCCCGTCGCCAGCGTCCCGCTCACCAAGATGTGACGGTGCGGTCGCTGGACTTTGGCAGTCAACCGAGGCAACATCTACGCTTCCCCAACCCGAGTGCCATTCCTATGCGTGTCCCGGTCCTAGCTGTCGCCCTTGCCCTCCTGCCAGGTGTTGCCGCGGCCCAGTCGGCGCCGGTCGCCGACGCATTCCGTGAATTCGCCGGCAGCGAGGCGAAACACCTGACCGCCGCGGCCGACCTCATGCCTGCGGACAAGTTCTCCTACGCGCCGACACCGGCGCAGATGACCTTCGGTGCCGTCATGACGCACCTCGCCGATGGCAACGACTACTTTTGCAGCGAAATCGGCGGCATGAAAGCCCCCACCCGCACCAAGGTCACCGCCACCGACAGCAAAGAGGTTCTCGTCGCCCGCCTCAAGGAGACCTTCGACTTCTGCACCAAGGCGCTCGCCGGCGTCGATGACTCGAAACTCGGCGAACAGTTGCCGTTCTTCGGCGGCAAGACCCGCTCCCGTGCCAGCATAATGACGATCACGACGGGCGACTGGGCCGACCACTACAGCCAGGTCGCGATCTACCTGCGCCTCAACGGCATCCTTCCCCCCACCGCGAAACGCCAGGCGGAATAGCTAGCGGAGGAACGATTATCAGCGCACAGGGGGAACGAATTCGTCCCTGGTAGGGGCCGGTCGCGACCGGCCCCTACGGATGCGGCGGCATCACGGTACCATCTCATGCCGCAAAACAACCCGCCGCCATCCCACGTTCGTGCCGCTGTCGTTTCTACTTTCTACTTTCCGCTCGTCTACTTTCTGATCTGTTTTGCCGGACAACAGCGGGATGCCGCCTCAGCGGTATCCCGCTGCTTGCATCTCGAACAGCTCGGAGTACGCCGCCCCGCGCGCCACCAGCTCGTCGTGCGTCCCCTCTTCGGCTATCTCGCCATCCCGGAGCATGATGATCCGGTCCGCCATGCGCACCGTCGAGAACCGGTGCGAGATGATGATCGCCATCCGCCCCGCCATCAGCTCCGCGAATCGCACGAACACTTCGTACTCCGCCCGCGCATCGAGCGCCGCCGTCGGCTCATCGAGGATGAGGAGCTGCGCCGAACGCATGTAGGCTCGCGCCAATGCGATCTTCTGCCACTCGCCGCCCGAGAGATCCACACCGTCTGCGAACCGCCTGCCAAGCATCTGGCGGTAGCCGCGCGGCAGCTTCGGGAGGAGTGATACGGCGAGCGACCGGTCCGCCGCCTCCGTGATCGGCCCCGGCACACTGACCGGAGCGGCGCTGTCACGCGCCCCCGCGTTCAGTTGTTCGAGGTACGGCCGGGTCGTTTCGATCTCGCCGACCCCGACGTTCTCGTCGAACCGCATGTCGTAGCGCACGAAGTCCTGGAAGATCACGCCGATCGCCTGCCGGAGCGACAGCAGATCGTACTCCCGCAGGTCCCGCCCATCGAGCAGCACCCGCCCTTCCGTCGGCTCGTACAGGCGCGCGATCAGCTTCGTGATCGTCGTCTTGCCCGCACCGTTCTCACCCACGAGCGCCAGGCGCTCCCCGGGCCGGATCGTGAAGTTGAGATGCCGCACCGCCCACCGGTCGCTCCCGGGATACTGAAAGCCCGTGTCGATGAACGTGAAGCCTTCGCGGATCGGCTGCGGAACCGCCGGTGCATCGGCGCGCGACACGATGGTCGGCTGCATTTCGAAGAACGCGAACAGATCCCGCAGGTTCAGGGTCTGCGAGTACACATCGCTCGCCGCCAGCAGCAGTTGCTGGATCAGATCCCGGCTCCGCATGAACGAGCCGGCCAGGAACGTGAGCAGTCCGATCGTGATCGCGCCCGCCGCCGCGCGCTGGAGAATCACGACGTAGGCGGCGTAGTACCCGACCGTCGAGAGCACCGACAACAGCCCGCTCACCACGCTGCGCCGGATCGAGAGCTGTTTGTTCTCGTCGAAGTACCGCTGCGCGAGATCGCGGTACCGTTCCGTCAGCCACGGCGCGAGGCCGAACAGTTGCACTTCCTTCGCGGTCTCGTCGCTCGCACCCGTGTAGCGGAGATAGTCCAGCTCCCGGCGCTCGGGCGTCCGCCGGAACAGCAGCGAGTAGCTGAGCGCGGCGTAGTGGGTCTCGCCGAGGAAGCTCGGGAACACCGCCGCGGCGAGGAGGAGGAGCAGCCAGGGGTTGTACGCGAGCAGCGCCGCGGCGAGGGTCGCGAGCGTCACGCCGCCCTGCGCCATCCCGACGATCTGTGCGATCAGCCCGATGCGCCCAGTGGTCTGTTGCCGCGCGCGCTCGAGGTGATCGTAGAACGTGGGATCCTCGAACTGCGCGAGATCGAGCGTGGCCGCGTGCCGCATGAGCCGCACGCTCACGACGTTCGAGAACAGGTCGCCGAGCAGCGACTCCAGGAGCGATGAGGCCCGGGCCAGGAATTCGCCCGAGAGCACGATCGCAATCTCGATGGCCAGGTACCGCCAGAGCGGCCCGGTCCCGCCGCCCTTGGCCGCCTGAATCACCGCATCGATGATGAGCTTCCCCACCCACAGCGTCCCGACCGGAATGAGGCTTCGGACGAGCCGCAGGACCACCATCGCGGTGGCGTATCCGCGGTGCGTGCGCCAGACAAGTCCCATGAGCTTCGGCAGCGCACCGAGGATGGCGACCTTCTCGCGCCACGTCGTCGGGCGGTCGGGCGCACCTCGTGAATCCCGCTGCCGCGAGCCGATCGCGATCGCCGTCATATGGCTCCCCTGCCCGGCGCGGAGTGGCGTTGCGGTGAATTGTAAATCTAGCAAGCTTTACAGCACCTCATACCGCACGCGGCCGGACAGGGGCCCTTCGCGACCCCTGCCCGCGGCCGGGCATGGTGCGGTGCCGGAAATGTCTTTACCGGGCTGGCTGCGTGGCACACGACGCGTTCATCAGTTACTCCACGCACGACAAGGCCGTGGCGGATGCCGCGTGCGCGCTGCTGGAATCGCGCGGCATCCGCTGCTGGATCGCGCCCCGCGACGTGACACCGGGGATGGACTGGGGCTCGGAAATCATCGACGCGATCAATGGCGCCCGCGTGATGGTCCTCGTCTACTCGGCCAGCGCCAACGAGTCCGGCCAGATCCGCCGCGAGGTCGAACGCGGCGTGCACAAGGGCATCCCGATCGTGCCGTTCCGGATCGAAGATGTCCCGATGTCGAAATCGCTCGAGTACTTCATCAGCGCGCAGCACTGGCTGGACGCCCTCACGCCGCCACTCGAGCAGCACCTCGACTACCTCGCGCGCACGGTGACGCTGCTGCTGTCCCGCCCGTTGATGCCGGGCGAAGCCTCGGACGACAGGACGGAGACGGACACACCCGCCACACCACCGCCGCTGCACCAGCCGCCATTCGCGTCCGCGAATGCTGCAGCGAATGCTGCAGCGAATCCCGCCGCTGGCACGGCGGCCTACGCCCACGGTCCCGCATCACCACCTGCGTTCTCGGCACCGCCTCTCTCAGCACCGCCTCCTTCAGCTCCCGCCTCGTCCGCGCCGGCTTACTCGGCGCCGGCCGCCGCCAACGCCGCCGCGTCGCGCCGCAAGATGGGCCTCGCCGGACTCGTCGTCCTCTTCCTGGCCATCGCGGGCTACGCGGTTCTCGGTCGCGGCAAAAGCGTGGACAGCGCGCTCGTCGGCCAATGGAGCGTCACCAAGGATGATCAGTCGGGCCACTGGGTCTCCAACCTGAGCTTCACGAGGGACGGCACCTATCACCTCCACGTCTCCCTGCTCGAATCCGGCACCATGACGGGATCGCCCGGCCACTTTCACATGGTGTCCTCCGCCCAGACCGTGACCGATGGGACCTACATCCTCGTGGACCCGACGACGCTCGAGACGACCACCCAGGCCGGCACCGTCCGATGGACCCGCCAGGCGTCATCCGTCAACCCGAACCGCACGTCGGATCTCTTCGGGATCTGGGATGCGTCGCCGATCGTGAATGGGGCCCTGGTACACCAGGAGATCGACAGCCGCTCGGATGGCACCTACCACCTCTCCTCGACCACCGAGGACGCCGGCACCGTCACGGCATCGAAGAACCGCTGGCGCACCGCATCGAACACCGGCCGCGTCCTCGAAGGCACCTACCAGGTCACCGACCCGCACACCCTGTCATGGGTCGGCCCGCTGGGCTCGACCGTCTGGACCCGGCAGTGACGGTCTGCAACCGGCGTGATGTAGAGCCGCCAGTGATGTAGCCACAAACCGCCCCACCATTCGCTGCCATCAATCGCCCGTCGTCGAGGGCAGCAGGAGCCGCCCCAACGCATTGGAACCATCCCTGGTAGGGGCCGGTCGCGACCGGCCCTGGTAAGACTGTCGTTGCCGTCCCACCGCAGCCTGTCGTCGAGGGCAGCAGGGGCCGTTCGAGAACCGAAGGTCGCCCTGTTCGGCAACGGCCCCACCGTCCGCTGCCACCAATCGCCTGTCGTCTCGGGCGCGGGCCCTGCTGCCCGGCGCTTTTTCTCTCCTTTCTCCTTTCCCCTTTCTCCTCTCTCGCTCTTCGGTAACGCGAGGACCCCCCGGGCGTCTTCGGGGAGTGGACCGCCTGACATGAACCCGGCATGAACGGCATCAGCGGAAAGGTCCGCTATCGTGTCGTCACGGGCCTGCTCTACCCCGCAGCCCTCGGCGCCGCCATCTCATGGTGGGTCGAAGCCGCCACCCGGAGACCCCCACAGGGCGAGGACGGACCCACCCCCTGGACCATGTGGTTCGGCGTCTGGTTCCTTATCTACCACACCGTCTGGTACGGCCACCTGATCGGCGAACACGCCGAGCCGAATACCATGTTCGCCTACCCCGCCCGGCGCTTTGCCTCCGACCTCGTCGGCGTCGCAGGACTCCTCGGCGGCTTCGCAGCCCTGGGCCTCGCCTCCGGCCAGTACCACCTCTATATGCCCGGCGTCTTCCTCGCCGCCGGCTTCATCCCCCTCTCAGCCCTCCTCGGACACCGCCACCGCCGGCTCGGCAACAGCGCCCTCATCATCATCGCCGGCCTCGCTGCCGCCACCGGCGTCGCCGCCCACCTCGGCGCCAACGCCGGTGTCCTCACCAGCCTCGATATCACCCTGCTCCGGGAATTCTGGCTCGTCCTTCTCGCCTACCTCTTCGTCCCGTCCGTCTTCGGCACCGCCAGAGCACACGCGAAGGCGCGCGGATTCACCGGCGAGATGTACGGCGTCGAATGACCGCGCTTACTGCGCGGGCCACATCAGCGCGAACAATCCCCCCGTCACCAGCGCGAACACGAGACCATCGATGATGGTCTTGACCACCGCGGACCAGGGCACCGCCCGCCAGATCGCCTCCTGCGACTGCGAGCCGGCATACGCCAGGAACGCGACCGCCGACACCACCCGGAATACGCCCATGTGGTTCGCCCCAGGCGGGATCGTCAGCGCCGCCACATAGGCGACCAGTAACGCAATCACCAGCGTCAGGACGAACCATTGGCCCAGCGCGGGACCCATCTCGGGACCCGACGGCCTTCGCAGCAGCAGGAACCCGAGCGGACCCTCCTTCATCTTCTGCTGCGCCACCGGGTCCTTCGCCCCCATGCCCACCGCATACGGCAGGATGTACTGGCCCGGCGCCAGCCCGCCCTTGTTGATCGCGGCGCGCACTTCGTCCTCGTTTGGCACCTTCAGGTAGTCGGAGTTGTGATACGTGAGGAGCATGTGGAGCAGTGCGCTCACCACGAACACGGCAACCGCTGATGCGATAATCGGGAGCCAGAGATGCGACAGAGGGATCATGGTACGACCTCCAGGCAACAGGCTGGTGGGAGATGCCCGGTCCCGCCTCGCCCGGGCGGCCGGACATCTGGTTCGCGCGAGGAGCGTCTAACATCGCGGCATTTGGCCACACCGCAACCCACGCCCCCCGCTCGCCACCACACCCAGCCCGCACCCGAGACCCGAGCCGCCCCCCTGCGCGTCACCGGCGGGCGGACGATTCACCCGTTTAACAACCCGCCCCGCAACGGCTTATCCGATGAGGCCCGGCGCGCCCCGGGCCAGCCGCGGCTACCGGCGGCCAAAGAGGTAGAAGTCCGCGAACGAGGTCTCGGCCGGCCGCTTCCGGTCGAACGGATACCGGTTCTTGATGAAATCGATTTGCTGCCACTCGCGCGCATGCGCCTCCACCCAATCGGTCACGGAATGGTGCCGGATGTGCCCCGCATGGCCGCGCGCATCATGGTTGGAGCTGTAGATGATCACGTACTTGCTGGCGTGCGAGAACAGCGCCTGCATGTGCTCCGTGAAGACTGAATCCTCGAGCAGGTGATAAACCACGTCGAGTGACAACGCGAGGTCGTACGTGCCGCGGTATCCCTCGGCGTCGGTCAGCGTGAAGAACCGCTTCGTCTCGTCGCCCTCCATCTGCGCCCGGCACCGCGCCACTGCCGTCGGCGACACATCGACTCCCACGTACGAGGGATACCTCGAGAGCGCGAGTTGCGCGGCGTCGCCACATCCGAGCTCGATCACCGTTTGCACGCCGGTCCGCGCGACGAAGCCGTTGAGGACGTCCGCCTTGAACTGCGCAAGCACACCGTAGGAACCGACCCCCGATCCGTCACCGCGGCTATACCGCGACTCCCAATACGCCGCCGTACCCGTGACACGCGCGTCCCGAAGCCTCTGTGCCACATACCGCGCCACCGTTCTGATCCAGGGGACGCGCAGGATGAGCCGCTTCGCGATGCGAGCCAGGCCCGTGGTGTTGTCCTTCCAATGGGCGCGCGTCGTGGACATGCCGCGAGACCTCGTCGTCGATCGGTCTTTGGGTGACGTCCCGGCCCTGCTCTCGCGAACCCATCGCCGTCCCAGGCGAGGCGGCTGGCCAGACACTCGGGACAAACACTGAGCCTTGCCGGAGCCGGCTACCAGATCCCGGCCCGCCGCTCCCTGGCAGGAGACGAACGACAACCCACGGGGTCATCTGCCCCCGAGGCCGGCGTGCGGCACAGCGCCAGGATCTGGCCCGGGGCCAGCCTCTTCGCGATCCTCGGCCGGCGGCCGGACAAACGCCAACCTGTATCTTTCCCCGGCTCGCACGTCCAGCCCTTCCCACTCTCGCATTCCCATGCAGACACGGAAACTCGGCCGCTCCGGCCTAGAGATATCCACGCTTGTCTTCGGTGGCAACGTCTTCGGCTGGACCGTGGACAGGAACGCGTCGTTCGCGGTGCTCGACGCCTACGAGGCGGCCGGCGGGAATTGCCTCGATACCGCGGACGGCTACTCGATCTGGGCGCCGGGCAACAAGGGCGGCGAATCGGAGACCATCCTCGGCGAATGGATGAAGCGCCGCGGCAACCGCGACCGGATGATCGTCGCAACGAAGGTCGGGTGGGAGTTGAGTCCCACCCGCAAAGGTCTCTCCCGGTCCTACATCCTGGCATCCGTCGAAGGCTCGCTCACCCGGCTCCAGACCACCTACATCGATCTCTATCAGTCGCATCGCGATGATCCGGACACGGCGCCTGACGAAACGCTCGAGGCCTACGACCAGCTCGTACGCGCGGGCAAGGTCCGTGTGATCGGGGCGTCGAACTACACGCCGGCGCGGCTCGAAGCCTCGCTCGAAGCAAGCCGCCGGCACGGATATCCCCGCTACGAAAGTCTCCAGCCGCTCTACAACCTCTACGACCGCTCGAGCTACGAGACGGCGCTCGAGCCGCTGTGCGTACGCGCTGGGCTTGGCGTCATCACCTACTCCTCGCTGGCCAACGGGTTCCTCTCCGGGAAATACCGGTCGGACAGCGACCTCTCCGCGAGCAAGCGCGGCCCGGGCGTCGGCAAGAAATACCTGAACGACCGGGGACTTCGCATCATCGCCGCGCTCGAGGAGACCGCGCGAGAGCATGACACGAGCCTCGTCGCCGTCGCGATCGCCTGGCTGATCGCGCGCCCCAGCATCACCGCCGCGATCGCGAGTGCCACGTCCCCGCGCCAGCTCGAGGAACTCGTCGCCGCGACGACCCTCCACCTCGATCGCGACGCCGCCGCCCGTCTGGACCAGGCCAGCGCCTACACCCCGGAGCCCGTCTCATGACGCCGGACGTCGCGCCGCAGGATTTCACCGGACGCGTCGCGATCGTCACCGGCGCCGCCCGAGGCCTGGGCCGCGCCGCCGCGGCCCGCCTCCACCAACGCGGTGCGTCCGTCGCCGTCAACGTCCGGGACGCCGCGCGGGCCAAAGCCACCGCGGAGGCGCTGGGCGACCGCGCGCTCGCCGTGCCGGGCGACCTGGCGGCGGACGGCATGCCTGAGGCCATCGTGCGCCGCACGCTCGATGCGTTTGGACGGGTGGACATCATCGTCAACAACGCGGCGAGTGCCCCGACCACGCGATTCGCCGCGATCTCCGCCGCGGAATGGCGCCACGCGCTCGAGGTCAACATGACGGCCCCGTTCCTGATGATCAAAGCGGCGCTGGACACGATGAAGGCGCAGCACTACGGCCGCATCATCAACATCTCGTCCACCGCCGGACGGATGGTCAGCACCCTCGGCGGCGCCCACTACACCGCCTCCAAGACCGGACTCCTCGGACTCACCCGCGCCGCGGCCAAGGAACTGGGCCCGTTCGGCATCACCGTCAACGCGGTCTGCCCAGGGATGATCGCCACGGAGCTCACGTACGAGAGCGCGACACCGGAGCGCCTCGGCCAGATCGCGGCCTCGTTCCCCGTGCCGCGTCTGGGCACCGCCCGCGAGGTCGCGGATCTCATCTGCTTTGCCGCTTCCGAAGCCGCCGGCTACATCACCGGAACGTCGCTCGACATCAACGGCGGCGACCTGATGATGTAGTATTGGCGACATGAAAAGCAGCGTCGCGGTGCTCGTCGCGCTTGCCCTGGCCCTCGTCGCGGGTGCGGCGATCGCCGCCTCGGCCAGCCCCGCACTCCTCCACGCCGCGGATCTCGTCGCCCCCCTCGGCACGCTGTGGGTCAACGCCATCCGCATGACCGTGATTCCGCTCGTGGTCTCCCTGCTGATCACGGGAATCGCATCCACCAGAAACCTCTCGTCGATCGGCCGCATGGGCGGCCGCACGCTCGCCATCTTCGTGGCGCAGCTCATCGCGACGGCACTCATCGTGATGCCCGCCGCAGTCGCGGTCTTCGCGATGCTGCCCGCCACCGGCTCCATTCGCGCGCCGCTCCCCGAAGGCGCCGCGGCCGCCGCCGGACAGATCACGGCCGCCGAACCCGGGGCCGGCTTCGCGAACTGGCTCACGTCGCTGGTCCCGCAAAATCCCATCGCCGCGGCGGCGACCGGTGCGATGCTGCCGCTGGTCGTGTTCACCATCCTGCTCGCACTCGCGATCACGCAGAGCCCGGCCGCCTCCCGCGAACGGCTCGTCGGCTTCTTCGAAGCCCTGTGCGACGCGATGCTGCAGCTCGTGCGCTGGGTCGTCGCGCTCGCGCCCGTGGGCGTCTTCGCGCTGATCCTGCCGCTCGCGGCACGCGGCGCAGCCGGACTCGCCGGAGGCGTCGGCCTGTACATCGCCATCTATTCGATCGGGTGCATCGTCACCGTGCTGCTGCTGTACCCGGCCGCGGCGATCGCCGGCGGCGTCCCTGTCCGGCAGTTCGCCCGCGCGGCGCTCCCCGGCCAGCTCATCGCCTTCAGCACCAGCTCCTCGATCGCGGCGCTCCCGGGACTCGTCGAGGGCGCGGACCGCGATCTCCAGATCGACAGCAGCGTGTCCGGCTTCGTATTGCCACTCGCCGTGTCGGTCTTCAAGCCCGCCGCACCGGTCACGTGGACCGTCGGGTCACTCTTCGTCGCCCGCTTCTACGGCATCCCGCTCCACTTGCCCGAGCTCGCGATCATCGCGTTCGCCAGCGTGTTCCTGGTGTTCATCTCACCGGGGATCCCGCGCGGCGGATTCCTCGTGCTCGCGCCACTCTTCATCGCGATCGGCCTCCCCGTCGAAGGCATCGGCATCCTCATCGCCGTCGACGCGATCCCTGACATCTTCGCGACCCTGCTCAACGCCACGGGCGACCTCCTCGCCACGGTCCTGGTCGCCCGCGCAATGCGCACCACACCAGCCTAAGCCGAAGCCGCACGCGAACCATCCCTACAGCCGGAGCCGCACGCGAGGTGGCTCTTAGTCTCCTCTCTCCTTTCTGTACCGCTCCTCTCTATTTTGACCGGCGCAGCCGTCAAAATTCCCGGACCGGCGCCGGCAGATCGGCTTCGCGATCCGATTCCGTCGGAAGCTGCGGCAGCGCCAGACGCGCGAGCTCGTGCGTCAGCGCCTGCTCCACGCGGTCCCGCGCCGTTCGCGTCCACCGGCGAGCCGGATTTCCCGTGAGCGCCGTCACCGCCTGCGATGCCGCCTCACGCTCCGCGCCACGCGCGCTGTGCAGCAGATCGAGCAGCAGCGGCAGCAAGACGCCAGCCGCGGACTCGCCCGCGTAATGCCGCACGGCGCGAATCGCCGCCACCCGCACGACCGCCTCCGCGTCACGCATGCCGCCAATCAACGTCGGGATGGCAAAGCGGTCCGGCGGTACCCTCCCCAGAACACGAAACGCCTCAGCGCGGACCCGCGTGCGCTCGTCGCGCGCGTGCTCGCAGAGCGAATACACCGCGGCCGTCGCCCCCGCGATGCGAGGCTCTCGTCTGACTCGCCGTGTGGCCTTCGGAGAGGATGCGCGACGTGCCATCGGCTCGGCCATGGTGAGGGTAGATCCGCGGCCGCGAGAACGAGGCCCAAAATCTCGTGCGGCCGCCCTAATAAGCTATCGCCATCAGCATGCCTCCGCCCCGGCCCCGCCGCCGGGATAGCGGCAGCGGAAGCCGCCTCTACATTCTCTTCGATGCATTCCGCCTGTCGCAGCGACTTTCGCCCCGCCACGTGCCGTGCCATGTGCGGCGCCATATGCCGCAATGTCCGCATCCGCAAGGCTCCACACGGGGCGCGCTCCCTGTGAATTGGCGCCGGTGGGCGTTCTCGCCGGCCGGCATTGCGATCCTCTTCATCGGCGCGGGAATCCTGCATTTCGTCCGCCCCGCGCGCTACGCCGGTATCGTCCCCTACATGCTCCCGCACCCGCTGCTGCTTGTCTATGTCTCGGGACTCGCGGAGCTGGCCGGTGGCATTGGTGTCCTCTTTCCGCAGACCCGGATAGTCGCCGGCCGCGGTCTGATCCTCCTGCTCATCGTGGTCTTTCCGGCAAACGTACAGATGCTCGTGAGCGCGAGAGCGGCCGATGCGCCGCATTGGTTCGAGGCGATTCTGTGGCTCCGGCTCCCGGTGCAGGGACTTCTCATCGCCTGGGTCTGGCGTGCAACGCTGCACGGGGAACCCAGGGACAAACAACAGCACGCAACCTGTACGACAGCGCGAGGCAAACTGAACGCATGACGCATATGGACCGATCACCTGCCGCCGCCCGCCACCCTCGCGGCGCAACAACGCTCGGCTGCATCGCGCTCCTTGCGATCGCCGCCACGGTCGCCACGCCTTCTGCCCCCCGCGCACAGGAATCCGCCCACGCGCGCATGACGCTCGGCGGTCCTCCGCCCGCGGTGCGGACCGAAGCCGATCTCAAAGCCTTCCTCGACGATCTCGAGTCGCAGCAGTTCGCGATCAACACGGCGCTCGGCATCGAGACGTACTACCAGTGGCGCGGCGAGACCACGCACCGGGCGGCCGCCACCAACGACCTGGCGAACGACCTCCTGAACCGTCCCGACTACGCGGCGATCGTCAACGCGTGGCAGGGCAAGGTCTCCGACAGTACACTCGCGCGGCGCGTGGCCCTCCACGCTCGGGCATTCCTGCAGGCCAAGGCCAACCCACGCCTCGTCCTCGCACTCTCCAACCTGCAGTCCGCGATCCAGGACTCGATTGAGAAGTTTCGATACGCATTCGGCGGCCAGCACTATACGTCCACCGCGCTCGGCGAGATCGTGGATACGGCCGGCGATCGCGAGCTCCGTCGCGGAGCGTTCATCGCGACGACCCAGCGCACGCCGGTCATTGGCTCCAGCGTCCTCCGCGCGATGGCGCTCACCGACAGCATCGGACGGCAAGAAGGGTTCGCCAATGGCGCGGACGCCGGCCTCGTGCTCTCGAGCCTCAATCGCGCCCAGGTCCTCCACGATCTCGACGCGTTCGAGCGCGCCACGCGTCCCGGCTATCTCGCCATGCTCGGCCGGATCCGCAACGACCTCCACATCACGCGCGTCGAGCCGTGGGACATCGACTACTGGCTGACGCTACAGGAGCGCGGAGTCGCCGATGCGTACCCTCAGGACCAGGGGCTCACTCGCCTCCACGACCTGTTCAAGGCGCTCGGCTTCCATTCGGACAGCCTGCCGATCGATGTGCGCGTCTGGGACGTGCCCACCGGCGGCATCACCTTCCCGGTCCGCCCCCCGTTCGAGGCGCGCCTCCTCACGAACCCGTTCACGGGCTCGGACTTCTACGAGACACTCTTTCACGAGTATGGTCACGCGCTCAACGCCGTCCTGATGCGGCCGGACCTGTCACCGATCTTCCTGAGCGGCGACGAGACACCGATGAGCGAAGGCACCGCCGAAACGGTGGGACACTTCGCATACGATCGGCACTGGCTCGCCCGCGCCGCCAACCTGACGCCCGGCAAGGCCGCGGCCCTCGAAACGGTCGGCAAGGAGCAGCTCCTGCTCTGGCTCCGCCGCTCGATCTGCCTCAACGCCTGGATCGAACTCAATGCGTACTCGGATCTCAACGCAGACCTCGAGCGGCTCACGCGCGAATCCTACCAGCGGTTCGTGGGCGTGGAGCTCCCGCCGGGCCAGTACTTCGGAAACCGCGACATGTTCGCGACCGGCCCGCTCTATTTCCAGTCGTATCTCTACGCCAACATGATCGCGACGCAGTTCCGGGCCGCCATGCGCGAACAGTTCCACACGAGCGACCTGTCACAAGACCCGCGCGTCGCCACCTGGCTCACGACCAACATCTACGCCGATGGAGGCCGCGTCCCATGGCCCGCCAAGGTCATACGCGCCACCGGCCACCCGCTAGCAGTCGACGACCTGGTCGCCTACCTGACGGGAAACTGACGCCGCTTCCCGCTTCGTCTCCTCTCTCCTTTCTGGACCGCTCCTCTCTACTTTGTTCACTTACATCGACTTCATCCGATCGCGCCGCACCCGCGTCGTATCGCCGACATATACGAACTGAATGTCGCGCATATACGTCTTGGTCGCGCGTGTGACCTCCAGCGGCGTGACGTGCTCGAGGACATCCAGATCCTTGCTCGCCCGCCGATAGTCGCCCTCGAGAAGTTGGGCCCGGCCAAGTATTCCAGCCTGCGATTCGTTGGTCTCGTTCTCGACGAGATAGTTGGACCGGAACCCGGTCTCGAACTCATGCAGCCCGAAGAAGTCGTACTGCGCTTTCTTCATCGAATCGAGCTGCTGCCGCATGAGCGCCATCACCAGCATCGGAGAGTTCGTGCTGGCATAGAAGCCGCCGCTCGCGACGGCCCGGTCGCGGTACGGCGCGCCGGCCGCATACGACAGATCGGCACTGTACCGGATGGCGGAGGCGAGACGGCTGCTCAGGATCGCTGTCGCGATCCGGAATGCGGCATAATCCTTACTCGTCACGGGCGGGCCGGCGAAATATCCCACGATGTAGTTGGTGTGGATCCGCCGCGGCACGAACGTGAGAGACGATGGCCGCCGCGGAACGTCGGGCGGGATCGTCCACCGATAGGACCCTGGCGGCAGAGTGCCCAGCGTCGCGGTGATGAGCGTCTCGAGCCGCGCGCGCGGAATGTTGCCGACCACCACCAGCAGCATGCGTGACGTCACGAACTCGTCGCTCACGTAGCGGCGCACGATGTCTGCCGAGAGAGATGACAACGAGCTTTCCGTGCCCTCGGGGCTGATGGCGTAGGGATGCCCATCGAACGCCAGGCTGTCGGCAAGGAGAAACGCGGCTCGCTCGGGGTCGAGCGACTGCAGCCTCGCCTCCCGGATCATGCGTTCGCGGACGAGCGCGACACTCGCCGAATCGAGTGTGGGATGCACGATCCGGTCGGCGAACACCGCCCAGCTCGAATCGAACTGGTCGGTCACGCCGCGGAATCCGGCCACCGTCCAGTCGGTCTCGGGGTCGAGTACCCACTGGCTGCCCGTCCTCCCGAACGCCGTACGCGAGGCGAGACCGGGGTACCGGGTGGAACCGTACACCGATGTCCTGAGCGCCAGTTCCTCGATGCCTGCCGTGGATGCGGTGAGTTGCTGGACACCGCCATCCAGATAGAGGTTCACCGCGACGATGTCGTTGGTTGGCGTCAGGCGCTGAACGACGTGAACGCCGGCGACGGTGTACGTGGATGTCAGCGTATCGGGCGGGGGCCCGTTGCGCGGAGTGCTGGCGGCAGCCGCGACGGGCCGAACGAGACTCGCCAGCACGATCGCAGCAGCGATCGCGACCGGGTGCAGGGGTGTCGCTCTCATTGGACCCCCAGGAACGCCAGCACCGCGGGACGCAGTTGCTCGCCCGTCCCCGGCGGCACGAGCAAGCCGATGGCCATCGGCGTGCCGATCAGATAGCGTCTCGCGAATCCCTGCATCTGCTCCCGGGTCACTGTGCCCATTCGGTCGGCGTAGGTCCTGAAATACGGCAACCCGGCGGTTCCCCAGAACTGCGCCACCTCATCCGCCATCGATCCGTGTTCCTGAAGCTCCAGCGCCAGCCCGACGCGTTTACCCTGGCGGGCGTTCATCAATTCGTCGTTGCTGAATGCGTCGCTGTCCGCGAGGTGTTGCAGCTCCGTCGCGAGGACGATCATCGCCCGTTTGGCGCTGTCCACGCTCATATGCGCCGTGAGCGTGATCGGGCCGACGTGGGCGCGCGTGAGGTACGAGATCTCGCACGATGCGAACAGGCCGGTATCGATCAGATGCCGGTGGAATGCCGATCCGGACTGGGCCGTGATCGCCGACAGCATGTCCGCGGCGTACGTCCCCTCGGGATCGGTAGTGACACTGGGACCTTGCCACTCGACGACGACGATCACGTCGGCCGCTTCCCCCTGCACGATGACGCCCTGTGACCGCGGCATCGGCGGCACGACGTACGGCGCTGCATTCGCGAAAGGGTCGGGCTGCCGCTTCCAGTGGCTGAACCGCTCATCGGCCAGTTGGAACACCCGCGCCGGTGTCACATCGCCGCTGACGATGACAACGGCGTTGTTGGGCACGTAGTACTGCTGGAAGATCTGCTTGAGCAGCTTGGGCGTTACTGTCGCGAGCGACGCCGGGTCGCCGGCCGGATCCTTACGGCCCCACGCGGTCGTCCACAGGCGCTGGTTCACGCGGTCGTACAGTGAGCGGATCGGCTCCGAGGCATCGCGATTCAACTCATCGAGCACGACGCGCCGCTCTTCGTCGAGATCGTCCTGCTTGAAGTCGGGATCGCGCACCAGCTCCGCGAGTGCGCGCATGCCGCCCTCCACTTTGTCCGACGGGACGGTCACGTAATAGCGGACCGCCTCATCGCCGGTCTCGCCGTTGTAGCCGCCGTCGAGCTCGCCCATCATTTGCCGCCAGCTATAGCCGTGGGGGCCGCTGTAGGCCTTGAACAGCATGTGCTCGTACAGGTGCGGCACGCCTTCCTGGCCGTGCTCCTGCGTAAAGGCGCCGGTATGCACGACGACTTCCACGGTCGCGAGCGGGGCCTGGTGATTCTCGATCGCGATCACCTGCAGCCCGTTGGCGAGCGCCGTGTCGCGGATCACCCGCGCAAACATCGCGGCGACTGCCCCGCTCCCTTCGGCCGCTGCGACCGCCGTCGCCGGCGATGAGTGGCCCGCCGCGGGTGCTTCCGCCGCGGCAGCCGGACCGGTGGAGCTTGGCGGGAGCGGCGCTGCACTCGAGGTCCCTGGCCGCTCCTGCTGTGCGCCAGCCACGTTCGTGCCGTAGGACAACGCTGCAAGCGCGGGAACCACCCAGACCACCCACGAGATCACGCGCGCGAGACATACACGGCGGGCCGAAGCTGGCATCGCTGGCTCTGTGTTGGCGGGCACCAAATGTGGTGCTGCCGAGATCGCTACGCCAGAGCCGAAGTGTCGTAACGGGAACGAGTTACATAGAGTATGAATAGGTTACATGCCCGCCTCAATCCGTCCTGGTACGGTCCCGCACCAATCCGCCGGAGGTGTGGACCGATACGCATCCGTCCCTGGCATCGGCCGGCAGAATCCGTCCCTGGTAGGGGCCGGTCGCGACCGGCCCGGTAAGACTGTGGTCGCCGTCCCACCAACGCCCGTCGTCGAGGGCAGCAGGGGCCGTTCGAGAACCGTAGGTCGCCCTTGTCGGGCAACGGCCCCACCATTCGCTGCCATCAAACGCCTGTCGTCGAGCGCAGCAGGGGCCGTTCGAGAACGGCCCCAGACGGATGCGGCAACAACGGCCCCAGACGGATGCGGCAGCAACGGCCCCAGACGGACGCGGCAACGACGGCCCCAGACGGATGCGGCAGCCAACCCCTGTTCGCCCCGCATCACATCCTTCGGCGCCACACCAATCCGTCCCTGGTAGGGGCCGGTCGCGACCGGCCCGGTAAGACTGTGGTCGCCGTCCCACCATCACCAGTCGTCGAGGGCAGCAGGGGCCGTTCGCGAACCGTAGGTCGCCCTTGTCGGGCAACGGCCCCCCGTCCGATGCCACCAAAGGCCCGTCACCCAGCGCACCGCCGGCCGCCCGCACCAGCCCCCGGGAACCCCGGACGCCGCCCCGGAATATTGTTAGGCACTGGACGGTAGATAGAGCATGGAATCGGAACGGACCCGCTTTCTCGAGAGGAGCAGCAGATGATGACGCAGCGCGATCGTACTTGGGCAGCCGCTGGGCAGCGTGCGGAGACCCGTATCCGCCGCCAGGGATGGGTCGCCGCGCTCGGATGCGCAGCGCTCATCGCGGCATCGCTCGGCGCGCACCGCGCCGCGGCGCCATCCGGTGCCGCTGCTGCCCCGGCCGCACTCGCGGCGCCCGCGCCAGGCGATGAGGTGGCAGTGTTCTCAGGCGGGTGCTTCTGGGGAGTTCAGGCGGTGTTCGAGCACGTGCGCGGCGTCACCAGCGCGACGTCAGGCTACACCGGCGGCGCCGCGAACACGGCGACGTACGAGGAAGTGAGCACGAGCACCACCGGGCACGCCGAATCCGTGCGCGTCACATTCGACCCGAAGCGTGTCTCGTACGCCGACCTGCTCAAGGTCTTCTTCACGGTCGCCCACGATCCCACTGAGCTCGACCGCCAGGGACCGGACGAAGGCACGCAGTACCGCTCCGCCATCTGGTACACGTCCGACGCGCAGCGGCTCGCCGCGGAAGCGTTCGTCCGCCGGCTCACCGCGGACAAGGTGTACTCGCGCCCGATCGTCACGCAGATCTCGCCGCTCAAGGGGTTTTACGTGGCCGAGGGGTACCACCAGGATTACTTCGTGCACAACCCGGACTCGCCGTACATCGTGATCAACGACAAGCCCAAAGTCGAGCAGCTGAAGTCGGCGCTCCCCGCGCTCTACAGCCCGTCGCCCGTCCTCTACGCAGCCGCGGCGCCCTCCAGTAGCAAATAGCCGCGGAGTGGCGAGAGGGGTCGTCGCGCTCAACCCCGAGTTGTTCGGCGCCGCGAAGTAGTCTTCCGCGGCGCACCGCGCGCCTTGACCTCGCGAATGCGCGGCGCCCGCGCTCGTCCGTTGGACGTGGCGCCATCCGGCACGGCCGCCGCCACGCCCGCGGCAGCCCACCCATCGGCGTGACCCGCGCTGGCCGCTGCCCGTTTCCCCGCGGGTGGCGTATGGCGCCCGTTTCGCGCGACATGGGCCTGCAGTGGCTTCGCGCGCCCGTGGTAGCCGAGCGCCGCTGAGACGGACGCCGCCGCCTCCATCACCGCGGCCGCCATCATGTCCCACTTCGCCGTCACCCGTCGCCGCGGCCCGCCCACCGTGAGCGCCGCGTTCACCTCACCCCGATGGTCGAAGACCGGCGCCGCCACGCCGTACACATCCTCCACCCGCTCGCCGCTGACGGTCGTGTAGCCGCGCTTCCGCGACTTCTCGAGCTCGCGCTCCAGCTCGGCCACATCCGTGATCGTGTTCGCCGTGTACTTGGTGAGCGGACGGTTCATGAACGCCGACTGCCGCCCGGGTGGCGCCCACGCCAGCAGCGCCTTGCCACCAGCCGTGGCGTGCAGCGGCATGCTCCCGCCCAGCAATCCCGGCAGCATCAGCGGTTGAAAACTCTCGACGACATCGACGGTCACACCCTCGGTGCCGTTGAACAGCATCAATGTCGCCGTCTCGCTCGTCGCGTCACTGAGTTTGCGTAGCCACGGACTCACGACCCGCTGCAACGATGTCGAATGACGCGCCAGCTCGCCGTACGCGGCGAGACGGATACCCAGGCGATACGCACCTGAATGCTCATCCCGGTCGAGGAAGCCGCTCGCCTCGATCCGGCTGAGGATGCGGTAGGCCGTGCTCTTCGGCCACCGGAAAACCCGGGCGATCTCGCGCACCGAGAGCTCCGGCTGCTCCGGTGAAAACAACGCGAGAACCTTGCCGAGTTTCTGCAACATCGACGCTCTCCCAGGGAAGGTGCGGTAACGTAGAGTCGCCAAGGGGTCGCCGCAACGCCCAATCTCCCCGCGTGGTTCATGGTGCGGTTACGTACAGGATCATTGGGTTACATGGGCCGCCCAACGGCAGCTTTTCTGCCAACATCCGTCACAGGCCACGCACGCCGGCGCGCCGAAATGCGCGATTCGTGCCACCGCGGGCGCCGGGTTTCTGCCGCGTCCGCTAGGCGGCTACTACTATAATGATGATGCAATGATGAAGCGGGTTCCGCCGGCACCGCCTCGCACGGAGCGTCTGTGCGCGCCCGGCTCCCCGCATTCACCGTTCGCACGCTATCTGCAACGCGCCTGAACACGCGCTTTCGTACCTCCATAACGGAGCACGCGACATGCCATGTCTGTTCGCTCTGCTCGCCCTCGCTGCACCACGATTAGTCGCGGTCGTGCTGTGGTTCGCCACCAATTGGTTCCGCGGCATCTTCTCGTCCGTGCTGTGGCCTGTCCTCGGGCTCATCTTCCTCCCGACGACGCTGCTCTGGTACACCGCGGTACAGCACTGGTTCGGCGGTAACTGGACGCTCTGGCCAGTCGTCGGCCTCGTGGTCGCGCTGGGCATCGATGTGTCGCCCGCCACCCGCGCCCCACGCCGCCGCCAGACGTCGTGACACGCACGCCACTCCACGCAGTCACCGACCACGTCATCGCCGGATGCCGCGACCTCTCGCACGCGATCGCGACGATCGAAGCGGCGACCGGCGTGCGCGCTGCCCCGGGCGGCTCCCACCCCGGCAAAGGTACCCGCAATGCCCTGCTCTCCCTCGGCGCCCAGCGCTACCTCGAGATCATGGCGCCCGATCCCGCACAACCCGGGCTCCAATGGTTCGGCGCCATCCGCGACATGGAAGAACCACGCCTCATTGGCTGGGCCGCGAGAGCCGGTGACATCGGCACCGTCGCGCAGCACCTGCGCGACGCGCAGATCGCCTTCACCGGACCACACGCCGGCTCCCGCATCCGGCCAGACGGCGCGAAACTCGAATGGCGCACGGTCGTGCTCGAGGACGATGCGAACGGCCTCCTGCCGTTCTTCATCGAGTGGGACGCCGGATCCACCCATCCCTCAGCCACCGCCCCCGCCGGCTGCGAGTTGGCAGGATTCGGTGTGACCTACTCGGATGCCCCCCGCTGGTCCGCCGCCGCCACCACACTCGGCATCACTCTCCCCGCAACCCTCGGCACCCCGCCCCGCCTGCACGCCGCAATCAGAGGTCCGTCCGGAACGATCGGATTGTAGCGGCCCGTTCGACTTTCTACTTTCTGCACGTTTTTATTCTACTCGCTACTTTCTGTACTTCTCCTTTCTAGCCCCCCCGGGGCTCGATCGGCTCTTCCGGCCGCACGAACGCCCACGCCGTCGCGCCCAGCACGCACAGCACGGCCGCGACGAGAAACGATGCGGGCCACCCAAACCGGCCGGCAATCCACGGTGTCAATGATGCGGTGACGACGCCGCCCAGTTGCGCACCCATGTTCATCACGCCCGACACCGCACCGGCCGACGAACCGGCGATGTCCGCGCTCACCGACCAGAAGGAGCTCTGCGCCAGATAGAGGCATCCCGCTCCGGCCGCGAGTGTGATGCTCGCCACCCGCGCGCCCTCCGCCTGCGTCCCCAGCGCGATGAACACCGCCGCCAATCCGATGCCGAATGCGGCGACGCCGCACCGGCCCGCCCGGCGCCCGTACCGGTGCGACAGCATGTCGTTGAGGATCCCGCCGCCGCCCGAGCCGAGCGCCATCGCGATGCCTGGGAGCATCGCGTAGCGGGCGGTGGTGCCGAGATCCATCCCGCGCGCCGTCCGCAGGTAGATGTAGAACCAGGCGAGGAAAATCCACGCCAGATAGCCGTAGCAGAAATAGCTCGTCGTGAGAAGGCGCACGTTGCGGTCGGCCCAGATCGTCCGCCAGGACAGCGGTGGCGCAAACACGCGCGCCGGAATCGCGCTCTCGATCAACGCGCGCTCCGCAGCCGAGACGCGCGGATGTGCCGCGGGTGTGTCGCGCGCAAGGAAATACCAGACCGCGCCCGCGCAGACTCCAACGGCCGCGCACACGATGAACGATGCGCGCCACCCGAATCGGACCATGAGCGCCGTGACGATCGGCGGCGTGATCCCTGCCCCAATGCCGGGCCCCATGAATATCAGCCCGTTCGCCACACCCCGCTCTCGAACCGGTACCCATGAGGCCACGATCCGGTTCGCCGCCGGATACATCACGGCTTCGCCCGACCCCAACGCAAAGCGCAACACCGCCATGACGATGATCGCGGAACCCGCCACGGGCACGATCGCCATCGCGGCACTGAACACGCCCCACCAGAGGACCGCGACAGTCAGGATCCGGCGCGGGCCGAGCCGGTCCGCCGCCCGTCCGCCCGGCGCCTGAAACGCCGCATAGCCCAGGAGCAGCGCGCTCGACAACCAGCCGAGCTGTACGTTCGACAGGTGGTACTCGCGCGCGATCGTCTGCCCCGCGACCGCGATGTTGACCCGGTCGAGATACGCGATCGTGCTGAGCACGCAAAGCCACGCCACGAGCGTCCACCGGACCCGCCCAGGGCTGGTCATCTATCTCCTCTCTCCTCTCACTCTTCTCCTTTCTCGCGGCGCGAAGCGCCGCGTGTCTCACAGTCCGAGACGTGATTGACCCATACCGGGGCGGATGGCACTTTGGAGCCTGTCATCTCCTTTCTCCTCTCCGCTTTGCCCCTTTCTGCTTTTTTGGTTTTCGCTTTTTGGCTTTTGTCTACTTTCTACTTTCTGCGTTTCTACTTTCTGGCTTCTGGAGCACACCATGCGTCGCACCCGGCCCTGCCGCCAGTTGCTCTCCGCGCTGTCTCTCACGCTCGGCCTCTCGCTCGGCTTCTCGCTCGCCCCCGCCCGGCTGCACGCGCAGGAACGCCGCGTGTTCAACCCGCCGGGTGCACCCACCAACCTGCCGTTCAGCAACGGCATCCAGGTCGGCGACATGCTCTGGGTCGCCGGTACTGAGGGTACGGTCAGCGGCGACATCGTGTCCGAGACACAAACGGCGCTCGAAAACGTGAAGAAGGTACTCGATGCGGCAGGTTACACGCCGGGCGAGGTGGTGCAGGTCACGGTCTACCTGGCCGACATCAATGATTTCAACGCGATGAACTTGGTCTACAAGACGTTCTTCCCCGATCCCAAACCGACGCGCACGACGGTGCAGGTCGCGCATCTGGTGAATAACGCCAAGATCGAGATCACCTCGGTCGCGATTCACAACAAGACGCGGATGCACGACGCGGCGAACGAGCACAGCGGATCCTCACGATGACCACCCGTCGCACGTTCGTCCGCAATACGGTCGCCGGTGGCGCCCTCCTCGGCCTCCGCCCCTCGGCCCTCGAAGCACTCGCGCGCCCCGCCTCGGCATCTCCGGCAGCCGTCGACTACTACGCCAAACTTGGCGTCGCCAGGATCATCAACGCCGCCGGCACCTACACGTATCTCACCGCCTCCATCATGCCGCCGGAGGTACAGGCCGCCGTCGCGCTCGCGGCCTCCCACCCGGTCCGCCTGCGAGACCTTCAGGCCGCCGCCGGCGCGTACATCGCAAAACGCGTAAGAGCCGAGGCGGCGCTCGTGTCGTCGGGCGCGGCGGCCGCGCTGTCTCTCGGGACCGCCGGATGCCTGACGGTGGGCAACCCCGATGCGTCCAAGGATGTCCCGGCACGGACGGCGGCGCTCAAGAATGAGGTCCTCATCCAGCACGGCCACCGCTTCCCGCACGACCACGCGATCGAGATGTGCGGCACGAAGCTGGTCGAGGTCGAGACGCTCGCGGATTACGAGCAGGCCTTCACGCCCAAGACTGGTATGGCGTTCTTCTTCAACGCTGCCGAAACAGGCCAGGTCTCGCGCGAAGACTGGGTGCGCGTCGCGCACGCGCACGGCGTGCCCTGCATGATCGACGCGGCCGCCGATGTCCCGCCGATCGCCAATCTCTGGAACTATACGCAGATGGGCTTCGACCTCGTCACGTTCTCCGGCGGCAAAGGCATCCGCGGCCCGCAGAACGCCGGGCTGCTGCTCGGACGCAAGGACCTGATCGATGCCGCCGCCGCCAACGATAACCCCACCGACCGCTCGGTCGGCCGCGGAATGAAGGTCGCCAAGGAACAGATCGTCGGCATGGTCGCCGCGCTGGACTGGCTGCTCGCACAGACCGATGAGGGAATCGCCACCGAGGCCCGTCGCCGCTGTGAGCGCATCGCCACGGCGCTGCACAACCTGCCCACCCTCACGACGGAGATCTTCGTGCCGCCCGTCGCGAACCACATCCCCCACCTGATGATCCGGTACGACCAGCAGCGCATCGGGATCACGCCGGCCGATGTCGCGGTCGCCCTCCGCAACGGCACGCCGTCCATCGAGCTCAATCCCGGCACGGGCCAGCCCTCCGGCGCGTCGGGTCTCCATTCCGACGCGAACACGATCGTCGTCGGGCCGTGGATGATGCAACCCGGTGAAGACGCGATCGTCGGCCGCCGTCTCCGCGAGGTCCTCTCCGCCGCGGTGCGCACGCAGAGTTGATGAGCCGTTCATGACTCGGCCGCGATCGCGGCCATGATCGCGGCGGTGTCGCCGATCCGGTTGCCGAGCCCCGCGGGGACGATCGCACACGCGCGCGCGGCAGCCGGCAACGCATTGGCGGCCACGATCGCGCGGGCGGGCCCCAGGAGCCGGTCGCCCAGCACGACACCCAGTGTCCCGGCGGCGATCACCTCCGGGTTGAGCGCGGCGATGATGAGTACCAGCCCCCGCCCCAGCCATTCGCCCGTGCGCGCGACCGCGGCGAGCGCATCGGGATCATCCGCCACCGCCGCGGTCACGACGTCGCGGATCGTCGCCTCGGTACCCCATCGCTCCGGAAACATCGTCTGCGCGTGCCGCAGCAGGCCGGATCCGGACGCGAGGTAGTCCCAGCTCGTGGCGTTGCGGCCACCGCCGCCGGTGGCTGTCGTCATCGGGAAGAACCCGAACTCGCCCGCCATATCGCTCGCGCCACGCAGCAGCGCGCCGTTGGCGATGATCCCCCCGCCCAGCCCCGTGCCGGCCGTGAGAAAAACGAGATGCCTGAGCCCCGGACGCGCCGCACCCACGCCGAAGTGAAACTCGGCGAGCGCCCCGGCGTTTCCGTCGTGCTCCACGTACACCGGGAGCGCCGGATACCGCGCCGCGAGAGTCGCACGGAGTGGTGCGCCATGCCACCCCGGAAGATGCGGAGGATCGAGGAGTACGCCCTCGCCGATCCTGAGCGGGCCACCGACGGAAACACTGATCGCTCGGACCCGCCGGCCGGCGCGTCCGGCCGCATCATGGACACGATCGATGACCTGCGCGATTGCGGAAAATCTCTCCGCGAACGGCACCTGCGCGCGTGTCGGCAGCTCCTCGCGCTGCAGCGCCGCACCCGTCGCCGGATCGCCCTCGACGACGGCGGTCTTCGTGCCGCCGATGTCGAGCCCGATGATCGTGGCGCCTGGCGCCACCGGGTGCTTATGCGTGGGCACGGGAACGGATGCGCTCGCCCAGCACGGCGAGCAAAATGACCACGCCGGCCACCACGCGTTGCAGATACGGATCGACGTTGGCGAGGTTGAGTGCGTTGTCGAGGATCCCGATGCACACGGCGCCTGCGAGTGTGCCGAGCACATTGCCGCGTCCGCCGGTCAGCGACGTGCCGCCGACGACGACTGCCGCGATCACATCGAGCTCGTAACCAACACCGGCGTTCGGCACCGCCGCACCCAGCCGCGCCGTGAGTACGACGGCCGCCAGTCCCACGAGCACGCCGTTGGCGACGTAGGTACCCAGCGCCACCGCGCGAGTGTCGATCCCCGCGAGCCAGGCAGCGGACTCGTTGCCCCCGAGCGCGTAGATCCACCGCCCCCACACGGTCCGCGACAGCACGAACCAGCCGCCACCGAAGCAGGCCGCGGTCAGCCACACCGGGACGGGCACGCCGAGCAGGATGCCCTGTCCCAGCCAGTTGAAGCCGGCGGGCAGGTCGCTCACCGCTTGTCCCGAGGAGAAGAGAAACGCCAGCCCCCGTTCGATCGAGAGCAGCGCGAGTGTGACGAGAAATGATGGAGCCCGGAGCCGCGACACCGCGAGACCGGTGATGCCGCCCCCGATCGCTCCCACGGCGAGCGCCGCGACGACCGCGGCGCCTGCCGCTGCGAGAGACCCGCCCGCGGCATCGCCGCCAACCGCATGCGCCGCCAACGCCGCCACGACTCCGGCGAGCGCGACGCCCGACCCGGCGGAGAGGTCGATCCCGCCGATCAGAATCACGGCGGTCATCCCGACGCCGAGGATCCCGATCACGGCGATCGAGAGCGCGACGTTGACCAGATTGCCCAGCGAGAAGAACGCGGCCGCGAACGCGCTCATGGACCAGACTCCACCCGCCTCACGAAGGCACCATGAGCGACGCGGCCCGCTCGGGCGTCCGGTCGTCGCCGGCCAGCTCGCCCACCAGCCACCCCTCGCGCATCACGAGCAGCCGGTCGCAGAGCGCGATCGCTTCGGCCAGATCGGACGTGATGACGAGTACCGCCGTTCCCTTGTCTGCCAGATCTCGCAATGTGCCGTAGATCTCGGACCGCGCCCCCACGTCGACACCACGCGTCGGCTCATCCGCGATGAGCACGCTCAACGACGGATCGGCCGCCGCGAGCCAGCGCGCCAGCACGACTTTCTGCTGGTTGCCGCCTGACAGGTGCTGCACCGGCGTCTCGATCGATCGCGTCTTGATCCGGAGCGCATCGGTCCACCGCTGCGTCACGAGCCGTTCGCGCACCCGTTCGACGACCCCCCACCGTACGAGTGACCGCAACGCCGCCAATGTGATGTTGGTACGGACCGGATCGTGGAGGATGAGCGCGCTCGCCGCACGATCTTCCGGCACGTATCCGATGCCACGGCGGATCGCATCGCGCGGCCACCGCGGACGGATCGGTACGTCTCGGAGGGTCACGCTGCCGCCCGATCGTTGCACGGCGCCGATGAGCGCGAGCGCGACTTCGCTGCGCCCGGCGCCCACGAGACCAATGAGCCCCACGATCTCGCCGGCCCGCAACACGAAGCTCGCGTCGGCCACGCTCGCCGCGAACCCCATCTCGGGGTCACCGGCCCGGGCGCCCACCGTTGCCCTCGGCGTTGCTCTCGGTGTTGCTCCTGGTGTTGCGCCTGGCGTTGCTCCCGGCGCACGGGCCACCGCACCCCGCGCGCGAGACGCTGTCGAGAGGTGATCCACGGCCAGCACGACCGGGCCGGGACGCGTCCCGCTCGCCGCGCGCCAGCTCTGCCGCTCGATCGCGCGTCCGACCATGAGCGGAATGAGGACGGACGCCGGCATCTCGCGCACCGGACCGGTGGCGACGCACGCGCCGTCCCGCAGCACGGTTACCTGGTCGGCCAGCCGCTCGATCTCGTCGAGACGGTGGGAGCAATAGAGAATCGCCAGCCCGTTCGCGCGAAGTGCCCGCAGGCGCTCGTGCAGTGCGTCGGCTTCGTGTGCCGGCAGGATTGCGGTGGGCTCGTCGAGGATCAGCACGCGGAGGGTGCCGGCCCCGCCCGCATCCAGCGCTTTCGCGATCTCGGTCATCTGCCGGTGCGCAAGCGACAGGCGTCCGGCTGGCTGCTCCGCGTCGATCGGCACGCCGAGGCTGGCGATGGCCTGCGCGGCCCGCAGCCGCACCATTCGCCTGTCGATCACGCCCCACCGCCTCGGCTCCGCGCCCAGCACGATGTTCTCGGCGGCCGTCAGGCCCGGCACGAGACTCAACTCCTGCTGGATCATGCGGATGCCGGCGCGATGCGCGTCTCGCGGATTCCGTAATCGGAGGACCTGCCCGCCGGCGGTGATCGTGCCGTTGTCCGGCTCACGCGCGCCCGCGAGCACGCGCATGAGCGTCGACTTCCCGGCGCCATTCTCACCGGCCAGCGCGTGGATCGTACCGGGGTAGAGCTCGATGCCGGCGTCCTGCAACGCCGGCACTCCCGAGTACCGGACCGTGATCCCGGCCGCAGAGAGCACCGGCACCGGCATCACGAAACGATTTGCGTGGCTGCCGTCCCACCACTGCTAGTCGCCGAGGGCAGCAGGCGCCGTTCGCGAACCGAAGGTCGCCCTGTTCGGGCAACGGCGCCTATCCCGCCCTGCATCAGCCGTGGGCCGAATGCCGCCCCAATTCGTCCCTGGCTCACGGCGTCCCCGCCTCCACGAGGCGCACCGGCACCGTGATCACCGAATCCACGGGCTGGTGGCCGAAGTAGGCCGCGACGGCGTCGATTGCTTTGGCGCCGATCTCGCGGGGCTGCTGGGCGACGTCGGCTTTGAGCATGGAATGCGACCTGATGGCGGCGACCGCCTCCGGCGTCGCGTCGTAGCCCACGATGGTGAATGTCGCGGCCGTCTTGCCTCGTGCGCGCGCCGCCGCGAGCGCCCCCAGCGCCGTCTCGTCGTTGATCGCGAAGATGCCTCGGAGGCCGGCGTGCCCCTGGAGGATGTCGTCGGCCGCTTTGAGCGCACGATCGCGGACACCGCCGCCGTTGAGCACCGCGACGACCGACATGCGCGGATGGTGCGTCACTTCGTCGATGAAGGCCTGCTGGCGGTCGAGCCCCGTCTGCGTCTCGGGCTGCCCGATCACCGCGACCGCGCCGGAATCGCCGAGCGCGCCCGTCATGAAGGTGGCGGCCAGCCGGCCGCCGGCACGGTTGTCGGAGGCCACCGCCGACAGCACCGGCGCATCCGCGGCCTTCGTGTCGGCACTAACCACGGGAATGTGCGCGGCCGTCGCGCGGCCAATGGCGGGCCCGATCCCCTGTGAGTTGACCGGACACACGATGATCGCGTCGACGTGCTGGACCACGAAGTTCTCGATCTGCGCCTGCTGTTTCGCGAGATCGAAATCGCCGGATGTGATGATCAGCCGGTAGGCTTTGCGCGCCGCTTCCGCCTGCAGGCCGGCCTCGAGGTCCTGGTAGAATCGCTGCTCGCGGGTGAGTAGCGTTACGCCGATGACCTTGGTCGTCGCGGCGCCATTCCCCGATCCGGCGCCACAGCCCGCCAGGACCAGGGCGGCGACCGCAACGACCGCCGGCCGCGAGATCAGGGCATGTTCTCCGCGAACCAGGCCGCCATGCGCCGCATGATGTCCCGGCGGTGCTCGGGCTGGCCGATCTCGTGTCCCTCGTTGGGATAGATCACGAATTGCGTCTTGACGCCCAGCGTCCGGAGCGCGTGCCAGAACTCGTACGATTGCGGCGGCGGGCACTCGATGTCGCGATCGCCGACGACGACGAGCGTCGGGGTCGTCACGTTCTTGATGAAGGTGATCGGCGAGCTCTTGGCATAGACCGCAGGATCGTCGTACACGTTGCCGCCGAAATAGGAGTCCATCCATTTGTCGATGCCGTTCTCGCCGTAGTACGAGAGCCAGTCGGCGAGCCCCGCGCCGGAGACGGCCGCCCGGAAGCGGTGCGTCTGTGTGACCGCCCACATGGTCATGTAGCCGCCGTAGCTCCAGCCGGTGATCCCGACCCGGGTGCTGTCGACGGGGACGGTGTGCAGCACTTCGGTGAGGCCGGACAGGATGTCGCGAAGATCCCCGTACCCGTAGTCTTTCACGTCGGCCGCCGTGAAGCTCTCGGCCTGTCCCGCGCTACCCCGGAAGTTCGGATAGAAGATGAAGTACCCCTGGCTGCCGAGCACCGTCGCATCCCCGAACGTGCCGGGATAGCTGGGTGTGACGACGCCTTCGGGACCGCCGTGCACGTAGACCACCATCGGGTATTTCTTCGACGGATCGAAGTCCTTCGGGTAGATCAGCCATCCCTGCACGGTGAACTGGTCGCTCTTCCAGTGCAGGTTCTTGCTGTCACCCCACGCCGGATGGGCGTCGCGATTGTCCGTCGTGACCTGCCGCCACGCGCCGACGGGCCCGGCCCACACTTCGGGCGGCTGCGCGAACGACTCGCGGGCGAGCGCGGTCGTCCTGCCATCGCGCGACATCGTGAGGCCCAGCGAGAAATCCGCTGCCCCATGGATCGACTCGGCACCCGTCCACAGCACCTGCACTGGCCCGCCCGCCGCGGGGACCCGGCCGACACCGCTCTCACCGTCCATCGCCGCGACGAATTCGATGCCGGTGGGCAGCCAGTCGAGCCAGTATGCCGAGCCTTTCATCCCGGTGGTGATATTCTTCGGGGTGCCGCCGGCCGCATCGACGGTGAAGATGTCGCCACTCGCGATGCCTTCGTCGCTCATGATGCCGCCGATGAAGGCGACTTGCTTGCCGTCGGGCGACCAGCGCGGGACGGCGATCTGCGTGCTGGGCTTGAGGATCGAATGCGTCTCGCCGCTCGCCGCGTCCACCGTGTACAGCTCGGCGATGTACCAGTTGTCGTCGCCCTCACCGTGCGCTGCGGTCGTGATGAACCGCTTGCCGTCCGGCGACCAGTCGTACTCGTAGACGTAGAGATCGGCGGGCGAGAGCTGGTGCACGTCGCCATTCGCCACGTTGACGGTCGTGAGCCGCTGCTCGAAATAGTGGTCCTCGACCACGCCGACGTCCGGCGTTCGCGGCTGCAGCGGCCCCGAGGCGCGCGGCGCGTTCTCGGTGAACAGGATCGCGACGGTCTGGCCGTCCGGCGACCACTGCGGCGTTGCGAGATAGCCTTTGAGTTTCGTGAGTTGGCGCGGCGTGCCGCCCGTGGCCGGGGCGACATAGAGTTCGAGCTGGCCCGCGTCGGCGGCGTCCGAGAGGAACGCCAGCGACTTCCCGTCGGGAGACCAGGACACGCCGTGCTCGTCGTGCGGCGCGTCGCCGGAGACCGCCGTGATGCGCTGGGGCGTGGCGGTGGCTGCTGCGGCCTTTGCCGCCGCACCCTTTCCTCCGGCCTTCGCCGCCGCTCCGGCGGCCACCGGCGCCACATAGATGGCCGAACCCTGCGATGGGGCATCCTTGGTCGCGGGCAGGGACTCCACCCACGCCACCCATTTACCATCCGGGGAGATGACCGCCTCGTCGTACCGCCGCGTGATCGCCAGTTGGTCGATGGCCTGGTCGAGTGCCGGGTGCGCCGCCGGGGCGTTCTGGGCGGCAGCGATGGGAGCCAGACCCGCGAACAGGATTCCGGCTGCAATGCGGTGTGTGAAGGGCACCGTCAACTCTCCTGGGCCGAACGATGTAGAAACGATGTAGAGACACGAGACCTCCGCCCGCGACCCGTATGGCGTCGCGAACGGAGGTACTGGAGAAACCTCGTCGTGCGTATCCTATCGGACTACCCGGCGGCCGGGGCGACGAGCATCGTCGTCCGGCCGCCGGTCTTTCATCCCTGGGTCACGATACTACGGGCACGTAATGACGTAGCTGCCACCGCGCCCCTGGACCTCCGATGACGGCACCGGAAGGACGGTCGTGTGCAGATCAATGTTATGGAATGTCGTATCGGCGATCGCTTCGAGGTCGTACATCCGGATCGAGATCACCCGGTCGTTGCTGCCCTCGAATACCGTCGAGATGCGCTCCTCCTTCATGAGCGTGTCCCGGACGGCCGTGTAATTCGCCGCGATGTTCAGCGGGTTCGCGAACCCACCAACCTCCTGATGGACGTTGTTGATGAGTGTCGCGGCTTCTGCGAAGTTCCCGAGCCCGAGCTGGATCTGTGCCCGGTCCAGCACCAGACCCTCCGAGCGGATGATCGGGATCGGCGTCGAAGTCGCCGGGTACCCGACGTACAGGGCACGCACGGTGATCGAATCGTACTGCGTCAGTTGGAGCGCGTTCGGATTTTGGCCAAACTTTGCCTTCCAACGCATGTCGTCGGTCGTGTCGACGTCGGCGACCAGCGTCTTGAGGGTCACCGAGATGCCCTCCTGGTTGTTCAGGGGATTCACCACGTCCCCGGCTTGAGCGCTCCAGTCCCAGAATACGCCGTCCTGCGCATCCGTCCACCCGGCTGTCGGCTCCGGCGAAAGACTCCCCGGGGTGTAGAGCGCCGATGCGGTCGCCGCGCTGTCGGCGCGGGTAAGCGCATTCACGTCGGGCGCGCCCGGCAGGAATTGCGTCGGGTGGGTGCCTGCTGCGTTCCGGGCGATCGCGTAGGCGTATTCCAGGCCGGCTTTCGCCGCCAGCGCGCGATTGAACGACGCGAACGAGCCCGCCGCGGTGCTCGGTGCCGCGGTCGCGCTCACCGAGCTGAAGCCCGTCGGCAGTTTCACTGGCAACGGGATCGAGCCGGCCTTCTGCAGTTGGTTGTTCGCCGAATCCAGCTCGGCGACGATCTGCTGCCAGACATCCTTGTTGCAATACACCGGACCGGGCCCGCCGCCCGCCGCGGCGTGAACCGGGATGCCGAGCGTGTCACGTGACTCCGCGAGGATCATCAGGTCGAGCGCCTCGATCGTCTGCGCGATACCGATCACCGCAGCGGCCTGCGGCGCGGTATACGCCGGAGCGACCGTGGGCACCGCGTTGATGACGCTGATGGCGGCCCCGATGCTGACGTACATGTTGTCCCACACTTGGTCCCCGCTGGGCGGGATCGCGACGAGACCAAGCCCGTCGACCGCGTTTTCGGGATTGTCTTCCTGAATGTTCGCTATGTCGCGCGCGAACATCGAGAGGTTGATGACGTCGTTCCCGATATCCTGCCGCGACGCGGCGAACAGTCCCGTGACGGCGTTCTGGATGCCGTCCGGCGTGTTCGAAATGCTCGTCGGCGCGGTGTAGAACGGAATGTTGGAATCCTTACAGGCAGTGGAGCTGGCGAGCACCAGCGATCCGATCGCCATCGCGGCGAGTGTCCACCGGCGGTGCCCGGCGCTGCGTGACGTGAATCGGCCGCCAGCAAGCGCCGCGTCCTGCTTCATATGTGCGGTCATGTTAGAGGCCCAGGTCGAGTGAGAAGAAGAAGCTCCGGGACGGCGGATACTCGAACACGTCCTGGCCGGTGGTCACGTTCTGGTTTCCGAACACACTGACCTCAGGATCCAGGCCGGTGTAGGGGAACCACGCTATCAGGTTGCGGCCGGTCACCGACAGGCGGGCCGTTGAGATATGGAGCCCGGAGCGGGCCGCCATCCAGTCTGCCCACTTGGAGGGCAGCTGCTTGCTCACGGTGATTTCGCGCAGTTTGACGAACGAGGCGGACTCGTCGTAGGGGTACACGCTACCCTTGTCGAACGCCCGCGCGCGCGCGTTCGACACCGCCGTGTCGGCCAGCAGGTTCTTGGTGAAGTCGAAGATGAAGTTCGTGATGTTGAGGACGTTGCCGCCGCGGTGCCAGTCGAGCAGCCCGTAGAGACGGAAGCCCTTGAAGTTGAACTCTTCAGAGAAGCTCATCACGTACGACGGCTGGAAGTCGCCGATCTGAAGGGGCACACCCGCCGAATTGAGGATCCCCGGCGCCGCCAGTTCCGAGACCGAGCGGCCGGGCGCGAGATAGCCCTCGCTCCCCAGGATGCCTTCGAACGTGTTGCCGATCTGGAACGCGGGCACCGGCAGTGAGTTCACCACGCTGTAGTTCCGGTAGAACGACACCATCGTGTTCCACGTGAAGCCGTTCCGGAGCAGGATCGGCGTCGCGTTGAACGACATCTCGATGCCCTGGTTCGTGAACTCTCCCCCATTGAACCACTGGGAGTTGAAGTACTGCGACGGCGCGAGCTGGGCCTGCAGCAGCAGGTCCTGGATCCGCTTCTGGTACACGGTGAACCCGAACTGGGCGCGCGAGTTGAACATCGTCGCGTCGAACCCGGTTTCGATTTCCGTCTCGGCCTCAGGCCGGATGCTCGGGTTGCCGTGCAGCGTGTCCGGGAAAACGCCCTCGCCCCCGGTCACCAGTTGGGGCGAGAACGGGGTGTACTTCACGCCGTAGTTCGGCTCTGTTCCTGATTGGCCGTACGCGACGCGGATCTTGAGGTCGTTCAGGAACCCAACGAACTGCGGAACTCGGTAGGAGCCGGAGTACCGGGGGTAGTAGTAGAACTTGCTGATGTCACCGTCGTTCGTCGTCCGCTCGGCCGTGACGCCGCCCGTCAGCGCCAGGCGCTGGTTGAGCAGCAGCACCTGCTCCTGGCCATAGAAAGACTGGTCGAGGGTCGCGTCACGATTGTAGAACACCGACGTCACGGTGCCCGCGGTCGGCGCGTTGAAGCCGGCGAGGAGGTTCTGCGCCACGACGTCCGGCGCGTTGTCGCTCCGGCGGTCGCGGCCGAACCCGATCGACGTTGTCGCGTCGAGTGCCGTGGACGGCGTGTAGTGATAGATCGCGTTGATCGAGTAGTTGAGGTACTCGGTCAGGTCGTTCTGGATCGTCGCCACACCGGGAAGGCCCGTCGTGATTTCCCGCTCGACCTGGATCGTCGGCGGGGCGTAGAGCTGGTCGCGCTGAGAGGTGAGGTCAGCGCCACCGAGGAACCGGATCTTGACGCTCTGGTGCTCGGACGTGAACGGCGTCCAGTCGATGCTGCCGCCGCCGATGAAGCGAAGGACTTCCTCGGGCGTCTGCACCTGCGCCGCGTCTTCGTAGGGGTTCGCGAGGCCGTACGGGTTCGTCGCCCAGACGCCGGCCGAGTTCTGTGAGTTCAGGTTGACGAACTGCGGCGTCGTGCTGAACACGTCTGCCGGCGAGATACCGTTGTTCTCGTTTGACGTGACGCCGCGCCGGTCGTTCGAGTGCGCGAACATCATGTTGAGGCTCGCCGATATGGCGTTGTTGAACTGCTGCGTCACGTTCGTCCGGGCCGTCTGCTTGCTGTAACCGGTGTTGAGCAGTGTGCCGTTGTCGTATTTGGCGAGAACCGACAGGAAGTACTGGGTCTGGTTCAGGGTCCCGCCGACGCTGGCATCGGTCTCATAGGCCACCTGCCCGTTGCCATAGAGCGTGTTTTGGAAATCCTGGGGCCCCTGATAGGTCGCCGCGATCTGGGACGCCTTGATACCCTCCTCGGCGCCCCACGCTTGCGCGCTGGCCAGCGTCGGGAAGCTCTTGAGGCCGTAGTTCTGCGCGTCGGAGAAGTGGCCGACTTTCTGCGACAGGTTCCACTGTGGCTTGCCGGCGCTGCCCTTCTTCGTCGTGATGATCACCACGCCGGACGACGCCTTCGACCCGTAGATCGCCGAGGCCGAGGCGCCTTTCAGCACCTGGATGCTCTCGATGTCGTCGGGATTGATGTCGGCGATCCGGTTCGGGGAGTTGTCTTCCGTGTTCGGCGACACCTGGCCGTTGGCGAGGGTCAGCGCGTTGGTGCCGGCGTTGATCGTCTCGTTGTTGACCAGCACGCCGTCGATCACATAGAGCGGCGAGGCGTTGGCGTTGATCGAGGTGACACCGCGCACCTGGATCTGCATGCCGCCGCCCGGCGCGCCACCGTTGTTCTGGCTGATCACCGCGCCCGGCACCTGGCCCTGCAGCGCGTTCTCGACCGTCGGCGCCGGCACTTCGGTCACTTCCTGCGTGCTGACGACGGCGACCGCGTTGGCGGCGTTCTGCGTCGACACCGTCGTCGCGACACCGGTCACGACCTGCTGCTCGAGACGCAGCACGTCCTTCGTCAGTTGGATCGTGTACTCGGTCTTGCCGGCAACGACGGGCACCGTCGTCGCCGTGTAGCCGATGCGGCGAACGGTCAGCGTCTTGGCGTCCGACGGCAGACGGAACGAGAACGTCCCGCTGTCCGTCGTGTTCATACCGACGGTGGTGCCGGTCACGAGCACGGCGGCCGCGCTGATCGGCTCATGCTCCGCGGCATCGACCACCTTGCCGGTGATCTTGGTGGTAGCCTGTTGCTGGGCACGCACAGGCGTCGCGAGCGCGAGTGCGGCCAGCAGGGTGGCTCCGGCCCACACGGCACTTCGGAGCCTGACGACGAGTGAGATCACGAGCCCTCCTCTCAGTGGTGAACCGATGAGTGGCGAACCGCACGACGTTCCACAATTCCCGGGCGCCCGGCAAATGGCATCAGCCAGCCGTGGGTGATTCCCATATTTTGGTATGGAGTCCCCCTTTGTCGTTCCGATATTACAGCCGGCCAGACCATTGTCAACAGGCGGTAACAGATGGCCCGGCCCTGTTGCCGGCCCCTCTCGCCCCCCGTTACGGGCACGGTCACGCCGCGCCGTCCTCCCCCTCTCTCCTGTCTCCTCTCTCCTGTCCCCTTTCCCCTCTCTCCTCCGCCGCCAGGCGGACGCCGTCAGTCCTCGTTGCCCGCGGTCGCGGGCGCCGCACCGGCGTTGACCACCGGCAGCACGATCTCCGACGGATACTGCGGCCCGTGGTGAATCACGTTGTGCGCCACCAATGGGTCCTTTTCGTCGAAGTTTGTCCCACCCGTATTCAGGTTCCGGTCAAAGCGCGGGAAATTGCTGCTCGACACCTCGACCCGGATCCGGTGCCCCGGCAGGAACGCGTTGCTGGTCTGCAACGGCCCGATATCCACCTTGTAGACGCGCCCCGGCTCCATGAACACCGGCGTGTCCCACCCGGCCCGCCACCGCACGCGCTGGATGCTCTCATCCAGGTTGAACGCCCGCCCGTCCGGATAGACGTCCAGCAGCTTGATCGTCAGGTCCGTGTCCCTCCGGTCCGATGACAGATACAGCGACACTTTTACCGGACCCGCCAGCTCGATCGTCTTCGCCAGCGGCGCCGTCGTATACACCAGCACGTCGCTCCGCATCTCGATCCCCGTCTGGTCGAACGAGCCCCCGACGAAGTTCGGGCTGAAACAGCAGACGCTGCCGCCCAGCGACGGCACCGGATGCATCGGATCGTAGGTGAAGGCATCCGACGCCTCCCTCCCCGGCTTCTCGGCCGTGAGCCGCCCGTTCCCGTTCACGGAGTTCGCCGCGCCATCACCGTTCAGGTAATACGGGACAAACAAGGTCTGCTTTGCCGGCCAGGCGTCGTAGGTGCGCCACTGGTTGGCGCCCATCATGTACGCCCGGACTTTGGGCTGGTTGGTCACCCCGTTGTCCACCCCCTTCAGGAAGTGGTCGAACCACTGCTGAATAAGCCCGACGTAATCGAACCGCGCATCGCCCATGTCCCGCGCCCCGACGACGGTGTGCTCGGTCTCCATCCGCCCCTCTTCACAGTGCGGGGTCGGCGCGATCACGGTGAAGGTGTTGTTCTTGGCCTGCTCGGTCGCGGCGTTCTTCGACTGGTATTCGAACATCGCGAGGTTGGGACCGATCGACACGTCGTACCACGAGTTGATGTACAGCGACGGCGCGCTGTTCCGGTCGCCCTCGCCGCCGAAGTCCACTTGCTTCCACTTCGGATCGTTCGGCTGGCGCGTCACGAAGTCGTCGAGGTCGCTCGGCACCGCGCCCATCTTGCCCATGATCGCGTCGATCGGCAAGGTCCAGATCAGGGTGTCGATGCCCGGCGTGGGAATGTGCTCGGGCTCGAGATCCCAGAAGCGCGACAGTTTGCGCAGTTGGTCCCGCGTGAGATTGGGCGGGAACTGGGGGCGGTAGGTGTACCCGGCGTCGTAATACCACGAGAACCACAGCATCTGCACCGCGCCGCCACGGTAGAAGTTGCCCATCTCGTTGTACGGCCCGACATGCCCGATCCCGGCCCCCGACCCCATCGGCACCGCCGCCGCCAGACCCGGTGCGTGCGCTCCGTTCAGCTTGTGCTGCTCCTCGGCGCTCGACGAACACCCGAGCGTGCCCACTTTGCCGTTCGACCACGGCTGCGCCGTCAGCCACTGGACCGTGTCGAATCCGTCGTTGCCCGAGCCCACGAGGTACGTGTACGTCCCTTCGGAGTAGTACCGCCCGCGCTCGTTCTGGATCATCACCGCGTAACCGTTCTTCAGCAGGCTGGCGATGTAGTCGGCGAAGAAGTCGACCCAGCCTTTGGTCAGATACGGATCGCGGATCAGCACCGTGGGCATGTTCTGCCGCGGCTGCCCCCTGGGAAACAACAGCAGCGAGTAGAGCCGGATGCCGTCACGCATCGGGATCATCGTCATGTCCTCGCTGTCCGCGTGCGCGGCGATGTACGCGAGCGCCTCGGCGTGGCGCTGCTCGATGGATTGCGCCGCGACAGGACGCGCGCCCGCGCCCGCTACGGTCAACAGGCCCGCGATCACGAGCGCTATGCCCGCGTGCACCACGGAGGCGAACCGCCCAACGCTCATGTGCTCCCCCAGGAAGGAATCAGCGCCACGCACTTTTCTCCTTTCTCCTTTCTGCCCCTCTCCTCTCTCACCAGTCCCATTTCACGGTCCCGAGTCTCGATTGCGCCATAATACCGGCGGCTGGACGATTGTCAATTGCCGGAACCGTTCCGTGGGACGCCCGGCCGGCGCGGAACGGCCGGCGGTGCGCGCGGTGCTACTGCTGGACGTTCGGCGGAATTACGACTGGGGCGCCGCTGGGATGGACACCGCGCGCGATGCATCGCGACCCGCCGCGGATGCCGCGAAACGCCCGAGGGAGAAGGGCGAGAGATCGGTGTGCGGCCGGACTCCCGTCACGAGGTCGGCGTTCGCCTCGCCGACCGCGCTCGTGAACTTGAACCCGTGCCCCGAGCACGGGCTGCAGACGATCACCTGCGGGTATGCGGGATGGCGGTCGATGATGAATCGCCCGTCGGCCGTGTTGGTGAACACGCAGGTCATCGTCGCGCGGACGGGCGCATCTCGCAGCGTCGGCAGGAAGACCGCCAGATACTCCTGCAGTTGCCGCGTCTCCGCCGCATCGGCGGGGCGCCGGCACATGTCAGGGTCGGGGATGGTCTCCCCAGCGTGGAAGATCGATGCCTTGACTCCCGTCGTCAGCCGCGGAAACCCGTACACCGATTGCCCCAGCCGGTGCTCGCAGATGAACACCGGACACCGGTCCACCGCAAAGACATCCGGCGCGTCGGCCGGGATACTCGCCGGATCGAACCACACCAGGACCTGCCGCTCGATCGTAATCGGCAGATGGAGATCCGGCACCTGCCGGGTGATCCACGATCCGGCCGCCAGCACGAGCCGGTCCGCCCGGTACCGCCGCTCGCCCGTCGTGACCGTCACACCCTCACCGTCCGGGGCCCACGTCGCGGCCGGCTGCCCGATCTCGAACCGCGCGCCATGCCGCGACGCAAGTTCGAGGTACGCGGCCACCGCCGCCTCCGGACGCAGGTAGCCCCCCCGCGCATCCCACACGCCCTCGAAATTGTCGGGCGGGTCCATCGCCGGAAACCGCTTCCGGATCTCGGCGGCCGAGAGATCCTCGTACGCCAGGCCGAGCTGCTTCGCGGTCTGTCGCGAGCCCTGGACGACGTGCCCGTCCGGAACGCCGAGCATCACCCCGCCCGTGATCCGGAGCAGACTGGCCCCCGACGCGCGCTCGAGTTCCTCCCACAACTCGTACGCCCGCTGCAACAGCGGGACGTAGAGCGTTCCCTCGTAGTACAGCTCGCGGATGATGCGGCTGTCCCCGTGTGACGACCCGTGCGTGTGCCCGGGAGGATACTGGTCCAGACCGAGCACCCGCAGCCCGCGGCGCGAAAGCTCGTAGGCCGTCGAGCTCCCCATGGCCCCAAGGCCAAGGACGATCACATCGTACGAATCAGTCATCCGGCGTGCTCACACAGAGAAGCGGCTCGAGATTCAGCTCACGCCGGCAACGGCGGGGCAACCACTGTCAGGCGTCTGGCACCGCTGCTGGCCGGTGCGCTCTCCCGCGCCACACGTAGTACACGGGGACACCCAGCGCGACGATCACCAGGCCGGGCCAAGTGTACTGCGGCTTCTCGACGAGTAGATCCCCGCATAGCAGCACCGTGGCGCCCAGGTAAAGGGCCGGCAGCACCGGATATCCCACAGCTTTGACCGGCCGGTCGAGGTCTGGACGCTTGATCCGTAAGGCGAAGAGGCAAGATACAGTCAGGATGTAGAACAGCAAGGACGCGAAAACCATGTATTCCAGCAGTTGTCCGTAGGTGCCGGAAAGGCAGAGTGTGCACGCCCAAACCGCCTGGACCGCAAGCGCCGCCGCGGGGGTCTTGTACCGCGGATGGAGCACCCCGGCGGCACGAAAAAAAAGCCCGTCGCGTGCCATCGCGTAGTAGACCCGGGGCCCCGACAGAATGAGCGCCGCATTGCAGCCGAAGCAGGAGAGCATGACGGCCGCCGCCATCGCGTACAGCCCCGGCGCGCCGAAGACGGCTTCGAGCGCCGCGGTCGCCACCCGATCCTGCGGGGCGGACGCGATCGACGCCGCTGGCAGGAGGCTGAGGTACGCGACGTTGGTCAGGAAATACAGGATGCACACCAGCGTCGCGCCCGCCAGCATCGCGACCGGGATGTCGCGCTTGGGATCGCGCATCTCCCCGGCCGAGAACCCGATCTGGTACCACAGGTCCGCGGCCGCGATCGACCCCACCATCGCCGCCCCGATGCCGGGCAGCATCCCCCACCGGAGCCCGCCCGCCGGCCAGAACCCCGCACCGAAGTTCGCCGCCACGGCCGCCGCCTGCCGGCCAAAGCTGAGCCCCAGCACGACCAGCGCCAGCAGCGCCGTCGTCTTGATCACGGTCAGCGCGGTCTGCAGCGCTGCGGCGGTTTTCACGCCACGGATGTTCACGCCGGTCAGAAAGACGATCGACGCAATCGCCAGCACCCGCTGCCACGAGAGCCCGATCTCGATCGGCCCGCTCGGCAAATGCAGCGTCGTACCCAGAAACACATCGGGTGTCAGCGCCGGCCACAGCACGCCCGCGAACGTCGCGAATGCGACGCCCACGGCGGCGATCGCGCCGGTCTGAATCACCGCGAACAGGGTCCAGCCGTAGAGATATCCCGAGAGCGGCGAGATCCCTTGGCGCAGGTAGACGTACAACCCGCCGGTCTCGGGATACATCGCCGCGAGCTCGCCGTAGCTCAACGCGCCAAAGACGATCACCACGCCGGTGATCAGCCACACGAGCAGCAGCAGCCCCGGCGACCCGACCTGCCGCAGTATCCCCGCCGGCACGATGAAGATCGCCGAGCCGATCATCGACCCGGCCACGAGCATCGTCGCGTCGAAGCGGGATAACGCTTTGACGAATCCGGGGCGGCTCGGCTCCGGTCCGTCCAGCCGGCCCGCCGCTCCCTGCTCCCCGGCCAGTGCTCGCGCTGCCGTTGTTCGCCCTGCTGTCATGCTCGCTCCTCGTGCGCCGTGACGTGCGATGACCCGTCGGTTGCCGTGTGCTGTGGTTCGCGCGGTGTGATGCCCCGCGCGCGCCCGGATACGCGCCCCTCCAGTCTCGCACGCTGCCGCCAGATGCGCTGCAGCGTACGGTTTCGCCAGTCCATATGGCACCAGCCGCACGGCCGGCCAGCCCATCTTGCGGGTTGCTGCCGGGGCCTCTATAATCCCGGACCGGTGCCACAAATGAGACGCAGTACCGTAAAACGATACTCCACCCGGCAGCCGCACGTGTCAAGTCAGGAGTGGAAAAGGGTGTCATGGCTCTCCTGATCACCTGTCCGAATTGTGGCAGCCGCGCCTATACCGAGTTCTGGTTCGGCGGCGAACTGCCCGCGCCGCCGCCCGCACCCGGCGCACCCGTCGACGCGAGCGCGGAGTTCGGACGCGTCTGGTACCGCCGCAACGTCGCGGGCCTCCAGGCCGAGCGCTGGTTCCACTTCGCCGGCTGCCGCCGCTGGCTCACGGTGCAACGCGACACACGCACCAATGCGGTCCATGCCGGCGATTGACTTCGAGGGACGCTCGGTCCCCATCCACGCCGGCGATTCGGTCGCCTCGGCGCTCTACCGCGACGGCGTGCGGATCCTCTCGCGCTCGTTCAAGTACCACCGCCCGCGAGGCCTGTACTGCGTCAGTGGGGACTGCGCGCACTGCATGGTCACCGTCGACGGCGAGCCCGCCGTCCGCTCGTGCGTCACGCCGGCCGCGAATGGCCAGCGCGTCGCCCGCGCGAGCGCATGGCCGTCGCCCGAACACGACGTCCTGGTCTCGGCCTGGTGGATGCGCGCACTGCTGCCGGTCGGCTTCTACTACAAGCTCTTCGCGAAACCCCGGTGGATGTGGCCCCTCGCGGAACGCTACATCCGCCGCGTCGCCGGCATCGGGCCGGTCGATACCACGGCACGGCCGGGACGCATCCTGCGCCGCAATCACCACCCCGATGTGATGGTCGCGGGAGGCGGCGCCGCCGGACTCGCCGCCGCGCTGCGCGCCGCCGGCCGCGGCGAATCGGTGCTCCTCGCGGATGAAGGCGCGATCGGGGAGAAGGTGGCCCCCGGCCCCACCCGCTCGGCCATCGCGAAGCTGCTCGCCAGCGCTCGCGCGCACCCGCAGGTGACCATCCTCGAACACACGCGCGTCACCGGTCTCTATGACGGCCCGCTCGTCATCGCCGCGGGCGAAGGCGTCGCACACTGGATCCACCCCGCCCGCATCGTGATCGCCACCGGCGCCGTCGAGCAGCACGCGGTGTTTCCGGGCAACGACCTCCCCGGTGTCTGGCTCGGTCGCGGCGCCGCGCGCATGGCCGGCGTCCACGGGCTCGCACCCGGCCGCTCCACGGTCGTCGTTGCCGGGACGACCGAAGCGCTCGAGCACGTCGAGACACTGCGCAAGTCGGGCACCGTGATCCGCCTCGTGGTCGCGCCCGCCGCAATCGCACCGCACGTCCCTTCGGGGATCCCCGTCGTCGTGGATGGCACGGTCGTGGAAGCGCGCGGCGGACGGTCACTCCGTGCGGTCGTGATCATGGGACCGGCCGGACGCACCGTCGTCTCGTGTGATGCCCTGGCCGTCTCGCTGGGCTTCGTCCCGCGCGATGGCCTCCTGCGCCAGGCGTCGATCGGGATCATCAACGGCGCGGGCGATGTCGTCGAGCCAGGATGTACGGTCGCCAGAGCTATTGCGAGTGGCGAGGCGGCGGCCGAGCGGCCGCTGTCTGCACCGATGTCCGTCGTTCCGGGGGTGGGCGCGCCTCCGGGCGGCGGCATCGTGTGCACCTGCGAAGATGTCACCACCAAGGAGCTGTCGGCTGCCTGGGATGAAGGCTACCGGTGGACCGAGCTGCTCAAACGCTACACCACGGCCACCATGGGGCCGTGCCAGGGCCTGCTCTGCCACCAGCACCTGCGCGCGTTCGTTGTGAGCCGCTCGCCGGCCGGACCCGCCGGCGCCCCGACCACCGCGCGTCCGCCCGCCCGCGGGCTGACGATGGAAGAAGCGGCCGCCGGCGCCGAGCACGCGATCGAGCAGCGCACCGTGCTGCACGACCGCCACATCGATCGCGGCGCGCGCATGGACTGGGCCGGTGCGTGGAAACGCCCCGCGTCGTATGACGACCCGCTCGCCGAATACTGGGCCGTGCGGCGCGGGGTCAGCGTCATGGATGTCGGCACGCTCGGCAAATACCGCGTGTGCGGCCCGGATGCGACGGAGTTCCTCGACCGCCTGTACCCGGTGGACGTCCGCACGATCAAGCCGGGACGAAGCCGCTACGGTCTCCTGCTCAACGAAGCAGGCCACATCTTCGACGACGGCCTCGTCGCCGCGATGGGGGCGAATGACTACTTCGTCTCCGCGACGTCGAGCGGCGCGGATGCCGCCGAAGCCTGGATGCGCGACTGGGCCGAGACGTGGCGGCTCCGGGTGCACATCGTCAACCAGACGACGGCACTCGGCGCTATCAATGTCGCCGGCCCATCGTCCCGCGATCTGCTCGCGCGGCTGACGAAGGACCCGGTCGATAATGACACCCTGCCCTACGGCGGACTCCGAAAGATCACGGTCGCGGGCATTCCCTGCATCGCGCTCCGCGTCGGGTTCGTGGGCGAGTTGAGTTTCGAGTTGCACCATCCACGGTCGCGCGGGGTCGAGCTGTGGGATGCACTGCTCGCCGCCGGCAAGGACCTTGGCATCAGGCCGCACGGTCTCGACACGCTCAAGCTGCTGCGGCTGGAAAAAGGACACATTCTCGTCGGGCAGGACACCGACTTCGATACGACCCCCGGCAAGATCGGGCTCGAATCACTGGTGCGGATGAACAAGCCGTACTTCATCGGACGATCCGCCCTCGAACGGCTCGCCACCCGCCCCCCGCAACGCCGCCTCGTGCCCCTGCGGTTTGCAGGGACTAACGCACCAGACGAAGGCGCGCAGTTGATGGACGGCGACCGGCACGTCGGATATCTGACATCCAGCCGGTATTCGCCCGCTCTCGAATGCGGCGTCGCACTCGGATGGCTCGCCACCAACGGCGGCTCCGGACCAGTACGAGTCGTGGCCGTCAGCCGCGGCCAGCGGCGCGACCAGGGCGAGGTCGTGAGCGCTCCGTTCTATGACTCGAAATCGGTGAAACTCCGTGGTTGAAATCACAGAGTCGCGGGCGGCGATCATCGCCTGCCTCGATACGGCGGAGGTGCTGGACCGCCTCCCCGATCACGGTGGGGCGTTCCGCGCGCGTGTCGCGTGCGAGGAGCTCCTGCTCATCGGACCGGCGACCGCCGCCGCTGACCTGCTCGCCTACGCGACGGCGTACCTTGAGCGTGCCGGATCGTCGGGACTCGCGGTCGACGTCACCGACGCTTGGAGCGTGTGCACGGTCTCGGGCGCGGATGCCGCCGAGGTGTGGGCCCGTCTCTCCGAGAATCGCATGCCCGATGAGCGGCCGGCGTTCGTGCAGGGCGCCGTCGCGTCGATTCCCGCCAAGACGATCGCCGGAGACCGCGAGATCCACGTGATCACCCCGTCGAACCTCGGCCATCACGTGCCGCACCGGATCTTCAGCGCATGCCGGGACCTCGCACCACAGGCGGGCGCGCCGCGCCAGTTCGCCGTCCGTCGTGTGGCGCCGGCCGGCGCCGGCGCGTCCAGCACGGACGCGACACCCGTCAGAGTGGCCTCGTGAGGGTCGCATCGTGAAGGTGGCATCGTGAGCGGGTGGCTGCGCCGGCGGACGTACCTGCGGACCAACGACCGCAAGCCGCACTACGATGTCGTGATCATCGGCGGTGGCGGCCACGGGCTCGCGACCGCGTATTACCTCGCGGCCCGCTTCGGCATCACCAATGTCGCGGTGCTGGAGCGGTCGTACATCGGCTCGGGCGGCACCGGACGCAACACGACGATCCTCCGCGCGAACTACAAGACGCCGTCCACGATCCGGTTCTTCAAGGCCAGCTTCGACATGTACGCCGGTCTCGCCGGGGAGCTGGACTACAACATGCTGCGCTCGGAGCGCGGCCTGTTCTGGCTCGCGCACTCGGAGTTGCAGATGCAGAACCAGATCGAGCGCGCCCTGCAGAATCAGACCTTCGGCGTCAACACGGTCTATCTCTCGCCGGACGAGATCCAGCGCATCTGCCCGCAGCTCGACATGTCGGGCGGCGGCTCGCGGCCGATCATGGGTGCGGCGTACCACCCGCCGGGGTCGACCATCCGCCACGACGCGGTCGCCTGGGCGTACGCGAGCCAGGCACAGCGCCGCGGCGTGCATATCCATCAGGGCGTGTCCGTGATCGGCGTGCGTGTCGAGCACGGCCGCTGCGTCGGCGTCGACACGACCGCCGGCCACATCGGCGCGGGCGCCGTGGTCAGCGCGGTCGGCGGCTATGTGACGCTGGTCGCCGATATGGTCGGTCTGGAGCTGCCGATCATCACGCACCCGCTGCAGGCGTTCGTCACCGAATCCTACCGGCCCGCGCTCGACCCCATCGTGGCATCGGCCGATCTCCACATTTACGTGTCGCAGAGCGCGCGGGGCGAGTTCCTGATCGGGGCCGAGATCGATCCGTATACCAGCTATTCGACACGGTCCACGTACCCGTTCCTGTCCTCGGCCGCGGCCCGCTCGCTGGAGCTGTTTCCGTTTCTCGCGAAGTTGAAGATCCTGCGGCAATGGACCGGCGTCTGCGACATGACGCCCGACTATTCGCCGCTCATGGGCGTGACGCCGGTCGAATCGTTCTACCTGTCGTCGGGATGGGGGACGTGGGGCTTCAAGGCCATCCCGGCATCCGGCATCGCCATGGCGGAGCTGGTGGCAACCGGAAAGGTGCCGCCGCTCATCGAAGCATTTGCGCTCGACCGGTTCGAGAGGGATCGCGCGGTATCCGAGCGAGCCTCGGCGGGTACTCACTAGTGCGGCGAGAGATGTGCCGTCTGATCAAGTAGCCTGATCTGTGCAGGAGGGATAGATGCTGCAAAAACTGAGTAGGGTGCTGAATCTGTTCACGCCCGATCGTGCCGAGCTGTCCGTTCGCGACATCGCGCGCCCGTTCAAGTGGCCCAAGAGCACGGCGTACCGGATCCTGAGCCGCATCCAGCAGATCGGATTTCTCGATCGCGATGAGCGGACCGGGTTGTACCGGCTGGGCATCCGCCTGGCCATCTACGGCGAGCTCGCGCGGCATTCGACGTCGCTCCAGCGCATCGTATCGCCGGTCCTCCACCGGCTGAGCGCCGCCACGAGCGAGACCGCGACGCTGATGCTGCTCAACGGACAGGAAGGCGTGACCGTGGACGTCGTGGAGAGCTTCCAGCCGCTCATGCTTCCGGGACTACTCGGGGGGCGCATGCCGCTGCACGCGACCGCCGGTGGCAAGGCCCTGCTCGCGTGGGCCCATCCCTCGCGCCATGAGGCACTGCTGCGACCGCCGTTCGAGCGATTCACGCAAACCACGATCACCGACCCCGCGGAGCTGATGCGGGAGTTGGACAAGTCCAGGAAGCGCGGCTACACGATCGTGAACGGCGAGCACGTCGAGAACGTGGTCGGTGTCGGCGTGCCGATCCACGACCACCAGGGAGGCGTGCCGGCCGCCCTCACGGTCGCTGGCCCTCGGCACCGCGCGACGGGCAAGCTCGAGATGATGGCCGCCGCGGCGATGTCCGCCGCCGCATCGGTCTCCGCCACCCTCGGCTACAACGCCCACACCACCGGCGACGGCGCGCTGGATGGGGCCGCCGCACGCCGCAGCCCCGTCCGCCGCGCGCCTGGCACACCGCGACGCAGCACGATCGCCTCGGCGGCGCCACGCCCAAGAGCAAGACCGCCGCGCTAGCGCCATGGGCGTTAGCGCGATGGAGTCCTAGCGCCGGCCGATCGATCCCGGCGCGCCGATTGATGCCAGCGCGCCAATTGATGCCAGCGCGCCGATTGATTGCCGCGCTGCGGTCAGAATTCGTCTCTGGTCGCACTGTTCGACGCCGGCTCGGCGATCAGAATCGTCCCTGGTAGGGGCCGGTCGCGACCGGCCCAGGTGCGCCCCGCACCGATGCACGGGCCGTATTCCGCAGGACCATCCACCAATCCACGGGCTCCGCACCATCGCCGCGGATTAACGCAGCGGGGGCCGTTCGTGAACGGCCCCCAGACGGATGCCGCAGCCAACATATCGGCCCGCATCGCAACCATCGGCACCGCACCAATCCGTCCCTGGTAGGGCCCGGTCGCGACCGGCCCTCTCTGGTTGCCGTCCCACCGCCGCCCGTGGCCCCTGCTACGGCTGCGTATTCGTGACCCCTTCCGACCCCGCCTTCGGGAAGTGCGCCTCGTACCACCTGATGCGCCGGTCGATGCCATCGATGATGTGTTTCGTTTCCGCGAGGCCGTGCCCCTCTCTCGGATACCGCACGAATATCGTCTCCACCCCCACATCCTTGAGCGCGATGAAATACTGCTCGGCCTCCCCGATCGGCACATCGGGATCATTCTCACCATGCATGAACATCGTCGGCGTATGCACCTGCGCGACGTACTTGATCGCCGAGTGGTTCCAGACCAGATCCATCGTCGTGCCCTGGTGGAGGAACTGCCCGTACTCCATCTCGAGGTACTGGTTGTAGTACGTCATGTAGTTGAAGCTCACGAGATTGCTGATGCCCGCCGTGGGTACCGCCGCCTTGAACTCGTTGGTCTGCGTGATGAGCCAATCCGTGAGCTGCCCGCCGTAACTGACGCCTTCGATCCCCATGCGTTCGCGATCGATCCACAGATTGCGGCGGAGCGTCGCGCTGACCGCGTACAACACGTCCTGCCCTTCGTTGCCATCCTGATCGCCGAACACCGCGTCCGCGAACTTCTGCCCGTAGCCCGTGGAGCCGCGGTAGTTGACGTGCAGCGTCGCGAACCCGTGCGCCGCATACACCTGGTCCTGGAACTCGAACTCGGGCCCGTTCTGGCCGTGCGGGCCGCCGTGGATCTCGACGATCAACGGATACTTCTTCGCCGGCGACGTGTCCGCCGGATTCACCGCCAGCCCCACCGGCAGCACGAGAAACGACTCGACCGCGAACTTGTTGTCGTTGCTGACCGCGACCACCGAATCCACGCTCGCGATCTGCTTGCCCGTGAGGAGGGCTGAGTTGAGATCGGTGAGCTTCCGGGGCGCGGTCGCGCCGCTCCGGACATAGAGCTCTGCCATGTCCTTCGTCGTCGTGAGCCCGTATGCGATCTGTCCCGCCTTGCCGGCCGAAAACTCGTAGGCCCAACCGAGATCGTTGACGACGACCTGCGGCGTGCCCGCCACGCCAGCCGGCGACACCGGGATCCGCAACACGTGCACGCTCCCGCGCTGTTCCGCCGAGACGTACACCGCGGCGCCGTCCGGCGACCACTGAGGATGGCCCTGGCGCGCGTCCACGGACCCGATTTCGTGACGGTGGCTGCCGTCGGCGTCCATGACCCACGCGTGGGTGTCTTCCATCGTGGTCTCGCGGTCGGTCAACCCTCGGGTGGTGGCCGAGTAGACGATGTGCTTGCCATCGGGCGACCACCTGGGCGCGTATTCGGTGCTTTCCGTCGAGGTGAGACGCGTGATGGCGCCGTCAGCCGGATCCACCGTGAACACATCGTAGTTGAAGAACTCGTCGGAGTTCGGCTCGTAGTTGGAGATGAACACGATGTGCTTCCCGTCGGGCGACCAGTCGATCGAATGCTCATCGCGAATCCCCTTCGTGAGCTGCCGCACCTGCTTCGACCCGACGTCCACGATGAAGATGTGGAGGTGGCGGTTGTCGTTGAAATGCGTCAGGCCCTCCTCCGCCGTCGCGTGATACAGATACCGGGTGAAGACCTTGGGGTCGCCATTCGCGGCCTCGGTCTCCGGTCCGGGGATCGACGAGACGAACGCGATCTGTTTCCCGTCGGGCGCCCACGTGATGTCCTGGCCGCGGTCGGGCAGCGGCGCGTTGGAGCTCGCGACCGGCGCGACGACCGCCGCACCCGATCCATCGGGATGCACGACCCAGAGGCCGTTCTGGTCGCCATCCGCGCCCTCGTACGCGATCCACTTTCCGTCCGGGGACCAGTGCGGCGACGCCCCGTTGGCGTGCTCGCTGCCGATGCGCGTGGATTTCTGCGTGGCGATATCCGCCACCCAGAGCTGCGTGTACGGGCGCCCCGGCTGGTCGCCCATGGTGACCGTGTAGGCGACGCTCCGCCCGTCGGGCGACAGCGCGACTTCCGCCACGGATCGGAACTGCGTGAGATCGGCGCTCTGCAACAGGCCCTGCGCCTGGACGGACACCGCCGCGCCGGCCACACCGGCGCCCGCGAGCATCAGGGACTCCAAGACAATCGATAGCTGCCGGCACGTTCCCATGAGCGATCTGGCTCCTCTGGAGGATCGGGCGACAGATGTATGAATCAGTGCAGGAAATGGCAAGCAGGACCAATTATTGGGACAGGATCGGCACCAGTGCTGCGCTTCTAGTCGCTGCCACCCACAGCCTGTCGCCGAGGGCAGCAGGCGCCGTTCGAGAACCGTAGGTCGCCCTGTCGGGCAACGGCGCTTCTGGTCGCTGCCACCAACCGCCTGTCGCCGGCCCACGGGTCACCGCACCAGTCGTTCGGCCGGTCGTCCCCGGCCGGACCCGTCCCAGCCCCCGGCGTTCTAGCCTCCGAATGGTCCGCGTGATATTTCCACCCGATCGTCCGAGCCCCGGGAGCCCCTCACTTCCGCCAGAGGTCCGCTATGCTGAGCGAACGGCGGTTTCTGTACCTGTCAGCCGTAGTTGGGTTGTCTGCAACTCTGCCCCACGACATCGCGGTCGCGCGGCCGGATCGGCCCCCCGTCGCCGCCGCCGCCGTTGTCGCGCCGCCCGAATGGGTCAAGTTCGAGGATCCGAACGAGCACGCCTTCGCCATGGACGTGCCGAAGGGATGGACCGCACGCGGCGGGTTGATCCGCCTCGGGTATTCCGACCACCGGCCCATGGTCGATGTCACGTCGCCCGACGGCAAGATCAATGTCCGGTACGGCGACGCGGCAATTCCCATTTACTTCGTCCCTGATAATCTCCACCGCGCCGGCGACATCTACGACCTCGGCGCACAGGCCCGCGGCACGCTCGCGCCCTACAAGGGTGGCGCGGAGTTCGCCACCGCGTACGGCCCGGCGCGATTCAAATCCGTATGCTCCACGCTCACCGCACGCCCAATCAGTGAGCCGTCGCCGGTGCCGCGCCTCGTCCTTCCACCCGGCGAGCTGCAGCCCTCCCAATCCTCGGCCGGCCAGGCGGGCTACGACTGTCCAGGCGCCGCGGGTCCCCGCGTGGCCTATGTCTCGACCGAGACGATGTCGTTCGGCGGGTTCTGGCTCGTGCCGCGCGTCGTCAGCTATGTCGCGCCCGCGGATCAGGCCGCGCTCGCACGCGCCGTCATGCTCCACATGACGGAATCGTACCACGAGCTGCCCGCGTGGGTGGCGCAGCAGAAGCAGTACGACGACTACGCGGTCGAATACCAGCGGCGCCGCCAGCAAGCCCGCAGGGTGCAGATCCAGCAACAGGTGGCGCAGTTCGAGACCAATATGCAGGCGATGCAGAACCAGGTGAACTCGTTCGAGCGCGGCCAAGCGGCGCAACAGAAGCAGGTCGATGGCTTCCTCAATGTCCTGAACGGCATCACGCCCACGGTCGATCCGTACGGCAATCCTCACAACGTCAATACCGGTCCCAAGGCGAATTACTGGATCAATGGTCTTGGCCAGACGGTGAACTCTACGGACCGCCCCAGCCCCGACTATGTCCAGCTCACGCCGAAACAATGACGCCCCGCCGTGAGCATCCGCCCTGTTGAGCAGCGCGATGCACCCGCCCTTGTCCCGCTGTGCGGGCAGCTCGGATATCCCGCGACGCTCCAGCAGGTCGAGCGGCGGCTGCAGATCCTCCTCGGCCAGCCTGGCCAGGAACTGTTGGGCGCGGAGACGGCCGCCGGCCAACTCGTGGGGTGGGTCCACGTGCAATCGCGATGGGTCTTCGCATCGGACCCTTTCGCCGAGATCTGCGGACTGGTCGTGGACGAGCACGCGCGCGGCCATGGTATTGGCGGCGACCTTGTCGCAGCCGCCGAACAATGGGCCGTCGCCGAAGGCCACACCGTGATCCGCGTCCGCTCGAACGTGATACGGACCGCCACGCATCGCTTCTACCAGAACCGCGGCTACGCCATCGCCAAATCCCAGATCTCGTTCACGAAGCCGCTCACTCCCAGAACCCCACTCACCCCCGGTTCGCCCGTATGACGCCGGACGCCATTGTATTTGAGACGCCGGCGGAGCTGCGGTCATGGCTCGCCAAGCGCCACGCGACGGAGCGCGAGTGCTGGGTCACCTTCTTCAAACCACACGCGAAACGAAAAGGGGTCACGTACCAGCAGGCACTCGACGAAGCGCTGTGCGTGGGTTGGATCGACGGGCTCGTCAAGCGGATCGACGACGACCGCTACGCGAGGCGGTTCAGCCCCCGCAAACCGCGGAGCATCTGGAGCGCCACCAACATCAAACGCGCCGGCGAGCTCGCGACACTCGGCCGGATGCGTCCCTCAGGACTCGCCGCGTTCGAGGGCCGCGATCCCAAGCGGGCCAACCTCTACTCCTACGAGAACAAGCCGCGGGAGTTCGAGGAACCGTACGCGAAGGTCTTTCGTGCGAATCGCCGGGCATGGACCTTCTTCCGCTCACAACCGCCCAGTTACCAGCGCACCGCGACCTGGTGGGTGATGAGCGCCAAACAGGACCCTGCCCGCACCCGCCGCCTGGCGAAACTGATGGCAGCCTCGGAAGATGCCGTCCGCCTCGATACCCTCGCATCGAAACCCGCGCCACGGGGCAAATAACCTGTTGCTGCCCGGCACCTGCTCGTCGTAGAGGCTAGTCGCCGCCACCCACAGCCTGTCGCCGAGGGCAGCAGGCGCCGTTCGCGAACGGCGCTTCTAATCGCTGCCACCCACAGCCTGTCGCCGAGGGCAGCGGGCGCCGTTCGAGAACCGTAGGTCGCCCTGTCGGGCAACGGCGCCTCTAATCGCTGCCACCCACAGCCCGTCGCCGAGGGCAGCAGGGGCCGGTCGAGACCGGCCCTCCCGCAGCTGCCACCGTCCCGTTCGGATCAGTTCTTCCCTGACCCCGACCCCGCGCCGGCCAGCGAATTCACGCCTTCGGGCGCGACGATCTCCCGCACCGCGAACGACTCGCACGGTTCGCCCAGCGCGCGCACGATCTGGACGAGATCAGGCGGATACGTGCGCAACACATCGATCCGCATCTGCGACGACATCTGCAGCGCGAGCGGCGACGGGAGGATCCCGACACTCTGGTTTCGCCCGCCGTGCTTGGCGAGGTAGAGCGCGTGGTCCGCGAGCTCGATCACATTCTCCACCGTCAGCCCGCTGAATCCGTCGCCAGTCCACGGGAACGGCGCCCATCCGACCGAGCAGGTCTTGTGGATCTTGATCCCGTTGCCGAGGTCGAACGGTTCCACGCTGACATCGGCGATCACGCGCCGGCCAAGAACCTCCGCGCCCGCGCGATCCGTCGCCCGGCAGATCATCAGGAACTCCTCGCCGCCCCACCGGATCAGCACATCCGACGACCGCATCAACCGGAGCAGCCGCTGCGCGAACTGTTGCAGCAGCCGGTCGCCGACGGCGTGGCCGTACATGTCGTTGACCGGCTTGAACGTGTCGATATCGACCATCCCGAAGATGATCTCGCCCGGGTGTTCCGGCTTCTCCCCGTTGGTATACGCGCCGCCGCGCATCCGGAGCACCTGTGCGATCTCCGCATCGATGGTCTCCTGGAGATAGCGCCGGTTCCGCACGCGGGTGAGCGGATCCGTGAGCGACATCTCCCGGAGTTGGCGATTCTTCTCGACCAGTTCCGCGTTGCGGCTCGCGACCGCCTGGCGGAGAACCCGCCGGCGTGCCACGAGCGCCCGGGTCCGGAGCCGGACGACGCCCCAGACCAGCCCCCACGCGAGCACCGCCTCCAGGAGCCGCGCCCACCACGTCTCCCACCACGCCGGCAGCACCGTGAACGAGAACGTCGCCGCGTGGGGTGACCAGTCGGACGTGCCGCGCCGGCACTGCACCATGAGCGAGTAGCGCCCGGGCAAGAGTGACGTGTAGTGGATCTCGCGGATCGTCGCCGTCGTGAACGCCTCGTCGAACCCGCTGAGGCGGTACCGGCACAGAACGGCGCTGGGATTGATCAGCGTCAGCGGCGTGAAGAACGCCGACAGCGTGTTCTCGTCGTGCTTGACCTCGATGCCGCTGCGGGCCGTCTGTTCGTGCCCGCCGAGCGACAGGCCGGTGAATGTGACCTCCGGCGCCACCGCGTCGGAGAGCGCGGCCGCCGGGGCAAACCGCGCCAGACCGCGCGACGTCGCGATCATGTAGCTGCCATCGGCTTCTTCGCGGACACCTGTGGGGCTGATGTCGTCCCACACGAGCCCATCGGCATGATTGAGATCGCGGACGTCGCCGTCGGGCGACACGACGGTCAGCCCGGCCGTGCCGCTGAGCCACACGCGGTGTTTGGAATCCCGCCCCACCACGAAATAGTCCCAGTCGTGCTGCTCGGCGTGCGGCGCACCGTGGGCATCCACCTGCAGATGGGTGATCATGACCACGTCGTCGTATCCGATCCAGACGTCGTTTCCGCCGAGCGCGGCGATGCTCGTGACCGACTTGCCGGCCACGCCATCCTGCTGCGTGAACACGCGCCAGTTGTGCCCGTCGAAGCGCATGACCCGCGAGCGGCCGGTCACCCACAGGATGCCGTCCGGCGCGAACGCCAGCCGGTAGATCTCGCCCCGCGCGGTCGGCGGCAGCGGCACCTCGATGGGACGCGGGGTCGCCGAGTGCGGGTCGAACCGAATGAGTTTCTCCGGCGTCGTCGCCCAGATGCTCCCATCCGGGGCCACGGCCTCGAAGATGTATTTCTTCCCGTTGAACGACGGCGAGTACTGCAGCACGAGCGTGCGCGGATCGATGCGCACCATCCCGTCCACGGGCGACAGCGCCCAGACCGATCCGTCGGCCGCCTGCTCGAGTTGGCGCGTCTCGTGGGTCGCGAATCCGTGGCTGTCGTCCGGCATGAGCCACTTGTGTCGCCGGTGATCCCAGATGCCGAGGCCGTGCGCCGTCGCGACCCACAGGCGGCCACCGCTGTCGCGAACCGTCGACCAGATCGCGTTGTCCGGCAGACCCTCGGCCGTCGTCCACGCCTCCCAGTCCCGGATACCCACGACCCGGTCGAGCCCCGCGCCGGATCCCGCCACCCAGATCACACCCTCACGATCCTCGAGCGCGGTCAGCACATCGTTGCTCGTGAGACCCTGCTGGTCGGTGATCGCTCGCCACCCGCCGTGATCGCGGATGTAGAGACCGGCGACCGACGGAAGCATCAGATTGCCCGCATGGTCGGTGGCCGGCCGGCCGACGTCCGGATCCGATGCGGGGACACCCGCATCGTCATAGACCAGCGTGTGGCGTGCGAGATCGATGCGCACGACTCGGGTCGCCGTGCGGACCCACAACGTGCCCGCCCCGTCGAACCGGATCCCCGACACATCCTCGTCGGGAAGCGTGATGGTGGAATCGATGACCGGCGCGCCTGACCCCGGGCGGAAGCGTCCGAGCCGGCGCCCGGCGGTAAACCAGACCGAATCACCAGGCCCGACGGCGATCGCGCCCGGCTCGCCCGGCAGCCCATTGTCTGCCGTGTACATCACCGGGTGCAGCGGGTCGCGAATCGAGGAGCGAAGGATCCCCGTCGCGAGGATCACGAAGAGATCGCCCGCGCGGTTGACCGCGAACGTCTGCCCGCTCCCGCGAATCTCCGTCGTGACCGGTGGCAGCGGAAAACGCTCGAAGGTGCCGTGCACGAGATGCGCCACACCGTACGACCCCTTCACCCACAACGTGCTGTCCGGCGCGATCTCCAGCTCGTCGATGTAGTGGCCGACGATTTTCTCGACGGCCCTCATGTTCGTCACGCGCGACCCATCGTACCGGTACAACCCCGTCTGCGTCGCGATCCACAGGAATCCCTCGGGGTCCTGGGCGAGCGCGTTGACCGTCACCACACTCAGGCCGAACTCATCGCCGAAGTGTTGCGTGGTGAAGCGCGGGTGATCCGGGAGGGCGAGCGCAGTCGCGCCCGCAGCCGGAGGCGGGCGGAGATCCGATGCCCGTTGCGCGCGCAAGCCCCCGCTGGCCATGAAGCCAGCGGCCGCGAATGCGAGCCAGATGGACATTCGCCTATGCTGTTGTCGATGCACTCTCATTCACGTTCTGCCGGGCTTCTGCCGAAGGTCCGGCGCGGTTCTCAATGCGGCCGCGCACGGGAATCGATGACGGAATCCCGTGGTGGATGTCGTCCCCGCCACGGCGAGCCCGGGTTGGCACTCATTAGATGACGAAGGAGTCACAGGAGCGGCACTCGGGGCACATGTGGCTGGGTAACCGGCTGCCGCGCAGCGCGGTGCCATTGGCCTCCCTCGGAAGCCCAACACAGAGACGCTACCTGTAGACGCTACCTGCCCCCGCCCGGCCGCTTTGCCGCCCCGCGGACTCCCGCGGACTCCCTCGGACTCCCAACCCCTCCTTCAGGCACGCGAGCCGGCTGGACCCGCGAAAAAGCCAGCCGCCCCCCGCGACCTGCGGAGGGCGGCTGGAACACCTGCGGATAGCGGCTCGAAACCGAGCACGATCAGCCGAACACGGGGCCATTCGTTGCCCCACACGCCGGTCGTCGAGGGCAGCAGGGGCCGTTCGTGAACCGAAGGTCGCCCAGTTCGGGCAACGGCCCCACCCGATCAGAGCCTGACCGCGAGTCCCATGGAAATGACCGGATAGATCTTGGCGTATTTGTTCACGTCGGTCTGCGTCGATGCCTGCTGCGCCTGCACGTCGCTCTGCAGTTGCGGATTGCTCCCCGCGCCGGTCGCATTCAGCTCCACGTGAGGCGTCGAGATCATCGCGCCCAGGTCCACCGTAAACTCCATGAGAGAGTTCCGCGCCGGGGTTCCGAACCCGATACCGGCGTAGCCCGCCGTCGCGGGGTAGCGGATGGCCGCCGAGAGCGTGCCGACCTGTGACTGCGAGTACTCGTTGTGGTTGATCGAGAGGTCGCCCGACTGGTCAGGCTGCCCCGTGCCGGTGATCCGGTTCTGATCGAACACCACGCCGCCCGTGAAGTGGAAAGCGCCGCGCGACCAGGGGAAGAGATCGAGCATCACCGGGATATTCTGGAAGCGCAGCCGCGCGCTGTACGAGACGTTGCTCACGGAGTTGTTCACGCCGTAGTTGAAGAAGTTGAAGGCCCCGCGCACGCCCAGATGGCTGAAAATCAGCTTGCCCGCCTGAACGCCGAAACCCATCGTACCGGCTTGCACCCCGAGCGACGCGTCGAGATGGCTCGGCCCGGGAAGTCCTGGCTGCGACGCGGACGTCTGCGCGGTGCTCTGCGCGGCAGGCGCGTTCACATCGGCTGCCGCCGGAACGCTCGCCTGCACGGTCGTCTGGGCCAGCGTCTGCGCTGTCGTCTGCGGCGCAGCGCTCGGCGAGAATGCCGTCTGCGACATCGCCGTTTGCTGTGCACCCGCCAATCCCGCGGCGCTCGCCAATCCCGCCGCCAGCGTCACCGCCCATCCAAGCCGCGCATGCCGGCCCGCTGTAAGGTCTCTCGCCGTACGGTCTCTCGAGTGTAGCACCTGCCGCATCAACTGCCCGCGCATGAAACCTCCGAGTGGTAAATGGCCCACGATCGGCTCACGCGGCGAGCAGCCGGCGGGCCACCTTGCAGACGGCCGGCGCAGTGGCGTAGTCACACGCGTGCAGCCCTCCACCAGAGGGAAAACGCGAGCGGATTAGAGGATTCTAATGATCGATTGGGGCCGGTCGCGAACCGCCCGGTAGATGTGAGGTTGCCGTCCCGCCGCAGCCCGAGGTCTACGCCGCGCGGGCCGTTCGGGACAAGGGTCGCCCTGTTCCGGCAGCCACCAGTCGCTGCCACCACCCGCCAGCCGCCGAGGGCTGCAGGCGCCGTTCGAGAACCGTAGGTCGCCCCCTTCGGGCAACGGCGCACTCTGCCGCACCCAGGCAATCGCCGCTACAACCGGAACAGATAGCTGAACTTCACGAAGAAGTTGTCCGCCGTCCGCCGCAGGGTCGTGAAGTGGAACGCTTCCGGCTCGTCCAGGTTGTTCCCGTACCCGATGAACGCCACGGTGCCGGGCACCGGCTGGTACGAGAACAGCCCCGAGACTTGGAGCTGGTTGCTGTTCGAAAGCCCCGCCCGCGTGTACGTACCGGTCGCGGGATTGAAGGTGAAGATCGGGAGCTCGGTCCGCGCGTCATCGCGCAGGCTGTCCTGGTATGCGGCATCGTACTGCGCGACGATCCGGAAGAAGATCGGCCGCGAAAGCTGGTACTCGACGTCGAGCCGCGGAATCAGCGTCCGCGCGACTGCCGTGCCATCGTCGTGGCGCAGATAGATCTGCGCATTGTACATGAGCTGCGCCCGCAGCTTGCCCGTCGGGCGATAGTCCATCGTCAGCTCGGTCACGAAGATGTCGGCCGCCGACCACTCGAAGAAGTTCTCGTCGCGCCCGCCGAGCTGCAGCAGCGACAGGTCGAACTTCGAGAACTCTGGCGTCGCGATCTGGAGGACGTAGTCGGTATTGGGGATCGTCGGCGTCCCGACGAACTTCGTGTATGTCGTGTCGTGCGGCCCGATGTGGCCCAGAAAATAGTTGCCGTACAGGGTCGGGTCGTACCCGTACGACTCGAAGTAGATGCCCGCCTGGATGTTCCAGCCGCCGCGGAGCGACGTGATCCCCGTGAAATGATAGCGCCGGTCCTCGGGCGCCTGCGCCGAGGTGAATCGCCGGTAGTCCCAAGTGTCGTTCATCATGACATCCGCACCGATCGTTTGCAGCAGCCCGGTGGGCGGCCCGTAGAGCGTGAAGCGATGATCCAGTACCATGTTGCCGACGCCCGCGCGGCTGATGAAGCCGCTCGCCGCCACGAACTCCGGATCGATGCCGATCACGTCGTAGTTCAACCCGAACGTCCGGCCCGCCCGCACGAAGTGTGTCTCCCAGAGCGGCCCCGCCGTCGCCTGCAGCGACGGCGCCGCCGACGGGCCGTAGAACGCCTGCGCCGTGTCGCCCCGCGTGCTGCTGCCGGCGGCCTGCACCGCGATCGAATACAGTTTCAGGAAGGTGAACCGGGCGTCGGCGCTTGCCATACGGTTGTACGATCCGCCGTTCTCCTTGTCGGTGAGCGCGACGCCGGCCTGCGAGGCCTCGCCGAGCGGCTGCTGCATCCGCAGAATGTCGAAGGTCGGATGACCCAGGCCGCCGGCGGCCGGCGAACCTTCATCATCCTGCGCGCCGAGGTACGCGACGCTGATGTTGCCGATCTTCCCCACGAGCTTCGCGGCGTCGATCGGTGCCACGATCTGCCGCGTGTAGATCAGGTTGTTAGGCGTGTCGAACTGCTCCAGCCCCTCGAGGAAGAACGGCCGCTTCTCGGGATACTGCACGGCCTGGCGTGGATCGAGTACGAGTTGGGTCGCGTCGGACTCGACTTCGGCGAAGTCCGGCCGGTAGGTCCCGTTCAATGTCAGATTGTTCGTGATCCCCCACCGGACGTTCGTGCCGAGCTGCGGGCGCTCGGCGCTGTACTGCCATCCCGCGCCGGGCGCCACCACGCCACTGCCCGCCACGTTCTCGGTCACGAACGGATTGAGGTCGAGCGTGAGACCACGCTGCAGCCCCGTGAGCCCGTCGAGTGTCCCCGCCTGCGCGAGGAACGATGCGGCCGCGAGCTTGGCCGGGTACCACGAGTCCGATATGCCCGAATGCTGCACTCTGCGGATGATGTTGAGTCCCCAGTCCTGCGTCGCGGCGGACTGGTACTTGATGCTGCGAAACGGGATCCGGACCACGACTTCGTACCCGAAGGGCGTGAGATGCCCCTTCGATTCATAGACGAAATCGGGACTCAGGTCGGTCGGCGGCGGACCGGTCAGGTTGGTGACGCCGAACCCGCTCTGCGAGGTCGCGCCCTCGGTGATCGTCCCATCCTCCTGCACGCCGAACGGATTGACGGCGAACACCAGCGCCTGCCGCGAATGCAGGAACGGGCTCAGGATCAGTTGGACGTTGTCGTCGGCATCGATCGCGTCGCGGTTCGCGAGCGCCGCGTGCACCGCGCCGTGCGGTTCGTACGCGCGGATCCCGAAGTAGATCGCGGAGTGCGAATACCACACCAGCACCTCGGTCGAATCCGCGGCCACCTGCCCATCGACCGGGAGATACTCGGAGAATCCGGTGAGCACCGCGGCGTGCTGCCACGCCGGTGCCGTGAGCGTGCCATCGACATCGATGTCCGTATCCAGCCGCGGGATCGTGACCGCGAGCTGGCCCGCGCGGCCGTTGTAGACGGCGGGTGCAGGCACTGAATCCCGCAGTGAATCCCGGAGCAAATCCGGCCCCCGGCCGAAGCCGAGCATCATCCCGCGCGGCAGTCCGGCCGCGACGCCGGCGGAATCGCTCGCGAAAACGCCCGCGAAATCAGCCACGGCTACGCCTCGGGCGGGCGCGAGCGCCGGCACCGGTGCTGGTGGATCACGATGGGCGATGGCCAGCGACTTGACGGCCATCGCGGCACCGAGAATCAGAAGCACGAGCTATGCTAACCCGAATTGGGACCAAGTGCCATATACGGAGCGATGACTGCGGGCCGCCGGCCAGTGGCCGCTCCCGAACGACAACTATCGGCATCGCGACAATTCGTCCCTGGTAGGGGCCGGTCGCGACCGGCCCTCTGTCGTTGCCGTCCCATCACTGCCTGTGGCCCACGCAGCGGGGGCCGTTCGAGAACCGAAGGTCGCCCTGTTCCGGCAACGGCCACCAGACGGATGCCGCCGCGAATGATCTGTTCCCGGGGAGCCGGACATCGCCGAGCGCACACCGCACTTGGACCACGGCCCTGGCCTGGTGGTTGCTTGCGAGCAGCCGTCCAGAAATGTGAGACTCGATCCCACGCTCGCCGCCGCTGGCGGGCGGCGCGAGCGGGCGGTGCTAGTGTACGGCCGCGGCTCTCGCGATCTGCGGCGTGTGGCGCCGGTCGTGGTACCCGAGCAGGACCAGCGACTGGTACATGTTCATCGGCCCGAACAGCGCATGGCGGGTCGGCACGCCGGCCAACGCCCAGCCATCGGCCGACCGCAGCAGGCCGCGCACCTCGTCATGCGAGGCGCGGAGCGCGGCGATCGCATCACCGGCCGCCACCGCCGCCGCGGGCGTCACCACCTCGGGCGCCGTCAATGGACCCGCCGGCACAAACCCTTCGGCCGTGGCGAGCACGGACGACTCGTCCTGCTCGTGCCCCAACCCCGCCGCGATCGCCTTCCCAAGCCGCGCCGCGAGATACTGGCTGGTCTTCGACTCCGCCAGCGCCAGATGCTGCAGCACCTGCGCCGCAGTCCACCCCCCGCTCGCCGGCACCCGCTCCAACCGCTCGGCACCAATTCCGTCGATCGCCGCATACACCCCAGCACGCGATTCGTCGAGAAAATCCGAGATCTCAGCCAGTCTGCGATTCATGGCCATCCCCCTTTTTTCTACTTTCTACTTTCTACTCTCTACTTTCTGCCTTCTTCCTCTCGGTTTTCTCCTCTCTCCTCTCTCCAAAACTACCCCACCCCAGCGCCCGCGCATCATTCGTGCGTATACGACAGTACACCCGAACCAAGAGGGGAACGGAAATGAAGCAAATCATGGCGATCGCCGTCGCCGCGTCGGCTGTGCTGGTGGCATCTGCGCCCGCATCCGCGCAACGCATTGCGCCCAACCAGTTTGCAATCGACGGCGCGATCGGTTTCGCGATTCCGGCCGGTGCCTACAGTGACGGCTTGAACACGGGGCTCGATCTCCAGGCAGCGCTCGAATACCGGCCGGCCCGCACCGGCCCGTTCTCCTTCCGCGCCGAGATCGGGTGGGACCACTTTGGCGTCACCGGCTTCACCGCAAGCTCCAACATCACCCATCTCGCAATCGACGGCCTCTACGACTTCGTGATCCCCAACAGCTTCCTCCAGCCGTACGCCCTCGCGGGATTCGGCATCTACAACGTCTCCGAAGACGTGGCGGCGCTGTGCGGCACCGATGCCTTCGGCAATCCGATCGTCTGCAACACGAATACCGGCAGCAGCACCGGCGCCGGCATCAACCTCGGTGGCGGTATCCGCTACCTCCTCGGCCGCGGCGCACAAGCGTACTTCGAAGCGCGCTACACCCTGGTGTTCACCGGACCCGGCGAGCTGAGCGAGTCGCCGTTCTTCCCGTTTCAGTTCGGGGTCCGATACCTGCTGAGATAGTTTGGCGCCCGTTGTTGGCATCCCCGGTGACCGGCGGTCCGGCCGGACACCGGCTCACGCAACCGGAGGCGATATGAAAGGCACGATAGGTACAGCGGGTATGTTGGCGGCGGCCATGATGCTCTACGCGATCCCCGCGATCGCGCAAGACCACCATCAGGCGGCGCACCACGCACCGCCCGAGCACGGGCCGCCGCCCGCCCGCGAGTCACACGCACCGCCACCCTCTGGCGATCGTCATTTCGCCGACCAGCCGGGCCACCCGGACGTGCCGCACGTGCACGACAACGGAGAGTGGATCGGACACAACACCGGCCGCAACGACCCGCACTATCACCTGGACCACCCCTGGGCGCACGGCCACTTCAACGGTGGCTTCGGCCCGCGCCACGTCTGGCGGCTCGGCGGCGGTGGCCCCGGGCGCTTCTGGTTCGGCGGCTTCTACTTCAGCGTCGCACCGTTCGATGTCGGCTACTGCGACGGCTGGCTCTGGGATTCCGACGAGATCGTGATCTACGACGACCCCGATCACGACGGCTGGTACCTCGCCTACAACACGCGAACGGGCACCTACGTCCACGTGGAGTATCTCGGGAACAGCTAGCGGCCGGATCCAATCGGCTGCGGAGACACGGACGGTCGGCTATCGCGACTGATAGCCGGCCCCGTGAGCCCGGTCGTCTCGGTCGCATTGAAGGTCGGCGCAAGCGACGAGTAAGCCGGCCACACCGTGATGGTCTGGATCCGCGTCACCGCGAGGGCGCTGGCCGCCGGCAGCATCGTCCCATTCGCCGAACCGTGCACCAAGTTCGGCAGGAAGGCGCCAAGCCCGAGCATCGAGGTCGTGATGATCGCGAGCGCGATCATGACCTCGATCAATGTCATGCCGCGACGGGGCGATTGGTGAGCCGGCCGTGAGATCGGCGCGCGTCTCGATCGTTCGAAGCGTCTCATATGCTGGCCAGTCTCCGCGTTGAACACAAATACCGCGAGTACGTGGTACGTCCCGTCGCTGCGTCACCGGGATCCTTCGGTGGTCTCCGTGTACAGAGGCGGGCGTACCGGGTCCGCGGGCGGTACGGCAGCGAATCTATCGAACGGCGTGCAGGCGGCTATCACGCCCTGCGGTCGTACTGTCACGGCCTGGCACTCGCGTGCGCATTCCCGAACCGATACGTCCCGCCAACTCCCACAGAGTGACCCCTGCGATGCCCGGACCGTCACGCCGGTAGCTTCTCGGACCGGCCCGGCACTCATCTCACCTCGACCCCGGCCATGTCATCTGGGCGCATCGTTTTGCTGGGCGACTCCACGTTCGACAATCAGTCGTACGTTGCGCCCGGGGCATCCACGATCGCCGCGATCGAGGCCCGGCTCCCCGCGGGATGGTCTGCGATCCTGCTAGCGCAGGACGGAAGCGCGATCGACGAGGTCATGCGCCAGGCGATGCAGTTACCCGCTGGCGCATCGCATCTGGTCGTCAGCACCGGCATGAGCGACGTGCTCAGCGATGTCGGGATTCTCGCCGAGTGCACGGCGACGGTGGCGGACGCGCTCTGGAAGGTCGCAGAGGCCGGAGAGCGGTTCGAGCGCCGCTATCGTCGCATGCTGCGCAGTGTCCGCACGCGCCGCCTGCCGGTCGCCGTCTGCACGATGGGCAACGGCAACTTCGGCGGGCCGCAGTTGCAGGCCGTCACCACCACCGCCCTCGCCATCTTCAACGATGCGATCATCCGCTCGGCATGGTCCACGCACACGCCCATCATCGATCTGCGCGCGGCCTGCGACGAGCCGGAGGACTACGCCAACGAAACCGTGCCCTCCGCGCGAGGCAGCGCCAAGATCGCGGAGTTCGTGGTGAACGCACTCGTGAATGGAGCTGTGAACGCAGTCACAGGCGGATGAGAGGGTGGCACGCGGCTACGGCCGGACGGGTTCTGTTGGATTCGCTGGTCTCTCACCTGCCCATTCTATTTACGGATGAGTTCGGTGACCCAGCCGCGAACAAATTGAAGGCGACTCCCGGGGACGCATCACGGCACTCCTCCGGCGTGGCGTTCGCACCGTCGACGGCCTGGCCCGCAGCGGCGAATTCGTCCCTGGTAGAGGCCAGTCGCGACCCGAAACACGCGCAATAGATTTGCCGTAGAATTAGGACGCTGACTCCGGCACGGTCCGGATCCCGGACCGTGGGACAGCCGGTTTCGATGGCACAAGGAGGCAACGAGCGACGTGGGCGCAGAAATACTGGTACCGCTGATCGCTGTCCCCTGTGGGTGCGGCCTCGTGGCGTTCATGGCCGCGTTGGTCTTCCCATCCACCCGCGGCGCAATGGCCGCATGGCTCCATCGGAAGGCCAACCCCGACACCCTGGATTCGTCGGCGTCCGCCCAGCTCATGGCGTTGCGCAATGAGGTGTATGCCCTCCGCGTCGAAGTCGCAGCCGTCGCGCAGGCGCTCCCGGCGATCGACCCCGCTCGCCGCATCGCGCCGGGATAGCCAGGGCACCGGCACCCAAAAACACTGCGCAACCCGGTAGATTGCGTGTAGCCCGGAGCGAGTTACGGCGCTCCGCGCATCCGGCCGCGGCACGCTGCATCACCCACGCGCCGTCAGACCGCCGGGCCGACACAAATAACCTGCGAGGAAGTGTGCCGAAGACATCCACGACCGCCGCGGCAAAGCCGAAGACATCGGTCCAGGCCGCGACGTCGGTGCAAGCCGAGCGTGAGCGCAAAGCCAAGGAGCAGCACGACGCCTGGGTCGCCAAGGCGAACGACATCGCCGCCCGCGTCGGTGTGCCTCCGCTCGTCTCGTCGGGTGTCGACTTCCGGATCGCGTACGCGAAGACCCTCCGTCCGAACGGCCGGTAACCAGTAGGTGACCCGCGCGTAACCCGCGCGCCGACAACCTGCGACAGGCAGGGGCTGGCCGGGGCCGGTTCCCGGCGGCCCCGGCGGATGCGGTGGCCCATCCGGCACGGCATGTGCGTTAATCGAACCTGACGAGACCCTCGTAGAACGGTCTCGAATCTGGCCGATGTCGCATTGCCCGGAGGGCCGAACCATGCTGTGGACTGTTGCGCTCGTGCTCTTTGTTCTGTGGATCCTCGGCTTCGGCGTGTTCCACGTCGCCGGCGGCTTGATCCACATATTGCTCGTGCTCGCGGTGATCTCGATTCTGTGGAGACTGATCGCGGGCCGCCGCGTGGTCTAGCGGCGCCGTAGCAGCGAGAGGCAGGAAGAAGGGCCAGCGCCGCTACGCGGATGCTGGCCCTGTGTTTTGGCGGTGGTGCGGTACCGTCGCGCTAGGGACAGTACACCGTGCCCGGATACTCCGATGACGTCGTCGCCGCCGACCCGTTCGCGATGTGGCAGGACGACGGCGCCGACACCATCGGCTGGCTCGTCGTCGCAACCGCCGACCAGCCCGTAACCGTGGCCGTCGTGATGCTGTACGTGTTGTTCACGGACGGCATGTAGTTCGCCGCGCTCAGCGATGGCGTATATGTCGCGTATTCGATGAAGTACGCCTCTTCGGCGGTCTCGAGATTCCGGAGATCCTCGATGAGGGTCGTCGTGTAGCCCTTGTCCTTGAGCGGCGAGAGGTGGAGGATCGCGATCCCGGCGAGAATGCCGATGACCACGATCACGACCATGATCTCGATCAGGGTAAAGCCCGGAACCGGCTCGTGTCCGGCTGGGCGTTCCACTACGCTGTTGCCAGGTACGTTGTTGTCAGGCTGCACACGTTGCGACCGAAGGAGGTGCACGCCGGGCCGCGGGTACGACCGCGCAGACCGCGAGGAAAATCCGTCTCTGGGGAGGGACGAGCCACCCTGAGCAACGTTGCGCCCTGGCGCGCTAGGGCCTCACCGCGAGGTGCGTGACGCCGTTCGCCGGCAGGAACGCGATGACCGGGCTCGGGCTCCCATCCCGCTGCAGTTGGCTCGGCAGAAACCCGAAGATCGAAGCGCCCGGCACCTGCGCGTATCCAGTCGCCACGAACAGGATCCCCGATGGGTCGATCCCCACGTCGCTGATGCCGTTCAGGATCGGTTCGCCGAAGAGCAGGTGCCCGATCCGCACCGCCGGTACGGGATTGCTGCTCGTGAGCGAGGCGGCAGTGAATTTGGTGAGCGTCGCCGAGTCGGCGTTCGCGGTCCAGAGATTCCCGGCCGAGTCGAATGCGATCCCCGGGCCATATCCGCCGGGGAAGTCGCCGGGCATGCCGATTGTGATCGCCGGTGTGGGCGCACCGCCGGCCGCGATCTGCGCGCTCGTGAACTTCGCGATCACGAACGCCGGCAGGCTGTCGCCGGATGCCGACGCCGGGCGGCTCTGGATGTTCGCGGAGATCCAGAAATCGCCCTGCTTGTCCAACGCGAGCACCAGCGGCGAATACGTCGCCCCGCCGATGTTGAGCGCGGCGAGCGAGACGTTGTGCGCCGGAACAGGCGATCCCGCCTGCTTGAGCTGGTCGGGCGCGAACTCCGACACCCGGTCGGTCTGCCCGTCGAGCACCCACAGATTGCCGGACTCGTCGAACGCGAGCCCCTCGGGATACTGCAGTCCACCGATGCCGACCGCAGGCGGAATCGAATCGCCGATCTTCTGCTGCACGGGTGTGTATTCGATGACCGATCCGTTGAACCCCGTGCCGTGGACCGAGACCCACGCGTTGCCCGCTTTGTCGAACGCCATGTACGTCGGGCTCCTGAGGTCCGTCCCCTTCGGCGGTCCCGTGATGACGAAGGTCGCCGTGATCGAATCGGCCCCGTTGGACCGCCCCGTCGCAGCACGGTTGTGCAGCACGGAGGCTGACGGCGTGACCTGGAACCCGCTGCCCGCCGCGGAGATGCCGGTGATCGTCGGCACGAACCCCACGAGGTCCCACGTCCCGTTGGTCACGACCACGTACATGTCCTGCTTGCCGGGCATCGTCTTGCCAGGATTCGGCGACGTCGCATGGATGCTGTTGCAGCCGGCAATCGCCGCCAGCACTCCCAGGACCACGATTGGCGTGCAGGCCGGTGCGCGGCTGCGTGCGCATGTGCGTGCGCATCTGCGTGCGCGCGCTCGTGCCCGCGCTCGTGTGCGAAACAGGGTCGCCTGCCTCTCGTTCATCACCCTCCCACTCCCCATCGGACTCACTGTAGTCACGTGCACGGTCGCCCTGACTGTCGTTGTAGCTGTCGCTATGCCGGCCGTCCGCACCCGCGCGACGACGGGTCGCTCCACCCAGTGCCGTCGCATGGGTGATGGTACCCGGTACACCGGCGGAATAATCAAACTGCTGGGCTCGCGCCGCCGCTACCCTCGGGACAAGCTAGAGATGGGACACGGGTGGGGCGAGTGGATACGCCCATTGGACACACGAAAAACGCGAGGCACTCTCCGGCGGCCACTCGGCCGTCCAGCCGCTCGCCGCGATGCGCCTCGGCGCGACGCCGCTCAGCGCGCGACGCCGCTCAGTGCGACCCGGCGTCCCCCGGCAGGGCCGCCGGCGCCAGTATCGGCACGTTGATGCCGCGCGCCAGGTCGGCCTGGCGATCGCTCCACCGCGTGGCCAGCATGAACACGCCGCCGAACACCGCGGGGATGAGGGTGATACAGAGCGGCAGCAAACTGATCTCGTGTACCAGATACGAGCTGGCGGGATCCTGAGGGTTCACGTACGCGATCGTCCGCGCGCCTGGCACGAACCGGGTGCTCATCGACTCGGCCCATCCGTAGCTGCGCGAGACCGAGAGCACGTTCACCTGGGTGGACGCATACCGGTGACCATTCACGGCGTATTGATACGTGACGACGGGACGGAAGCTCGTGCTGCCCTTGTTGCCACGCACCGCCTCCACGGAGCTCGCCTCCACCACCGCCGGCACCGGACGCCACACGATCAACCGCTCCGCTTCCACGATCATCATCCCCACGCCGACGAGCGAGAACGCGCCGAGCACGAATCCGACCAACTTCGCATTCTGCATGCGTTGCGGCACACCGTAGCGCGGCGGCTCGCCAGGAAATGAGGTCGCCGGCATCGCGGTCAACGGTGTCGGGCGCGAGCCCCCCGCACTCGGCGCGCTCCGCGCGCCGTGCTCCGATGCCGTACGGTCCCACCCGCCGAATGCGCGCGCGGTCGCGACACATCGCGCCTGGCTCCCGAAATCACCGGTCGCTGCACTCGTCCACGGCACTCGCGTGCCGTCGCGCAATACGAACACGGACCGATACAGTCCGGTCGAACGGCTGCCACGGCCCGTGGCGGAAACCTCGAGTCCGATATCCCGGATCGACGCGAACGGATACGACACGCTGGTCGTGCCGAGCAGTCCGCGGCGTACCATCTGGACGGCAGCCGCTGCGCCGTCGAAGTCGAGACGGCAATCCGCCGCGGTCAACGCCGCCGCCACGCCGACCATCAGGAACGCCCCACCGACGACATACGCCACCCACACGCCGCCCTCCCCCCGGCTGTCAGCCGAAACGAGGAGGAGGATGCCCGCGCCAAGGGCGGCGAGGAGCGCGCCGATCGCGCGCAACCCCCACGGACTCTCGCCGAGGACGAGGCGGCCAGGGGCCTGTTCAACGGTCCGCATGATCCTCCGATCTGACGATTGCGGCCCCGGGGAGACAACACCTCCCGCCTGGGGCCAACCGCGCCCCGCACCGCCAGTTACCCCCGGCGGTTACCTCGCCCGATCCGGTGCAGTCCATCAGAGGATGGAATGCCTCACGCCGATCAAGTCTCGGGAGCCAATCACCCAGGCCCTCCCGGTGTCGAAGGTCACCTGGTTTGTCATCGCCGTGGCCCTCGGCATCGCGATCGGCGGCGCCGCGGTCGTCGACTGGCACACGGTCATTGGGACGCTGGGCCAGCATCCGCTCGCCGAGGCCGAAGTCGCGATCGTCGCCGGCGCGATCCCCGGCTTCTTGCTGAGCCGCCGCAAGCCGGTACGCAGAAGCCGCACCCGCTCGCTCGACCGGTACTACCGCACCCTGGTCACTGCCGATCCGCCACCCGCGGCCGGCTACACGCACTACCTCCCCTGCACACTCCTCGGCCGCGGCCCCATCGAGGCGAGCCTGCCGGTACCCGCCGCCACCGTACGCCAGAACCCGTCGATCTCCGGAATTCTCTACGCCGGACCAGACGGCATCTGCTTCCGCCCCAACTCGGCTCTGCACCCCTCCTCCCCCCAGTCGCCCGCGGGAGCCGCGCCACGCGCCGAAAGCGGCACCGGCCTCGTTGAAGGAAATGGGCGCCCCGGCGATCTGTCCGCGGGCTTCGACATCGGCCCCGTCCGGATGGTGACCGCGGCAGCCGTCGAGATCGCGCCTGGAGGATTGTCGCCGGACCCGAACGAGCCGCCCGAGTTCGCGATGCTGATGGAATGGCCCGGCGGCCAGGCACTGTTCGCGGTGCCGTCGATCGGCGACACGCTCCCGCGCCTGCACGACTGTCTCGACACACTGCGCTGGGGGACGGCGAGCTAGCAGGCCGCGGCGCTCTTCTCCGGCGCGCACCGGTTTGCCCTCTAGGGGCCGGTCGCGACCGGCCCACCAAGCCAGCTCTCAGTTATCGCTTGTCGTAGACCAGCACCATGTGCACCGGCTCCCAATCTCCACGCTGTAGCTCCTTCAGATTGGTCTCGCGTATGAGCTGCTTGCCCCGCGCCGAGAGATAATCGCGGCCCGTCTGCTCGAGGATGGCCTTCCCCTCCACCGACAATGTGGTCGTGAAGACAGACGTATCTCCCTTGATCGCCACCTTGACGTCGAGCACGGCGCCTTGCTGCATCGGCGTCGTCACTTCGCCGTCGGTCGCCGGCCATTTGAACGATGTCCGCTGCACGCCGCCATGCGTGCCGAAATCGCCGGTCTGGTCCATCTGATATACCGCGCCGCTGCGCTTGATCTTCGACGTGTCGTTTCTCGGCACTGGCGCCCCGCCGAAATCGCTCTCCGCCAGATTGAGCGTCCAGATCCCCGAGAAATCCGGACCTTTCGGTTTCTGCGCTGCGCTCTGCGCCGCCATCGTGCCGGCCGCGGCGAACGTCAGCACGCAGCACACGAGCAGCGCGAGGCCAGCGGCGAAAGATGCAGGCGTCGTCCGCGACGGCGACTGCTCCAGCCGCTCGACGGCGGAGCGCAGCTCGTCCATGATCGGCGCACGGAAGCCGGTCTCATACAAACGGTCGTACACGCGCCGGTACCAGTGCGCGGTCGGCTCCGCACCAGGGCTGAAGCGCGCCCACACGGAATCGGCGAACGACGTCCGCTTGAGGTCCGCCAGGATCGCACTCGCGTTGTGTAGCGTGTGCGCCGCGCATAACCAGCGGGCGGAGTCGCTGGCCTTGTCGAGCCGCTCGATCAGATCGTCCTTGCGCTCATCCGACGCCATTTCCACCCCGGCATCGTTGATGGTGCGCACCGTCACCGCCAGCACCGTCGCGAGGACATCCTGGCCGAACTTCGCGCCCACCCGCTCTTCGAGATCCTCATGCGTCTGCCCGTCGCGCACGCTGTCGGCGACAACGTCCCGCAGGATCCCCGCGAGCACGGTGTTCTCGTCGCGCTCGTAGCGCGTGAGAATGATCGCGACGTTCGCCGGGTGGGTCAGGTACGGAAGGGCCGTGCCCTTGCGTACCTGCTTGTCGTGGTGCTTGGCCGCAAAGGCGAATGCGTGATTGATCCGGTCGGAATAGCCTACGACACCAGCCATTCGGGAAGGATACAAGGGCGCCGGGTCACCGGTCAGGGGTAGCGGACCGAATCGCGGCGTCACTGCGGACGTACAATTCGCTGGCAAGGCTCTCGTCCATCGCCAACCGGCTCGGCCGGACCTCTCGGCACTTGTCGTAATAGCGTCCGGAACTAGTGCTCAGCTCGGGCGCAGTCGCGCAATACAGCGACGTCCGGGCACCCTCATCGTTCGAGATCATAAACTGCTTCATCACCCACTGGACCAGCCGCGGCATCTCACGCCAGATCTCGGACGCCACGACGCCGGGATGCAGCGAGTAGGTCGTGATCCGCGTGTCGGCGAGCCGCCGCGCCAGCTCCTTGGCGTGGAGCACATTCATCAGCTTGGAGGTACCGTATGTGGCGGCGAAGCCGTGGATCTCGGGTGGTCTCGCCAAGGCGCCCCAGTCGAGCCGCTTCACCCTGAAGTGGGCTTGGCTCGCGACGTTGACGATCCGGCCTTGCGTAGCCTCTCGGAGCGACGGCAGCAGCAACTCCGTCAATAAGAACGGCCCCAGATGGTTCGTCCCGATGGTGAGATCGAAACCGTCCGAGGTCGTACCGTCGCGTCCCGCGCGGCCGGCGTTGTTGATCAGCACATCGAGTGGTCGCCCGAATGCCAGTACCATGCCGGCCGCTCGGCGGACGGAGGCAAGGCTCGCCAGGTCGATCGGCACGAACGGCAGCTCGGCGCGAGGGTAGAGCCGGCGCAGCACGTCGATGAACGACCCGGCCCTCTCCTCGGAGCGCGCGCCGATGATCACATTGGCAGCTCGCGCCGCGAGGGCCTGCGCCGTGCTACGGCCGATTCCACTGGTGGCCCCAGTGATGAAGAACGTTCGTCCCGCGAGGTCGTTGGTTGGCATGGAGGAGTCGCTGTATGGGCCTTGGGCCCGCCCGCCTCTACACCAGCCCTTGGAGCTGGCCCAGGAATCGGGCATCCAGTACGAAAAATGCGGCAGCCTGCACAACGATACCGAGTCCCGCACCCACGAGGCCCAGACGCTGGCCCGGGTGCCAGCCGGTGATCGCCAGTGTCGTGCCCACGCCGATGCCTCCGAGGTCGAGCCCGATGGCCAGCCAGAGCAGATGGTCCATGCGCGTCGCCCCCGCGAGGTCGCGGAGCGCGAGGCCGTGCCACTGCCAGGCGGCCAGGGCGACGCCGAACGCGCCCCACGCGACGGTCTGCACGGCGAAGTGAAACAGGAGCGGCGACTGTTCCCGGCGGCGCACGAGCCAGAGCAGCAGCAGTGCACCCGAGAGCACGCTGATGTGCGCCCACACGGCGAGGCGGATCAGGTAGTCGCGTTCGAATTGGAGCAGGGTATCGGCGAACACGTGGTGGCTGGCTTGATGGTCGGCGGCGGGCGGCTACACGCGCGGCGGCGAATCCGCGTCCCACAACACGATGCCGCGTACGCGAAGTCCTGAATCCTGCAACACGGCGACCGAAGCCGCGAGCCGCGTGAGCGTGGTGAACGCCACCCGCGCACACACGACGGCCTCGGACACCGGCAGGATGCTGTCGCTCCCGGTACGCGGCGCGCCGGGCGGCGCGGCCACCACGATCAGCTCGTACCGCCGCCCGAGCCGCAGCAACTCGGCGCGCAGTTCGCCCCGCGCGAGGTCGCCGGCCTCGCCGGCTGCATCGCTCAGGCGCCGCTCCGCCCTGCGGCGGCCAGCGGGTATCACGTCGAGCTTTCTGTCGCGCCCGGCGGAAGCCGGTACCGTCACCGCTGCCCAATCCGATCGCCCGGCCAGCACGTCGGCGACACCCGGCTCCCGCGGCACGGATACGATCCCCGCGACGAGCCCTGCGTCCGGATCCGCATCGATGAGCAGGGCGCTCCGCGAATCGTTGACGGCCGCGACGGCGAGGTTCGTCGCCACGGTCGCGACGATCGCGGCTTCGTCGCCGGTCACCGCCACGAATGGGAACGCGATGGGACTCGCCCCCTGCGGGTCGCTCACGTTGGCGTAGATACCGCGGTAGCTCTCCGCCGACGCGTCGATCAGAGGCGACAGCGCGCGGTCCGCGGCTCGCCGCGCGCGAACTGGATCGATCGGGCGCGAGGCGATCGTCGCGAGCGTTGGCACACCCGACACTCGCTCGGCCTCGGCGCCGTCCGCCACACGCGGGCGGCGCACCTCGGCTCCGAACGTCATCGCGAACCCGAGCGCCAGGCCGAGCACGAGCGCCGCGCCAGCGAGCGCGATCGGCGACGCGCTCTGGTCGTCGAGCGCCGCGTGGCGCGGGATGAGGAGCAGCAGGAGCGACGCCACGGCGCAGACCGCGGCACTCACGCCGATAATACGCAACGGGCGGCGGAGCGCGTTGCGCGCCCTCGCCGCCAGCCACTGCGTGATCATCGCCGGGCGCGCCGGCGGTGGGTACTCGGGATCAGCCCCGCGAACGGCGCTCAGTGCCCGGTATGCGGCGCGCGCGCCGCACCTTGCCCGGCGTCGATCTGGCCATCCGGTGATCGGGTCGTGATCTACTGAACGGTGATCGTCCCCTTCATGCCGAGGGCGAGATGCGGCGTGCAGTTGAAGTCGTACTTGCCCGGCTTGACACCGGCAAATGACACCGTGTAGGTGTCGTTGGGCGCCGTCAGGAGCGGGCTGCTCAAGTCACCGATCTTCGCGCTCGGACCCGCGCCGGTCTGCGCCGGCATGTTGGCGGCCAGTTGCTTCGCGTTGGCGGAATCCGCGCCCTCGGCGGGCAGCGTGTTGAACGCGACGTTGTGCGGACCACCGGTCACGTTCGTGAACTTGATGCCGTCGCCGACCTTGATCGTGAGGGTCGCGGGTTCGAAGCGATACCCTTTCTGATCACCGATCATCTGGACGTTCCAGGTCTTGCCCGTGATAGGCGCAGACTTCCCGGCCGTCGCGGCGGTCGTGGTCGCTGCGGCACCCCCAGCGGCCGGCGCCGGCGCGGCGGCCGCCGCGGCAGTCGTGTCGGGCGTGCTGGTACTCGCGTTCTTGTCGCCGCCCCCACCACACGCGCCGAGCGCGATGACGCCGGCCGTGAGCACTACTCCATGGAACCGCATCCTTTCAAGCCTCCCCGAATCTCGTATCAGAGTCGATCGGTCGGTGCACTGACCAGTTGGTGAGTGATCTGCCGCGCGAGTGTGCGCAGCTTGTCAAGGTATTCACGGGAGGACGGGAGTTCAATCGCGCAGGCACGCACGAATACACGTGGCAACCCGCGAATCCGCCCCGGTAGTACGCATGCCGCGCGCCACGGCGGCCCCGCGGGCACGCGTGGTCAGCAGGCGCGTCCGCCCCGGTCGTGCGCCGGACGGCGCACGACCTCGCCGCGCCGGCCGGCAGCCACGGCAGGGGATCGCGTGGCAGGGCCGGGTATAAGAGATTCAAGGGCAGGCGGTTGCGCCTGATGCCGCGCCAGACGTGTGTTTCTCTCGGCCCACACCCGGGTACGGCACCGGGCACCGCATCCCGCCAGCCGGATACCCCAGCGTCCGCCGTAGCCTGCGTGCCGCCGCGGCACGGGGCGCGACGCGGGCCCGGCGGACACACCGAAGGAGCACCATGGACGGAGTACGGCGGGAGGGAGCCCAGTGATCGTGATTCCCGCGCTCGACCTGCGCGCGGGCGCCGCGGTGCGGCTCGCCGGCGGAGAATACAGTCGCGAGCAACTGCGGATCGGGGATCCGCTGGCAGTCGCGCGCATGTGGGAGCGCGTCGGATTCCGGCAGTTGCATATCGTCGATCTCGACGCGGCGTTCGGCATCGGCGCGAACGAGCAGGTCATCGGCGACGTACTAGCCAGCACGCGGATGGATGTCCAGGTCGGCGGCGGTATTCGGACCGACGACCATATCGAGGGCCTGCTCGAGCGCGGCGCGCGGCGTGTCGTCGTCGGCACGCAGGCGCTCGAGGACGCGGAGTGGCTCGACGACGCCGCGGCCCGATTCCCGCACGAGTTGATTGTTGCGGCGGACGTCCGCGACCGGCGCGTCGTCACCCGGGGGTGGCTTCACACGCTGCCCGCGGACATTATCGAGACGGTGCACGAGCTCAATGACCTCCCGCTCGCCGGTGTGCTGGTGACCGCGGTTCACCGCCAGGGTCTCCAGCGCGGGACGGATCTCGCGTTGATGGAAGACGTGGCCGGTGCGGCCTCCATCCCGGTGTACGCGGCCGGCGGGATCGCGTCGCTCGATGACCTGCGCGCGCTGTCGGACCGCGGCGTCTCCGCCGCGATCGTCGGCCTGGCACTCTACTCCGGTGCGATCGACCCGCGCGCGGCCGCGGGAGAGTTCGAGGAATGACGCCCCGCCGGACGAGTCGCGGCTCGGGCGCGGCACGCGTGACGGACGGCATGGACGGCGGGGTATCCGACCGCGCGAGCCGCCCCGTCCCCGACGATGTGGGACGCGACCACGTGGCTGAAGGCTCGCCGGCGCTCCTGCACGCGGTCGCGGAGCTCGCGCGCCTCGCCGGCGATGTCGCACTCGGGTATTTCGATCAGGCGCGGCGCTCCGAGCTGCCGGTCAGTTACAAGGCCGACGGCTCCCCCGTGACGGCTGCGGACCGGGGGGCCGAAGCCGCGGCCCGCGAATGGATCGAGCGCCACTTCCGGATGGACGGAATCCTTGGCGAAGAGCTGGGCCTGATCCGGCCCCGCGCGCGCCGGCGCTGGGTGCTGGATCCGATCGATGGGACGAAGAGCTTCCTGCGCGGCGTGCCGCTGTGGGGCACGCTCGTCGCGGTGGCCGAAGGCGAGGCGGTGCTGGCGGGCGCGATCTACTGCGCCGCCGCCGGGGAGATGGTCGCGGCCGCCGTGGGCCAGGGCTGCTGGTGGAACGGCGCGCGATGCCGCGTGTCGGCCGAGGATGATCTCTCGCGCGCCACGGTGCTGACCACCGACGATCGCTTCCCCGTGGTGACCGCCGACGCCGGTGCGAGTGCGGCGCTCGTGCGCAGCGAGCGTGAGCGAATGCTCGCCGGATGGAATCGCGTGGCGGAGCGCGCCGCCATCGGCCGCACCTGGGGCGATTGCTACGGATATCTCCTCGTCGCCACCGGCCGCGCGGAAGCGATGATGGATGCGGTGATGGCGCCGTGGGACACCGCGGCGCTGCATCCCGTCATTACCGAGGCGGGCGGATGGTTCACCGACTGGGCCGGCGTGCCGACGGCATTCGGCGGCAGCAGCGTCGCGACCAATGCCGCGCTGGGCCCCAGGATCCGCGCGTTGCTGCACGTCGGGCGCAAAGCGGCCATGGGAACGAAGACCTAGCACCCGGGCCGCTAGAACTCGTCCACGACGCCCCGCGACACGCGCGTAGTGTCGCCCGCGTAGGCGAACGCCACGTGCTTCATGTAGGTGCGAGCCACACGCTGGATGTCGGTGGGCGTGACTTTGCGCAGCTCATCGACGAACCGGTCCGCTTCGCGATAGTCGCCCCGATACAGCTCGGCGCGCACGAGCAGGTTCGCCTGGTCCGCGTTGGTCTCGTTGTCCAGGAAGTATTCGGTGATGAATTGCTGGACCAGGCGGTCGAGCGCCCCGGGATCGACCAGGTTGCTCTGCAACGCGCCCAGCTCGTGACGCATGATCTGGAGCACCGAGTCGGGCGCGACGGTCGTGACGTAGAATCCACCCGATGAGAGCGCCCGGTCCACGAACGGCGCGTTGACGGCGTACGACAGATTGCGCCGCGACCGGATCTCCTGAAAGAACTGGCCGGAGAGCGCCGCGGCGGCCACGCGGAGCGCCTGATAGTCCGCGCTCGACGCGGGCGGTCCCTGGTAATATCCGAGGATGTAGTTCGTCGGCAGCTCGCGTTGGCGCGCCACGAGCACGCTCTGCGCGAGCGGCGACGCTTGCGGGACCGTCCAGTGGTACGTACCGGCGGGGAGATGCCCAAGTGTCGCGTGCACGATCTGCGTAACGCGCGCCGGCACTACGTTGCCGACCACCACCACGAGCAGGCGTGACCTGACGATCTGCGTCTGCTCGTACGCGCGGAGCTGCGCCCGCGTGATGCCGCCGATGGAATGCTCGGTCCCGGCCAGCGGCCGCCCGTACGCGGTGCCGGCGTAGGTCGCGCTGTCCGCGAGATACTCGACGAGCGCGTCCGGACTGTCGCCGCGCTGCCGCACGGCCGAACGGTACTGCTCCCGGATCAGTTCCACGTCCGCGGAGTCGAGCAACGGATACATCAGGCGGTCGGCCATGACGGCCCACGTCGAGTCGAACGTCGCGGACGTGGCCCGCACGCCCAGTGTGGTCCAGTCGGCCGCGGGCTCCACGACGATCGCGGTGCCGAGCCGCGCCATCGTCTGCCGGAGCCGGTCGCGGCTGTAGTGCCGCGTCCCCCGCTCGGAGACGTCGAGCAGGAAGGATTCGATGCCGGCGTTGTCGTTCGTCACCTGCCGGAGTCCGCCCAGCAGGTACACGTTGGCCGTCACGACGTCGTTGGCGGAGACGCGCCGGACGATCACCGGGATCCCGTCCACGACAATGCGGCTCGTCGCAGTGTCCGGTGCCGCGGGCACCGCGCCGGAGGACGCGAGGGCGGCCGCCAGGGCCAGGACGGCGATCACTGGACGCCTCCGGTGAGGTCCGCTTCGGTCAGGTTGATCGACTGCCGGTCGGCCGGCGAGATCACCACACCGGTCACGCGCGGCTTCCCGACGATGTACTTGCGGGCGTACGCCGCGAGGTCGGTGTTGGTCTGGTTCGCCATGTTGTCGACGTAGCCGAGGTAGTACTCGATGCTCGCGACGCTCCACCAGAACCCGACGGTGTGGGCGTATCCGGACGCGCGCTCGCGCCCGAATGCCGAGTTGACGGCGCGCTGGGCTTTGACTTCGGCGAGTTGCTCTGGGCTGACGTAGCCCACACTGTCGAAGCGCGCGATTTCCTTGTCGAGCGCCGCGAGCGCCGCGCGCAGTTTCCCGGGCGTCGTCTGGCCGCTGATGCTGATCGGCCCCGTGTGATCCAGCGTGTAGTAGTTGACGCCGATGTCCTGGAATAACCCGCTGTCGACGAGGCGCTGCTGGAACGCCGAGACGGGCTGGTTGAGCGCGTCGGAGAACACGTCCGCCGCGTATGTCGATGCCGGATCCGACCGCACGCTCGGCCCCTGCCATTCGATGAGGATCGTCACTGCCCCGACCGGCGCCTCGGCGATCACGGCCTGGCTCCCGGTCAGCGGCGGGATCGGCGGAATCGGATACGCGACGAACGGGTCGGGCTGGCGCGGCCAGTCGCCGAAGATCTCCTGCGCGAGTAAGAACACGCGTTCCGCGTCGACGTCCCCGGTGACGATGAGCGCCGAGTTGTTGGGGACGTAGTAGCGATGCTGGATCTCGCGCATCTGCTCCGGCGTCACGTGACGGACCACGTCACGGTCGCCGATCACGTTCTTCCGGCTCCAGTTTCCGGGATACAGTTTCTGGTCCATCGTCTGCGTCATCTGGAAGAACGGGCTCGCCTCCTGGCGGTCGTACTCGCCCAGGACGACCTCTTTTTCCCGCGCCAGCTCCGGCGACAGAAAGAGCGGGCCGCGAAGGGCCGCCGCCATGAAGCGGAGCGCGCCCGCGAGGCTGTCGGATGGCAGCGTGAGGTAGTAGCTCACGCTCTCTTCCTTGGTGGTGCCGTTGAAGACGGCGCCGAGATCGGCGGCGTGCTCGACGAACGCGTCGGGCTCGGGGTAGGTCTCGTTCGCCTTGAAGAACATGTGCTCGTACATGTGCGCGAGGCCGGCGTATTCCGGACTCTGCGTGAACGATCCGTTGCGCACGTCGATCTCGACCGTCGCCAGCGGCACGCCGTGGTTCTCGACGACGACGAGTTGGAGCCCGTTGTCGAGGACGCGACGCCGCGTGGCACGCTCGAGTATCGCCCGTTCCGATGCCGGTCCGGTCCCGGGTACGGCCGGCCCGGCGCTGGCCGGCGTACCCGCCGTGGCCTTGGCGGGCCTCCCCGGCGGCGTGGCCTGCTGCGCGTGAACGCCGGCGACGGGGATCGTGGCGGTCGTGACGATCGCGGCCATGGCGCACGCGGCCGCCGGCCGGGCCTGATGCAATGCCCATGATATGCTACGCGTTGTGGCGGACCACGCGCGGCGGCACATTCTACCTGACTGCATGGCGACGATTCTCTCGGATGACACGCTTGGCGCGCTGGCAGCGCGGCTGGACGGCTCGCGGCTCCGCCGCGACGAACCGCTCGCGCCGTACACGACGTTCAGGATCGGCGGACCCGCGGATCTGCTGTACGATGCCACGTCGGCGGACGATCTCGCAAATGCCGTGCTGTCCGCTCGCGCGCTCGGCGTACCGTATTTCGTGCTCGGGCTGGGTGCCAACATTCTGGTCGGGGATCGGGGTGTACGAGGTCTCGTGATTCGGAACACCGCTCGCCAGTTCGCGTTCCATCACGACGGCCGTCTGTGGGTGGAAAGCGGCGCGGTGCTCGGCCGGCTGATTCCCGAGGCGGTCGTGCGTGGATGGTCCGGGCTCGAGCATTACGTGGGCATTCCGACGACGATCGGCGGCGCGATCTGGCAGAATCTCCACTTTCTCTCGCCGGCGCCAGCCCGCGAACGCACGATGTTCATCGAGGAGATCTTCACCTCGGGCGATTTGCTGAAAGAATCGGGAGAACGCGCCAGCGCCGATCGCGAGGCCATGGCGTTCGGGTATGACACCAGCGCGCTGCATCACACGAGGGACGTCGTGCTGTCGGTGACCTTTCAGCTCGCCCGCGGCGAGCCCGCGGACATGCACCGGGTCATGCAGGAGAACCTGAGCTGGCGCGGTGCCAAGCACCCGTGGCTCGCGCTCTATCCGAGCGCGGGATCGATCTTCAAGAAGATCGAGGGCGTCGGTGCCGGGCGGCTGATCGACCAGGCGGGCCTCAAGGGGTTTCGGCACGGCGATGCGCAGATCTCGAATGTGCACGCCAACATCGTCGTCAATCTCGGTCACGCGACGGCGAGCGATGTCCGCGGCCTGATCGCGATCGCGCAGGATTCCGTCTGGGAGAAGTTCCAGCAGCGGCTCGAGCCGGAGATCGGGTTCATCGGAGAGTTCTGAGGAGAGTGCGGCCGGAGCCCTGAGAGTGGCGCCGCACGGCTAGAGCGCCGCGCCAAGCCGCACCACGAATTGGACACGGGCACCCCGGTCGAAGGATCGCGCGATGCCGGCTCCCGCGGCACCGCCGAAGAACCGGAGGATGAGGTCGGCCGACGTGCGAATGCCGTTGGTCGGGCTCGACGCGGGAATGGGAGTGCCGGCCGAGTCGCGCAGCACCACGTTCGTCGCCGGATCGACCCGTGAACCAAGCGCGATCAGCGCGCGGCGCGCCGATGCGGTCGATGCGTCGGCCCATCCGCTCTGCAGGCCGGCCGCGAGCGCGGGCGCCGGGCTGGGGAGCACGACCCCGCCCAGGCGGAGCGGCGCGTTCCAGAATGGCAGCGCGTACAGCACTTCGCCCTGCACCACCGCCGCACGGTCACCGCCGAATTGCTTGTAGTCGTAGGCGAGCAATCCCTCGGTGATCCCGATCTCGAACAGTTGCTGCGGTGGGATCACGGATCCCGCCACGATCCCCCCATCGGCACGGCCGAGGAAAGTGAACGGTCCGAACGCCCGGTCGCCCGACACGCGCGCCTCGGCGCGCTGCCACCCGATCTCGCCGCCCGCTGCCTCGTAGTGCAGCCGCACTCCCACGCCCTGCTGGACGAACCCCGCGTCCACACCCGGATGGATGTCGATCGTGAACGCACCACGGAGGTAGCGGCCGGGGAGCACGTTCCGATTGGGGCGGAATAGCGAATCGGCCAACAGCACTCGCGGCGGGAAGATGCCACGCGTGATGCGCGCACGGTCGCCCGCGTCCTCGCCCGGACCGCCCTCGATTCGCACCACGACGCCAGGGCCGTCGCCCGTACCGAGCCATCGGTGCACCGCATACGCGGTCGCGGCGCGACGGTCGACGTAGTCGTAGTCATCCTGGACGAGGAGCGCCTCGAGCAGGGGACCGCTCGTGAACACGGTGCGGAAGTCGTTCGTGTTGTCGAGGGTGCGCGACGCGCCGGCGCCGAGGAGCCACGGCCCCTGTCTCCATTCGAGCGTGGTGCCGGCCCGCGCGGTACGCTCGGTCCACGCCCATCCGGCGTTGGCGCGCAGCACGAGCCCGGGGGCTGCATCGCGGAACCGGAGGGTGCCGCCAGCGCCCGTGAACAGCCCCTCGACGCGATCGAAGTGGATGAAATCCGCGACCTGCCGGGTCCCGAAGTCGGCTCGCGGAGGACCCGTCGTGCGCCACTGGTCCGGCATGAATGCGGCGAAATCATCGGCACGCACGCTGGTGGTCGCCGCACCGAGGGGCGCCTGCCACGCCGTAAACCCCGACACACTGTCGGCCGGGGCAAAGGTGAGTGTGTGCGGAAGCATCCGCATCCGGCCGGCCGCTGGTATGCTGTCACGGAAGTTGGTGTCCGGCGTCGCTGCGCCCGCGCCCAGGGCTGGGCCGCCGGCCGTCACGCTCGTGTCCGCGCTCGTGTCGTTGACGGCGTATTCGCCGAAGTGCGACACGATGCGCAGGAGTGTCCGGCTCTCCCCGGCCACGGGCGAACCCACTTCGACCTCGATGCGCTGGGCCGATGGAAGCCAGTACCGGCCGCTGGCCTCACGGTTCGTGAGATCGATGAATGCGACTCCCTGGATCGCGAGCGCCTCGAGGCGCGCGCCGAGTTTGGCGTGGCCGCCCACCGCCTCGAACGCGCCGCGCATTCGCACGATCTCGGCGTACCGGAGATCGACGTCGATGTCGCCCTCGAACACCACGACGCGGCGCGCGAGATGCGTGCGCGGCGCGATGTGGATGCGCGCCACCGGGATCGTCTGGCCGTTCACGCGGATGGTGACCGCGGTGTCGCCGCCCCAATAGCGATAGACCTGTTCCCGGTCCCGCCCGAACGGATGAACGACTCGCACGAGGGTGTCGCGCGCGGCCGCCCGCCGGGCGCGGCGCGTCGTGTCGCCACCGAGGAACAGACCGAGCCGGTTGCCGTAGAGGACGGGAACAGCCCACGCCTGTTTGAGGACGCTCAGCGCCGAGATGTCGAACCCAGCCAATCGCGACCGGTATCCGACGACGCGCTGCGTGAACGCGCCGCTCCGCTGCCATCGCGCGACGGTCGCGACCTGCTCGACCTGTGTCGCGCCTTCTCTCCCATCGGGACTGCGCAGCAATACCGAGAGCTCGCTCTCGATGGTCACGCGATAGGAATTGAGCCCGGGCGGCACGGTGGCATTCCGCGCCGCAACCCGGCCAGCCAGCGCGCGCAGCATCGGCGTCGCATAGACGGAATCCGGCGCGGAGTCGGGCAGCGGCACGCGGGGCACTCCCTGAAGCGCCTGCGGTCCGATGACGGCCGCGAGCACCGCAAACAGGGGTAACACTCAGCGGGCCACAGGTTTGCGTTGTCGCATGAGAGGCAGAAAGATGACCGCTGTCGCAGTCCTGAGGCGGACGGCGAGCGCTGGTCAGATCCGGCGCAGCGAGGTCATCTTTGAAGATATGGCTGCTCGCGCGAGACCGGCGTTGGTACCACCCGGCATGGCGTCGTATTGGCAGGCGACCCGGGCGCCACGATACAGCGTGCTCTTTGCGCTGCCGCTGCTGCTGCTGTACGAAGCGATGGCCGCGTTTCTCCCCACGGGCCGCGGGCCCGAGCTGCGTAACGGCGCCGACGTATTGCTCTGGGATTTCTTTCTGACGGTGGCGGGCAAGCAGTACGCGCCACTCGTGTTCGGCCTGTCGCTCATCGGGTTCGGTGTGTGGCTGGTCGCCCGCGACTTGCGCTCGACGCGGGCGCCGCTCGAAGGGCGGTTCTTCCTCGGCATGGCCGGCGAGTCGTTCGTGCTCGCGCTGTGCTTCGGCTCCGTGGTGGGTACGCTCACCGCGCACCTGGTGCAGTCCGTCGTGCGGCCCGGCGCCGCTGCCGCGTGGGTGATGATGGCGTCGTCGCCGGCCGGCGGCGGCCCGCTTGCGAGCGCACCGGCTGCCACGCGCGTGATGCTCTCACTCGGCGCCGGTCTGTACGAGGAGCTGCTCTTTCGCGTGATTCTCGTCTCGGGGATCGCGCTGATCGCGCGGCGCGTGTTCGGCTGGCGGCCGTGGATCGCCGGCACGGTCGCGGTGAGCGTGTCGGCGCTGACCTTCGCGGCGTTCCATTACATCGGTCCCTACGGCGACCCGTTGCGCCTCGACTCGTTCGTGTTTCGCCTGCTGGGGGGCATCGCTTTCAGCATTCTCTACGTGAGTCGTGGATTCGGCATTACCGCCTGGACCCACGCCTGCTACGACCTGCTGGTACTCGTAGCGTAGGAGCCGCGGCTGGCGGCTGGCGGCCAGTAGCTGGCCGCACATGCGCCACCAACCGCCTCGCGATTGCTACCAGATCGACACGCGTTTGTCCGCCGGGCGGACCATGGGATCACCTGCCTGGCAGTGGAACGCCGCGGCGAATTCCGGCATGTTCGACATCGGGCCATTGACGCGCCAGCGCCCCGGAGAATGCACGTCCGTGAGGATCAGGTTGCGCGCGAATTCCGGACGAGACGTCGTCGCCCAGATCCGTGCCCACGAGAGGAAGAACTGCTGTTCGGGCGTGAATCCGGCATCCATCTCCCGCGGCTTGTTCGCCAGAGACCGCTCCAGCGCCGCGTAAGCGATCCTGAGGCCGCCGAGGTCGGCGATGTTCTCGCCCTGGGTGAGCTTGCCATTCACGTGCAGCGAATCGTTGACCGTGTAGCCGTTGAATTGGTCCACGATTCCCTGCGCCCGCTCCTGAAATCCCTTGGCATCCTCCGCCGTCCACCAGTCGTGCAGGTTGCCCTGCGCGTCGAACTTCCGCCCCTGGTCGTCGAAGCCGTGTGTCATCTCGTGCCCGATCGCCGCACCAATGCCGCCGTAGTTGACCGCGTCCGGCGCTTTTGGATCGAAGAACGGTGGCTGCAGGATTCCGGCCGGGAACACCACTTCGTTGATGTTCGAGTTGTAATAGGCGTTCACTGTTGGCGGCGACATCGTCCATTCCATACGGTCCGGTGGATGGCCGATCTTGTTGATGCGGCGCGCATACTCGAAATCGCTGGCCGCTATGAAGTTTTCGATGAACGGCCGCCGCTTCACCTCGAGCTTGGAGTAGTCGCGCCACGTGTCGGGGTACCCGATCTTGTTGAGATAAGCGTCGAGCTTCGTGATGGCCTGCTGCCGCGTCGCGGGGCTCATCCAGGCCAGCGTGCCGAGGTCCTCGCGCAGGACCGCCTCCATGTTGCGAACCATCGCCAGCGCCCGGGCCTTGGCCTCGGGCGGGAACGTGCGCGCGACGTAGGCCTGGCCGAGCGCTTCACCCATCGACTGGTCCGTAACCCGCACGCAGCGCTGCCACCGGGGCAGCATTTCCTTCGTGCCGTTGAGAATGCTCTCCATGCGGAAATCCTCGTCCACGAACCGTGTATCGAGCCACGGCTCGGCGCCGGCGAGGAAATGCCACCGGAGATAGGTCCGCCAGTCCGCCATTGGGACCGTGGTGAGCAGCGAATCGAGTGACCGGAAGAAATCCGGATCTGCGACGTTGGCCGACGTCACGTGCGGGACGTCCGCTTCCGCGAGCCACTGGGCGAGATCGGCGTGCGGCACCAGCTTCTCGGCGTCGGCCAGCGGCATGGGGTGGTACACCGCGTACGGGTCGCGCCGCTCCACGCGCGGACGGGAGATGCGCGCGAGCGATGTCTCGAGAGCCATCACGCGGTCCGCCTCACCCTTGGCCGTCGCATCGTCGTCGCCCGCCAGCGCGAGGCTTCGCGCGATGTGGGCGACGTACGCGGCCCGCACGGCCGCGGATGCCGAGTCGGGCTTGAGGTAGTAGTCGCGGTCGGGAAGGCCAAGGCCGCCCTGAGAGAGTTGGAGAATGACCTCGTTGCTGTTCTTCGGGTCCTGCTGCGAGGCCACGCCGAACACGACGTTCCCTCGCATCGCCTGCAAACGTGCCGCCTCACGCCGGAACTCCGCTGGAGTGGCGACCGCCGCGAGCCGCGCCAGCTCCGGCTTGATCGGCGTGATACCCGCCGCTTCCACGGCGGCCGAATCCATGCACGTCGCGTAGTAGAGCCCCACTTTCTCCGTCGCGCTGCGCGCGGCGTTGCCGGCGGACGATCCGGACGAACTAGCCGCCGGCGGAGAACCGGCAGCCTCCCGCGCCGCCTCGTCGAGTACGTCGCGAACGGTCTCCCGGTTGTGCTCCTGCAGCACGTCGAAGCTGCCCCACCGCGGATACGCCGCGGGGATCGGGTGATGCGCCCGCCACCCACCCGTCGCGAACTGATAGAAGTCCGTGCAGGCGGCGCAGGTCGTGTCGAGATCGGCGCGATCGATCCCGTGCACGATGACCGACGTGTCGGATGACTGCGCCGGACCCGCGGGCTGCTGGGCCAACAGCGCCACCGGCGTGCCGGCGATCAGGACGGCGAGGATGACCGAATTGACAGACATGGGAAAAAGGGACCTCGGCTGTGGAAGCGAACGGCGCGGTGTGGCGGCGGAGGCGAGCAAACCGGCTGTTTCAGCAGCAGAATCTGCGCCGCGTCCAGCCCGAGCGCGGCAAATGCCACCAGCCTATGGGTACGCATACGAAGCGCGGCCCGTTGACGGCCCTCATGTCCGCTGTGGCCGTTACGGTGCCATCCCGTCCCCGGATGCCCCACCCCGTGCCGCGGGGGCGGCGGTGCTACCTACTGCGACGACGAATCCGGCGGCGGCGCGCCGATGCGCCGCGCGCTGAAGTGGAGCAGTTTGGGATTGGTGGGATCGCGCTGCAGCGCGCTCGCCAGCAGGCTCTGGGCACGCCGGCCGTCACCGTCCTCCACCATCATGCGCGCCAGATCCACCACGGCGTCGCTGCACCGGTAATCCTCGTCGAGCGCCTTTTCGTAGGCGACGCGGGCAGTGTCACGCATCCCGGCCCGGAGCGCGGCTTCGCCACGCGCCACGTACACCAGGGCGCGAGCCGCGCGCGCAGTGCTGTCACCGGAAGCGACATGCTCGGTGGGCTCGGGCGGCAGCACGACGCCGCCGGTGGGCCGTGGCATACGCTGCGCACTGTCTCCCGCCTCCGGACGCTGCGCTGCGGTCTGCTGGGCCTGGATTGGCAGAGCGGCGCACGCCGCCGCCACGACACCCACGAGCATCAGTCGCACGACGCTCAAACTATGGCCGGATGCGAAGCGCCGGTAGATGCGGCGCATGCAGGTCCCGCCCGCCACGGTTGGCACGCCCCGCGGCTACGGTGTACGCTCAGCCGTGAGATGTTCGAGCTGCTCGGTCGCCGCCGTCCACGCCTCCAGCGCGGCATCGAGTGTCCGCCGCGCACGCTCCAGGGTGGCGCCGAGTTCGGCGCTCCGGGCGACGCCATCCGCTGTGGTGTAGAGGGCGGGATCTTCCAACGCCGCAGCCAGCGTCGCGACCGTGCTCTCGGCGGCCGTGACCGCGTCCTCGGCAGCCGTGGCTGCGCGCCGTGCGGTCCGCAGCGTGTTGCGCTCGCGGTTCGCATCTGGCGCGGCACGCTCGGTACGCCGGTGTTCTCGCACACGCCGGAGCGACTCGTCTTCCGCGGCGGCCACCGTCGCGGCATGCGCACGCTCGGCGCTCACCACTTCCCATTCGGCGAAGCTGCCGTCGAACGTCGTGATGCGCTGCTCGTGTAACACCCACACCCGCGTCGCGAGTGCGCGCAGCAGCGCACGATCGTGGCTCACCAGCAGCACCGTCCCGGGATAGCGCTCGACCGCATCCTCGAGTGCTTCGATCGACTCGACATCCAGGTGATTCGTCGGCTCATCGAAGATGAGCAGGTTCGCGCCTGACAACATGATCATCGCCAGCGCCACACGCGCCAGCTCGCCCCCCGAGAGCGTGTCGGCCCGCCGCAGGACTTCATCCCCCGAGAAGCCGAAGCGCCCGAGGTGCCCCTGGATCTGGCCCCGCGTCCAGAGCGGGCGCAGATCGTTGATGATGTCGTAGAGGCTCTTGCCAAGTGGGACCTGGGCGAGATCCTGCCGGTAGTACGCCGCGCTGATCGACCCCCCAAGCCGCAACTCGCCCGCCGCAGTGTCGCGCCGGCCGACGATCGTTTCCAGCAGGGTCGACTTGCCCGCTCCGTTCGGCCCGATGAGCCCCACACGGTCACCCCGCATGATGAAGGCGCCGAGGTCGCGCACCAGCGTGCGGCCCTCGATCGCGATGCGCGCGTCGCGCGCCTCGAGCACCTGGTCGCCGCCACGCTCGCGAACGTCGAATGCGACCGCCATCGTGCCATCTGCCGACGGCGGCGGGCTGAGGCGCGGCAGCCGCTCGAGACGTTTCCGCCTGCCTTTCGCTTGCCGGCTGTTCTGTCCTGCGATGTTGCGGCGAATGTAGTCCTGCTCCTTGTCCACGACCCGGCGCTGGCGGTCGGCCGCGCGCTGCTGCGTGAGCCGGCGTTCGGCGTACTGCGTCACGAACGCGGCGTACCCGCCCGTGTACGGGGTCGCCGTGCCGTTCTCGACGTGGAGCACATGGTCGGCCACCGCGGCAAGGAATGCCCGGTCGTGGCTGATGACAACGACGGTCGATGTCGTGTCCTGCAGGTATTGCTCGAGCCACTGGGTGGTCTCGAGATCCAGGTGATTGGTCGGCTCGTCGAGCAGCAGCACGTCGCCGGCGACCACGAGTTGGCGCGCCAGGCCGAGGCGTCCGCGCTCGCCGCCCGATAGCGCGGCGAGAGGACGCGTGCGCGCGTCGGCGGGGTCGAAGCCGAGCCCGTGAAGGACCGTGTCGACCCGTGGCGCGATCGTATAGCCGCCGTCGTGCTCGAAGCGCTCGAGGTCGCGGCCGTAGCGCGCGAGCGCGGCCTCGCTCGCATCCGCGCCGAGGGCGATCGCCTGCTCGGACAGCGACTGTTCGAGGGCGAGTAACTCCGCGAACTCCCCCGCCGCTGCTTCCCAGACCGTCGTCGCATCGCCGAAATCGCGGTGCTGCTCCAGGAGCGACACGCGCACACCGCTCGCGCGGGACACCTGCCCCGTCGTGGGTTCGAGCGCGCCCGTCATCAGCCGGAAGAGCGTCGTCTTGCCCGTGCCATTGCGGCCGACCATCCCCCACTTGTCGCCGGCGGCGATGGTCACCGTGACATCGTGGAGCAGATCGGTGGCGCCGAAGGAGACGCCGACGTTCGACAGCGAGAGTTGCGTCATGGATTCAGAAAGGAGACTGCCGCGGCCACGGAATCCGGCTGGCCGAAATATCGGTGCCTGGGTGCACGCACGGGGCCGTCGCGTCGCGGCCGGAACCGGCCCGTCGTGTCAGGCTTTGCTGCGCGCCTGGCCCGGGGCAGTGCTGGCGTCCGCCGCGATCCATTCCTTCCACGCCGCTTCGTCGAGGCCGATCGTGAGACGCTGCTGCCAGCGCGCGAGGGGGACGCGGAGCAACATCGGATCGCCAGCGAGAAGCTCCACCCATCGCTCATCCGAGTACCGAGCGGCTCCGAGCCCCCGCTCGGCGAACCGGCTTCCCGTCCGCGCGATCAGCGCGTCCGCTCCGAACTTCTGCGCGAAGCGTTTGAGCTCACCCGGCGAGGCCGCGCGCTCCTGGAGGTCGACGAAATGCACGCGGATCCGGCGCTCCGAAAAGAACCGGAGCGCCTTGCGCGTGTCCGAATCCTTCTTTGTGCCGAAGATCTGGACTTCCAATCTGTATGCCTGCCGCTCGGGTGAACGGGGAGTCGCGCCGCGTGGTGGCGGTGGTCACGCCGTTGACGGCGTGACAGGCTGCCCGCTTGGCGCCAGCTCGGTGGCCATCATCTCGAGGTCGAATCCTTCCTTGCGAATGCGGAGATCGTAGTAGAGCAGCGTGATGACGACGGTGAAGAACGGATAGATCAGCAGATTGGCAAGGTTGGCGCCCAGCGTCGTGAGCGCCGCGCCGGCATGGATGAACACCCCGGCGATGCTCACGAGGAAGAGAGCGATGAACTCGATAGTCACCAGGATGATGGCCGTGAGAAAGAGCACACCGAGGATGCGGCCCACCGATCCGGCAGCGAGCTGCCGGGACCGCATCAGCGCCGCCCGCGCAGTCTTGCCTTCGACCACCACGACGACCGTGCACGCGAAGAACCAGGCCAGGCACAGGAAGCCGGGGATGACGAACAGGATGAAGCCGATGAACGTGAAGATGGATTGAAGCAATGCGGCGGCGAATACGGACCAGAACCGGTTGATCACACGCTGCACGGCACCGATGATGGAGATCTCGCGGCCGAGATAGCTGTCCGAGATCACGACGACCACCGCGGCTGTCGACACGATGCTGAAGATCGCCGTGATCAGGAGCCCGAGGGAGAACAGCAACGCTTGGTCGCCGCCGGGTAGCTGTCCAGAACGAACATCCGGCAGGAACAGCCTGAGGATGTACGCCGGAATCAGGAAGATGGCCGACGCCGTGACGATCTCCATGTAGTGCTGCCGCAGCAGCTGTACGGCGGCATCGATCAACTCCGTCGTTGAACGCGGACGTAGAGCGACTGGCGGCATACACGCTCCGGACGCAGGGTGGGCGATCACGGACGCAGCGGCGAGCGGCCGGCGTTCCTGCGCGCACGACCCACTCGCACGAACCATGGAATTTCAATCCAGGCAGTGGCGCTTACGACGTCGCAAATGTAGCATTGCCGAGCTCGCCTCGCACGCGCCCAGACCGCCATCGCCACTGGAGTTCCTGGTGCCCCCATCACCGCCCGGACCCGATGCTCCCAGACGGTACCGGCCCGCTTGGTGGTTGCCAGGCCGGCACTTACGGACCCTCTGGGGCCGGCTGGGACGGCCGCTTCCAGTCGTCGCGACCCGCCGGGAGCGGCTCGAAACACCTGACCGCGATGTACTGGAGCTCGACCGGCTCGATGGGTCCTCCAGCACGGCCCCACGCCTCGTGATCCTCCACGGCCTCGAGGCGACGCCGCAGTCGCGGTATGCCCGGGGCATGCTGGCCGAGGCAGCGCGGCGCGGGTGGGGCGCTGACCTGATGTACTTCCGGTCATGCGCCGGCGCGCTCAACCGCGCGCGGCGGCTCTACCACTCCGGTGAAACCGGCGATCTGGCCTTTGTCGCCGATCACCTCGTCCGCGAGTTCGAGCACGCTCCCCTGGTGTTCGCGGGATTTTCGCTGGGCGGCAACGTGCTGCTCAAATGGCTCGGGGAGCGCGGCGGGGATGTTCCCCCGCAGGTGCGTGGCGCCGCCGCGGTGTCCGTTCCGTTCGATCTGGCGCGGGGCGCCCGGCACATCGGACAAGGATTTGCGCGTATCTACGAGGCGAGCTTCCTTCGCTCTCTCAAGCGCAAGACGCTCGCGAAGCTCGAGCAATACCCCGATCTCGCGGATCCGGGCCGCCTGGCGCGGTCGCGGTCGATCTATGAGTTCGACGACGCGGTGACGGCTCCGGTCCACGGATTCCGGAGCGCCGATGACTACTACGCCCGATCGAGTTCGCTCGGCTATCTCGCGGCGGTCCGTGTGCCCACGTTGTTGCTGAGCGCCATCGATGATCCGTTTCTGCCGCCGGACGTGCTCGGCGAGGTCCGCGCGATCGCCGCGCGCGTGCCCGCGCTCACACTGGAGTTCGTGCCGCGCGGCGGCCACGTCGGGTTCGTGATGGGTCCGCCGTGGCGTCCGTTCTATTACGCGGAATGGCGGGTGGCGGAGTTTCTCGCCGGCGTACTCGACACCGCGCGAGTGCCGGCATAAGATCGGGGCCGGACGGACGATGGCAGGCTGCCCGGCGTCCAGCGGCCGCCGCCACGCGGCCACCATCCTCCGGCACAGGCCCATGTATGACCGCCAACCGACTCGAGGTCGCGTGCTGCAATCACGCCAGAGCATCGCGCGCGTCTGGATTCGCCAGCGCGCTGTGGTCGCGATAGTGGCCGCCGGAATCCCGGTGGCGGCGCTCCCCGCGGGGGCACAAGGCGCGCCCGTCGCGCCCGCGCATCCGGTGGTGGGCCGCTCCGTCGTCGCGACGACATACGGTATTGTCGCGACGAGCCAGCCACTCGCATCGATGGCGGGCATCCAGATCCTCGAGCGCGGCGGCAATGCCATCGATGCGGCCATTGCCGCCAACGCCACACTCGGGCTGATGGAGCCCATGATGAACGGCATGGGAGGCGATCTCTTTGCGATCGTCTATGAGGCCAAGACCGGAAAACTCTACGGTCTCAATTCCAGCGGCTGGGCTCCGGCGGGCCTCACGCCCGAGCTGGTGAATGCCCGCGGAGCTGCGCACCCAGGCGAGACAGGCGCGCCTCGCATGCCGAATCGCGGCATCTACACGGTGACCGTGCCTGGCGCGGTCGCGGGATGGGACGCGCTGCACGAACGCTTCGGGCATCTCCCCTTCTCCACCATACTCGCCCCGGCCATCCGTTACGCCGAGTCGGGGTTTCCCGTGAGCGAGGTGGACGCTCGCATGTGGGGCGAGGCGCTGGCGGTGTTGTCGGCGGATCCCGGCGCGAGGGCGACCTATCTCCCCGGAGGCCAGCCGCCCGCCGCTGGTACGCTGTTCCGCAACCCCGATCTGGCGGTATCGCTCCGCGCGGTCGCGGCGCACGGGCGCGATGGCTTCTATCGCGGCCGCACCGCGGACACACTGGTGGCGTTCTGGCATGCCCAAGGCGCCACGCTCACGCATGGCGACCTCACGGAGTTCCGGCCGGAATGGGTCACGCCGGTCCAGACGACCTACCGGGGCTGGACCGTGAGCGAGCTGCCGCCCAACACCCAGGGCGTCGGCGCGCTCATGATGCTCAACATCATGGAGCGGTTTCCGCTCGGCGAATACGGATTCCACAGCGCCCGGGCGCTGCATGTGATGATCGAAGCGAAGAAGCTCGCGTACGCCGATGTGCTACGGTACGTCGGCGATCCGCGGTTCAGCGAGATTCCCGTGCAGGCGATGCTGAGCAAGGGTCACGCGGCCGCCCGCGCGGCGCTCATCGACCCGCAGCACGCCCACTGCGATGTACAGCCGTCGGTGCTGGCCGGTGGCCCGCCGTCCGCGGGAAGCGAGACGATCTATCTGAGCGTCGTCGACCGCGCGGGCAACATCGTGTCGCTGATCCAGAGCAACTATTCGGCGTTCGGCTCGGGACTCGTCGCACCGGGCACGGGGTTCGTCCTGCAGAACCGCGGCGCCTTGTTCAGCCTCGCGGCCGGCCAGGCCAACACGCTCGCGCCGCACAAGCGGCCGCTGCACACGCTGATTCCCGGGTTCATGCAGAAGGGGGAGACCCGGATCGGCTTCGGCATCATGGGCGGATGGAACCAGGCGCAGGCCCACGCGCAGTTCGTCGCCGGCATCGCGGACTTCGGCCTCGATATCCAGGAGGCGCTCGAGGCCGGGCGTTTCACCAAGCCGACGTTCGGGGGCTGCGACGTCGAAATCGAATCGCGGGTGAGCGACTCCGCCCGCGACAGCCTCACCGCTCTGGGCCATCAGCTCACCGTCCTGCCCCCGCGAACCGGGGAGTTCGGCTACGGCCAGGCCGTGATGAGCGATTCGGCCGGTGTGCACTTCGGTGCGTCCGACCCGCGCCACGACGGCGCTGCCATACCCGAAGGCCCCGAAGACGCCTTCCCGCTACCCCCCGCGCCTACACCGCATCGGACAGGCTCGTGAAGTTGAAGTCATGAGCTTTGACGGCGGGCATGGCCACATCGCCGCCCGCCTCTGTGCCAGCGAGCCGCACTGGCTCGCTCATGGCTTCGACGTTGTTGAGCAGGAAGATCGGTGAATCGTTGAACCGGAAGTTCTTCACGGGGTGCGTGACCGCGCCGTGCTCGATCAGGTAGGTCCCGTCACGCGTCAACCCCGTGAACAGCGCCGTGCGCGGATCCACGGGGCGGAGGTACCACAGCCGCGTGACGAGCACCCCGCGCTCCGTCCCCTTGATCATGTCGTCGAGTGTCGACGAGCCGCCCGCCAGCTTGATCGAGTTGCGGATTCCCGAGAATGGCTTGTTCTGCTTCTTCGCCCAGAACCGGGTGTAGGACAGGTTGGCCAGGACACCCTTGTCGATCCAGACCTGCCGGGCGAGCGGATAGCCCTCATTGTCAAAAGGCGCTGCGAGCAGTTGGGGATCGGCCGGATCGGCGAACAGCGTGACGCTCGAATCCGCGACCTTCTGCCCGATCTTCGATCCGCCGGAGGCGCTGGTGAAGGGGCTGCGCCCTTCGTCTGCCTGCCGCGCGTCAAGGAAGAAATTCAGGAGCTGCACGAGATCACCGACCGCCTGCGGCTCGAGCACCACCGTGTAACGTCCGGGCTCCACCGCGACGGCATCGCGCGACCGGCGCGCCTTGTCGAGCGCGTGGGCCGCAATCGCACCCGCGTCGATCTTGCCCCAATCCCGCTCGTCCGCGCCGGCCCAGCCCGAGCCCGTTCCGTCGGCCGTCCGGACGGTCAGGGTGTAGTTGGCGTCCGTGTCGCGATGGTAGGCAGCCAGCCCGGCTTTGTTGGCGAGAAGCGTCGCGCGGGTCGTGACGATGATGTATCCGGCGGCCACCGACGCCTCGGCGCCCGATGACGCGCGTGCCGGCTGCAGGGCCGTCAACGCGGCGCGCGCCCGCTGCTCCGGAGTCACAGAGGCCGTCGTATCGAAGTACGCCTCGACCGCCGCGTATTGTTGCGGGCCGAGCGGCGGCACGGCATCCGGATCGTCGGGGGCGAGCTTCGCCAGTTCTTCGGACCGCGCGACCGCCGCGGCAACGGCATCGTCCGACGTGTCGTTGATCTGGACGACGGCATGCTTGGGGCCGAACGACGTGTTGATCGTCACGACCGTGTCCGTGACGTCGCCCGCCGTGGCGAGCTGGTTTGCCGCGAAGCGCGTGTTGCCGGCCACGGTGCTGGTGACGGTGATCTCGCATCCGTCGGCGGTCGAATGCTTCAGCGCGCGGCCGGCGATATCCTGCATCTCATCACGCGTGAGCACTGTGAATCCGTCGCTCTCGCGATGGCGGCGCCCGCCCAGCGTCGTGACGGCGTCGCGGATCACTTCGCGGCGGGAGAGCCGCGCGGAAGTCGTGAAGCGGCTCATGCCTTTCTCCCCGTGTTGATCACGTTGACCTGCGAGAAGTGTACGGGGACCGCGCCGTGGCTCACCGCGTTGATCTGCGGAGGTTGGCCTTTGCCGTCGAAGAACGAGCCGTTGAGCTCATATGAGCGCTTGCCGCCGATCATCTTCATGCTGTTCCAGAAGTCCGGGGTCCTGATCTGATAGGCGACGTCTTTGAGCATGCCCGCGATCTTGCCGCCTTTGATCTCGTAGAAGAGCTGGCCGCTGAACTGCGCGTTGTAGCGCTGCTGGTCGATCGAGAAGGACCCGTCGCCGATGATCGCGATGCCGCGGTCGGTGGCCGCGATCACATCCTCCCAGGTGTGGTCTTCCTTCCCCGGGAGCAGCGACACGTTGGGCATCCGCTGGAACTGCACGTTGGCCCAATCCTGCGCGTAGCAGCAGCCGTGCGACCGCGTCGGCCGTCCCTGCTTGTCATACCACCACTTGAGCCAGGGCGCCTGCTCGCGATTCGTCTGGTAGTCGTTGAGGATACCGTCCTTGATGATGAGGAAATCCTCGGGACGGACGCCGTCGTCATCGTATCCCATCGTCGAGAGACCGCCCGCCTGCGAGCGGTCGCCCTGGATGTTCATCATCGGCGGGCCGTAGCGGAGATGCCCGAGAGTTTTCTGCGGCGGCGTCACGAAGCTCGTGCCGGCGTAGTTCGCCTCGTACCCCATCGCGCGATCCAGCTCCGTCGGATGGCCGATCGATTCGTGGATCGTGAGCCAGATGTTCGACGGATGCAGCACGAGATCGTAGCGGCCCACCTCGACCGGCTTGGCCGAGAGGCGCTGGTTGGCTTCCTCGCCCCACTGCTGGGCATGGCCCGCGAGATCCTGTTCGATCACGTACTCCCAGCCGCGGCCCATCGGCGCCACGACGTTCGTCCGGTTCTGGAAGTCGGTGCGGTCGGCGGATACCGCCGTGATCTGCATCGTCGGATAGCTGCGAATCAGAGTCTGGCGAATCGCCGACCCGAGGGTCGAGGCGTAGTTCCGCTCTTCCTTCGCGAAGAACAGACCGCTCGTGACGAACTTGACGTTGGGCGCCTTGAGGGCCGCCGCGTTGGCCTTGAGCAGGACGTCGGTCTTCTGCTCGAGCGGGATCGTCCACGGATCCGTCGTGAAGTTGCTTTGCCATGTGACGTCGGCATAGGCGGGCGCCGGCGCCAGGGTCACCGCGGCGTCACGCGCCACCCGGGTACCGCGCGCCGTCGCCACCGCCTGGCGTGCCGCGGCCGCGACGGCGTCCGTCGTCAGTGCGCGTGTGGCCGCGAATCCCCACGTGCCATCGGCCAGCGCGCGGACGCCACATCCGATCGTGTCGAGATCCACGACGTTGAGGATCTGCTGCTCGCGCGTGAAGACGAAGTTGCGCTGGAGGCGCTGGATGCGCACGTCGGCATATTGCGCGCCGGCCATGGTCGCGGCGTTGAGCGCGGCCGCGAGCAACTCCTTGACCGCCGGCGGGTCGCCGATGACGGCGGCGGCATCGGCCGGCGCATCATGCCTCACGACCCCGAGTACCGGGGATTCCCAGAGGGGGCCGCGGCCAGTCTGCACGGCGAGCACGGCGGCGGCAGCGGCACCTTGCTTCAGGAACTCTCGACGGTCTGCCATTCAACGTCCTCGAACGGAAGAAAGTGTGCGGGCAAGTACAGCCTTCATGGGACACGGCATCCGCTGCTGCGGTTGCCCATGAGGCAAAACCGGACGGACAGAAAGGGGAGCGAAGATAGCCGGCGGTACCACGGGCTGCGAGACGACTGGTTGGGCCCCGGGCTCAGCCTGGGACGGCAGCCGGAAGACGAAGGGTGGCGAGACAACCCGGTGCGCCTTCGCGATTCGCCAGCGTGAGCGTGCCGCCGTGGGCCTCCGCAATCTGGCGGCTCAGCGCGAGGCCGATGCCGGATCCCTGTGGCTTCGTCGTAAAGAACGGAACGAACAGGTTCGCGGTCGCAGTCAGCCCCGGTCCTTCATCCGACACCGTGACATCCACGTGCCCATCGCCGGCGGTCCACGCCATGGCGAGCCCGCCGCCGGTCTCGAGTGATGCATCCGCGGCGTTTCGCACCAGGTTGATCAGCAGTTGGTCGAGCTGGTCGGCGTCGCCGGCGATCGTGACCGCCGGCCCGCTGTCCACGTGCACCGGCACGCGCGTCTCGAGCGTTGCCGTGCGCTGCACCCAACTGCCCACGTCCATCGGCGCGAGCCGCGGCCGCGGCAGTTGTGCCAGCCGCGCGTAGGCGGACATGAAGCGGGACAGCGCTTCGGAGCGCGATCCGATGATCGCGAGCCCGCGGCTCACGTCGCCGCCGAGATCGGCCGGCGGCGGCTGGCGGGTGACCATCTCGCGAAGCGTGTACGCGATCGACTGGATGGGAGCCAGTGAGTTGTTGATCTCGTGGCTCAGCACCCGTACGATGCGCTGCCACGCCGCGAGTTGCTCCTCGCGCAATGTCCGGCTGAGATCCGTGAGCACGAGCAGCGTATGCGAGCGGCCGCCCCGGCGGATGTGGGTGCGGCGCACGCCCCAGCGCCCTGCACCGCCCGGCAGTGCAAAGTCCTCGACGCGGGGCACTTCGCCCGTCAGCGCGGACGCCAGTTGCAACGCCGCCGCCTCGCGCCCGATCAATCGTTCGCCGGGCTGCGCCAGCAACCGCTCGCCGGCCAGATTGACCAGTCGCAGCCGTCCGTCTTCGTCGAAGGCGAAGACGGCGACGTCGATCTCCGTCATCACGGTGCGGAGCAGCGCCGTGGCTTCCATCTCACCGAGCCGCCGCGTGCGGAGCTGGTCGCCGAACAGATTCGTTTCGAGCAGCGTCAGGCCGAGCGCGTCATCGGGCCGCGCGCCGCGGACGCGCAAGGTATAGTCCCCGTCGCGGAGGCCGGCGATCAGGTTCGAGAGCGTTCGCAACGGATGCACCACGACGGCGCGCACGGCGAGGGCACCGCCGATCCAGGCGGCGCCGAGCGCGGCCAACGCCGCCCAACGGGCCGGAGCCGGCATGGTCGTGCGCTCGAGAAACACGGCCGCGACGATCAGGGCGGGAAGCGCGGGGAGAAGCGCCAGCGCGAACACCCGGCGTTCGTGCCGCACGCGTTGCCACCAGTGATCGGCTGGCTCGCCCTCGAGCGAAACCTGCGCCGCTGCGACGGACGGCGCGGGAGCGTTAGTCTCGGCGGCCTCGGCTACCGCGACGCCGGGTATGCCCCGCGCGGCCGGCGGCGTGGCCGGTATCTGCGTGCGGACCTCACTGGCCATTGCCTTCCAAGCGGCGGTAGAGCGCGCTCCGGCTCAATCCCAACGCCTTGGCCGCCTGGCTGACATTCCCGCCGAACCGCGAGAGGGCGCGCTCGATGATCGCTCGCTCGGCTTCGGCCAGCGTGAGGTCCTCGAGACGCGCGGGCGGACCCGGGGGGCGAAGCCCGAGATCTCCCGCACGCACGGTGGCGCCCTGCGCGAGGAGCACGCCGCGCTCCACGGCGTGATCCAGCTCTCGCACGTTGCCCGGCCAGTTGTGCGTGAGCAGCGCCTGCGCGGCACCGGCATCGAGCGTGAGCCCGCGGCGGCCGTAGCGCAGCGCATGCTGATCGAGGAAATGGCGGGCGAGCGGCAGGATGTCCTCGCGGCGATCACGGAGTGGAGGGAGCGCGATCTCGATCGTGTTGATGCGGAACAGCAGGTCCTCGCGGAAGCGGCCGCCGATGACTTCGTCGCGAAGATCGGCGTTCGTGGCGGCCATGATGCGGACGTCCACCCGCTTGGTTCGCGACGACCCGACCCGCTCGACTTCTCGCGTCTGCAGCACGCGCAGCAGCTTGGACTGCTGTCCCATGGAGATATTGGCGATCTCGTCGAGAAAGAGCGAGCCCCCGTCGGCCAGCTCGAAGCGGCCCGCGCGGTCGGTCTTGGCGTCGGTGAACGCACCTCGTACGTGGCCAAACATCTCGCTCTCGAACACGCCCTCGGACAGGCCACCAAGGTTGACCGCGGTGAACGGCCGCTGTGCGCGTCCCGACGCGGCGTGCAGCCACTGCGCGACCAGCTCCTTGCCGGTCCCGTGCTCCCCGGTGATGAGCACGTTGGCCTCGGATGGCGCGATGCGCGCCATGAGATCGAGCACGGGCCGCATGCGCGGCGACTCGGCGATCAGGAGCGGACGCCCGGGGCTCGATCGCAGTGTATCGATCTCGGTCTGGAGCTGGCGGCCCGCGCGGAGCGCCCGCCCCATCTCCACCTGGCGCCGCAAGGTGAGAACCAGGCGGTCGTTGCTCCACGGCTTCTCGACGTAGTCGTACGCCCCGCGCCGCATCGCTTCCACCGCGCCGTCGACACTGCCCCAGGCCGTCATCACGGAGACCGGCAATGTCGCGTCCGCCGCGCGGATGCGGCCGAGAAGGTCGATCCCTTCGTCGCCCGACGTGGTGTCCCGCGCGTAGTTCAGATCGATGAGCGCGGCATCGAGATCGCCGCTTTGCACCGCGAGCAGCACGCCGGCCGGGGACAGCGCCGTCTCGACCTCGTAGTCCTCGCCCTTGAGGAGAAGCCTGAGCGCTTCGAGAATGTCGGGCTGGTCGTCGGCAACGAGAATCCGCGGGCGCCGGACTACGACGGTCGTGTCGGTCATTCCATCCTCCAGGGATTCATTCGGCCCTCAGGGCAATGACCGGATCGATCCGTGCGGCACGCCGCGCCGGGATGAAGCACGCGAGCGCCGCGACCCCGCCAATCACGGCGACGACTGTGACGAACGTTACGGGATCGCTGGGAGTCACTCCGTAGAGCCGGCTGCGTAAGAACCCGGACGCGGCGATCGCGATGAGCAGCCCCACAGCCACACCGCCGCCGATGGGCGCCAGTCCCTGCCACATCATCGACGTCACTACGCGCCCCGAGTCCGCGCCGAGGGCCATGCGGATCCCAATGTCTCGCGTGCGCTGCAGGACGACGTAGGCGACGACGCCGTACAGGCCGAGCGCCGCGAGGATCAGCGTCGCGACGCCGAAGCTCGTGAACAGTAGCGCACCGGTCCGGTACGGCCGGATCTGCCCTGCTAGCTCGTGGCTGACCGGCCGCACGTCGGCGTACGGAAGATCGGCAGCAGTGCCGCGCATAGCGCCACGGATGGAGGTGAGTAGCGCTGGCGTAATCTCGGGCGTCCGGATGACGATGGTCGGGAGCCACCACTGGCTGTGCTGCGCCCGCGGGATGAAGTAGCGGGGTATTGCCACCTTCGAGATGTTCGTCCTCGACTCGGCGGCCACGCCAACCACCTCGCTGCATGGTGTCGGGGGCGGCGCGCCGAGCGCGATCTTCAGACACTGGCCCAACGGCGCCTGGCCCGGCCAATAGCGTCGCGCGAGCGCTTCGGACACGACGACGACTGGTTGGCTGCCCGCCCGGTCTCCGTCCGTGATGTCGCGCCCCTTGATGAGGCGAATGCCGGACGCCAGGAGATAGTGAGGCCCGACGAAGTCCACGAGCGGCCCGAGTGGCAGCTTGGGAGCCGGGCCGGTCGCCAGTGATACCGGAAAAGCTTCGCTGCCGCTGAACATTGGTATATCCTCGATCGCGGCCGCCGTGACACCCGGGAGCGACACGATCCGCTCCAGCATCCGGTCGTAAAGCGCCGCCGCTCCTGCCGAGTCGTAGTGTGCCGACTTGAGATCGGCGGAGGCCAGCACCACATGGCCGGTATCGACACCAATGTCGGCCCGCGTGGCCAGTTGGAGCGATCTCACGAACAATCCGGCCGCAGCGAGGACCGCGAGTGAGAGCGCGGCCTGGCCGCCCAGAAGCCACGACTGGACCCGAAATGTCGCGGTTGAGCCGTGGGTCGCGCCATCCCGCAACGACACCGAGACACCAGCCCGGCTCACGATAATGGCAGGTGCGATACCGGCCACGATTGTCGCAGTGGCGATCGCCGCAAGCGTGAAGAGCAGCACGCTGCCGCTGAACGCCGGGCGCGAATCGGCGATCTCGAAATACCGCGCGACGTCGGTTCCCCAGAGTCGCACGACGAGGCCGAGCAATCCCCCGGCGCCTGCGATGACCCCGCACTCGGCGATGAGCTGGCGGATGACGCGTCCGCGGCTGGCCCCCAGAGAAATCCGCACTGCGAGTTCCTGGCGCCGCCGGGTACCGCGCGCCAGGAGCAGGTTGGTGAGGTTCAGACACGCGACGAGCATCACGCAGATCACCGCGCCGAAGAGCCACAGCGCGAGCGATGCCTGTGCCGGACGCCCAGGACCAAGCGCCTCGATGAGAGGAGCGCTAATGACGACAGGATGGGGATCGAGCGCTCGTTGCGGCGGGGCGCCGGGGCCGAGGCTCGCTGCGGTGGTGTCGCTGGCGTCGCCGCGGGCGACGAATGTCGTCGCTTCCCGCAGGGCGCTGCTAACCGGGATATTCGGTGCCAGATGCCCGAGAAACCGAAACAACGTCGTCAGACGGTTGCTCGCAAGCCCATCGAACTGGCTCTGCATCTCGCGGAGCTCGCTGATCGGCACCCAGACATCGATGTAGTCGCTGGACTCGCCGCGGAAGTTCGGCTCGGTGACTCCCACGATTGTGTACGGCTGGTTGTCGAGGATGAGCGTGCGGCCCACCGCATCCGGCCGCCCCCCAAACTCTGATTGCCAGAGCCGGTGGCTCACGACGACCACGCGGTGCGGGCCCGGGGGGGTGTCCTCGTTGTCCGCGAAGAATCGTCCGGCGATGGGACGCGCGCCGAGCACAGTGAAGTAGCTCGCCGAGACTGCTTTGCCGGCGACGCGGTGGGCAGCTGCCCCGCGGCCCGCGCTGTACGTCTCGTCCGAGTAGATAGCGACACTCGAAAACGCGTGCGTCGCCTGGCGGAGGTCGAGGTAGTTCGGGTACGAACCCCCGGCCCCCTCAGGACCCGAGGTCAGCATCCCGGTTTGCCGGACGATCGCGAGCCGGATGACCCGTGCCGGATCGTGCACACCCGGCGGTGGCTGCAGGAAGACCGCGTCCAGCACACCGAACATGAGAGTGCTGGCGCCGATGCCCGCTGCCAGACAGAACACCGCCGTCAGCGCAAAACCGGGGCTCCGGAGCAGGGATCGGATCGCGTGGCGGACATCCAGTGTGAGCGCATCCATGAGTGAGCCTGGTGCAGCCGGAGTCCGCGTGCGGGGACCGGCCGGCGGATCACGCCATCCAGCCGTCTCGCAATTGGATCACACGCTTCCCGCGCGCGGCGTTTTCCTCGGAGTGCGTGACCTGGACGATCGTCGTACCCGCGGCGTTGAGCTCGGAGAATAGATCCATGATCTCGCGCCCCTGGCTCGAATGGAGATTGCCCGTGGGCTCGTCCGCAAGGATGACCGCGGGACTCGCGATCAGCGCGCGCGCGATGCCGACGAGCTGCTGCTGGCCGCCCGAGAGCTGCCTCGGATACAGGTCCTTCTTCCCCACGATGCCGAAGCGGTCGAGCGTGTCGGCGACCAGTGACTGCCGCTGCGCCTTGGGCACATCGCGGTACGACAGCGGCACGTCGAGGTTCTCGGCCACCGTCAGCTCGTCGAGGAGATGGTACTGCTGGAATACGAAACCGATGTGCCGGCGTCCGAGCGCGGTGCGCGCTTTGACCGGGAGCGTATGGACGGCGGAACCGGCCAGGTGGTACTCCCCTGCCCATCCGCTGTCGAGGATGCCGAGCACGTTGAGGAGCGTGGATTTTCCGGCTCCCGACGGGCCCATGATGGACACGAAGTCCCCGCGCTCGATGTCGAGCGTGATGCCGCGCAGCACGTAATTGCGCTGGCCGCCCGCATCGTACGACCGCTCCACGTTGCGGAGCGAGATCAGCGGACCGTGGAACTCGGCGAGCGCGTCGGCTTTCGCGTCAGCGACGGCAGCCGCGCCGGCGGCCGCGGAGCGGCGCGGCCAGATCATGAGACCCCGAATCCGCTCTGGCCAAGAGTCTGCGCATCGGCGTCCCGCTGCGGGCCGTGCTCCTCCTCGACCACCCGCCCGTCGAACAGATGCACCGTCCGCTCGGCGTGCCGCGCGAAGCGCGGGTCGTGCGTCACCATGCAGATCGTCGCGCCGCCTTCGTGCAGCTCGCGAAGGAGGCCCATCACCGCCTCGCCGTTCTGCGAATCGAGATTTCCCGTCGGCTCGTCAGCGAGCAGGATCAGCGGCTCGCCGGCCACGGCGCGCGCGACGGCCACGCGCTGCTGCTGGCCGCCGGAGAGCTGGGCAGGATAATGCTTGGTTCGGTGTGCCATCCCGACGCGTTCGAGTGCGGCCTGGACGCGTTGCCGCCGGTCGGCGGATGGCATCCCGCGATACGTGAGTGGCAGCTCGACGTTTTCGGCGACTGTCAGATCGCCGATCAGATTGAACGCCTGGAAGATGAAACCGATCTGGCGGTTCCGGACCCGCGCCCGGTCGGCCGCAGATAGCGAGTCGACCGGCTCCCCTGCCAGTTCATAGCGGCCACTCGTCGGGGTATCGAGGAGACCAAGGATCGAGAGTAGCGTCGTCTTGCCGCAGCCGGACGGTCCTCCAATCGCGACGTACTCGCCTTCGCGGATCTCGAGATGGATCTCCGCGAGCGCGTGTGTCTCCATTTCGTCGGTGAGGAAGACCTTCTTGACGCCGTCGAGCCTGATCAGAGCGGCGGCGCCTGTACCGGCGCCGGGCTGGGGCTGCGGAGCAGCAGACGCAGTGGTCATTCGATGCGCACCTTGTTGACGTTGTCCCAGGCCGACATATCGGAGATGATGACGTGGTCTCCGGCCGAAAGGCCCTGCCGGATCTCGATCGTAGTGACGGACGCGCGCCCGAACGTCACCGGTACTCGCGACGCAGTGTTGCTTTTGGGATCCAGCTTGAACACGCCGACAGTCAGGTTGTTCTGCGCGAACGCGGGCCTGCCGACGTACAACACGTTCTCGAGCCGTTCGACCTCGATCGTGCCGTCGACGCTGAGGTCCGCTCGCGCGCCCGCAGGCAGCGTACCGGGCAGCGATACCTCCACTTCGACGGTGCCGTTCTGCGCCGCCGGCGCGATCCGCACGACCCGGCCGGGGACGACGCCATTGCGCGTATCGACCGACACGACCTCTCCCACCGTGACGTCGACGACCTGCGTCTCTGGCACGTTGAGGAGCGCCTTGAGCTTCCCAGGTTGGGCGACCTTGGCGAGGATCTGGCCCGGCACCACCCATTGGCCGAGGTCGAGCGATGATTCCTGCAGAACCCCGCTGTCGCCGGCGACCACGCGCATCGACGCGACTCGGTCCTCCTGGAACTGGGCGATTGCCTGCAGCCGCTGGATCTGCTGCTGCTGCAACACGAGCTGCCGGCTGACGGACTCGGTCAGCAGATGCAGATGGTCGCGCTCAGTGGACAGGCGCGAATCGAGCTCCCGCAACCTGTCGTGCGCCTTCGCCAGCTCCATCCCGCCCGCGAATCCCTTCTTGTCGAGCGCATCCATCATGGCGGCATTGCGGGCCGCTTCAGCCGAATCCGACAGCACCGTCGCGAGCTGCGACGACTCGGTCAGACGCTGGGTCTCAAGTGCGGTCTGCGTCGTCACGAGTGCGGCCTTGGCTTCGGCGAGTTGTTGCTGGGCGGTGAGTGCTTGGTACTGCACGTCCGGGTTAGACAACTCGACCAGGACAGTGGTTGGACTGACGTGCGCGCCGGGCAGGACATCGCGCCGCTCGACCCGGCCCGCCGTCACGGCGGACACAAAGCGAACGTGCTCCGGTTCGAGCTTGCCCGGGGCCCGTACCTGGCGAAGCATCGTTCCGCGGCGGACGGTGTCGATCCACAGGGTACCGCGCTCGACTGATGGGGCGCGGGATTCCAGACGGCTGACCGAAACGGTCACCGAGATGACGGCCACCACCGCGAGGGCGATGATGAGGTAGCGGCGCCGGCGTTTCGGCGGAGTGCGGACGATATCCACGGTGACTTCACCTTAAGGAAGTACCGTGCCGAACGCAAAGACTGGCTTATCTGCTGTAGTCCCAGCGATTTAGAATCATCCAGGCTGACTCGGGATTCTCCAGCCTGATCCGCGCTTGGGACCGTCAATCCCAAAAACGAACACCAACCTCTGCGCGTCCCCACGGCTCGGACACCCGCAAAATTGACGCTGGGCGGTGCTGGGCAGCATCCAGCCGCGGTTGGCTCCTGCGCCTCTTCCACCCGCCAGCGGCCAAACACGAATCGCTAACTTTCCTGCCCAAACTCTGCCTAAACATTGCCAGGAGTCATTGCCATGCCGACGCGCCGAGCAAGCGCTGTGTGGGAAGGGGGACTGCGATCCGGTAAGGGAAACGTCAAGACTGAGACGGGCACGCTCGACGCCGCGTACTCGTTCGGGTCTCGTTTCGAGAGTGGGAAAGGAACGAACCCCGAGGAGCTCCTGGCAGCCGCGGAAGCCGCGTGTTTCGCCATGGCGCTGAGCGTCGGCCTCGAAGGCGCGGGTACACCGCCGGCGCGCATCGACGCATCGGCGGCATGCACGATCGACAAAGTGCCCGAAGGCTTCAGGATTACGACGATGAAGCTGACCGTCCGCGCGACCGTCCCCGGTGCGACAGCGGAGTCGTTTCAGAAGATCGCCCAGGCGACCAAGGACGGTTGTCCCGTGTCGAGCGCGTTGAAGGGAAACGTGAAGATCGATTTGGACGCGACGCTGACCTAGCTCGCGCGCGGAGTTCCCGAGAGGGAGAAACGACAGACGGAAAAAATCAGGCCGGCCACGCTGATATGTGGCCGGCCTTGCGTCATCGGCCGAATCGTGATGGCGCGTGCCGCTGGCCGAGTGCCGACGCTAGCTGCCGGTCTTCTCCCCTGCCTTCTCGATATCCACCACGGCGCGGTCGAGGGCTTCCTTGATCCGCTTGAGCTGCTCGGGATCCTTGAGGCGCGTCGCCGTTGCGTACGTCGCGCGCGCCACGTTCTTGAATGCCTGGTGCACCTCGAGCATCGGCGGCCCGAAGAAGCTCGTCGCGAACTCCGAGATCCGGTCGAAGATCTCGTCGACGGAGCTCTTGTTCTGCTCGAGATAGGCGCGGCCTTCCGCGGTGATCTCGTACACTTTCTTCCCGGCCTCGTCGGTCGTGCCACGGGCATACCCCATTTCTTCCAGCATGGTCAGCGTGGGATACACCGCGCCAGGGCTGGGTGAATAGGTCCCGCCGAGCCGCTCCTCGAGCGCCTTGATGATCTCGTATCCGTGACGGGGTTTTTCGCTCAGCAGATGCAGGATCACATACTTGAGATCGCCCTGCTCGAACATTCGTCCGCCCCGGCCCCAATGCCGGCCCCCTCGGCCTGTGCCGGGTCCCCGTCCCCACGATCCGCCTTCACCCCACCCGCTGCCCCACGCCCACGAACCCCCGCGAACCCCCCGGGCACCGCGCGGGCCGCACCCGCCGCCCCAATCGCCACCGAACATAAGAGCCACTCCGTTGAAGTAATTACGTGCGATATATCTTGATGATATATCTCCGATATATCTTAGCACGTTCGACGATATATCGCAATAGGGAGTTAGCTGCCCGGTGAAGGGGCTGGCTGCACGACCTCGGGTGGGCTTGATGCGGCCATGGCCGAGATCCGCACCGTCGATCCGGCCGCGGCGCAACGGCACATCGACGCCGCCGCGGCGTACCCGACCCATTTCGCAACCGAGATGCCCGGGTACGCAACGGCCGGATCTGGTAGGGACCTACGAGTTCAAGATCTACGACTGGGCCAGTCACAGATTCCTTCGTGCCCGGGAGGACATGTCCGGCGCAACACGACGGCGACCCAGGACGCGTGGACACGTAGCATCGCCTCGTTTCATAAGTACCTTCCTAAGCAGGAGTGGACGCACAGAGCAGGGGCCGGGCCGGCCGCAACGCGCCGGCATCGGGTTGCCTCAGTATCGGTTCACGCGACGGAATTTCCGCATGTCCATCGTGTTTCTCGCATCGTTCGTCATCGGGCTTCTGCTCGCCGTTCGCGCGATGCTGCACGGAATCGAGCGGCCCGCGAAGGTGGCTCGCATCCCACGGGCGGCGGCCGGCGCGCGGGTACCGGCGCCGCCTCGGTTCGTGATCAACCTCCCGACCACCGCCGGCTTTGCCACGGCGTTTGGGGCAACGGGATATCTGCTCGCCCGCTACACGACGCTATCGCCGGTTCCTGACGTGCTGATCGCGGTGGTGGTTGGGGCGGCTGGGGCGGCTGGGGCGCTGACTCTCGTGGCGGCCTGGGCAATCCCCGCCGCGAAAGCCGAGATCGTCGATGAGCGCTATCTGCTCCAGGGTGCGCCGGCGCGGGTCCTTTCGATCGCCGGTGGCGGGTCGTCGGGGACGATCGAATACCAGAACGACGGCGCGACGTTGACGGCGCGCGCGGCAGGCTTGGATGGAGTGCTGCTCGTAGCGGGCGCCGAAGTCGTCATCGAGCGCATCGAGGACGGCATCGCGTACGTCGAGCCATGGGATCGGGTCGAGGCACGATTGTAGCGGTCGATAAAGACCGTGTGCTGAGCGCACACGGCGAGAGGAGCGAGTCGGGAGCACGCTGAACCACCGGGGCGCCGGGAGGTAACGGGCAGATGTCCGACATCGTGATCTTCGCTCTGGTCCTTGGAGGAATGTTCGTGCTGCGCATCATCGCTGCCACGGTCCTCTTTTACTACATCCTCCCGAAGGGTGACCGGTGTCCGAATTGCGACGCGGCGACGGCCCGCGTGCAAGCCGGCGTGATCGGCCGCCTCCTTCCCCATCTGCGCAACAGTTGGTGCCTGCGCTGCGGCTGGGAGGGATTCCTCAGAGAGGGCGCGTTAACCCCCGAGCCGCATCCGATCGAGCTGACGAAGGCCGGCGGATAGCGATTGGCGCCAATCGCCAATTACTACCCGCCATTCTCCCCTTGCTTGGCCCGTGACCGACGGCGGGCCAAAGCGTGAGCGGCGAGTCTGCGGACTGTGGCGTCCGAGTCCGATGCAGCTTCGGTCAGGGCCGCGAGCGCCGTTCGCGATGTGTCGGATGACTCGCTGAGCACGTAGGCGGCCTCCTCGCGGACGCCCACTGCGGGATCACGCAGGGCGCGAACTGCCAGCGGGACGAGTACGCCCAGCTCGACGGGCGCACGGCCCAACGCGTCGATCGCGACCCCCCGCACGTTCTCGTCGTCGTCAGCGGTGGCCCGCACCAGAGCGGTGATGACGGCGCTGTCTCGGCTTGCACCGCCATCGTCGAGAGCGGCGATGGCGGCAACGCGGAGCGGTGACTCGAGCGCGGCGGCCGCGCGGATGAGTGCGGGCACGGCGGAACGCGCTGCCGGCCCCACAGCCCCGAGTGCGTGTGCGGCTTGCACCCGAGACTCGAGCCGGGGCGACTGCGTCAAGACTGTGACTATCGCGGGTACGATGTCCGGTGACTCGGTGGCCATGCCGGCGACGGCAGCCGTGGCTTCCGCGCGAACGCCCGCGTCAGAATCGTCGAGTAAATGAACTTCGGCCTGGGCGATTCGCGGTTGGAGCGAGCGCGCCACGGGCCAGAGATAGTCGAGCGCAGCTGCTGCGGTCATACGAATTTTGGCCGATGTGTCGGAACTCAACACAAGCCACGCTGCAGCCGAGCGCCCATCGTACCGGCTGTCGTTGTTGATCCTGCCGAGCGACAAAACGACGCAGAGGGTGATGGTCAGGATGATGACAACCATCGCCGCCTCAGCCCGTACGCCGTCGTGGCGACCCCCTGCCGCGCGGACCAGCGTTGCGCGCATGACCTGTGTGATGCGCGCGGCTGCCGTCGCCATGGCACTACGGAACGGAGCACGGGCATGCCGCGAGGTGGAGCGGGGCACGGTGTGCCCCGGCCCACTTCGGTGACCGGACAAGCGGCCTGATCGCGGGGCCATCGCCCGCGACCGTGAGCGGGCGCTACACGCCGAGGCTCAGCCGGAACTGAATCATGAACGGACGGCCGACGGATTCGCCGCTGAAGAAGGCGCCCTTCAGCAGGTACGTGTGGTCGAACAGGTTGGTGACGTAGATCTCCGGACGGATGTAAGTCGTGCTGGCGTAGACCGTGTAGCCCAGGCTCAGGTTCTGGATGTAGCTGGGAGGAACCTTGAAGGCGCGGTTGAAGCAGAAGAGACTAGTGCAGTAGCTCTTGTTCCCGGGCTGGAACGTGCCGTTGGCGACACTCCCCGTGTCATTGGGGACGTTGGCATCAGGTGTGAAGCCGTTCGTGAGGCCCGTGCCGAAGATGCCGGTCGCGCTGATGTAGAACCCATGCAAGCTGTACATCACGTTCGCGACGGCCGAGCCGCGCTGGTCGTGGTCGAGGTCGAACGCCTCGTTCGGCGTCTGGATCGGGAAGAATCCACCGGTGATCGGCCCTTCGCCATACGCATGGTTGAGGGCAAGGTTGAGATAGCCGGATACAGGCCCCACGGGCTTGAACTCAACGACGCCTTCGAGGCCGGTGATCCACACGTGATGGATGTTGACGTCGGTCGTGATAGCCGACCCGGGGATCGTATTGTCGTCGATCCCGGGCGTGCTCTCTTTGTGGTAGCCTGAGAATTTGGTCACGATCCCGTACGGGAACCGGTGGATGTACCCGGCCTCGTAAAAGGCGTCGCGCTCCGGGAGGGTCGGCGAAGTGATGACGTTCTGGTCGGCCTGCTGCGTGATCGACCGCAGGTCCTCGATGTTGGTTGGCATGAAGAGGCGGCCGAAGTACAGATAGAACGTGTTCGACGGCGTCGGGAAGAAATTGAGCCGGATGCGCGGGCTCACCTGCGTTTGATTCGACGCAGAGGGCTCCACGTGGCTGTCGAAGCGTAGGCCGGTGCGAAGCTCGAACCATTCGGCTGGCCGGATCGACGTCTCCGCGTACGTACCCCAATCGTACCCGTCGAGCCCGGACACTGACGCGATCGGCGGCTGCGCGCCGGTCGGGTCGGTGAGCTGGAAGTTTTCTTGGCCGAAGGTGTGCGAATATGTCGTGCCGATCTTACCGTCCATGAGCCCCGTCACGATCGGAAAGGAGAAATCGGCCTTGACGCCACCAATGTCGAAGTTCCGGTCCTCGAACACGTCGCGCGGCGTCTTCGTCGGATCGTTCGCATCGACGAACGACGGTGCGTCCACCGAGCCTGGGCGGTAGTTCAGCGATCCCTGGCGGAAGTACGGCCCGATGAACAACTCGGGCGGCTGGCTGCGCTCGTCCGTGCCGAGCGAATCGCCGAACCGGTGGCGATAGGACAGGTTCACGAACGCGTTGACGTCGGTCTGGTGGTCGTTGAGCGTCTGCAACGTCGAATCGTACGGCACGTCGAAGTGCGTCGTCGAGTAGTTCCCGTCCAATGAGATGAGATCGTGCGGGCCGGCCGAGTATTGCAGCTTGCCGAACCCGAAGAGATCCTGGCCGTGATTGTGATAGTTGATCGGATCGTTGTTGGTTCCGGCGACGACCGGCTCGAGCCGCATGTCGGTGCCCTGGGCTTCGCCCGAGAAGAACATCCCCAGTTTGCCCTTGTTGGCGCTCAGCGTGAGCGACTGGCCCATCGCGTTGTAGGTCCCGTCGTACGTCGACTCCTCCATGTGGAATGGACCGGCTGGGACCTTGGTCTGGATGTTGATGACGGCGGAGATGCGGCCACCGTACTCGGCATCCCACCCTCCGGTCTGGAAGTCGATGGCCTGGACGACGTCCGGATCGAACAGCTCATTGAGCGAGCCCGAGATTCCGGGAGGCACCGGTACGCCATCGATGAAGTAGGTGTATTCCGCGTGCTGCCCTCGGATGTGCACTTCTCCCGTGGGCGCTCGCGCGGCACCGGCGATGGCTTGCTGGATGACTCCCGATGTCGTCGTGCTGGGCGCCGTTCGGGAATCGGCCTGATTGTACGTCTGATCGCCGCTCCTGGTATCGACTGACACCGGCGACTGCCCGGAGACCTGCACCGCTTCGAGGGCCGCCGCTGATGGCGTGAGTTGGAAATCGATCCGCGTCGTTCCGCTCGCGATGGTGAGCGGGTGCGTATTCGCCGCGTAGCCGATGAAATGCACGCCGATCATGTAATCGCCGGCCGGCAGGTTGTGGATGATGAACCGGCCGAATTGATCGGTGGTCGTATTGGCAACGATGTTGGTGGCCCGCTGGACGGTCACCTCGACACTCGGCAGCGGCCGGCCGTTCGAGCTGTCTGTCACCGTACCGACGACGTCGCCGGACGGTGGTGGATCGGACGGCCGCGATCTGCCGGCGGCGGGCGTGGATGCGGCACGCGGAGCCGCTGACGACGCGGCGTGGGCTGGAACGGCGAATACTCCGAAAGCGAACATCTGACAAACGGACAGCATCCACGCACGCCGGGTACGGCATGACGCGCGGAGTCCGCGAAGCACAGTGAGCACAGAGCGATCCTCGTCGGCAGGAGATGGCGAGGACGCCGCATATACGCCGTCCCCGGCCACGGCGCGGCGGGCCGCGGACGCGGGCGCCGGTTGTGGCGACTGCTGCGGAGGCCGGATCGCGGAACAACCGCTCGTGTGACGGGAACTGGCAGCGGCGGCCCGAATGAGGCCGCAGTCCAGACACCGATCAGCGAGTCGAGGCGCGCGCCATCGCGTCAGCGACGCGCGCGGTTACGCGGTCCGGCTAGACGAGGTCCGGTGGTCCGCGGGAATACGGAAGCGCCCCGAGTGCGGTGGGCGCGTAGCCGAGGATCTCGGCCACCGGCGGCCGGATAGCCGCGAGGGCAGCCGGTGCGGGGGTGACCGGGGGTGCCGGCTGGCCGAATGCAGTCGCGAGGTACTGGCAGAGCGCGCAGTCATCGGTATGGACTCGTGCGCACTCGGGCCGGCTATGCGCCTCGATGTGCGAGGCCGCATTTGGACCGTTGCCCGCCGCCTCGAGCTGCGCATCGGCCAACGACGCGGCGGCCGGTCCGATGAGTTGGACCAGCGCGACAACCAGCGCCAGGAGCCGTAACTGCAGTTTGCGCAGCCGCACGAGTGGGATGGTAATGCAGTTTGAGCCAATTGCCACCCGCCATCATGCCGCGGGATCGGTTACTGAGACTTTGACGCATGCCACGCCCATCAGGTTTCCAGGCGCTTGGCCTTTTTCGGAGCGTCCCCGTAGATTGGCCCTCATGCAGCGGTCCCTGGCACACCGGTTCCTGGCGGGACTTTTCGGACTCTGGATGATCGTGACGGTCTCCGGTGTCTCCCTGCAGGCGTGCCCGGAACACGGGGGTGGATGGCTCGGCGGAGTGGCGTCGGCCCACATGGACCACCACGATGCAATGCCGGCCAGCGGCCCCATGATGGATGCGATGCCGGCCAGCCATCAGGGGCACCATGAGGGCGCGCCCGATGCTGGACATGGTGGGGGCCATCACGGGCATCAGTGCACGTGCCCGGGTGCGTGCTGCACGACCGGTTTGGTGAGTGTTCCAGCCGGACGTTTGGTCGCAATTCCTGTCGTACCGGTCGCGATTGCCGCGGCCGCTCCGCTCGTTTACCGTGACGTCGCGCCGCGTGCCGCGCCCGACGTCGTCATACCGCCTCCGCTCGGCCCTCCCGCACAGAGCGTCTGACCCCGTTCGCGGGGTCGCGCTGACGCGGCGCGTGATTCACACGCCGCACCGGGCAGGGGACATCCCGTCTCCGCCCGTGCTAACTGTGCGGAGACCCACATGTCACTCGATAGTGATGAGCGCGCCGCTTTCGCGGCCGCTCATGTACGCGGCACCCGGCCGACGCAACGCCGGGGGCGACTCTGGATCCAGCGCGGTATCCGCCGAGTCGCGGTGCAGTGTTTTGTGGGCTTGGCCAGCGCCGGCGGAGTAGCCGGAGCAGCGCACGTGGCGGCTGCCCAGGTTCCCACCGCGCGGCCCGACACCAGCGGCCGGCCTCAGACCACCTCCGCGGACAGCGCGGCGGCAACTGCATACGCCGACACGCTCGCGGGTAAAGCGCCGCGCAAGCAGACACACGCGCTCTCTGCACAACGCGATTCCCTGGCCCGCCGTACCGCGCGTCTCGGAGCCGTGACCATAACGGCGACCCCGGTGCAGCCGACCGAACCGATCAGTGCCGTGACGGTGACACCGGATGCCATCGCGCAGACCCCGGCAAACTCGCCCTACGAGCTGCTTCGCGAGACGGCCGGCCTGGAATCCCACGAGCAGGGGCAGGGACCGGGCTTCGCGTCCGACCTGTCGATCCGCGGATTCAGCTCCGACCACTCGACAGACATCGCGCTCTGGATCGACGGCGTGCCGATCAACGAACCCGTCAACGGCCACGCCGAAGGCTACAACGATTTCAATCTGATGTTCCCGGAAGCGGTGAGCGGGATCGACGTGATCAAGGGGCCGGCCAGCGCGCTGTTCGGCAACTTCGCGTTCTCGGGCGTAGTCAACGTGCGCACGCTCGAGCACTTCGATGGAACGCAGGTCCAACTGACCGGCGGCGCCTACGGCAATGGCGAGGGTGTCGTGATGACCGGATTCGACAATGGCGGCACCCGAGGCGTGCTGGGAATCCGTGTGACCCGCGACGACGGGTGGCGGCCGCACGCGGAAGACCAGATCGGCCAACTGCATGGCCGGTTTCTGCACGACGTGACACACTCGGTCACGCTCGACCTGGGGATCGAAGGATTCATCACCAGCTACAACTCACCGGGCTTTCTCGATACCGCGTCCTATTTGGCGAAGAACGACGGCGTCGTGTCGAACTTCGGTGATGGCGGCTTCAAGCGCCACGCCCAGGAGCGGGCCAGCCTGCGCGTGGTGTTCTCGCCCTCGTTGTTCTGGCGGAGCACGGTGTATGCGACAGAGGGAACCTGGAACTTCTGGTTGAGCACTCCCCCAGGCCTGGGCGGCGAGCTCGAGGGGTCTGGCATCGAGACCCACGAATACGACGGCCGCTACGGCGGCGGCGCGACGAGCGCGCTCACGTACAGCGTGCCGGGCGTCCAGATCACGGCCGGCGCAGAGACACGATACGATCACGCGCACTACGAGAATTGGGGCGAGGCCGTGAGTGGGTTTCGCGAAGACTCCGTGCCGTTCGCACTCGTGCAGGCCCACCAGGTGTCAGGCGGGTTGTTCGTTCAGAGCAACTTCGACGTCACCAGGTATGTGCGGGTGGACCTGGGTGCACGCGTGGATCAACTCTCGAGCACGTCGCTCCAGCCGGCGTCGCTCGCACCCGACACGATCGGCCCGTTGGCGCAGTCGCAGTTCAGCAAGGGGATCTTCTCGCCGAAATCCGGACTGCTGTTCCGGCTTCTCCCGTGGGCCGGCGTTTACGCGAACATCTCGCGTGGGTTCCGCCAAGCGGACGGCGTGATCCTCGATCCCACCACCCCGTTTATCACTTTGTGGGACTATGAGACGGGTGTGAAGGTGGCCCGCGGCCCGGTCGACATCGATGCGTCGGTGTTCCGGATGGATCTCAGCAACGAACAGTCGTTCAACGGCGTGACCACCATCAGCGGTGGCCCGAGCCGCCGGCGTGGGGTGGACCTCACGGCGCGCGCGGCGGTGACGCCGGACGTGACGCTGTCGACAAGCTTCACGGTAGTCGACGCCAAATACACGAAATTCTTCGACTCGGGCGTTGGAGTCGACTACTCGGGCCAGCCGGTCTTCAACACGTCGCGGTTCGTGGGTGACGGGGCGGTCGTGATCAATCCACGCCATTCGGTCTGGCGACTCCGGGTGGGCAGCAACTTCCAGGGGAAGTACACGCCGTTCGAGGAGGCCATCGGACTGACACGCCCTGCCTTCGCGCTGTTCTACGCCAGCGGAGCGGTCCGGATAGGACGTGGGGTCACGCTCGAGGCGGGTGCCCGAAACATCCTGGATACGCAGTATCGTGAGCTCGAATCGGGATATTTCATCACCCCCGGTCAGGTGCGCACGCTGTACGGGACTGTCCATTACGACATCTTCTAGATCACCCGCGCTGGCGTGACGTAATTTTCCTTACACCTTCATCACCCTCCAATCTGCCATGTCGAACTCACGCTCCTCCGTTGCCGTATTCCCCGTCCGCCAGCGGTCCGCCCTGATCGCGGTCGCAGCATTTCTGACCGCTGGGGCCGCCGCCGCGGCTGCACCGCCGGTGCGCGCGCCGGAGACACGCGTCACGGCTCGGCATCTGCGCCTGGAGCGCTCCGAGCCCGCGGCCAATGACACGGTGGCATCGGCGCCCGCCGCGGTGCGCCTCTGGTTCTCGGAGCAGCCCGAACTCGCCGTGACGACCATCCGTCTCAGCGCCGCGGCCGGCGGTGCGGTTGCACTCGCGCCACTGACGCGGGACACGGGTGCCACGGCGCCGGTCGTCGCGCCGCTGCGCGCGCATCCGGCAGCCGGGACCTACACCGTGTGGTGGCGGTCCACCGCACGCGACGGCCACGTGTCCACGGGGCAGTTCCAATTCGTCATCGCGGCATCCGGCTCGAAAGCCGGGGCGGCGCGAGGCCAGTAGGCGGACCGGCGATCCGGATGGCCGGAGGATTGTCGGCGGCGGACGTCGTGGCGTGGTGCGCCCGCTGGATCATGCTGGCGGGAATCACGATCAGCCTGGGCGCCGTCAGTTGCCGGCTGCTGCTCGGCATGGCCGGCCAACCGTACGAGCCACTTCCGGATCGCGCGCGCCGAAGCGCCACCATCGGAATGTGGGCCGCACTCGCCCTGCTTCCCGCGGCTGTGGTCCGGTTGGGCACGGAGGTCGTGGATCTCGCTGATCCGGGCCAATCGTTTTCTGACTGGGTCCATCTCGTCGTCGCGATGGCCGCGCACACGCACTGGGGCGCGGTGTGGATCGTCCACGTCGCGATCGCCGTCGCCGCGATCATCGCTTTCGCGATCGCGCGCTCCGGATCGAAGCGGGCGTGGACGGTGGCCGGATTGTTGGCGGCAGGACTGGCGGCTACGCCGGCGTTTGCGGGTCACGCGGCGTCAGTGGAACAGCATCGGGCGGTCGTCGTGACCGCCGACGTGCTCCACGTCCTCTGCGCCGGCACATGGATGGGGACTCTGGCCGTACTGGCAGCCGTCACGCTGCGCAGCGAAGCGCCTACGCCGAAGCGGAGGGCGCCCGAGGAATGGGGCGCCGATATTGCGGGGCTGGTGCGCGCGTTCTCGCCAGTCGCGATGACGTCGGCGGCGATCCTCGCAATCACCGGGACGATCGCGGCGTGGAATCATCTCGACACCGTCTCGTCGCTCTGGCGCTCGGGGTATGGACGGACGCTGCTCGTCAAACTCACGCTCGTGGGACTGGTGCTGGTTGCCGGCGCGTACAACTGGCAACGGGGTACTCCCCGGCTGACCGCGCCGGGCCAGGACGGGGTCCGGGCATTTACGCGGTCGGCAACGGTAGAGATCGCGCTCGGCATGCTCATCCTGGCGGTGACAGCGATCCTCGTCGCGATGCCACTGCCCATGTCGATGCCCATGGACCAGTAGCAACCATGGTCCCGAGGCCATCGATCACCGCATGTTCATCCCCGTCATGCGCTCGGCACTGTGGGAGTGGGCAGGACGGATTCTCAGGTAGACAGCGAAACCGCCCGGCGTGCGCGTGTGATATGTCGCGGCGAGCGTTTGCGGAATTGCGTCGAGAGTCACGACCGTGCCGATCGTCGTCGCCACGTACGGGGTGACGGTCCCCAGCGCGCGCGCGTAGCCAATGCTGAACGATCCGATATCGAATCGGTTGGCCGCCGGCGGCGGCGGTGTGGCGACGAACAGGTCAGCCGGCGATTTCGCCACGTACTCGATCCGGCCGAACACCGTGTTCACGCCGTCCAGATCGAGGTTGGTCTCTGCGAGCCCGCTGTTCGAAACACGCGGGTCGTCGGAGTAGAGGTTCGCGCCGTAGACCAGTGTCGTGGCCCAGTCGCCCCGGCTCCCGAAGGGCCGGACATTCAGAATCGATCCGCCGAACCGATGCTGGGAGACCGTGGGCTCCAGTTGCTCGGGGCGGTGCAGATAGCCGTACCAGGCGGAGACGCTCCAGGCGTCCGCCGGGTTGACGATGATCCGGCCCGAATACGAATCGAGCGTGGGTCCGTTCTGGTCGTACTCGATCGCGGTTCGGTCCTGATCCGGCTCGTGCCCGTTGAAGATGCTGGTCTCGAGTTTGACGTCGTGCGTGTAGATGCCGGCTGTGGCGACGCCGAAGGAGATGTGCGTCGCGTCTTGCCAGTGGTGCGACAATGGCGCGAAAGGGTCACTCTCGGCGGAAGGGCGATGAGGGAACGCCACCGGGCCCAGGGCGGGTTCGCCAACGGCCGCGGCGTACGCCTGGACCGCGAGCCCGCCGGTGACCGGTGTGTCGTACAGCGCCGCCAGCTCCATGAAGAGATTGTGGGGATGCTGCCGGTCATGCAGCGGCGTGCCGTCGAACGCCTCGCCCGACTGGAGGATGAGCGGGTACCCGCGCTCGGAGCTGGTCCATGGATCGGCGCTGAACATGGTCCGGAGGCTGAGTTGCCCGGCGCCCAGGGCGCGCGTGGCCGACCCCATGAGCCATCCGATTCCAGCCACCTGGTTCGTACCGCGGCTGCCGCCGTACTGCTGGTCGAACATCCCGTACTCCGCACCATGCACCATCAGTTGCCACGCGCCGGCCGCGATGAGCTGAGCGTGCATTGGCACCGCATCGGGCAACCATGAGGTGCCGGAGCCCTGCCGGGCCATCGCGATCCCGAGGGGGCCGGCCCTCATCCCCATCATCGGGGGAGCGGTATCCCCTGCCGTGCCGGCAGCGAGTGGCGCCGGTGGTGTGGACTGCCCCACAGCCGGCGTCGCCCAGAACGTCGCGAGAACGAGAATGGGTACAAATCGCAGCCGGGTGTGCGCCGGCCTGTCGCGGAAGGACATCGAGCTCTCGAGAAAGGCCACGGTGCGCCATCGATGCCCGGAAAGTCCGGGTCACCATGGGGCGCCGTCCCGCTGCCGGGCGGATCCGCCCGCAGCAGATGGAACGAGAGCTAGATCTTGGGAGGCGGCGAGTCGGGTGCCGCGCGGCGTCCAGTGGGTGCAGCCGGACGGGCTGGCGTGCGCGGTGAACGGGTGACCGGTGAACCGAAGGCGGCTGCGGACGCCGGGAAGAATACTCCGCGGCACGCGTCACCCGCAGCGCAACAGGCCTGCGTGTGTTGAGAGTGATGCGATGGGTGACCGGATGCCCGGGACAGGGACTGCGCCAGGTTGGGATCCCCGCCGGAGTCCGGCCCGGCGAGCGCACCATGGCAATGAGCCGCCGGCGTGTGATGCGACGCGCACGCGTACACGGCGGGCGTGAACGCCATCTGCAGCATGGCGAGCATCAGTAGCAGTCCAGCCAGCCGGCGGCGCGGCATCTGGTGTATCCTACTGCCCGGTCGCGGGGAAGTCACGCGCCATGGGGTGAAAAGCACCTTCGCTGCGAGCAACGACGATCGTCGCCACGCCATTGCCGATGAGGTTCACGATCGCGCGCGCCTCGGACATGAATCGATCGATGCCGAGGAGAAGGGCGAGGCCGGTGACAGGAATGACATGCGTGCTTCCGAGGGTCGAGGCCAGGACAATGAAGCCGGACCCCGTCACCCCGGCCGCGCCTTTGGAGGTGAGCATCAACACCGCCAGGGTGGTGAGTTGCTGTCCGAGGGTCATGTGCACGCCGAACACCTGGGCCAGGAAGCCAACGGCCATCGCCAGGTAGATCGATGTCCCATCCAGATTGAAGGAATAGCCGGCCGGGATCACCAGGCCGACCACCGGACGTGCGCAGCCGAACGTCACCAGCTTCTCCATGATGCCCGGGAGCGCAGCCTCGGACGACGACGTCCCCAGCACGAGGAGAATTTCGTCCTTGATGTGCGCGAGATAGGCGAACAGCCGGAATCCCGCGAGCCGCGCGATGATCCCGAGTACCCCGAACACGAACAGCGCCATCGTCATGTAGACGTCGCCCATGACGCGCAGCAACGGCCGGAGCGCGTCCAGCCCGAAGGTCGCGACGGTGTAGGCCATCGCGCCGAACGCTCCGACGGGCGCGACCAGCATGATGAGGCCGACCAGCCGGAAAAAGACGCGCTCGAGCGATTGGATGAGTGCGACCACCGGACGCCCGCTTTCGCCGACGGCCGCCAGCGAGACGCCAAACACGATGGCCACGAACACCACCTGCAGCACATCGCCCGTGGCGAACGCTCCGACGATGCTCGACGGCACGATGTGCGTCAGGATGCCGGTGAGTGATCCCTGCTGCGCGCCGTCAACGTATTGGGAGACATCACCGTGCGGCAGCCGCGATGGGTCCAGTCCGGCGCCGGGCCGCGTGAGATTGACGACGAGCAATCCGATCGCCAGCGATGCCGTGCTCACGACCTCGAAGTACACGAGCGCCTTGACGCCGACGCGTCCGACACGCCGAAGCGACCCCGCACCCGCGACCCCGATGACGATGGTGAGGAAGATGACCGGTGTGACGATCATCTTGACGAGGTTGATGAACGTGTCCGAGACCGGGCGCAACGCGGCGCCCCAGGCGGGGCGCAGGGCGCCGACAGCGACGCCGAGCACGATCGCGACGAGGACCTGTGCGCTCGGATGCCGCGCGATCCGCGCCGCCAGGCTGCGAGGTGCGCTGCCGGTCGCCGCCGCGGCGGCGGTCACCGGCTCGTCGCCGCGAATACTCTGAGCCACGCGGGCCAGTTGCCGCTCATCTCGAAGAAGTCGTCGAAGTACACGAGCCCCAATGATTCCAGCTCGGCGACGATCCCGGTGAGTGTGTCCTCGCCGACCAGCGGTCCGACGGCGATCAGATCGCCCTCGACGCGGAACTCGTCTCGGGTCAGGCCGAAGCGCTCATCGAATGCGGTCCGCGCCAGTTCCACACGCTCGAACGCGGCGCGCTGGATGAGCAGTGTCGGGTACTCGCTGGCCAGTGGCAGAGGCATTCCAGTGTGGGCCCAGAAGGTTCGGGTGGATCGCGAGCCGGCGTCTCCCGCCGGCCGAGTAGCGCCGTGTAGCTTTGGAATATGCATCCCCCGAACAGCCTGCACACCGAGGCCAGCTTCGACGTGCTCGTAGTCGGTGCGGGGCACGCCGGGACCGAAGCTGCGGTCGCCGCAGCGCGGCTGGGGGCGCGCGTTGGAGTGGTCACGAGCGCGCTGGAGACGATCGGCCAGATGTCGTGCAACCCCGCGATCGGCGGAGTGGCCAAGAGCACGGTCGTCCGAGAAGTCGATGCCCTGGGCGGCATCATGGCTCGCGCCACCGATCTGGCGACCCTGCAGTTCCGCATGCTGAACCGTGGCAAAGGTCCGGCGGTCTGGGCGCCGCGTGCGCAGTGTGATCGCGGTTTGTACCGCCGGGCGGTGCGGTCGCTGCTCGAGCGCCACGCGAATCTCCATCCGATACAGGGAACCGTGGCGCGGCTGACGTTCGAGGGCGGTGAGCCCGGTGCGCGTGGTCTCGGGAGCGACCCTGACAACGTCGGGCAGGTCGCCCGGGTCACCGGGATCGAGACGATCGAGGGACGCCGGTTCGGTGCGCGGGCCGTGATCGTGACGTCCGGCACGTTCGGGCGAGGCCGGATCCACATTGGCGCCGACCGCCAGGTGGCGGGCGGCCGGGCGGGCGAGGCTGCCGCCACACATCTCGCGGAGCAGCTCGAGGCACTGGGACTCACCGTCGGTCGCTTCAAGACGGGCACTCCGCCGCGCATCGACGGGCGTTCGGTGGACTTCTCGCGCCTCGAACGCCAGGAGAGCGAGATCGAATCGTTCGACTATTCGTGGTCGCACTTCTGGGATTCCCCGCGCGCCACTGACACCGGGACTCGCCACCCCGCACAGCTACCGTGCTGGATCACTTTCCTCGGCGCGGACGGCCAGCGTGTGATCGCCGAGCACCTGGGCGAGTCGGCGATGTACGGTGGGGCGATCGCGTCGCGGGGACCTCGCTATTGCCCGTCGGTGGAAGACAAGATCGTGAAGTTTCCGGACGCCGCTCGGCATCAGATCTTCCTCGAGCCGGAGGGACACGACACTGCGGAGCTGTACGTCAACGGTCTCTCGACTTCCCTTCCGGCACCCGTTCAGGTGGAGATCCTCCGGACGGTCCCCGGTCTCGAGCACGCCCGGATGACGCGGGCGGGATACGCTATCGAGTACGACTACTATCCGCCGACGCAGCTCGATGCGACACTGGCCGTTCGCGCCGTCGCGGGCCTCTACTTCGCGGGGCAGGTCAACGGCACGACGGGCTACGAAGAAGCTGCTGGCCAGGGCGTGGTCGCGGGACTCAACGCCACACTCGCCGTGCAGGGCCGTCCGCCGCTCGTACTCGGCCGCGAAACGTCGTATCTCGGCGTCCTGATCGATGATCTCATCACTCGCGGTGTCGACGAGCCATACCGGCTCTTCACCTCCCGCTCCGAGTTTCGCCTCACTGTCCGCCAGGACAACGCGCTCGCACGGCTCGCGCCGATCGCGGAACCACTGGGGATATACCGGGCCGACGAGCGTGCGATCATCGGAGCGAGGATCGAGGCGGTAGCGGAGGCACACGCGATCGCGGAACGCACCACGGTCCGCCCGGAGCAGGCAGGCGCGCTACTCGCCGCGGCAGGGAGTGCGCCGCTGGCGCAGCCCGCCCGCGCGGCGGATCTCGCGCGCCGCCAGGGTGTGACGCTGGCCGCCGTGTTCGCCGCGGCCGGGGTCGGAAGCGGACTACCCCGCGATGCGCTGGTGACGGCGGAACTGGAGATCAAGTACGCCGGCTACTTCGACCGCGAACGCCTGCAGGCCGATCGGATGCGCCAGATGGGTGAGGTGTCGCTCGATGCGGCGTTGCCTTACGCCGGCATGCAGTCGCTGACCCTCGAGGCGCGCCAGAAGCTCGCGGCGATTCGCCCGGCGACGCTGGCACAGGCATCGCGCATCCCGGGCGTGAGCCCGAACGATCTACAGAACCTGCTGATCGAGATCGCGCGCGGACGCCGGCGAAAGACCGCGGGATCGGATCACGAAGTCGCGGCCGGCTCGTAGGACCGGCTCGTAAGGACCGGCGCGTAGGCCGGTGATGTAGGTCGCCACAGGGTCAGAGCGTCGTGTCCCCGCCCGGCGATGGGTCGTCCCTGAGGCACATGGCCGCGTCTCCCATCGCCCCGGAACGGGGATTGTCCCGCCAGCCGGGGGGCGATTCCGTTCACTTCCCTGCCCCGATTCGGACGAGCGGTTCGCGCGATGAGAGGCCCGTTGCCCCGGACGCCAGACGCGGCGGAATGCGGCACGTGGGGATCCTGGCGGCGATCATCGTGGCAGCGCTTGGATTCCTGCCGTGGGTCAACTGGGTGCCCGGAGGATACGAGCTCCCCGGCTATCGCAGTCTCCTCGCGCAATGGGCGTCAGGAACCGGGATCGCCGCCGGAGGGGGGATTGTCCTCGCGATCCTGTCGCGGCGCATCCTGTGGCTCTGGCGAGCCCGGGACGCTGAGCGGATTGGAGCCTGGGCGGAGACTCATTCGGCGGCTGGGGTGGGATTGGCGGCGACGGTCGCGGGGTGTCTCTACGCGGCGGTGGCCCGGCTGATCTTCCACGGACGTCCGTTGCTGATCGACGAGATCGTGCAGGTCCGGCAAGCGCAGATCTTCGCGAGCGGACACCTGTGGCTCCCGGTGCGCGCCCACCCGGAGTTCTTCAGCTCTTTGCACATGGTGGACGCGGCCGGCAAGGTCTACTCGCAGTTCCCGCCCGGCGGTCCCGCGCTGCTGGCTCTCGGCGTGCTCGCGGGGGGCACGTGGATCGTCGGTCCGCTGTGCGGGGTCATCTCCATTCTCGCATTCTGGTCCTTCGCCCGGATCGCGGAACCGAACCGCCGGATCGCCGTCGCGGCGGCGGTGCTGTTCGCGCTCGCGCCGTTCACGATGTTCATGTCCGGTTCGCACATGAATCACGTCACGGCGCTTACCTGCATCCTGATCGGGGCCGCCGCGCTCGTGCATGCGACCGCTGATCCCGTCGCGCGCGGCGACGCTGGCGCGGATCCGGCGCCTGGCCCACGCTCGCACGCGCGTCCGCGCTGGCTGGCGTTCCTGAGCGGGCTGGGATTCGGAGGCGCCGCAACGATCCGTCCAGTCGATGCGCTGGCGTTCGCCGCCCCCGCGGCGCTGTGGTATCTGTGGCGCGCGCTTCGCGATCCTCATCGATGGCCCGACGCGATCGCGGCCCTCGCCGGCGTGGCATTGCCGATGGGTGCGATGTTCTACGTCAACGCGCACACGACGGGCGCGCCGCTGCTGTTCGGCTATCAAGTCCTGTGGGGGCCGAATCACGATCTCGGCTTTCATCCCGCGCCGTGGGGTGAACCGCACACGCCCGGACGAGGACTGGAGCTGATCAACCTGTATTTCATCCGGCTGCAGGACTACCTGTTCGAGACGCCCATCCCCGCGCTGCTGCCCGCGGTTGGTGCGCTGGCAATGTCACGGCGTGTTCGTCCGGCTGACCGGTACATGCTCGTGAGCTGCGCCCTGCTCGCGACATTGTATTTCGCGTATTGGGCAGATGGAAACTTCCTCGGTCCGCGCTTCGTGTACGCACTCGGCCCGGCGCTCGCACTGTGGACCGTACGATTCCCCGCCCTGGTCCGCGATCGCGTCCGGGCGGCGTTGCGGCCGGCCGCTGCGACGTTCGTGTTTCGGGCCACGGCGTTCGGGCTCGCCGTCAGCGCGGTGATCGCCGCCGTCGCTGACATCCCGCTCCGCGCGCACGAGTACCGCAACAACTTCCAGACCGAGCGGTGGGCTACGCCGGAGATCGCGGCGCAGTCGGGCGTGCACGACGCGTTGGTGTTCGTCCGCGAGGGATGGGAGGAGCAACTCGTGGCACGGCTCTGGGCTTTGGGAGTCTCGCGTCCCCACGTCGAGACGCTGTATCGCGCAGTGGACGTGTGCCGGCTCGATTCGGCCACGACCGCGCTCGAGTCGGTGGCCCAAAGCGGACCACCAGGTGCCGCCGTAACGGACCCGTACCCACAACTTGCGCCGTTGCTCGCCGATTCCGCGCGCGTCGAGGGACGAAGACTCGGACCGGGCGCGAACGCGCACATCGAGGCGGGGTACGTCTATTCACCGCACTGTTTGCGTCGTGTCGAGGAAACGGCGGCGGGGATCACACCGCTCGCGCCACTGTTGGCGGTCGGGGGCCGATCGGACCGGAACATCTATGCGCGCGATCTGCACGCCCGCGATTCCCTGCTCCTCGCGGCATACCCGAACCGGGCGATCTATCTGCTGCGTCCGGCGTCCGCGGCGCCGAGCGCGATGCCGGCGTTCTTCCCGGTGTCGCGGGATTCCCTTGCAGCGGAATGGAAGGCCGAGCGCAAGGAGTAGTGGTCGGCGGGAACCGCAAGCACCGGCTTTGGCAATCCGGTCCTGTTCCCGCAACGCGATCCTCTCACTTCTGATCGCCGCCTTTCAGTCGCACGCAATACAGGTGCTCGCGGACTGAGTCCGACGTGTAGTGCCGCGAGGCGCTCGGACGGTCGGCGCGATATCGCTGGTACTGGCGCGTGAGGCGCTTGTACGTGCCGCCGCGGCCGTGCGCGCGGAAGATGCGCTGGATCTCCGATTCAGGTATGATGCCTTCGCTGTTGTAGCTCAGGACGACGTGGTCCGCATCGGTCGCGGCCAGAAGGCGATCGAGCGCCGCGACGCATCCGGCACGCGTCGACCATTCGGATTTCTTCGCATCGCTCAGCAGGCCGGTCTTGCCGCGCAGCACGGGCGGGTCGCCGAACCATCCCTTTGCGATCAACTCCGGGACATGGTAGTAGCCGCTGTATTGCCGCGTATTGTACGGCGGATCGAGGTACAACAGATCGAATCGGCCGAGATCCGGCGCGAGGGCCGACACGTCGCCCTGGTGCGCCTCGCACCGTGCGCGGCGCGACCTGGGCGGCCGCGGTGACGCGCCGATGGCCGGCAGGCGGAGCCGCAGCCCACGCAGCGCGTTCGACTGCCAGCTCTTGATGTACGCCGCGTATACGCCGGCCGTGTTGGCGACCGCGTCCGCGGCTTCGAGAAGCGTCGCGAGGAGGATGTAGTACTCGTCGTCGCTGATCGCTGCGGCGGTATGCCACTCGTTGAGCTGCGTGCGGATCGCGTCGATGCGCCGCGCCGCATCGAGCGTGAAGTACATGCGCGGCGATGCAGTGGATGGAGTCGCGGCGCCGGGCCGCGTATGCCCTGCCCTCCCCGTGCGCACCGCGGCGCGTGCCCCGTCCCTGTCCCGCTCTTGCGTATCGGCCGTATCGGCCGTCTGTATCGCCGCGTGTGGCATCGCGAAATGGCCGGAGATGAACGACGTGAGCGGATCGAGATAGTGATCCAGGTACACGAGCATCTCGTCGAGGGGCCGCGTGGCATCCGCCCTCGCGCGCGGCGCCAGATGAGCAGCGTGGCGCGTGCCGGCTTTTGTCCTGCGCGGCGTGGTGCGTTGCGCGGACCGATGTGCGGCCGCCGCTCGCGCCGCCACCCGATGGTCGACGAGTGCGGTGAAGTCGGAGCGTTGCCGCGCGGACCGGAGTCCCGGGTCGTCGAGGACGCCGGTCAGGCGCGGATAGCTGTCGGCGACCACGTACGCTCGTTGAAAGACATAGCTGAACGTCATGAGGTCGCATCCCACGACGGTCGCGCCACGCGACTTGAGGAATGCGCCGACGGCGGCCGTGCCGGCAAAGGCGTCGAGCGAGCGCGCAGCGGCCGGGACGCCGAGGCGGTCGAGCGCGGCGCCGATGAACGAGAGCAGTTTCGTCTTGTTACCGATGTAGCGCATGAACCGAAGCAATCAGAGGCGGACCAGGCCGGGAACATATGTTTATGTTCCACGTGGAACACTGCGGAACACTGCGGAACACTGCGGATGCAGGCGGGGCAGGGCAGGGGACCGAACCGAACATAGCGGAATGGCGCGCGGCGGCGAATTCCGGCGCTATATTCACGCGCCGTGACCCACGTTCTCGCGATAGCAAACCAAAAAGGAGGCGTCGGAAAGACGACGACCGCCGTCAACCTCGCGGCGAGCCTCGCGGCGGCAGAGCAGAGGACCCTGCTCATCGACGGTGATCCGCAGGGGAACGCGACGAGCGGGATCGGGCTGGCAAAGGAGACTCTCGAGGCGACGGTGTACGATCTCCTGATCGGCGACGCCAACGCCACCGACGCCCGGCACCGCAGCGTACAGTTCACCCACCTCGACGTGATCGCGGCGACGCCCGATCTCGCGGGGGCGGAAGTGGAATTGATCTCGCGGCACCGGCGGGACCAGGCGATGCGGGACGCACTGGCGCCGATCGCCCGGGAGTACGACTACGTGCTCATCGACTGCCCGCCGTCCCTGGGCCTGATCACGATCAACATGCTCGCGGCCGCGGACGCGCTGCTCATCCCCGTGCAATGCGAGTACTACGCGCTCGAAGGGCTCTCACAGTTGCTCAACACCGTTCACCTGGTACAGCAGAACGTGAACGAGCTTCTCTCGATCGACGGCGTGCTCCTCACGATGTTCGATGGCCGGCTCAACCTGTCCCGGCAAGTCGCCGCCGACGCCCGCGAGTACTTCGGCCCGAAGGTCTACTCGAACGTGATCCCGCGAAACGTCCGGCTGGCGGAGGCGCCGAGCTTCGGCAAGCCGATCATCCTGTACGACGTGACGTCAGCGGGGGCGCTCGCGTACATGGCAGTCGCGCGAGAGATGCTCGATCGTCACCGGTCGGCGGTCACCGCTGCCGAGCGGCGGGCGAGCGCCGGCGGGCGGAGCGCGCAGGCGGGACGGGAGCGTGGTGCGACCGCCGACACTCGCGGGAGAGAGGAGCTCTCCAGCGGGCCGGAGCGTTCGGCGGAGTTCTGAGTCACAGGTTCACCGCGGTGACGACGGCTCGCCGGGCATCGTCCCGGAAGTGCCACGGCTCTCCGGCGGCGGGGCAGGGAAGCGGGGGTGAGGAGCGAGAGCCGCGCCGCACCGGACCACGGTCTCGAGGGAGATGTTCCACGTGAAACATTCGATCGGGACGGTGCGGTAATGCCCTCTGAGACGCCACGGCGGCTGGGCAAGGGACTGGGCGCCCTTATCGTTCCACCGGGCGGGGTGGAACTCGAGGGCCGAAGCCGGACGGCAGGTCACGCCGCGGACGCGATCGTCGAGCGGATCCCGCTCGCACAGATCCGGCCCAACACGTTTCAACCCAGGAAGCAGTTTGCCGCGGAGGAGTTGGAGGAGCTGGCAAACAGCCTCAAGGCCTCCGGCCTGCTGCAGCCAGTCACCGTCCGCCCCATCCGGCGCAATACGCTGCGCGACACATTGGACGGCGTCCGGTTCGAGCTCCTCACGGGGGAACGGCGATATCGGGCGGCCCTCAGCCTGGGCTGGACCGAGATCCCGGCGATTGTCCGAGAAGCCGACGACCGGACCGCCCTGACTCTGGCGCTGGTCGAGAATCTCCAGCGGTCCGACTTGGATCCGATCGATGAGGCCGAGGGATACGCGCGGCTGATCCACGACTTCTCGCTGACGCAGCAGCAGGTGGCGGATGCCGTCGGGAAGGAACGGCCGACAGTTGCTAACATGTTGAGGCTGCTGAACTTACCGGCTTCTGTTCGCGCGATGCTGCGTGACGGGCACTTGTCGCTCGGTCACGCCCGGGCATTGCTGGCGCTGAACTCCGAGCGCGAAATCGTGGCCGCCGCACAGGCGGCCGTCTCTCGAGGGTCGACCGTCCGCGACGTCGAAGAGATCGGAAGGGCAAAAAAACGCGCATCAAAGCGGCATAAACGCGCCAGTAAGCAGTCATTACGTGCCAAAACGCACGCACACGAGATAGTGGACAGGCTCCGAAAGCATCTCCAAACCGACGTCAAACTCGCCGTCTCGGACAAGAATAAAGGGCAGATCTCGATCCTGTTCTACTCCAACGACGACCTCGAGCGACTCCTCTATCTCATCCTCGGCCCCTCCGGAGACACGTTGTGACGTCCGATCTGTCCGGCTCGGCATCCGGCACGCCGGTATCGCAACGCGAAGGCATCGAAATCACGCCGTCTGCCCCGCCCGTCCGAGGCGGCGGATATGGCAACATCTATACGCCGCACGCTGGATCGATGATCATCCAGGTCCAGCGCGAGAGCGGGCTCCAGAGCCGGACGATCGTGCTCTCCGCCCGGCAGATCCGTATCCTGCGATTCATCATGTCCCGCAGCGGAAAGCTCATCGCGGCGGGCGTGGCAGCCGTCGCGGTGCTCCTGATCATCGAGGCCGCGCGCGTTCCCGCCCTCACCGGGCGGATCTCTCGCATGGAGCACACCGCACAGCGCCTCGATACGCTCGAGCGTTCGATTTCGGAACTGCAGAAACGCTACGATCAGGTCCGCACGATGATGGGCGGTGACGCGCCAATCGATGGCCAACGCGCCGCGAGCGCCGCGCCCGGATTTACTCCCGCGCCCGCGGTCTTCACGCACACTCGCGGAAGCAACCCCGTCCGCGCCGCCACGCGCTCCGCGACGGTTACCGATGTCCCATCCAAGCCCGGCTCCGCCGACGCTGGCGACGCTGCCTCCGGAGCACCCGGCACCGAGCCATCCGCGGACTCCGGAGGTGCCGTGACGCCGCCACCCACGGCGCGCCGCGCTCGAGCACGGAGCGCCCCCGGCACCACCTCGCCTCAGAATGTCGTCGTGCCGCCGCCCCCCGATTCCGGTACGCCGCCGAGCCCACAGGCGGAACCCCAGTAGTCCGCGCCAGAGCCTGAGATGCTCGCCGAATCGCCATTTCAGTCTTTAACTAGATTTGCCCGTGCTTCACCCGTGACCCACTGCCCGTTCCCGGCGCGTGCCCTGGCGGCAGGACGAATCGTCACACAACGTCCGAGTGCCACACGTGTGGGAGCGTACGACCTAGCGCAAACGCTCAGCCGGAAGCGCCGATAGCTCTCGCCGTGCGGCCACTGAGCTACGATTCACCTCTCACGACTGCATCCATGGCCATGTTCACGAAGGACTCACCCGACAAGCCGGAATCGAAGCCCGGGGCGCCCGCCGAAGCGGCACTCTCGATCATTGCGTTCGGCATGAAGGTCCACGGCGACATCGACACGAATGGCGTGATCAAGATCGAAGGCACGGTGGAAGGCACCATCCGCGGCGCCCGGCAGGTGCTCGTCGGACGCCAGGGCGAGGTCAAAGGCGATGTCAGTGCACGAGAAGTCGTCGTCGGAGGGCACATCGACGGGACGGTCACCGCCTCTGAACGTGTCGAGATCCAGGGCACGTCCGCTGTCAGTGGCGACATCTACACGAAATCGATCGTCGTCCTCGAGGGTGGCCGTATCAACGGCGCGGTCCGCATGGATGAGACGGGCCGATCGATCGGCATGGGATCCAAGCCGGAGCAAAAGGCGATGCCGGTCGCCGTCGTGAGGTAGCACCCGGCATCTTCAATCTCATGCGCGTCTCTGCCCTTCTCCACATCACGCTGTGTCTGAGTCTGAGCGCATGTGGGCAACTGCAGGACACGCACCGTGGTAGAAGCGCAAGCGACCGGGCGGCAGCCTCCGGCCACGAAGGGTTCAAGGTGGCGCTGCTGACGCCCGGTCCGATCTCCGACCAGGCGTGGAACGCCGCTGCCTACCGTGGCCTCCTCCGCATCCGAGACAGCCTCGGCGCGCAGATCAGCAACGTCGAGACAAAGACACCAGCCGAGTTCGACGAAAACTTCCGCCAGTACGGCGCCCAGGGATACAATCTGGTCATCGCCAACGGATTCGAGTATCAGGACGCGGTGCAGCGCGTCGCGCCGGACTATCCGCAGACGATGTACCTGACGACGTCCGGCGATCGCACGGGCCAGAACTGGGCCGGCATTGATTTTCGATTCGAGGAAGGCGCGTATCTGGCCGGCGTAATTGCTGCCAGCGTTTCGAAGAATGGCGTCATCGGCACTATCGGTGGCACTGAGCTCCCGCCGGTCAAACGCGGATTTGCCGGATTCGCAGCGGGCGCTCATTCAGTGAACCCGCGGATCCGGGTCCTGTCGTCGTACGTCGGCAACTGGGACGATGCCAGCGCGGCCAAAGAACAGGCGCTCGCGCAGATCACACAAGGCGCGGACGTCATATTCCAGAACGCCGACGCCGCGGGACTCGGCGTGTTCCAGGCCGCCAAGGACTCGAAAGGGGTGTGGGTCATTGGATCCAACTCGGATCAGAACGGCGTGGCACCCGCCGTCACCCTCGCGAGCGTCGTGATCGATCTGCCACATGCGCTGTTCATGATCGGCCAGCAAGTCCGCGATGGTCGCTTCACCCCCGCAGTGATTACGCTTGGCGCCGAGCAGCAGGTGGTCAGACTCGTCATCAACCCGGCACTGGGGCCGGAGATTCCGCGACCAGCTCGCGCGGCCATCGATTCGATACACGCACTACAAATGGCGGGCAAGTTCGTCGTGCCGGTAGACACCGCTATGAATGCCGCGGCGTCCGCCCCCGCGACTGGTCACGGCAGTTCCAGCTCCGGCCGCAGCAGGGGATTGCGCGACTAATAAGTAGCGGGGGCACAGCGCGATTCGCGAAGCCGCGTCGCCGGAGTAATCTTTGGGGCCGGCCCGAAGAACTCTGGACCAGCGACCTGCCAACTCACCCCAAGTCCCGTGGCACTTACCGCCGACGTCGCCGCGTATCTCGATCGTCTGCTTGGCATCCCGGCGACCCCCGACTCTCCAGCGGCGATGAACGGGCTGCAGGTCGCGAATCGCGGCGAGGTCGCGAAGATCGCCGCCGCCGTCGACGCCTCCCAACGAACGATCGATGGCGCGGTCGCCGGCGGCGCCAACTTCCTGCTCGTCCACCACGGGCTCTTCTGGAAAGGGGTGCTGCCGATTGCCGGCTCTCAGTACAACCGGCTGCGGACGCTCTTCGACCACGACATCGCCGTGTACTCGGCGCATCTGCCGCTCGACCTCCATCCCGTTTTTGGCAACAACGTGTTGCTTGCGAAGGAGCTGGGGCTGGTGCCGTCCGGCGAGTTCGCCCGGTTCGGGCCGATTGCGATCGGCGTGCGGGGAGCTGCCGACGTGCCGACGGCCGAGTTGGTGGCGCGGGCGGCGCTATTCGCGCGGGAGCACGGAGGAGACGCGCACGGGACAGAGTTTCCGTCGTCGCGCCGGACACGATCATGGGCAATGTGCAGTGGCGCCGGCGCGTCCACCGAGACGCTCGACGAAGCGGTCGCCCTCGGCGTTGACACGTTGATCGTTGGTGAAGGCCCGCACTGGACCGCCGTCGAGGCGCCCGAGCGAGGACTCGTAATCATCTACGCCGGCCATTACGCCACGGAGACACTCGGGGTGCGCGCGCTGGCTCAGGACCTGTCGGTGCGTTTCGGCGTCCCTTGGACATTCGTAGCAGCGCCGACCGGCCGGTGAACCCGGACCCGGCCCGCCGGGAGCGCAGTGCGGAGGGACTTCCGCCCGCGCTGGTCATGCAGGGAATCATCAAGCGATTCGGCGCGGTGACCGCGCTGGATGCAGCCGATCTCGTCGTCCGGCCCGGCACCGTGCACGCCCTGCTTGGTGAGAACGGGGCCGGGAAGACGACCCTCATGCGGATCGCATTCGGTCTGATCAAACCGGACGCAGGATCGGTCGCAATCGGTGGAGTTAGGCGCCGGTTCACGTCGGTCGCCGAATCGATTGCCGCAGGCGTCGGGATGGTGCACCAGCACTACACGCTCGTGCCGGCGATGACGGTTGCCGACAACGTCGCCCTGGGTCTCGGGGGCCACTACGATGTCCGCGCGGTGAGCGAGCGCATCCGGTCGATCGGCACGAGCACCGGGCTTGCACTGGATCCCGCAGCCAGCGTATCCGATCTCTCCGTGGAAGCACAGCAGCGCCTCGAGATCGTCAAGGCGCTCGCCCGCAACGCGCGGCTCTTGATCCTCGATGAGCCCACCGCCGTCCTCGCGCCTGCGTCCGCGGCCGAGTTGTTGCGCTGGCTGCGCATATTTGCGGGAGGCGAGCGCGCGGTCGTCCTCATCACCCATAAGCTTCGCGAAGCGGTATCCGTCGCGGACGACGTCACGGTGCTGCGACGAGGTCGAACCGTGCTCGCGATTGCTGCATCTGGCGCGACCGAAGCCGCCCTCGCGGACGCGATGCTCGGAACGGCGGCCCGTGCGCTTGAGCGTGCTCGGACAAAGCCGAGTGCCGGTGCCTCCGATAGTGCCCGGGAGGCCGGGTCCACAGTGGCGGGCAGCAACGGGCTTCCGACGGCGCCGCCGGCAGTCGTGATCTCAGCGAACGATGTCATGATACGAGATCTTCGCGGCGTGAAGAAACTGTCCGGTGTGTCGTTCGCGATCCACGCGGGCGAGATCGTCGGGGTGGCCGGCGTCGAGGGCCAGGGGCAACACGAGCTGCTGCGGGCAGTCGCCGGACGGCTGGCGGTGGCAAGCGGCTCGCTTGTCACTCCGATGGAAGTGGGATTCGTGCCGGAGGACCGGCAGCGGGACGCGCTCGTGCTCGAGTTTCCTCTGTACGAGAACGTTGCCTTGCGCGGTGCCGGCACCCGGCGAGGCCGGATGGCGTGGCGTCGCGTCCGTGAGGAGACGCGGGACCTGCTGGCTGCGTTCGACGTGCGAGCGGACGGAGAGGACGTCCCGGCGTCAGTCCTGTCGGGTGGCAACCAGCAGAAGCTCGTGCTCGGCCGCGAGCTCGCCGCCAAGCCGAGCGCATTAGTCGTGGAGAACCCAAGCAGGGGACTCGACATTCAGGCGACGGTCGCGATCCATGAGCGGCTTCTGGATGCGCGCGACAGCGGTTGCGCCGTGCTGTTCTACGCGAGCGACGTGGACGAAGTCCTGGCGCTCGCCGATCGTGTCTTGGTCGTGGCCCAGGGCACGGTCCGGGAAGTCGCCAGGGACCGCGAGATGGCGGGGCGCGCCATGCTCGGACTGGGTAACTAACAGAAGCGCTGGCACCCCGCACGACGGTCTATTGCGGGAGCGTCACTGCGGGACGGCCATCGCACGATAGGCAACTGGCCGCGGCGAGACGGCAACGACGGTGAGCCGGTCGCGACCGGCCCCTACCAAGGCGAGATTTGTCCGCCCGAGGGCCGGCTGCGATCCGTTGCTGCAGGAGGGGCATTGCACGAGGGCCAGCCGCGATCCGCTGCGGCTGGCCCTCGTTGTCGTCCAATGTTCTATCTGCTTCCTCTATCCTTGCCGTACGGCTACGTCGCTATGCCCATCCCGCACGGCGTCGGCAGATTCCGGGCGTCGCACTCGGTCGTTGGAATGGGCATGACGCTCGGGACATTTCCGCCAGGGACGGCAACCGGTATCGTGTTCAGCACGCCGAACCGCCGGGCGTCATTCCATCGCGTACCCTGTTCCCACAGCAGAGAATACCGACGCTCATACATCAATTCGGTGATGAGTGCGGCCGGCGTGGTTGCGCCGCTGTATGCGGGGAGGTTGCCCGAGTTCTGCCGAACGAAGTTGAGATCGCTCACCGCGGCGGCAGTCGCCCCCGTGCCGATCTCAGCCTCGGCGCGGAGGAGAATCAGTTCCTCGTAGCGCAGAATCGGGATCGGCGCGCCCGGATCAGGGTTTCCGCCCACGAAGTACACCGTGAACTTGAGCGTGCCCTGAATCGGCACCCCGGATATGACCTGCGGTGACGAACCAGCCGGAATCGGCACAATCTTCGCGAGCGCCCTGGCATCGATCTTCGTGCCGCCAACCTGTAGCTGAGCGTCGCTGTCGGCTTCCGCGAGCGCAAAGAAGGTCACGCCCGTGAGAGGATCCGAGAGCTCGTTCTGGATGTCACCCAGACCGGTCGAGAAGTCGAAATACGCTCCCAGTGCGAAGTTCGAGCTGGAAGGCGTACCATTCGGCAGGAACGACGAGGCGAGAGCTGTCAGGGCCTGCGCGTAGTACGTCGCAGAGCCGGGTTGTCCCGCCGCATGCGGCTGCGCCGTCGCCCGATCCGTGAGCGCCTTCGCGGTCAGCGCCCAGGTGAGTTGGGTGAACGTGGCTGGCGTCGAAAAGTTCGAGTACCCGGGCGGGATTGGGAAGGGGAAACTGGCAGAGGCCCCGGCCGTGAGATTGGTCCGCGCCGAATCGAGCGTGTGCAGAATCGTAGCGTACACGCTGTCCTCGCTGACGAACGGCGCCGGCGTGGCGGACGGTGGGTGATCGACGTCTACCGGCGCGCCCAACTGCGCCCGCGTCTGCACCAGGCGAAGGAACATGAGTGCCTTGGATGTCTGCGCCACCGCGGTCGTGAGTGCCTTCTCGGCCGCCGACATGTCCGGCACCTTGGGGGTCGCGTCGATGACGATGTTCGCGTCGCGGATCGCGACGTATTCGAAGGCCCAGTCCGAGGCGCCGAACTCGCTGCTCGAGAGCGGCCCGAAATACGGCTCCTGATAATCGGGCTGGTTGTTGCCGGACAGATTGATGCCTTCCCGTCCCATTGAACCAAGGCGCCAGATGAACGACGCGGCGTCCACGCGCTGCGCATCGAAAATGCCCGTGACCGCCGCGCCGACGCTGGCACGCGTCGGATTATCGGTCAGCGAGCTCAGGGACTGGTTGTTGGGGTCCGTGAGGTTGTAGTTGTAGCAGGCCGGGAAAATGAGCGTCGCGGCCACCGCCAGCAGAGCACCGCGTCCAAACGACATGTTGCGTGCGGCGGCGCTGGGTGTGCGTCGAAATGTGCGCAGCATCTCAGAGCCTCGCGTTGACGGAGAAGAAGAACGTGCGGGACGGCGGATACGGTGCCAGGTCGATGCCTCGGGTAATCGACGTCTGCCCATAGTTGCTGACCTCGGGATCGTACCCATAGTAGTTGGTCACGAGGATCAGGTTGCGTCCGGAAACATTGAGAGACACCGCGTCAGAGCCAAAAAAGCGGTGTGACGCTGCGGGGGACAGGGTGTAGCTGAGACGCACCTCCCTGAGCTTGACGAACGTCTCCGCCTGCACGAACGGGGTGGCGATTCCGTTGAACGCAGCGGCGACACGCGCCGCCCCTGCCGGGGTCCCGTCGTCCGCTGCGAGCTCGTTGAAGTCGTAGAGGGAGAGCGTCTGATTCTGCTCGACGCCGCCTTTCTGCCAATCCCACAGCATCGACAGTCCGAACTGATGGTACGTGAAGTCGTTCGACCACGACCAATCGTAGTCGGGCTTGAGTTGTCCCATGTACGTGACGTTGAACGCCCCGCTCTGATTGACCGACGTCTGTCCGATGAGCTGGGTAATGGGACGTCCCGGCTGCACCAGGAACTGTCCGAACGCAAGACCGAATCCCGGCGTCGCCGGCGTGAAGGACGGGAAGGGCAACGAAATGACATCGTTGCTGATCGACGTGAAGCTGGTCCCGAACGTCCACGAGAAGTGCCGGGTCCTGATCGGTACGAGTGTCCCGCCGATCTCGATACCCTGGTTCTCGAACACGCCGCCATTCGGGATGATCGACGCGAAGCCCGTCGACGGCGCCGGGGTGGGTGGGAGGAACAGGTTGCTGGTCTCGCGGTGGAAGTAGGTAACCTCGAGGTCCGCCCGGCCGGTGAGGGCCGAGATGTCGGTGCCGAACTCGTACTCGCGCGTCGTTTCCGGCTGAATGTTGGCATCACCCGCGGCCGCGTTGGTACCAAGCCCCGTGGCCGTCACGCCGCCAATCGCGGTATTGCTCTGCAGCAGGGTGAACTTCTGGCCGAACAGCGGCTGGTTGCCCGTGATCCCTTCGTCGGCCCGCAGCTTGACGTTGCTGCCGGCGCCCAGAAGGTTCGGGAAGTTGTACGCGGCCGCGATCTTCGGATACAGGTAGTACGCGCTCGCGCTCCCGTTCGCGCTACTGCGTTCTGCGCGAAGCCCCACCTCGACGAGCAGCCGTTCGTTGAGTGCCGATACCTGCTCCTGTCCGTAGACTGAGAAGGTCCGTTCGTGCTCACGCTCCTCGAAGAGCTGTGGGACCGTGCCTTCGTTGATGTTGTTGGCCCCGCCTGCCAGGCCGGTGACCGATGTGTTGGACAGATCCAGCTCTCGGTCCTCGAAGGTCGTCCCGATGGAGCTCGTGGCCCTGAAAGCCGGCTCGTTCAGTGTGTGGATCGCGTTCAGGTTCCAGTTGTACTGCCGGCTGTCGCCGGACGCCAGCGTGGAGACGCCGGGCGACGGCTGGTTCGCCTCGAAGTACAGGTTCGACGGAGCGACCACGCGCGAGTTGTCGGTGAAGAAGTCGATGCCGCCCGCCGCCACGAGTCTCAGCGAGTTGTGGTCGGTGGTCAGCGCGTTGTAGTTCGCAGTGCCACCGCCGGTAAACCGGTTGACCTCGTCGGTGTTCTGGCCGTCGGCGATCGTCTGCAGCGGGTTCGCGCTGAGATACGTCAGCGGCAACTGGGGGTAGATCCCGTTCTGCGGCTTGATGTTCTCGAAGCTCGGGATGTACGCCAACGCGTAGGGGACGCTCGCTCCACTGTTGTCGTTGTTGACGAATCCCCGGTCCGCGTTGTTGTGGGCGTAGTTGGCGTTGAAGTTCGCCTCGAGAGTGCGCGAGAGCTGCTGATCGAGATTCACACGCAGCGTCTGCCGCATGGCGCCGGTGTTGCCGATGATACCGCCGGTGTAGTCGAGGTCACCCGACGCGTAGTACCGCGTGCGCTCATTGCCACCGCTCAGATCGAGCAGCGTCTCGTAGTCGATGGGAGTCTTTCCCTCGGTCTCGTTCAAATGGTCGTAGAACGGCAGGGTCCCGTTGACCAGGAATGGACGAACGGTGGCCGCCGTGTACACGGAATCCGCCTGCGCCACGTTGAAACGCCGCATTTCGGGGCCGCGGAGCAGATGAGCCGCCCCGACACGCTGCGTGATGTCAGCCTTGGGCTTGCCCGCCTGTCCCCTCTTGGTCGTGATGATCACGACGCCGTTCGCGGCCTTGGACCCGTAGATCGACGAAGCCGCCGCACTCTTGAGTATCTCGATCGACGCGATGTCCTCGGGATTGAGGTCGGCCAGGCGGTTCGCTCCGTCGTCCTGCAGGGGACCGCTGCCCGAGAGCGTGCCGCTCTTGGTGACGGTAAAGAGTCCCGTGGGGACCGTCTCGTTGCTGTAGATGATGCCGTCCACCACGAACAGCGGGTCGGAGGCCCCGATAGCGGTGTTGACGCCGCGGATCTGAACCTGAACGCCTCCACCAGGCGCGCCGGAGTTGGTCTGAATGTTGGCGCCCGGAACTTTGCCCTGCAGCGCCTCGTCCACCGTCGTGGCCGGCGCGCGCGTGAGCGACGTACTGTCCACGACCGCGGTCGACGTCGGCGCGTTCTTGCGCGAGATCCCGGTCGCCTGTCCCGTCACTACGATCTGTTCGAGCTGTGCGGGGTCGTCGTCGAGCGCCACGTCGATCGTCTGGTCGCCCGCGGCGACCGTCACCTCGCGGGGCAGGGACCCGATCGCCCGGATCGTGAGTTGCACCGGACCGTCCGGCGCATTGAGATGGAAGCGGCCGGCGGCGTCGGTCTGGGTGCCGCGCGTCGTTCCCTTGATCAGCACCGTCGCATACGAGATCGGCGGTCCGCCGCCGCCAGTGACCGCACGGGTGACCGTGCCGGACACGACTCGGCCTTGATTGGTGGCCTGCGCCGCGATGTACGCCGGCGGCCAGAGACCGGCGGCGCACGCAATGAGCCAGACCGCCCGACGAACGACACTTCGCGTCACGAGACCCTCCCCCGCGATGGGGTTCTTGGGTATCAATCGCTGGCCCGATGGGACCGGCGACAAACTGGATGGAGCGCAGCGTGAAACACCTGTCGTCCGCGCCGTGAGCGTGGAACCCCATGTCGCTCGCGCAGCGTGCCGGCCCGGGTGCGCGCGGCGGTGCGAGAGCGGCCGTCGATCGCGGCGGGCGACGCGGGCCTATGATCTTCCCGATTGTATACGTTGTCAAGAGCAACGGGCCGTACTATTTCGCAGCGTCCCGCGCGTGCACTGCGTGGCGCGCAGCTTGTCGCTGACTTGTCCGAGGCCGAGGACTGTGGAGAATCCGAGGGGCACATTGCCGGCGGCGAGCCCGCTCGTCGCGATTCCGGCCACTTGGCCAGCGCGGATCACGCCCCGGACATCGCTAGCCACGGTGATCGAGTGGTCCAGAAAATGGGATTGATGACCACCGGCTCCGCCAGCATCGCGCAGGCGCTGGCGGCATTCTGGCACGGCTCGCTCGGCTCCGAGTACGCGATCGTCTCCGCCACGCTGGTGCGGGCGACCCCGCTCATTCTGACCGGACTCGCCGTGGCCATCGCCTTTCGCGCGGGCGTCCTCAACATTGGCGCCGAGGGCCAGTTTCTCGCAGGCGCCACCGCGGCGACGATCTCCGCCGGGCTCGCGGCCGCGTGGCCCAACCCGGCACAATCAGCCCTCGCGCTGCCGCTGGCCTTGTTCGGCGGGGCGGTTGCGGGCGCCACGTGGGCCGGGGTGGCGGCGTGGCTCAGACAGCGATTCGGCGTCCTCGAAGTCATCAGCACCATCATGCTCAACTTCATCGCCGCCGAAGCGGTCGCCTATCTGGTCCGCGGCCCGCTTCAGGAGCCGTCGCATGTCTATCCTCAGACGCCAACGCTGCCGCCGGGGTTGCATCTGGCCAAGCTCGTCCCGGGGAGCCGCCTGCACGTTGGATTCGCCCTCGCCGTCGTAGCGGCGGTGATCGCGTGGTGGGTGATCCGCGAGACCGCGTCCGGCTTCCGGCTCCGGGCGACCGGCGCGAACCCGCTCGCTGCGGCGAGCGCCGGACAGATCGATGTCCGGGCCGCGGCCACGCGCGCGTTTCTCGTAAGCGGTGCTGTGGCAGGGCTGGCCGGGGCGGTGGAAGTGACCGGTGTGACGTACGCGCTCTACGAGAACATCTCACCCGGGTATGGCTATACGGCGATCGCCGTGGCGCTGCTCGCGAACCTCGATCCCCTGGCGGTCGTAGCGAGCGGCATCTTCTTCGGTGCACTCGAGGCGGGAGCCGCAGGGATGCAACGCGATGCCGGCGTGCCATCGGTCGTGGTCTCGGCGGTCGAGGCGTCGATCATTCTGGCCATTCTCGCTGCGTCGGCGGCGCGTGCACGATGGCCCTCGCCCGCGATTCCCCAGCTCCTGCGCCGCCCCGTGAGGACACCCGCGGCGGGGAGCGATCCGGCGTGAGCGGGTCGGTCACGGCATTTTTCGAGGCGACCGTACGAACCGCAACGCCACTCCTGTTCGCAGGACTGGGCGAGACGCTCGCCGAGCAAGCGGGTGTGATCAATGTCGGCCTCGAAGGCATTGTCATTGCTGGCGCGTTCGGCGCGGTGGCCGGCGCTGCCGTGGGTGGCGTCGCATTCGGATTTCTGGTGGCGGCGGCCGGAGGAGCGGCGATGGCAGCGGTTTTCGCCGTGTTCGCGGCGATACTCCGCTCGGACCAGATCATCGCCGGCACCGCAGTCACGCTGCTCGGCCTCGGAGTCACCGGCACGTTGTACCGATGGGAGTTCGGACCGTCGGGTGCGGCCCTGACGATTCCCACCATGCACGCGATGCCGCTTCCACTCCTGGACAACATCCCGGTGCTGGGACCAGCGCTCTTCGGCCAGCCGCCGGTCGCATATGCCGCCTATCTGCTCGTACCGGCTCTCTGGTGGTGGACCTACCGGACGTACGGCGGCCTCGCATTGCGAGCGGTGGGCGAGAACCCGGAGGCCGCGCGCGTCGCAGGAATCCCCGTGCGCCGCGTGCAGTTTGCCGCAATCATGGCCGGCGGCGTGCTCGGCGGTGTGAGCGGCGGCACGCTGGTGCTCGCCCAAGTCGGCACGTTCGCCGAAGGGATGTCGGCCGGCAGGGGATTCATTGCGATCGCGATCGTGGCGCTCGGACGATGGAATCCCGCCGGCGCGGCGGCCGCGGCCGTAATATTCGGGGCCGCGAGCGCGCTACAATTTCTCTTTCAGGCCATGGGTTGGCACGCGCCGTATCAGTTGTTCCTGGCGTTTCCGTACGTGCTGACACTCGCGGCCCTGGCGTTCGCCGGCTCCGCGCGGCAAGGCGGTGCCCCTGCGGCGCTGGGCCGCGCGCGGATCGATTGATCCGAGCCGAGCGATCTGGGGCTCGAGCCGAGTGGTGAGAGACATGCGGCGGGACTGCAAGCCGTGAGGTGGCGGGTCGCCGGCCTACAACCAGGAGCCGACACACGATGCTAGGATCGTTGCCCCTGTCGCCACAGCCGACCGCGCGCGAGACGCGGGAAATCGCATTCCGGCTGGGCCATGAGCTCGCCGCGCGGGGAGCCAAGGTGCACCACGATGTCGTTGGAGGATTCCGGTTCCGGATGGCGGCGCCGTGGCGCGGCGCGCGGTCCGGGGCACTGCGCGCGATCTGGTCAGGTGAAGTCACCATCGGTGCGGGCTCGGGCGATCCGTGGCGCGTCCGGTACGACCTGCGATTCTCGATTCCGACGCTGCTGACGTTCGCGCTGTGCGTCGCGATACTCCGCTACGGGATTCAGTGGCACTGGCCGCGGACGCGACTCATTGACCTGCTACTGATCACGTGGATCGCGGTGTACGGCGTACCGTGCCTGCTCGCGATGCGGATGTTCCGGCGCCTCGTCGGCCAGGCCGCGCGCGGCCCAGGCTAGCACCCTACGTAGGCGCTGTTCCACCGGGCGCGCCAACGGCGGGGCGCCACACGTTCGAGGAGCGTGTACGAGCTGCCATCGCCGTAGTCGCGGCTGACGATGATCGCCGGATGCTGCCGCGGCGCGTGGCCGAGAGCGACCGCGGCGAGCATCTCGCTCGATTCGACATCGTCTTCCGGACCGGACGTGCGCTCCGAGTAGGCGACCACAAACGGCCGCGGACCGCCGCCCGGTGCCGCGAGCGTGTCGCGCTCCAGCACGATGAGGAGATGCTCCTCCTGCGGGCTCGCTTCCTGATTGAGGCGGCGGACGACCTCCGCGGCGAGCACCGTATCGCCGGCCGGCAGTATGAACTGGTGCGCGTCGCGCACGGCGAACGGCAGTCCGCGAAACGCCGCCGCGGTGTCGTCGGGCAGCGCGGATGCCGCGCGGGCGATCGCCGCCGCGCGGCGCGCGGAGTCGGCACTCGGCAACCCCATCATCGAATCCATGGGGAGGGCAGTCGCATGACCCGACATGAAGCCGACGGACCAATCCGGCGGCGGTCCTTCGGCCGTCGTGACGGTCGCGGTCGGCCATGCCGTGCAGGTGCCCGTGAAATTACCGGCTGCGGCGGAGGCCAACACCGCCGCACCGGCGAGACCGTGCCGCGAGAACAGATCCACCCGGGGATGTTGCCCGAGAGCGGAATCAGCGGAGGGCGCGTCGGCGACCGTGCTGTCGGTGTAGCGAGGCATGATCACGACGGCCTCCGACGAATTGGTGCCTGCTACCAGCAGATCGGGGCCCGCGATCGTGTCGTTCCAGCCGGCGAGGCGGGCGACGCGGGCCGCTTCGGTGACCGTCCCCGTATTGGCGGGCGCAATCGAAGGCGGCGCGCTGGACTCGCGTGTTGAGCGCGACCTGTCACACCCGGCGATCGCGACGACCAGGCCTACGATGCCGATCGCCGTGCCTACTGCGGTGCGCATGCCGGTGAAGATGCCAAGCGTGAAAGGCAGAGGATAGGGGTTTGTGGCCGCCGAATGGCTACGAATGGCTACGAATGGCTGGCGAAAACGAAACGAGGCGCCCGCTCGCGTGGACACCTCGTCATCGTATTGCCCTGTGTTTCCTGTCTTCCGGCGCGAGTGCCCGCCACGCTGTCCGCGAGCCGCAGCGACCGCTCCTATTGGCAGGCGATATCGCCTTCGATCGTCGCCGGAGTAGCGGGGTTCGATACAGTCCCGTAGAAAACCGCGCACGTGCCAGGCGACGCCAGCTGGCTCGACGCGCTCGCGCTCCAGCCGGTCGCGCTGGCCGTCGTGATCGTGACGGTGACACCGGGCGATGTGTTGAACTGCAGGGCGCTGGTCGACGTCGAGTAGACCGCGTAGTTGTAGAAATACGATTCCTCCACGGTCGCCAGGTTGCGGAGATCCTCGTGCAAAGCGGCCGCCTCGGCCTTGCCCTTCGTATTGGCAAACTTCGGAATCGCGATCGCGGCAAGGATGCCGATGATCACGACGACGATCAGCAGTTCGATCAGTGTGAAGCCGTGCCGGGGCCGATGGCCCCCCAAATGGATGCCCGCCGGCTGGGTTGGATGCCTCGTCATGAGGACACTGCAGAGCAATGCTGAGACCGCTACGGGGTCATTTCGTCAACATAATGTGAATAAAGCACTTACGTTCAATCACATACTGGGCAGATTACCGCTCCAGCCGTCGAAACGCGGCGTATACCGCATCCTGCAAGAGTGAAAATGGACACCTGCCCGGCGCCAGGGGCTAGGCGGTCTTCGCGTCCACCCAGTTGGGACCGACCCCGACGTCCACGACGAGGGGGACCGTGAGCTGGGCCGCATGCTCCATTTCACCCACCACGAGGTCCCGCAGGTGGCCGGCCTCATCCGGCGGGGTCTCGAATACCAGTTCGTCGTGGACCTGTAGCAGCATCCGTGCGGATTCCGGACCAGCCGACAGCCGCTGATGAATTCTGATCATCGCGATCTTGATCAGATCCGCGGCCGAACCCTGGATCGGTGAGTTCTGCGCGAGCCGCTCGCCGAACGCGCGAATATTGAAGTTGCGATCGCGAAGCTCGGGGATGTACCGGCGGCGGCCGAAAATCGTTTGTACGTACCCGCGCTCGCGCGCATGGCTGATCGCGGCATCGAGAAATGCGCGCACGCCCTGAAACCGTTCGAAGTAGGTCGAGATGAAGAGCTTGGCCTCGGCGAACTCGATCTTGAGCTGCCGCGACAGCGCGTGCGCACCCTGCCCGTAGATCGTCGCGAAGTTGATGGTCTTGGCTCGCGCGCGCATTTCGGGCGTCACCGATTCGAGCGGGACGCCGAAGATCACGGCCGCCGTCTGCCGGTGGATGTCGCCGCCAGCCTGGAACGCCGACACAAATGCGGGATCGCCAGACAGATGGGCGAGCAACCGCAATTCGATCTGCGAATAGTCTGCGGTCAGAAGCACCCACCCCGCGCGAGGAATGAAGCCGCGGCGAATGTCGCGCCCCAGCTCGCGCCGGATCGGGATGTTCTGAAGGTTTGGATCGCTCGACGAGAGACGGCCAGTCGACGCGACCGTCTGGCTGAACGACGTATGCAGCCGGTGGTCGGAGGGGAGCACCATCGCCGGCAAGGCGTCGAGGTATGTGCCCTCGAGCTTGAACAGCTCACGATACTCCAGCAGCAGCTCTGGCAGTGCATGGCCGGCCTCCGCCAGATCCTGCAGTACGCTGGCGTCCGTCGAGGGACCCGTAGCGGTCTTCTTCCGCACGGGGAGCTGCAGCTTCTCGAACAGAATCGACCGCAGCTTGGGATTGGAGTTGATGTTGAACTCCTCTCCAGCGGCAGCGTAGATCTCTCGCTCGACGCGCTCTCGTTCGCGCTGGAATCGCGTTTTCAGGGACCGGAATAACACGACATCGATCGCGATCCCGGTCCACTCCATCTCGGCCAGCGCTTCCACGAGCGGCATCTCGATATCGCGAAACAGCGGCATCAGCGCGAGCTCGCTCAGTTGCGGCTCGAAGATCGCCCGCAGCCGGAGCGCCATGTCCGCGTCTTCGCACGAGTAGTCCCTCGCGCATTCGACCGGGACCTGCTCGTACGGGATCTGCGCCTTGCCCTTGCCACAGAGATCCTCGTAGGAGGTCATCTTGTGGTCCAGGAACTCGATCGCGAGCAAATCGAGCCCGTGCGAACGCCGGCCGGGATCGAGGACGTAGCTGGCCAGCATGGTGTCGAAATCCAGCCCGGCGAGCCGGATTCCCGCGCGACGCAGCACGAGGATGTCGAACTTGATGTTCTGCGCCGTCTTGCGAACGGTGGGGTCCTCGAGCAGCTCACGCAGAGGAGCCATCTCCGGTGAACCCAGCTCCGGGAGATTGCGCGCGGGCGGCATTCCGCCCGCCGCGATGGCCCGCGACGCGATCGACTCGGTTCCGCGAGCCCCGGCGCCGGCCGATACGGACCGCTGTCCGGGTCCGGGCAGGGTGCCGGATTCCGCCGGCTCGCCTCCGTCCGGCACGACTCCGCCGGCCTCCGGGCGCTGTCCCCGGGGCTCGTCGCGCGCGAGACCGCTGGTGCCCTCTACGACCCGTCCGCCGGCCATGAGATCCAGCTCGCCGGTCGCGGATTGCGGGTCGCGATGCCGGAGCGGGAGATAGTATGCCTCGCCGGGAGCGACCGCGATCGCGATACCGGTGAGCGTGGACCGCAGAGGATCGAACGCGACCGGCGAGCCGGGATCGATGGCCGCCTGGGTATCGATCGCGAAACTGCCCAACGCCCGCACCCGGGCCACGAGATCCCGCAATTCGGCGACTGTGCTGACAGTGCGGTAATTGGTCGCCTTCTGCTCCTTTTCGACGACCGCTGGCTGGCCGGGTGCAGACTGCGCCGCCGGGAGGGCCGCGGGCTGGCCGAGGTCGCGCGCCAGGGAGAGAAACTCCAACTCGACGTACAGCTCGCGCAGTCGCGTGGCATCCGGCTCGCGAACGCGCAACGCCTCGAGGTCGAGCGTCATCGGGAGATCGTCGCGTATAGTTACTAATTCCTTGGAGAGCAGTGCCTGGTCGTGGAACTGCAGCAACGCTTCGCGCGGCCGCTTCTTCGAGACGTCCGCCGCGTGGCCGAGGATCGACTCCAGAGACCCGTAGGTCTCCACCAGCTCCCGCGCGGTCTTCTCGCCGATCCCCGGAACGCCCGGGACGTTGTCCGAACTGTCGCCCACCATGGCGAGGTAATCGGTCACGAAGCCCGGCGGGACACCGAGGCGATCGGCGCCGTTCTCGACACCCACCCACTGCTCCTCGACACTCGCCGGGCCGCCGCGGCCAGGATTGAGCAGCCAGACGCCGGGACGCACGAGTTGGTGAAAGTCCTTGTCGCCGGATACGATCACCACGCTGGCCCCCTGATCCGTGCCCTGGCGGGCGAGCGTACCGATCACGTCGTCGGCTTCGAATCCGTCCAGCGTCAGGATCGGGACGTGGCTGGCTTCGAGGATCGCGCAGATCCGCTCCATCCCGCGATCGAAGTCAGCCTGCAACTCATCGCTCAGCTTCTGCCGCGTCGCCTTATACGCGGGGTAGCGTACGTGCCGGAACGACATGCCCGAATCATTCACCCAGCCGAGGTATTCGGGCCGGTGCGTCGCCCGAAGACGCTGGAGGAAGTTGACCACGCCCCAGGCGGCCGATGTGTTCTCTCCACGGCTCGTCGTCAGCGGTCTCGCGATGAGCGCGTAGAACGCGCGATAGATCAGCGCGTACCCGTCGATCAGGAAGACGCACGGCGACGACCGGGGCGGGAGCTGCGGCGGGGGCATGGCCAAAAAATTAAGTGGTTGGCAGGCCCATCACCCGCCAACCACGAGGCCCCAGGTCCCGGACGTCCCCCGCCCTAGCTCTTGCCGAAGAGTCCCTTCACTCGGGCGAAGACGCCGCCGCCAGAAACGGCAGGGGCCGCGCGCCGCGCGCCGGCGCCAGAGGACGCAGCCGCCCGAAGCGCGTCGCCGAATTCGATGGTGCTGGCAAACCGGCCCGCGGGCTGTTTCGCCAAGCCTTTCATCACGACCTCGGCAACCGCCGGCGCGAACGTCAGTCCCGGCTTCGCGGCGTTGAGCGCGATCGGCGGCTGCGTCAGCAGTTGCGTGAACATCTCGCGCGGACTCTTCGCGACGAACGGGTGCGTGCCGGTCAGCAGGTAGTAGGCGATCGTGGCGAGGCTGTACTGGTCGGCGGCAGGCGTCACCATCTCGCCGGACAGGGCTTCGGGCGCGACGTACAACAACGTCCCCACGAAGAACCCAGCCCGGGTCAGCCGATCCTCGGCGCCCGTATCGGTGTCGGCCGCGATCCCGAAGTCGAGGAGCAACACCCGGCGGGTCTGCGGATCGTACATGACGTTGTCGGGCTTGAGATCGCGATGCACGATCCCGGCCGCATGCGCGGCCTGTACGGCGCTCGCGATCTGCCCGATGATCTCCACGACGTCCGCGAGGGGCAGCGGCGCGTGCCGCTTCGCGTAACGCTCGAGCAACTCCCCACTCGCCCACTCGATGGCGAGAAAATGCAGCCCGGGACGCGCCTCCCCGATTTCGATCGTCCGGACGACATTGGGGTGTGTGACGCGCGCGCCGTATTTCGCCTCACGGACGAATCGCGCGATCGCGGTCTTGTCGTCGCGCAGCTTTTCACGGAGCACCTTGACGGCGCACACGCCGTGCTGCGGATGCTCTGCCCGGAAGACGGTGGACGTCCCGCCCTCTCCGATCAGATCACGCAGGGTATACCCTGCGAGCGTGCTCCCTACTAACTGCTCTCGCGCCACGCCGCGAAGCTAGGGGCGTCGTGGGTGTAAAGCAAATCAGTCGTTCGCGAGCGCGTCCACGGGGTCCACAGGCAGCCAGACGGTGAAGATCGACCCCTTCTGCATCTCGCTTTCGACGGTGATGTCACCGTCCAGGACTCGGGCAAGGCGGCGCGAGATTGAGAGACCCAACCCGGTCCCCCGATTCCCCGAATCGGTTCCCGGTCCGGTTTCGATCTGCGCGAACTCTTCAAAGATGCGCTGCCGGTGCGGCGCTCCGATGCCAATGCCGGTGTCTGCCACGTGGATCGCGATATAGGACGCGTCTCCCCCCGCTGCGTGCAGGCCTGCGATGGGAGAATCCGCGATGCGGGCGGCCACCGGCTCCGGCCGGTGCAGCGTCGGGGGCACGTCGTGCCCAGGGACGACGCACGCACGCAAGTCAATCCCGCCGGCATGCGTGTACTTGATGGCGTTGCCCAGGAGATTGACCAGGATCTGGCGAAGATGAGTGGGATCGGTCCGTAGTCTCGGCAGCGTACCGCCTACGCCGAGGGTGAGGACGAGTCCCTTCTCGTTCACGAGGGGCTCGATGTCGGCCGCGACGTCGAGGATGAAGGGGCGGAGATCGACAGGTTCGATGTGCAGCTCGACACGGCCAGCCGCGATCTTGGCCAGATCCAGGATCTGATCCACCAGATGCCGCAAGTGGGTAGCGGACGCCTCGATCCGTTCGACCGGCGCGGCTTGCCGCGGAGTCAACTCGCCGTAGACGCCGTCGCGCATCAGATCGACGAATCCCACGATCGCGTTGAGCGGCGTCCGCAGCTCGTGCGAGACGGTCGCCAGAAACTCGCTCTTCGCGCGATTGGCCTGCAGGAGTTCCTGGGACAGCCGTTCCAGCTCGGCCGATCGTTCGGCGACGCGGCGCGACAGGCGGCGTTCGTGCAAAACGGCAACCGTGAGCACACCGAGGGTCACCGCCGCTATGCACCACAGACTCGTGCGGAGCACACGGTCACCGCCCGAGCGCGAAAGCTCGCGGTCGGCGATGTACACGACGGCGATCACGAACCCGACGACCGCCGCAACGGCTACTGTGGAGAACCGAACCGGGAGCCGCATATCCGCCCGCCGTTGACGCCGCTGGCGGGCGAACCTAACCTCCCGCCTATGACACCCGCCACCGATCCACTCCGGACACCCGCGACACCGAGCCGTCGTCCCTGCCGTCCCGCACGCGCATGACCAGCCCCACGCTTCCCTCGCGTTCGTCGCGCCAGTCCCGGCTCGTCGAGCTCCTGGTCCGCCACTCCGTCCGCCGCGGACGTTTCACACTCGCCTCGGGCAGGACCTCAGACTTATACATCGACGCCCGCCTCACGACAATGCACCCCGATGGGCTGTCTCTCATCGGACCGCTGGCGCTCGAGATGCTGGAAGCCAGCAACTGGGGCGGCAGTGTGACCGCCGTCGGCGGACTGACGCTGGGCGCCGACCCCGTGTCATATGCGATCAGCTACGCGAGCGCGCTGGCCCGTGGCGCCGCAAGCGCGAGCGGACCCGGTATTGCCGGGAGCGCGGCGGCCGCCACCCGTGCGCCCCTCCGCGCCTTCACCGTCCGGAAGGAGGCCAAGACCCACGGGACCGGAAAGCTGGTCGAGGGTCCGTTCGAACCCGGCGATCACGTCGCGATCATCGAGGACGTGATCACGACCGGTGGCTCGGCCCAGCGGGCCATCGAGGCAGTGCGCGGGGCCGGTGGTGTAATTGCCGGGGTGCTGGCGCTCGTGGACCGGGAAGAGGGCGGCCGCGAGGCCATCGAAGCGGCCGGGCTCCCAGTGCTAGCGCTGGTCCGGCGTCGAGACATCGACGCCAGGACGGAGCAGGGCGACCCGTCGCGGACTTAAGGCGCTCTGGCTGCGGCGCTCTGGCTACGGCGCTCCGGCTAACGGGCTCCGGCTAACGGGCTCCGGCTACGGCGCGCCCGCAGAGAAATGAGCTGCACGACCCGCAGCGGCCGGCGCCCCTCGGGCGATCGCGAGCGCACCGGCTCGCGCGGTGACACCATTCGCCGACGCCGGCGTGATCACCGGTGGAGCGAGGGGCGAGAACGTGCGAAGCGCCGGGAGGAAGCCAAGTACGAGCGTGCTGCGGAAGTGTTCGAGCATGCGCTCGCCGTCGAAGAGCTTGCGGAAGGCGGACGGTGTCAGCTTGAGGCGCAGCTGCAGGTGGCGGCCAAAGCTCTGCGGCGATGAGTACTCGAGGCGCGCGGCGACCATCGCGATCGACGCCGCCGGATCTTCCAGCAGTGCGGCGGCGCGCGTCAGGCGGGCTGTCGCGAGATAGGCCTTCGGCGACGGCAGCCCCTTGCGCGCAAAGCGGCTGACGAGAGTCGTGGGGGTCACTTCGAGTGCGTACGAAAGGGCCCGCACTGTCGTGAAGTGCGCCGGAGCGGTAAACAACGCCGTAAAGAACCGCTGGCAGTCCCGCGGGGCCTCTCGCAGGTCGTGCCCCAGACGGCTCGTCGCTGCGCTCTCGACGTCCGTCGCCCGGTCCACCCGGCGCGACAAGACATCGCGCAGGGCGCTCCATCCCGCCGGCACCCGGGCATCGATCAGTGTCCGGATGCCACTGCGGCCCAGAGACAGCAGTGCGGCCGGTGCGTGCCGGTCCGCCTCCGTCAGGAGGACGACGGCGGTCACCCGGGGAAAATCGCGGACGATGCTGGCGACACGAGCCGCAACCGGCACCCCCGTTCCAGTCAGGCAGCACTTGACCGACAGCAGAATGGCGCCGACCCCGCGCTGCCGCACATCCCGTGTGACTTCATCGATCGAGTCACGATGGAGTGTCTCGTACAAGCCGACCCCGGCTGCGTCGACACGACTGCGCTCAGGGGCCGTCAGCATGGTGGACACCAAGGGATGTCGTATCACTGGCGTTGTATCACTGGCGTATCAGGGGCATTCACGGGTGACGTTGCATGGCGGCCCACGGATAGCCCGCCAGAGTCACCCGGATGTCATCGCTGGCCCCACGCAGGCGGTATTAGATTTCCGGCGTCGTCATCCCGCACGGTACCGCCGGTCGGACGGTCGCGACACGGCGCCGGCGCCGCAAGGTTCCCGGTGACGGATCGAGGAAAGTCCGGGCTCCGCAGGGCAGGCTGCCAGGTAATGCCTGGGCGCGCAGCGATGCGCGACGGACAGTGCCACAGAAAACAAACCGCCGATGGCCTCCGAGCGATCGGAGGATCAGGCAAGGGTGAAACGGTGGCGGCCGAAAGGCTGCGGACGGGTAAGAGCCCACCGCGCTCGCGGTAACGTGAGCGGCACGGTAAACCCCAGCTGGAGCAAGGCCAAATATGCGGCGAGGGGTGGCCCGCCCCGATCAACACGCCGCGGGTAGGCTGCTAGAGGATGCGGGCGACCGTATCCCGAGAGAAATGACCGTCCGGACCACAAGGGATCGTGGCCCGACAGGACCCGGCTTACAGACCGGCGGTACGCGGATGACGGTTTACGCACTCGATCAACAGGTACGAAATCAGGAGATGGGAGAGATCACGAGACGGAGGCTGGGCGCTGCGCTCGCGTCCGTGGTGATGGTGGCCGCCGCGTGCGCGCCAGCCCCGGCGCCGCAGCCCACGCCGGCGCCCGCCGCTGTGCCACCGCAGGCGACCGCAGCGCCAGAGCGGAGCGGATCTCCGCCACGCTTCGTCACGGGTCAAGCAGCGTACGACATCACAGCCGTTGGCCTCGTGTCCGACCCCGGCGACAGCTCCGGGCGCCAGGATACCGTCACGACCAATACGATACTGTCGTACGACACCCGGTGGCAGGGTCCGCAACTCGAGGCCAGCGGCGAAATCATTTCGCGAGTCACGGCCGCATCCGCCACGATGCCGCGAGCGGACACGGCCCGGGGGACCCGCACCACGTTCCGCGCGACCGTCGATACAGCGTCGGGGATCGTCACGGTGGCACCCGATTCCGCCGCGACACTCGATCCTTGCCAGGGGCGAGATCCCAGCATCGATCAAGCCCGCAGGCTCGCCACCACCCGTCCACGGTCGTTCGCTCCCTCGGCAACCTGGCGTGACGTGGTGAACGACAGCTCGTGCCTGGGCGGACTTCCGCTCGTATCCCGTTCCACTCGCGACTACACTGTCGCGCCACAGGGGGTGGCGGATCCCGCCACCGGCTCACCCGCGGTGCTGATCTCGCATACCAGCACAACGACCATGGCGGGCAGCGGCCATCGGGCTGGGCACTACATCACGCTCTACGGCAGCGGCAACGGCACCACGCAGGAGTACTACGACCGCAAGACGGGGGTACTGCTCTCCGCCCACACAGTCGCGACGCTCGATCTCAACATCACGCTGAGCGGACAGGTCCAGCGCCTGCACCAGCAAGCGGACTGGCGCGCCAGGATCAAGGCCGCACCCCGGTAGATCCGGCTTACTGCGGCGGGCAGGCGGCCGGCGTGTGCGCGGCTTCCAACGGAAGAGTGCCGTGCGAGCCGCTGAACAGGCGAACTTCGATGTGTGTGAACTCGCGGGCCTCGGAAGCCGCGAACTGTGACCCGATGTCCTCCATGATCGCCTGCGCGCACGGGGGGGAGTCGAGGTGGCTCAGCACGACCCATACACGCGGAGCGCCTCGCCGGAACTCATCCACAGCCGCGGCCAGCGACTGCCCATGGACAGGGCCCTGCGGCGGTGCGCCACGCGCCGCCTGCGCTCTGGCACGATAGAGCTCGAACGGAATGCGCGTATACGGCGCGTAGAACACGATACGGTCACCCGGAGCGGCGTGCGTGAGCACATATGCGGTCGCATCACGCCAGTCTTCCTTCTCGAGGTGCGTGTAGTACCACCCGATACTCCGGGCATCGAGGGCCAGGGTCAGGAGAAGAGCGGCGACCCGCCATCCTGGGGGCCAGACGGTGATGAGCGCGGCCGCCATGGCGAGCGTCAGAGGCGGGAGACAGATCGTCATGTACCGCTGATCGATGACCGGTGCCACGATGAGGGATGTCACGACCGTCGCGGCCGCTGGCACGATGAGCCAGAGCAACACCAGCGCGTAGCGCCACCGCGCAGTGATTGCGATTCGCCGCCACGCCATCAGCAGTGCCACTGGTCCCGTGGCGACGAGCACCGTCACGGCGGCCAGACCCCACGCGGATGTGGGATGGACGATGGGCGAAAGAATCCCGGCAATACGATCCTGATGGGCAGCGGCGATCCAGTCAATGTTGTGGTGCGGCCTCCGAAGAAAGAGCACGAGCGGCCAGAGCAACGCGAGCAAAGCAGCCGTGCACGCCAGCACGATGCCCCGGGAAATACGCTCCGGCGGCCCTCCGCCCGGTGCAGTGGTGCGAACCGGCAACCAGAGCGCCACAGTGGCTTGCGCGAGCAGGACCAGCGCTGCGTAGAAGTGTGAGTAGACCGCGAGCGCTGCCACAACCACGTAGACCGTCCACGACCTCCACGCTCCAGCACCTGTCCGTGCATCGGCAGCACGCAGGAGCAACCACCAGGACACGGTCGTCAGGCACATGACGAGCGCGTAGCTGCGCGCCTCCTGAGACGCCCAGAGACGTCCGGTGTCTGCGGCGAGAAGCAGTGCGGCGGTGACGCCGGCGGGCCGTCCGAAGAGACGCGCACCGACCGCGTAGAGAGCGGGAACCGTCAGCGTGCCGGCGACGCATGACAGGAGCCGGACGGTCGTCTCGCTGTCTCCCAGCCGCGTCCAGGCCCGAAGCACGAGGTAGTACGCCGCCATGTTGGCTTCGGTCGTGCGGATCGTGCGCACGAATACCGGCCACGGATCCAGTGCCAACTGGACGGAGACCGCCTCGTCGAGCCAATAGCTGCTGTGCCCGAGTCGCCGCAGGCTGAGCGCCGCAGCGAGCACACAACAACAGGACAGCCACGCCGCGGCGCGGCGCGGCGTCAACTCAGTCTACCAGCCGGAGCGGCATGACCAGGCACAGATACTTCGCCGGATCGCTCCATCCCTCGGGCTCGATCGTCGCCGCGTTGTCGGGCGCCTTGAACGTCAGCCGGACGTCTTCGGTGGGCATGTTCCGCAGGATCTCGAGCAGGTACGACGCGTTGAAGCCGATATCGAGAGGATCACCAGTGTACCGGATCGCGAGCTCGTCCTGCGCTTCACCGAGGTCGGGCGTCTGCACGCTGAACTTCACCATGCCGGTGTTCAGCGACATTCTGATACGGTGGGTCTGGTCGGACGCCACTATCACCATCCGGCGAAGGGCTCCGGACAGCGATGCCTTGTCGATGATCGCGATTTTGTCATTGTCGCGCGGAATTACGCGGTCATAGGGCGGATAGGGTCCTTCGATCAGCCGCGTGAATACCGACGTGAGCGGGGACCGGAAGCCCAGGTGGTTCTCACCGCGCGCGATCTCGAGATCCTCTTCGGCGGGAAAGAGCCGACGCACCTGATCGAGCGCTTTGGGCGGGACGATGAGATCGCTCGATCCGGCGCCACCTCCAGCGATCGGCACGTCCATTTTTGCCAACCGGTGTCCGTTGGTCGCCACCATCCGCATGTGGTCAGGTCGCAGCTCCCAAAGCACGCCGTTGAGGATCGGACGGCTCTCCTCCGTGGAAACTGCGAACACGGTGTGCGAGATCAACTGGTGGAGGTCGGCTGACCTGATGCGCCAGGCGTCGGCGAACCGGACGCTCGGAAACGTCGGAAACTCATCGCGTGGAATCCCGAGCAGCTTGAACTTTGATTGCCCGCACTCGAGCGTGACCCGCTGCTCACCAGCGGTGGCTACCTTGACGGGCGAGGGCATCAGCTCGCGCGCGATCTCAGTCAGCTTCTTCGCCGGAATGGTGACGGCACCTGCGACCTCGACATCAGCCGTAACCTCAGTACTGACGGCGATATCGAGGTCAGTGCCCGAGAGCCGGATGCCTTTATCCGTGGTTTCGATCAGGATGTTTGCGAGAACCGGGAGCGTCGTCTTGCTGGGGATGCTCGCCGCGACCATGGCGAGACCTTCCTGCAATTTTTCCCGCGAGATCGTAAACCGCATTCACGCTCCACGAATTCGGAAACCACGGTGATTCTGCGCGCTGTGACCAGACGCCCGGCTGGAATGCGCCATCCATCCAGGGCGTGTGATACGTATGGGCCGCCGCGCGGTGCGAACAATATGCCGCATCAGGCCGTGCGTAAATGCCAGCCAGGCGTTTGGCCTCACCTCGGCACAACACTGCTGCACCCTATTCCATGACCCGAAATCCTGTCCGCCGCTTAAGCCCGCCCGGGCGTCCGCCAATCCAGCACTCAGGGAGACCTAATCGTCTCATCTTTCCCCCAGCTAACGTCTGCTCCAGCCAGAGTGAGCTGCATAGCGATCTATCCGACATCTCCACAGACGGATATCTACTGTTATTGCTTTGCTATAAGGGCTTAGAAGTTCGTAGTCGTAGTAGAGGCTGTGGATGAGCGTGGATACAGCTTCAAGGTGGTCGTGTGTAAGGGTTTAATGGGGAGATGCCAGGCTGTAGACTAATGTGGGAAAGACGCACTCTTTCAACATCTCGTGTTGGTAACTCTGGATGCGGGCGAGATATCCGCACCCAGAGTGTAAACAGATGTTTTTAGCGCAGTCTTTCCAGTGTGGAGCGCAAGTTTTCCACACGTGCCGAAAAATCGGCGTTGGCGGCGTTTTCGGTTGCAACGCGGTCGAGGCTGTGAATGACAGTGGAGTGATCGCGGCCGCCGAACGCGTTGCCGATTTCGACGAGTTGGACGTTGAGCAGCTCGCGGCAGAGGAACATCGCGACCTGGCGGGGGGTGGTGAGTGCTTTGGTCCGGGTTTTGGACTTGAGACCATCGGCAGTGACGCCCCATTCCTTTGCGACCGCGTCCTGAATGACCGGAACGGTCAGCCCGGCAGCGGATCGTCCGCCGCCGTCGCTGCGGAGCCGAGCGTCGTCGCGGCTGTGGCGAATCTTGTCGTGGAGCGCTTCGGCGGCGACGTCGACAGTGATCGCGCGGTGCCGCAAGGATGCGTAGGCGAGCAGCTTGATGATGGATCCTTCCAACTCGCGAATGTTCGATCGGACGTGTTCCGCGATGAAGCGAATGACGTCGTCAGGGATCGTGTGCTCGAGGTGGTCGAGTTGCGCCTTGTGCTGGAGGATCGCGATGCGGAGCTCGAGATCTGGCGCTTCGATGTCGGCGACCATTCCCCACTGAAAGCGGCTGACGAGCCGAGCTTCCAGGCCGGGGATTTCCGATGGTGGGCGGTCGCTCGTGATGATGATTTGGCGGCCGGCCTCGTAGAGGGCGTTGAACGTGTGGAAGAACTCGTCCTGAGTGGCTTCCTTGCCGCGGAGAAACTGGACGTCATCGATGAGCAGGAGATCCGTCTCGCGGTACCGGCGCCGGAAGTCGTTGGTCGTGCGGCCCTGGATCGAGGCGATGAGTTCGTTGGTGAACTGCTCGGTGCCGACGTAGGTGATGCGAGTGTCGGGGACGCGGCTGATGACGTCGTGGGCGACGGCCTGCATGAGGTGCGTTTTGCCGAGTCCGGTGTCGCCGTGCAGGAAGAGCGGGTTGTATACCTTGCCGGGGGCTTGGGCGGCCACGTGAGCGGCGGCGGCTGCGAGCTGGTTCGAATTGCCGATGACAAAGTGCTCGAACGTGTATCTATGGCTCAGTGGCGCCATATTAGCGCCATTGTGTTGCTGTGGTGGCCTTGCCTGATCCGCTGGAGGGGCAACGAACAGATCCATTTGCGGCCGCGTCCGGCGCTCCTCGCTGACCTTGAATACGACCGAGAGGGGATGGCCGAGGGCGACCGGGGCGTAGGCTGCGATGAGGTGGGAGTGTTTGGAATCGTTCCAGTCCGCAGCGAACTGATCGGGCGCACCGACCACCAGCGCGTTGCCGTCAAAGCGAAGCGCCTTGGTCGGCTCGAGCCAGGTGCGAAACGTCTGTTCCGTCAGGTCGTGGCGCGCGTGATCGAGAAGCCGCGACCAGGCCTCAGACGGAGTGAGGGTCGAAAGTGAAGCGTCTGGCATCGGGGATCGTGAGGGGCCGGCGAAGATGAATTCGCGATGTGGGAAAGTCAATCACACGCGCACCGAACCCGCCATGCCGTATATCGCTAACTTGCTCTATGTGCACGGCGGTCATAGCTTTCCGGGCTTTGCACCGCTAACCGACTGACTTTCGGAGCAGCCGCCCCATGGGCAAGCCCACATATCGCCCCCGCAACAAACGCCGCATCAAGAAACATGGATTTCGCACCCGGATGGCGACCCGGTGGGGACGCGAAGTACTGAGCCGCCGGCGGAAGAAAGGCCGCAAACGGCTGACAGTCCGTCTGCCAAGTAAGTATTCCGGCGCCTAACGGACTGCCGCGAAGCGACCGGCTCACGAAGGCGGCGGAACTCGTCGCGGTGCGACGGTCCGGACTGCGTATTCGCGTCGAATATCTGGACGTGCGCGCGATGCCCTCAGCGCTCCCGCACGCTCGCGTGGGGTTCGTAGTTCCGAAGTACGGACACACGTCCGTTGACCGCAACCGCCTCAAGCGCCGCCTGCGTGAGCTCGTGCGTACACGTCTCCTTCCCTCGCTGCGGCCCCCAGAGGATGCGGGCGAGAGTGCTGGTACACATGCTGCCGTGAACGCCGGCGCGGGTCGGGATGCAGGCGCTGCCGGTCCCGCGATCCCGCCGGTCGACGTGGTCGTGCGTGCACTGCCTACTGCGTACGACGCGCCATTCGCCGCGCTCGCCAGAGAAGTCGGCCGCGTGTCTGAGGGTGTGCGCGGACGCATGACGCAAGCCGGTAGCTGACGGGACTGGCTGGCATGGATCCGATCCACTCGCGAGATCCGGCATCGCGTCCGTACGCTGCGCCGCCAGCGGTACTGGCACCGGCCTCCGATCGGCCCGTGGGACGTCACGGGATCTCATGGTGGCTCGCCCAGCCCCTCGTGTGGGTCATACGGGCGTACCAGGTCGGAATTTCACCGCTGCTGCCGGCGTCGTGCCGTTATTATCCAAGTTGCTCTGCGTACGCGGTCGAGGCGCTCAACCGCCATGGTGCGTGGCGCGGCAGTTGGCTCGCGGCCCGGCGGATTGCCCGTTGTCATCCATTTCATCCGGGTGGATACGATCCTGTCCCTTGATAGATGGCTTGAGCGCCCGCTCGTCCGCTCGCACTTGCCGGCGGGCATCATCCGGAATCTCGTGATCCCATGATGGACCGACGTTTCCTGTTGGCGCTCGCGCTGTCGGCGATCGTGATCGTGCTCACCGAGTCCCTGTTCCCAACGGCGACGCCGGGTCGCGGACCACACGGCGCGGACTCGGCGGCCGTCGCCGCGGCCGTGGCCGCGGCCAACGCGCCGGGACATGCCCCGGGTGAGAAGTCCGCTACGGGAACGCCCGGACCGGTCACGCCCGGATCGTCCAGTGCCGCCTCTCCGCGGGCAGCTCAGCAACCGACACCGCAAGCGGCACAGCAAGCGGCACAGCAAGCGGCACGGCAAGCGACACCGCAGGCGGCCGCGCCAGTTCCCCTGGCCGCATCGTCGGCGTCCGCCAACTCGTCGTCCTCAGTGCCAGTGGCGCCCGTCGCTGCTGAGACGCTGACGGTCACGACGCCGCGCACACTTGTCTCGTTCTCGAGTGTGGGTGCCGTACCGGTCGCAGTCACCATGCGTAACTACCGCTCCACTGTCCGGACGGAAGCTGATACCGCCGCACGTCCCGAGGTGCGGCTGGCCCGCCCGGGAGAGTCACTGCTCCGCTACCACATCATCATGGGGCAGGACACGCTGGCGCTCGACCGTGTCGCGTTCCGGGGAAGCGCGTCGCAAGGCCGGGATGGCGCGCCTGATGTAACCTTTCAGGGCGACCTCGCGCGCGCGACCGGACCCCCCGCCGCGGTGACGATTCAGTACCACTTCGGCCCCGACGGTTATCTCTCGCAGGTGACGGGCGCTGTCGCCGTGCCGGGTGGCAGCGTGCCCGGCGCAGCTGGTGCGGCGATCGGGTACCTGCTCGTCGATCTGCCAAGCGGGTTCCCTTCGTACGAAGCGGACAGCACCGACGATCTACAGCAGTTGGCGTATGTGATCAAGCCGGTGCATGAGGATCCGTCCAGCATCTCGTTCAGCCATCTCGATCCAGGGCAGGCCGAGTTGCACGAGGGACCGGCGGAGTGGGCAGTGGCGAAGGACAAGTACTTCCTGGTCGGTGTGCTCGCGGCCGACACCGTCCGCGCGCACCAGATCGCCGAGATGGATCTTGTCGGCCAGCCGCGGGTGGCGAAGCTGGCGACGCGTGGCGCGGCGACCATCGTGCTGCCGCTGGCATCGGCGGCCGGAGGCGTCGCGGGGAGCGCGACATTCGCATTTCAACTCTACGCGGGGCCGCAGGAATACCGGCGGCTTCGGTCGATCGGGCACGATTTCGAGAACCTGAATCCGTACGGCGGCTTCCTCCATCCGATTCTGCAACCGTTCGTCACGCTGGTGGTGCAAACGGTGTTGTGGATGCGCCAGACGCTGCAGATCAACTACGGGTGGGTGCTCGTCATTTTTGGGGTGGTCATCCGTTTCCTGCTCTGGCCCGTGAACCAGCGGGCCATGCGGACCAGCATCAAGATGCAGCGGTTGCAGCCGGAGCTGGCGGAAGTGAACACGAAGTACAAGAACGACCGGATGAAGCTGCAGGAGGAGATGGTCCGGGTCTACCGCGAGCACGGTATGAGTCCGTGGAGTCCGATCGCGGGATGCCTTCCGATGATGCTGCCACTGCCGATCTTCGGCGCTCTGTATTTCGTCTTCCGGAACACGATCGAGTTTCGCGGCGTGCCGTTCCTCTGGCTGCACGACATCTCGGCCAAGGACCCGTACTACATCATGCCGATCCTGATGGGGGCCTCATCGTTCCTGGTGTCGTGGATCGGCATGCGGAACTCGCCTCCGAATCCGCAGACGAAGATGATGGGGTACATGTTCCCTATCATGATGACCGTGTTCCTTGCGAAGGTCGCTGCGGGGCTCAACCTGTACTACCTGGTGCAGAACGTTGCGACCCTGCCGCAGCAATGGATCCTCGCGAACGAGCGCGCCAAGTCTGGCTCAAACGCATCGTCATCTGCCGGGCCTCCGGGAGGGAGCGGGTCGGGCTCAAGCGGAGGCTCCGCCGGAGGCAAAGGGGGCGGGGGCGGGGGCGGCGCGAAACCGCGGCCGAGCGGCGGCGCGACCGGCGGCTCTGTAGCAGCGGCGGCGAAAGCGCGGTAGCGACAGGGATCGCCACGGCGGGCCGCCACGGCGATCGCGCGCGCGAGAACGAGGACGCGGCACCTACCGCGCAGTAGGCCGCGCACCAAAGTGCCGCCGGACGAGAAGAAGCCGGAGCGTTTGAAAGGAGAGCGATGAGCCCGGACGACACCATCGTGGCGCTGTCGACGGCGCCCGGACGCGCGGCGCTCGCGGTGGTTCGGCTCAGCGGGCCGCAGGCGCTGGCGATCGCGGGCGCGGTGGTGCGGCCATGGCCGATCGAGCCGCGCACGGTGCGCCGCTGTGCGGCGGTCGATCCCAGCGGAGCCGTGGTGGACCGGCTGGTGGTGATCGTGTATGCCGGGCCGCGATCGTACACGGGCGAGGATGTCGTCGAGCTTGTCACGCATGGCGGCGTCGCAGCGCCGGCATCGGTGATGGCTGCCCTCGTGGCGGCGGGAGCGCGCCCCGCGGCCCCGGGTGAGTTCACCCGCCGCGCGGTCCTCAACGGGAAGCTCGATCTCGCGCAGGCCGAGGCGGTTGGGGATCTGATCGATGCGGGGAGCAGCGCGATGCAGCGCGCGGCGCTCACGCAGCTCGACGGCGGGCTGTCCGGGCGGATCCGGGCACTCCGGTCCGCGGTCCTCGAGGTCGAGGCGCTCATCGCCTACGACATCGACTTTCCCGAAGAGGATGATGGGCCGGTTGCCCGCGACCGGGTGGCGGCGTCAGCGGCCGCGGCATCGGGGCAGATCCACGCCTTGCTGGCGACCGCGCCGGCCGGCGAGTTGGTGCGTGCGGGTGCGATGGTGGTGATCGCCGGCGTCCCGAATGCTGGGAAGTCGTCATTGTTCAACGCACTACTGGGTTGCGCCCGCGCGCTGGTGAGCGACGTGCCGGGCACGACCCGCGATACGATCGAAGCAATCGCCGAGCCGGCCGGGGCGCCGTTCCCCTTGCGGCTGGTCGACACGGCGGGATTGCGGGAGACGGCGGATGTCGTCGAGCGGCTCGGCGTCGACGCCAGTGGCCGGGCGCTGGCGGGAGCCCACGCGGTGCTGGCGTGTGGCGAGACGCAAGATGCGATCGCGGCCGCAGTGCAGCAGATACGCGCGTTTACGAGAGCACCGGTGGTCGGGGTGTGGACCAAACGCGACGCAGGACCATCCGGCGTCGTGCGGGCCACGAAGGATCCGGCGGAGATACGCGCTGGCGGCAGCGCGTCATCCGCGTACCCCGTCGTCGCTGCAAGTGCGATCTCGGGCACCGGGCTGCACGCATTGTTGGACGAGGTCGTCGCGGCCGTTGCCGCTCGATGGAACGTGCCGGCGCCCGACATGCCGATCGTCACGCGGGCTCGCCACCGCGCGGCGCTCTCGCGAGCCGCCGGCGAGCTGGCAGAGTTCCAGTCAGTTTGGCGAGCGCGATCGCTGCCGGCAATCGTGGCGGCCGTGCATCTGCGGGCGGCGGTGGAGGCGCTGGAGGAGATCATTGGCGCCGTGAGCGCCGATGATGTGCTGGAGCGGGTGTTCTCGGCGTTCTGTGTGGGGAAGTAATGTCCGATGGTCTGGCCGCAATTTTTTTTCTCTCTCGCTTTTCGCTCCAGACCAATTATCTTCTCGCGCCATCCGATCGCGCCGCCACCCGCGCCCCGGCTGTTGATGCTCATCAATCTACTACCCGACTTTCTCTCAGTACTCAACAGCACGGATCGGATCGCTGCGTATTACCGCTACTTCGACACTCATCGTTCATTGCTCGGGGCGTACTGGCACAACTACGTGCTCGACCCCGATGGCCCCCACTTCCAGGAAGTCGTTCGCTCGGCGGCGCTTGCCGATCGCTCCGATCTGATCGCCACACTCGATCGAAGTGATGTTGCCGCGCTCGCCCGCCGCACCGAGGCGCAGTGCGCGGAGCTGCTGGCCTTCGACACTGACATCGACATCGTGCTGATGGTGGGCGTGGGCGCCGCGAACGCGGGTGAGCTCGTGGTGGCTGGCCGGGGCATCGCGTTCGTCTGCCTGGAGCACTTCACGGGGGTCAACAATCCCGATACACAGGGGCTGGGGCTCGATTCGGAGCTGATCCCGATGTGGCTCGCGCACGAGATCGCCCACGCGGTGCGATATACGTCGCCGACTTCCCGGAGCGAGATGGCCAAGTTGATCGCCGATGCGGAAGGCTACTACTCGTATTGGGAGACGGGGCGCCGCGCGACGTTGCGGGAACTCGTGCTCAACGAGGGCTTGGCGGTCCACGTGTCGCGCGCGATCAGCCCGGGCCATGCCGCGTGGGAATATTTCGGATATGGACGGCGCCAGTACGCTCGCGTGCGCGAGCTCGAAACGATGATCGAGCGGTCGGCGGCCTCGGATCTCGGCCGCGCGGGTCTCGGGTTGCGGCTCCGGTACCTCTCCGGCGGCGTCAGCGACCACGCGCGGACCGTCGACCGGGTCACGCTTCCTGAGCGCAGCGGCTACTATCTTGGTGCGCGCATGGCCGAGCCGGCAATTGCGGCGCACGGGCTGGCATGGGCTGTGCGCGCGAGCGCGGAAGAGATCACGACCCTCGGCAACGCCGCGGCAGCGACCGCGTAAGTGCGCTAACTTCGCAGCCGATGAAAGAATACCAGGCGGTGATGGTTCGGTTGACCAACCACCCGCGCGACGATGAGGACGCGCTGACTGACCTGCTCAATGAGCGGAGCAGGAGCGGGTGGGAGCCGGCATTGCTGTCCCACAGCAGTGCGGCGGGCGCGACGCCGGGCGGGCCAGGCCGGTTGACCGTGATTTTTCAGCGAGTGACGACGGGCGACCGCTAGGCAGCCGAACCGCTGGTCCAATGGGGATCCGGTGGCCCCCGGTCGCGAGACCCCGCTGGCGGTACCCGGGTCGTGGCAGCCGAGTGACGGCGGCATGAAACGCCTGCCCGGGCAACAGCTTCTCGATAGCCCTTGGCTATGCGACTACTACTATAGTGATGCGCACCGGCGGGGTCTGCCCAGCCGGTGCTCTCAGTGGAACACGAGTGGGACGACCGTCTCCTCGCGGTCCGGTTGCCCATGGGGGTCCCACATTCCGGGCGGGCGCGGTGGTGCACGCTGACACATACGGGTGGCGGGGCGGCAGTCGCACGAGGTTTGCTGCAAACGGCCAGCAACTGAGCAGATGCGTCAAAACGACCGCTGTGCGGACATGCTCAGTGGGAGTTTTGTCCGAAAATGACCTCTCGAACCCTTGCGTTTTGTCACGGCCGCCCCAGATTAGGCCCCCGTCATCTCCTCCTCCCCGATGTTGATTGGCGGGGGCCTGTTGTGCGCCGGTGTCATTGTAAAAACACCACCTGGCGGCAGTGGCTCCGGACCGGTCACCAAAAGCGAGGCATGGCGTGTGGAGGGTCTCATCGAGGCGAGGCCTTTCCAGTAGTCCGACGAGTACCACAGGTCGGGCGCGACCTGGGCGAGAGGTTTGCGACGTGTTCGGTCCGAACGTCGCGTGGTATGCGATTGACCGCCCATAGCCCACGGTCCCAATTCCCGGAGGATCCATGCGTATCTCGCGGCTCGCCGTAGCGGGTACGATTTGCGCGATACTGGCTGGTGCATCGAGCCGGAATGCGCCGGCGCAGGAACAGGTCGAGACGCACACGAAGGGTGCCGCGAGTGCGCCGGCATTCACCAACGTGACGGACGAGATGTTGATGAAGTCGCGCATGGACGCCGGCAAGAACTGGCTCATGTACGGCCGCGACTACAACAATCAGCGATGGTCGCCGCTCGCTCAGGTCAACACCGCGAACGTCCGCGGATTGCACGTGAGCTGGATCTATCAGACCGGTATCTCGCGTCTTGGCTCGTTCGAGACCAGTCCAGTGGTCGTCGACGGCGTCATGTACGTGACGACGCCGTACGATGTCGCGATGGCGGTCGATGCACGCAACGGCAAGGAGCTCTGGCGCTACGAGCACAAGCTCGGCACCAACATCTTCTGCTGCGGCCCGAACAACCGCGGCATCGCGATCTCCGGTGGCACAGTCTATATGCTCACGCTCGACGCGCGTCTCGTGGCGCTCGATGCACAGACGGGCAAAGTGAAATTCGACGTCGAGATCGCCGACCCCGAGGCCGGCTACAGCGAGACCCAGGCGCCGATCATCTTCGACGACAAAGTGCTGGTGGGAATATCGGGGGCCGAATACGGCATCCGCGGCTTCGTCCGTGCGTACAACAAGGAGACGGGGCAGCAGATCTGGAACACCTACACCATCCCCGATCAGGGCTGGGAGGGGAAGTGGTCCGAGAAGACGTGGGAGGGGGACTACTCGCTCAACCGCGACATCACGAAGGAGAAAGCCGACCTTCAGAAGTATTCGGACGCGTGGCAGCGTGGCGGCGGGTCCGTCTGGATGAACTCGGCGATCGATCCCGACACGAAGACGATGTACGTGGCGTCGGGCAATCCATCGCCTGACCTCGACGGCGGCGTGCGCCCGGGTGACAACCTGTACACCGACTGCATCATCGCGCTCGACATCAATACGGGTGCGCTGAAATGGTATTACCAGGAAGTGCCGCACGACGTATGGGATCTGGATGCGACCAGCCCGCCGGTCGTCGTGAAGCTCAAGGATGGCCGCAAGGCGGTCGCCGAAGCGGGCAAGACGGCGTGGGTCTACATCCTCGACGCGGAGACCGGCAAGCTGATTCGCAAGTCGGCGCCGTTCGACCGCATCGAGAACATGTTCGGGCAGCCGACGGCCGAAGGGACGCGGATGCTGCCCGGCGCCAATGGCGGATCGGAGTGGTCACCGATGTCGGTGAATCCGACGCTCGGCTACAGCTACGTCTCCGGTCTCGAGCAGCCGATGCACTACATCACGCACAGCGCGCCGCTCGAGAAGGGCAAACTGTGGCTTGGCTCGGCCTTCAAGGCTGTCCCGGGTGAAGCGCAATACGGGACGTTCACGGCGATCGATCTCAACACTGGAAAGGTCGCGTGGCAGAACAAGATGGATCAGCCGATGATGGGCGGCTCGCTGGCCACGGCCGGCAACCTGGTCTTCACCGGTGAAGGCAACGGCCAGTTCGACGCATTCGATGCACGCACCGGCAAACTCCTCTGGGATTTCAAGGGCGGTGCGGGCTGCAACTCGGCACCCGTCACGTACACGGTGGGCGGCACGCAATACATCGCGGTCGCCTGCGGCGGCAATTTCCAGCTTGGGTATCCGTTGGGAGATGCCGTGCTGGTCTTCTCGTTGCCGCGGGCGACTGCTGCGGCGGCGAAGCCGGCGGCCGGAGGCACTGGGCAATAGCAGCGAAGCGTAGCCAGGCGGAGCGCATCGTCCGCTCAGCGCAGGATGGAGGCGCGGCCGCGCGCCTGGAAGCGGTAGCGCGGCCGGCGGTGTCAAAACCAGCGGAGTCACAATGTGGATCCGCCGGGTGCAGGATCACTGGGACCAGACGGATCCTGGCGGGTGTGGTGATGCCGGTGGTAGTGGCCGTGGCGTTGGCGGGGACGGCGCGGGCGGGGTGGCCGCAAGCACCGGGGCCCGCGAGAGCAGGGGAAGGAGCGAGTCGTGATACCGGAATGTCGCGCCAGCCGTCCCGCGACGGGTCGTACTGGCAGGCACTCTCGGGCAAGGAAAAGGACGCCTACGTCAGAGCGTTTCTCGCTGGCGCGCTGTCCGCTGAGGTGAGGGAGATCGCGGTGGCCGCGCATCACAGCGCCGACACCGCGGAGGTGCGAACGGAGGTACGAACGGAGGTGCGGGATAAAATCGTGGACTCACTCCGGGCGTCGCACGCGGTGCGATTCCCGTTCGCGGCGACGGTGTACGTGGCGCAACTGGACGATTTCTACTGGTGGCAGGACCACATGGCGGTGCCGGTCGACGACGCACTGCTTCGGATCAACGCGCAGATAGAGGCGCAGCAGAGCAGGCAATAAGCCAGGCAGGCCACAGTCTGATGGGGACAGCGTCCATCGCGGGGTCCGGCCCGCGATGCCCACGCTGGAAGGAGCAGCCCCGGGTCCGGTCCGGCGGATGCTCGTGGTACCGACTACCGGATGGTGGGGAGTGCCGTGTCATTGCAATTCCGTTTTCTTCAACAAGCAGGAGCCGACATGAAGCGACTCGCCGTATTCGGGACTGTAGCGACGTTCGCGGTCGCGAGCCTCGCCGCTGTTCCGAGAACCGCACACGCCCAGCTCACGATGCAGATGGGCAATGGGTGGAGTCTCAGCTTTTCGGGTAACGTCAACGCATTCGAGGTCGAGACGTTCAGCAGCGGTGCGCCGGCTGACGTCACGTACGGAAATGTCGCGTCTTCGGAAGGCACGACGAACCGCCTCCGCACTGGTCTCCTCCCCGCGTTTGCCGTGTTCGACGTGAAGGGAAAGGAAGGGCCACTCGACCTCGGCGTGCACTTCGGGTTTGCGCCGCAGATCCAGAACGGCGGCGGCGCTTCTGCCGGGACGACTCACGACCAATTCGGCGCACAGATCGACATGCGCCAGGTGTACCTGACGGTCGGTGGCAGTTGGGGTCAGATTCTGGCCGGACGCGAGATCGGGCTGTATCAGCGGGAGAACATCCTGACCGACATGACGCTGACGGGTGTCGGCGCCGCCGGCAGCCAGATTGGCAATGGGGGCACGACGCTCGGGCGCATCGGCTTTGGCTACACCTACCCGAACTTCAATGCTCAGATCACGTATAGCTCGCCGGCCACCAACGACGTCGTGCTCTCCGTTGGATTGTTTGATCCCAGTGCCTTGAACGGCGAGTCTGCGCCCGCGACGTTCACGCGGATCCCGCGCCTCGAGGCGGAAATCACCTGGACCGGCAAGATTGGAACGCCCGCGGCCGGGGCAGCCGGTGACAAAGTGTTGGTCTGGGTCGGCGGCACGTGGCAGGAAGCGAATTTCCTGGGCAACACCAACCTTCCGGGTGACACCACCAGCGTGAGCGACTCGACGCGGAACGCAGAGGGTGGCGATTTCGGCATCAAACTCGATCTCGGACAGCTGTCACTCGTCGGCTCGGGCTACTACGACAAGGGTGTCGGCACGACGCTGATGTTCACGACCGCCGCCGGCTTCGATGGCGTTGGGCAGGCCCGCACCAGCTTCGGCTACATCGGACAGATCACGTACAAGATCGATCCGAAATGGACGATCGGCGCGAGCATCGGCGCGAGCAATCTGCTGATGACCGATAACGACCGGGCGACGGCCAACCTCGCGTTGCTCAAGGACAACCTGGATGGCACCGCGATGATCACCTACCAATGGACGAAGAGTCTCCGGTTCGTGGGTGAATACGACTACGTCGAGTCGGTGAACTATGCGTTCCAGGCCAACAAGGTGAACCAGATCGACGCGGGGTTCATGCTGTTCTTCTAATGCACGACGGTGGTTAGTGGTTACGGTGGTTAGTGGTTACGGTGGTCAGTGCTTGGGGAATGAGCGCATGGGGCCGGCGGGGTAATGCCGTCGGCCCCGTGTGTTTCCAGAAGGGATCCGGTGGCCAGCGGAGGAGGCGTGGCACGGTCCAATCGGCTGGCGGCGCACTACCCGGCTGCCGGGTGAAATCGACGGCCAGCGAAGCGGACTCTACAGGATTCCTGATCGTGGCTCTCGACGGGCGAAATGTTGGCCCAGGCGTGCTTGACAACTGACGGCCCGAACCGCACCATCTACGCATACTGAGACACACGTGCCGACACGCGGGATGTGCATGTAGCGTGCAGGGCCGGCAGATCCGAATTCGCAGTTGGACGCGTATACCGTGTAGACAGTGATCGATGTCGTTTGGCCGGCATCACGCGCACGATCGATCGAGCGCGATCCGGTGCACTTTGGTTCGTAGGGGCTCGACTCCTTTCCGACAATTGTTGTGAATCACAGGCGCTGGGCGCAGCGCCTTCCGTTAAGCCCACCCACCTCGGACATTCAACTCGAGGGTTGGCGTATGGTCGGCAATGAACGGAGTCCGCCGCAGATCAGCGGCGTGCGCCTCGGCGGTGCCATCCTCTGGCATCACCCGCCACGCCAGGCACGCCATACCTTCGCCAGTAGAATCGCGTGGAGGTCGCGTGTGCCGCGAGCCTGACTGGGGGCAGCATTGAACCCACTGCATCCAGGTACTCCCGACGGTGCGCGCACCGTCAAGTTTCCCAATCTTACCAAGGGGCAGCCGTCATGAAGCTTCTCAATCGCCCGATGCGAATCGGTGCGCTGGTCGCAGGATCCTTGGCTGTGGCCTCGGCCGCCATGGCGCAGGATCTGACGACGCTGACATCAAA
>JAJPIM010000015.1 GCA_021324775.1 Gemmatimonadota bacterium
GGACGGCGGCAAGGTGCGCCGTTCTCGAACGGCGCCTGCTGCCCTCGACGACGGGCCTGGGGACGGCGGCAAGGTGCGCCGTTCTCGAACGGCGCCTGCTGCCCTCGGCGACAGGCCTTATGTGTGAGTTCATGAGAGCCTGCTCGTGATATTGCTGGGCGAGATGTCGCTCTGGATCGCGCTCCTCGTCGCGGGGTGGGCGTGTGTCACGTCGTTCACGGGCGGCGTGCTCCGGCGCCAGGATCTCATCGCGTCGGGCGAGCGCGCGGTGTATGCCACATGGGGGTTCGTGGTCGTGGCGTCGCTCGGGTTGTGGACGGCGCTCGTGCAGCATGACTTCAGCTTGCGGTACGTGGCGTCCTACACCAGCCGCAACCTGCCGCACCTCTACACCCTGAGTGCGTTCTGGGCGGGTCAGGCCGGCTCGATGCTTTTCTGGGCGCTCATCCTGACGACGTACTCCGCGATTGCGGTGTGGAGCAACCGGAATCGCAACCGTGTGCTGATGCCGTACGTGTCCGGCGTGCTCGCCGCGGTCACGCTCTTCTTCCTGGCGACGATCTGCTTCGGCGACAGCCCGTTCGAGCGCCTGCCGTACGACGTCATCGACGGCAACGGGATGAACCCGCAGTTGCAGAACCCCGGGATGGCGTTCCACCCGCCAAATCTCTACCTGGGCTACGTCGCCACGACCGTGCCGTTCGCGTTCGCGATCGCGGCGCTGATCACGCGGCGGCTGGACGCCGAGTGGTTGGCGGCGGTGCGCCGGTGGGCGCTGGTGTCGTGGTTCTTCCTCACGATCGGCATCACGCTCGGCATGTGGTGGGCGTACGTCGAACTGGGGTGGGGCGGGTACTGGGCATGGGATCCCGTGGAGAACGCGTCGCTGCTGCCGTGGCTCACCGGCACCGCATTTCTCCATTCGATCATGATCCAGGAAAAGCGCGGGATGCTGCGGAAATGGAACGTGGTCCTCGTGGTCTCCACGTTCCTGCTCGCGATCCTCGGCACCTTCATCACGCGCAGCGGCGTCATTCAGAGCGTGCATTCATTTGCGCAGTCTCCCGTCGGTGTGTGGTTCGGGGCGCTGCTCGTGATCGCGCTGTCCGTCACCACCTATCTCGTCGTCACGCGGCTGCACAACCTGGAGGCGAAGGCCGAACTCGAGAGCATGCTGAGCCGGGAGGCCGCGTTCCTGTACAACAACGTGCTGCTCGTCGGGATTGCGTTCTCGGTGATGTGGGGAACGCTCTTCCCGATCCTCAGCGAGGCCGTGCGCGGCACGAAGATCACGGTGGGGCCGCCGTTCTTCAATGCCGTCAACGTCCCGCTGGGTCTTCTCCTGCTGGCGCTCACCGGCATCGGCCCGCTGATCGCCTGGCGGCGCACCTCGGTGTCGAACGTCCGGCGCCAATTCGCCGTTCCCGCGTTCACGGCGATCGTCGTGGGTGCGGTGCTGCTGGTGCTCGGAATGCGCGAATGGCACGCACTCGTCGCGTACATCCTCGCGGGTTTCGTCTCGGGCACCATCCTGCAGGAGTTCTACAAGGGTGTGGGAGCGCGGATGCGCATGCACGGTGAGAATCCCATCATGGCATTCGTGCGGCTGGTCGCGCGCAACCGGCGCCGCTACGGCGGCTACATCGTGCACGCCGGCGTGGTCATGTTGTTCTGTGCGTTTGCGGGGCTCGCGTTCAAGCGTGAGTTCGACGTCACGCTCACGACCGGGCAGGCGTTCAGGGCCACCGACCCGTACGGCCATGCATGGCGGTTCGTGAGCGACGGGATCTCGCGGTTCGACGCGTTGAACCGGCAGGTGACGGCGGTGACCCTCAAGCCGTGGCGCGATGGCCGGGCGATGCCGCTGATCGAGAGTGAGAAGCGGCAGCACGTCGACAGCCGCGGCCAGCCGACGTTCGAGCCATCGACCGCGGTGGGGATCTACGAGAAGCCGTCCCAGGATGTGTACGTGGTGTTCACCGGCCAGACAGCTCCGGACACCGCCGAGATCCGCATCACCTTCAACCCGCTCGTGTGGTGGGTCTGGTACGGCGGGATGGTCATGGCGCTAGGCGGGTTGATCGTGATGTGGCCGGCGAGCGATCGCACGCGCGCGCAGAGCGGCTACGCGGCGGTGATGCGGCCGGCGGCCCGGCCCTCACCAGCGGACGCAGCCCTGTAATGTCCCGCCACCGGCACACCGAGTCGTACACGCGCCGCGATTTCCTGATCGCGGCCGCCGTTGGCGTCGCGGGAGTGGCGCTTCCGCGCCGCGCGCGCGGACAAGACACCCAGCAAAGCGGCGAGCAGGACGGACAAGGCGTGACGCAGGGGCCGCGGACCACGATGAGCGGTCCCATGAACGAGAGCGCGTACCGTCCGGTGGTGCTACCGCCCAAGCCTGGCGCGAAGCCTTCGATGTCCGATGGCCAGCGCGATGCACTCGAGCATCAACTGCATTGCCAGTGTGGCTGCACGCTGGACGTCTTCACGTGCCGCACGACCGATTTTACCTGCCCGGTGTCGCCGCCGATGCACCACGACATCGTCAATCTCGTGCTCGGCGGGTACACGGCGGCGGAGATCCTGGACGCGTTCCGGAAGACCTATGGTGAGCGGGTGCTGATGTCGCCGGTGCGCGAGGGATTCAACTGGGCGGGGTATGTCGCGCCGTTCGTGGCGCTCGGCGGGGCGACGGTCGCGGTCGCCGCGCTCATTCGCCGGTGGCGTGGGGTAACGGCAGGCGTCACTGGTGACGCCGCCGCATCGCTCCCAGCGGATGCGCCGGCCGCGACGCCGGATGAGATGGCCCGTCTCGATGCTGCGATCCGGGACGACGAGCGCTGATGCATCGGTCGCGCGCGATCGTGGGTCATCCGTCGGTGATCTGGTGGCCGATCTGCGGGATCTACCGGGCCGGTCGCGACCGGCCCCTACCAGGGACGATGAGGCGCGCTGCGGCCGACCAATTGCCGGTGGTGGAGCGTGATCGCGCATGACCGGGTATATGGTGACGCTCACGGTTGGGGGGATCGCGGCGGCCGCGGTGCTGGCGTACGTCCTCCTTCCGATGTTCACCGGTGCCGGAGCGGCGGGCGAGCGGCGTGCGCGTGCCGCGGTCGTGCTGGAGTCCAGTGAGGATGGGGCGCGCGCGATCGATGCGCTGCGGGAGATCGAGTTCGACCGCCAGACCGGCAAATTGTCGGACGCCGACTACGCGGCGCTCAAGGCGGCGTATACCGCGGACGCGCTAAGCGAACTCCGTCGCGAGGAGACGGGTGGGGGTGGGTCGCGCGGCGGCTCGCCCGGTGCGGAGGTTGCGCCGCGGCGGACGTGTCCGGCGTGCGGGCCGCGCCCGGAGCGCGACGCGCTCTTCTGCTCGAATTGTGCGCGGTATCTGCCGGGCGTGTGCGCCGGCTGTGGGGCGGCGGTCGCCGAGCCGGCGGCGCGGTATTGCGCGGGGTGCGGCCAGCGGCTTGTGGCGTGAGGATTCAGGGCTGGGGGTTGGGGACGGGGGTTTGGGGATGGGGGACTGGGGATTGGGGATTGGGGATTGGGGGCTGGGCGTTGGGCGCGTCGTTAGTGCGTCGGCGCTTTGCTCTGTGCTTCGCGGGCGCGCTGGTACGCGGCGGTGGCTTCCTGCGGACGGCGCATCCGGTCGAGCACGATTCCGACACCCTTGAGCGCGCGCCAGTGGTCGGGCTGCAGGCGGGACGCGGACTCGAACGCCTCGAGCGCGGCGCTCAGCGAGTCGGAGTGGTTGTAGGCGTCGCCGAGGTAGTAGAAGGCCATGGCGTTGGCGGCGTCGAGCTCCGTGGCGCGGCGGAGCGGCTCGATCGCAGCGCGCCAGCGCGCGGTGCGGCAGAGCTGGATCCCTTGTTCGGTGAGCGCTTCCGACTCGGCGGCGTGTTGCGCGCGGACCGTTTTCTCCGAGGCGTCGGCGGATGGTGAGGCAGCGGGTGCGCCGGCGCTTGGTGCGCCGGTGCCGGCAGCGGGCGAGTCAGGCGGTGCGTGACTCGCGGCGGCGGTGTTCTCCTCTCCGGACTGCCGAGGCGATACGGCCGCGTCGGCGACGGGAAATGGCGGAAATGGTGCTGCGATGGAATCTGCCACGCGGGGGGCCCTCGCCCGGCCGGCTGGTGGAGAGGCTAGGCCAACAGCTAGGCCAGCGCCAGTGACGTCTCTTTGTCGATCCAACTCAGGTACCGGCCGGCACCGGCCGTCACCGGCAGCGCCAGCAACTCAGGCACCTTATACGGATGCAGGGTCTCGAACGCTGCCTGGAGCGCATCGATGCGGGCACCTCGCGTCTTGAGCAGCACGACGACCTCCGATTCATCCGCCACCTTGTCATCCCACCGGTAGAGCGAGCGAGCGCCGGGGATCAGCGTGCCGCACGCGACGAGCCGGCGGTCGAGCAGTTCGCGGATGAGATTGACCGCCTCATCTGCGTTTGCGACAGTAGTCAGGACGACGAGCGCGTCGGTATGTGCCATAGTGGCTGTTGCACCGAGGACGAGGGAGCCTTCGGAAAGGTAAGGCAATCTGCGGGACACGGCGGCCCGAGTGGTAGCGGGCCCTGGCTTCCGGCGCCGGCTCCGATGAGCTTTCGCAGCTTATGCCGGAAGAGTCACTGATCGTTCGTGGGGCGCGCGAGCACAACCTCCGCAACATCGATGTCACGATCCCTCGGGACCGGCTGACCGTCGTCACGGGACTGTCGGGATCGGGGAAATCGTCGCTCGCGTTCGACACCATCTATGCCGAGGGACAGCGCCGGTACGTGGAGTCGCTCTCCGCGTATTCGCGGCAGTTCCTGGGGTTGATGGAGAAGCCGGACGTGGACTCGATCGACGGGCTGTCGCCGGCCATCGCGATCGAGCAGAAGAGTGCGGGGCACAACCCGCGGTCGACCGTGGGTACCGTCACGGAGATCTACGACTATCTGCGGCTGCTGTATGCGCGCGCGGGGACACCGCATTGCGCCAACTGCGGGCGGCCGGTGCAGCGCCAGAGCGCGGGGCAGATCGCCGACGTCGTGCTGACGTGGGTGCCCGGAACGCGGATCGAAGTGCTCGCGCCGCTGGTGCGCGGGCGCAAGGGCGAGTTTCGCGAGCTGTTCGAATCGGCGCGTAAGCAGGGTTTCATCCGCGCGATCGTGGACGGGGCGCTCGTGGAAGTGGCGGACCCGCCGAAGCTGAACCGCCGGCAGAATCACAGCGTGTCAGTGGTGGTGGACCGGCTGACCGTGCGGGCCGAGGATCGGGGGCGGCTGTCCGATTCGATCGAAACGGCACTCAGGCTGGCCGACGGCCTGGTCGAGGTGGTGGCGTATCCTCGCGGCGGCAGCACCGGCGGCGAGACCCATCTCTATTCCGAAAAGTACGGGTGTCCCGTGTGCGGCATTTCGCTGCCGGAACTCGAGCCACGGCACTTCTCGTTCAATTCGCCGTTCGGCGCGTGTCCCGCGTGCAGCGGTCTCGGGACGCGGCGTGAAGTTTCCGAAGAGCTGATCCTCGGCGATCCGAGCATCTCGATACTCGAAGGCGTGGTCCTGCCGTGGGGGGAGCCCGACGGGTATCTGCGCAAAGTGATTCTGCCGGGGCTGGCCAAGCGATACCGGTTCGAGCTGAACTCGCCGTGGGGCCAACTGTCGCAGACCGTGCGCGACACGCTGCTCTACGGGACGGGTGGCCGGAAGGGGACGAGGGCAGACGCGGTGACCGACGACGGCACGCGGTGGGAGGGGATCCTCGCGCACGTGCAGAGGCGCCACGACGAGACGCAGTCGGATTCCGTGCAAATGGAGCTTGCGCAGTACATGGTGGGGGCGCCGTGCTCGGCGTGCAGCGGCCGACGGCTCAAGCCAGAATCGCTGGCGGTCACGATCGAAGACCGCAACATCGGAGAAGTCGTCGAGCTGTCGGTGGCCGATGCACAGCGGTGGTTCGAGGGATTGGGCGTGCGGGCGCCGGGGAAGCCGGGGCTGGATCCCGGCGTGGCGGGTCCGATTCTCAAGGAAGTGCGGGAGCGTCTCCGGTTCCTCGTGGATGTCGGGCTCGAATACCTGACCCTCAACCGGCCGGCGGAGTCATTATCGGGCGGTGAGGCGCAGCGGATCCGCCTCGCGACACAGATCGGGTCGCGGCTGGTGGGCGTGCTCTACATTCTGGATGAGCCGTCGATCGGGCTGCATCAACGCGACAACGCGCGGCTCCTGGTCACCCTCAAGCGCCTCCGCGATCTCGGCAACACCGTGATCGTCGTGGAGCACGACGAGGAGACGATGCGGGCCGCGGACTACATCATCGACATGGGTCCCGGGGCGGGGAAGCATGGTGGCGCGGTGATCGCCGAGGGGGATCTGGATGCGCTGATGGCGAATCCGGATTCGATCACGGGGCTGTATCTGACCGGACAGCGGGAGATCTCGGTGCCCACAGCGCGGCGGCCGTTCAACCCGCACCACGTGCTGCGGGTCGAGGGAGCGCGGGCGCACAACCTCCGGGATGTGGACGTCGAGATCCCGCTGGGCTGTTTCGTGGCGGTGACCGGCGTTTCGGGATCGGGGAAGAGCACACTGGTCGAGGACATCATCCACCGGTCGATGGCCCGGCATTTCTATCGGGCGCGGGTGATTCCCGGCGAGCATGCACGGCTCACGGGGCTGCAGCACCTCGACAAAGTCATCGACATCGACCAGAGCCCGATTGGCCGGACCCCGCGGTCGAACCCTGCGACGTATACGGGTGTGTTCACGCCGGTCCGGGAGCTGTTCGCCGAGATGCCGGAGGCCAAGATCCGCGGCTATGGCCCGGGGCGGTTCTCCTTCAACGTGAAGGGCGGCCGCTGCGAGGCATGCCAGGGCGACGGGCTCGTGAAGATCGAGATGCACTTCCTGCCGGACGTGTTCGTGCCGTGCGAAGTGTGCAAGGGGAAGCGGTTCAACCGGGAGACGCTGGAAGTCCGGTTCCGGGGGCTGAGCATCGCCGATGTGCTGGAGCTGACCGTCGAGGATGCGTGCGCGTTCTTCGAGAACCAGCCGCGGATCAAACAGAAACTCTCGACGCTGGCTGACGTAGGGTTAGGGTACATCCACCTTGGACAGAGCGCGACGACGTTGTCCGGGGGGGAGGCGCAGCGGGTCAAGCTGGCGACCGAGCTTTCGAAGCGGGACACGGGCCGGACGTTCTATATCCTGGACGAACCGACGACCGGGCTGCATTTCGAGGACGTTCGCGTATTGCTGGACGTGCTGCACCGGTTGGTTGACCGGGGGAATACGGTGCTCGTCATCGAGCACAATCTGGACGTGATCAAGACGGCCGACTGGATCATCGACCTGGGCCCGGAGGGGGGAGCGCGGGGTGGGACCGTGGTGGCGGCGGGGACGCCGGAAGAGGTGGCCGAGGTGGCCGCGTCCTACACCGGGGAGTACCTCCGTTCGCTGCTCGGCCGTCGGCTCCGAGCCGTCCCGCCGGTCCGGCGGCTGAAGGTAGTCTAGGGTTGGGGATTGGGGATTGGGGATTGGGGACTGGGGACTGGGGATTGGGGATTGGGGACTGGGGATTGGGGATTGGGGACTGGGGATTGGGGATTGGGGGCTGGGGACTAGGGACTGGGGACTAGGGATTGGGGATTGGGGATTGGAGACTGGGGATTGGAGCCTCGGCGCCTTTACCGCCTCCGGCCGCGGGGTTAAGTCTAAGCGCACTCGTCACAACCACGGCGTCATGGTCCAGGCGTAGTAGCCAGGGCGTCATCGAGACGGCGTAGCCACGCCGTTACAGGCACGGCACACATGGTCACCCGCGAAGACATCGAGAGTTTCCTGGACCGCCTGACGTCCAAGGGCGGCGGCGCGGCCTACAACGAGATCGAGCCCGGACTGTGGGTGGTCCGGCCGCCCGGGGCGCTCGATCTGGACATCATCGTGCATTATTCGCCGCCCGTCGTCCTATTACGGATGAAGGTGATGAACGTGCCGTCCAACGACGGGAAGGCGGCGAGCCTCAACCGCAGGCTGCTGCAACTCAATGCAACCGACCTCGTGCATGGTTCGTATGGTATAGAGGGGGGTTCGATCGTCCTGACCCAGGCGCTCGAGCTCGCCGATCTCGATTTCGATGAGTTCCTGGCAAGCTACGAGGGCATGACCTTGGCGCTCACGGCACATCTCCGCGAGCTCTCGACGTACCGCGAAGCGCGGTAGTACCGGGCATACGCATGGGCATCTTCGACCGTCTTACCACACTCCTCCGCTCCAACATCAACGATCTCATCTCCTCGGCCGAACATCCCGAGAAGATGCTGAATCAGATCATCGTCGACATGCAGTCGCAGCTCGTGAAGGCGAAGCAGCAGGTCGCGGCGGCGATCGCGGATGAGAAGCGGCTGCGCGACCAGACCGACCAGGAGCATCGCCAGGCGCAGGATTGGGAGAACCGCGCGGTGCTGGCGGTCCGGGAGGGGCGCGACGACCTCGCGAAGCAGGCGCTGCTCCGGCAGAACGAGTACCTCGCGCACGGGCAGCAGCTTGAAACGACCTGGCAGTCGCACCGCGATGAGACCGAGAAGCTGAAGAATGCCCTGCGCGACCTGCACGAGAAGATCGAGGAGGCGAAGCGGAAGAAGAACCTCCTGATCGCACGGCAGCGGCGTGCCCAGGCGCAGAAGCGGATCTCGGAGACGATGTCCTCGCTGTCGGAGAAGTCGGCGTTCGAGGCGTTCGCCCGGATGGAGGAGCGGATCGACCAGAACGAGCGGCAGCTCAAGGCGCATGCGGAGATCGACGAGGAGTTCACGGGCGACCGGCTCGGCAAGGACTTCAAGCAGCTGGAGGCGGCGGCCGGCGCGCAGGACGCGGATTTCCGGCTGCTGCAGCTCAAGCAGCAGATGGGGATGCTCGGATCGGGCGGGAGCGCCGGCCAGGCGAAGCAGCTCGGAGCCGGTGCGACGGCGAGTGCGCCAGCGAGTGCGCCAGCGCCTGCTCAGCCGGCCAAGCCGGCCCTGGCCCCAGGCTCGGGCGCTGGCGCCGGCAACACGTCCGGCAGTGCGCCGAATCCGGACGACGGGATCGAGACCGCGGACGTCGAGGAAATCCCGGACGGACCAAAGCCCAGCTGACGGCTCCGCGGAGATGCCGCGAACGTGCCTGCGGGAGTGCCGCGGCGCGGGGGTGACGAGAGCCGGGCGGCTCGCGGCCCGCGTCATGCTTTGAGAGAGCTGGTGACATCACGGGATCACGGCACATGACGAGCGGCGTGAGGCGCATGCGGGTCGGGGCGGTGCTGGTGGCCGTCGTATTGACCGCGCTCGCGTTATGGATCGTCGCGGTCACCGCCGACATCCTGCTGCTGCTTTTTCTCGCCGTGCTGGTAGCGCTGTATCTGGGCGCTGTCCGGGACTACATCGCGCGCCGGCTCCGGCTCCCCAGCCTGGTCGCGTTCTGGCTGGCGGTGGTCGGGACCCTCGCGGCCGGGGTCGGGCTCATGTGGGTCCTCGTTCCGCCGGTGCTGTCGCAGACCCGGGGACTCATCGCGACCGTGCCGGGGCAACTGCAGATCTGGGACGCGTGGGTGACGCAGGCGCTGTCGCAGGTGCCGGGAATGTCGGACGTCGCGGCGAAGCTCGGGCCGCACGCGCTGACGGGGCAGATCTACGGATTTCTGTCGGACCGGCTGCCCTCGCTCTTCGGCGACGTATCGAAGCGTGTGCTGTCCGTGCTGGGGGCGGCGATTGCGCTGTTCACTGTCGCGGTCATGAGCATCTATCTGGCGCTGTATCCGGGTGTGTACCGCGAGTGGCTGATCGTGTTCTTTCCGCCGGTCTATCGCGATCTCGTGCGCGACGTGCTGGACGGGCTGGGCGACACCCTGCGGGCCTACATCGTGGGACAACTCTCCACGATGTTCATCCTCGGGGGGCTGACGGCGATCGGGTTGGCGGCAGTCGGCGTTCCCTACTGGCTGACCTTCGGCGTCTTCAGTGGCGTGGCGGCGCTGGTGCCGGTATTCGGCGTCCTGCTGGCGACCGTGCTGCCGGCGTTATTCGTGCTGGGGAGTGGCGGCGGGATGTCGAAGGCGCTGCTCGTGATCGGTGTCGGGGTGGTGGTGCACGTGATCGACGGGAACGTCGTGTCGCCGCTCGTGATGTCGCGGCGGGTGGATTTGCCGCCGGTGCTGACGATGCTGGCGGTGCTGATCGCCGGCGCGCTGCTCGGCCCGCTGGGGCTCGTCGTGGCGGTGCCGCTGCTGGCCTCCATCATGGTCGTGGTGCGCCGGATCCTGATCGAGCGGATTTACGCCGGCCGGGGATTCCGCCGCTCGCGCGCTGACCGGGCGGTGGTCCTGCGAGTGCCGGCGCCGGAGGGGGACGTGCGGCTCCCGGATTCCGCGCCCGTGGTGGACATGGTTGCGTTGTCGGAGCAGACGGCCGGCGGCTGATCCTGACATATTTCCGCGACCATGCCAGATCTGGCCACGTCCGAACTGCGGTTGTACGACACGATGACACGCTCAGTCGAGCCGTTCGCTCCTGCGGACGGGCGGACCGTGCGGATGTACACGTGCGGGCCGACCGTCTACAAGCCGGCGCATCTCGGAAACTTCCGGACCTTTCTGTTCGAGGATCTGCTCCGGCGGACGCTCCGGCTGCGCGGGTGGTCCGTCGACCAGGTGATGAACCTGACGGATGTGGACGACAAGATCATCGCGAAGGCGCATCGGGAAGGCCTGACGATCGGCGCGATCACCGATCCGGAGATCACGGTGTTTCACGCCGATCGCCGGTATCTCAAGATCGAAGATGCCGAGCATTATCCGCGGGCGACGGACTATATCCCGCAGATGATCCAGCTCGTCGGGCGGCTCATGGCGCGGAAGCTGGCGTACCGGGCGGACGACGGTTCCGTGTATTTCGCGATCGGGCGGTTTCCGCAGTATGGGCGGTTGTCGCGACTGGACACGCGTGAAGTGAAGGCGGGTGCGCGGGTGGCGCAGGACGACTACTCGAAGGAGAACGCGCAGGATTTCGCGTTGTGGAAGGCGGCGAAGCCGGAGGATGAGCGCGCGGGGGCGGCGTGGGATTCGCCGTGGGGGCGTGGCCGGCCCGGGTGGCATCTCGAGTGCTCGGCGATGGCGCAGGCGTTGCTGGGGGACACGCTCGATCTGCACTGCGGCGGCGTGGATCTCATCTTTCCGCATCACGAGGACGAGATCGCGCAGTCGGAGGGTGCGACGGGGGTGACCTTCTCGCGCCGGTGGTGCCATGGCGAGTTCCTGTTGACGGACGGCGCCAAGATGGCGAAGCGGGTCGGGAACGTGTTGTCGGTGGCGGACCTTCGCGCGGCGCGGATCTCGGGGGCGGCACTCCGGCATCTGATGTACACGACGCATTACCGGCAGGTGTTGAACCTGTCGGAGGCGGCGCTCGAGGCGTCGCAGCGGGCGGTGGCGCACGTGGGGGAGTTCGCCGAGCGGGTGGCGGCGCCCGGGGCCAGGGGTGGGACGCCGGCGATGGCGGCGATTGCAGATGAGTTCGCTGATCGGGTGCGGGCGGCGTTATTCGATGACCTCAACGCGCCGCAGGCCTTGGCGGCGGTGTTCGATTTCGTGCGGGCGGCGAATGCCGATCTCGACAGGAGAGGGAACGATCAGGGGGCGTTGGAGCGGGCTCGGGGGGCGGTGGCGTTCATCGAAGCAACGCTCGGGATCGTGCCGCCGGCGAGGGCTGGAGGGGTGGTCGGGGGTACGGATGGGGCCGCTGCGGCCGCGGTGGGGGCCGTGGGGGCCGTGGCTGTCGCGGAGACAGCGGAGGATCTGGTATTCCGCCAGTACGTGGAGGAGCGGTTGCGGGCGCGCCGGGAGGCGAGGAGCCGGCGGGATTTCCGTGCAGCGGACGCGATCCGGGAAGAGTTGGCGTCGCGGGGTGTGTCGATTGCGGACAGCGGCGACGGGACGAGCTGGAAGAAGACCGGGTAGGCCGATCGCGTGCAATTGCGTGCCAGTGGCCCAAGCGCGCGCTGCACAACGGCTTGACACCCTCCGCCCGTCTGCGTATTCTACGAGTCTGGCGCAAAACCGCTGTGTGCCGACGTAGCTCAATTGGCAGAGCAGCTGATTTGTAATCAGCAGGTTGCGAGTTCAAGTCTCGCCGTCGGCTCTGCCAACGAGTGATGCCGGCATGCGGCGGGGTGAGTCGGGGTGGGGTACCCAAGCGGCCAACGGGAGCAGACTGTAAATCTGCCGGCTCACGCCTTCGAAGGTTCGAATCCTTCCCCCACCATGGAGGATCCGGAGGATCGGTGTGTTTGTCAGTGCGGGCATGCAGGCCGGCCAGTGCGTGTCCGGCGTGCATGTATTGGTGTGCATGTTTTGAGTGCGTGTGATACCGCGGGAGTAGCTCAGTTGGTAGAGCGCAAGCCTTCCAAGCTTGATGTCGCGGGTTCGAGCCCCGTCTCCCGCTTCGGGTGAGCGCGTGCCGGATGGGTGCGTGTCGATGGCGGCGGTGAGACGAGCGGTGAGACGAGAGGTGGCGGGGAGGCGGGACGCAGGCGCTCGCGTAGCTCAGTTGGTAGAGCACACCCTTGGTAAGGGTGAGGTCATCGGTTCAATCCCGATCGCGAGCTTCACGCGCTTCACGCGCTTCACGCGCTTCGCGCGTGAGAGAGTAGAAAAACAGAAAGTAGAAAGTAGACAAGACCCGAAATCTGAAAGTAGAAAATCAGAGAGTAGAAAGTAGAAAGGGCGAGAGCGACGGCGCTTCGTGCAGCGAGTGACGGCAGGCGGCGAGCGGACCAGGCGCTCCTAACACGGCGAGAATCGAGAACATGGCGAAGGCGAAGTTTGAGCGGACGAAGCCGCATGTGAACGTGGGGACGATTGGGCACGTGGACCATGGGAAGACGACGTTGACGGCGGCGATCACGGCGGTGCA
>JAJPIM010000022.1 GCA_021324775.1 Gemmatimonadota bacterium
CCGGCAGACCTCGGCGGCTTTCCCGCCCTCCGCCTCGCGTACCATCGCCAGGATCTGCTCATCGCTGAACCGGCTCTTCCGCATCGGATCCTCCCGCCTCAGGCAGGGTCAGGACCCATAATTAGTGTTCCTCATCGCGGGGGGAAGGTCACGGGGATAGAAGTTACGATCTGTGGCCAGCACATGGGTACTGCCCTTGGTGCGTCGAGGCCCTATCGGGGAGCAGGGACGAAGTACGTCGCCGCAAGGAAGCCCGAATCGGGACGGCGGGATTTGACCGGCACGCCACGAGCTGAACGCGAGCCCAGCGCCGTTGGAGATAGCGGACCTGGGACCCATGGGGGATTCGGTTCTTCCGGGTGGATCATTCGATTCGGGGTTCAGGTGCCTTCGCGACTCACACCCCGATCGGTTGGATCGGCTACTCAGGCGACTTGAGGCGCCACGGACATAGCTGAGAGCGCACCGAGAAGTTCGCGAGAGAGCTAACGACCTTGAACCCCGCGCTGTTTATCGTGGAAGGCACCAGGCTCGACGAGAAAGCCGCGACCAAGGAGCCCGCAGTGCACGAGGCGGCTCGCGAGGTGGTGCGTCGAGAGAAAGGACTCGTAATTGGCGACTCGGGATCGACCTGGTGGCTCAGTCACGCGCAACCAAGCCGCCGCGGATGCACCGGCGTAGCGGCAGCTCGCCATTCTCGACCGACTTCGCACGGACGGGCGGCGTCAGGACGCGGGCGGACGCGAGAACACCTTCGAGACCCCGACGGACTCGGGCTTGAGGATCTCAATAATTAGCGGGTCGGCCAAGCGGGCATCGAGGGCGTGTCCGTAACCGATCGGCATTTCAATATTCCCCTCAACTGCCGTATAGCTCTTCTTGGTGGGCGTCGAGAGGCGGGGATTCTCCACGAGCAACATCGCTGCCTTGGGTATGCGGGTCCATTGCACTACAACGCCGAGCGCCTTTCCGGACACCAGGTCGAAGACCGGACCCCCACTGTTTCCAGGATTGACCACCGCGTCGATCTGAAAGAAAGGAGACAGATTCCGTGGAGCCCCAGGATACGGAAAGACGGCGCTGACGATCCCTGCTGAGAAAGATGGGTTGATGACCGCTCCGAGAATCTCTCGGTGCAGTAGACGTCCGTAAGGGTATCCGCAAATCCCGATTTGATCGCCCTCTTCGCAATCTGACGTCGCGGACTCCAAAACACTGAGTGGCGGCAAGGGTGTTTTCGGTAGCCGCACCCTCAGCACGGCAAGGTCAAGTGTTTCGTCACTGACAATGCCGTCGATGGGAGCCATGCCAAAGCCATATAACGTACGCCCGGCGTCTTGGCGCGTTGGCACATGGATGAGCGCCCGTAGCGGGGTAAGAGTCTGCGAAGCGCCCTTCGCAATGGCTTGCGATTCTTCGATCCATGGCTGTACCACGTGCTTCGCAGTCACGGCGATGCCGCTTTCGTGTACGAAGAAGCCAGAACCAATAATACCGATCTTCTCGTACAGCTCCTTCACCGATTCCTTGGTGAACGCGTCTCCTGGTCTCGGATCAACGAGTTCGCCCGGCGGAATCGCAATGGCGACGACGCTGGGCTTCACCCGTCGAAACACTTCCCGGCGCGTCGCGGCGTGCGGCGGTCGGGTGCCGTCGTTGCCATACTCCTTCCGGCGCTTGGCCTGCCCCATCGTGCCTCCTTCGGATTGCCGACACGCAGCTCGCTAGGCGCCGCCGTCGTATCGATCGGCGAGGAAATCTATGAAGGCGTTCGCCGCTTCCGCGTGATCCTCAAACGGTACCATCGGGAACGCGAGACCGGCGGCTGGGCGCCATTCGGCAGCTGCGGTGGGGAGATATACTTTGGGACCGCAGCTCGATTAGGTGGCGCGCGGAAGCAGACGAGAGGTGGCGCGAGTGGGTCGCGTCGGCACCAGATGCTCTCCTCGGCGAGCTCCGGCAGTTTCAGCGCCAGCTCAATGCGGTTGGTGGCTGGGTCTTCGCGGCAGAGCGCAACGCGGCAATCCCGAGGACCGTCACCTTTTCGACCGGTGGCTGGTACATGCCGAGCGGAAGGCGAAGTTACCTAAGCTCGAGGGCGGGCTCTGGCACCCGTATCGGCGGAAGAGGGCGACTGAGCGGAAGCACCTGTCGATTACCGATGTCCCGGCGGCCGGCGGGTTGCAGGACACCGCAACGTTGCTCACGTGCTATCAACGGCCCATAAACGACGCGCTCCTCGCGGTGATGAGCGAGGAGCGCAAAGTGCGAGACGTCGCGGTGCTTGCACTTAGGTCCTGAGAAACGGACCACGAAACACATCTACAACTCGATGTTAGCGTGGGATCATGGGGCGACGCCATGGTTCGGGTCCGAATCGAGAGTCCGTGAGCGGCGACATCGTCCGCGCAGCCGAAGATGAAACGCGGCCGAGCGATCGGCGTATCAGGAGCGCGGGCGCATGAGGCGTCCCAATCCCCGCCAGACGCCTCACTGGAGCCGCCGCCTATGACCGCTGACGAGAAATCGGCCTACGCCCACACGTTCCCCGTCCATGTCGGCGTCGACACAGGGAAGAGTTTCCACAAGCTCGTCGCGCGCGGCGCGGACGGCCACCGGACGAAAGCGTTCACCGTGCCAGTCAGCCGGGCGGGCTTCGATACGGCCGACGCGCACCTGATGTCCCTCTTCCCCAATGTCTCTCGCGGGCGGATCCTCGCCGGCATCGAGTTCGCCGGGCACCACGGCTTCACCTTCGCGCACGACCTCCGCCGGCGGGGCTACGTGATCGTCAATGTCCTCCCCTCGGTCACCAAGCGCTTCAAGGAGGTCGAGGACAATAGCCCGAGGAAAGACGACGCCAAGGATGCTGCACAGATTGGCAAGTTGCTCGAAGCCGGACTCTTCGTCGGCTTCCCCGACCTGCACGAGCTCCCGGCCGAGCTCCGGCTGCTCACGACCGAGCGCCAGCGCGTTACGGTCGACGAGACGCGGCTCCGGAATCGTTTGTTGAGCGTGCTCGATCTCGCCTGGCCAGAGTTTGCTGGGTTCTTCTGCACGATCGCCAAGCCGACCGCCCTCGCGCTCCTCGGCCGGTGGCCGCTCCCACGTGACCTAGCCGGTGCGACGCCAGAGACGGTGTACCGGGTGGCCAAGACCGTCTCGCAGAACCACCTCCCGCGCGAGCGCGTGGCCCGTCTACTCGACGCCGCGCGGACCAGTGTCGCCTTGAAAACGGCGGCCTCCGCGCGCCGCGCCGAGATCCACCGGTTGCTCACCCGGTGGGAGCTCCTGCGGTGCCAGCTCCACGAGATCGACACGCGGCTCGCGCTACTCGTCGAGCAGCACCCCGCCGCCCGGGCCCTCACGACCGTGCCAGGGGTGAGCGTCGTGTGTGCGGCCACCCTCGTCGCGGAGCTCGGGACGCCGGAGACCTAGGAGTCGCCACGCCAGGTCTTGAAGCTCGCGGGTATGAACTTGGCGAGGAAAGAGAGCGGCACGTCGGTGCGCGGGCGGATCAAGCAGACCAAGCGGGGCCGGCCGGCGCTTCGCCGACAGCTCTTCCTGCTGGCGGCCCGCTGGTGTATGACCCGGGGCCTCTATCGAAGCGAGTACCTGGCGCTCCGGGCCCGCAATGGCGGGGCGAAGACCAGTGCGATGTGCGCCATCGCCCGGAAGCTCGTGCCCCTGCTGCTCCACATCATGCAGACCGGGGAAGCCTTCGACGAGATGCGCTGGTGCGCGGTCCACGACCGGGTACCGTCGCGCGCGGCGTAAAACCGTTAGTGCACTAGGTGATCGACCGAATGTCCCGTGCCTCATCTGTCTCTGAGCCGAGCGTAGGGGGAGATGCTTCGACCATCCAAACCTGTCGCGGCCTCTGACGGTCCGCCGTTGGAGTGACCGCCGTGCTGACTCACGTCCTCCGGTTTCCCCCGGACCTGAAGCGCCCGTGAAGATGAGTCGTGCCCGGTGAGACGCGTGCGCGGCTGGCCGGAGCACCCAGGATCTTTGAGTGTCGCGCGACGGTCCCACCAGGTACGCTGCTCCTCGGCGCTGTTTGACAACTGACCGTCGGTGTTGCCCCATGCGGCGAGGCCCGGTGACCCGACCGCCCCAGCTGAGGCCCAACGAAACACTCGGCCCGCCGCGCAGGGCCGACCCTGCACACGCCCGATCGGGCCACGCCCGCATGGCGGTGACAGCGCGTGAGGTCCAGCGACCCGGACGGCCCAGTGAGGCCCCAATTCACACTCGACTCGCGCTCGCACGCCGCAAAGAGCAGCGCCATACATACGTCCGCACTCCCTTGGTCTCGTCTTTTGTCACCGCGTCGAGTAGTCTAGTGCGCCTGGCAAGTCGGTCGTAGGTCTGCAATGCGCGATCCACGCCGTATCGGATCAGTCGAAACTACGTGACAACTTCTCACCTTCCATGGCTAACGCGTAGAATCCGGCCATCGGCCTTGCTGATCTCGACAACCGCTACGCCGCCGATATAATCTCTGCCTGGGTGGACGTGAGGAGTTGATCCTTCAACGGTCCACGTATCGCCAGACAGCGTGGCCTGGAATGGTCGCTCGGAATTCAGAAGCTCGGCGGAATAGATCGGGCTTAGCACGGCTTCAGCGATACGCACCGCGGTGAGACTGTCCGGCACGAAGCCGTTTGGTGGAACATATGAATGTTTGACAGCATCCTGGGGTTGCTGCGCCGATGCATCCCGGATGCCACCTAGACCGACAAGCACAAACACGAGAATGAGCCATTGCCAATCATGGATGGACCGTACCAATCTCTGTTGTGGCGCCCATGGTTGGGTGATAAGGCGTCGGATCATAGCGTAGCATCCTCCCTGAAGGCGTGACTACATAGGCCGGCTTAGCATAACGGTCCGCAGTACGCTTGTCGCGGTCCGAGAAGTGCTCGTCATCAAAGACGCCGTTGCTTGCAGCCCCGTGACTGTGATAGTACCCCTCATATCCCGGGACGCTGGCATCGACCTCGCTGCCCTCTCTGCCCTGACGAATGCCAGCGGTGTAGTTGTAATCCCCTGAATTCTCCTTCACGACGTCACCGACATATTCTCTGTCCTCGGCTACAGACTCGGTGTAGATAGACTGCATCCCCGCTCTCGCGGCCAAGTCAGGGGTGGCATGCGCCGCGGCCTTGTCTATTCCTTCCTGCGCTTGCGTGCAATTTCCGCTAACATGGCATGGATCCAGCCCAAACGGATCATCGTAGTTGACGGACCACCGCCCGCGAAACGAATTTGTAAGTCGCTGTGCTGCAATCGGGACGGCGGGATTTGACCGAGAATGCCACGAGCGGAACGCGAGTGGCGACGGAAAAAAGCCCGGCGAAACGAGTCGGCCCCGCCGAAAGGCGAGGCCGAATCGGGACGGCGGGATTTGAACCCGCGACCCCCTGAACCCCATTCAGGTGCGCTACCGGGCTGCGCTACGTCCCGCAACTGCGAGACGGGTAACGTAATCCCGCGAACCCCTGCCCGGCCAGTCCATTGCCTGGATATGCTCCAGCCGCATCCTCGCGGGCGCCATGCCTGGCACAACGACGTGCGCCCCAATTGTCGATTTCACGCTTCCCCATTCGACACACCTAATAGAATGACAAATCCGGCGGCTGACTAACGACTCCCCGGCAAAAGCCAGCCCCTCACTACGAAACCTTCAGGACTTGGGAATAACCACCATGCGCTACCTCAGCGTCTTCAAAAACGTCGAACGCAACACGCCACCGTCCGCAGACGAGATGGCAAGAATGGGCAAGCTGATCGAGGAGGGCTTCAAGGCCGGCTGGCTCCTCAGCACCGAAGGCTGCCTCCCCACCAACCTCGGCGCCCGCGTCCGATCCTCAAACGGCAAGGTCACGGTCACCGACGGCCCATTCACCGAAGCCAAGGAAGTGGTCGGCGGCTTCGCGATCCTCAAAGCCAAATCCAAGGCCGAAGCGATCCAGTTGACCAAGGACTTCCTCAAGGTCGCCGGCGACGGCGAGTGCGAAATCCGCCAGCTCTACGAAGCACCCTGACACGCTCTACCATCGCCGCGCGTTGACGCTACACGAGAGTCAACGCGCCGGCCCCGCGGCTTGGTCCCGTGAGCCACGGCAGCGCGATGTCTTGGCCAGCCGACACAACCGCCGCGCACAACTCTTCGAACGTCCCACGAACGGGCACGCCTGAAGCCTGTGTGGTGACCGTCGGTGTGCTTTCCCCTTTGCCCGTCAGCCATCATCCTGTCACGATAAACCGCGTGTGCCACACAATGGCCGGGGGATTCAGGCAGCGGGGGCGGTTCGCGAACCGTAGGTCGCCCCCTTCGGGCAACCGCCCCCAGACGGATGCAGCGGCCAACTGTTAGCCCTAAATCGCAACCATCAGTACCGCAGCCTCTAGAAGACCCGCTGACTCCGCACTTTGCGCGCGCTCGGCAATATGAGCGGCGCGACAGCGACTCAGGGCCAAGGCGCGGTGTGACGAAAGCCTCTCAGCTCAGGACCAATCTGCTTGAAGTCACGATCCCCCGTGATCAGCGTGATTCCATTCTCGCGGCATGACGCCGCAAGGAGGATGTCGTTCACGAGTGAGCGGGGACGGTCACGAAAGGATACGCCATCCCGCTTCCACAAGGCGGCGAGCACCCGGCCGCATTCCTTGAACGCCTCTGCCGAGGGTCCGAACACCCGTCCTCGGCGCTCGAACGCCTCGAAAATCGTGGACTGAAGAACGTGCGCCTGGCCGGTCGTTCGAGCCCCTGCTCGTAGTTCCTGGACAACCACGGCACTGAGGTATGTCAGCGGCGCGGCATGATCGAGGAATGCATCCACCTCGTTGTCAAACTCCGAACTGGCGAATGCGTCGATGTACAGGTTTGTGTCGAGGGTGTACTTCGCCACGTGAGTTGTGCTTCAGGCTCTGTCAGCCGTCTACGGCATAAATGTCCCGGATTCCGCCGGCTGCCCGAACCCGGCGAATCCCCTCGAGCAACTCACGGCGAAACGCAATCGCGTCAAGCGCGGCATCGACCGTATCCGTTTCAGTCTCCGTGCCAAGCACCGCCCGAGCCGCATCCAGTTTGCGCTGGTCGATCTGCATGTTCTTCCGTACCCAGCCCCGCTTGGGCCGCCCCGGTCCACGCGAGCCCGGCGGAGCGGCAACGTGGCGGCGTGCCATGATGGGCTCCTGATCTGTACGATATTGGATTGTAGCTGTATGACGATCGAACCGCAAGACGGTCCCGCCTGACGGTCGATACCGTTCACCGCCCACGTGTCCGTTCGCCGAATCGGGCTCGGTCCCATTGCCACCCGGACCATACCATGACCGCGGCCCTGCTCCTCACCGCGACCCCGCCCGGCCGCGGTCACGAGATCGGCGGTATCACCGTAAGCTTATCTCTTGATAGGTGAGGCCAAGCAGCGCCGCCGCCTCGTTGTCAAACTCCGCGCCGAGCTCCTTGTTATTTCCGGCAAATCGCTGCCGGAACGGCGTGAGATCCAGGCTTCCCTTGATCTCGTCGAAGCTGGCGAACTTGCCATGACCGGATTTCCCGAGCGCATCGTTCACCTGATCGACCGCGCTTTTCAACATATCCCTCACCAGGTAGATGTGCGTCTTGTCGTGCAGCACGGGCCCGTGCCCCGGCACGATCGCCGTCGCATCCAACTGGGCGAGTTTGTCGAGCGTTTGGATCCACTCGCTGGGATAGCCGTCGTACATGTACGTCAGCGGATACCCCACGATATCACCCGCCATCACGATGCGTTCCTTGGGGAGATAGGCCTGCGCGTCACCCGCCGTGTTGCCTCGCCCCAGGAACATGACCCGAACCTCTCGATTGCCCAGGTCAATGCTGAAATCATGATCAAAGGCGAGCGTGGCACTCTGGAACTGCGTCTTCGCGATCTCCTCCATGATCGGCCCGCGATGCGCGAGATACTCCCTGATCCTCGCCTTACGCTCCTCCGTCAACGGCTTGCCCTCACCGTCCTTTCCGCTGTCCAGCGCCTGCTGATTCTCGATGTTGCTCTGCTTCTCCCGCAACTCCGTCGTCGGCCCATAACGGTCCATATCTTTCTTCGCTTCCACCGTGGCGATGAAGGTCGCCGCGGGGAAGGCATCCATGTAGGCGCGGTTCGCGAAGTTGTGGTCGTTGTGGAAGTGCGTCGTCAGCACGAAACTGACCGGCTTGTCCGTCCACTGGCGGATCTGGGCGATGTCTTCCCGGGCAACCGAGGGCATGAACCCGGCATCGACCACGAAGACCTGCCGATCGCCGATGATCACCGTCGTGTTACTGCTCTGAACGCCAAGGTTCAAATTCTTGTGCTCGATCTCGTAGACGCCTTCGGCGAGCTTCGTCACTTTCCGTTCCGACTGGCCGCGCAGCGGCCGCACCGGCGCGCCGAGTCCAAGCGTCACCACGCACAGGTACGGCCAGAGCGAATTGCCGAGCGAACGGCCGCGAAATGTCATTTGGGGGGTCTCCAGGAGCGAATGGATGCTGGCGCAAAGGCGCCAATATGGCATCGCCCCGCTTCAGAAATCTTGGAGATTCCGGCCATCCAGCGTGAGGTCCGACGCCATAGCCGGCGTGGCCTGCGCGCGGCGCTCGCGATACGCCTGTGTCGGCGTTATCCCGCACATGTCCTGAAGGTCGCGGGCCAGATGCGCCTGGTCGCAATATCCGGCTTCCACGGCAAGGCGCGTCCAGCACGGACGCTGGCCGCGCGGGGTCCGGTCCGCAGCCGTCAGAGCTTGGACCAGTCGCACGGCCCGGGCAAACGCCTTGAGTGAGACCCCGGCGTCCCGGCGCACAACGCGACGCAGATGCCGGATCGAATAGCCCGTCCGGCCGGCCACGTCATCGAGGGAAAGCAGCCCGCGGGTCCGGCGGATCAGATCCAGCGCCCGCGTGGCCGTCTCCGGGCGGTGCACTGGCTGACGCTGGGCCCGGCGCGCAACCGCTGCGATCATGAGGGCGAGAGCCTCAGGCGCCGCGCGCGTCTCAGTCAGTGGCCCGAACATCGACTCGGCCAACCGCGGGAGCACGAGCGACAGGTCATCGCCGAAGTCGTCGTGCGCGTCCGGCTCCAATCCGAACAGCGGCCCCACCCACTCGCGTTTCACCATGACCGCCGCCACTTCGTATCCAGGCCGCACCGCGAAGAACTGCGGGGCCACCACCGGACCCAGGAGCAGAAGCCGCGGCGCGACCGGCCGCCCTCCAGGCTCACGGTAGCAGCAAAACGTCAGTCCGAACGCCGGATCAGGCAACACGCGGTGCATCTCCGCGCCTTTCAGCGGCACCTCGGCCGGCGTGCGGTGGATCCAGACCACGTCGCTCACCGACGCGAGCAACGGCGGCGCGACGTACTCCCGATACCCGCCGACGACGTGCCGCAACGCCAGGGACATCGCGCCCAGCTCAACCGCCATTGACGCCCATCCTCCTCCTCTTGCCAACCATGAAAGACACCGGCCCCAACCGCAATACTACACGCCGTGCGCCCGAACGACTCGGCCCCGCCGGAAAGTTGCGTCTTAGACCGTGCCGGCCAGCCTAAGGCGCAAACTCGGCCCGCTGCCCCACCGGCCGGCCACCCGCTCCTGGTCGTCCACCGTCCCGCACGCCCATCGGAGTGCCACCGTTTCGTCCCTTGCGCTCGGCATGTGCCCCTCGGGTACTGGGAAGGCCGTGCCGTGGCCTGCGTACGGGGCGATTTACGCCAGAGTTTGGTATATGTTCAGCCCCTATGCGTCGACTCCTGCCCCTCGCCGGCATCCTTGCCGCAAGCTGCGCCCACCCGTCCAGCCGCGCCACTCCTGCGTCACCAATCACCGCGGCCGAGCTCAAACACCGCGTCGAGATCATCGCCGACGACTCCATGGGAGGCCGGCTCCCGGGATCCCGAGGCAACATCGAGGTCACGGACTACATCGCGTCGGAGTTCAAGCGTCTGGGACTCCAGCCAGCAGGTGACAGCGGCGGATATCTCCAGTACGTGCCAATGATATCGAGCCGCCTCGACACCACCGAGCACCTGACCGTCAACGGCGCCGCTCTCCCGTTCTGGACCGGCCTCGTCCCCCAGAATCCCGGCAACGTCGCCCAGACGTTCGATCCGGCCGGTGTCCCGGTCGTCTACGGCGGCCGGCTCGGACCGGATCGCGCAGCGATGATCAGCGCCGATTCGGCCGCCGGCAAGATCGTCGTGTTCGCGGTCGCATTGCTGAGCGACGGGCGTCCCGATGTCCGGAGCGGGCGATACGTGCCCGCATTCACACGCCCGGCCGCCGCCCTCGTGTTCGTCTATCCGGAGCTGCCCCCGGTCACGATCTACACCCACCTCACGCGCTTCTCAGTCCCGTCGCCCACGCACGCCGCACCGTTGTCGTTCCAGATCGGCGCCGCGACGGCGCAGACGCTGTTCGGCGACCCGCTCGAGCGCCTGAGCGTCGGCGCCACCGCCCGCGGCACCCTCGGCGGACGCGTGCGCTACCTGACTCCCGATTCGATCCAGGCCCGCAACGTCGTCGCCATTCTGCCCGGCAGCGATCCCGCGCGCAAAGGCGAGTACGTCGCCATGGGGGCCCACAACGATCACCTGGGAATCGGCGCCTTTGGCCTCGATCACGACTCGGTTCGCGCCTACAACATCCTGCTCGCGCGCCAGCATCTCGACGGCCCGGCCGCCGGGAATCCGGGCGCACGATCGCCGGCGATCGTCGTCAACGTGGACAGTCTGCGCCGCATTCGTCCCCCGCGACGAGACTCCATCTTCAATGGCGCCGACGACGATGGCGCCGGCACTGCCTCGCTCCTGGCGATCGCGCACGCGCTCACGAAACAGCACCCGGCACGCTCGATCCTCTTCGTCTCCCATACGGGCGAAGAACAGGGACTACTCGGCTCACGTTGGTACGCCGAGCACGCGACCGTGCCCCGCGACTCCATCGTCACGTATCTGAACATGGATTTGTTCGGACACGAATACACTGGCGACCCGGCCCGATCCGGGCCGCGATACTTGCAATCCGGCGGTGCGAGGCGGCTGTCGAAAGAGCTCGGCGCGCTCATCGACTCCGTAAACGCCGCGCTGCCCGAGCCGATGGCAATCGATTATTCGTGGGACGCGCCAGGGCACCCATCGCAGAAGTATTGCCGAAGCGATCACGCGTCCTACGCGCGCTATGGCATCCCGGTGGCGTACTTCTCGACGGGCTACGGCGTCGACTACCATCAGGTGACCGACGAGCCGCAATATCTCGACTACGCGCACATGGCCCGCGCGGCCACGCTGGTGTACGCGGTCGCGCTCCGCGTCGCGAACCTCGAACACCGGCCTCTCGTCGATCAGCCCAAGCCCGATCCCACGGCGCCCTGCCGCCAGTGACCGGCTTCTTGAACCGTCCGCGCACATTCTGAGTGACAGCGTGTGCGGCGGCCCGGCTCGATGTCCGGGTGGATGCTCGCGAGAACCTGGGCCGTCACCCAATACCCGTTGACGTGGACGACCTGTCCAAGCGTGATCTCGCTCTACGCCTGAAGGCGACCCCGAGCCGCCTAGCGCCGGCAATCACCCGAATCGCCGGATGCTATAGGAAATCGGCAGGCCGATGGTGATCATGTGCACGCCCAGCCCGAGCAGTACGGTCTTGAGCTCGTACGGACCCACGGCGTGCAGTGCGGAGAGCGGCAGCACGACGTAGCTCATGACGCACTCGACGACCATGCCGTACAGGAGCCCACAGACGAGCGGATGCTCCGTCATGAACGTGAGCTTGCGGCTCGCCAAATAGTAGGCGGCCGTCCAGGTCGTCGCGATGCCGTAGTGCAACACGACGCCGAGTATGTAGACGGGCACGAGTGGCCCCGTCTGCCCGGCGGCGGTGCCGATCAAGGCCGCCGAGATCCCGAGGGGCACACGCCAGCCGAAGAGGATCAACGCCTGGGTGATGTCCAGCGTTCCGGCGATCAGTCCACCCGCCCCGATCGCCCGGAGTGCGCTCTTTTTCATCCCAGCATGTTAGCCGGTCAGTGCGCGCGAAGTCCTGAAATTCGCCTGAAATACTCTGAATTTCGCCGAATTCACGACCGTCGCGCCGACCGGCCCAGCCCTGGTAGGGGCCGGTCGCGACCGGCCCGGTAAGACTGTGGTCGCCGTCCCACCATAGCCCGTCGTCGAGGGCAGCAGGGGCCGTTCGCGAACCGAAGGTCGCCCTGTTCGGGCAACGGCCCCACCAACCGCTGCCATCAAACGCCCGTCGCCGAGCGCAGCAGGGGCCGTTCGCGAACCGTAGGTCGCCCGGTTCGGGCAACGGCGCCTTTCCGGCCCCCGCACAATTCCCAGCCGCCAATAGCCCGCAGCACGCTCGCGATGCCACATCGGCCATTTGCATCGAACCAGAGCCGCGGCGGTGGCGTACCCTTGGCAACGGCGGTTTCCACGCGCAACGTTGTGCAGGCTCGCGTTGCTCGACGCCGGCGGTCGACGAACAACCGAGTACTCGCGGAGGGAACATGGGTAACGTCGCCGATCGTGAAGCTGTCGAGCAAGGTTTGTGGACGTCGACGATGCCGCCGGTGGTTGCCCGTGCCTTCGCGCTACCGCCATTCCTGAAAATCATTCGCAGTGGCGGACCGTGCCGGATACAGCACGCACGGCCGATTCCCTCGTTCCTGGAGCTGATCCATAGCCTGGCCGGCGCCGGCGTCGACGTCAGCGACCCCGCGATCGTGGGCGTGTCGGAACGCGAGCTCGTGGCGTTCAGCGCTCACCATCGCATCGATTTGGACTGGCTGCGACAGGGATCCGGCAACCTCATTGTCAATCCCACCGCCTGGCAGAACGCGGTTCGCAAGTTTCTCGGATTTCAGGCGGGTGATCCCATCCTGACCGAGGTCGACGTCCCGCTTCCGATCGCGGAAATACACTCGCCGCCGATCGACGGCTGCGAGTCCGCGTACGAAATCGTTCGCAAGCGAGAGGCGGGCGTGAGTCTGAAGGTCGAGGTCCGAGGAGTCGGAGCGGGCGGTGGCGTGAGTGGCACAATCACACTCGAAAACAAGGTCATGATCGAGGGAAACTGCGGCCAGATCACCGTTCCAGGACACGTCGAAGTGGTCCCGTGGACGAATCGATATTCGGGGGAAACGATTTACGTTGTCTCCGTCACGCAACTATCGGAGAGCTCGTGGAACATCGTTGAGATCCCCGAGGGCCGGAGGCACCTCTGTTCAAGTCGATTTGACGAGGTGTGGTCTGCCATTGGAGTGCAGCGCGCGCGTGGCTGGCTGCAGTATGACACCGATTTCATTCGATACGAGATCCCACAGACAGGGGGAAGCGTTGCCCGGAAGCGTAAAGTCGAGGACTCGCGAGAGTTCTCCCTTGGCTGGGGCGGCATCGTCGAATTGACCTCGAAGTTCAGCACGAAGTGTTCGTATCCGTTCAAGATCGTCGCCAAGGCAGATTACGTCGGCTACTATGAGAATCGAGAGTCGGAAGCGTTCTTCTGGGCCTGGAAGCAGATGTGACCGTTATCGCCGAGATCCCATGCCTTGGTAGGGGCCGGTCGCGACCGGCCCGGTTCGGGCAACCGTAGGTCGCCCCTTTTTGGGCACCGGCCCCACCATTCGCTGCCATCAAACGCCAGTCGTCGAGGGCAGCAGGGGCCGTTCGAGAACCGAAGGTCGCCCTGTTCGGGCCCGGTAGAACTGTCGTTGCCGTCCCACAGCGGCCCGTGGCCTACGCAGCGGGGGCGGTTCGAGAACCGCCCCCAGACGGATGCAGCGGCCCACAGATGCCGATCCGTCCCTGGTAGGGGCCGGTCGCGACCGACCCGGTAGAACTGCAGTTGCCGTCCCACCGGGCCAGCGACCTACGGATGCCGCACTTCACGCACTCGGAGGCGCCTCGCGGGCCGCCGGTGCACGCTCGCGCTCGGCCGTCCGCGCTGGCGCCTCTTTTTCCACCTCGGGTCGAGCCTCCGCAAACGCGAGAAGATCGGCGTTGAGTTGGTTCTTGTGCGTCGTCACCAACCCGTGCGGCGCGCCGTTGTACACCTCGAGTTCCGCCCCAGGAATCCGCTGCGCCGTCAACGCGCCCGACACCGCCAACGGCACGATCTGATCGTCGTCGCCGTGAATCACGAGCGTCGGGATGTCGAACTTCTTGAGGTCTCCGCGGAAGTCCGTCTCCGAAAACGCCTTGACGCAGTCGTAGCAGCTCTTGTACGTGGCCAGTTCACTCATACTGAAGAACCAGTCGAGCGTCCCCTTGGACACCTTGGCGTCCGGCCGATTCGCGCCGAAGAACGCCTGTGGGAGATCCGCGAAGAACTGCATGCGGTCATGCGCGATGCCCGCGCGAATCCCGTCGAAGGCGCCCATGTCCACCCCCGTCGGGTTGTCCGCGGTCTTGAGCAGGAACGGTGTCACCGCACCGATCAGCACGGCCTTGGCGACGCGCTTCGTTCCATGCCGGCCGATGTAGCGCGCCACTTCGCCGCCGCCCATCGAGTGCCCGACGAGGACGATGTTCTTGAGATCGAGCCCATCGATGACCGCGGCGAGATCGTCCGCAAACGTGTCGTAGTCGTATCCGCTCCACGGCTGGCTCGAGCGGCCGAAACCCCGCCGGTCATGCGCGACGACACGGTAGCCACGCGACGCGAGAAAGGTCATCTGGTATTCCCACATGTCGGCGTTCAGTGGCCACCCATGACTGAACACCACCGGCTGCCCTGTGCCCCAATCCTTGTAGTAGATCTCGGTGCCGTCGTGAGTCTTGATGGTGGGCATGGCGCACGCTCCGCGATTGATGTATTGACCCGGCGCGGCGTCCCAGGTGGTGCACGCCGCCGTCGACCCTAGTCTACACAACTCGCAGGCGCATTAGCACGCTCGGCAAGCGTCACATCATCGTGACACGGCGAATCCTGTCGAGCCCAACCGCACTACGCGCTCGCCGCCGCGAGCCGCACGCGGTTACCCGTCGTACGCCCGTTTCAGCGCCGCGAGATCAAGCTTCTTCATGGGAAGCATCGCCGTCATGAGGCGCCCGGTCTTCTTCGTGTCTTTGTCGGCGAACATCTCGGCGAGCTTGGCGGGTGCGATCTGCCACGAGAGGCCGTACTTGTCTTTGAGCCAGCCGCACTGTTGCGCGGATGGATCGCCGCCCGCGGAGAGTTTGTTCCAGTAGTAGTCGATCTCGTCCTGCGTGTCGCAGAACACCTGGAGCGAAACGGCTTCGTTGAACTTGAAGACAGGGCCGCCGTTGAGCGTGGTAAACGTCTGGCCTTCGAGCTCGAACTCGACCGTCAGGACTGTTCCGGGTGCCCGGCCATGCGTTTCGCGCCCTGCTTCGCCGTAGTGGCTGATCGCGAGGATCTTCGAATGCTTAAAGATGGAGCAGTAATACCGCGCGGCCTCCTCGGCCTGGGTATCGAACCACAGGCACGGGCTGATCTTCGACAGTTTCATCGGATCATTCCTCTGTTAGTCGAGTGATTGCTCCTCTGATCGTCGAGCATCCGCAGTGCAGAAAGTACATCGCGTCGCCGCAATCCCGCGAACCGACTCGCCCCACAACACACTCGGGCGGCGCCTGATTCCTCCCAGACGCCGCCCGAGTACTGTCACAATCCCGCTATCACTTCCCGCTTCGCTGCTTCCTGCTTACCTGCTCTTCGCTTACCTGCTTCCCTGCGGCTGATCGGGCTTCGACTCCTTGGGCTTCTCCTCCGGCTTGGGCTTCTCTTCCGGCTTGGCCTGGGGCTTCGGATGATCGTCAGGCTTGGCCTGACCCGCCGGCTTCGCGTGATTGTCCGGCTGCGGCTTGCCCTGCGGTTTCTCTTGCGGCTTGCCCTGCTGCTGTGGCTTGCCCTGAGGCTGCGCCTCCCTCGGCGGAGGACTCTTGGGAGGCGGTGGTCCACCCGCCGGCTTCGCCTCCCCAGCCGGCTTCGCCTCACCACCGGGTTTGGCGTCACCACTAGGTTTCGCCTCGCCAGCCGGCTTCGCCTCACCGCCAGGCTTCGCCACACCCTCAGGCTTCGCCTGCGGACTGTTCGCGGGCGGATGGTACGGCGCACCTGCCTTGCTCGCCATCACCACATCCTTGCCCGTGAAGGCGCCCGGCTTGGCAGTCGCTGCCACCGCCGGCTTCCCCTGGTTCTGCGACGCCCACTGCGAACGGTCGGCGTGAGCGGCCTCCTTGTGCTGCGTCTGCTCGGTCGTCGGAGGCACGTGCTGCTCGTGCGACACCGCCTCCTCCGCCGCCGTCGGCCGCCGGTCCACGCCACCCGGACCGCCGTTGTAGCTCACGTTCGTCGTCGTGTTGTTGATGACGGTCTTGTTGTAGACGTTCGTGATGGTGGTGGTGTTGCTGATGTTGTTGACGGAACGGTTGTAATACATATGACCGTTGTTCCAGTACCCGCCCTGGTACCCCTCGCCGCCGTACCCGTAGCCGTAGTTCACACCGCCGTAAAAGCCGACGTGCTCACCCCAGTACCCGCCGGTCCACACATACACGCCGTTGTTCCAGCCCCAATACCCCGGCGTCCACAGATATCCCGGCTGCGGTGCCGGCACCCACGTACCGGGCACCCAGAAGTAGCCGGCATCGTCGTCGTAGGACCAGTATCCAGGCGTCCAGATGTAACCGTCCTCAGGACACGGCGGCTGCTCGTACACCGGCAGCGCCGGCGGCCCGAACGAGACGGACACCACCACTTGCGCCGACGACACGGCAGGAACCGCCGCCACCATCGCAGCGGCCGCCACGGCGCCAACGAACAGCGAACGACCACCGCGCATGATGCGCATGGTGCCTCCTGATCTCGTGATTTCTCGCGCGACTGACCGCGACTTACACCGCTCGCGCGATTGACTGTGCGATTGCTGCGCGCGACGTCTGTGTGTGATGTCGCGGCGGCTGGGATCCCGAACGACCCGCTGAGGCTGGATCCGCCGCAGGTTACCCGCGAACGGCTGACCTCGCAGCGCTGGATGGCCCACACCGCCACGACGCAATGACCGGATCCCTCGCACGCTCTAGTACCCCGCCCAAGCAAGCACTATCCGTGCCGGGCGGGTCCAAGTGTGCGCTGCACCACAGTTTCGGGCTCTTTCCGGTCTGCTTGCCGATTCCACTTGACAGGTGACCATTTGGTCACCTATTATTTCAACCCATGGACGCCATGGATGCCGTGTTCAAAGCGCTCGCCGATCCCTCACGCCGCAAACTCCTCGACGCGCTCTACAAACACGACGGCCAAACGCTCTCCGCGCTCGAGCGGCGGCTCCCCATGACGCGGTTCGGCGTCATGAAACACCTGCGCGTCCTCGAAGCCGCCCACCTCGTCATCACTCGCCGCAACGGCCGCGAGAAACTCCACTTCCTCAACGCCGTCCCCATTCGCCTCATCCACGACCGGTGGGTGAGCAAATACTCGGTCCCCTTCGCCGCCGCGCTCGCCGAGATCAAACACCAGTTGGAGGAAACCTGACGATGGAAAAGGTCTACGAGATCTACATCAAGACCACACCGGAGAAACTCTGGGACGCCCTCACCAATCCCGACCTCCGCAGCAAATACAACTTCGGCGTCCGCGTCGAATCCGACTGGACACCCGGCTCCCGCTACGAAGGCAAAAGCCCCGGCGCGCCGATGCTCCTCCTCGAAGGCGAAAACGTCGAGGTCGACAAGCCGCGCAAACTCGTCCAGACGTTCCGCGCACTCTGGAGCGACGCGGCCAAGAAGGAAGGCACGTCACGCGTCACCTGGGAGATCACGCCGATCGCCGACTCCTGCAAGCTCACCGTCACCCACGACCAGCTCCGCGACAACGCGAGCGCTGAGCTCTACGGCGGCCACATGATGGTCCTCTCGGGTCTCAAGACTTTCCTCGAAACCGGCCAGAAACTCACGACCCCTGGATCGCTGATGTACACCTGATCGAATTCTTGTACTGTTTTCTACTCTCTACTTTCTACTCTCTACTTTCTACTTTCTTGATTTTCCGGCATCGCCCGGGCCCGGCCACACCACGCCGCGCCCGGGCAAGCGCTATATTCGGCGGCCTTCACGGAGTCCCTCCCGCATGCGCCGCCGCCAGCTATCGCTCGCCATTTGGCTCGCCATCGCGTCCACGCTCGCCGGATGCGCATCCCCTGCGCCGCCCGCACCCCTCGCCCGCCTCACCGGTGACTGGGATGTCTACCACGCACTCGGCACTACCCCCGCCGATGGCTTCGAGGGCTGGCGCCGCACCGCATTCGCGCACTTCCCCACCGCCGACTCCCACTTCCTCGGCACCATCCGCTCCCGCACCGGTCTCTCCGGCGTCAATGCCAGCGGCTCGGTCGTAGGCCTCACCGCGACGGCCGTCCACGCGATCGGGAGCGATTCCGTCGTCATCGATGGCGACCACGGCACGGCCTTCCGCGCTCGCTGGCACAACGACACACTCACCGGCGTCGTCTCCTCCGCCACCGGACCCGATGGCCGCTGGCGACTCGTCCGCCGCACGTCCCCCGCCGTCGCCGAATCCAGCTTCCCGCTCTGGCCCGGACCGCTCTCGGACTCGGCCTACACGGTCACAGAAGACACGCTCGTCTACATGCACACACGCGACGGCGCCCGCCTCGCATCCTACATCGCGCGCCCGGCCGGCCCCGGGCCGTTCGGCGTCGTCCTCCTGCGCACACCCTATGGCCGCGTACGGCCGCCGATCGGCCGGTACTGGGCGTCCCACGGCTACATCTTCGTCGGCCAGGACGTCCGCGGCCGCGATCTCTCCGACGGGAATGATTTCGGCGACTACGATACCGATGTCACCGACGGCTACGACGCGGTCGAATGGGCCGCCACGCTCCCCGGCGCCAACGGCCGCGTCGGCATGATCGGCCACTCTGATGAAGGACGGCTCGCCTGGTACGCCGCGCTCGACGCCCCGCCGCACCTCGCCGCCATCGCACCCACCGCCGCCAGCAGCGACCCGTGGCGCATCTCGCCGTACGAAGACATGGTCTTCGCGCCGATCAACGTCGCGTGGGCGTGCCTGATGCGCGCGCGCCGGCTCACCGACGTCGATGACCTCCCGATCGGCTCCGCCATGCGCCACCTCCCCGTGGCCGATCTCCCGCAATTCCTCGGCTGCCGCAACATCCCCCTCTGGAACCGGTGGCTCGCGCACCAGTCACTCGATGCGTACTGGCGAGCTCACGCCGTCACGACGCACATCGCCGGCGTCCGCGCCCCGGTGCTCCAGGTCACCGGCTGGTACGACGACTCGCGCGGCCCGATCGACTACACCAACGCGCTCCAAGCCGTCCCGAACCATCCGCCCATACGCCTGGTCATCGGACCCGGCGCCCACCAGGGTGTCGACCACGTGGCTGGCGACTTCGGACCGGAATCCCGCGTCGATGACCGGCAGCTCCAATTGCGCTGGTTCGACCACTACCTGCGGGGCGCCGACAACGGTGTCGACCGCGAACCTCCCCTCGACTTCTTCGTCATCGGCGACAACCACTGGCATCACGCCGCCGACTGGCCCCCCGCGCAGGTCGCCGCGACCCGATTCTTCCTGCACTCGCGCGGCCACGCGAACACGAGCGCGGGCGACGGCTGGATCGACACACTGCCGCCACGCGCCGAACCGCATGACGAGTACCGCTACGATCCATCCGACCCCACGCCCTATCTGATCGACTCGCGGGAGCTGGAGACGTCCCTCAATGAAGACTTCGCGTCACTGGACGCCACTCGCCCCGACGAGTTGGTCTTCACATCGCCCCCGCTCAGCCAGCCCCTCTTGGTCGCCGGTCCACTCAGCGCCTCGCTCTACGCCGCAACCGATGCCCGGGACACGGACTGGTACGTGATGCTGCTCGATGTCTTTCCGGACGGCCGTGCGGAGCGGGTGCAGGACGGCGTCTCGCGTGCGCGGTTCCGGAGGGGATTCAGCCACCCATCGCTTCTCACCCCTGGGCACGTCGAGCACTACACGATCGACATGTGGTACACCGGGCGAGTCTTCGAGCCGGGACACCGCGTGCGAGTCGTGGTCTCCTCGGCGCTCTTCCCCAAATACGACCGCAATCTCAACACCGGTGGCGACAACGAACGCGACACAACCTGGGTCACCGCCCACCAGACGATCCTGCACGACGCCGCCCATCCGTCAGAGGTCATACTGGGATCCGACGCGAACGCCACTCCCACGAAACACTAGCCGCAGCTGGTTCCCGTTTTTTCTACTTTCTACTTTCTACTTTCTACTTTCTACTTTCTACTTTCTACTTTCTTCTCCTTTCTCCCGTCTCCTTTCCGCTCTCTTTACTTCGCCGGCGCAGAGACCGCGTTCGCGACGGCCGTCGCGGCCTTCTCCACCAATGGCGTCAGCATGTCTTCGCCATTCGACTGCGCGGTCCGCTTGTCGGTCATGTCGACCAGCACTTTGCCGTCGGCGTTCTCGAGATGCGTGGACAGCGTCATCTCGTCCTTGCTCTGCGTGCCGCTGCCGTAGTTCTGTGCCGCCGCGCCCGCGGCGCCCGACGTTGCGTTCGCCGCAACGCCTGCACCGGCGGAGCTGGCGAACCCACCCACCGACTGCGCGCCACCCTGCACCGCGCCCGCCGCCGCGCGTCCCAGGAGACTCGGGCCGCCACCGCCCTTGTGCACCTGCTTCAACGTCGTGAGCAACACGAACGGGCAGTTCGCCGCTTTGGCCTCGGCTATGGCCTGCGATGGCAACCGTGACTGAAGCGGCGCGACTTCCAGCGTCGGACCCGTGAGAAAGCTGGAGAATGTCTCGCGCACCGCCTGCATCGCCTGCATGGCCGTCCCCGACGCGGTTTCCACACTCGACGGGGCCAGACAGATGTGAGCTTTGGCGGGCGTCCCACCCGCCTGCGCGGCCAGCGCACCAGGCATCGCCATCAACAACACCGGCGCCAGATATCGGGCGTTCATACGACCCTCGGCACGAATAGGTGGCAGCGTCCGTGGCGAGGCAAAGACCCCGCCGGTTGCGGCCAAATATGGTGTCCGCCTAACGCGGCGTCACGGCCCTTATAGAACCAGTGGCCGAAGGCCTACCGAGATGACTGCCTTGGTAGGGGCCGGTCGCGACCGGCCCGGTAGAACTGTAGCTGCTGTCCCACCGCGGCCAGTGGCCTACGCAGCGGGGGCCGTTCGTGAACCGAAGGTCGCCCTGTTCGGGCAACGGCCCCCTACGGATGCCGCAACGCAATCCCGTCCTACTATAAGGTAGGCCGGCGCCAGTGGTATGTTTGGTCGGCCTTCTACTCGAGGATCTGACATGCTTCGTCGTGATGCGATCGCATCGCTCGCGGTTTCCAGTGCCGGCATCCTCCTGGGCGCGTGCACGCACGCGCCGGCAGAGACGGCATCCACGATCGATATTGGCTCCCTCCTGCACCAGCTCACGGACTACACGGTGCGCCCCGGTGAAGGCGCGCCCGTCCTCGCGTCGCTGCAAGGGAATCGCTTCACGGCCGCCGTAGATCCCACGATCCAGCCGGCGGACTTCGATGCGGAAACCGACGCATGAGCAGCGAAGCCATGAGCGGTGACGCATCATTTCAGTCGGTCGCTGAGCTTGGAGCCCACATCCATGCGCGCCGCATCTCGTGCGCCGATGCGGCGCAACAGGCCTTCGACCGGATCCACCGCCTGGATCCCGCCCTCAACTCGTTCATCACGCTCGTCCGGGACGCCGCGCTCGCACAGGCGAAACAGCTCGACGAGGAAATCGCGCACGGTAAGTACCGCGGTCCGCTCCATGGTATACCGATCAGCGTCAAGGATCACATCGATACCGCCGGTATCCGCACGACCGCCGGCGCCAAGTCCCGTCTTGGCAACGTCCCCACCACCGATGCGGGCGTCGTCAAGCGTCTGAAAGCCGCCGGCGCCGTCATCGTTGGCAAAGCGAACATGAACAAGTTCGCGGACGGGGAATCCGGCGATAACCCGGACTTCGGCAAGATCCGCAACCCCTGGAACACCGCCTACTCGCCCGGCGGCTCCAGCAGCGGCTCGGGCGCGCACGTCGCGGCGGGCATCGTGCCGCTGTCCGTCGGCACCGACAACGGCGGTTCGGTCCGGATTCCTGCCGCGCTGTGCGGCATCGTCGGCCTCAAGCCCACCCACGGACGCGCAAGCCTCGAAGGCATCTTCCCGCGGCTCTACTCCCTCGATCACCCCGGGCCGCTCACCCGCTCCGTCGAGGATTGCGCGATCGCGCTGCAGATTCTCGCCGGCCACGATTCCAGCGACCGGACCACGGCGCGCCACGCGGTCCCCGATTATCGCACCGCGCTTCGCTTGGGGCTCAAGGGGTTGAGCATCGGCGTCGATCACGCCTATGTCTCGGTCGGCCAGCCGGATGTCCTGTCGGCCTTCAATGCCGCACTCGACACCCTGCGTTCACTCGGCGCCAGGATCGTAGATGTGACGATCCCCACGGCCGACCAGTTGGGCGCAGTGGGCAACACGATCGCCTCGTGCGAGTACTCGGTCGCGGCCGCACAACTCTTCCACGACCACCCCACGGACTTCGATGCGGCCGTCCCGCCGGCGTCGAGCACCGCCGATATCAAGGCGGGCGCACTGATCCCGGCGGTCGACTACATTCGCGCGACGCAGCAGCGACGCGTTCTGCAGGAAGCCTACGCGAAGGCGACACGTGATGTGGCGGTGGTCGTGACACCCACGTACCCGCTCGCCGGCCGGCCGTTCGGTCCCTACCCGCGCGTCCAGGACAAGGAGTTCACCGCGAACGATGCCACGCACTATACGTTCGCGTTCGACGTCCTCGGCGTCCCCGCGATCTCCGTCCCCTGCGGCTTCTCACACGACGGCTTCCCGATCGGCCTGCAATTCGTCGCCCGTCCCTTCGACGAAGGGACCGTACTCCGCGCCGCATACGCCTACGAGCAGGCGACGACCTGGCACACCCACCACCCGACGGTGACAACGACGCCGGCCTGACCGCCGGTCGTCCTTTTCTACTTTCTACTTACTGTCGTTCTACGTTCACGCAGTTACGAACGCCGCTACCGAAACAACGGCCGCAACACCCCATACCCCGCGGCCGTCACCGACCCGAACATCGCGTGCGTCGCCATCGGGATCGCCGCTTGCCGCGCCGGCCGCTTGTCGTCCGGCGGCAACACGCCCAGCGCCGGCATGATACCGCCCCGCGAATAGTTGGCGAGGTACACCAGCACCGAATACAGCGCCGCGCCCGGACTGCCCGCGTGCCGCCGCCCCGCGGTCACGCCGTAGAGCGCCCCCCACGCCGCGCCGTAGCCGACGTGCAACACACCGCCGGCGACACGCACGGCATTCTCGGGCAGACGGTACCCGGCTTCATTTGCCTTCATGCGCACGAAATGCTCCCACTCCGCCTCGCGCGCGCGAATACGCCGCTGCCCCCGCCGCCGCGGCCCCAGCGCCACCCGCTCGGCCATCGGCCTCACCATCAACATCGCCACCGAAGCCGCGGCGCCCGCCAGCGCGCCCGCCACGACGTCGCCGAGCACGGAATCATGCCGCTGGCGCGCCCGTAACCGCACCGCAACTCGCCCCGAGGTCTTCACTCTATAGGGACGCCGCTGTTCGTCGCTCGCTCGATCTTCACTCATTGGCCACTCCTCATCCCGGCGTCATGCGGCAACGCGCGTGCCACACTGGTGGCGAGGGGCCGGCCGGGGCGCTCGATCGCGACCTACCGCTCTCAGGCACAGCACATGCCGTTTAGGGCGCGAATCACGTCGGCCTCTCCGTCAGACTACCAGTATTCTTACCTGTACTTTGCAGCGGCTGGGTCCTGCTCATGCGCATCCTGATCATCGGTGGTACCGGATTTATCGGCCCTCACGTCGTCACCACCCTCATCGATCAGGGTCACGACGTCGCCGCGCTCGTACGCCCCACCAGTTCAGCCACACTGCCACCCGGCGTGCAACGCATCGCGGGCGACAGGCGCCAGCTCGAGAACTCCGCGGCCGCGCTCCGCGCATTTCGCCCCGATGTCGTCACCGACCTGATTTTGAGCTCCGGCACGCAGGCCCGGACGCTGATGCACGTGTTCCGCGGTGTGGCCCACCGTGTCGTGGCGCTCAGCAGCATGGATGTCTACCGTGCGCTCGGTCTCATCCACGGCATCGAGGATGGCCCTCCGGATCCGGTGCCGCTCCGCGAGAATTCGCCGCTCCGCACCAGACTGCAGACGTACCCGCCCGCACAGATCGAGGTGCTCAAGGGCGTCTTCGGCTGGCTCGACGACGACTATGACAAGATCCCGGTCGAGCGGGCCATACTCGGCGACTCCGACCTCGCCGGCACCGTGCTCCGGCTGCCAATGATCTACGGGCCCGGCGACCGCTTGCACCGGATGTACCCGATGCTCAAGCGCATGGACGATCGCCGCCGCGCCATACCCATGCAGCAGAACTGGGCCAACTGGCGCTCGCCGCGCGGCTACGTCGAAAACGTCGCGGCCGCGATCGCCCTCGCCACCGTCACCACTCGCGCGGCAGGCCATACGTACAACGTTGCGGAATCGCAGAGTTTCTCGGAGATCGAGTGGGCAGCCCTCATCGCCAAGATCGCCGGATGGCACGGCGACCTCGTGCCGATTCCCGCGGAGCATCTACCGCCCTCGCTGCGCGTGCCGGGCAATTTCGAGCAGAACCTCTCCGCGGACTCGTCACGGATCCGGACGGAGCTGGGTTACGCGGAACCCGTCCCCCGCAGCAAAGCCATGCGCCAAACCATCGAGTGGGAGCGCGCCAATCCGCCCGCCCAGGTTCCGGCCGGCCAGTTCGACTACGAAGCCGAAGACCAGGTGCTGGGCGAGGTGGGCACCGTGTAAGAAGTCGTGGCGCCCGGTAGGAACGCGCTAGCCGCCGTTCCGGAACTCCACCATCACGAACCGCGCTGGCGCCGCATTCACATTGACCAGAGACCGCGCCGTGGCGTGACCGCCGCCTGCCGGCCCGGGCGCCGCTGAAAGCCATCCCAGCGTCCCTGGTCCACCGCGGATCGGCGCGTCACCCGATGCCGGACCGCCCCGCGCGAGACGCACGTCCGACACGGCGACCACCAGCGCGGGCCCGGGTCCATCCACGAGATCGAGCCGCCCCGATGGCGGCAGCGTGACCGTCACCGCGGTCCACTGATCCGATCCGAAGACCCGCGTCACCGTCGGACACGCCCCGCCGCTCGACACGGAGCAGGGCACCGGCTCGGCGCACGACGTCGTGCACTGTTGCAGATGTGTCGCCGGCTTGAGCAGCTCGATGGTGCTGTTGTGAAAGGGATGATCGCCGGTGACTGTCGCCGAATGCGCGAAACCACCCGCCGCGAATCGCACCTCGCCGTCATGCAGCGAGAATCGCATTGCGGTGTCGCCAACTTTCTGGGTCACGACATCGGCATCGCCGAACGTCACGTAGAGGTAGTCCCGGTCGTGCCGGTGGATCAATGTCGTCGCGTGGGGCGCGACGATCACGTTGAAGACGCGCACGTACTCATTGCTGAGCGCCAGATGATGGCTGGGCTCGTGCGACACGTCCACGATCCGTGGCGCCTGAGCAGACGCAGCCCCGGCCGGCGCGACGGTGAGAGCGATGGCTAACAGTGTGCTTCGCATGTCTTTCCCGAGCCCGCCGCCGGAGACGACCATAGAATTCCGTACCCGCAGCGAGCGATGATGATTCATCAGTAGTGTGACGTGGCTCTTAAGTGTGACGTGGCTCTCACTTGGTCTCGGTGCCGATCACCACAGCGAGGCCCCGCCGCCACGGTGGCGGCCCTGGATCGCATGAACCTGCCCTGGCCGCTCACCGGCGTCAATCGGCTGCCAGTGAGGCAATCTGCGCTGAAGCAATCCGCGGCTGGCACGCGGCGGCTAATGCACGTGAAAAACGCGCACCTGCCGCGCCAACCCGCGGCTGGCACGCGGCGGCTACTGCACGCGAAAACGCCCGCCTGCCGCGCCAACCCTGCCCTGGTAGGGGCCGGTCATGACCGGCCCCTACGGATGGTGGCCCATCATCGGCACTGTCTCATGCGGCCGGTTTTGCCTAGCGCGCCGTTAGCCGCCAATCGCAGAACTCCGACGGCTCGACCCCCCAGTACGGTGTGGACAGCGCGGTTTGCACCGCCTCGAGCCCGCGCTGCCGCCGATAGTTCCACTCGAACCACCGCGTGTGCGTGAACAACCCTTCCCGCTGCGGGTCGTCGTACGATTCACGATAGCGCGAGCGGATGAATTGGGCGCACTCCGGCGTGAGATCGCCAAACGACGCGACGACGGCGGGCGCGGCATTGAGCGACAGGCTCGCGAGGTAGGACACGTCGACTTTCCCAGTGGCCCGGTATCGCTCGACGTTGCGATGCACGACCCACTGCTCGGGATTCCCGAACGAGAACGCCACCAGAAAGAGTGCCGCGACCACGGCTACCCGGCGAGCCACCCGTCGTCCATCGAAATCGCCCTCCCAGCCGGACAGTTCACTCGCGAGCAGCACGAGCGCGATTCCCTCTCCCGCGATGCAGGCCTGCACGTACACGCGGAGCGTCGTGAATCCGTAGCTCGCTTCGTACATCGACAGCCGGTGCCACGCGGACGCCAGCACGACCAGCACTTCGGCAACCAGCAGCAACGGACCCCAGTATCCCCACGCCCGCAACAGGCCCGGCTGGGGATTGATTCGCGGGCCTACGGGCTGGAGATCGACTTGCGGGCTTACGGGCTGGGGATTGATTGGCGGGGTTACGGGCTGGGGATTGATTTGTGGGGTTACGGGCTGGGGATTGATTCGCGGGTCAAAGTCGGCCGAAGCGCTCTTCAACGTCCCTGGTAGGGGCCGGTCGCGACCGGCCCTCCGTCCCGCCCGTACAATCCCTCGGCAAAACGCCACTGCCCTGGCTTGCCACGCCGTCCGGTGCGGATCTGGCTCACGCCGCGTGTGGCGGTCCAGCGCCAGGATCAGGAGCACGCACAGTGTCGCCGCGACGGTCAGCTCGCCGAACCCTTGGTGCGCGTATTCCGTGTAGCTCATGCCGCTCACGCGGAGCGCGTCCACGTTGCGAAAGAGGTACGTCGGCTGCAGGGCGAGAAACGACCCGAACACGATCGCCACGGCGGCGATGATGATCGACCGTTCCGCCTGGCCGATCGGCCACGACGGGGGCCCGTCGAACGCCAGGATCTCGCTGCCTCCCGAGGAACCCCTGAGCGCCATCCCGAACGTCCCGAGCGCCAGCACCATGAGGCAGACGAACACCACCGCCGTGGGTCCGAACGTGATGTTCTTCACCCAGAGGAGAACCGCCGAGCGCCAGTGGGTCAGCACCGGGTCCGCGCCTGCGAGCGTCAGGGCGAACACCAGCGCGATCGGTGCGGCGATCGCGACGCCCCGCACGATCGATGGATTGCGTCCCCCGGACAGGGCGCTCACGCCCTCCAGCGAGCGCTGCCCGGTCTCGAATATCGAAAACACGGAGATCAGCCGCTGGTGCGCCCAGCATCTGAGCCACCCCGATCCGGTTCCCCGCCACACCCGCCGCGATCCGCGCCGCCGTCGCCAGGAGCGCCGCGCACACGGCGACGATCAGCCCCTGGAACAACTGGTTGTCCGTGATCGCCGACCCCCAGCCGGCGAGAACGGCGAGCCCAATCGCCCAGAGTGCGGCGCGATCCGCTCGCCGCCTCTTCCGGGTCGCACTCCATGCCAGCCCCCCCGCGAGGACGCTCACCCAGATCGCCCAGTTGATCCCCATGCGCGCCTGGTAGATGATCGCCGTTCCGACCCACGCGGCCGCGATCCCCAGCGCCCACAACCCGCCAAGGATCCACCCCCCGTCCTTCTCCTTCTCCTTTCTGTTTTCTCCCTTCTCGGTCGCTGGTGCCCATCCGCCCTCCTCGCCTCCGGCCATTCCCCCCGCCGTCCATGTGCCCCCCTCGGCGACACCTTCCGCCCCGCCGGCCTGCCCCAGCATCGACCCGTCCAGTGTTGTGGTACCCCGTAACTACACAGAGTGCCCGGCGCCGTCAAGTACTTTGTGCGACAAAGTAACTTGACGCCATGTTACCCAGCATTACCCCTTCACCCGTCGTCGAGGGCAGCAGGCGCCGTTCGAGAACGGCGCCATTCCATCCCCACACGATTGCCAGTCGCCGAGTGCAGCAGGCGCCGTTCGAGAACCGAAGGTCGGCCTGTTCGGCCAACGGGGCCATTCCATCCCCACACAATTGCCAGTCGCCGAGGGCGGCAGGCGCCGTTCGAGAACCGAAGGTCGGCCTGTTCGGCCAACGGCGCCATTCCATCCCCACACAATTGCCCGTCGCCAAGGGCAGCAGGCGCCGTTCGAGAACCAAAGGTCGGCCTGTTCGGCCAACGGCGCCGTTCCATCCCCCGCACGATCGCCAGTCGCGGAGATCCCCTCGCTATTTCCTCGCCCGCCGATCCCCTCGCCGATCGATCAGCGCCGGCACCCACTCCTTCGGCGCCACGATCCGCCCGACATAGAACGACCCGAACTCCGCATACTGCGCACTCACCTCGTCGAACCGCATGTCGGTGACCAGTCGCTTGATTTCCATCGGATCACGCGCGAATAACGTCACGCCCCACTCCCACGCATCGAGTCCGATCGCGCCCGTGATCACCTGCTGCACTTTCCCGGCGTACCGCCTGCCGGTCATCCCGTGCGCCTGCATCAACCGGCTCCGCTCCGCCAACGTCAGCGCATACCAGTTCTGCCCCACGGCACGCCGCTTGGACATCGGGTAGAACGACACGTACGGCATGTCGGCCGGGAACGGCGGATAGAGCCGCCGCTGCACCATCGGATTCGCCCGCTCGGCCACCGTGCGCTCGGCCATGAGCTTCCGGTACTCGGCGTCGCCCGCCGCGCCGCCCGCGGCGACTCGCTCCGCCGCCAACGCCGCCGAGAGATGGTACAGGCCCGCTTCCGTCACACTCAGGAACGAGGTCACGGGCTCGAAGTGGTCGAACAGGGGCTCCCGCGCGAGACGCTGCTGCGCCGCAGCCACGCCTTCCAGCGTCGGCCGGAAATGCACGACCATGACGTCCCCCAACGAGCCCGCCAGCTCCACGACCGCGCTCCACCCGGGGCGCCCGGAGGCCGGGCCCCCAGCCCCGGGCGCCATCCCGTCGGCCCGCGGCGCGTCCCCGATGCGCAAGGCGCCAGCGCTGCCGGCATCGGCCGCACCAGCCGCATCCGCCGTGTTCCTCGCGGCCTCGCCAGCGTTCTCCGTACCAGCATCCGAGACCGGACGCGGCGCGCGGCCTCGCGGGTCGGGACCGGACAGCTCGACCGTCGCCCAGCGCCCGTAAGCCGCAGGCGCCTCCTCGGCCGCCGTCGGAGCGAGCAACGCTTCGAGCGCGGCGATCGCGCCCGCCCCCATCGATTGGCGCTCCGCGCCCGTCAAGGTGCGCAGAGCCCTGCGGTCGATACGGAACACCTGGTGCACGGCGTACCACCCTTCGAGCGTCTCCGGTGGATGCGCGACCTCCGCCGCACCGGGCGCCGCCCCGGCCGTGCCCCCTCCCGCTACCCCGGCCTTTCCGGTCGTGCTCGCTTGAGACCGATCGTCTGCCATTGCTGCACGCCCCTGTCGTTACGCCCAGGCCGCCCGCCCAGAAGCCGCTAACCGAATGTCCCCCGGGAATCTATCACGTCGCCCGCGCGTGGCCGTCCGCCAGCCGCCACGGGTTTCCGCCCCGGAAAACCAGCCCTTGGCGTGGTGACAGGCTGCCGCATCGACCGCATGGTCCCCATCTTTCGCGCCATCGATGGCGAATCCCCTGCTGCGCGCCAAGCGCCTGATCGTCGGGCGCCCACTGGCGACGGAGCGGCTCGAAACCGAGCGGCTCACCAAGACGACGGCACTCGCCGTCCTGTCCTCCGACGCAATCTCTTCGGTCGCGTACGCCACGGACGAGGTCCTGTATGTCCTCGCCCCGCTCGGCGCAGCCGCGCTGTCGTACGTCTTTCCGATCTCGGCGGTCATCGTCGGGCTCCTCGTCCTCGTCGCGCTCTCCTACCGGCAGACGATCTTCGCGTACCCCGGCGGCGGCGGCTCGTTTACCGTCGCCTACGAGAACCTGGGCGTACTCCCCGGCCTCACCGCGGCCGCCGCACTCCTGACGGACTACATCCTCACCGTCTCCGTTTCGATCTCGAGCGGCGTCGCAGCCATCACGTCCGCGTATCCGTCCCTCGCCTCCAAGGCGGTACCCCTCTGTGCGGCCGCGATCATTGTCCTGATGTTCGTGAATCTCCGCGGCGTGCGCGAATCGGGCGCCGCGTTCAGCGTCCCGACGTACGCGTTCATCGCCGCGATGCTCGCGCTCATCGGCACGGGCATCGCGCAGCTCGCGATCGGCGATACGCACCTGTCTGTGATCCCCATGCACCCCACGCAGGTGCCGGCGACGGCCGGCGGGATCTCGACCGGGTTCGCGTTCACGTTCCTGATGCTGCGCGCCTTCTCCGGCGGGTGCGTCGCCATGACCGGTACGGAAGCCATCTCCAACGGCGTCGGTGCTTTCAAGGCCCCCGCCTCCCGCAATGCCGCCATGACGCTCACCTGGATGGCCACCATCCTCGGCGTCTTCTTCCTCGGCAACAGCTTCCTCGCGCAACATCTGCACGTGCAACCCAGCACCACGCAGACGGTTCTGTCGCAGCTCGGACACAGTGTCTTCGGGACCGGTTTCATGTACTACGCGCTGCAGTACTCGACCTTCGCGGTCCTGGTGCTCGCCGCCAATACCTCGTTCGCCGACTTCCCGCGCTTGGGCAGCATCCTCGCCAACCAGCGGTACCTGCCCCGCCAGCTCTCCGCCCGCGGCGACCGGCTCGCATTCTCGAATGGCATCGTCGCGCTCGCCCTCGTCGCGATGCTGCTCGTCTGGATCTTCCACGGCGACACGACGTCGCTCATCCCGCTGTACGCCATCGGCGTGTTCGTGTGCTTTACGCTGTCGCAAGCTGGAATGGTCCGGCGCTGGATGCGGACCAAGGCTGAGGGCTGGAGATGGAAGGCGGCCCTCAACGGCGTCGGCGCGACTGCCACCGGTGCCGTCGCGATCATTCAGGTCTGGACCAAGTTCACGCACGGCGCGTGGATCGTCGTGGTCATCATCCCGGCGTTCATCGTGCTGCTGCGCGCGATCAAGAAGCATTACGTCCGCTTCGCGTCGGAGATCCAGCTCGACGGCACGACGGAAATGATCCCGCTCCGCCATCACGTGATCGTTCCGGTGTCCGGCGTGCACAAGGCGGTCGCCAACGCGCTGATCTACGCCACCGCCATCTCGGACGATGTCAAGGCGGTCTACGTCGAAGTCGAGCCCGAAAAGACGAAGACGCTTCAGCAGGAGTGGGAGGCCTGGGACACGGGCGTCGATCTGATGGTGCTGACGTCCCCATACCGGTCGCTCATCCGCCCGCTCGTCGAATACGTCTCGGCTCTCGAGAACACCGGGCCGGGCGAGCTGGTGACAGTCGTGGTGCCGGAGATCGTGCCCAAGCACTGGTGGGAGCACCTCCTGCACAACAAGACGGCGCTCTACATCCGCACGGCGTTCCTCTTCCGTCCGCGCATCGTCGTCACTTCCGTGCCATTCCACCTGGGCGCCGCGCACCGCCTGCGCGATCTCCTGGACCACGACGAGCAGATCGAGGAGGAACGGCTCCGCGCCGAGTCAGGCCCCAAAGCCCCGCCCCAGACGCCCGAAGCAGCATAATCAGGCTGGGTGGGCGCCGTTGGCCAAACAGGCCGACCTTGGGTTCGCGGGCGGCACTTTCGCGTGGCGGCTTGCCGTGCGCCTCTGCGATTACCATATAAGACCCGGCGTCGAGCCCCCGTAGCCGCTTCGCTCGAAGACGCCGCCACGCGCACGTCTGCCGTCGTTTTTCTCCTCTCTCCTTTCTCCTTTCTCCTTTCTACTTGCCCAAGACACCGCGGGAGGTTTCGGCCGAGACGCGGATTCGGGATCGCGGCGCGGCGCTCATGCGGCTCGGCACGGCGATCGCTGCGGCTGACACCGAGGTCGAGATCTGCCGGGCCGCGTCGGGCGGCCTTCGCGACGAGGCCCTCGGCTACGATTTCGTCGCGCTGCTACTCGTCGACGAGGCGACCCACGACCGCGTCCTGGTCGCGAGTTCCGGATGGGCCGATGCACCATCCGGCCTCCGCGTCCGCCCCGGCGAAGGACTGAGCGAACGGCCCCTGCTCGACGGCCAACTGCATTATACGCCGCAGGTCACCCGGGACACCCGATACCTCCCGACCCGCAACGAAGGGTCGGAGGTCGACGTCCCGCTGATGATCAACAAACGCCTGGTCGGGGTGCTCGTGGTCGAGAGCAACCAGCCCCACGCGTTCGACGATGACGACCTCGAGATTCTCACCGCGGCCGCCAACCAGGCGGGCATCGCCATCGGCCGCGCGCGTCTCCTGGCCGCCGAACGGCAGCGCGGCGACGAACAGGAGGCGTTGCGCGCCACCATGGCGGACCTCTCGGCCCAGCTCGAGCTGCCCACACTGCTGCGCGGCGTACTGGAACGCGCCGTGACCCTGCTACACGTCAGCCACGGCGAGCTCGCCATCTATGATGTTGCGGCCGACGAGTTGGAGATCGTCGCGAGTCACAACGTGGGGCAGCGCGATACGACCGGCACGCGGATGGCTGTCGGCGAGGGCGCCATGGGGCATGTCGCCCAGACCCGCGAGCCGCTCATCATCGACAACTACCTCGAGTGGTCGGGGCACTCGCCACAGTACTCGCAGGTGGATTTTCATGGCGTGATGGTCGCGCCACTGCTGATCGGCACTCATCTGATGGGCACGATCGCGTTCATGGACCGCGATCCGGCGCGCCGCTTCCGCGCTGAAGATCTCCGGCTGCTCAACCTCTTCGCGCCGCAACTCGCAATCGCGATCGAGAACGCACGCCTCTTCACCGCCGCGCAGGAACAGAAGCAGTATTTCGCGGAATTGGTCGCCAACAGTCCCGTGGCCATCGTCACGCTCGACGTGCGGCACAACGTCGTCGAGTGTAACCCCGCGTTCGAGACATTGTATGGGTACCCCGCGACCGAGGTCGTGGGCCACAACCTGGACGACTTGATCGCCACGGAGGCGACCCGCTCCGAGGCCGTGGCATACACCGAGCAGGCACTGGCCAGCCGTCCGGTCCACGCCACCAGCCAGCGGCGGCGCAAGGATGGCACCCTGGTCGACGTCGAGGTGTTGGGTGTGCCGGTCGTCGTCAATGGACGACGGGTCGGATTGATGGCCCTCTACCACGATATCACGGAACTCTTGCGCGCGCGCCGCGATGCCGAGGCCGCCAACACTGCCAAGAGCCAGTTCCTGGCGAGCATGAGCCACGAGCTGCGCACGCCGCTCAACGCCATCATTGGCTACAGCGAAATGCTCCAGGAGGACGCCACCGATCGCGGCGACACGACGCCCTTGCCGGATCTGCAAAAGATCCACTCGGCTGGGAAGCATCTGCTGGCCCTCATCAACGACGTGCTCGACCTGTCCAAGATCGAAGCCGGAAAGATGCAGCTCTTCGTGGAGACGTTTGAGGTGGCGCCGCTGGTCGAACAGGTCGCGACCACCGTGCGCCCGCTGGTGGACAAGAACGCGAACCGGCTCGAGGTACGCTGCGCCCCTGACGCCGGCACGATGCACTCGGACGCGACACGAGTTCGTCAGGTGCTGCTCAATCTGCTCTCGAACGCCAGCAAGTTCACCGATCACGGCGTCATCACGCTGCAGGTCGATCGCGCCGGCCCGGACCTCGTATTCTGCGTGCGCGACACGGGCATCGGCATGACGCCGGAGCAACTCGGGCGGCTGTTCGAGGCCTTCTCGCAGGCCGAAGCGTCGACCGCAGCCAAGTATGGCGGGACCGGACTCGGCTTGGCGATCAGCCGCCGCTTCTGCCAACTCATGGGCGGGGAGCTGATCGTGACGAGTGAGTCCGGCGTCGGGTCCACGTTCACCGTGCACCTGCCGGACGAGGCGCCCGCGGAGGGCGCGCCCGCCGAGACGGCGGCGCGCACAGGGCGGACGCCTGGGACCGCCGGGACCGTCCTGGTCATCGACGACGACGCCGTCGCGCGCGACCTGGTCGCACGGTTTCTCGAGAAGGAAGGAATGGCGGTGATCGGCGCCGCGGACGGGGCGGCAGGCCTCAAAGCCGCGCGAGAACGCCGCCCCCACGTGATCACGCTCGACGTGATGATGCCCGGCCTGGACGGCTGGAGCGTGTTGACCGCGTTGAAGAATGACGCGGCTACCGCGGAGATTCCGGTCGTCATGCTGTCGGTGGTGGACGAGAGGAATCTGGGGTTCGCGCTCGGCGCCTCGGAATATCTCACCAAGCCCGTCGACCGCGACCTTCTCGCCCACGTACTGCGAAAATACCGCCGTCCCGGCGGGCCGCGCCGCGTGCTGGTGGTCGAAGACGACGCCGTGACCCGTACCGCGCTGCGCAAAGAGATGGAAGACGAGGGATGGGAGGTCGTCGAGGCCGAACACGGGCGCGCTGCCCTGGAGCGCACCACCGGCCGCGTACCCGATCTCGTGCTGCTCGACTTGATGATGCCGGAGATGAACGGATTCGAGTTCCTGGAGGCGCTGCGCCAGCGGGACGAATGGCGAGGGGTTCCGGTCGTGGTCCTCACCGCCAAGGAGCTCACGGATGATGACCATCGGCGGTTGAACGGCGGCGTGGCGCAGGTCGTCGCCAAGGGCGGCCGCGGCCTGGGCGCGCTGGCCGCGGCAGTGCGCGAACACCTCAGATGACCAGCTCCCCGCGTTCCGGCCGGCCGCGCTCAGCTCGCAAGACGCACCGAAACGGCTCGGCACACCGGCAGGCTGCCCTGCTCCGCCTCACCACGGGGATCGCGGCATCCACCAGCGAAGCCGATGTCTATCGCTCGATGGTGGAAGGCCTCCACGACGAGGCGCTGGGCTACAACTTTCTCGGAGCGTTCCTCGTCGATGAGACCGGCGATCGCGTACTCCAGGCCTCCGTTGGCTGGCCCGACGCGCCGTACCGCTTCCGCGCCCACCCCGGCCAGGGGTTGAGCGAGCAAGTCCTGAAGGACGGTCAGTTGCGCTACACGGCCGACGTGACCCGCGCGGTGGGCTACGTGCCCAGTCTCGCGAAGGGATCGGAAGTGGACGTGCCGCTGCGCGTGGACGGAGTCGTGATCGGCGTGCTCGTGGTCGAGAGCAGTGAGCCGAATGCGTTCGGCGCCGAAGACTTCGAGATCCTGACGGCCGCCGCCAACCAGGCGAGTATCGCGATCGGCCGCGCGAGGCTGCTCGACGAAGAACGCCGCCGCGTCGCCGAGCACAAGGCGCTGCTGGATACCATGGCGGACTTGTCCTCCGACCTCGAGCTCCCCCGGGTGCTGCAAGCGGTCCTGAACCGCGCGGTCACCTTGCTCGGCGTCACTGGCGGCGAAGTCGCCATCTATGAGGAGCAGACCAAGCAGCTCGTGGTCGTGGCGAGCCAGAACATTGGCAAGGATTCGACCGGCACACGGCTCAACGTAGGCGAGGGCGCGATGGGCCACACCGCTCGCACCCGCGAGCCACTCATCATCCCCTCGTATCACGAATGGCTCGGCCGCTCGGGCAAGTACGCCGACGTCATGGTTCACTCGGTCATGGGCGCCCCGCTGCTCATCGGCCGCCGGCTCGTGGGAGCGATCGCCACGGTCCATTCCGATCCGAACCGCCTGTTTGGACCCGAGGATCTGCGGCTACTCACGATGTTCGCTCCGCAAGCCGCGATCGCGATCGAGAACGCCCGGCTCTACGCCGCGGCGCAGCGCCAGAAGCAGTACTTCGAGGAACTGGTGTCGAACAGCCCCGTCGCGATCGTGACGCTGGACACGAGCCACCAGGTGGTGTCGTGCAACCCCGCGTTTGAAAGCCTGTTCGGCTACACGCAGGGCGAGGCGATCGGCCGGAACCTGGACGAGCTCATCTCGACTGAGGCGACGCGGTCGGAAGCCGTGGAATACACGCGCCAGGCCCTCGACCGCGCGATTCACGGCATTGCTCGGCGGCGGCGCCAGGACGGCACCCCGGTCGACGTGGAAGTGCTGGGCGTCCCGGTCATCGTGGAGGGTGAGCGCGTCGGTCTCATGGGACTCTATCACGACGTCACGGAACTGCTCGCGGCGCGGCGCGAGGCTGAAGCCGCGAACAGCGCCAAGAGCCAGTTCCTTGCCAACGTGAGCCACGAGCTGCGCACGCCGCTCAACGCGATCATCGGCTACAGCGAGATGGTCCAGGAAGAGGTGGTGGAGCTGGGGCAGCCCGAGTTGGCGGCCGACCTGACGAAGATCCAATCCGCTGGCCGGCACTTGCTCGCGTTGATCAACGACATCCTCGACCTCTCGAAGATCGAGGCCGGGAAGATGGACCTCTACCTCGAGACGTTCGAGATCGGGACACTGGCCCAGGAGGTCGCGACGACCGTCCGCCCACTGGTGGAAAAGAACGCCAACCGGCTCCTGCTCGATCTTCCGAAACAACCGTTGACGATGCACGCCGATCTCACCAAGGTTCGCCAGATGCTACTGAACCTCCTGTCCAACGCCTGCAAGTTCACCGAGCGCGGCACGATCACGTTGACGTTGCGCCGCGAGCACGAGGCGACGAGCCAGGATGACGTCGTCGTGATCAGCGTCAGTGACACCGGGATCGGCATGAACGCGAACCAGATGGGCCGCTTGTTCGAGGCGTTCGCTCAAGCGGAAGCATCGACGACGAGCAAGTATGGCGGGACGGGACTCGGCCTTGCGATCACCAAACGCTTCAGTCATATGATGGGCGGCGACGTGACCGTCGAGAGCCAACCGGGCCAGGGATCGACGTTCACGGTCCGGCTGCCTGTCACAGTCGTGGGAGACGCGGGCCGTGCGACGCAGGCCGCGACAGGGCGGCCTGCCGCGGCCCAACAGTTGGCATCGCCACCGAGATGATCAGGGTATGCCTCCACTGAACGACTTCTGCCGGCTGCCGATCGCCTGGCCGGCCTCAGAGAAAGGGACCATGTGATGCCGAAGATCCTGCTGGTCGAGGACAACGAGATGAACCGCGACATGCTCTCTCGGCGCCTGCAGAAGCGTGGCTACGAGGTGAGCATGGCGATGGACGGACGGCAGGGGGTCGAGATGGCGCGCGCGGGCGGGTTCGATCTTATACTGATGGACATGAGCCTGCCCGAGATCGATGGGTGGGAGGCGACCCGGCAGCTGCGCGCCGTGCCGGAGACGCGAACGGTACCGATCATCGGGCTCACCGCCCACGCCATGTCGGGTCACCGCGAGAAGGCGCTCGAAGCCGGCTGCAACGACTACGACACCAAGCCCGTCGAGCTTCCTCGGCTGCTCGCGAAGATTGAGACACTGCTCGGCGGTCCGCCGTGAGCCACGCGGAATCGGCGAATGGCCTGAGCCCGGCGGCGCTCGGCGAGCTGCGGCACGATCTGCGGACGCCCCTCAATCACGTTATCGGGTACGCCGAGATGTTGCTGGAGGATGCCGGGGATCCCGCATTGGCCGCGCGCCGGAAACCGCTGGAGGAGACGCTGGCTGCCGCACGCGAGGCGCTCGGATTGATCAACGAGACCCTCAGCTCGACACGCGGTGCCGGCGCTCGCGAGGTGTTGCAGCTCTACGACGCGTTGCACGGGCCGCGCACCCGGATCGTACAGGCCGCATCCGCGCTATTGCCCGCCGCCGATGACGGGGCCGACGGCACGTTCACGGCTGACGTTCGGAGAATTCTGGCCGCCGCCGAACGGCTCGCCCCGCCTGCCCCAGCCCCGGCCGCCCCGGTCGCCCCGGCCCCGGAACAGCCCGCCGCCACGCCGGCGAACGCCGGCGGCGCGCGTCGCGCGCGGATCCTGGTCGTTGACGACGGCGCCGAGAACCGCGACGTGCTGCGCCGGCGCCTGGAGCGCTCAGGTCATGCCGTCGAGACAGCCGAGCACGGCCGGCGCGCACTCGAGCTGCTGGCCGCGCGGCCGTTCGATCTGGTGTTGCTCGATGTGCTGATGCCGGAGCTCGACGGGTTCACGGTCTTGGAAGCTATCAAAGGCGATCCTGCCCTCCGCGACATTCCCGTGATCATGATCTCAGCGCTCGACGAGATGCCGAGCATCGTGCGCTGCATCGAGCGCGGCGCCGAGGACTACCTGCACAAGCCTTTCGACCCGGTGCTGCTTCGCGCTCGCATCAACGCATCGCTCGAGAAGAAGCGGCTCCGCGATCAGGAGGTCGAATACCTCCGCGAAGTCGGCCGGGTGACCGAGGCTGCGACGGCGGTCGAAGGTGGGACATACGTGCCGGGCGCTCTCGCGCCGGTGGCACAGCGGGCGGATGAGTTGGGCCGGCTCGCGCGCGTGTTCGACAGCATGGTGTCGCAGATGAAGGCGCGGGAGGATCGTCTGCGCGATCGAGTGCAGGATTTGCGACGGGAGATCGAGCAGGCGCGCCGCGAATCCAAGGACCCCGGACCCGCCTTGGACGGCGGGAACCTGAAGGCCGGCGATCGATTCGCGCAACGATACGAGGTACTGTCGGTGCTCGGTCGCGGCGGCATGGGCACCGTGTATCGCGCGCGCGACCTCGAGCTGGGCGAGGAGGTCGCGATCAAGACGCTGCTGCCGGAGTTCGTGTCGGACACCCGTCTGGTCGAGCGTTTCAAGGACGAGATCCGGCTCGCGCGCCGGTTGTCCGATCGCCACATCGTGCGCACCCACGACTTCGGCGAGTGGTCAGGCGTGTACTTCCTCACGATGGAGTTCGTCGAAGGCATCACCGTGCGGGCGCTGCTCGACACGCGCGGCCGGCTCGGCGTCTCCTCTACTCTGGCGGTCGCGACCCAGTTAGCCCAATCTCTGGCGGTTGCTCACGCGCATGGCGTCATCCATCGGGACATCAAGCCGCAGAACTTGCTGCTCGATGCCGAGGGGGTTCTCAAGGTGATGGATTTTGGCGTCGCCCGCCTTGCGGAGCGCTCGACGTCGCTGACCGAGGCGGGGCTCGTCATCGGCACACCTGCCTATATGTCGCCCGAGCAGCTCATGGCGGAGAAGGTCGACGCTCGGAGCGATCTGTACGCCGCAGGGGTGGTGATGTACGAGTGCCTGACGGGCGAGCCGCCGTTTCAGGCGGCGTCCGTGATGTCGCTCATCGCCAAGTTGCTCATGAGCGAGCCGCGGCCGCCGGCCGCTCTCAACCCGGATATCCCGCCGGCGCTCTCCGCTCTCGTGCTGCAGTTATTGGCGAAGCGCCCAGAGCAGCGAGTCCAGACCGCGGAGGGTCTCATCGAGCAGTTGGCGCCGCTGGGATGACGGGAGATCCGCCCGTTTGCTGAGTTTCCTGATGCAGGCCACCTGATCCACAGGAGGAAGCAATGATCTCCGAACTCGGGCATCAGATGTATCAGCGCACTCGGTGGAGTTTGTTGGTTCGCGGACTCATTTGGCTCGCGCTTGGCATCCTGATCTTCGTTCGGCCACTCGAATCGGTTGCGGCGCTGGCCCTCGTGATCGCGATCTGGGCGCTCGTGAGCGGCATCTCGCAGATCGTACAGGCCGTCGAGATCCGTGCGGCCGTGGCCCATTGGTGGCTGCTGCTCGTGAGCGGCATCATCAGCGTGGCATTCGGGATAGCGGCCATCCGCTTCTACCCTGGCCTCTCACTGGCCTTCGCCGTCATTTGGACCGCCTACTGGTTTCTGCTCAGCGGCGTTTTCTCGATCTCGATGAGCCTGCAGGAGCGGCGCATGGGTATGCCGTGGGGATGGACCGCGTTTTTTGGCGGGACCGCGGTGATCGCCGGCGTCTATGCGCTTTTCTTCCCGCCCGCCACGCTCGCCGTGATCATGGGCTTGTTGGCCGGCCTGGCAATCATCGGCGGCTGCGCCCAGCTCTTGGGTGCCTACGCACTAGGCCAGATCCGTATAGCCCAATCGGCGGCATAGGCCGGTCGTGGCGGCTTGGCCGCCGATTCTGCGATTGCCTATACGGTGGCCCCTGGGCCGGGCCCACGCGGTGCTTCGTGCGTGTGGTCCTCTTGGGCGTGATTTGGGGGCATTGACGGCGGAGGCGCTCGTGCTGGCACCGATGGCGGTTGTAGGTGCAGATTCCAGTATCCCCACCCCGGTTGTGCTCGTGGCACTCGCGACATCTGAACTCACTGACGCACTCAAAGATCGCTATAGGCTCGATCGCGAGCTGGGGCGTGGAGGGATGGCGACCGTCTACCTCGCCCAGGATCTCAAACACGATCGGCTGGTGGCGCTCAAGGTGCTCCACCCCGAGCTCGCCGCCAGCTTGGGGCCTGAGCGTTTCCTCCGCGAGATCAAAGTCGCCGCGCGGCTCAGCCACACGCACATCGTGCCGCTGTACGACTCCGGTCAGGCTGGCGACCTCCTCTACTACGTCATGCCCTACGTGGAGGGGGAGTCGCTCCGTCAGCGGCTCAAGCGAGAGAAGCAGTTGCCGGTTGATGTCGCCGTTCAGATCGCCCGCAACGTGGCCGGGGCGCTCGACTATGCGCATCGCCATCAAGTCGTGCACCGCGATATCAAGCCCGAGAACGTGATGCTGCACGAAGGCGAGGCGCTGGTCACGGACTTCGGGATCGCCAAGGCGATCAGCGCATCGGCTGGGCAGACGTTGACCCAAACCGGCATGGTGGTTGGTACGCCGGCCTATATGAGTCCCGAGCAGGCGGCGGGTGACACTGAACCGGATGGACGAAGCGACGTCTATAGCTTGGGGTGCATGCTGTACGAGATGCTGGCCGGGACGCCGCCGTTCACCGGCCCGACGGCACAGGCAGTCATCAGCAAGCGTTTCACCGAGCCCGTCCCCGCGCTCCGCGCGGCGCGGCCCACTGCGCCGGAAGAGATCGAGCAGGCGGTCACCAAAGCCTTGGCCAGGGTGCCAGCCGACCGGTTCGCCACTGCTGCGCATCTGGCACAGGCGTTGGTGGTACACACCGGGACCACGCCGCCCGGCGTCGTGCGCACCGCGGTCGCGACCCCCCCTGCAACCGTCGCCGCCAAGTCGATCGCCGTGTTGCCCTTCGTCAACATGAGCGCCGACCCGGAGAACGAATACTTCACGGACGGTATTGCCGAGGAGATCATCAACGCGCTGTCGAAGATTCAATCGCTGCGCGTGGCCTCACGCACCTCGTCGTTCGCCTTCAAGGGCAAGAGCAAGGACATCGGTGAGATCGGGGTGACGCTGAAGGTGGCCACGGTGCTGGAAGGCAGTGTGCGCAAGTCGGGGAACAAGCTGCGGGTGACGGCCCAGCTCGTGAACGTGAGCGACGGCTATCACCTCTGGTCGGAGCGTTACGATCGCCAGTTGGAGGATGTCTTCGCGATCCAGGACGAGATCGCCGAGAACATCGTGCGGGCGTTGCGCGTGGTGTTGAGCGAGGACGAGAAGCGGGCGATCGAGGCCGCGCCCACGACTGATATCGAGGCTTACGATTACTACCTCCGCGGCCGGCAGTTCTTCCATCAGTTTCGCCGGACCGGCATCCAGTTTGCGCGGCGCATGTACGAACGGGCGATGGAGATCGATCCCGGTTATGCGCTCGCCTATGCCGGCGCGGCCGACTGTTGTTCGTTTCTCTATATGTACTGGGACGCGAGCAAGGCCAATCTCGACGGCGCCGATATGTACAGCCGGAAAGCGCTGGAGCTGGGGCCTGAGTTGGCGGAGGCGCACGCATCGCGGGGGTTTGCCTTTTCGCTGAGGAAGCAATACGACGAGGCGCGGCGGGAGTTCGAGACGGCGATCCGGCTCAACCCGAAGTTGTACGAGGCGCATTACTTGTACGCGCGCGCCTGCATGCAGGAGGGCAAGCTGGAAGAGGCAGCTCGGCGCTATGAGGATGCCGCGCGGGTGCGGCCGGAGGACTATCAGGCGCTCCTGTTGATGCAGGGTGCCCTCAACGGCCTGGGCCGGAAGGCCGACGCGATGGAGGCCGTCCGTCGCGGGCTGCAGGTGGTGGAGAAGCACCTCGAGCTTAACCCCGACGATGCGCGCGCCTTGTACCTGGGCGCGAGCGCACTGGTCATGGTCGGAGACCGGGACCGCAGTCTTGAGTGGGCGCGCCGGGCGTTCGCGATTGATCCGGAGGATTCGGGCGTGTTGTACAACGTCGCCTGTGCCTACGTCTACCTCGGGTTGACCGAGGATGCGATCGCCTGTTTGGAGAAGGCCGTCCAGAATGGTTTCGGCCACCGAGAGTGGCTCGAGAACGACTCCGACCTCGATCCGCTACGGGCCGACCCGAGGTTCGAGGCGCTCCGGAAACGGATCTGAAGCCGCGAGCTGTTCTCTCTACTTTCTACTTTCTACTTTCTACTTTCTGACAGTACGCCGGGTGGGACTCGAACCCACGACCTACGGATTAAGAGTCCGTTGCTCTAGCCAGTTGAGCTACCGGCGCAACATCAGGCCACGATGCCCACTGGTTTCTCCTCACCGGCCTTGTCCCGGGAGCAGTTGCTGCTTCTCCTTTCCCCTTTCTCCTTTCTCCTTTCCCCTCTCCCCTTTCGCCTTCTCCTCCTTCTCGGCTCGAAGCTGGTTCCTACGCAATGCCCGGTATCTAGCGCCAGCGGACGCGCTGCATATACGCGGCATACTCAGGATCGGCCGACCGCAGAAACGACTCTTCCACAACGCTCTTGAGGCAAAACCAGAAAATACCGAGCCCGAAAATCACCAGGTTGCGCGGCGAATAGGACCTGAGCGCGACTCCCACGAGGCTGATCGAAATCGCCGAATAGATGGGATGCCGCATGTAGCGGTACACGCCGTGAGTCACGAGCTTGCGCAGCGCTGGAACGAGCCCGATGCTGCGTCCCAGGCTGAGCCGTGCCCAAAGCGCAAGGCCCAGACTCACAATGGCAATCGAATCTGTCACCCAGTTAGGGGCCAACGGACGGCCGGGAGTTGTAAGCCCCAGAGTGAGCACGCCCCAATAGGTCTCGACAAAGGTGAGCAGCCAGAACCACCGGTTCGTGGTGATCCGTACCGGGACCCTCCGGATTACCATGGTCGAGATGAGCACGAAAATGTGAATCGCAAATGCGATCCACGGCAGGCTCCACCCCGATATCCGGAAGCGGGCGTAGACGTAATACACGAACGGTACCATGGCGACGATGGCAATGGCCTTGTCGACCCACGGTACCATGAGGAATGCCAGGGGCTCCTTTCTTGGAACGCCGGTAGCCGCGCGCTGAGCAGTCATTCTTCGCCCTCCCGCCTCACGTGGTTGGCTAACTCGGTCTCTGGTGGTTTGAGACTACCGCACCCGAGAGAAATTGCCACAGCAGGGGCGAACAGTCGCTGTTCGCACGGTGTCCCTCCGCATCGCCAACGCGATGGAAGTCCTTACATCTACGCATACGCCGGGTGGGACTCGAACCCACGACCTACGGATTAAAAGTCCGTTGCTCTACCTGTTGAGCTACCGGCGCAACTCGGGGATTCGGCCCCGGATACCGCCTCAAAGCTAAGCGCCACGCCCCTACAAAACACCGGGGGCCGGCTGCGTCCCTCCGCAGCCGGCCCCCGGTGTCTCGTCCTACTCTCTACTCTCTACTCTCTATTCTCTACCTGCTACGCAGGTTACTGCGCCGACGGCTGCCCAACGCCGTCAACGCTCGCCGTCGTCTTACCAGCCGGCGCCGCATTGTCACCCTTGGTCTCGATCACGAACACCACACGGCGGTTCTGCTCCGCCCCGGGTTCATCACGCGCGGCGTTCGGAACCACGAGACGCGTCTTGCCGTAGCCGACCGTCTTGAGCTCCGTCGTCGCCATTCCCTTGGTGACGAGATAGTCGCGTACCGCGTTCGCCCGGCGCTGCGAGAGCGTCAGGTTGTACGTCTTGGTGCCGGCCGGGTCGGCGAAGCCCTCGATCGTGATCTTCGTCCCCGGGTAATACTTCTGCACGACGCTGGCGAAACGGTCGAGCGCATCGTGATCCTGGTCGCGGATCGACGCGTCATCAAACGCGAAGTTCACCGGGAAGTCGAACTGGATCCCCGACTCGAGTGCGGTGATCTTGGCGCCGAACTCCGTGCGCAGGTTCTGCAGATCATTCCGCAGTCCCTGGACATCCGTCTTCACGCCCGCGAGGTCGCTCTTCACGCCGGCAACATCGGCGTTCTGGGCGCTGTCTGCGTTCATGCGCGCCTGCTGCTCAGCCGTGATCTGCGCACGCGTGTCGGCTAGGTCGTGGTGATAGGTGCTGGCCTTCACGCACGCCGCCATCAATGGTGCGATCACGCCGAGCGTGGCGAGCTGTTTGATCGAATAGCCCATGAGATTCTCCCCTCGCGTTACATAGTGACGATGCTGGTACGCGGTGTGACAGCGCTTGCGAAAATTTAACCGGTCAGTGGCCAAAAAGTACCAATCACTACAGTTGTAACACTGTGATCTATCTCACACTGCGCGTTTTCATCTGCACCGCTGTGCATCACCGCAAAACGTGAGACCGCGACTGCGTTGTGACGCAGATCACAATTGATACGATTGGGGTCTCCGCCCCGGCCGAGGTTGCGCCAAATAGTTCAGCATAGATCGCGCCGCGGTTTCGCGGGCCATCCACCGGTGTATCACTATTCAACACTCTCGTTTTCTTCTCTTTTCTCCTGTCTCGCTTCACTGCGGCTGCCGCTGCAACCACTCGCCGCCGTCGATCACGAAGATCGCCCCCGTGATCCAGTCCCCCGCCGGAGACGCGAGAAACGCCACGGCGTTCGCGATGTCCCTCGGCGTCCCCCACCGTCCTAACGGAATCGCGCGCGCGGCATACTCGGCCATCGCCTGCTTCACGTCGAACAGCGCGGTCGCCGGCGCGGCGTCAGTACCCCGCTCCCGAGGCGCCGAAAACGCCTTGAGCACCCCAGGCGTCGGGATCGGACCGGGAGCGACGGCATTCACCCGCACACCCCACGGCGCCCACTCCACCGCCAATGTCCGCGTGAGTGCGTCCACACCCGCCTTCGCCGCCGTCGCATGCGCCATCTGCGGCCAACCGCGGTAGTGCAATGTCATCGACACGTTCACGATCCGGCCGCCACCCTGGCTGCGCATCACCGGTGCCACCGCCTGCGAGCAATAGAACGTGCCGAAAAGATCGATCTCCACCACCGATCGCCACGCATTGGGGCTGAGCGTCGCCGACGGCGCGTAGAAATTGCCGGCCGCGTTGTTCACGAGGAGATCGAGACGCCCCCGCTCACTCGCGACCCGCGATACCACCGCGCGCACCGACTCGGCATCCCGCACGTCGAGCACGGCCACGCTGGCCTGCCCGCCCGCGTCGCGGATCCGCGCCGCGGCAGCCTCCAGTGTCTCGCCGTTGCGGCTCGCGAGCACGGTGTGCGCACCCAGCGACGCCAACAGCTCCGCGACGCCATACCCGATGCCGGTCGCGCCCCCCGTAATGAGCGCCACCTGGCCCTCGAGCAAGCCGGGACGAAAGACCGCACCAGAAGCCGCTTGACCAGAAGCCGCTTGACCAGAAGCCGCTTGCTGTGAAGCCGCCGGCAGCCCCGGCGCCCGTGCCGGTTCAGTCATCCACGGCAGCGGTCATCCAGTCCACGTCGTCCGGCGCTCCGAATAGCAGTCGTGTTTGCGCGACACTCGAAAACGAGCGCCGGTGGTGCGGCGATGCACCCTGCCGGTCGAGTCCCGCGAGGTGCTCCGCCGTTGCGTAGCCCATGTTGTGGCTCCAGGCATATGCGGGATGCCGCACGGCGAGTGACTGCATCAGCCGGTCGCGTGTGACTTTGGCGATGATCGAGGCGCACGCCACGCTGTAGCACCGCCCGTCGCCGCCCACGACCGCGCGGTGCGCAACGCCCAGCGTTCGCACCGGATTGCCATCCACGACCACGTGGTGCGGGGCGAGGACGAGCCGGGCGAGCGCGCGGCGCATGGCGAGCACCGACGCATGGTAGATGTTGATCCGGTCGATCTCGCGTGCCGACGCGGCCCCCAGTCCGATCGCGAGCGCGCGACCCCGGATGAGGATCGCCAGGCGACGCCGCTCCTGCGGCGTCAGTTGCTTGGAATCGTCCACCCCCGCAATCGCGCGCTGGTCGGGCGGCATGATGACGGCACACGCGACGACGGGGCCCGCGAGGGGGCCCCGTCCCACTTCATCGACTCCGGCGAGCAATGGTCCGAACTGCGCTCGAAGCGCCCGCTCGATCCCGCTCCAACGCTGCGGATGAACTTTGCGCCGCGGCTCGCTCTGACGATCTACCCGAGGCTCGATCGGACGATCGGCCTCTCGTACCGCTGGCTGGCTCGGCATGTCCGCCACCGGGCCGCCGCGCGCTACTCCTCGGTGCCGGTCGTCGGGACCGCGACCTTGATCTTCTTCTCGCGGATCCGGGTCGCCTTGCCGGTGAGACGACGGAGGTAATAGAGCTTCGCGCGCCGCACCCGGCCGCGCCGCACCACGACGATCTCCGCGATCATCGGGCTGTGCGTGGGAAAGATGCGCTCCACACCCACACCGTTCGAGACTTTGCGCACGGTGAACGTCTCGCTGACACCCGTTCCCCGGCGCGCAATGCAGATCCCCTCGAACGCCTGCAACCGCTCCTTCTCACCTTCGATTACCCGAACATTGATGCGCAACGTGTCGCCGGCGCGAAACGGGGGAATCCCCGCGCGCAGCCACGTCTTCTCGGTTTCGCTGAATTCGTGCACGGATCACTCTCAGTTTTTGACGGCAGACAGGGGAAAATAGCCAGGGGCGGACCCGCGCGCCAGTCGTTCTCTATGCCGGCATTGGCTTTACGCCACCGCTCGCGCCGTCGAAATCCACGTTTGCTCGGCAATACCCGCGGCAAAACGCAGCGGGGGCCGTTCGCGAACCGAAGGTCGCCCTGTTCGGGCAACGGCCCCCAGACGGATGCCGCAGCAGACGCCGACACACACGGATGCCGCAGCAGACACCGACACACACGGATGCCGCAGCAGACGCCGACACACACCGATGTCTGCCTTGATCGTCGCCATGACCGCCAACTCCTGGACGCGCATCGATATCTGCCCTGGTAGGGGCCGGTCGTGACCGGCCCCTACGGATGCCGCCATACCACCGCCCCATCTCATGCGGCATGTTCATGTCCAACCTTTGGCTTATTCGCGGTGGCCGTCCTGCCGCTCCCGCTCCCGCGTCAGCCGCTCCCCTTCAGCGCGCCGCCACTCGGCGATCCGCTTGTGATCCCCTGACAGCAGCACCTCCGGCACCACATGCCCGCGGAACTCCGGCGGACGCGTATAACTCGGCGCGCTCAACCCCCGCTCATAGAACGAATCGCCGCGCATACTCTCGGGATCGGACATCGCGCCCGGCAATAGCCGCACCGTGGCGTCGATCACCGTCAACGCCGCCGCCTCCCCTCCACTCAGCACGAACGGCCCGATCGATCGCTCCTCGGTCGCGAGATGGTCGGCCACGCGCTGGTCCACGTCCTTGTAGTGGCCGCACAGCAGGGTCAGCTCCTCGCCACCCGCGTAACGCACCGCGTCAGCGTGCGAGAAAAACGGACCTCGCGCGGAGAGCAGCACGATCGGTGGCTTGGAGCCCAACGCTTCAACTGCCTCGAAGAACGGCCCCGGCGCCATCACCATCCCCGCCCCGCCACCGTACGGATAGTCGTCCACGGTCCGGTGCCGGTCGTGCGTGTAGTCTCGGAGATCGGCGATGCGGAAGCTCGCCGCGTTCGTCGTCGCGGCACGCCCGACGATGCTGATCGACAGCGGTCCCCTGAAGTACTCGGGAAAGATCGTGACGACGGTAATGCGCAGCATCGCTCAATCCCCGTCCTCGGTATCCCGCCCGTGGGCATCCTGGTCCGCTGTGTCCCGGTCTTCGGCGACGTCGTCCATCAATCCCTCCGGTACCTGGACGACCACCGCGCGGCGGCCGAGGTCAACCGTCGTGACGACCTCGGGACGGTACGGCAGCATCAGCGTGCCGGCCTTTGTCGACACTTCGAGCACGAGCCCCTGCGGCATCTCGTGCAGCGCCTCCACCCGCCCCAGCGCGTCGCCGTCGCTCCGCTCCACACGCAGCCCGACGAGGTCGTGGAAATACACTTCGTCGCTCGCGGGCGGCTCGATCTCCTCGGATGGCACGAGGAGATATCGCCCGCGCCACAGGTCGGCGGCGTTCCGGTCGGCCAGTTCCTCCAATCGGAGGATCCACCCGCCTTTGAACGGCTTCGAGCGCCGGATGGTGAGTGTGTGCGGGCCGGGCGTATCGGGCGGGCTCAGCTCGCCCTTGGCGGTTCCGCCGAGGAGCCGCCGTCCCACGGCGAACCGAGCGTCCGGCTCACTCGTCAGCGACTCCACCACGACTTCACCCCGAATGCCGTGTGCGTTGCGGACGCGCCCGACGATCATGTGCGCGGGCGCGGGCACGTCAGTCGTCGCCCGCGGCGCCCCGCTCCGAGTCGTCCCGAATGGGAACGGCGCCCACTTGCCGCTTGGACGCGACGCGCGCCTCGTGCCGGACCTTGAGCACACCCGCGCGGCGTAACAGCGAGCGCACGGTGTCGCTGGGCTGCGCACCCACATCGAGCCAGTGGTGCGCGCGATCGACCTCGATCGAGAGGCGTCCGGTCTTCGCACCGTCCGTCGGCGTCTCCCGTGGCGCGTACTGCCCGATGACTTCGATGAACCGCCCGTCCCGTGGACTCTGCGAGTCCGCGACCACGATGCGATACATGGGCGCGTTCTTGCGCCCCACTCGCCGCAATCGAATTCGTACCATCGTTCACTCTCCAGTCATCGGCGCGCAACGCGCCATCTCACATCACCGGCTCTTCGCAGTATCGGAATCTCCGACCCGCACCGGCACCCAGCAACGTAATCGATGCCCAGCCCCCCATCCCCCAACCCCCAACCCCCACCCC
>JAJPIM010000005.1 GCA_021324775.1 Gemmatimonadota bacterium
ACCGACGCGGGGTATCTCGAGACCGGGACGTTCTGGAAGTGGCGTGAGTTGTCCGTCCGCGCCTCGGCGCCGGACGCGTGGCTGACGCATCTGAAGGTGACGGCGCTGAGTTTCACGATCGCTGGCCGTAACCTCCGGACGTGGACGAAGTACCAGGGTGTCGATCCGGAGATCAACTCCAGCCCGTCGGCTGCCGGCTCGGCTTCCTCGGCGCAGTCCGAGTTCTTCACGCAGGGTCTGGTCCGCTACTGGACTGGCCGCATCGACCTCACCTTCTGACCATGCCTCCCATGCGCATATCTCAAAACGCACCGCGGGGGCGTTCGCTGCTGGTCGGGGGCACGCTCACTGCGGCACTGTTCGCGGGAATCGTCGGCTGCAATCCGGGCAACGCGCTCAAGATTCCGCAGCCCGACAACCTGAGTTCGGCAACGCTCAACTCGGCGGCGGCGCTTCCAGCGTTGCTCGCCGGTACGTACAGCGCGTTCCAGATCGCCTACAGCGGCGCGGCCGATGAAGGCAACGGCGGCCACGAGGGTTTCATCAATTTCACCGGGTTGTTCACCGATGAACTGTCGGACGAGGAGACCTTTCCGACGCGCATTCTCGTCGATGAGCGGGTGGCATCGGCCTCGAACGCGAGCCTGAAAGGGTATTACATCGACATCAACGAGGCCCGTGCGCTCGCGGACAAAGCGGATGCCAAATACAATCAGTTCGGCACCGATTCCACGGGACACGACCAGGTGCTGGCCCTCGGCGGATTCACGTACGTGATGCTCGCCGAGGCGTATTGCGAGGGGGTTCCGATCAGCACGCTCAACGACAACGGCTCGATCACGTATGGCCAGCCGTTGACGCGGCCCCAGGTTCTCGCGATCGCGATCCAGCGGTTCGACTCGGCGGAGACATTTGCCAAGAACGCCGGTGATTCGGCGACGCTCAACCTGGCCCGCGTCGGGCTGGGGCGGGCGTTCGTCGACAGTGGCGACTTCGCCGACGCGGTGGCGGCTGTTACTCCGGTACCGGTGACGTACAGCGACGTCATTGGTGCGTCCACCAACAGCGCAGTGGAGAACAACGGGATCTGGACCTACAGCTTCAACGAACTCGGGTTCGCCGTCTCCGATAAGGAGGGCACGAACGGATTGCCGTTCGTGAGCGCGAACGATCCCCGCGTTCCCACGTTCAACATCACGGATTCTCCGGGCCCTGATTCGGGCGAGGTCGGCACCAGCGGCCTGGGTTGCCCCGCGGCCTGCATAGCGTTCATCCAGCAGCAGCTCTACCCGACGCAATCCGCGCCGATCCCGTTGGCGAGTGGCACCGAAGCCCAGCTGATCATCGCTGAGGCGGACCTCAAAGGAGGGAACGTCGCCGGTTGGACCGGCATCCTCAACAGTCTCCGTGCGAGTGCCGGTATCGCGGCACTGCCGCCGGATTCGACGACCTTGGCGTCACCGGATATGCAGCTCAGTGTCATGTTCCGCGAGCGCGCATTCTGGATGTTTCTCACGGGGCATCGTCTCGGCGATTTGCGGCGGCTGATTCGGCAGTACGGCCGCGACGTGAGCGTCGTGTTCCCGGTCGGGAATGCCATCAATGGCGTTCCTTACGGGAGTGATGTCAACTTCGACATCTCGGAGGACGAGGCGAACAACCCGAACTTCCACGGTTGTCTGAATCGCAAGGCGTAGGACCGTGGGGCAGGGTCAGTTTGCAGGAATGTGAAGGGAGACGGGGCCGCCTGCAGGACACCGCAGGCGGCCCCGTCAGTTTATGTGCAACCCCCGACACCATCTCGTCGTCTATGAAGAACAATTCATGGAACGTCGGTAGCGGCATGGTTCACGCACAACCATCTTAACTCGGCCCTAACCCGGCTCCTTCCAGAGGGCCGGTCAGGCCACAGCCGCCGTCTACCACCACGACAGGGCCCACGAGGGTGCCGGCCAGCAGTTCGGCGCGCCGGATCCAGTGGGCAGACATCGACAGGAGAGTGAATGCCCGATTTCGCAACCGTGCGGCGCGCCGCGACCGCACTGATCACGGCCGGCCTGACTATGGCCGGATTCGTCGCGCTCGCCGCCCCGGCGCAGGCCCAGGCGTGGGCCTACCCGGCATTCCAGCAGTCACACGTCGTGGATCGTGAGTTCAATTTTGCGGTGGCAACGGCAGACAACGGGGGCACCAGTTTCCTGGCGCAGTGGCGCGAGGGTGTCGTCCCGGGCAAGCAGCAGTTCTCGCTCGACGCCGGTCTGGCGAGCGTTTCCGGCAACGTGATCGGGTTCTTTGGCGGGACGTACGCGGTGCAATTCATCCCCCAGACCACGCAGCAGCCGCTGGAGCTGCTCGGCGCGCTTGGAGCGAACCTCGCGTTCGGCTCCGGCGGTACGCTCTTCCGCGTTCCGGTAAGCGTGTCCCTCGGGCATCGGTTCCCGCTGCAGAACGGTCTCGCGATCACTCCGTACGTGCACCCGGACATCGCGCTCGCGGTCTGTAGTGACTGCGGTGGGGGCGGACGTGGCTCTGCCGACGCCGACATCGGGATCGGGTTCGGCGTGAATTTCGAAGTGACACGCCAGGTGGCGCTGCGCCTCGACACGTCGTTCGGCTCGTCGTCGTTCGGGTCGTCGGATGCGACGGTCGGATTCGGTGTGGCGTGGTCCCCGATGGGGCTTCGCAAGCCGCCGCAATAAGGGATCGCGAAACGGCCGGCCTGAACGACCGCCGTGCATCCGGCCGGTATGCCATCGGCCACGACCTCGCGGGATGCGCGACGGCGTTCGTGACGGCGTTCGGGACGGCATTCGTGACGGCGTTCGCCGCGTGACTGGTCGCTGATCGTGCTGCCCACGCTCGCCGAGGTCATCGAGGAAGCGCGCGAGCATATTGCCGCCCGAGGCGAGCTGAGCGTTCTGTACCTCGCTTTCGGCCGGCTGGCGCAACTCGAGGAAGTGTACGGGTGGGAGAAGCTGGACGCGGTGTTGGCGACGGTTGCAAGCGCCGTCGCCGATACGCTCCGCGCCGAGCCGAGCGCCGGCGGCCCTCATCAACTGGGGCCGGTCGTCAGCTATCAGCACGATGATGACATGATCTGCCTCCACATCCCGGCCGCGCGGGCGCCGGACGCGGACGCGGGGACAGACCGCGTGCCGGACCTGGCGGGCCTCGTAACGCGGCTGCAGCATGGCGTCTCGGGGCGGGTCGAAGGGGAGTTTGGCGACGAGATCGCGGCGCTCGTCGAAGTGTTCGTGGGGCGGTCGCACGTGACCGTGGATCCCAAAGCGCGGCTCGAGCGCCAGATCTACCGCGCGGTGCGGGAAGCGGCGGCAGCCGCGCGGAGTGTGGAGCAGCGCGAGCGCGCGCGCGCGGTGGCGGAGCTGCGCGCGAGCCTTCGGGAGCGCGCGGTCTACATCGATTATCACCCGATCGTCGTCGCCGAGACGGGAGCGGTATTCGGGTACGAGGCGCTGGCCCGCGGAGTAGTGCGCTCGCTACGGAGTCCCGAAGTGATGTTCGCGATCGCGGCGCAGGCGAAGCTGGTCTGGGAACTGAGCCGCCTCTGTCGCGCGAAGGCGTTCGAGGGGATGCATGCGCGTCTGGGTCCGGGGGAGCTCCTGTTCCTCAACGTCGATCCGCACGATTTCGCGGACCCGGAGTTTTCGGAGGGACCGGCGGTGCTTCGCGGGCAGAGCGACGGCGACGGCGTGTCGCACGACCCCACGCAGGTGGTCATCGAGATCACCGAGCGTACGGCGATCAAGGACTACCCGGCGTTCCGCGAGCGGCTGCGCGCGTTCCGGGACCGGGGGTACCGGTTCGCGGTGGACGACGCGGGCAGCGGCTACGCGGGGCTCGGCTCGATCGCCAATCTCGAGCCCGACTTCATCAAGCTCGACATCTCGCTGATCACGGGCATCGACGGCAACCCGATCAAGCAGCGTCTCGTCGAGACGATGGTTCGTTTTGCAAACCATCAGGGCGCGAAAGTCATCGCCGAGGGAGTGGAGCGCGCCGAGGAGTTCAACACCGTGAAGAAACTCGGCGTGCACCTGGTTCAAGGGTTCTTTCTCAATGGGCCGGAGTAATGGGATTGGGGGTTAGGGATAGGGATTGGGGACTGGGGACTGGGGACTGGGGACTGGGGACTAGGGACTGGGGACTGGGGACTGGGGACTGGGGACTGGGGGTTAGGGGATAGGGATGGGGACTGGGGGTTAGGGATTAGGGGTTAGGGATTAGAAGGGGGCAGCGCGGGGGACATGAGGCGTTCAACGAGTGTGGCGGAGCGTTGGGCGGCACCGAGGCCCGACTCGACGACGGCGCGTGCGTGATCGCCGGCCGCGCGCCGGCTCGCGGGATTCGTGAGCCATCCGCGAAATACCGAAGCACAGGCGGTGGCATCGCGCACGGTTGCCGCAGCGCCGGCGGACAGCAGCAACTCGGCGTCGCGCTGTCCTCCGTGTTGCGGGCCGAAGACCACCGGCACGCGATAGGCCGCGGGTTCGAGCACCGAGTGCAGGCCGGCGGAGTGGAAGGCACCGCCCACGTACGCGATGCTGGCGATCGCATAGAGATCACCGAGCACGCCGACCCGGTCGACCAGGACGAGATCCGGAACGTCTCCGATGCCGGTTGCGGCGCCATCGAGCCGGGCGGCGCGGATGTCGTGTGAGGCGGCCCATCGCTCGAGCGCGGCGATGCGGTGTGGGGCCGGTTCATGTGGCGCGAGAACGAGCCGTGTACCCGGCGTGCTGCGCCTGGCGGCCAGCCACGCATCGAGCACGACATCTTCATCCGGCGGCCACGTCGATCCCGCGACGATCGTTTCACGGCCGGCGTCCCCGAGCTTCCGGAGCAACGGGCCATCACGCCGGACGAGTGCGGCCCGCTCCCACACCTGGTCGTAGCGGGTATCCCCCGTCACGCTCAGCGCGCGGGCGGAGACGCCGAGCGCCTGCAAGCGGGCTGCGTCGTCCGGGCTGATCGCACCGGCGGCGTCGAGCCGCGCATAGGCGTCGTGCAGCAGAGCGGCGCCCCATGATGAGCGGCGGCCGGAGTGTGCGCCGAGCGTACCGCTGACGAGACCAAGCCGGACCCCCGCCGCGGCGGCGCTGGCGGTGAGCACGGGCCACACGTCCAGTTTCACGAACACGAGCGCAGCGGGGAGGAGAGCGGCGAGGACATCGCGTGCGGCGGACCCCGTATCCCATGGGAGATAGGCGGCGAAGTCCACGAGCCCATGCTCGCGGAAACCCGCGGCGAGCGGCTCCGCGCTGGGCGAGAAGTGCGTGTACGCGATCTGGTACTCGGGGTGTTGCCGGCGAACGAGCTCCAGAACGGGCTTGCCCTGGAGTCCTTCGCCGACGGACGGTGCATGCATCCAGAGCAGCGGGCGGCTTCGGTCGCGGCCGGCGGCACCGAACGCGGTGTAGTGCGCGATGACCCCGTGGCGGGCGCGAAGGGCCCGCAGCCATTTCGCATTACCGGGGACCAGCGTCGCGGCATCCGCGGCGCCGGTCGCTACCGCGCCTGCGACGTGGTAGGCCGCCCGCAGCGCGGCGTTCATGGGGTGATGCGGGCGATGGCGGGTGGTGATGCGAGTGCTGATGCGGGTCGTGAGGCCGCGCGGCCGGCCGCTACTTCGTGGTCGCGAGCGCGGAATCGATCGCGCGGCGGTAGCTCGCCGTCGGCTCGACGCCGATCATGATCCGCGATCCGACAATAACGGTCGGGGTCGAGCGCGTCCCTGCGTGCTCGGCGCGTGCGATATCCGCGTCGATCAGGGGATTGGGGACGTGCTGCGTCACACAGCGATCGAGTGCCACGGTGTCGACACCGACGCTATAGGCCAGGGAATCGAGGGCCGGTACGGGGGGGCGTTTCTCTTCCCAGGCGCTCTGAGAGGAGAAAAGGACGTCGTGCATCGCCCAGAACTTCCCTTGGGCGCCGGCGCACATCGCGGCTTCGGCAGCGGGCCACGCGTTCTGGTGTATAGAAAGCGGAAAATTGATGTACGCCATCCGCACCTTGCCGGTCGCGACGTAGTCCTTCCGGAGCGCCTCGAATGATTCGTCGTGGAACTGCTTGCAGTACGGGCACTGGAAATCGCTGATCATGATGAACCAGACGCGCGCCGTGCTGTCGCCGAGGATCCGCGACTGGTCGAGTTTCGCCGAAATCGTATCCGGCGCGTGGGCGCCCGGCGTCGTGGCAACCGATGCGGCGGGAGCTGCCGGGGCAGAGCCGCCATTCCCATCCGCGCGCGTGTTGGCCTCCGCCTGGCGGCTGCAGGCGGTGGCAAAAAGCACGAGCGACGCGGCGCCAATGGCTGCCAGTACGGCCGAGGCTGCATGGCTGGCGAGACACTGGCGGGAGGTCGATGGCGCCGGCGAGGCTGGTCCGGCGGGCTTGGCCGGCGAGGTGCCGGAGGCGCCCGCATCCAATCCGATCGGGCGCCCAGTCTGCAACGAAACCCGCATGTCTGTCGTCAATGGAGGTCGAGGATTAATCGTCCGGTCATTTTGGGACATTTCCGGTCATTCCGGGATTGCGCGCATGGCGTCCCCGTATGAACATCATAGGCGTCAACCAATCGTCAGTGCAAGTAATCAAAGCACTTGCGCCCGCCCCACAACCCCGCTTCCGCGTCGCGGAGCAGGAGGAGTAATGCGGACGCTGCGGCGCGGCTTTTTCCGTGCGGCGGGGTTCATTGTCGTCGCCGGCGGCACCGCGGCGGCCTGCTTGGGTATGGTCTGCGCGGTTGCGCGGGCCCAGACCCCTGTCCCGGCCCAGTCAACTGCCAAGAGCGACACAGGAAGCGCCCGGCCGCCGGAGGGGGATCCGTACCCGGCGAGCCTCGATTTCGGGACCGGACTGATCGACATCCCGGTGGCCTGGGTTTCCCCCAACTCGTCTGACTTCTGGCTGTCGTACGGGGCCAAGCGGATTCCGTCGCCCAAGGTAGCCAACGGGGGCGCCTTTTCCTATTGGAACGGCAACATGGCCCTGGACACCCATTGGCTCAACCGTTTCGACGCCGGTGTCTCAGTTTACAGCAACAACCCGGAGTGGGGACTTTTTGGCCAGTTGGTGCTTTTGCACGACGGCGATCTGGCCTCGTTTCTTCCGGCCGTCGCGGTCGGCGCCCGCAACGTCGGCCCGGACACGCACGAGGAGCGGTTTCTGATCGGGACCGACGTCACGGTCGACAGCCTGGGCCATCAGCACGAGATCACCCCGTTCTACTTCAAGGGGTTTCACACGTCCCCGACCCTGTACGCCGTCGCGACCAAGACTCTCACGTTCCACTCGGCCGTGCTCTCGAGCATCGGCCTGACGATCGGCGGCGGGGACGGCCTGTTCAGCCAGGACGGGAATCTCGGTGCCGAGTACAACGCGTCGGGCACGGTCGTGAAGGGGATGTTCTTCGGGGCGAGAACCGTGTCGCACCCGACGACCAACACCACGATCTCGCTGGTCGGCGAGAACAACGGATTCGACTACAACGCCGGCGTGATCGGCGGGTGGCGCGGGCTGTCGCTCGGTGTCTACGCCTCGGAGCTGGAGGACGGGACTGCGCGCAGTCCATCGAGCCTTCTGATCTACAACTACCGCAAGTGGAACGTCTCGTTCAGCTACAGCGGCAATTTCCGCGATGTGGCGCACGGCCACTGGCTGCGCACGCAGATCTCGGAGCTGGAGCGCGAGCAGCAGATCCTGCGTGCCGACATCGTGCAGCGCGAGGAGACGATCAGTCGCTTGCAGGTCCGGCTCGGCAAGCTGCAGGGCGGCGACCTCGGTGATGTGACCAAGGAGCGCCAGCGGATCGAGCAGGAGCTGGAGGCGGAGCGCCAGGCGATCGAGCGCGCCAACGAGCGGCTGAAGCAGTTGCAAGGGGAGAAGCCCCAGTGATGCCCCGCGTGAAGCGCGCGACCTTCCGCGCGTGTGCCGGGTGGGGGCTGGCCCTCGTCGCGTGCAGCGTGGTGCTGCTCGCGCGGCCGTTGCACGCGCAGGCCGAGTTCGCGCAGACTCTGAACTGGGGTTCGGGGCTGATCGACATTCCGGCGGCGTGGGTATCGCCGCTCAGCGGCGACTTCTCGCTCAACTGGTCCGCGAAGACCCTGCAAACCAGCCCGGCGATCCCGCAGTACAGCAACTCGCTCACCGGCAAGGGCGCGCTCCAAGTCGCGCTGTTCGGACGCGCGGAGCTGGGGATGTCGGTGCTGTCCAGTGACTTCGAGCACGGGTTCTACGGCCAGGCGCTCATCCTCAACCAGGACGACTTCCGCGGGAAGGCGGGCGCGTTCCTGCCGTCGGTCGCCTTCGGCATCCGCAACGTCGGCCCGTATAGCCACATCGACCGGTTCGGGCTGGGATACGAAGAGACCCTTCCGGCAAACGGCGGCAGTGCGCCGCAGATCGTGCCGGACTCGCTGCACCGGGATTTCAAGACCGGGAACACGATCTATGGCGTGGCGACCAAGAGTTTTTCGCTGGAGGACCTGCGGGCGTCGTGGCCCGACATCGGGATGAGCCTGACGGTCGGCTACGGCAACGGGCTCTTCTCCAACCACGGGTCGATTCCGTTGCGGGACTACGCCGCGGATGCGACCGGGGGCCTCTTCTATGGTATCAAGACGGATTTTCGTCCGTCTACTAATACCATGATCTCCCTTATGGCAGAGAACAACGCGTGGGATTTCAACGTCGGGACGGCGGTGAGCTGGCGCGGGCTGCGAGCGGGCGTGTCCGTCACGGAACTGGCGGCCGGCAGCGCACACCTCACGGCGGGCGATCCCGCATCGGCTCTGTACCGCTATCCAAAGGTCAACTTCACCCTCGGGTGGGCGAGCAACATCTTCGCGTTGCTCAAGGGCAACGTCCTCGAGAACCGTGCGGCACAACTGCGCAAACAGCGGGACGTGCTGCTCGCCGACATCGCGCAGCGGCAGACGCACATCGCGCAGTTGCAGGGCGAGATCCGGCGGTACGAGGCGCAGAACCTCCTCGAGCTCGAGGAGCGGCGCGCGCAGGCCCAGACGGAACTCCAGACGGAGACCGAAGCGTTGCACCGGCTGGAGGAGCGGCTCAAGCGGATCGAAATCGAGACGCAGGGTGAGCCCGAGACGCCGCCTCCAGCGCAGTCACAGCCACCGGCCAACCCGCCTGCGAACCCGCCTGCGAATCCGCAGCCATCGGCGCCGGGTTCACCACCACCCTCTCCAGGGCACACACTGTGATCAGGCCGCGCAGAGTTGGTCTGCTGCTGGCCGCGTTGGCCGCCGCAACGGCGTTGGCGCCCGCGCTCAGCGCTCAGGACACGACCCGCCACACTCCGGACACCACGTCGTCCACGCTGCCATCGGAACGGGACTACTCGGCCAAGCGCCAGGCGGAGATGAGCGACATCAAGACCGCCCAGCGTAAACTCGGGGAACTGCGATCCGAGCGGATCGCGCTCGAATCGCGGGTCGACAGCGCCGCCGTCAAGGCGACCGCGAAGCGGGCGAGCGAGCTGCTCCTGAGCCACGAGACGACGGCGCTGCGGTCGCTCGACTCGATGCTGACCACGTCGCAGGAGGTCCTGCTGGCGCAACGTGACCGGTTCCTGTCGCTCGGCGAGGCGGTGCGCCGCCGCGCGGACGCGGAACTCGTGGTCGTCGTGCGTGTGGACTCCGCACCCGGGATGCAGCACATCGAGGGGCTGACCGTGCAGGTCGACAGCGCGCCAGCGGCGGATCGCCGGTACAGTGATGCGGCGAACGAGGCTTTGGGCGCGGGTGCGGTCGACGAAGTCTACCACTCGAACGTTCTGCCGTCGACGCACTCCGTGACGCTCACGATCTCGCTCAACGGATCGTCGCAGACCAAGGCGGCCAGCGTGGATGTCCCAACCGGCGCAGTCACGTACGTCCAGTTCACGGTGCACGCCGGCCAACTCCTGCTGAGCACGTGGATCAACCGAAGCGGTCCCCAGTAACGCCGTCGGCCAATGGCGGGTACCGCGTGACACGGCGCAACGCACGCCGGGTGATGCGGCGGATGCGTGTGCCTGGCTCGGTCCTTTCGGGCCGCTGGTCGCCGTTCGCCGCGATGGTCGCCGGGGTGGTCCTCGCCTCGGCCCTGGGCGTCGCCCATCCGGCGGCGGCGCAAGGCACGCCGCCGCCCGCTCCCCCGAGCGCCGCTGCTCCTATCGCCGTGCGGCCGGATACTGCGCTCGTCCCGGAACTCGATGCGGCGCGCGCGGCGGACGCCGAGATCCGCGTCGCACTGTTCGAGCTGATGAACAATCGTCCGGCGGCGGCCCTCGACCGGCTGCGGGTGATCACCGCTCCGCCGGGAAGCGTGGGTGGCACGGGCACGTGGCGTGGAGACCAGGACCGCCGGTTCCTCATGGCCGAGAGTTTCTACCGGCTGGGGATGGACGACAGCATGCGAGTGGCGGCCCAGGCGGTGCTCGCGGGCCCGGGCGCGGCGCGATTCGGCGCGGTGCTGCGCACGCAACTGCTGTTCGCCGCATATCGCAGCGGGGATCTGGCGCAGGCGTACACGATCGCGAAGGCCGCGAGCCGGGATGACCGGTCACCGCTGTCGGCGCTGCTCGCGGGGCTGGTCGCCTATCAGAACGGGGATACGGCGCTCGCGCGCACGTCGTTCGCGTCGGCGCAGCAACTCGCGACTTCGGGCGGCCCGTACGCCGACTACGCGCGATACATGAGCGCACTGACGGCCGCCCGCAGCGACACCGCGCATCCTACAACGGCGCTGCACGCGTTCGAAGCGGCGGTCACGACGGCGAATGGCGAAGCCCTGAACCAACTGACCGTCGCGGGCGCCCAGAGCGCCGTGGAAGCCGGCCAGTACGATCGCGCGGCGGCGTCGGCGGCGGCGGTCGAAGCCTCGAGCGGAAGCGATGCCGAGGCGCGGGCCACCCGGGCCTGGGCGCTGACGCGCGGCGGGCATCCGGATCAGGCCGCGACGGTGTTCAACGACCTCGCCGACCGCTATCCGCAACTGCCCGGGCGCGAAGACAATCGTTTGATGGCGGCACAGTCCGCGCTCGAGCAGAACAAACCCACGGAATCCCAGGGCGAGTTTCTCTCCGCGGTCGATTCCGCGAGCACGGAAGCGCAGCGCATCGCGCAGTGGAGCGCCACCCCGAATGCGGCGGCGCGCGCCCTCGTGAGCGCACGCGCGGCCGACGTCCTGCTGCTGCCGGACGTGGTGCTCGGCAAGACCCTGGCGTTCCCGGACAGCGCGGGCGGCGGGACCGACGCATTGCGCGCCGTCGTGTCCGATGCGCCGACCGCGGCACCGCCGGCGTTTGCGCCGCCTTCGCTGGTCACGATCAACAGCCTCACGTCGCGCGTGGATTCGGCCGCGGCCGGCGCGCCGGGCGGTGGTCTCAGCCTGGTGGACCGCGACGTGCTCCGGCGGGCGGCATTCACACGCGAGCCGGCCGGGCCCGCGGGCGCTGACGCACGGGCCGACCTGATCCGCGACGTCAACGAGCTGCACAACGCCGACATCTCGGTCGTCCTGGCCAACGAAGACATCCGGGCGCAGCGTGGCAACGTGGCCCTGCAACTCCTGCTGCTGCGCCGCGCGCGCCAGCAAATCGAGCTGGCGGGTGACAGCCTCGGGCCGATGTTCACGCGGATGTCGGCGGCGGAGGATTCGCTGGCCCGCATCACGCAGCACGTGGATGTCGCGGGAGTGCTGCTGCACCGGCTCTTCGCGCCGCAATTCTCCGACATGCGCAAGCTCTCGTCCGACAACATCCGCCAGATCGACAGCGTGCGGCGGTCGATGGGCGCGTATGCGGCGCCGGGCGATCTGGCGGTGCTCGATCGCGAAGCGGCGACCGCGGCCGACTATGGCAGGATAGCGGACATGATCGAGCGGGGTCTCAATCAGGTGATCGCGAACCATCCAGCCTTTGCGCTCCGGGATTCGATCCGGCTGCGCGGCGAGCGTACGCGCCAGTTGATCGTGCAGACCCAGCGCGCGGTGACGACGGGCGAGGCGGCAGTCGACGAACAGATGGCACGGGTCTCCGAGGGCGGATCGTCCACGCGCGCCTCGCTGCGGAGCACGCTGAACGCGGCCGCGGCGGCGCAGGAACAGGCGGTTGGCGTCCTCACGGCCGCCGTGGAGCACGATCTCACCGTCCGCGCGGGCGTACTCGCGGCGGACGCGAGGCGGGACCAGGAAGCGGCGGAGTTCGGGGCGGCGGGTGCGTCATTCTTCCGCCAGCTCGCGAGCGCGGACGCGGCGTCGGGCGGCACGGCAGCCGGTGATCCGGCGCCGAACGCGGATTCCGCGGTTGCGCAGCTCGAGCGCGTCATCCAGCGATACCCCAACAGCCCGGCCCGCGCGGGTGCGCTCTACGAGCTGGGCGAACTGCTCGTGCGCCGCGCGGACGAGCGCTATGCGGCGACGCAGCGTGTGGGCACCGGGTCGGACACGACTCGTGCGGCCCGCGCCGACGCAGGACCGAACCACCCCGACTACACGACAGCGATCGCGCGCTACGAGGAGCTGATCAAGCAGTATCCGGCGTTCCCGCAGATCGACGGCGCCGAGTACACCCTCGGTACGTTGTACGCCTCGGGCGAGCGGTACGCGGATGCGGCGGCGATCTTCGAGAAAGTCAGCGGCATCGAGTCGTCAACGATGCGAGCGGAGGCCATGTTCCGGCTGGGCGACGCCCGGTTCGAGCTGGCGAGTGCGGCGCGCGGCGAGCAGCGCCTGGCGGCGTTCGGCAAGGCGGCCGGGGCATACGAGCAGGCGGCGGGCATCGCGCCGGTCACGGGCGACATCTATTTCCTGTCGCTCTACAAACTCGGCTGGTCGTACTACAACCAGGGCACGCAGCAGAGCCAGGACGGCTACCGGAAGGCCGTCGAGGTGTTCGGGCGGCTGGTCGACGCCTACGACAAACTGCCGGCGGACCGGCAGGCGAGACTCGGCCTGCGCGATGAGACTCTGGACTACATGGCGGTCTCGTTCACGCAGGTCGGTGGCGCCGAGGCGGCGAACCGCTTCTTCGCGACCCGGAGCGACACGGCGTACAAGATCCAGGTGTTGCGCCGGGTGGCGTCGCGGCTCCGCGACCAGGGTGACTTCGGGCGCGCGGTGCAGGCGTATCAGGAGCTGCTGGTCGAGGCGCCGAACGACTCGTCGGCGCTCGGCGTGCAGCAAGAAGTCATCGACATCTACCAGAACCGGACGCTGGAGCCGGAGAAGGCGCAGGCGGCGCGTCTGGCGCTGGTCGACAAGTTCGCGCCCGGATTCGCGTGGTCGGCCGCCAATCTTCCGTTGGAGAAGCAGGCGGCATCGGCCCGCGAGGATGCACTCCGCCAGAGCGCGCAATACGAGCTGGCCAAGGCGCAGGGTTCGGGAACGCGCGTCGTCGTCGCGGCCCGGACACGCCGCGCGCCAGGCACACCCGCGCCGAGCATCGGCACTCCGTCGGCGGCGCAGCGGCCCCATTATGCGGAGGCCGCGCGGCTGTACGGGAAGTACATGCAGGACTACGGCGGCGCGGACAGTGCACGCGCGGTCGATACCTACTATGCGGAAGCGCTCTTCGGCGCGGGGGACTACGCGCAGGCGGGAGCCGAATACGTCCGCTCGGCGTACGGCTACCCCGGGGACACGAGCAAAGTGGCGGCGGTGTCCGAGCAGCAGTCGGCGCAGAACGCGATCGTGGCATACGACTCGGCGCTCAACGCCAACAAGAACGACCGCACGGTCCAGGATTCGCTGTTCTCGGCCGTCAATCAATTCGCCGACCACTACCCGCACACCGAGATCGCCAAGCGCGCGCTGATCGAGGAAGGCCGGCGTGCGTCGGAGGCGGGGCGTTGGGACGTGATGGTGTCGGCGTTCCGGCAATACTCGGCGCAGTGGCCGAGCGACCCCTACACGCCGACCGCAGCGAAGCTGGTGGGAGACGCGTTGTACAAGCAGGGCAAGTACGGCGACGCGCAGGCGCAGTGGGACACCGCGTATACGATCGCGGAGCGGGCGGGCCGGCACACGCTCGCAGATTCGCTCAAGCGCGTGCAGGCGTCCGCGGCATCGATCTATGCCGACTCGCTGGTCAAGGCGGGCCAGTATCAGCGGGCCGCGGAGGAAGTGTACGTCGCGTACGCGGACGAGAATCCGACCAGCGTGAAGGCGGCGGACGCGTTACGGAATGCGATCGAGACCTACATGCTGGCGGACAGTGTGGCGCGGCGGAAGGGCAACGACAGCGCATCGAAGGATGCGCGGACCCACGCCGCGGATCTGTCGAACCGGCTGATCACGCAATTCCCGCAATACCAGTACCGGTTGCAGTATCAGACACTGCACGCGGACCTGCTGGCCGGACTTGGCCGCGGGGACGAGTCCATCGATGCGCTTCGCAAGCTGATCGCCGACAACCCCACGTGGGCCGGGCGAGCGGACGCCGAGATCCGGCTCGCGACGCGGCTGGACTCACTCGGGAAGAAAAAAGAGGCGGCGGCGGAGTACGAGCAGTTCTCGTCGGATTATCCGGGCGACAAGCGGGCGACGGACGCCGAGTACAACTCGGCGGTGACCTATCTGGAGTCCGGCGACACGCTGACGGCCGCGAAGACCTACGCGACATTTGCCCGCCGGTATCCGGCGGACCCGCGTGCGGCGCAGGCGCGGTCGTACCGGATCGCGCTGTTGCGGCAGGCCGGGGACTCGGCCGCGGCGAACGCCGATCTCGCGGTCCTGTGTACCGCGAACGCGCCTGCCGACCTCAAGGCCGAGTGTGCGGCGCGTGCGGGCGAGGCGGCGTTCTCCGCCGGTGTGGCGCAATTCCTGAAGTATCGGCCGGTGAAGCTCGTGATCGCTTCGCGCGGCCAACTGACCGCGGCGGGTGTGAAGCGGGCGTCGGCCAACAAGCAGCAGTTGTTGACGGCGCTGACGAAAGACTTCACGCGTGCGATCGAGGCCGGGGACCCGCAGTACCTCGCAGCCGCGACGTACTACATCGGTGTCGCGCAGTGGGAGTACGGCAACTTCCTGAAGGACGTGCAGTTGCCGGCGTCGCTGAGCGATGCGGAGCGGCTGGCGGCGGCCGACGGGGCCGCGAAGCAGGCCGAGGCATACTACTCGCAGGCGCAGAAGACGTGGCAGGCCTTGGTGGACAAGGCAGCGCAGGAGAAGATCGTGAACAAGTGGGTGGACATGGCCAAGGACGGCGTACAGGGCAAGGTGCCTGATGACCTCTAAGAGGCAAGTGCGGCTCGCGTGGGCCGTCCGCCCCGGGCATTGGTGCGTCGTGGCCGCGTTGTTGGTGCTGGCGGCACTGGCCAGTCCGGCCGCCGCTCAGCAGCAAGGGGCCACGCAAGGGGCAGCGCAGGGTGCGAAGCCCGTGCGTGGCGCGCAGCAGATCGAGATCCGCGGCCAGGTGCCGACGCCGCAGGTCGTGACCGTGCGCCCGCGTGAGACCCCGGTATTCAGCCGGGAAGTGCTGACACCGTCGTATTTCGACGAGCACTTCTGGCAGGCGCTGCTCACGCCGTACGAGCTGGCGCCAAACCTGTCGTTCGGTGCAGGCGCGACGCCCACCAGCATCGTGCCGGCGCCGTTGCCGGGCGACAGCACATTTCGTCTTCCGCCAGCAGCCGACAGCGCGCATCTCGCGCCGCCGGTCCCCGCTCCACCCGCCGGTCCGCCGGCGCCTACCGCGACGCGGGGCACGCCCCCGGACGCTCCAAGGGAGAAGTAATGCGATCGTTGCTCGAATCGTTGCTCGAGACGTTCCGGAATGGCGGCCCGGTCATGTACGTCATCCTCGCGGTCGCGATCGCGGGGCTCGCCATATTCCTGGAGCGGTTCTACGTGATCGTGATCCGGTCCACGATCAACGGACCCGCGTTCATCGAGCGCATCATGCAGCTCGTCCGGGCGGAGAGGCTGGAAGACGCGATACGGCTGTGCGCCCAGTCGCATTCTCCGCTGCCCGACATGGGACTCCTCATCCTGCGGAGCAAGACCCGCGACGAGGGTGAGTTGCAGAACGTGGCGGATGCCGCGTCGCTCTCGGTGATCCCGCGGTTGTCGCGGCGGCTCCAGTATCTGCCGATGCTGGCGAACGTCGCCACGCTGATCGGACTCTTCGGGACGATCTACGGCTTGAAGGGCGCATTCGCATCAGTGGCGGCGGCATCGGCGGCGCAGCGGTCGGAGAAACTGGCTGCGGGTATCGCGATCGCGCTCAATGCCACGGGATTCGGACTGCTCACGGCGATTCCGCTGACGATCGGCCACTCGTATCTGTCCGCGCAGGCCGAGCAGATCATCGAGCAGGTGGACGAGTTCTCGGTTCGGCTCATCAACGCGCTGGTCGAGCGCCCCGAAGCCAGGATCTCACGCTAGCCGCGCCCGCGTCCCGATCCGGTTGCTGCCGCCCATGAGCGCGCACCAGCCTCGCCGGCCAGTCCTGGCTCCTTTCGCGCAGCGGTAGGGCGACCTCGTGGCTACTTCGCGATTTCACCGAGCGAAAGTCCGGCGCGCGGAGCGCGCGTCGTCCACCATGGGGCATGGCGGCATCAACCTGGTGCCGCTGATCGACGTGCTGACCTCCATCGTGTTCTTCAGCCTCGCGAGCTATCAGGGGTTGCTGGCGGAGCTGACATCGTTCGATCTGGCGCTGCCGCCGCTGGTGGTGACAGCGGAGCAGATGCCGGCCGGGCAGAAGGACACCAACCTCAATCTGCTGCTCGCGGTGCGGATCGAGGCCGACAAGATGCTGGTGGAGCACTCGGCGAACGGCGGGTTCCGCCGTGAGATCCCGGGGCTCACCGGCGCGTCGCTCGATACGCTGCAGGCGTTGATGATCGGCATCCACCAGGAGTACCCGCAGAACAACGACGTCCTGGTGATTCCCTCGGACGAGGTGCAGTACGACGACGTGGTGCACGTGCTCGAGCGGCTCAAACTGGCGCAATTCCCGAACGTCGCGCTGGGGACACGCGCGCGCGCGACGACCGTGTCGTCGTCGGCGGGCCGGACCTAGCCATGGCGAGACAGATCAGCCGGGCGCGCATGGCGCGCGAGACTCGCCGGGGGGCGCAGTTCGCCAAGTTCAAACTGGCGGAGCTGAACCTCGTGCCGCTCGTGGATACGCTGGTGTCGATCGTGTTCTTCGCGCTCGTGACGGCGACCGTCGGGGAGCTGGCGCCGGTGGTAGCCGGCGTGAACCTGCCCGAGGCGAGGGTTGGGACGAACGCGTTGCAGCAACTGACGCTTGGCATCGGGCGGCAGGTGACGCTCGCGAACCAGCCGCTGATGAACACCGTGGATGCCGCGCAGTCGCAGTCGAACGTGCCCGGGCAGCCGTTGATCATCCCGCCGCTCTACTCCGCGCTCAAAGGCAAGGCGGACTCGATCCGGACGGTGACGCAGGCGACACCGGACCAGCCCGTGGATGTGCCGCTGGCGATCCAGGGCGACAGGACGATGCGGTACGATCTGCTGTCGCGGGTGATGCAGACTGCGCGGCTCGCGGGATTCAAGAACATCTCCCTGCAGGTCCATCGGGTGTCTGATGGCGGGTGAAGGTTCGACAGGCGCATCGCGGTATGCTCGTCGTGCGCGCCCGCGTGACGAAGCGAGCTTCACGCGCAACCTCCGGTTCGAGCTGGCGGACGAGGAGGGTCGTGCGCTACTCGGGTCGTGGATGCTGTCCGCGTCCTTCGGGTTGCTCTGGATCCTGCTGGTGATATTCGGGCCCAAGACCGACATCAGTCATTTGTTGCCGCCGGAGGAGCGTCCGATCAACGTGACGTTCGAGCCGCCGCCACCGCCCGACGTGCCGGTGAAGCCGGAGGCGGCGCAGCCGGTTCCGGCGGCGCCCAAGACCGCCGCGCCAGGGAAGCCGAAGCCATCGGCCGAGGAGATCGCGGCGAAGCGGGCAGCGGCGGCGAGCGCGGCCTTCGGCGCAGCGCCGGCGGCGAACGGTCCCGTGGGGGATGTCTCCAACGTCCTCCGGGGAGTGGATGTGGCGTCGGGTGCGCCGAAGCCTGGCGCGGCCGTGGGGAAGGCCGTGCTGGCCTATGGGCAGGGCGGGCAGGGCGTGCGGACGCCGGGCCGGGCCGACATGGGCGGCGGGGCGGGCGTCGGCAATCTGGGTGGCGTCGTCGGTGGGGCCGGGATTGGCCACGAGGGCGTGACGGTGGCGGCGCCGAGGGCGATCGATGTGCCGGGGTTGGGCGGTCCGACGCGGGACATGGGGGAGCTGGGCACGGCGGTGCGTAGCCATGATTCGCAGCTCCGGTTCTGCTACGATGAGTACGGGTTGAAGGTGAACCCGGGGCTGGCGGGGAGTGTGACGCTGGCGTTGACGATGACGGGTGGCGGGACCGTGACGAAGGCGCAGGTGACCCGGCGGACGTGGTCGGGTCCGGGCGCGAGCGAAGCCGAGTCGTGCATCCTGGAGAAGGCGCAGGAGTGGCATTTTCCGGCGTCGCCGGCGGGCGGGGGCACGTTCGAGTTTTCGTTCAACTTCACGAGGTAGGCGGTGTGAAGTAGGCCGCGCAGTCTGGCCGTGGTGCGCGCCGCACGTGGGGGCCGTTCTCGAACGGCCCCCGCTGCGTTTGTCCGCTGCACCCGCCGGCCGAACGTGGTTACATCCATGACGGATCAGCCGACAACCAGGCCGGGTAGTCGCCGAGGCTATCGTCGATCCGTTCGGGGGCGTTCCTCGTTACACGTTGAGAGAGTGGCCAATGGCAAAGGCACTGCGCCTTTCGATGCCTGACGCATTCGTACCGAAGCTCTTCACCACGCTTGCGGGCTACACGCGCGCGCAACTGCAAGCCGATCTTGGCGCGGGAGTGATCGTCGGCGTCGTGGCGCTGCCGCTGGCGATCGCATTCGCCATTGCCAGCGGCGTCACGCCGGACCGGGGACTCTACACCGCGGTGATCGCCGGCTTCATCATCTCGGGGCTCGGTGGCTCGCGAGTGCAGATTGGCGGCCCCACGGGCGCGTTCGTCGTGATCGTGTACGGGATCGTCCAGCAGTACGGGATCGACGGCCTGACAGTCGCCACGATCATGGCTGGGTTCGTGCTGATCGGGTTTGGATTTGCACGGTTCGGCGCCGCGATCAAGTTCATTCCCTTTCCCCTCATCCTGGGATTCACCTCGGGCATCGCGGTCATCATTTTCTCGGGCGAAGTGAAAGATCTTCTTGGGCTCCAGATGGGAGCGGTCCCGGCGAATTTCGTGGACAAGTGGGACTCCTACGGCCGGCATCTGCATACTGCCAACTGGCCGGCGGTCGCCGTATCGGCGGCTACCCTGATCGTGCTCGTTGTCTGGCCGCGGTTGAGCCGGCGCGTCCCCGGGCCGTTCATTGCATTGATCGCGGCCACTACCGCGGTCCGTGTCTTTCATATTCCGGTGGAGACGATCGGGACCCGGTTCGGTGCGATCAGCGCCAGCTTTCCTGCACCGCACCTTCCCTCAGTTTCACTCCATGCGATCGCGGGTCTGGCCGCGCCGGCCTTCGCGATCGCGATGCTGGGAGCGATCGAATCTCTGCTCTCGGCTGTCGTGTCCGACGGCATGATCAGCGGGAGTCATCGCTCCGACATGGAACTGGTCGCACAAGGCGTCGCTAACGTCGTGGCGCCGCTGTTCGGCGGAATCCCGGCGACCGGTGCGATTGCGCGGACCGCGACCAACGTCAAGAACGGGGGCCGGACACCGGTGGCGGGTCTCACGCACGCGGTGACACTGCTCCTCATCACGCTCTTTTTCGGGCGATGGGCGTCGCTCATCCCGATGTCGTGCTTAGCGGCCATCCTCACCGTGGTGTCGTACCAAATGAGCGAGTGGCGCACGTTTCGGGCGGAGTTGCGATCGCCGCGTGGGGACGTGGCCGTATTGCTCGTCACGTTTCTCCTGACGGTATTCTTCGACCTCACGCTGGCGATCGAAGTCGGTATGGTGCTGGCGGCGTTTCTCTTCTTGCGCCGGATGGCCACCACGACGGCCGTTCGCGCGATGGGCGACGGAGTGCCCGGGACGGCAATCGACGGAGAAGAGGAGACGGGGGCGGCGGCAACGTCCGGCGCGCGCGCGTCTGCGGAGCGGATCCCGCTGCCCCGGGAGGGTTCAGGAGCGATCCCGCGGGGTGTTCAGGTGTTTGAGATTGCGGGACCCCTGTTCTTTGGGGCCGCGGCGACTTTCCGGGACGCGCTGGGACAGGTGGCAAAGCGTCCGGAGGTGTTGATCATCCGCATGGGGCTCGTACCCGTCATTGATTCGACGGGCCTTCGCACGCTGGCCGATGTGGTGCGACGCAGCCGGCGTGACCGGACGTTGGTGATTCTCTGCGAGCTGCACCAGCAGCCTGCGGTGGCGCTCACGCGGTCGACGGCGATGGATGACGTCGGCGAGGAGAACCTCGCCCCGACGTTGGAGGCGGCACTCGTTCTGGCGCGCGAGCATCTGGCGGCATTGAAGACGCTCGCGGCCGGTCCCTGACCAATCCTGCCGCATCCGTCGTGGGCCGGCAGGGCCGGTCGCGACCGGCCCCTACCACGGACGATCTAGCGGTGGGCGTCCGACATCCTGTGCGGCGGATGGTTGGGGGCCGTTGCGCGAAAGGGGGCGACCTACGGTTGCCCGAACAGGGCGACCTTCGGTTCTCGAACGGCCCTAGTGCGTTTATTCGATGCGATGGTGACGCAGATAGTCGCGTATACAGCGGCAACGCTTCCATAACCCAAGCCGCTTGGATATTGTTAGGTGACTACGCTGCGGGTGGGCGAGGTCCGCTTTCGCGTATATCCGCAGGACCGTCTGCCGCGGCACGTACACGGGTTCATCGGCCGCGGGGAGGTCATTGTCGATCGCGGACAGATGGCTCGGTTGCACTCGCGAGACGGTCCGACGCCGTGAATCGCGTGACGCGCGTCGAGGTGCGGCGGGTACTGGATGCCGCTGCGACGGCCTTCGAGGGGTTGGCCACCGCATGGGAGGAAATGCACGCATGACCAGGCGAATTCATAAGGTCGTCACCACGGACGCTGAGATCGACGCGGCGATCGATGTGGCTGAGCGGTACCCGATCGAGGAGGCAGTGAGGGCCACGTATGTCGGGGCCGAGGATTCGATCGCGATTGATTTCAGCGACGGTGTGCAGCTTCGAATTCCGCGGCGGCTCGTGCAGGGTCTCGAGCGCGCGACAGCAGAGCAGCTCGGACAAATTCGGATCGAAGGGCCGGGGACCGGTCTCGTGTGGCCGGCGCTTGGCGTGGCGCACTACATCCCGGGTCTGGCCGCGGGCATTTTCGGCACGCGGCGATGGATGGCGGAGATGGGCCGTCGCGGCGGCGTGCGACGCACGAAAGCAAAGGCTGCGGCGGCTCGCGCTAACGGCGCGAAAGGAGGGCGGCCGCGCGGTACCGGTGTGCGGAGAAAGTCCGGTGTTATCCGCCGACGGCCATCACGGGGCTAATGGGGAGCCGGCAGGGACTCGATCTGGGCGACAATTCGGTTCACAGCCTTCGGGTCACCAAGCACATGGAAGTGCTTTGGGCGCGTGTCTGGCTATGGCGTCCATGAGTGCTGGAGGAGAGTCGCGCCGATAAAAGATCAACCACCGCCAGACGTCAGCGTGCTCGCGTGATCGGCGCAGTGCGCACGCGTCGTCGTCACCGGCCGCTTACGTGCGGATGTGGGCCGGGTGCATGAGCCGCAGCCCGGCGCCACCGGTCGCGGGCGGTCCGGAGCGAGTCGGCGTGCCGCGTCAGGACCCGGATACTGTCGAAGCGGGCCGCGTAGGTCGCGGTGAATCGTGCGGCTGGCGGGAGCGTGTCGAGGCCGTGGGCGGCGGTATTGATGGAGGCGCGCGCGGCGTCGTAGCGCTGGGCGAAGGCGTCGGCGCTCTCCGCGGCGGGCGACGTGGCAGGAGACACGGCTGGGGCCATCGGCGGGGCACCGGACGGGGGAGCGGGCGTTCTCGTGGGAGCCCCGGCGCCTTCCACGGGGGCGCGCGGCGCGCTACTATCGATGTGTGCGCCGACACCCGGAGGGCCGCCACGGTCGTGCGGGGAGGTACATGCGGCGATCACGAGCCATACCACGGCGTAGGGGCGTCTGACGTGACGATATATCGCGCCCGAGCGCACCGCGTCCCCTGGCATCTAGGCGGCGAAGCTAGGGAGAACCAGACGGCCGGGCAAGGCAGTCGCGAGCGCTCGTTGCGAGCCCTGCAGGATCTGGTAGCCCGACAGGCGGGGCCGGTCACGACCGGCCCCTACACGGTTTCCCGTTGGGGCTACCGGACCCTGGGGGTGGCTGGCGCCGTGATGGCGTTAGTGGCGGCGTCGCCTCGAGCGGGGATCGGCCAGGGGGCGCAGCTTCCCCAGCCCGTGGGGCTGGTCAACGATTTCGCGCATGTGATCCCGGCCGGCGATGCCGACCGGATCACCCAGATCGCGAATGATGTCCGGACCAAATCGCGGGGGGAGATCGCTGTGGTCACCCTGCCCGATATCGGGGACCGGGACCCCAGCGATGTGGGAATCGCGCTGATCCGGCAATGGAAGATCGGGAAGGCGGGTAACCCCGGCGATCCGACCCGTAACGCCGGGGCGGTGATCCTCGTCGTGCCCAAGGAGACGAACTCCGACGGGCGCGGCCGGTGCTGGATTACGACCGGGTCGGGTGCCGAGGGGTTCATCACCGACGCGGACGCGGGCGAGATGTGCCGGGATGCGATACCGGATTTCCGCCAGCGGGACTACGGGGCGGGAATAGCGCTCCTGACGTACGAGACGGCCCAGCGGTTCGCAAAAGAGTTCAACTTCACGGTCGACACGACGCTGGCCGTGGCCGCTCCACCCGCGGTGTCGCAGCGCCAGGGTGGGGGCGGCATGTCGCCGGTCGGCTTGTTCTTCCTGCTGCTGTTTGTCTATCTGGTTCTGAACGTCATCGCCCGCCGGGGCGGCGGCAGGGGTGGATGCCTGCCGATCTTCCTGCCATTCGGCGGAGGATGGACCGGCGGAGGCGGGGGCTGGAGCGGCGGGGGCGGTGGTGGTGGGTTCGGGGGATTTGGTGGTGGCGGGGGCACAAGCGGCGGCGGGGGCGGCTCGAGCTGGTAGCCTGTGCTGCAAAACGCACCGACCGAGGACGATCGCATGGGCGTGAGATCGACAGTGGGGCCGACTACTGATATTGCTGCTGATATTGCAGCTGATATTGCTGCTGATATTGCTGCTCGTGCCGTTGGTGATGGCGGCCGCGGGGCGGGACGAGTCACGAGCCGTTTCGCGGTGCGGTGCGGAGTCCTGTCCGTCGCAATCGCGGCCGTCGCGGGGCTGGCCGCGTGTCATGGCGACAAGAAGGGATCGGCCGGCGACTCGGTCGCCGTGGCGACACCCGCGCCCGACACGACGCCGCAGGATCTCTCGAAAGTGCAGACCGCGCTCCCTCCGGCCGCGTCGGACACCTTCACGCCACCCAAGCCGGCGGCGGCTCAGCCGGACTATCCGCCGGCGCCGCCTGCTCTCATGGAGTCGGTGGAGCGTGAGCAGGCGTTCTCGAAGTTCTGCTACGAGGAGTTCGGCCAGAAGGCGGATCCCACGCTTCGCGGCGGAGTCGCGGTGGTGGTGACTGTGTCGGACAACGCCGTTCAGGACGCGAAAGTCGCCAACTCCCGGTGGTCGGCCAAGGCGGCCGGCGAGCAGGTCAACCAGTGCCTGAACGAGAAGGCGCGGCTCGCGTGGAAGCTGGGTGATTCGACCGTCAAGCCCGGGAAGTACGTGGTGCAACTGAGCTTCCGCGGGGAATAGAACGGAGGCAGGAGAGAGGGGAACGGGGAAAACCCTTCGCCCGGCGGCCTGCCTAGCCGCCGGGCTTCTATCTTCTATAGGTTCCAGGCTCGGCCATCTCGACCGGCCGATGGTCCTGGCCACTTGTAGTGTCCACCGGAGGAATCAGCACATGCAGAGTCGCCTGCTTGGGCGTTCCGATAGCTATGGCGCGCGGCATCGCGTGCGCGGTGCCGCGCTTGTTGTCGCGGCGCTGCTGCTCTCGGGGTGCGGATACAATACGATCCAGCGATATGACGAACAGGCCGCCGAAGCGCAGAAGAACATCGAAGTGCAGCTTCAGCGACGGAGTGATCTGATCGGGAATCTCGTCGAGACGGTGAAGGGGCAGGCCAAGCAGGAGCTCGACGTGTTCAAGGGCGTGGCGCAGGCGAGGGCCGGGATCACCGACGCGCTGCAGTCGCACGACGCGTCGCGCGAGGCCGATGCGGACGTGCAACTCACGACGCAACTCACGATCCTCAACCGATCGGTGACCGAGGCGTACCCGCAGCTTAAATCGGATCAGGCGTTCCTGCGGCTACAGGACGAGCTGACGGGCACGGAGAATCGGGTCGCCACGTCGCGCAAGGACTACAATGATGCAGCGGAGTTGTACAACGCCTACATCCGGCAATTCCCCGCGGCGATCACGGCGCGGGTCACCGGCGCGAAGCCACGGACGTATTTCAACGCGACCGCGGCGGCCCAGGAAGCACCCAAAGTCGATTTCTCCCCCAAGCCGACTGGATGAGCTTGCTGTAAGACAAGAGAAGGGCGAATCAGAAAGGAGTAAGGAGAGCAGAGCCGGTCAGAAAGTAGCGGATCAGAAAGTAGAACGAGCAATGGGGCACTACGCAAAGACTGGCTGCGGCTTCTCGTGGCCAGTCTTTGTCGCGTTCTGGGTGACGTTAAAGCGCGAAATGCGAGCCGTTTGCGTGTATTCGCATAAACACGAGCTCGCTTGACGAGGATGGCTGTCGTGGTACGGACGAGCGCTCGGCGGATGGCCGTTTCAGTAGGGAAGACGGCCTCAATTTCCGGGACGCGACAATTGACCTCCCCATTCGCCACGCGGAAATAGCCATCCGCCCCTTCGTTGGAGGCGTTCGCCACATTCGGACGTCCGTGATCGATTCTTGACAATCGAAACGGCCTTGCCCACAATTTGGGCCATTGCGCCTCACGAAATCCGTGTCGCCGTTCGCGGCGGCTGGGAGACGTGTAGGCATCTCGTTCATCTCCACGGTGCAAGGGGAGGGTTCGTGAACACACACGTGGTGGGAAAGGTGCCGCGGCTCGCGCGAGCGGCGGCGGTTACGGCGCTGTGCATTGCGGGGGGGATCGCGCTATCGGCGATGACGGCGCGCGCGCAGGAGCGACAGGTCCAGGGGCGGGTCGTGGACGCCGATGGCAACGCACCGGTACCTGGTGCGGCAGTCACCGTCGTCGGTACGGCGTTGGGCACGATCACGAATGACAGCGGGCAGTTCCACATTCGGGTGCCGGGTACGGCGGTGACTCTCACTGCACGCCGTATCGGGTATACGCCGCGCAGCGTGCCGCTGGCGGCGGATCAGGCGGAAATCACGATCGGATTGATCAAGGACGTGCTCGAACTCGAGGCGACGGTGGTGACGGGTACGGCGACCACGATCTCGTCGCGCAACGCGGCGAACGCGGTCACGGTGCTCAACACCGACCAGATCACGCAGGTGCCGGCGCCGACGCTGGATGACGCGATGCAGGGGAAGATTCCCGGCGCGATCATCCAGCAGAACAACGGCGGCGCACCGGGCGGCGGGATGCAGATCCAGATCCGCGGCGTGACGTCGATCAACTCCGACGCCTCCGCGCTGTACGTGGTCGACGGTGTCCCGGTCAACAATGGGCACATCAACGACGGCGCCAACGCGATCACGGGCGCGAATGACAACACGATCACCCAGAGCACTCAGGACAATCCGCCGAACCGGATCGCCGATATCAACCCCGAGGACATCGAGTCGATCGAGATCCTCAAGGGGGCGTCGGCGGCGGCGCAATACGGCTCTCGCGCCGGCGGTGGCGTCGTGCTGATCACGACCAAGAAGGGCACGCCCGGCAAGGCCAAGTGGGACCTGGAGGGCAAGGTCGGGACATTCAAGCCGGAGAACTTCCTCAACCTGCGGCAGTTCCCGACGGCGGCGAGCGCCGAAGCGTGGTACAACGCCTACAAGGCAACGGCCAACTCGCCGTGGGATCCGTCGCGCTATCAGGGCAACAACCCGACACAGACCCAGGTGTTCGGTGGCGGTGAGGCGTCGTACGAGGGCGACCTCAGCGTCCGCGGCCAGACCGGCCAGACGCAATACTACGCGTCGCTGCTGTCGAAATACGACAATGGCCTCATGGTCAACACGGGGTACAACAAGCAGGGCGGCCGTGTGAACCTCACGCAGAACTTCTCCGAGGCGATCACCGGCAACCTGAACATGTACTTCGCGCATTCGAACGACCGGCGCGGCATCACGGGGAACGACAACGTCGGTATTTCCCCGTACGACGTCTTCTCGGTGACGCCTGGGTTCTTCAACCAGACCATGAAGACGGCGACCGGGGCGTACGAGAACAACCCCTATGGACTCGCCAACGCGTACCAGGATGCGGCACTGATCCAGACGCCGGAAGAAGTATCGCGCTTCATCGGTGGTGGCAACGTGGACGCCCGGATTTTCCAGACGGACCACCAGAGCCTCCACCTGACGGCATTGGCCGGCGCGGACATTGCGCACCAGACGGACGACTACTATGCGCCGCCTGACATTGAGATCGAGACCCACCAGCCGCTGCCCGGCGTGGCCACGAGTCTGAACGGCGACAACACGTATCTGAACTACAACGCCAACCTCGTGCACCACTACGCTGGCGGCAACAATTTCGACGCGACGACGTCGATCGGCATCGGACGCGACCAGCGCTACTTCTACAACCCGTACTCCGTCGGGCAGCAACTGCCGCCCGGCATCGCGCTCGTGACCGCGGGTGCCGTGCAGCACAACTTCGACACGACGGTGGTATCGCGCACGTTCGACTTCTACGCCCAGGAGCAGTTCATGACGCTCGACCAGCGCCTCACCCTGAGCGCTGGCGTCACGGCGGAGCGGGCGACCGACAACGGCAACATCAATACGTACTATCCGTATCCGAAGTTCAGCGGGTCGTTCCGGGTGCCGCAGTTTGCCGGCTTCCTGGACGAGCTGAAAATCCGTGGCGCATGGGGGCGTTCGGGGACGGATCCGATCTTCGGCGTCCGGTATGCGAACGTCAACAACCTCACACCCCAGCTCGATCAGGGGGTGACGGGTCTGTTCACTCCCGAGTCCTCCAACGATCCGGGGATCAAGCCGGAGACGAACACGGAGATCGAGACGGGCTTCGACGCGACGATGTTCTCGGCGAGGGCCCAATTCTCGGCCACCATCTACCAGAAGCGGATCACCGACCTGCTGTTGCAGGCGAGCATTCCGGCCAGTTCGGGCAACACGAGCCAATGGCTGAACGGCGGACAGTTCACGGATCGCGGCATCGAGTTGTCACTGTCGGTGACGCCGGTCCAGATGGCGAAGGGGCTGACGTGGATCTTCACGTCGACCTTCTATCGGAACTACAGCGTCGTGGATCAGATCCCGGTGCCGGCGTTCTCGCCGGCGACGAGCTTCGGTCCGGCATTCGGCCAGTACTGGGTCCAGCCGGGCCGGTCGCTGACGCAGTTCATCAACACCAACGTCTCGTGCGGCAACGGATGCTACGAGCAGACGGGTGACGTGTCGCCGTCGTATACGATGAGCTTCGGCAACACCTTCACGGTGGGCCGGTTCCATCTGTACGGGCTGCTCGACTGGCAGCGCGGCGCGAACGTCGGCAACCTCACGAACGCGTACTTCGATCCGACCGGGCTGTTTCTGCTCGCGGACACGGCCGCCGAAGTCAAGCGGAACGCCGTCAACGCGGCAGGCGGACCGGCGTACCTGGAATCCGCATCGTTCGTCAAACTGCGCGAAATCACACTGAGCTACTCGCTGCCCGATCGTTGGATCAACCAGTTGTCGTGGGTGCGGATATCGAGCGCGCGGCTGCAGGTCTCGGGACGGAATCTGTGGAGCAGCTTCCCGTACACTGGTCTCGATCCTGAGATCAGCAACTTCGGCACGCAGAACATCGGCCGAGGACAGGACGTGACGCCGTATCCGCCGTCCAAGAGCGTGTTCTTCTCCCTCGACCTGGGCTTCTGACAATGATCAATACATTGACACGTACCGTGACCGGCCGGGCGTTCGGGGGCGCGTGGTTGCGCCCCGGCCTGACGGCCGGCCTCGCGGTGGTGGGCCTCATGGGGCTCGCCGCCTGCAAGGACACGGCGGTTCCGAACTTCCGGTCACCACAGATCAATCCGGAGTCGCCGTCAGGTATTCAATTTCTCGTGACTGGCGTCGCCGCGAATTCCCGCGCCGATATCGGCCAGGACATCCTGGCGCTGTCCGGAATGGGACGCGAAATCGGCGTCTTCACGACGACCGACTCGCGTTTCATTACCGAATGGATGGGCGATGGAAACATCATCCCCAACAGCGATTTCTACGGCGGCGGCGGATGGTCGGCGGAGTTCCTGAACGCCAAGGACGCCGAGGCCATCATCCAGGACCTTCCGAAAGTCACGCCGGCGTACTCGGCGAGCGATATGTCGCTCATCACCGGCGTGATGAAGACGTTCGAGGCGTACAACATGATGCTGGTGGCGGAAACGCGCGACACGAACGGCGTCCCGATCTTCGGGTTTGCATCGCCGCCCGCAACGCCCGCTCCGATTCTCTGCGTCAAGGACGTGTGGAAGGGGATCGCGGCGATGCTCGACTCGGCCGAGGCAGATCTCGACGCCGGGACGCCTGGGCCGCTGCCGATCAACCTCCCGCCGGGATACGCGGCGGTGAGTGCGGCGGGTCCGAGTGGCACGGCCGGGAGCTTCGCCGGGTTCAACCGTGCACTCGCGGCGTACGCGAAGCTTCAGTACGCGTATGCGACTACGCGAGTGCCGGGTGGTGGCGCGCCTGCCACACCGAGTTCGGCCGGAGCTCCGCTTCTGTCGGCACTCGTAGCGGCGGATTCGGCGGTTCATGCAACCTTCCTGTATAATCCGGGCGCGCTGACGCCGCCGCCGGCAGGTGACTTCAGCGACCCGCTCGCGGTGTATCACAACTACAGCTCCACGTCCGGCGATCTCGACAACCCGGTCACGTTCGCGGTCGGGCAGACCACCACCGTGTTCGTGCTCGATGACGTAGCGGCCGAAATCGCCGCCGGCGGTGACCTGCGTGCCAACAAGCTCATTGTCAACTCGGTTGGCCCGAATTCCGAGGCCGGTCCCACCGCCAACGCCGTGGCGGCGAACGGCATTACCGTAGGCTTCTATCAGTCGGCGTCCAGCCCGATTCCGATCATCCGCAACGAGGAGCTGGTGCTCATCGAGGCGGCGATTCAACTGGGCGAGGGCAACCTGGCCAACGCGATAACGTCCATCAACGCCATCCGCACGAACGTCGGCAATGTCCCGCCATACGCGGGTGCGGTGACGTACGTGGCGGTCCGCGATCAGCTCCTCCACGAGATGCGGGCATCGAACCTTGGAGAGCCTGGGGAAGAGCGGATCATGGCAGTCCGGAACTACGGCCTCCAGATGCAGCAGACGACGACCTGGGGCGGGACCGACACGCACTCCACCCTGCTGCCGATTCCAATTCAGGAGTCGGGTCCGCGGAATGGAAACATCACACCCTCCTGCTCCTAACGCGTAACGGTGCGACCAGCTCTACTACCGGGCAGGAGCAGAGCAGGAACATCAGGCGTTCGAACGAAACGGCCCCCGGCGATCTGCCGGGGGCCGTTTCACATCTCGCTACCGCGAATGCGAGAGAGGGGAAAGGGGAAAGGGGAATGGGGAAAGGAGAAAGAAGGGGGAATGGGGAAAGGAGAAAGAAGCCCGACTCGCCGCTGTGGCTCGCGGGTCAATCCGGGATCGCGCCGGGCAGGACGTACGTCAGCGGGTCCACGACCTTGCCGTTCACATGCACCTCGTAGTGCAGGTGCGGTCCGGTCGAGAGGCCGCTGTTGCCGACGGCGGCGATGGGCTGGCCGCGGGTCACCTGCTCACCCTCCTGAACGACGACCTTGGACAAATGCGCATACTTGGTCTCGATGCCGTTGCCGTGCTCGATCTCGAGCACGAGGCCGTACCCGGTCTGGTGGGAGATGCGCATCACGCGGCCGGCTGCTGGCGCGACCACCGGCGCGCCGTACGGCGCCGCGAGGTCGATGCCCTCGTGCGGCCGTGCGAGGTGAAGGATCGGGTGAAAGCGGGCCCGGGAGAACTCGCTCGAGAGCCATCCCGTGGTCGGCATGATCGACGGCGTGGCCGACATGCGTTCGTTGTTCCGGGAGAGGGTCGTCGACACGGTCGCGAAACTCGCGGATAGCGTGTGGGCGCGCGCGATCATCCGGTCCACGTCGAGCGGCAGCTCCGCAGCGGGCGTTCCGCCCGAATCCTGGCTCGGCAATCCAGCGAGGAGGCGTATCTGCGCATCACGCTTGTCGATCACGACGAGTGTGTCGCGAAGCTCCGCCATGCGGGTCCGCAGGTCGGCGAGCTGGCGATCCGCCGGGGTCATGAATGCGGCAAAGACCGGGGAGCCGCTGAAGCGGATCGCGGCGGCGGCCACCGCGAGGACGCAGACGAGCAGTCCGGCACCGGCGCCCCAGGCGAGACGACGGAGCGTGCGCTCCGAGACGTCGATCGTCCGCGACGCATCGCTGCCATGCGGCACTACCACCACGGTCCAGCTCCGGCCCGCCACCCGGCTCGCCATCCGCACGCTCCCCATCGGAGACCTGTAGTAGACGACCCAGCGGCCCCACGATACGGATTCCCGGCAGCGACGACTGCCCGCAGCGGGGCCGGCGGTCGCAGGATGTGATGGTAGAGGCGAGGAGCGTGACGGAAGACGGGCTCTTACCGGGCCGGTCGCGACCGGCCCCACCACGGGACGAATGGGTGCGCGACGGCTAGCCCTTGGGGTCAGGCCGGCCGTTCACCGCGACAGAGCGGAGGGCTCTTTTTCCTTGGGGAAGAGAGGGTCGCCCCGGACAACGCGCCAGCCAGCCGGGTCGATCGCCGCCAGCGGGGCGCCGAACCGCTGCGCGTGCACCGATCCAGGTGCTCCCAACTGGCGCCACAACTCCTCGGCGCGCTCCGGCATCACGGGTGCCAGGTGGACCGCCTGGCGGATCAACTGGCGGACGAGCGTCGCGAGCACGGATTCCAGGGTAGCGCGCTGCGCGGGATCCTTGGCCAGCTTCCACGGCGCGGAGCGGTCCACGTATTCGTTGCCGCGGGCGACGGTCAGCCACACGCACCGCAGGGCTTCCTGAATGAGGTATCCGCGCGACCCGTCCAGCGCCTCACCGTAACGCACATAGTCCGCGGCGTCCGCGTCGTCGATCTCGTTCGGGCGGCCAGATGGCACGACGCCCCCGAAGTAGCGTTCCACCATCGCGATCGTGCGGCTCGCGAAGTTGCCGAAGGCGTTGGCGAGGTCCGCGTTGTAGCGCTCTTCGAAGCGCTCCCACGAGAATGCGCCATCGCCGTCGAACGGCACTTCCCGCAGCATGAAATACCGGAACGCGTCCGGTCCATATCGCTCGACCGCCTCGGCCAGCTCGACGCGCACGCCGGCCGACTTGCTGAATCGCTCGCCACCAGCGAGCGTCACGAAACCGTGGGCCCAGACCGCGTGGGGGAGGGGCAGCCCGGCGGATTGCAGCATCGCCGGCCAAATCACGCAGTGGAAGCGCGTGATGTCCTTGCCGATGACGTGCAACTGCGCGGGCCAACGCCGGGTGAACGACGGGTCGGGAAACCCGGTCGCGGTCAGGTAGTTCGGCAGCGCGTCGAACCAGACGTACGTGGTCTGCGCTTCGCCGTCACGTGTCGGGCGGGGAAAGGGAATGCCCCAGGTGAGCCGCGCGCGGCTGGCTGACACATCTTCGAGGCCCTGGTCGAGCAGCGCGAGGATCTCGTTGCGGCGGCTGTCGGGACCCAGGAAGCCGGGATGTGCGGCGAAGTGATTGCGCAGGAAATCCTGGTAGCGGCTCAACCGGAAGAACCAGTTTCGTTCCTCGACCCATTCCAGGATCCGCGTGGGATGCAGTACGCAGCGATCATCCTTGATCTCGCTGTCGGTCTTGAACGCTTCGCAGCCGACGCAGTACCGTCCCGCGTACGACTTCTCGTAGAAGTCGTCAGGATTCCGTTCGAAGATCCGCTCGATGAGCGCGTAGACACCGGCGATGTGCTCCCGCGATGTCGTGCGGATGAACTGATCGTGCGAGATGCCGAGCCGTTCCCACATGGCCTGAAAGCGCTCGGCGACCCGGTCGACGAGCGCCTGTGGCGTCACGTCCTCGTCCGCCGCGGCCTGGGCGACCTTCTGGCCGTGTTCATCCATCCCGATGAGGAAATGGACGTCATCGCCGCGCATCCGGCGGTAGCGCGCGATGACATCGGCGCCGATTTTTTCGAGAGCGTGGCCGAGGTGTGGGTCGCCGTTGGCGTAGTCGATTGCGGTGGTGAGGTAGAACATCGGGCTCAACCCGGCTCAGACGATGGCGGACCGCCGGGCGCCGGCCCGCTCCCCGCGTCGCCGCGGCCTCCGTCGCGTGAGCCGCCCCCCGGGCCAGGCGGACCGCCGCGGCCCCGTCCCCGTCGGCCGCCGCGGCGGCCGCGGCGGCGCTGGCCGCGCGCATCCGCAGGCGCCGGGGACTCCGCCGGATCGTCGCCGGCCTCCGCCCCGATACCTGGCTCGCCAAGCTCCGGATCCTGTACGATCGCCGTGAACGTGTGGGCGTCGTCTTCCAGGCTGAGGACCGCGGCCGACGGAGGCGTTTCGTCGCCGTTGCCATCGCCATTTCCATCGTCGTTCGCCTCCGGCGTCGTTCCGATCAGCCCCGGTGTCGTTCCGACCGGGCCGGCGGACGCGCCGTCCGGAGCTGCCGCGGCGGCCATGCCGATCGGGAGCGGGCTTCCGGCTGCCTCCAACTCGAGCCGGAGCGCCGCGAGCGGCAGGACGCGTGATTCGCCGTCGCTTCCGCGGAGCGTGACTCGCTCGTTGAAGATGTCGTTGGCGATGACCTTCTCTTCACCGCGTGGCGTGATGAGCGTCTTGCCTTCCTTGGGAAAGCGCTTGCGGCTCTGCACGTAGAACTCGTGCTCGTACCGGAGACAGCACATGAGACGCCCGCAGGCGCCGGAGATCTGCGACGGGTTGAGCGAGAGGTGCTGGTCTTTGGCGACGCCGAGGTTGACGGGCCTCAGCTCCGGGAGCCAGGAGGCGGAGCAGTACTGGCGGCCGCATCGCCCGACGCCATCGAGTCGTTTGGCCTCGTCGCGCACGCCGATCTGTTTGAGCTCGATTCGCGCCCGGAAGAGCGACGCGAGGTCGCGGACCAGGTTGCGGAAGTCGACGCGCTTCTCGGCGGTGAAATAGAACGTCAGCTTCTTCCGGTCCCACTGCCATTCGGCGTCGGAGAGCTTCATGACGAGACCGTGGGCTTTGACGCGCTCTGTCGCCTTGCGCCGGGCGACGTCATCCTGAGTTCGAAGTTCCTCGGCCTGGCGTGCCTCGCGGGACGTGGCCAGGCGCAGCGCCTTGCGGGACGGCGGCGTCGGGCCGCAGCCGTGGGCGCAGCCGGCGTTGCGGGTGGAGGCGCGCTCGCCGACGGCGTGGACGACGCCGAGGTCTTCACCGCGGTCGGCTTCGACAACGATGTGCGAGCGGACCGGCGGGGCTTCTTCGCCTTCCCAGGCGAAGAACTCCTTCCGGTTGCCTTTGAAGGCGACCTCGATCAGGTGCATGGAGAAAAAGATACCGCCGATGCCGGACCGGCGACCACGGATCCGCCGCCGCATCCGTTTGGGGCCGTTGCCCAAGGGGGCGACCCACGGTTCGCGAACGGCGCGTCTACCGCAGCGGTCAGAACAGAAAGTAGAAAGTAGAAAGTAGAGACGGGCGCTTCGGGCCCGTTGCCCCTATTCGCTGAACTGCCCGATCCGCAGGTATTTCTCGCGGCGGCGGCGGACCAACTTGTCCGGCTTGAGGTGGCGCAGGTCGTCGAGGTTCCGGAGCAGCGCTTGTTGCAGGGACTTGGCGGCGGCCTCGTGGTCGGCCTGGGCGCCGCCCGGCGGCTCCGGCACGATCTCGTCGATCGTGCGAAGCTCGAGGAGGTCCTGTGCGGTGATGTGGAGAGCGGCGGCCGCCTTCTCCCGCATCTCCGGGCTCTTGCCATCTTTCCAGAGGATGATCGCGCAGCCTTCGACGGTGATGACCGAGTAGACCGCATTCTCGAGCATCAGCACGCGGTCGCCGACGCCGAGGGCGAGTGCGCCGCCGGATCCACCTTCGCCGATGACCGTGGCGATGATCGGCACATCGAGGCGGCTCATCTCATAGAGGTTGCGGGCGATCGCTTCCGATTGCCCGCGCTCTTCTGCCCCGAGGCCGGCCCAGGCGCCCTGCGTGTCGATGAACGTCAGGACAGGGACGTGGAACTTCTCAGCTAACTTCATCAGGCGTAACGCTTTACGGTACCCCTCCGGATGGGGCATCCCGAAGTTCCGATGAAGATTCTCCTTTGCATCGCGGCCACGTTGGTGGCCGATCACCATCACGGTCTCGCCATCGAGCCGGGCCCACCCGCCGATGATGGCGGCGTCGTCGCGGAACGAGCGATCACCGTGCAGCTCGATGAAATCGGCGAGAGCGAGCCGGATGTAGTCGAGTGTGAACGGGCGCTTACTGCTCCGGGCGACCTGAACCCGCTGGTACGGGGACAAGTTCCGGTAGATCTCCGTGCGCAACTCGGTCAGCTTCTGCTCGAGCGGTGCGATCTCGGCGGACACCGTGAGCTGCTGATCTCCCGCCATCTTCTTCAACTCGTCGATCTGTTTCTCCAGCTCGACGAGCGGCCGTTCGAACTCCAACGTATTGGCCGTTGTGGCCATGGGCGGGTCCTGAGTTAGAGCGCGCGCCCTCTCGGGCGGGTGATCGATCGCAGGCATCGTGGGGTCGTCATTCGATCAATTGGCTCGTACGAGCCGCACACGTTCGGCACCGAGTAATGCACGCAGGTCATTGAGCGTGCTCGGGGTTGCCGACACGGTCGCGGAGCTCGAGCGGAAGCGCACCAATGAATCGGATCCGTCACTCCAGCGTACCTCCAGCGGCGCCGAGCCGGGTGAGGCGTCGGCGATTTCGCGCACGTCGGTCATGACATTCGGAGTGAGCGGAAGCCCGGGTCCTTCGGGGGTGAGGTCGATTGCGACGACCACGCGCCCATTGGTGCGGAGCTCCGCCAACCTGGTGACGTCTTCGACGATGAAGGTTGGGTTCTCGCCTCCCTGGTCGCGCTTTGAATATGCGCCTTCCAATAGGACGGGCACGTCGGGCCGGACGCGATCCGCCAGTTTCTCCCAGGCTTCCGGGAAGACCAGCACCTCACAAGATCCCGAAAAATCCTCGACTGTCAACCGAGCGAATTCCGAACCCGAGCGCTTGCTGACCTGGCGCTTGATGGCGGTGACCACGGCGGCGACCGTCATCCGGTCCGGGACCCAGGACCCGAGCTGTCCCACCGTGTGGGACGCGAAGAGCTCGCATTCGGTGCGGAAGGGGTCGAGGGGGTGTCCGGAGGCGTAGAATCCCAGCGCTTCCTTCTCTTTGGCGAGGCGCTCGGTTTCGGACCACGGGGCGGTGTTGGGGAGGACTGGGGACTGGGGACTGGGGAGTGGGGATTGGGGATTGCGGACCAGGGACTGGGAACCATTAGATGGGTTCGCTTCGGCGGGCCTGGGATCGAGCGCGCCGAAGAGCGAGCCCTGCCCAGTCGCGATCTCGTGCTGGTGCAGGCTGGCTTCCTGGAGGGCCGAGTCCAGGGCAGCCTGGTTCTGCGCGCGGTGGCCGCCCAGGCCGTCGAGGGCGCCGCAATTGATCAGCGCCTCGAACACGCGCTTGTTGCAGAGGCGGAGGTCGACGCGGCTCGTGAGATCGAAGATCGATGTGAACGGTGCGGAGGCGCGGGCTCCGACGATCGAGTCGATCGCCCCGTGGCCGATGTTGCGGATGGCGCCCAAGCCGAAGCGGAGGCGCCGGTCGCCGACGACGGTGAAGCGGTAGCCCGACTCATTTACATCGGGGGGGAGGACCTCGAGCCCCAACTCGCGCGCTTCATTGATGTACTTCACGACGCCGTCGGTATCGCCGATCTCGGACGACAGCATGGCGGCCATGAAGTCGGCGGGGTAGTGCGACTTGAGCCACGCCGTGTGGTACGAGATGATCGAATAGGCGACGGCGTGGCTGCGGTTGAAACCGTAGCGGCCGAACGTCTCGATCTGGGCCGCGATCTCCGTAATGACCGCGCGGTCGTAGCCGCGGGCGACCGCCTTCTCGATGAACTTGCCGAGCTCGAGGCGGATCAGCTCAGGGTCCTTCTTGCCCACCGCCTTGCGGAGGACGTCGGCTTCGGCGAGTGACACGCCGGCCAGTACCTGTGCGATGCGCATCACCTGTTCCTGGTAGGTGATCACGCCGTAGGTATTGGACAGGATCGGCTCGAGTTCGGCCAGCGCGTAGGTCACGGGCTCTTCCCCGCGTTTCCGCCTGATGTAGACCTTGTGCATGCCGGTATCGAGCGGGCCGGGACGCATCAGTGCGTTCGAGGCGACCAGGTCGTCGAAGCGATCGCAGCGCATGCTGCGGAGCACATCGGTGGCGAGCGCCGACTCGAACTGGAAGACGCCGGACGTGCGGCCCGCCCGCAGCATCCGGTACGTCGCCTCGTCGTCGAGCGGGAGCGCATCGAGATCGATCGTCGTCCCGGTGCGCGCGGCGATGGACGCCACGGCGTCGCTCAGCACCGTGAGAGTGGTGAGGCCGAGGAAGTCCATCTTGAGCATCCCGGCCTTTTCGAGCGCGTTCATGTCGTACTGCGTGACGACGACCGTCTCCTCGTCGCCCGCGCGGTCGACTACGCGCTCGGAACGCTGTTCGGGCGGGCGGTCGCCGGCCAGCGTGCCCGATGCCAGCGCCGGAGCGCCGTTCCCGCGGCCGGAGCCCGAGCCCTTCGTCGTGGTGGTGAAGACCGGGACGTAGTCGTCGAGCGGGCCGGGCGCGATGACGATGCCGGCGGCGTGGACGCCCGAGTGGCGGGAGAGACCTTCGAGGGCGATTGCGTAGTCGAGGAGCTGCCGGTATCGCGGATCGCCTTCGTAGCGCCGCCTGACCTCGGAGATCTGCTGGACGGCTTCGCTGATCGTGAGTGAGTAGTTGGGCTGGTTGGGAATCAGCTTCGCCAGCGCGTCCGTCTCGGCTGGCGTGAACCCCAGCGTGCGCCCGACGTCCTTGATCGCCGCCCGCGACTTGAGCGTTCCGAACGTGACGATCTGGCCGACCGAATCGCGGCCGTACTTCTGCCGGACGTACTCGATCACCTCGCCGCGCCGCTCGAAGCAGAAGTCCACGTCGATGTCGGGCATCGACACGCGTTCCGGATTGAGGAACCGTTCGAAGAGGAGATCGAAGCGCAGCGGGCAGACATTGGTGATGCGGAGCGCGTAGGCGACCAGCGATCCGGCGGCGGAGCCGCGGCCCGGGCCGACCGGGATGCCGCGATCGCGGGCCGCTTTGATGAAATCGGCGACGATGAGGAAGTAGCCCGCGTAGCCGGTCTTGGTGATGACGCCCAACTCGTAGTCGAGGCGTTCGCGGACGTTGTCGGGGAGGGGGTCGCCGTACCGGTCCCGCGCGCCCGCCTCGGCGAGCCGGACGAGCAGATCGTTTTCCGTCTCGACGCCCGGCGGCAGTGGGAACGAGGGGACCCGGTACGTCTTGGAGAACTCCACTGCGACGCGGTCCGCGATGCGGAGCGTGTTCTCGAGGACCTCGGGGTGGTCGGGGAAGCGGGCGGCTATTTCCGGGGCGCTCTTGAAGTAGAGGCCGCGGTCGTAGCGCAGCCGGTCCGGGTCGAGGCGATCCTTGCCCAGGCCGATGCAGAGCAGGACATCGTGGGAGTCGTGATCCTGCTGGCGGAGGAAGTGTGCGTCGTTGGTGGCGATGACGGGGAGGCCGAGTCCGGAGGCCAACGCGAAGACCTGGGCGTTGAGCTCGCGCTGCCCGTCGGCGTCGTGGGCCTGGACCTCGAGGTAGTAGCGGCCCGGGAACGCGTTGGCGTACCAGCTCGCGGCTTCTCGAGCCGCGTCCAGGTCGTTGGCGCGGAGGTGCGTCGCGACCTCGCCGGCCAGGCAGGCCGAGGAGACGATGAGGCCAGCGCCGTAGCGGGCGAGGAGCTCGCGATCCATGCGGGGTTTGGTGTAGAACCCCTCCATGTATGCGAGCGACGATAGTTTGACGAGATTCTGGTAGCCGGTGGCGTCCGCGGCGAGGAGGATCAAATGGTAGTAGGGCTTGATCCCGGGGCCGGCGCGTTGGCGGAGGCGCCGGTCGCCGGGGGCGACGTAGGCCTCCATCCCTATGATCGGCTTGATCTTGGCCTTTTTCGCCTTCTCCTGAAACTCCCAGGCGGCGTGCATGTTTCCATGGTCAGTGATCGCCAGCGCTGGTTGCTCCATCTCCAGCGCGCGCCCGATCAGGTCGTCGATCCGGTTTGCCCCGTCGAGCAGCGAGTACTCGGAGTGGCAATGCAGGTGAACGAAGCCCATGGCCAGTGCAAGTTAGCTGTCCCGTCAGGGGCGGGGGAGGGCGATTGTGAGTCGTAGGGCATCGGCGGCTGTCACGCTCGCCGCGATCGGCGTCGCGATGGCGCTGGCGAGTTCGACGGGCTGCTATCTCGCGCGCGCGAGCTGGGAGGAGGGGCGGATCCTGGCGCGGCGCCGGCCGATTCCTGCGGTCATTGCCGATCCGCGCACGAGTGCGGCGACGCGCACGGAACTCAGACTGGTGCTCGCCGCGAGGCGGTACGCGGCTGATTCGCTGGGGCTCAGCGCCGGCCGCAGCTTCACGACGTATACGGCGCTGGACCACGACACACTGGTGCTCGTCCTCTCGGGCGCCTATCGCGACCGGCTCCGTCCGGTCACCTGGTGGTTCCCCGTGGTGGGGCGCGTCCCGTACAAAGGGTATTTCGATTTTCCGGCGGCGGTGCGTGCCGCCGCGGAGCTGGAACGGCAAGGATTCGATGCGTATGTCCGTCCGTCGCCGGCATTCAGCACGCTGGGGTGGTTCGACGACCCGCTCGTGTCGGCGTCGTTGCAGTCGGATTCCCTGGAGCTGGCGAACACGGTGATCCACGAGCTGACGCACAACACGTACTACGCGTCGGGCCGCGCGGACTTCAACGAGTCGTTCGCGAACTTCGTGGGGACGCGTGGGGCACAGGCGTTCTTCCGGTCGCGCGGTGATACGGCGAGCGTGCGCGAGATCGAGCGGCGGTGGGCCGACGAGAAAGTCATGGGCGCGTTCTGGGCGTGGGTGTATGGGGCACTCGACAGCGCATTTCGCGCGCATCCCGGCGACAGCGGCGTTGCCCGGGCCGAGCGGCTCGCGGCGCGCGACAGCATCTACAAGATGGCGCGCGATTCGTTGGGTACGTCCGTGCCCGCGCGGGCGCAGACGATCCCGGCGCCGGCGCTGGCGAATGCGCGGCTCGACAACGCGGTGTTGCTCGGCCGGCGTGTGTACCGGACGGATCTCGACCAGTTCGACGCGGTGTACGGGCGGTGCGGGGGCGATGTGCGGCGCACGGTGGTGCAGATCATCGCGATCGCGCGGGGCGATCGAAAGGATCCGTTCGGCGGGCTCAGGGCGTGGGTGGGGAATCCCAATGCGGCATGTACGAGCCCCGGCGGGCGCTCGGCCTAAAGCGACCTTCCCGGCAAAGACAAAGGCCCGCCAGGCAACTCCTGACGAGCCGCAAACCCGATGTTCTGGGGGACAAGGGAATGGTACATCGCTAGAGCCAATTGGCAATCGGTCTTACGGCCCGGCTGAGGAAACGGTCTTCAGCATGCGAACGATCGGCAGCGTAGCGCCGTTCTTCAGCGGGACGTTAAAACGTTCGCTGGCCTGGTAGCCGCGTGCGGCGTAGAGCGGGATTCCGGTCAGCGTCGCACCCATCTCGAACCGAGTAAAGCCCGCGGCGATCGCCGCGCTTTCGCAGGCGGACAGGATCGCGGTGCCGATGCCGCGGCGGGCCCAGTCCGGGTGCACGAAGAACGCGCGGATCTTTGCGGCGTCGGTGGCGGGGTCGAGCAACGCATCCTCGCGGTGGGTCCAGTGGTCGGCGCCGAACAGTGTGCGGCGTTTGCTCCAGCCGCCGCAGCCGGCGATCGCGTGGTCCTCGGTTTCCGCCACGAAGTAGGTGCCGTCGGCGATGAGCTGCGTGTCGACGCCAAAGACCGACGCAAGGGCGCCTTCGATCTCGGCCGCCGTGTAGTCGCGGGTCTGGAGGCCGCGGACCGAGGCGACGATCAGCGGCTCGAGGGCCGGGATGTCGGCGGGGGTGGCGAGGCGGATGGCGAATGGCATTAGAACCAAAAACTTAGAAAGGAGAGAGAAGAAAGGAGAGTAAGTCCAACGAATCCTGCCGGTCTGGGTGGGACGGCAACTACGGTATTACCGGGCCGGTCGCGACCGGCCCCTACCAGAGTGCGGGTTGGTCGTGGGGCCGATACGGCCGTGCGACGGCAAAAACAGACCGGTGTGGGCGGTTGCCCGAAAAGGGCGACCTACGGTTCTCGAACCGCCCCCGCTGCCTAGGCCACCGGCATCGATGCGACGGCAACCACATGCTTACCGGGCCGGTGACGACCGGCCCCTACTCATTCCTCCTCTATTACCGGGGCGGTCATGACCGGCCCCTACCAGGCTGTTAGAATGGTCCGTACTACCATGCTTATGCGATGCGGAGGGCTTGCGATCATCATCGCGGTGGCTGGGTGCCGGACGGCCGGCCAGCCGGCGGAGGCCGGGGCCGTCGCGCCGCAGGTCGCGCCGCAGGGGGCGACCGGGGTCACGCCGGCCGAGCAGGCGCGGGAGGAGATCGCACATCCGCGGTATACCGCGGCTGGTGTGCAATTTACGTCGGGGATGATTGGGCATCATGCGCAGGCCATCGTGATGTCGGAGTGGGCGGTGTCGCATGGGGCCAGTCCGGCGGTGCAGTCGCTCGCGCAGCGCATCATCGTGTCGCAGACCGACGAGATCAAGTTCATGCAGGATTGGCTGCGGGCCCGCAATCAGGTCGTGCCGCCGGCCGATGCGCGCGGGTACGTTATGCCGGGCATGGGCGGGCCGATGCTCATGCCCGGTATGTTGACGCCCGATCAGATGACCGCGCTCGATCATGCGCGGGGGAGTGACTTCGATCGCCTGTTTCTGAGCGATATGATCATGCATCATCGGGGCGCGGTCGCGATGGTGCAGCATCTCGAGGATGCCGGGCAAGGCAGTCAGGAGGACGACGCGCTCATGACGTATGCGACGAATGTCGCGGCGGATCAAGCGGCGGAGATTGGGCGCATGGGGCGGATGTTGTCGGCCATGGGGCCGAACGACAACAGAAAGTAGAAAGTAGCAGAGCAGAAAGTAGAAAGTAGGGAGTAGAAAGTAGCAGAGCAGAAAGTAGAGAGTAGAAAGTAGAAAGTGCGCATAACTACACTCACGCCTACACCCATACCGCACCCGCGGGTGCACACCAATGACATTCTGGAACTCCTCATTTGCGCGGCTCGTTTTTGGTGGGCTCTCGGGCCTGGTGCTCTCGGCCTGTGCCTCTTCCTCCTCTGGTCACATGGGGGCGGCGATGGGCGGGTCGGCGGTGGCGCCATCGCCCGATCCGCGGCTCGCGCTCAAGGCGGGGTGGTTCGACGCGGGTGAGGCGTCCTGGAACATGGCGTTGGTGGCCACGGCCAAGCCCTCCGCGGCGTTCTTCAATGCCACTGGGGCGACGGACCGGCTGACCAACTCGGACCTCGCGTTCACTGGCGGACACTACGTCGTCCAGGGGAACTACAGCGGATACCAGATCTGGGATGTGGCGTCGCCAAGTGCACCGACAGTGGTGACGGCGTATGTGTGCGGGGGGGTGCAGGGGGACGTGTCGGTTTACAGGAACCTGTTGTTCGTGTCGGTGGAGAACGGACAGGGGCGGGTCGACTGTGGGCTGCAAGGCGTCGAGGATACCGTGAGTGCGGAGCGCTTCCGCGGGGTCCGGATCTTCGACATCAGCGACGTCGCGCATCCGCGCAAAGTGGTAGACGTGCAGACCTGCCGCGGGTCGCACACCAACACCGTCGTCACCGATCCGCTGGACAGTTCCAACGTGTACGTCTATGTCGACGCGTTGCAGACGGCGCGGCCATCGGCGGAGCTGGCGGGGTGTTCGGATGCGGCACCGGAGGATGTGCCGAGTTCGGAGCGGTTCCGCATCGATGTCGTGCAGGTGCCGCTGGCGCATCCGGAGCAAGCGAAAGTCGTCAGCCGTCCGCGTGTACTCGCGGACCTCGCGCCGTACGTGCGGCACGAGGAGTACGCGGCTGACACGGCGGCCGAGAGTGATCTCCTGCGCTATTTGAAGGCATCACCGGGTGGCGCACGGGCCGCGGAGCTCAGCCCACTGGGGCCGATCGCGACCGCGTGTCATGACATCACGGTGTATCCGGCGATCGGGTTAGCCGGGGGGGCGTGTATCGGGTACGGGTTGCTGCTGGACATCAAGGATGTCGCGAATCCGCGGCGGATCACGGCGGCATCCGACACCAACTTCTGGGGATGGCACTCGGCGACCTTCAGCAACGATGGGTCGGAGGTCTTGTTCTCCGACGAGTGGGGTGGTGGCGGGGCGCCGCGCTGCCGAGCGACCGACAACCCGAAGTGGGGCGCGGACGCCATCTACCGGATCGACGGCGACCACATGACGCTCCAGGGTTACTACAAACTGCCGGTGGCGCAGCCGGCGACGAAGAACTGTGTGGCGCACAACGGCTCGCTGATTCCGATCCCGGGGCGGACCGTGATGGTGCAGTCGTGGTATCAGGGTGGTGTGTCGGTGTTCGACTGGACCGATGCCGCGCATCCGACGGAGATCGCGTATTTCGATCGGGGGCCGATCGATTCCACGAAGATGGTGGAGGGTGGGACGTGGTCGGCGTACTGGTGGAATGGGTACATCTATAGCTCGGAGATCACGCGCGGGCTGGATGTGCTGGCGCTCAAGGCGAGTCCGTTGCTCACGCAGAACGAGCTGGATGCGGCGAAGTCGGTGCAGTTCGATCAGTTGAACGTGCAGGACCAGCAGAAGTTCGTGTGGCGGCCGAGTTTTGTCGTGGCGCGGGCGTATCTCGATCAGTTGGCGCGGGACGATGGGTTGGCGGCGAACCGGCGGAGTGCAGTGGCGCGGGGGCTTGCGGCGGCGGAGAAGATGAAGGGGGATGCGCGGAACGCGGCGCTCACGACGCTGGCGGCGGGGTTGGATTCGGACGCGGCGTCGGCCAAGGATGGCGCGAAGGTGAAGGCGCCGGCGGGGGTAGTGCGGGGGATTGCGGCGGCGTAGGAGCGGCGACGGTTGGGGGCCGTTGCCCGAGGGGGGCGACCTACGGTTCTCGAAGGGCCCCCGCTGCGAAGGCCACTGGCGTGTGTTGAACGGCGACCGCAGAGTTACCGGGCCGGTCGCGATCGGCCCCTACCAGGGACGGTTGGTCGTGGGGCCGATAGGATGGTGGGAGCACAACGGCACATCGGTGTGGGCGGTTCCCGAACCGCCCCCGCTGCGTGGCCGCAAAGGGCAGCGGGACGGCAGCCACATTTTTGTCACTGGCCGGCGGTCGAGCGACCGCCAGACCCTAGTTCAATCCGACCAGCCGGACTGCGGGGATCGCCCTCGACGCCATGCTGACCTGAGTCAGCGATGGGTCCACGCCTGGCTGGCTCGGGAAGAACAGAGTGAAATTGGTCGTGACGGTCGCGCGTGAGCATGCGAGCGCGGAGTCCGCCGGTTCCCGGGCGATCACGACGTGTTGCCAGGCGCAGTGGCCGCTCACTGCAGACGATGTGATGTTGCCCGCCGAAGAGTCGGATTGCGCCGAGGAGTCTCCGTCAACGACAAAGCCAAAGCCATCATTCGGGCTTAGCACCACCTCAGCGTGCGTGCTCCGCGCCGCGCGGCCGACCGGCAGCGCGAGACCCGCGAGCCTGCCGGTCAGAGCGATGCGCTGTGCTGGCGGTCCGAGGTTGGTGGTTACGGTGTAGTCCAACGCGAGGTATTGCTGATAATCGGAGGTCCAACCGACTACCAGTGCAGTCGAGTCGGAGGGCGTCCCGGCTGCCGTCGTGTCGTAGAACGTCAGTGCCATCATTTGCATCGACAGCTTGCCGGTGGCTGTCGTGAGCTGGACCGTGGTAGGTGTCAGTCCCTCGTCGGCCGTGAGCGCGAGTACCTGCTCGATCTGCGGGCGAAGGCTGACCAGGTGGCCGCCGGGCGTGTCGGCGACGAAGGCGCTGTCGAAGAGGCGCGCGAGCGAGCCGCTCGACGGGCCGGTGGGTTTGTCGGTGCTGCAGGCGGCGAGCGTTGTCGCGCTGGCCAGCGAGGCAAGAAGCAGATGACGGCGGACGATCTTCAATGGCATATCCCGGACATTGAGTGGGCGCGCGTGTTATTTCATGGTACCGACGACCCGCGACGGGAGTTGGTGACCGGCCATATCAGGATGATAGTTGCTCTCGCGGCCGACGCGGTGGTGGGACGGCACGGACAGATCTGTGTGGGCCGTTCTCGAACGGCCCCCGCTGCGTGGGCCACGGGCAACCATGGGACGGCAACAACATTTCTACCGCCCGTCGGTGTCGCCGAGCGATGCGGAGAGTCCGAGTTACAGAGCGGAGCAGAACGGTCAACAGCCTGTGCGGCGTGGCCTATGTCGGCATGACCGGACCGGCGTCATTGTAACCGTTTGATCCTGTATGTCACCTTCACGCTGACACACGCGTGCAGTCCCTCTGCATGCACTGGCCCGCCGAGCCACCGGCCTCGACATTTCCATGCGGTCCCGCGTGCAGGGCGTTCTCACACTGTTAGTGCGGGCGGGGGAGATGTTCTCATTGTCGGCGGGTCGCAGGCCATCCAGTGGAGTAGCACGGTATCGTCTGAACTCACCATTTGGAGCGGGGATATGCAGATCACGCGCGTCGGTTCGCAGCCGTCGGGCAAGGGTCCGGCGGACTGGTTTACTGGGACCGTCCGTATCGACCCGCTGTTTCAGGCGCCAGACCCGGCTCGCGTTGCCGGGGCCAGCGTCACATTCGAGCCGGGAGCGCGGACGGCGTGGCACACGCATCCGCTCGGACAGACCTTGATCATTACGGCGGGGCGCGGACGGGTGCAGCGGGAAGGTGGTCCGGTCGAGGAGGTCAATCCTGGCGATGTGGTGTGGTTCGCGCCTGGTGAGAAGCATTGGCATGGGGCTGCGCCGACCATCGCCATGACGCACATCGCCGTTCAGGAGCGATTGAATGGCAAGGTCGTCGATTGGTTGGAGCACGTGAGCGACGCGCAATATCAAGGGTGAAATCCGGATTTCGTCGTTGCGGATGTAACCAGAGACGACGCGGATGTAACCCCTCTGCGAGGGGCTCATTTGGTACTGGCCGGTTTCGCTACCGCACCCGACATTCTTTAGACGGATTTGAACGGTTCCACGCCGTCCTTCACAAGGGGGTGTGTCGTGAAGCCTCGTATGTGCGCAGCGTTTGGTGGAGCGGTGATATTCTGCAGCGCCTTCGCTCCCGGCGGCGTCGGCGCGCAGGCTGGCACGTTGACGGCGGCGGTTGCCGGGGTCGTGCCCGTGCCGATTGGACCGCTCGTCGACAATCGAAACGTCGGCGTCGGCGGCGAGCTGGCGCTCCGGTACGCGCCGGCGGCGTTGCCAAATGCCGCGGTGCGGCTCGAGCTGTCCGGACTGCTGCCGTCCTCGCATGACAACGGTGGTACGGACCAGAACACGACCCTCGTCGCCAACGGCAGTAGTGCCCTGATTGCGATGGCGGGTCCCGAGTTCGACGTGGCGAGCTTTGGCGGCCACGCCTACACGACGGCAACGGCGGGTGCCGCTCGCATCTGGGCGACATCGGCCGCCTCATCGTTACCGACGCCGGCGTACGGACCGTTCGCTACGATGACCGGGCGGGCCGCAACTAACTTCGCGTGGAGCGGCGGCGGCGGGTTCGTGACTGGGCGATCGAGCGGCGGCCTGGCTGCCGATTTCGGTCTTCGGTATTACGACCTCGGGCGCGCGACGTATGTCACGTCGTATCCGGCCTTCATCTTTGGCGCGGGCACTCCCGTTGCGGCGCGCGCCACGGTTGGCCATCACCGTACGACCCTTCTGGCGCCGTCAATCGGGTTGAGCTGGCGGCCGTAATCTCATCGATGGCGCCCGCCGGCGGGGTGCGCGACGTCAGCGCTAGGGGTCGCCGAGGTCCTCATCGAACAGTGTGGCAGCAGTACCTGGCGGTAGCGAGAGATCGTTGGGGGAGGGCCAGTCCACGAGGGCCAGTCGGCGAGCGGATCGCGGACGGACCACTCTTGCCGCCAGGAGTAGTCCATCACGGCCGGTAGGCTGCTTGCCCTGTTGCGCATCGGGCGCACGAAGTTCGGCGACCACTTCACCATGATCGGTCACAATGATGCGTGGTTCGGGTGCGAGCTGTATGATGTACAGGTCCACGTTAGGCGTTCGATCACGAATATCGATCGATATCATTTGGGATCATTGTAGGAAGATCACACTGCCTGCACTGACGCTCCGTGGTCGGGTGACCAGTCGCGAATGTTGGAGCGCAGGTCCGACGTAAGTGCGGCGTCTAGTATGCGTTTCGGGATCACAGGGCCGCCGTTAGGCCCGTGGAGAAAGAGAAAGAACTCTGGAGTTTCGATCACCCGCGTGATGCCGCTCCAAGCGTAACGAGTGTCGATGTGATCGCACCAGGTACGTATTCCGTGGGCGGTGACCTCGATCTGGTAGGACTCGAGTGCGTGCTTATCCCGTGCGCGTGCGCGGCGAATTCGCGATTGCAGTTCGAGCTGGCGTCCTTTGATAAGGAAATACCCGCCGACTATCCCAATGTACGTCGTGAACAACCACGTCTTCGGCGTCAGGAGATACGCTCCACAGAAGATCACCAGATAGACGGCGGCGCTTACGAACTCGGACCGGCTCCTCGGCCAACTAGCCACAAGCATCAGGTGGCACGCGCGCGGGATTTCTCCATCCAGCGGATCAAGTCGCAGGAGCATGGGAGTCTCGTGGAGTCGGAAAGGAGGTCATTGGCGCGAATTTGCGGCGGCGAGCGACTTGACACTACGGCCGCAGCGCCGGGATGTCCAACGGCGGCCGAAGGGCTCTTACCCGAACGGCCGCCGTTGGCGGATTTGGTGACCTCAGGATCGCAACGACAATCTTACTGGGCCGGTCACGACCGACCCCTACCAGGGACATTTGCGGTCACCCTCCTGGATCGCGGCGCCGCGTCAGGACCAGGCAGAGTGGCGCCGTCGGTCCTCGCCGCCGTCCCTAGTTGAGTCCGACCAGCCGGACTGCGGGGATCGCCCTCGACGACATGCTGACCTGCGTCAGCGATGGGTCCCCCTCGGGAAGAACAGAGTCTGTCGTGCGCGGTTGATGCTATGATGTGATGGGCGAGTGGGGGCCGTTCTCGAACGGCCCCCGCTGCGTTTGGCTGCGGCGGGCAGCGGCAACACGTGGACAGGCGAAGGTGGTTCTTCGGTGGGGCATCCTGAGCCAACCCTTCAGGCGCTGACCGGGGGTGCCTTTTGCGGTGCGTTCGCACGGCGCCGAGTGACCCGGTAATACGCCCACCACAGGTGCGCAGCGGCGCCGCGGAGTGGCCGCCAGGGTTCGGCGAGCGCGATCATTTGCTTCGATGTCGGGCGCGCCTCGAGTGCAAGGCCGAGTTGCACTCCCGTTTGGAGCGCGACATCGCCGGCGGGCCACGCGTCGCTGTGGCCCAGGCAGAAGAGCAGATACACATCGGCCGTCCACGGGCCGACGCCCGGCAGCGAGGTCAGTATTCGGTGCGCTTCGTCGGCATCGAGCTCGCGCAGCGATTCGAGGTCGAGTCGTTCGGCGTGGATCTCGCCGGCGAGGTGGAGCAACGTCTTTGCCTTGGCGCGTGAGAGACCCAGGCGGAAGAGTTGCGTGCGGGTGCTGCGTTGGACCGTGCCGGGGTGAAATGGATCGTGCGCGTTCCGAACGCGCTCCCAGATGGCGTCGGCGCTCGCTGTGGACAGCATCTGGCCGACGATGATTCGCGCGAGGCCGGCGAATCCGGGGTCGCGGCGGCGGAGCAGCGGCGGTCCCGTAGAGGCGAGTATGTCGCGCAGGCGTGGGTCGCGGCGCGCGAGCGTTTTTATTGCGCGGTCGAGGTCTGCCTGGGTGTGGAAGTACGACGCGGGGCGCCGCCGAGGCACTAGATGCTGAGCGAGGCGGTTTGTGCGCCTTCGAGGGTGAGGAGGTGTTCCTTGATCGGCAGGCCGCCGCCGAAACCTGTGAGGTCGCCATTCGAACCGATGACGCGGTGGCAGGGGGCGATGATGGGAATCGGGTTGCGGCCGTTGGCGGCGCCGACGGCGCGGGTGGCGGTGGGTTGGCCGATCTGTTTCGCGATCTGGGCGTAGGATCGCGTTTCGCCGAAGGGGATGGTGAGGAGCGCGCGCCAGACCTTTTGCTGAAAGTCGGTTCCCTTGAAGTCGAGTGGGAGGTCGAAGGCCTTGCGTGTGCCCGCGAAGTATTCGCCGAGTTGGCGGGCGGTTTCGGTGAGGACTGGGTGAGCTGGGGATTCCGCGGCGAGACTCAGTGAGAGGCTCGCAGGGTCGGTGGATTCCCAGAGGATCGCGGCGAGGCCGGCGTCGGAGGCGACGAGGCGCAGGCGGCCGATCGGGGAATCGGCCCAACTATAGAGGTAAGTCTTGGTGGGGTGGGGGGGAGTGGTCCTCACGGCGGATTCCGGTTGTCGGTGATTCTGTGGTGGCGAAGTACGGAGGGCGATTCGATACAGTCGGTTTGGGCACTCGGGCCGGGAAGTATCAGATGCTGGCTCAGTGTGGGGGCGGTTCGCGAACCGCCCCCGCTGCATAATGCCGTCGCATCCGGCGCGGCACCTGGAGTGGTTGGCCACTCTCGCGTGGCTCGCGATCGGACGGTACAGGAAGCTACAGGCCCGTGCAGGATTGCGACACGATGTTCTCGAGCGATCGGGACAGTTGGCGACGTGCACGGTAGGAATACCAGCTACGAGTGATCATCCGGTAGTCGACGAGACCGTGAATTCGCGCCTGACTTCGCGGGCGGGGGTCATCCTGATGAAGCGGCGTGAGCGCGGCACGAAGACACCTGGTGCGACGGTGCGCTACGACTCGAAGACGGAGCGTGTCGTCGTGTCGTGTCCAAACCGTGCGGAGTTTCGCCTGCCGATCGAGGCGTTTGGGACTGTCGCCAGGGGAACGCTGGAGGAACGCGCCTCGGTGACACTGAGCCGGGACGGCGACGGCCTGCGGTGGGATGTCTTCGACGCCGATTACTATTGGCCGTTCTTGATGGCGGTGATGCTCGGCCCGGCGACTTGGCGGCGAACATCCGCGAAAACACTCGCCAGCATGACGAGTCCTGCGAAAGCCCGCGGGTCCCACGCGAACGGTGCGAAAGGCGGGCGGCCACGGAAGCGGAAAGTCGCCACGTAGGTCATCACGAGCCGCTACCGGGCGCTGCCGCGAGCGAGCATCGTGATGAAGTCGGACAATCGTTTCGCCTCGGCGGGCGTGAGATCGTCGGGAATGTTGAGGAGCGTGACCACACTGCCGGGGCGCAGGGGGAATGCCGTCTGATAGGTTCCCGGGGTTGACGGGGGCGTCCGGGGCGAGTCGGTGAGGTCTTCGCTTGAGTGCTCGATCTCGTCAGCTTGCCGTCTCGCACGCATTGCGGCAGTCGAGCGAGTTTTTGGGCGAAAGTTTCCAGGCTCGTCGCGCCACGTGATGAACTGCGCCACAGCCCGGCGGACGCGGCTCCCGTAGGTCTTGAGTGACCCGGGCGTGAAGTCCCGAGCGCGTTTGTTCTCGAACCGCCGTGTGACCGCGTCGAGATCGAGCTTCCGGACATCGGCCCGTTCCTGGTCAGTCAGTATCGCCAACACTGTCCGGGACGCGACCTGCAGCGCGGTGGCCGTGGCCGCGGGCATGAGCCCTTTCTCAGCGGCGTGGTCCAGGAACGCGAGGAGCTCGTCAGCCGAGTAGTTGGCTGTCATAAGTGTCAAGTTGACGTTATATTGACCCTGTGAGGATAATATAACGTCAATGCCGCCAGACACAACCCCTCTCTACCCGCGCCTCCTCGAGCGCCAGTTGCGCCGCGATCTCGACCTCTACCCGGTTGTGTCGGTGATGGGGGCTCGCCAGGTGGGGAAAACCACACTCGCGCGCAAGATCGGCGCCGACCGTGGGTTTGCGTATCTCACGCTGGACGATCGGGAGATCCGGCGGCAGGCCATGGAAGACCCAGAGGGTCTCCTCGAATCCGTGGCGGCCACGGGTGCGGTGATCGACGAAATCCAGCGGGCGCCCGAGGTGCTGCTGGCGATGAAGCGCGTTGTCGATCAGGATCAGCGGCCGGGGCGGTTTCTCGTGACCGGATCGAATCAGCCGAGGGTTCGGGTGACGGTCGCGGATTCAATGCAGGGTCGCGTGGCATACCGGACCCTTCGGCCGCTCACGATGAGCGAGCAGCGGTATGACGAGGCCGAGCCGATGTGGACGTCATTGTTTTCGCTCGAGTCGCCGGAACTGATTGCGAACTTGGCGGAGGCGGCGGAGCTGAACCGCGGGTTGAAGTGGCAAGACGCGGTGGCGACGGGTGGCATGCCGCGGGCGCTTGCGGCTCCGGCGGCTGAGCGCGCGCGGATCCTCGATGACTACACGCGCACATTCGCGAATCGCGACATCCGTGACGTGCTGGGCATCGAGTCGAGCGAGCGGTTCGAGGTGTTCTTTCGGCTCGTGGCTGCACGGACCGGGTTCGCGCTGAACGTGTCTCGCATCGCGCGGGACCTGGGCATGCCGATCCACACGGTCCGCCGGTGGATCAATGCCCTCGAGCGCAGTTACATGACAATCGCCGTCCAGCCCTATTCCCGGAATGCGGCGACTCGGCTGGTGCAGTCCCCGAAGCTATTTCTGGTCGATTCCGGCCTTGCGTTGGCCGCGGCGCGGGAGCCCGTGGCGACTGGATTTCACATGGAGACCTTGGTGGCGAACGCGCTCCATGTGTGGCAGGACCAGGGCACCGGACGCGCCGTGCATCACTGGCGGCTTGGCAGCGGACCGGAAGTGGATTTCGTGTTGGAGCATGCGCGATCCGTGGTGCCAATCGAATTGAAAGTTTCGGACAGGGTCGATCGGCGCGACGCGCGGCACCTGGAGTACTTCCTCGGCGCTTACGGTGAGGCAGCGCGCGGAATCTTGTTGAGCAGCGATCCTGAAATCCGTCTCGTCGCCGACCGGGTAATCGCCGTTCCGTGGTGGGCACTCCTTTGACTCGGTAAGTGCGCCGGCACTGAAAACGGGGCGCTATGCCTTCGCCGGCACTCATTTCTGTGGGGAGTGGTCGGATGGGATGGCGGCGCCGGTGGACTGAACGGGAATGGGTGTTGCTGTTGTGATGGGCTATAGAGGAATCGGATTCAGCTGATAGGAGCTTCCATGTCCAGGCTACTCGTCCAGAGTTTCTCGATCTCGATCGATGGTTATGGTGCCGGTCCAAACCAGGACCTCGCGAATCCCCTGGGCGTGGGCGGTACCGCGCTTCACGGGTGGCTGTTCGCGACGCGCACCTTTCAAAAGCTTCACGGTACGGGAGGGGGTTCGGCCGGCACGGACGACGACTTCGCGGCCCGCGGCTTCGCCAACCTCGGCGCGTGGATTCTGGGCCGGAACATGTTCGGGCCGATTCGTGGGCCGTGGCCCGACGATAAGTGGAAGGGGTGGTGGGGCGACGACCCGGTGTATCACTGTCCCATGTTCGTGCTCACACACTACGCGCGGCCAGCACTCGTCATGAAGGGCGGGACGACATTTCACTTCGTCACCGAGGGGATCCAGGTAGCGCTCGATCGGGCGCGCGAGGCGGCCAAGGGGAAAGATGTGCGGCTCGGTGGTGGCGTCGCGACCATTCAGGAGTACATGCGCGCGGGGCTCATCGACGAGATGCACCTGGCCATCTCGCCGGTGGTCATGGGGTCAGGAGAAGAACTGTTCGCCGGGGTCGATGCGGTGAAGCTTGGGTTTCGGTGCACCGAGCATGCGGCTGGCGAGGGCGCCATGCATGTGGTGCTGACGAAGCAACGGTAAGTCCATTGGCGGCGCGATTGCAGCCTGCCCCACCAGGCTGAAAGTTTGTCGGGGGGCCGGGGCGGCGGTGGGACGGCGAGGACGGATCGGTGTGGGCCGTTGCCCAATAGGGCGACCTGCGGTTCTCGAACGGCCCCCGCTGCGTTGACCACTGGCCCGGGTGGAACGGCAACCACGACTTTCCCGGGCCGGTCGCGACCGGCCCCTACCAGATCATCTTGCGTTGCGGATCAACCGGATGGCCGTGCGCCGTGGATCGCCGTGTTCAGTTCCGGGACGCGGCGTCCCATCACCATACAGTCTCGAGACGATCGTCGCACCTAAACTCCGCAATCCGTTCCACTTAGGGCCCGGATTGGGCTGGCCGGAGGGTTGCCTCTCGAGACTGCTCGCGCCGGATGTGCGGGGATCGGCTCCATCTCTCCGCTGACGACCGGCCAGCACATGGCACGGACGAACTCTCACGGTGCACTTCCAATGGGAAATCTGCTGCGCGATCTACGGTACGGGGTTCGGACATTGTCGCGGAGTCCGGGGTTTGCCGTGGTCGCGATCCTGTCGCTCGCGCTCGGCATCGGCGCCAACACCGCGATCTTCGAGCTGCTCGACTCGGTGCGGATGCGGTCACTGCCGGTCCCCGAAGCGCAGCGTCTGGTGGAGGTGCGCCTGTCGAAGACGGACAAGCTGCGGGGCAGCGTGCAGAGTTGGGACGCCGATTTCACGTACCCGCTCTGGGAGGCGCTCCGCGACCATGTTCCCGCCGCCATCCCAGGCGTCCTGGCGTGGGCAGGCGACGACTTCAACGTCGCGCCGGCAGGTTCGATACGGCACGCCCACGGCCTCTGGGTGAGCGGCGACTTCTTCACCGTGCTGGGTGTCCAGGCTGTCATTGGCCGAGTGTTCGGTGCCGGCGATGATCGCCGCGGCTGCGGATTGCCCGGGGCGGTGGTGAGCGACGCGTTCTGGCAGCGGGAGCTCGGCGGTGAGCGCAGCGCCATCGGCCGGATGATCACGATCGACGGACATCCCGTTCCCGTGATCGGCGTGACCCCCGCGTCATTTACCGGACTCGAGGTGGGCGCCCCATTCGATGTCGCACTCCCGCTCTGCTCGCAACCGCTGCTTGGCACCCGGTACAGCCTTCTCGATGATGGCACGATTTGGTGGCTCACCGTGATGGCGCGCCTCAGGGCCGACGCGACCGTGGCTCAGGCGTCGTCGGAGTTGGCGACGATCTCGCCGCAGATCTTCGCGGCGACGTTGCCGAAGAGCTACCCTCGTGAAAACATCCCCGACTATCTCGGACTCACACTCATCGCGCACCCGGCGGGCACCGGCGTGTCGTCACTCCGAGACCAGTACGGCGATCCCCTCTGGTTGATGCTGGCGACTGCGGGATTGGTGCTGCTCATCGCGTGCACCAACCTCGCGAACCTGAGCCTGGCGCGCGCGACCGCGCGGGAGCGTGAGCTTGCGGTGCGACTGGCGATCGGGGCGTCGCGCGGGCGTCTCATCCAACAGCTCACGGCAGAGGGTGTGTTGCTCGCCGCGGCCGGCGCAGGGATCGGGCTGTGGCTCGCGGGCGTCTTAGGACGGGTGCTCGTGTCGCTTCTCATTACGCAGGGGAACGACGTATTTCTCGATCTGCGGGCCGACTGGCGCGTGCTGCTATTCACGGTGGGAGTCGCGACCCTCACGTGTGTCGCGTTCGGGTGGGCACCCGCGTGGCGGGCGAGCAGTGTGTCGCCCAGTGCGACATTGTCGGCAGGAGGTCGCAGCGTGACCGATTGGAAGGGGATTGCGGTTCGGCGAGCGCTGGTGGGCGTGCAAGTGGCGCTCGCGCTCGCGCTGTTGTACGGTGGCGTGCTGTTTTCGCGGACCTTGTACAATCTCGTGACCGTCGATCCTGGGTTTCGGGCGGATGGCATAGTGTTGGCGGACGTGGACCTGACCGACGTACCGATCCCGAGAGAGCAGCGGGTGGCGTACAAGCAGGAGTTACTCGACCGGATCCGGGCGACGCCGGGAGTCGAAGCCAGCGCGGACGTGCGATTCTTGCCGATGGGTGGCGCTGGGGGCAGCAACATATTCTGGGCGGATGGCGCGGACTCGCGGACGGGGGCGAATGTCGGCGTCAATTGGGTGAGCCGGGACTATTTCAAGACGATGAAGACCTCCTTCGTGGCGGGCCGGGATTTCGATCGGCGGGACACCCCGGCTTCAGTGCCGGTCGTGATCGTAAACCGGGCGTTCGCGCGTCTGTTGGGGTTGGCGAATCCAGTGGGTACGCGCGTGCGGCGGGAGGCGACGCCATCCGATTCGGAAATGAGCTTCGACGTCGTGGGATTGGTCGGCGATACGCGGTACCGGGATCTGCATCAGGGGAACGTGCCGATCGTGTACTTCGCGACATCGCAGGATGCGCGGTTCACGAACTCGTATGTCCATCTCGTGGTTCGGTCGAACTCACAGGTGGCGGCGACGACGTCGGCCATCCGCGACCGCGTGCACGAACTGAGTCCGATCGCGACGACCGAGTTCTACGAGTATCCGGTGGTGATACGGGACGGGTTGATGCGGGAGCGGCTCGTGGCGTCGCTGTCGGGATTCTTTGGCGTTTTGGCGGCTTTGCTGGCGACGATCGGGTTGTATGGGATGATGTCGTACCAAGTGTCGCGGCGCACGAATGAGATCGGGATCCGGATGACGTTAGGGGCCGATCCGCGAGAGATTGTGCGGATGGTGTTGCGGGAGGCGGGGCGGGTGTTTGGGGCTGGTGTGGGGGTCGGCGTGGTGATCTCGCTCGTTGGGGCGACGGCGGTGCGCGCGATGGTGTATGGTGTGCGGCCGTTCGATTTGCTGACGCTGGTGACGGTCGTGACGCTGCTCGGTGCTGCGGGCGTAGCGGCGAGCTATCTGCCGGCGCGGCGGGCATCGAGGCTCGATCCGGCGGCCGCGTTGAGAGAGGGGTAGTCTAAGTCGTCCTTGTTGGCCGGTACCCCGATGGCCACTTGGTGGCCTGGCGGGATGCTGGGCTAGACTCGACGCTGTGGCACGGTCGTCGCCCAGTAGCAAAGTCGCTTTCACCCGTCTCGCCCCTGTCCGATCCACCGCTCTTAGAACGACCCTCAATGAGATAGAAACACGCTGCGCATTTTCGCGGGTCGCACCGTGTAGACGCTGGTATCGTCCGGCCGCCTGTTGGATCTCCGAGCATGTGTCCAAACGGGATGAGCTCCAACCCATATTTCTCTCGAGACTATCTCTCCGGGATACGGTTAACCATCTGCCAAACGAAACTGGACCGACCGACGGCATCACCATGATTGACGAGCTGTTGCTGGACCAGTTGGCTAACAGCTGCCGCAAAATCACCGCGGCGTCCGACAGGATAGCCGTTGAAACGACCGTCCACCATTAGCGGCGGCGTCAAGAAGTGTGGCGCACCAGATAACGCGGTGAATTCCCTCGGAGCAATTAGCTCGGCCAGAGTAAAGATCCACCGTAGCAAGTTTAGAAAGCTCTCGGAACAGAAGGGAAATGCTAAGACAATCGGTGAATCGTATATGAACTTGGCAGGTCTTTGGACTTCTGGACGGCTAGGAAGAGCCAAGTATAGCAGCGGCTGATCGTCCGCTGCGAAGTATAGGCGTAAGTCGGACGTAACTACTCCATAGTGCTGCGAAAGGACGCGATAGTCTCTTAGTTGCCGTCCGCCGCGCTCCCAATAATCAACGATACAGCCGCAAACCTTCGCCGGAATTCCTCGAAGGCTGGCTTTCTTGAGTCGCTCCACGGCGGTACGCAGGCTGTCCGGTGGGTTCTTGAGGCCAAATATTCTTGAGACATAGCCCAAGGCACCATCCTGCGAGCGCACTGCCGCCTCGAGGAAAGTATCAATTGCAAAATTGACGGCATACGCCTCCTCATCATTCAGGATCATCTCTATCTGACCGGGCTTACTTGGTCCCCTACTGATACGACTTTGCGCAAGATTGGCTTGTGCGGCCTCAAGTTGGCACAACGCATCAAATGCCGCCGCCAGCGCGTGCGGAAACTGAAAGAGGTTCAACTCACAGGTTTCCGCCAGGCTCCAAATGGAAAGCATCGCAGATCCAGGTAGCGATTTCACTGCTTCCCGATGTGGTTGATGCCGTAGTCGTATCAATTGACGTAACGCACAGATCGGCGGCAAATTGAAAACGTCTTTGACACAAAACCCGGGTGCAGCGTCTGGCATCGCGCCTCCACCATAGGGTTCTATCGTCTGATAGGCTGTAAGTACAGTACTGCCTCGCATGTCATATCAGCCTGTCGTATGATGTGAACCCCTTGATGACAAATCGGTGTGAGGCAAGAACAGCCATGTCCGAATCCGCATCCGCGACGGAGATGGCGCCGCTTTTTATGGCAAGGACGTAAATGTCTGGTGTGGTCAGTAGTCGGCTGGGGCCGAGCCGATCTAGAACAGCTCGACGAAATGCTCTCCTTTCGTCGGATGCGACAGACCAACTGTTCAGAACAGCAAGCGCGAGGCAGGCCGATTCGCCAAGGCCCATGGAAACCCGAAGTTGCCCGAAGAGGGTCAACCCGATGGGGTCGGTCAGAATGGCGACGCTAACTGTGCCGTTTGATATTGCGTTAGAAAGGTGAACTGGCTGGTCGTCCGACTTGATTTCAGCGACAACTGCGTCTGGAACGACAAATCGATGACCCGGCAGAACGCCCAACAGGCCGAGCCTACCGGTGTGAATAAGGTTGATCAGAAGGTTTGCATCGGCCGCTACAACGACGAGTGGAGTTGCACTCACCCGACCTCGCGAAGCTGCACTGGTTCGTCGTCGTCGTCTGATACTCCCGCGGCCGCCTGCAACGCGGTCAGGTCGCTCTCTGATAGCCCGACGAGCTCCCCTAACTCTACAAACCGGCCGCGTGAAATCAGGGAGCGCCTGTAGGCCTCAAGCGCCGTCGCCAGAAAATGCCGCTTGAATGCTGACGTACCTTGTGGCGCGTCATTGGGCGGCGGCGCCCGAAGTACATTATCCATTTCTTCCAGATACCGGCTTTGCTCACGCTCCCGAAGAGCATCTAGTTCTGGGTTCGATATTAGCCGAAGGTTCTTCAAACGATAGATCATTGCCATCCGACTGACCTTGAAATGATCAGCGGCACGGATGACATCGTAACCCTGAACATCTTGACTCTTGGAGGGCGCCCGCCCCTCGACTCGGACAGGCGGCTCAACGTCATCGCCGTAGACCTCAGACAGCTCACGGCTGTTGAATCCCTTTCCGAGCCGATGAAACGCCTCCCGAACACCATCGGACGGCATTAAGAACGACGCAGCGAATGCATTTGCTCGAATCTCAATCAGATCATCACGATTTTCTAGCTTGCTGATGGCGCCCCCACGAGAACGATCCATTAGCACGTGGGCGTACTCATGAGCGAAGGAAAAACGGTGGCGAGTCGCGGGATGATTTGAGTTAACTACGACCAGTGGCCCAAAACCACGTCCCTGCAGCGTGAGCCCCGAGACGTCGTCGCTGAGCGATTCAAGGGCGGTCCGGACGCCCTGAGATTCCAACAAATCTGAAATGCTCGGAATCGGCGCCCTGCCAAGCCCGAGTCTCGCACGCTCTTCCTCTCCCGCGTGCTCGCCTTGCTGAATTGCCACCCAGCGCGCAGACGGCAAAGGTGCCTCGTTGACTGCCACCGTACACAGTTTCTGAGGAAAACCAAGTAGGTTTTCCAGTTCCGTGAGTGCCCGCGCCTTATTCCACCACGAGGTCAGAGCAGACCTCATCTCGGACGTTAGGCCTACGCCGGTCTGCGCGCGAAAAAATGCCCGCAGAGCGTTGTTGCCATCGACATTCGCGGACAAAAGGTCGCGAATGTCTTGCCCGAAGAACGAGGCCAGGCGATCCAGCTCAAGGCTTGAGACAGCCCGGTTGCCAGCCTCGATCTGGGCGACCGTGGATCGCGACAGAGACAGGTATTGCGCCACCTCCTCCTGCGTCATTGCCAATGCCTCCCGCGCAACACGAAGGCGTTGTCCGAGCTCCTTTTGCGTCAAGGCCATCGCAAAATTCCTTGCTCAACGGCGCACGGAGTTATCGCAGGGGTGCGCGATCCGGCTGGTTCAGCGCAAAGCCGCCGCGAATCTAAAATACGAGAGTCGCCAGGGGTGGCGTCACGATTGCCTGCAATGTGCAACCCGCGAGCTCGAAGATGGCACAAGCTGGACACTATAGTCATGTCTGGTCGCGGTCTTAGAACGTTCACTTCCACCGACGCTTGCCGGGCGTAGGATGGTCGGCTCGCAATCCCCATTAGGCCATTACCGATTCAAACGCGGGAACTGGTCCGCGCAGCGAAACTCGGAGCGATCGCCAGACTCAGGTCTCCGGTCTAGAGTTGGAGCTAAAGGCGCAAGGACTTGCTGCCGGGTTAGGGTCACTCCTAAAGTCAATCCCGCCAACACCTTCCGCATGAGCAAGATAGAACATATGTCACCAGTTGTCAATAAACGTCTGAACTGTTAGGTTTTCTAACACCAGACGCCGTAGCCACGGCGCCTACTTCACATGTCAACCAGCATCGGGAGGCCCCCACAATGCCGAGACGTAGTCAGCAACCTGGCCTGGACAACCGCCACCGGGATGTCACCGGCGAAATTCGTCGAAAAAACGACACCACGAAAATTGGTACTCTGCGCAGGGTGTATGGAGACGACTTCGCCTCTGGGAATCGTTCCGACATGACCTTACGGACGTTATTGGAGGAATCCGGTGCGTCCTCTCTGACCGACTATCTAAAGACTCATCACCACGGATAGCCCCTCCTCTTATTGGATGTTTTCACGAGAAGCGGCCGTTAGGAGGCAAGATGCCACGTTATAGAGTCGCGCACATCCGCCAGCAGGACGTCAACCTTGTAATAGTTCCCCTCGACGGGTCGTTCGGAAACAGAACAGACGCTGAGAAACATGCCGTCGTCACTGACCTTCAGTCGCGGGCGACGGCGGCGCGTCTGGCGGGTACGGTCGTTCCAGTCTGGGACGGTGGTGGTGGAAGGATGCGGTTCATTGCTCCCGTCAGCTGGCATCCGTTTTTCAAGAGCTTGGACATGCGTCGCGTCCACGCAAGCATGAACAAGGAACTGTCCTGGTGATCTCTGAGGTCAACGACGGTGGGGCTGTCTCGGACGGCCCCGCGGCCGGACAAAAAACATTAGCGCGCGGACAACCGCGCTCTTGTCGCCAGGGGCCCTTACCAGGTCGGGATCGGCAACGCGTCGGCAACGGCCTACTGGAAGAAACGACCTACGGGACGGTTCCGAACCGCTCTCGCATCATCGCCCGGAGGTCGATCGGGATGATTGGCGGGGCCGGCGGGTAGACGACCGGCTGCTGGTCAGGCGTGCCAACTACCACACGTTCCATCTTGTCGCGGACGCCGCGGTCCAGGAATCGCGAGAGCTGATCCATGCTATAGTCCGCACCGCGGCGGTTGCCGTAGACCTGCAAGGGGTAGCTCACCGCCAAGTGGTGCCGGGCGCGCGTGAGGGCGACGTACATCAGACGGCGCTCCTCCTCCAGACCCGCGTCGTCGTTCAGCGCACGCGACGTCGGGAACCAGCCGTCCACCGCCCAGATCAGGAACACTGCGTCCCACTCCTTTCCCTTGGCGGAGTGCGCGGTGCTCAGCACGAGTACATCCTCGTCCTCGTGGTCGCCGACTGCCAGGTCGTGGGTGTTGGACGGCGGCTCGAGGGCCAGCGCGGCGAGGAACGCCGACCGGCTCGGGTAGCTGCCGGCGATCGTCTCCAACTGATCGAGGTCCGCGAGGCGCGGCTCGGCCTGGTCGTATCGCTCGCGCAGGATGTCGTCGTACAACTTTCGGACCCGAGCGATGTCGGCGCTCACGGTCTGCGTCGTCTCGCCCGACCGCAGCGTGTCGAGCAGCGCCACGAGCGACTCGTGCGCGGCACGAGCACGGGCTGGTGCGCGGTATCGGGCGAATGCGGCTGATTCCCACGCGGCCTGCGCCATTGCGGCGATCGCCGCACGCGCGGTCAGGTCGCCGATGCCGGGCAAGAGCAGCAGGATCCGATACCAACTCACCTCATCGCGCGGATTCTCCAACACCCGCAGGAACGCGAGCACGTCCTTGACGTGCGCCGCCTCCAGGAACCGCAGGCCACCCCACTTCTCGAACGGGATCTTCCGGTTCGTGAGCTCGATCTCGATCGCCGCCGACATGTAGCCCGCACGGAAAAGAACCGCCATCTCCCGGAGCGGGGTCCCGCTCTCGTACAGCTCCAGGATCCGGTCCACCACGAACCGCGTCTGCTCTTCCTCATCACGCGCCGTCACGAGCCACGGACGGTCACCGCCGGTGCGCGTCGTGAACAGGACTTTGGTGAAGCGCTCCTTGGCGCGCGAGATCAGCGTGTTGGTGGTATCGAGGATCGGTTGCGTCGAGCGGTAGTTCTGCTCCAGCGTGACGATGCTCGCCCCCTCGAACTGCTGCGGGAAATCGAGGATGTTGCGGAAACTCGCCCCGCGGAACGAATACACGCTCTGGGCATCGTCGCCGACCACGGTCACGTTGCGGTGGTTCCGGCACAGGCCACGCAGCACGCGCGCCTGCAACAGGTTCGTGTCCTGGTACTCGTCCACCAGGATGTGGTCATAGAGCGACGCGATCCGGTTCGCGACCTCGGGTGAATGCTCCAGCATCCCAGCCCAGAACAGCAGCAGGTCGTCGTAGTCCACCAGGTTGCGCGCGCCCTTCCGCGTGGTGTAGTCCGCGAAGATCCGCGTGAAATCCGGCAAAAATCCCGCGAACTGTGGGTACTCCTCGGCGAGTATGGTCCCCACCGGAATCTCGGTGTTCACGTGCCGCGAGTAGACCCGTTGGAGGGTCTCCTTCTTGGGGAATCGCTTGGTCTTGTCACCATAGCCCAACTGCACGCGGGCCATGTGCATCAGATCCGCCGAGTCCTCTTGATCCATGATGGTGAAATCGTTCGCGATTCCAGCCGCCGCGCCATACCGGCGGAGCAGGCGATGCGCGGTCGCGTGGAATGTCCCGCCCTGCACCTTGTGGCACGCGGCGCCGACCAGCCGCTCGACTCGGCCCAGCATCTCCTGCGCCGCTCGACGAGTGAACGTCAGGAGGAGGATCCGCTCGGGCTTCACTCCGCGCTGGATCAGGTGCGCTACGCGATGCACCAGGGTCCGCGTCTTGCCCGTTCCCGCGCCCGCGATGATCAGGAGCGGACCGTCACCGTGCGTCGCCGCCGCGAGTTGCGCAGGGTTGAGATCGGACATGCCGGAATTATAGCTGTGGGGCGATGGGGACTAGGGGTTGGGGACTGGGGATTGGGGACTGGGGATTGGGGATTGGGGACTAGGGAGACGGGGAAACGGGGAGTCATCTCTACCGAACGGCGAGGCGCTGCTCGACGGCGGTCAAACCGAATCGATGCGCGAGGGCGCTAATCACCGCATCGCGGACCACAGCGGCGTCCGGCGTGGTGCCAAGCTCGCGCGCCACTGAGGTCATTTCGACATCCGGGATCCCGCATGGGACCATGAGGTCGAAGTACGACAAGTCGGTCGTCACGTTCAGTGCAAACCCATGCCACGTAACCCAATCCCGCGCGTGCACGCCGATCGACGCGATCTTGCGCATCTGGGGCGCCGCGACGGCGGGATCACATTTTGTCTCTATCCACACGCCGGTGAGCCCCGGTCGCGTGGTGGCGGTGATGCCGAGGGTCTGCAGCGCGTCGATGAGCGCACCCTCCAACTGCCGCAGGTACCAATGCAGGTCCTGCCGGTGCCGCTTGAGGTCGATCACCGGGTAGCCCACGAGCTGGCCCGGGCCGTGGAAAGTGACGTCGCCCCCGCGCTCGACCTCGAACACCTCGACGCCGCGCGCGGCCAGCAGGGCAGGCGATGCGGTCAGGTGCCCCGCCTTGGACGAGCGGCCCAGGGTCACGACCGGCGGGTGCTCGACCAGCAACAGAACGTCTTCGGTGATGACGCCCGCGATCCGGTCCCGGGCGACGTTGCGCTGGATCTCCAGCGCCTCGGCGTACGGCACGCGGCCGAGGTCGGAGATCAATAACTCAGAAACTGATCACCCGGCCCATCGAGTCGAGGGCCGCCTCCGCAATTGCTTCCGAGAGCGTCGGGTGGGCATGGATCGCCAACTCGACTTCCTCCACCGTGAACTCGTTCTCGCGCGCGACCGCCAACTCGTGGATCATCTCCGTCGCGTGCGCGCCGATGATGTGGGCACCGAGGATCTCACCGTACTTGGCGTCGCGAATGATCTTCACGAATCCCTCGGTCTGCCCCGCGGTCCGGGCGCGGCCGTTCGCGGAGAATGGGAATCTGCCGATCTTGTAGTCGAGCTTCTTCTCCTTGCACGCCGCCTCGGTCAGTCCGATCGACGCCACCTCGGGGTGGCAGTATGTCGCGTTGGGGATGTTGCCGTAATTCACGAGATGCGGATGGCCGCCCGCGATGAACTCGGCGGCCACAATGCCCTCGCGCTCGCCCTTGTGCGCGAGCATCGGCGGCCCCGCGACATCACCGATCGCGTAGATCCCCTTCACCGACGTCTCCATGCGCTCGTTGATCTGGATGAAGCCCTGCCCGGTCTTCTTCACGCCGAGCGCTTCGAGTCCTATCCCGTCGATATTGGGAGCACGGCCAGTGGCGACGAGGACCTTGTCCACGGTGATCGGGCGCGCCGTGCCGCCCGCTTCGATCGTGGCCGACACGCTGTCGTTCCCGGCCTTGACGTCCTTGACGGACGCGCCGGTCACGACATCGATCTTGCGCTTCTTGAACGCGCGCGCGAGCTCCACCGAGACGTCGGCGTCCTCGAGCGGGAGGATCACGGGCGCGATGTCGATGAGCGTGACCTCGGTCCCGAAGGCGTTGTACACATCCGCGAACTCGCAGCCGACCGCGCCGGCTCCCACGATGAGCATCGTCTTGGGGGCCTTCTCGAGGATCAACACCTCATCGGACGAGAGAATTGTCTTCTTGTTGAGCTCCAGCCCGGCCTGCGGCAGCCCGCGCACGCGCGACCCGGTGGAGATGATGACGGCGCGTTTGGCCTGGTGCGTCTCGCTCTTTCCGTCGGCCGTCTTGACCGACACCGTTGCGGGATTGACGACAGTGCCTTCGCCCTTGATCCACGTGATCTTGTTCTTCTTGAAGAGGAACTCGACTCCCTTGGAGTTCTGCAGGCTCACCGCGCGCGAACGCTTCATCGCCGGTGCGAAGTCGAACTGGAGCGGGCCCGTGGTGATGCCGTGATCGCCCGCGTGACGCACCTTGTTGGCGAGCGATGCGCTCTCGAGCAGCGCTTTGGCGGGGATGCATCCCCACAGGACGCACGTGCCGCCCAACCCTTCGCGCTCGACGACGCCCACCGTCATGCCGAGCTGCGCCGCGCGGATCGCGCCCACGTACCCGGCGGGTCCGCCGCCGATGAAGATCACGTCATACGAAGCCATGGATTCCTTGCCGGAGTCGAGGTCGTGCGGTGCGTCCACTACACCCGTTCAATACACCCGCTCAACACACCCGCTCAATACACCAGCATGAGCGGGTTTTCGACGAGGCGCCGCAGCGTCTGCAGAAAACGTGCGCCGGTCGCGCCGTCGATCACCCGGTGATCACAACTCATCGTCACCCGCATCCGCCGCCGGACGACGACCGCACCGTCCACGACCACCGGACGGGGCTCGACCGCACCAGCGGCCAGGATCCCGGCTTCGGGCGGGTTGATGATGGCGGTGAACTGCTCGATCCCAAACATACCGAGGTTCGAGACTGAGAAGGTCGAGCCGGTGTATTCGCTGGGCGTGAGCTTGCGGGCACGGGCACGGGCGGCGAGCGCCCGCGACTCCTCGGCGATCTGCCGAAGGCTCTTGGCCTCAGCACCGAAGAGGACGGGCGTGATGAGCCCATCGTCGATCGCGACCGCGATGCCGATATGGACGCGGTTGAAGTAGCGGATGCGGTCGCCGAGCCAGTGGGCGTTGACCTCGGGGTGCTGCGCGAGTGCGGTGGCGACAGCCTTGAGGAGGATGTCGTTGAACGACACCTTGAACTGCTCACCTTCCGCGACCATCGCGGTCCGCATCTCGGCCATCCGCTCGACGTCGTAGTCGGCCGTCAGGTAGAACGTCGGCACGGGCCCGATGGATTCGGCGAGCCGTTTCGCGATCGTCTTCCGGATCTGCGTGAGCGACACGTCGTGGAAATCGCCCTCGGCAGGTACGACGCGCGGACGCTCCACGGCAGGCGCCGCCTGGCGGGCTGCTGCTGGCCGCGCAGCGACGGCGCTCTCGACATCGCGCTTGATGATGCGGCCATTCGGACCGCTTCCTGCGATCGCCGCCAACTCGAGACCGCGCTCGGATGCGACCCGCCGCGCGAGCGGTGAGGACCGCACGCGGCCGCCGTTCCGGCTGGGAGCTGGCTTCGGCGGTGCGGCTGCCGGTGCGGAGGGTGGCGCGGCCTTCGCAGCAGGCGCCGGCGCAGGAGCTGATGGCGGCGGCGGCGATGCGGATGCAGGAGCGGCCGGTGCCGGTGCGGGCGGCGATGGCGGGCTGGGTGCAACTGCTGGTGCAGCCGCCTGCGCGGCCGTTGCGGCGGCTGCCGGAGCCGCCTGAGGCTTGCTCGACGCGATGAGCGCCGTGATGTCCTCTGACGGTTCGGCGATGACACCAACGAGCTGTCCGACCGGCGCGGTCTCGCCCTCGGCGAGCAAGCGCGCGCGGAGCACGCCGTCACCGCGCGCAACCAACTCCATCACGGCCTTGTCGGTCTCGACCTCGGCGATCACGTCGCCGCTCTTCACCGGGTCGCCCTCGGCCTTGTGCCACGACACGAGCCGCCCTTCCTCCATCGTGGGAGAGAGCGCCTCCATGTAGACCTTGGTCGCCATCCGGTGTCGGCCCTTACGAGTCGAGGTACATGACGCGCTTCACCGCCGCGATGGTCTTGGCCGCGTCGGGCTTGGCCGCGCGCTCGAGATTCTTGGCGTACGGCATCGGCGCATCGGCCTGGTGCGCGCGGAGGACGGGTGCATCGAGATCGTCGAAGCATTCGCGCTGAATGACGTCCGCGACGTGGCCGCCGATCCCGGATGCACTCCATCCCTCCTCGAGCACCACGGCCCGGTTGGTCTTCCGCACGGTCGCCATGATCGCGGCTTCGTCCATCGGCCGCACGGTGCGCAGATCGAGGACGTCCACGCGAATGCCGTCCTTGGCCAACTGGTCGGCCGCCTGGAGCGCGACGAGCACCATCTTGCCGTTCGTGATGATGGAACAGTGCTCGCCCGACCGTTTGAGCTCCGCGACGCCCAGCGGGACGAGATGCTCACCGTCCGGCACTTCGCCCTTGGTGTTGTAGAGCATCTCGCCTTCGAGGACGAGTACGGGATTATCGTCGCGGATCGCGCTCTTGAGCAGCCCCTTGGCGTCGGCGGGAGTGCCGGGGGTGACAACCTTGAGTCCCGGGATGTGCATGAGCCAGGATTCCCACGCCTGCGAGTGCTGCGCACCGAGCTGCAGGGCGGCCCCGTTCGGACCGCGGAAGACCATCGGCACCGCGAACTGCCCGCCGGACATGTAGAGCATCTTGGCGGCGCTGTTGACGACCTGGTCGAGGGCGAGCAGCGCGAAGTTCCACGTCATGAACTCGATGACCGGACGCAAGCCGGTCATAGCGGCACCGACGCCGACGCCCGCGAAACCCAACTCGGTGATCGGCGTGTCGACGACGCGGCGCTCTCCGAACTCCTGCAGCAGGCCTTTGGAGACCTTGTACGCGCCCTGGTAGACCGCCACTTCCTCGCCCATGAGGAACACGCGGTCGTCGCGCTGCATCTCTTCGCGCAGCGCCTGATTGAGGGCATCCCGGTAGGTGATCGTCGCCACGCTATCGATCCGTGCGATCAGGACGACGGCTCGGCGGCCGGCGGCGCGCCGCCTGCGCCATTGCTATTGTCCGCCGAGGACGCTCCATCACCCGAGGCTGGGCCGCCGTCACCTTCGACCGTCACGTTCTGCATCAGGGCGCCGAGCTCGGGCTCGGGGCTCTGGTCGGCGAACTGCCAGGCGTCCTCGCACTCCGCGCGAACCGCGGCGTCGAGCTCCGCGACCTCGGATTCCGAGATCTCGTTGCGCTCGTGCATGTAGGCGCGCAGGAGCGCGATCGGGTCGCGCTTCAACTGCTCGTCGAGCTCGGCCCGCGAGCGATAGGTGCCGGCGACCGCGTCCGACATCGAGTGGCCCATGAACCGGTATGTCCGCGACTCGATCAGCGTCGGCAGGCGTTCCGTCCGCGCGCGCTGGACCGCCTCGCCTACCACACGCCGCACTGCGAGCACATCCTGTCCATCGACGACGGCGCGATGCATGTCGTAGGCGCGGGCTCGCTCGGCGATGTCGTTGACGGCGGACGCGCGCTCGAGCGCGGTGCCCATCCCGTATCGGTTATTCTCGATGACGTAGATGACCGGCAGCTTCCAGAGCCCGGCCATGTTCAGCGCCTCGTGAAACGCGCCGTTGTTGACGGCCGCCTCGCCGAAGAAGCACAGGCACACCTGATCGCCGCCGCGGTACTTGATGCCGAACGCGACGCCCGTCGCGATGGGGATGTTGGCACCGACGATGCCATGCCCGCCCAGGAAATTGTGCTCGCGGCTGAAGAGGTGCATCGAGCCGCCTTTGCCGTGCGAACATCCCGCGGCCTTGCCGAAAAGCTCCGCCATGACGGACCGCGGCGTGATGCCGCGTGCGATCGCCTGCGCGTGGTCGCGGTAGGTCGTGATCACGTAGTCATCGGGGCGAAGCACCGAGATGGCGCCGGTGCCTGTCGCCTCCTGTCCGATGTACAGGTGGCTGAAGCCGCCGATCTTGCCGAGCGCGTAGGCTTCCGCGCAGCGCTCTTCGAATCGCCGCTGCAGCAGCATCATCCGGAGCAACTCGCGATGGAGCTCCCGGGTGTCGCTAGCGGGCGGAGCGGCGGGCATAGATGGAGCGGCGTTCACCGGGGCGGGCGATGGCCGGGCGGCGACGGTTCCGGATGGCGGCGTCGAGGTCGACGTCGGCCGAATGTTGGTCATGCGCCGTGCGCCGCCGCCTTGGTGACCTGTTCCCAGGCGTGGTAGCTCGATCGCACGAGCGGGCCGCTCTCGACGTGGCGGTAGCCCATCGCCATGCCGGCGTCGTAGAGCTGCCGGAACTCCTCGGGTGTGTAGTAGCGATCGAGCGCGATGTGGGCGTCGGACGGGCGCAGGTATTGGCCGAGCGTCAGAATGTCGACGCCGACGGTGCGCAGCTCCTCCATGACGGCGAGCACCTCTTCCGTGGTTTCCCCCATGCCGAGGATCATGCCAGTCTTGGTCGGGATGTCGGGGGCGATGCGCTTGGCCGTGCGGAAGATCTCGAGCACACGCGCGTACCGGCCGCCTGGGCGAGCGCGTTTGTAGAGGCGCGGCACCGTTTCGGTATTGTGGTTGTAGATCTGGGGCCGGGCCTCGAGTACGGCTCGGATGGAGGTTTCGGTGCCCTGGAAGTCCGGGACGAGCACCTCGACCGAGCACTCGGGCAGCAGCTCGTGGATCTTTCTCACCGTCGCGGCGAAGATCGACGCGCCGAAGTCGGGAAGATCGTCGCGGTCGACGGACGTGATGACGGCGTGCCGGAGTCCGAGCTGCGCGACGGCGGCTGCGACGCGGCCAGGTTCGGCGATGTCGTATGTGGGCGGGCGTCCGTGGGCGACGGCGCAGTACGCGCAGTTCCGGGTGCAGACGTCACCCAGGATCATGAACGTCGCGGTGCCGTGCTCCCAGCACTCGCCGACATTGGGGCAGTGCGCTTCCTCGCACACCGAGTGGAGGCCGTGCTCGCGCAACAGCGATTTCAGCCGCAGGAAGTTCGGCCCGCCCGGAGCCCGCACCTTGAGCCATGAGGGCTTCCGCTCCGGCACCTCTGCCGCCCGGTGCCGGCCCATTATCTGATACAGCGAATCTGCCATCGCGTTGACCAGCCTGAGTTACATGCGCCCGTCAGGGAAATATATCGGTCGCCGGGGCCGCTCAAAAGACGACCAAGTCACGGTTGCGCACTATGATGGCGCCGCTGACGATGCCCCTCGCCGTGCACCGCCGGCAAATCGCTCGATGCCGAACGCGCCGAGGCTGGCTGGGGAAGCGGCACCGGTGACGAGAGCGGCGACGCAGTCGCCCGTGAGCGGTGCCATGAGAATGCCGTTTCGCGAGTGGCCGCAAGCGTAGATCAGTTCCGGATAGTCGGGGTCCCGTCCCAGAATCGGCAGCAGGTCGGGTGTGACTGGGCGGAGGCCTGCCCAGGCCGAGATGGTGGGTGCGGTGGCGGCGATGGGCCAGTAGGCCGCCGCTCTTGCGCGCACGCCTGCGAGACCGACATCGGTGGTCACGGGATCAAAGCCGGCGCGCTCCATGGTCGAGCCGATGAGAATCCGGTCGCCGCGCGGGACGATGTAGGAGTCAGGTCCGTACACGACGTGGCCAAGCACCGCTGCACCGGTCGCGGCGACCGAGAGCATCTGTCCGCGGTACGGTTCGACCGGGATCGCGCGCGGCAATCCTCCGATCAGCGTCGTCCATGCGCCCGCTGCGAGCACGATGTGTGATGACGAGATCGTGTCGCCGCTGCCCGCCAGCGTGCACGTCGCGCGTGCTGCGCCGACCGCGATCGCGCGCACGTCGTTCCTCATGCGATGGATCCGCGGCGAGCGTTCGATCGCGACATCGAGCGCGTGGAGGAGGGCGACGTTGTCGGCGGCACCGTCGGCGGGATAGAACATCGCGCCGGCCGTGGACACGAGGCCTGGCTCGATCTTCCGCACGGCGTCGGGCGAGAGCCATTGCGCGCGCGGGCCGCGGTGCTGGCGGAGGTCACGCGCGCCGGTTTCGTCGAGCGCGACCCGGAAGATGCCCCGGCGGTTGAGGGGGACGGTGATGCCGGTCCGGGCGGCCAGTGAGTCCAGGAATCCGGGATAGCGTTCGAGCGACGCCAGGGCGAACTGGCGGCCGGGGTCGGCCCCGGGCGGCGAATGCGAGTCCTCGACGGACGGGGCGAGCATGCCGGCCCCTGCCGGGGAGGCCTCGCCGGGGTGGCTAGTGGCCGCCAGGAGGACGTCGAGGCCCTGATCCGCGAGGGCGAGGGCTGCGGCCAGACCTATCAGGCCTGCTCCTACGACCGTGACGTCGGCAACTGAGGGGGTCGCCGTGGGGGCCATCCTACCGGGCCGGGCGGGCGCGGTGGCCGGGGTGTTGAAACCAGGCGCTTCTGATTTTCGTATGATTCACAGACCCTGTAACCGAGTTCTGCCTCATGCTACGTACCGTTTTCGTGATTGGCGCCTTTGCCGTACTGGGATTTGTCCTGCTGGGCTCAGTGTTCAGCATTTTCGGGGCTGTCATCGGCCTCGCGATCACGTTGCTCATGTTCGCAGTGAAGGCTTTGATCGTGGGTTGCATCATCTACTGCGTGATCCGGATCGTGAGTCCGGAGACGGCCCGCCGCTTACGGGACCGGTTTTCCGGATCCGCGTTCTAGCGCGTCGGCGATCGCCCACGCGAGCAGCGGCAACATGATTTCGTGGTGGCCGGTGATCTCATAACCGGCCCCGCCGTTCTGGGTCGGCCGTTCGACGACATTCACCCGCGGCCGATAGTGGCGCTGCATATCGAGATCGCACGTCAGGAATCCGGTGGGCCGCCCACCGTGCAGGTTGCGGGCGATCGTGAGCGCTTTGAGAAACACCTCCGGCATGATGACCGCGCTGCCGGTGTTGACCACGACCCCGCCGCCATCCAACCCATCGAGCGACGCTGAGAGCCGGCGGAAGTCGCGGTGGCTGGTGTCGCCGATGGCTGCGCCGTCGGCAGCGGGGTGCTGGTGAATGATCTCGGCACCGATCGCCGCGTGGACAGTGACGGGAACGCCGAGCCGGCGGCCGGCGAGCAGCATGGACAGCTCAGGGTGCGCGAGGGCGGGCTCCTGCTCGAGGGCGCGGCCAAGCGCTTCGCCCATGCCGTAGCCGTGCGCGTGGCCGGCGGTGATCGCTTCGTTCATTCCGCGTCCGGTCTCTTCCGCCATGCCGAACGTGCCGTCGCGTAGGCCGGCTGCGACATCCTCCGACGTCGCCCCGAACCGCGCCATCTCATAGTCGTGGATGGCAGTCGACCCATTGGTGGCGATATGCGTGATCACGCGCCGCTCCATGAGATCGATCAGGAGTGGCGTGAGTCCCGTCTTGACCACGTGGCCGCCGAGCATGAAGACAACGGCGCGTTTGGCTCGGTGGGCGGAGACGATGGCGCTGACGACGCGGCGGAAATCGCGCGCGACGAGAATATCCGGGAGTGAGTCGATAAACGCGCCGAACGCCGGGGCGGCGCGCCCCGCGGCCGCGTGCTCCGGCGGCTTGGCGAACTCCTCGGCCCGCACCTTGTTTGGACGGCGCCCGATCGGCACGGTGCGAACCGCGGAGAGGTCCGCCTCCGGCGGCGGGTCCGTGGGTGGCGTCCGGTCCGTGCTCAGCGGCGGCTCTGGGGTGTGGGAGACGGAGAGGACGGAGACGGGGATGAATCAGTGGCCGGAGACCCGGTGACCGTGTCCGCCGCGACGTTGCCAGACGGCGTCTGCGGAGCGCCCGCCGGCACACTCGCCGCCAGGCCGCGTCCGGGGTGGTACGCCTTGAGGTAGAGGTCGAGCGAACCGAAGCTCAGCTTCGATTTCATCTGCAGGACGATGCGTGCAGAGTCGTCGGAAAACCAGACCTTGGCCTCGCCGCGGTCCGAGAAGATCCCGGCGGTCTTGATGATCGGCTGGACCACGATCGCGTCGAACTTGCCGGCGGGGACCGAGACGCGTTCGCGGCGGAGGACCTTGATGGTGACCGGATTGCTCTTGGGATTGAAATAGCGGTCGAACGTGTACGTCTCTCCGACTTTCAGCGGGAGCGTGCGTACGAAGTAGAGAAAGGAGCCGTCGTCGAGGGGGTTGGACACCGACGGCTGCTCCGGCTTGTCGTTCAATTGATAGACGGCCCGGTCCGGGTAGATCACGTAGTCCCGGTTCCGGACCTTTCCGCCTTCCTCGAGGTGCTGGGCAAATCGCAGCGAGGACATCGAGTCCTGGTCGAACCAGCTCTCGAACACGTCGTTGACGTGATAGAAGATCGTTCCGCCCTTGAAGCGGAAGATCGTGTGCCAGACATCGTGGCCGCGCAACGACTGCACGTCTGCCACTTCCATCGAGCCGCCGCCGACGTGCAGGATCCCGAACTTGACGTCATAGTCGGCGCGCTCGCCCACCGAAAACGGCGGCGGGTTGTTTGCGCGGGTGGCTGGCGCCTGCGTTGCTGGCGGCGGAGGGGACGCCGTCAGGCCCGCGGCCGGTGGCGACGCGGGGTGCGGCTCGGATTGCGGTGTGCCTTGCGCGTGCACGACCGACGCGGCAGCGAGCACCACGGTCGCTCGCGACGCCGCACGGGCGAATGCGGCCATCATCCGCTGCGTGCCGCCTGCAGCGCGCGCGCCGCGCGGCCGAACTGGTAGAGGCGAAGCGCGTCGGCAAATGGGCGCACACGGCTCTCGCGCAGGCGGAGATCGTAGCGAGGCGCAAGCGGCACGGTCTCGACGCGCCGGGCCAGTGGCGCGGTCCGCAGCAGCAGCTCGGCGTTCGCGGCCCATCCGTCCCGTGTCACGAGCGGGGTGTCCGGTCCCAGAGCCTTGATGGCATCGCGCAGCACGGAGATGCGGTAGAGGCGAAAGGCGTTGAACGGATCGCCAACGCCCGGCACCCGGACAAAGGCCCTCACGAGCCAGGGCACCGCGCGACGGAGCCGGCGGACAGCGACGGGCACGCGCGCGGCGAGGGGTTGAGCACCGGCACGAGCACCTGATGCCGCGCCAGGCGGTGCCTGTTCGACGACGACGAGATCGACGCCCCCTTCGAATCGGCGGATGAGGTCCGGCAGGTGCTCGGGCTGATCGGTGAAATCGCCCTGCATCGTCACGAGGGCGTCCCGGCGCGCGTAGCGCGTGCGTTGGGCGGCCGTCCGGCAGATCACGTCGAGGGCTGCTGCGTAGCCGAGGCGCGTCTCGCCGCGGATCACCGTGAGCGGTAGCACCTCGGCGTAGGGGCGCAGCACCTCTGCGGTCTCGTCCGTGCTGGCGTCATCATAGACGAGCAGCTCGTACTCCCGCGGGAACTGGAGGAAGACCTTGCGGATCCGCCACAACAGTACGCCGATCGTGTGGGCCTCGTTGTGGGCCGGAATGCCGATATAAATCATCTTCTCTGAAGTTTGCCGTCGCCACCCGTGAATCGCTACCCTGCGGGGGTGATACCCCCCAACACCGGTCATGGTTGGGTCCGAGTGCGCCGGCCGCACCTTGCGCCATCAGGGCACAACGACCGCGCCCGAGGGTTGCTTCGGGCCCGGGTCGTCCGTCGAGTGCGTGATGCGTGGACAGACGTGGGCACTCACATGGGCGGGTTTCTGTCTCATCGGGGCGGCAGGAGCGTGCGCGCGGCCGGTTGAGACGGCGATCGCGCCGGCCGCCGTGCCGGTTCTGACAGTTCCGCCCACTGCCGCCGAGCTTCGGCGCGATCTCACGATATTCGCGTCCGATACCTTTCGGGGGCGCGAGACCGGGACTCCGGATGAGCGCCGGGCGGCGGCCTTTCTCGTCGCGCGGGCCAGCCACATTGGACTCGATCCGGCCGGCGACAGCGGCTATGTCCAACGTGTGCCGCTCACGCGCATTCGTCTCGGCGCCGGCACGCGCTTCACGGTGCAGCGCAGCGGGCCGGCTAAATCCGCGCGCGAGGTGGCCGGGCTCGTACCGCTCATGTCGCCGAACAGCATTGGGACATCCGCGAAGCTGCACGCGGAGGGGGACCTGGTGTTCGCGGGCTATGGCGTGGCGCGCCCGTCCGGCGAGGACGATCTTGCCACGCTCCCGATCGAGGGGCGAGTGGTCGTCGTGATCAATGGCGCGCCGCCGGGAGCCGACGCCGCGCGCCGATCCGAGCTGGAGTCGCCGAACGCGATCGGGGCGCGGCTCGACCGGATCCTCGCCCGCCGGCCGGCCGCAGTCATCATCCTCGTGACCGGGGCATCGGCCGATCTGTACGAGCCGATGCGGCGGGCAGTGGAGCACGGCTTCCTGCAACTCGCATCCGCCCCGCAGCCCGATACCAGCGCGCGAGCCGGTGGCACGTCAGCGGCCCCAATGCTGATGCTGGGTAAGCCGGCGCCAGAGTCGCCGCTGCTGCCGCGGCGGTGGCCGCGGGACGACCGTCCGCAAGTTCTCGTGGGGATGCGATTCACGGCCGTCGCTGACATCCAGCGCACGCCGGTCGAGTCATTCAACGTCGTGGCGGCGCTCCGCGGCAGCGATTCCGCTCTCCAACGCAACTGGGTCGCCTACGGCGCGCACTACGACCACCTCGGCATCGTACCGGCTGCTGGTGGGGACTCCGTCGCGCACGGCGCGGACGACGACGGGTCAGGCAGCGTCGCGCTGCTGGCCATCGCGCGGGCGATGCGGCAAGGGCTGCGGCCGCGACGGTCCGTACTCTTCGTGTGGCACACCGGGGAAGAAGAAGGGCTCCTCGGGTCGGTCTATTTCGCGAGCCATCCAACCGTTCCGCTGGATTCGATCGTCGCGATGATCAACGCCGACATGATCGGCCGGAACGCGCCCGACTCCCTCTACGTCGTTGGTCCGGGAGTCGCGCCGCACGGCATCAGCCGGCCCCTCGGCAAGATCGTCGATTCCGTGAATGCGTCCCTTCCGTCGCCGTTCAGGTTCGGCCGGATGTGGGACAGTCCAGCGAATCCGCAGCGCGTGTACTACCGCGGCGACGCATTTCCGTACGGGGAGCGTGGCGTGCCCGTTGCGTTCTTCACGACCGGACTCCATGCCGACTATCAGCAGGCGAGTGACCTTCCGTCGCGCATCGACTATGCGAAGCTCGCGCATGTGAGCCACTTGCTGTTCGAGATCGGCGAGACGCTCGCCAACCGCGACGCGCGACCGCAGTAGCGCGAACGGGGCGCGCGTTCACGCGTGCGCGATCGGCGCTGGCTCTTACCGGGCCGGTCACGACCGGCCCCTACACGGGACGAATTCGTTCGCCATCGCAGCAGGACATTGCGTCCTGCAGCGACGGGGCGGTCAGCGAGTCGGGCGTGGTGACCGAATCGATCTGGTTGCGAATTCGCTCGCGCCGGCCGGCGAGAGATCTCGTGACCCAGTGCGCCATTGAACGAATTCATTCGTTTCGGGCCGCAGGTGATTGCGTCGGCGGCGCACTAAGAGTGTTGTCAGCACTCTACAGGCGCGAGTGCTACGTGTGCCGTATCTCGCTCTCCGGGCAATCGTCGCATAGATAGGTGATCGTGCGCGTGGCACGAATGGTGAATTGATCATCAACAGCGGCGAGTTAGTGCGGCAGATCACGCACCAATTCGTCGTCCGCCTTCATCGGGAGCGTCGATGATAGTGGCCAATGTTCGGGGGCAATTGCGGCGCGACGATGCACAGCTCGCGCTTCGGTTGATCGCGCGTGGCTCGCCCGAGGAGCACGAGAGGGCGGAAGCAACACTCCGCGACCGCGGGCTGGACGACGTGTTGGACGACCCGCGGCTGCTCAGCGGGCTCGTGGAAGCACGCCGGGGTGCGTGTGCCTCGTATGCGCTCTTTTCCTATGTCGTGGTGCGCCACGCTCTCATGGACGTCGGGGAGCAGGACCGCGTCATGGCGGATTACGTGGCGAGCATTCTTCTGAATTTCGGATTGCGGGATCGCGCGCAGAGGGTCGCGAGTGCGGATGACGAGTGGTATACGACGCTCGCCGAGTTATCTGGTGCGGCCGACGGGCCTGACCCGCGGCGAACCTTTCTCGTGCGGGCGCATCTTGGGAATTACGCATTGTGGGTGAGCGGGCTCTTTCCCGAGTACATCGCGAACCGTCACTGGCGCCGCGGCACGCCCGACATCGACTACTTCGAGGCCATGGGCCGCCGGGGGTTTGCGCTCGCGGCCGAGCACCAACTGGCGGGCCAGCATGGGGTCCGGTCCCTCTATGAGACGGCGGCGGAGCGGTTCGCGCTGCTGCGTCTCGCGCTCAACCGGGTGAGCGACTCGTATCTCTTTCCCAGGCACCACTCGCCCGACCGTCTTCTGCGTCAAGTGAGCAACGCCGCTCGGTGGAAGCTGGTCAGTTAGAAAGGAGAACGGAGAGCGGAGAAAGGAGACAACGGCCAAAACGCCTGCCGTCTTTTCTCCTTTCTCCTTTCTTCTCTCTCGTTACGGTTTCGGCATCTGGATCATCGGGATGGCGCTGCCCGAGACCTGCGGCATCTGGCCGTTCCACTTCTTTGCCATCTCGTACGTCACCAGCGTCGGCGTGATGCTTTCCGACAGCAGGTGATTCGCCTTGGCCTGCGCTTCCGCTTCGGCGAGAATCGCCTTGGCGTGGCCGGCGGCCTTGATCGAATCGCCCTGCGACTGGAACTCATTCTTCTGCAGCTCGTTCTGCGACGTGAGTGCGGCCTGCTGCATCACGTTCTTGGCGTTGATCGCGTCGATCACCGTTTGTGGTGCCCGGATCTCGTTGATGGTGAACTGCTTCACGAGAAACCCGTAGGGTGACAGACGCTTGTCGAGCAGGGACTGCGTGCGGTTGACCACCTCGGCTTTCTTGGGGCCGAGGATGTCGGCGATGGCTTCGCCGCCGATGACTTCCTGGAGCGCCTGGCGGATCGTCTGCTTCACGTAGTTGTGCTGGATGAAATCGATGTTGTTCCGGAACGTCGAGTACAACTCCGGCACCTTCATCGCATCCAGCTCGAACGACATGGCGACATCGAGGGAGATCGGCTGCCCCTCGACGCTGTTGACGTTGATCTCTTCATTGTCGGGGCTTCCTTCGTTGGGGGCCTTCGCGAGCACCAGCGTCTGCATGTAGATCGGATACTCCTCGATTCCGGTCGTCAGCGGATTGCGGGTGTGCAGGCCGGCATCGAGCGGTATCCGTTCGACGCCGCCGCCGGTGCGGCTGATGACGATGCCGACGTGTCCCGGGTGGATGTACGTCACCGTGGTGGGGAGCAGCACCAACAGCACGATTACGCCGACGACGACGGCGGCGAGCCGGATGGCCGCATGGCCCAGGGGGCCACCTGACGCTCCTCCTCGCATTTGGGCGAAGCGATCACTTACGACGCTAACCATGGACAACCTCCTGGAAGCACTCGGGGCAGATCCGTTCGCCGTTGGGGAGCAGGACCATATCGGTCGCGGCGTGCGGGCCGTGGATCGGACACACCAGATCGGCCGCCGCCTCGATCAGGCGGCGGTTTCGGGCTTGCCGGATACGGAGCCCGAGCGGAGTGAATTGCACGAGGACGAAAATCAGCAGGGCGACCGCCGTCGCGAGCAGCACGACGAAGAGCGCCCCTTCGACAACGATTTCAGTCATACCTCAACAATACGACCGCGGAGAGGCGGCTGTTTCGGTCCCTCTGTGGCGTCCTCTCGCGAACCGGACTGATCGGTGCTAGAGTGCCAGACGGTGGCCTCTACAGGGCCATTGCCAGGTACTACTTGGCCAGCGCGTTACTGACGCCGAGGACAGCGGCAAACGCCGCGGCCAGCCCGTGATCCGGGGCTGCGCTTTCGTCCGCGAACTCTTCCGGATGCCATTGAACGCCCAGTACCCACCACGGGTCGCGGCGCCCGGTTTCGACCGCTTCGATGACACCGTCCGGCGACTTGGCGGTAACGACCAGACTGTCGGCCAGTTTGGCGATTGCCTGGTGATGGACGGAGTTCACGTCGAGCGTCGCCGTGCCGAGCGCGTCGAAGACCCGGCTGTCGGGCGCGAGTTGGATGTTGTGCGTGCGCGACGTGCGCGGCTGGTCCGGATCGTGGGCGATGGCGCCGGGCTTTTCGGTTGGCAAGTCCTGGATCAGGGTGCCGCCGAGGGCGACGTTGAGCACCTGGATGCCGCGGCAGATGGCGAGCGTGGGGACTCGTTGATCGCGCGCGGCGCGCACGCACGCCAACTCGGTCATGTCGCGTTGCGCGTTGACGCGGCTCAGATGCGGGCTTGGCGCGGCGCCGTATTCCGCGGGATTGACGTCCTCGCCTCCCGTGAGCACGAGGCCCGCGACTGCGCCGAAGACGCGATCAATCGCCGCCTCCACATCCGCGAGCTCACCGGGGAACGGGGCGATGACTACGGGGGTCAGCCCCGCGCGTTCGAGGATTCGGAGATAGGAGGCCGCGAGCCGTACTCGTGGCACCCCGTCATCCGCGCGCACGGTTGCGGTGACCACGACAAGCGGGCCGCCGGCGGGTGGCGCGTGAGGGGAGCGAGCCATCGTGCGCGGAATATACTCGTAGTCGCCGATGACCGGATGCGGCCCAGCCGAGGTGTAGCCATCGCTCGGAGCGCGGCAGGCCAGGCAATTGCTTGGCCCGGCGCGGGCTACGGGCGAACACTCGCGGTCCGGCCGCTACGCGCCGGCACGCGTGGTCCGCCCGCTACAGGCGGACGCTCGCGGTCAGGCGCTTGATCGTGGGCACGCACAGGAACAACACCAGTCCGCCGGCCGCTGAAATCACCAGCAGGATGGTGAAGAACGACAGTTGCGTGGGCATGGTCGAGGCGAGGGACGCCACAAAACCCGCCAGCTTGAGCCCCAAGGAATTCGTGAGGAACCAGGCGCCCATCAGGAATCCGACATAGCGCGCGGGCGCGACCTTGGTGACGTACGAGAGCCCGACCGGTGACACGCACAACTCGCCGAGGACGCTGAACAGGTAGAACATCGTCAGCCACGCCGGGCTGGCGACGGCGCACGACGTGGCGGCGTGAGATCCCATGCAGGCATCGACGACACGGCCGCCGCCGAGCAGGAAGAGGCAACCGACGGCGAGCAGGCCGAGTCCCCACACCATCTTGGCTGGAGTCGATGGCTCGCGGCCCGCCTTGCGCAAACGAGTCCAGAGCAGCGCGAACAGCGGGGCCAGCGTGATCACGAAGAACGGCTGCGCGGACTGGAAGAAACTCGACGGCAAGACCGTGCTCCCCGCGTGAAGGTCGGTGTAGCGATCGGCAAAGAGATTGAGAGAGCTTCCGCCCTGCTCGTACACGAGCCAGAAGCAGGCGACGAACACGAACAGGATGAGGAGCGAGATGACGCGGCGGCGTTCGTCTGCCGAAAGGCCCCCGGATGCGGGCTCGGATGCAGTAGCGGGTGGTAGGGTCGTGACTTCCCCGCGTGATGAAACCGCCGGGCCCGTGTGCGTCGCGCGTACGCCGATGCCCGGGAGGTAGCGATCGCGCAGCTTGAGATACAGGGCGAGGCCGCAGAGCATGCCGACACCTGCGGCGCCGAAGCCCCAGCTCCAACTGCGCGCGGGGTTGAGGCCAGCGTGGACGAGCGCCGCCTGGAATCCCGGACCCTGGGCGAGATAGCCGCAGACAAACGGTGCGATGGTCGCGCCGAGGTTGATGCCCATGTAGAAGATCGTGAAGCCGGCATCACGGCGCTGGTCGCCGGGCTGGTACAACTGGCCGACCATCGTCGAGACGTTGGGTTTGAAGAACCCGGTGCCGATCACGACCAGTGTCAGCCCCGCGTAGAAGCTGGGGAGGGAGTCGAGCGCCAGCACGAAGTGGCCGCACGCGATGATGACCCCGCCGACGACCAGCGACCGCCGCGTACCGATCCACTTGTCGGCCAGGTATCCGCCGAGGAGCGGCGTGAGGAACGTCAGCCCGGTGTAGGAGCCGTAGAGATTGGACGCATGCGCGTCCGTCCATTTGAGCACGTGGACCATGTACAGCACGAGCAGCGCGCGCATACCGTAGTAGGAGAACCGCTCCCACATCTCGGCCAGAAACAACAAACTCAAACCACGGGGGTGGCCGAAGAATGACCGGTCCTCGATCGCGGCTTCCCGGCCAGTGGCGGCGCCGGAGGGAGTGGCAGTCATAGGAAAAGAGAAGAAAGGAGAAAGGAGAAAGGAGAGGAGAGAAACTGCTCAAAGGCAGAAAATAGAAAAGCAGAAAGTAGAAAAGCAGAAAGTAGAGAGTAGATCGGCGCCACGGGCTGACCCTCAGGGACCGAACGGGAGAGTCGTTTCGACGACGGGCTCCTTGATGCAGGCGGCGAAGTGGCCGGGGGATTTTTCTTCGAGCGGCGGCACCGTGACCGTGCATGCCGCATCCTTGCGTGGGTCGGGACAGCGCGGATGGAACGGACATCCCGCCATCGGCGTGGCCGGCGAGGGGCTCTCGCCCGGAAGCACCGCGTGTGAGCGACGCGCGGCCGGGTCGGGGCTCAGCACGGCGGCCAGCAGTGCGCGCGTGTACGGCATGAGCGGGTGCTGGAACACCGCTGCGGCGGGTCCGAGCTCGACGATGCGCCCGAAGTACATGACGGCGACGCGGGTCGCGACGTGAGCGACGATCGCGAGATCATGCGCGATGTACAGGTACGTGAGCGCGTGGTCGCGCTGGAGATCCTGCAGGAGATTGATGATCTGTGCCTGCACCGAGACATCGAGCGCAGACACCGGCTCGTCGCAAACAACGAACTCGGGTCCGACGGCGAGGGCGCGGGCGATGCCGACCCGCTGGCGCTGGCCGCCCGAGAGCTCGTAGGGGTATCGCAGCGCGAATTCGGGACGGAGGCCGACTTCCCCAAGGGCCTGCCGGACCCGGTCGTCCGCCTCGCTGCCGGCGGCGAGTTGATGGACGAGGAGCCCCTCGCGGATGGCGTCGCCCACCGTGCGGCGAGGATTGAGCGACGAATACGGGTCCTGAAAGACGAGCTGCATGCGCCGCCTGAGGCGGCGAAGAGGTTCGGGACGGAGCGCCAGCACGTCCGTTCCATCGAACGACACGGTGCCGGACGTCGCTGGGATGAGCCGAAGCAGGGCGCGCGCCGCGGTCGTCTTGCCGCAGCCCGACTCGCCCACCAGCGCCAGCGTCTCGCCGCGGGGGACCGTGAAGGACACGCCATCGACGGCGCGTACCCATCCGCGCGTCGCGCCGAACATGCCGCGTGACAGCGGAAACCGCACGTGCAGGTCGCGCACGCTGACGAGCGGCCGCTCGGACGCATCCATCACGATGGCGTTCCCGCGGTGGGCGCCGGTGCCGTCCGGCGCGCCGGTTCGGCAGCGAGATGACAGCGCGATGCGTGGGTGGCGCTGATCGCGTAGAGCGGCGGCATCTCATGCCGGCAGCGGTCCCACGCGAACGCGCAGCGATCGTGAAACCGGCATCCTGCCGGCCATGCCGTCGCCGGCGGGACGCTGCCGGGGATCTCGGCCAGCCGGGCAGCCGGGCTATTCGGCAGCCGCGGACGGGGCACGGCGCGCAGCAGGCCCTCGGTGTACGGATGGTGCGCGGCGGCGAACAACTCCGTGACGGGCGCTTCCTCGACGGCCTGGCCTCCGTACATCACGACCACTCGCGATGCGACGGCCGCGATGATCGCGAGGTCGTGCGTGATGAGGAGCACCGCCATACCCAGCGACTGCTGCAACTCCGCCAGCAGGGCCAGGATCTGGGCCTGCACCGTCACATCGAGAGCCGTGGTCGGCTCATCGGCGATCAGGAGGGCGGGATGCATCACGAGCGCCATCGCGAGCATCACCCGCTGGCGTGTCCCACCCGAGAGCTCGTGCGGATACTGATGCGCGCGCTCGGCCGACGCCGGGATCCGGACCGCCTCCAGCATCGCGACGGCTCTGCCCCACGCCGCCTGCCGCGTCGTGCGCTCGTGCACCCGAACGACCTCCGCGATCTGCGAGCCGACGGTGAACACTGGATTGAGAGCGGTCATCGGCTCCTGAAAGACCATGCCGATGCGGCGGCCACGGATCGCACGGAGGCTCTCGGCATCACACGTCGCGAGATCGGTTCCGCCGAAGGTGATCGAGCTGCCGGCTTCGATGCGGCCTGGCGGGCGAATGAGCCGGAGGATCGAGAGCGCGGTCACCGATTTGCCGCTGCCCGATTCCCCCACGATGCCCAGCGTCTCACCCGGCTCGACGCCGAGGGTGAGCCCGTCTACGGCGCGGGCGACGCCGGCACCGGTCGGGAAGACCGTGCGAAGATCGCGAATCGAGAGCAGGGGATTCGGCGCCGGGACCGGCTGGGGGGCGGTCATCGCGCTATTGCCTCGGGTCAGCCGCTTCGCGGAGGCCATCGCCGACCGCGTTGATGGCGATCACGGCTGAGACGATGGCGAGACCGGGGAACACCGAGAGCCACCAGAGCGCGCGGACCTGATCCGCGCCGTCCTGCATGATGTTGCCCCAACTCGCGAACGGCGGTTGCACGCCGACCCCGAGGAACGACAGGCCGGCTTCGAGCAGCACGACATTGCCGATGCCGAGCGCCGTCGCGACGATGATCGGGGACGCGATGTTGGGAAGCAGGTGGCGGAAGAGGATGCGTGCATCAGTCGCGCCGAGTGCGCGGGCGGCCATGACCCACTCGCGGGTGCGGATTCCCATGATCTCGCCGCGCACCAGACGGCTCACCCCGAACCAGCTCGTGAGACCGAGGATCAGCACGAGAGAACCGAGCGACGCCCGGCCCCAGAGGGCGCAGATCGTGAGGAGCAGCAGGATGCGCGGGATGGACAGGCAGGCGTCCGTGATGCGCATCAGGACACTATCGAGCGTTCCGCCGGTGTAGCCGGAGATCGCGCCGTACATCGTGCCCACCGTCGTGGCGGTGAGCATCGCGAGGACCGCGATGGCGAGCGAGACCCGGCCGCCAAACAGCACGCGGCTCAGGACATCGCGGCTGGCGGGGTCCGTGCCGAACGGATGGGCGAGCGATGGTGCCTGGCTCTTGAGCGCGACCATGTCCAGAATCGCGTTCGGCGGGTAGGGCGCGATGAGCGGCGCGCCGAGCGAGACGGCCGCGATCGCGACGATCACGACGAGTCCGGCCATCGCGCCGCGATTGCGCCGGAACCGCCGCCAGATCGCGGGCCACGGGCCGGCATCGAGCGACCACCCGAGCATCGCGATGTCGCCGGACGGGCGCATCGGTCCGGTGCCAACGCTGCCACCCGGCGGTGGCGCCATCGCGGGGGCGGTCATCGCTCGCTCGGGATCACGGGCGGGACGGTCCCGGCGCGCGCCGGAGCCGCGGATCGGCCACCGCGTAGAGGACATCGGCGAGGAAGCTGCCGCCGGCGACCAGCATGCTACCGAGCACGGCGCACGCGATGACGACGGGGTAGTCGCGCGCGGTGACCGCATCGACGGCGAGCGAGCCGATCCCCGGCCATGAAAACACCTTCTCGATGAAGACCGTCCCGCCGAGGAAACCGGGAAGGGCGAGGCCGAACAGCGTGATCACGGGGAGCGCGGCGTTGCGGAGCGCGTGTCGCATGAGGACGGAGCGCTCGGGGACGCCTTTGGCGCGGGCGGTGCGCAGGTAGTCGTCGGCAGCGACATCGAGCAGAGCGGCGCGCTGGTACCGCGCGATGCCGGCGGCGGTGAGCGCGGACAGCGTCAGCGCCGGGAGAATCAGGTGGTCGATGCGGTCCCAGAGCGCCGCGAGAGGCCCCAGGTAGGGATGCATCACCGGATCGACCATGCCGCCGGCCGGAAAGATCGGAAGCACGTACGCAAACGTGAGGAGCGCGACCTGGCCGAGCCAGAACTCGGGAAGCGAATACACCGCCAGCGAGGCGACCCCGATGACGCGGTCCGTGGCCGTGCCGTGGCGCGCGACCTGGATGAGCGCCATGGCGATGCCCGCCACGAAACTCAGGACGAGCGCACTGCCGGCGAGGAGCATCGTGCGTGGGAGCGCGCGTGCGAGGATGGTGCTGACGGATTCGTTGTACGCGAACGAGTAGCCGAACTGGCCTCGGGCGACGCCCGCGAGGTACCGGATGAACTGCACCGCGAGCGGCTGGTCCAGTCCATATACCGCGCGCCAGTGCGCGCGCACGGCCTCCGAGACGCGCGGGTCATCGAGCCCGCCGCCGATCGGATCACCGGGGGCGAGGTGTATGAGGATGAATGTCGCGGTCGTCACGACGGCGATGACGACCAGCGCTTGCCAGGCTCGGCGAAGGACGAAGGCGCGCAGAGGCGAGTGGCGCCGGGCGTCAGCCGGTGCGCCGGATCATGGCGTGGCGGCCACGAGGCCGATGCGGTCGCGCGGAATGCGGTCGCTCTCGGGGATGTACCAGTCCGGAAGGTGCACCCACCAGGCATCCGGGCGCAGGTAACCAGTGTGGATGCGCCGCTGCGCGACCGCCAGTTGGAGCGGCTGGTAGAGCCACACCGCGGGCGCGTCGCCGTTGATGATGGTGTAGGCCTGATGGAAATGCTCGCGGACGCGTGCGAGGTCACTGGTCGCCAGCGCGCTGTCCACCTGCGCGTCGAACGCCGGGCTCTCGTACGCGCCCCAGTTGGCGCCGAGCCGCTCGGCCGGGATCGTCCACGTCTGTTTCAGGTCGCTCATGCTGGGGTCCGGCTTCCAGACCCAGACAGTGGCGTCGAAGTCGCCTTTCATGAGGCGAGTCACGAGCGTGCGGAGCTCGACCGGCTCGATCGACACGTGCACGCCGACCCGTGCCAACTGATCCTGCACGAGGATCGCCATCTGGCTACGCGGTTTGCTCGACGTCGTGACCAGGATGGTGAACGCGAGGGGCTTGCCGTTGCGTTGGCGGACACCGTCGGGGCCGCGGCGCCATCCGAGCGAATCGAGCGTCCGGCCGGCGGCGGCCGTGTCATAGGGCAGGGACGCGACCGTCGTGTCGGCCACCTGGCTCGAATTCGCGAACGGCCCGCGGGGGACCACGGCGAGGGTATCGAACACATTGCGCACCATGCTGGTGCGATCGAGTGCCATGAAGAGCGCGCGGCGCAGCGCGCGGCTCCCGAATATCGGGTGCGGACCGCCGTGCTTTGGCAGCCGCAGATTGAACCAGAGGAAGCCGTACGACGGATCGGCATACGGCAGTATGGTGAGCGCGGGGTGCCGCCGGATCTCCGGGATGTCCTCCGGGTGCACGACCTCGAGGAAATCCGCGTCGCCGGAAAAGATCTTTGCGATGGCGCCCGCCGGCGTCGGCGAGATCGCCATGACGACACGGTCGAGCGTCGCGCGGCCGCGATAATTGGCGGTATCGGCGACGATCGTGAGCGAGGCGCCCGGCGACCAGGCGCTAAAGCGGAAGCGGCCATCGCCGACTGGATTGCGTCCGAACGGCGCGGTGCGCAGGTCCGCGAGCTTGATCTTGCCGAGCAGATGCTCGGGGCAGATCAGCATCTGATACGTGGCGTCGAAGAACTGCTCGGGGTAGCGGTGCTTGAACCAGAACGTGGCGGTCAGCGAGTCGGGCGTGGTGACCGAATCGATCTGGTTGAGCTGCGTCGTCGCATCGATCCCGGCGGCCGTGTCGGAGTAGATGCTGAACGTGTAGCGCACATCGTTGGACCGGACGGGGACGCCGTCGTGCCACCGCGCGCGCGGATCGAGGTGGAACGTGATCGCGAGCGAGTCGGGGCTCCAGTCCCACCGTTGCGCGAGGTGCGGAATGAAGCCGCGGTCTCCGACCGTGTTCACCGAGTCGCCGAGTTCCGCGAGGCGATCGAACAACTGCTCGACGATGAGCCGCGTCTGCTGCTGATTCGCGTACGGCGGGATCAGCGGCTCGGCATCCGCCGACACCGAGATCACGACCGTGCCGCCGGGGGACTTGTCACTGCTGCCGGCGCCGCCGGCGGAGGCACTGGATCGGTCGCCCGGACGGCACGCCACCGTCCAGAGCGCGGTCGCCAGCAGCGCCGTCCGGATGGACGTTCGGATAGCCGTTCGGCGAGCGGAAATGGAGACGATGAGGTGCACGGGTCGTGACGTTCTCGAGGTGGCGGTCCGAATGCGAGCCCCGGCATGGCGCGTCACCGGTCATTCGGTGGTCGCCAATCGTGCCGACGCCAACTCCTCCAACGATGGGGCGAAGCCTGCGTCGAGAGCAAGCACCCTGTGTGCAGCGGTAGCGGGTCCGGGCCACTACCGTGTGCGGTTTCTAATTCAGCGCCGCCAGGTCCAGGCCTCGTCCTCGTATCGTCCGCGCAGCGCCTCCGTCATCGCGGCGGTTTCCGGGCCGGACGACATCAGGCGAGCGGCGGGCGCGCCCGCAGCAGCCAGCGCATCGTCGAGCACACCGGTGAACGCCGCCGCGACATCGCCCGGAGCGGGCACCCGGTGCAGCAGGTCACGGAGCGCGGCGGCGGGGGGGCGAGCCGCACTCGCTGATCCGGGTGAGAGCGCGGCGAGGCGTGCGCGGTGGTCGGCGATGAGCATCGATCCGTGCTGGAGCACGGCGCCTTCTTCTCTCCACTGGGCGCTCCCCACGAGCTTTCGTCCCGCGACGACCAGTTCGCCATCGCTCGCCGTATCGAAGCACGGACCTGCCCCGAGCGATCGGGGGCGCGCGGCGGCCTTGCCGGACACCAACTGGGCGGCGACACCGAGCCGTGCGAGGCCCTGGAGCAGGAGATGGTTGATGGCGGCGTACAGTGCGCGGGCGCGTGCGCGGCGCGCGCTGCTGGGCAGCGCGGCGCGGTGGTCCGACGGCAGCGGCGCCGTCACGCTGTAGGTGATCTCGTCGTCGTGCAGGACGGCGCGTCCCCCGGTGGGGCGGCGGACGACCGCCAGCCCTGCCGCGGAGATGGCGGCCCGGTCGTACACCCCGCGGGCGATCTCGTGTCGTCCGAAGGACAGCGTGGGCTCCGCCCAGGTGTAGATGCGGAGGACCGCTTCACCGGTGCGAACCGCGCGGTGCATGAGCGCGTGGTCGAGCGCCATGTTGCTGGCGCCGGGGAGTGGCGAGGTGACGAGCACCGCCCATCGCGGCGTTGTGGCGGCGAGAGGCGTCAGGGGGTCGCCGGCGCCGTGGTCCATCGCGAGTCTAGAACCCGCTAGTGCAGCATCGCGAGCCGGCGATCCACGCGGATCGATCCGGCGCGCGGTATCAGCCACCGATGTGTTTCGCGTACTCCGCCGCGGAGATGAGCCCATCGCGGGCCGCGGGGTTGGCCGCCTTGAGCTTGAGCATCCAGCCCTCGCCGTAGGGGTCCGAGTTGACGAGGGCGGGTTCCTTGTCGAGGCGCTGGTTGATCGCGGTGACCTCGCCGCCGATCGGGCAGAACAACTCGGACACGGCCTTGACCGCTTCGACCGTACCGAACACGTCGTGCGCGGCGAACTTGGTTCCGACGCGAGGCAGCTCGATATAGACGATGTCTCCGAGCTCGCCCTGGGCGAAATCCGTGATCCCGATCTGGGCGATGCCATCGGGCGACAGACGCACGTACTCGTGGTCCGTGGTGTACGACAGGTCCTGCGGGATGTTGGGCATGTCGGGTGTCGGGGGCTCGCGGTAGGGCGCTCGCCGAGGGGCGCTCGCTATGGGGCGCCTGAGTCCCCTACTTACGCGGTAAGAGAGTGAGCCAGCTCGCTCGCCTCACGCGACAGGTCGGCCCACACTTCTGCCACGCGGGCGTCGAGGCTGGCCAGGCTACCCGAGTTCTCGATCACGAAATCCGCGCGCGCGCGTTTGAGTTCGGCGGGCATTTGGGCGGTGATCATATCCAGCGCTTCGGTCTCCTGCAACCCGCGCTCGTGCACGAGCCGCTCGAGGCGGACGGGGCGAGAGGCGTCCACGAGAACGATGCGGTCGAACTCGTCGGCGAGGCGCCGCTCGAAGAGCAGAGGGATGTCGCAGATGACCACGCGATCGCCGCGCGCGCTCGCGGCCGCGATCTGATCGGTCCGAAGCTGGTTGACCGCGGGGTGGACGATGCGGTTCAACTCCTCGAGCTCCGTCTGGTCATGAAAGACCCGGCGGCGGAGGGCCGCGCGATCCAGCAGGCCGTCCGGGGCCAGAACCGACGTGCCCCACCGGGCTGCGATTCGCTTCAGCGCCGGAGTACCCGCCTCGACCGCTTGCCGGGCGAGGATGTCGGCGTCAATGACAGTCGCCCCCAGCGCGGCGAAGCGCTGAGCGACGGTGGACTTCCCGCTTCCGATATTGCCCGTGAGGCCGACGACGAAGGTCATGGCGACTAATGTACAACGACTAGCCCGATCCGGCCGTTGAAAAATTGCGTGAAAAAACGGCTAAGAATGCGTTAACGAAGGGGCTCGGGCTCGTCGGGGCCGGTGGCGACCTCAACCGGAGGGACTGGCGCCGGCGGCGGGGGTGAGGGGATCGGGGTGAAGGGTACCGTGGGCGTAATCGACCCCGCGGAGCGGTTACCGCCTCCGTGGGCCCCGGTGACCGTGGCGCGGCTCCGCGCCTCGCGCATAAAGACCTCGATCACGTGGGCGGCCCCGCCATTCTCTCGCACCTGCTGGGGCGTCGAGTGCAGGTAGCGCTGGCAGGTGTTGCGGAAGGCGCTCCCGGATGGGAAGTCGAGCACCTGTGCGACGCTGTCCGCGCTGCGGTTCGTATCCTCGAGCATGTGGGCAGCGACGATCAGGCGGCCCCAGGTGAGGAGCCGGTGGGGGGCGGGGAAGCCGGCCTCCGTAAGCCGGCGGGTGAGGAGCCGTCGGGGGACCGCGAGGAGCCGCGCGAACGCTTCCGGGGTCAGCCGCTCGTGAGCGCGGGTCACCGAGGCCAGGATCGCATCCCGCACCGTCGCCCTGAGTCCGGCAATCACCGGCCGCACCACGCTGGCAACGCTCCGGGCCTCGGCTTTCTCGATATGCATGAGGAGCACGGCTGGCGCGTCATCCACGTCGGCGACGACCAGGCCGTCGAGCCCGCATCGGCCGGCGTCGAACATGTCGCGTGCCCGTTCCTGGGTGACCGTCGCGTAGGCGATCAGCGCGACTCGCGGGAATCGAAGCTTGAGGACCCGGACTCGCTCGAAATTGGCTGGGCCGTCCGCGTAGAGGTCCAGGACCGCCAGATGGACCGGTTCAGTCTCGCAGATCCTCGTGACGCCGCCCCAGTCGTCACATGTGATGATGGAATGACGGTCCCGGATTGCCGTGCGGAGGCGCTGCAGCCGGCCTGGCTGCGGAAGGAGAGTCACGATCACGCCCATGCCCACTGGACGCCAGGCGTGGCGAGGCCGTCACGGTGTGACACCACCGTGCCCCGGGCGTGACAGGCGGCGGCCCGCTCAATCGTACATTCGCCGGGCGCGCCGGCCGGCACCCGTCTTCCAGGTGCCTGCTGGCCAAACCTCTAATAGTTCGGACTAGCCCTGCAACGCCTGACGGCACGCGCGGCGGGTCCGCACTGGCCCCTATCGCGGAGTCCGCGGTAGGGGTCTCGTGTCTGGACGACCGGGGCCGCGGTCTCGGCCACCGGAATTGCCCCGGTCTCTCCCGCGGTCGCCGGACGCGGGGCCACCGCGACCCGGCGGGCCTCCCCGGCCTCCTCGTCCTCCTCGGTCAGGGGCTCCTCCCCGAGGCCCTCCTGAGCGTGGGCGTCCGTAACCCTGGCCATCGGGTCTTCCGGGTGGACGTCCGGTACCGGCGGGCGGCCTGCTCTCCGATTCTGCTGGAGCGACTGGGCGGCTCGCGGGGGTTGCGGCCGCCGCAGCCTCAGACGATTGCCGATGCCGCTCGAGCAAACGCAGCGCGGCCGCGGCGACGGACACGCCATCGGTCTCCGCCAGGAGCGGCTCGAGGGCCAGGACCTCGCGGTCGAGGCACCCTGCCGCGATCTCGCGCCGGAGCTCGGACCGCATCGTCTCATCGCGCCCCCGGGCGGCTTCGGCCGGACCCGCGAAGGCAAATGGGCGCACCGGACCGGCGGTGAGGGCGATCAGATGGGGCAACTGGCGCGGCAGCAGCAGGGCAATGGTCCGCCCCGGGACACCGGCAACGGCCTGGGCCAGCTCTCCGGAATCGTGCGGCAGGTCGAAGAGGACGAGCAGCGCGGAGTGGTCCGTTAGGGGGCCTCGGGCGACGCGAACGGCTCCGTTGTCGCCGTGGTATCCCAGCAGAAGGAGCGCCTCGCGAACTGCGCGCTCACTCTCGTCGCTGCGCACGGAGACCGCCGCGGACGGCGGATCGATCTCGTCGAGCAGGCGACGGAGGACACTGGTGCGTGCCGCGGGCGTGGCGAGAACGTACCAGAGTGTGATCGCTTGGGGCGGTGCCGGGGATGCGGCAGCGTGAGCGGGACTCGCGCCCGCGCCGCTTGGCGGCGCCTTTGCGGGCGCGGTGGTGGCGCCAAACCGCGAGGCGCGGCGCGCGTAGCGCTCGATGAAATCCTCTACCGCGGCGTTGAGCTGGGCCGTGAGGATCGTACGGGGCGCATCCTTCGGCACCTCGGCCATGATCGCTTCCAGATCCGCGGTCCCGCCCGAGGCCAGTATTTCGTCGGCCCAGGCGACGCCGAGTGCGCGGACGTCGCCGAGCTTGAGCGCGGCAGCGCGGACCAGTGCCATGATCTGGGCGGGCGCGCCGACGATGACCGGAGCGGCTCCCGCGCGCAGCACCCTTGCGGCTCGCGCCGCCCCAGTAGCGGCCACGATGCGTGGGGGTACGCCGCCGCGAGCGCGGGCGAGCGCATCGGCGACGCCGACGGCGGCGTCTGCATCAGCAACGAGCACGACCGCCTCGACGTTCTCGGCCTCAGCGGCAGCGCGGTCGAGAACCCGGGCGAGCGGGCCCGGCGCCGCGTCCCAATCCGCGGGCACGATGTGCACGGTGTGTTGCCCGCGCGAGACACTGACAGTTTCCGGCGCTTCGTGTTCCACCTGACCCCGGCGATGTGATATGATTGCGGTGGCTGCCAAGTTACCCGTCCGCTCCTCCGCGTCCAACACTCACTGTGCCTGCCGTGACCACCGCGACCGCGTCTCTCGTGCCATTCGCCCCGTCATCCAACGTTGCCCAGCTCAAGGAGTCGGCGACGATCGCCGTGTCCGCGCGCGCTCGCGCCCTCAAGGCGGCGGGGCGCCAGGTGATCGATCTTGGCGCGGGCGAGCCTGATTTCGATACGCCCGTGTTCATCAGACGGGCGGCCCAGAAGGCGATCGACTCCGGCGCGACGCGCTACACCGCCACCGAAGGCATTCTGCCGCTACGGGAGGCGATCGCCGCGCAGGCAAACGCCCTGTATCGTGGGACTGACCCGGTGAAGCCGGGCGACGTCGTGGTGTCCACCGGCTCCAAGCAGTCGCTCTTCAACACGTGCTTCGTGCTGTTCGGTGCCGGGGACGAAGTCCTCGTGCCGACGCCGAGCTGGACGAGCTACTACGAGATGGTGGTGCTGGCCAAGGCGGCGCCGGTGCCGGTGTTCGGGTCGCGGTCGCGCGGCCTCAAAGTGACCGCCGGAGAGCTGGCTGATGCCGCGACCCCGCGGACGCGCGGCGTGATGCTGAACTCCCCGTGCAACCCGACGGGATCTGTGTACAGCGCGGAGGAGCTGCGGGACATCCTCGCGCTGGCGGCCGATCGCGGCTGGTGGGTGGTCAGCGACGAGATCTATCTGCAGATCGCGTACGACGCGCCCGCGACGTCGGTCCTGTCACTCGTACCGGATCGCGAGCGGTTGATCCTGATCAACGGCGTCGCGAAGTCGTACGCGATGACCGGGTGGCGGATCGGCTGGGCGATCGCACCGCGCGCGGTGTCGGCGTCCATGACGGCGTTGCAGTCGCACACGACGTCGAATGCGGCCGCGGTGTCGCAGCACGCGGCGGTGGCGGCGCTGACCGACACGGCTGCGGCGGAGGCGGCGGTGACCGAGATGGTGCGGCATTTCCGGGCGCGGCGGGACGCGGCGATGGACGTGCTCGACGCAGCAGGTGTGCAGTACGTCAGGCCGGAGGGCGCGTTCTACCTGTACATCGACGTGGGTGGCGACGGCGCCGAGTTTGCGACGCGGCTGCTCGACTCGAGCGGGATCGCCGTGGTGCCTGGCTCGGCATTCCTGACCCCCGAGTGGGTGCGCGTGTCATATGCGGCGCCGATCGAGCACGTCGTCGAGGGCGTCCGCAAGCTGGTCGCGGCGCTGTAACTCCCGTTCGGCGGGCGGACGCCTTCCAGCAGAGAGTAGACCTACAGAAAGTAGAAAGTAGAAAATAAAAAAAACGCTCAGCGGCCGAACGGTGATGCGTGGCGGGCGTCGAGGCACCAATTTGTGCCGCCCCGGAACACCTCGATCCACCGTCCCGAGCTGTACCGCATCACGGCGAGGTAGGTATCGCCGCCGTTCTGCCAGCCTTCGAGGATGATCTCGTCCACGCCGTCTCCGTCGAGGTCGAGGTGGTCGACGAACCGGCGGTACTCGCCGTGGGCGCCCGACCCGTTGATGACGCGCGTGTAACTCGGGGTGTAGGCGCCGCCAGACTTGTCGGCGAGGGCGAACAGATACGACGTCTCTTCGCCGTGTGAAACGGCCTCCTCGCCGTTCGGGTCGACATAGGAGACCACGAGCGTCGGGTTCTGCGTGGCGCCGGTGGTCAGCGCTTCCGCATGAAAGTCGAGCGAGTCGAGACGCGAGCGCGGGATGTGCGCGGACTGCGCGACCCGGAATCCAATCTCGCGCGACAGGGATGCGACGGCGCTCGGCGTGAGCGGTGCAGCCGCTGGCGGCTGCGTGAGGGCCGCGCTGGTGGCGAGGAACTCGACCGTGATTCCCACCTGCGCCTTGCTGGCGATGCTCACCGCGGCCAGCGGGATCAGTGATTGGCAGTTCGGAAGCGTGTAGAGCGGCGCATTGGGGTTGGACCACATGCCCTGCTGGACCGTGGCGGTGCCTGCGGCGCGGCCGTCCTGGTAGAGCGTGTACGTCGCGCCGGGATGGTTATAGATGCGGTCGAAGCTGCGCCATCCCGCGGGCGAGAGGTGGATCGCGTGAAGCTTGCCTTTCTCCAGCACGCCGACGGGCACCATCTGCGGATTGGTGCGGTCGCCGAACACCTCGAAGAGGATGCTGGGGTGTTTCGCGAGATCGAGCTCGTGCCGCGCGGCGGACGCCATGGCGGACGAGTCGTTGTCCAGGGTGCGTGCGTTCGTCTTGTCGCACCCGGTGGTCGCCGTTACCGTTAGCCCTACGGCCAACCATAGCGCGCCTGCCGCCGCCATGCGGACCACTGATCGCATGCCGGCCAGGAGCGTGGCGCTGCCGGCGGCGGTGTCTTGTGTCATCACGCGTCGAGTAGAGTCAATGGACGCAAGCCTCCGGGGTGCACAGCGCTTGCTGGGTGAGTGGATCCCGCGTATCCGTGCCGCGGACGGCCCGGGCCCCACGTTGGAGACGCTTCCTGCGGCTGCCGAGTCACCACGGCTCGAGCCGGCCCAGACCGTCGAGGGAGCCCTGCGGACCCGTGCTGTCCCGGGCGAGCCGCGGACGGTGTTCGGCGGCTTTCTCGATGGCACGCAGGCGAGCCGCATCGTGACGTACGTCGATGCCGTGCCGATCGTGTTTGCGACCGTCGCGGCGGTCATTCGCGTCCGCCGCGACCGTCGGCTCGTGACCTACGGGCAGCGGCCAGAAGTCGAGCGGGGTTTTTACATCCCCCGGCTGCTGGTGCCGGCCGAACTCTGGAATGCAGCGGTTGCGGGGGGTTATCCGGTGACCGACACGTCCGACGACGGCCGCCCGATCAGCGACGACGATCCGTCCAGCGGCCGTCATCCGGCGGCGCTGATCGAGCGGGCGCTGCAGCGGGTGCGTGACCGCCGTCAGGCACTGGAGCACATCCTGGCGGAGCGGTGGTCCGCGGCCGAGGACAGCCCGCTGTACATCGACGGGGGATTGACGGGGAACAGGCGGGTCGCGACCGCGACCGGGAACGTCGGCGTGGTGAAGCGGCACCGGACGCTGTATGTCAGTGCCGAGCTGATGCCGGTGCTGGCCGGGTTGCGGCCGGGTGAGCGGACTACGGCATTCCGGATCGCGCCAGTGTCCCGGACGGCGGTGACGAGCTGGTACCTTCGGCTGCGGGATTCGCGCGGCCGGGATCCGACGTGGGGTCTCGTCCGGATCGAAGTTTCGGAGACCCGCGCGGATGACATCACGGCGCGCGCCGATGAAGTTTCGCGGTGGGTGATGGCCGAGGCGGCGCCGCCGGCGCCGCTGGCACTCCCCGATCCACGGTGGGACACGATGGCGTACGGTATTCGCGACTGCGAGGAGTTTCTACGAGCGATCACATAGACGGCAAGCCGACGGGCCAGACAAACGGCCAGACAAACGGCCACGCAAACGGCCAGACAAACGGCCGGCGGGATAGCGAGACTGCCGGTCCGCTGGGGCGGGTGGTCGCGACCGAGCGGCGTCCGAACACACCGCACGAGTTTCACTTCTGGACCGCGCTGGATGCGTCAGTCGGCATCGGCACGATCGTGCGCGTCGTCGGAGCGCATCCGGTCGGCGGACAGTTGCCAGTCGTGTACGGCGTCGTGGTGGAGGGATTCAGCTACACCGATCTCCAGTCGCCATTGCACGACGTGCTGGGGCACGACGGCTCGCCGGCGCGGGGCGCGTTTGTTGGGACGGATCGGACCGAGATCCGGCTGTACACGGCGGCCGTGCTGCGCCAGGTGCCGGAGGAGCCGCTGCAGCCCGTCCCGATGGGCGAAGTGTTCCTCGCGGACGACGCCGACGTCGCGTGCGCATTGCGCATGGACGCGTATCTCCAGAGCGGGACCAACACCGGGATTCCGGTTGGCGTGTACCATGCCGGCGGTACCGACGCCGCCATCTACGCCGACGCCGACTTCCTGCTCGGCCCCGAGGCGGCCCACGTGACCGTGACCGGCGTATCCGGGCTGGCGACGAAGACGAGTGCGGTGGAGTGGCTGCTGGCGTCGATCTTCACGCACTTCCCCGCGTCGAAGGGGTCGGTCGCCGCGGTGTGCTTCAATGTGAAGGGACCCGACCTCTGCTTCCTGGACCAGCCAGCCGTGGAGCTGAGCGACGGCGACCTGGCGCTGTACGACAAGCTCGGTGTGCCGGCGCGCCCGTTCCCGCAGGTGCACTACTACGCGCCGTACACCGCGAACGGCGTCGCGCTCAACACCCTGCGCACGCACGAGGCACTGGCGCACAACACGCATCCCCTCGTGTGGGGGCTGCAGGACGTGATGGAGTTCGCCGATGTGCTCCTGACGCGAGAGGACATCGATGCGAAAGCCGATGCGCTGATCGACTTCATCCGGGAGTCCGTGGTGGGTCACCGGTTCGCCGACGACCGCCTGCCGCGCGCGTACGAGGTGCAGTCGTTCTCCGAGCTGAACGCGTGGTTCGCGGACGTACTGCGGATGATGGAGCAGACCAACTCCGAGAGCTGGCGGACCCATCACATCGCGACGATCCGAAAGATCCGCAACCGTCTCACCAACATCGCCCAGCGGTGTGCGGGGCTGGTGACGAACGACGGCGTGTCGCGCGATCTGCCGTGGGGCGACTTCGCCGACCGCACGGTCTACGTGATCGACGTCGCCAATCTCGAAGAGGATGCGCAGGACCTGATCTTCGCGCGCGTCGTTTCGACCTTACGGAAGAAACTCGAGCAACGCGATCTCGGCGTCGATCACGTGATCGTGTTCGTGGACGAGTTGAACAAGTACGCGCCGAGCGATGGCCCGGACACCTATGTGCGGAAGATGCTGCTCGACGTCGCGGAGCGGGGGCGGTACGTCGGCCTGGTGCTGTTCGGCGCGCAGCAGTTCCGGTCGCAGGTGCACCGGCGCGTGATCGGCAATGCGGGCACCCAGCTCTTCGGCCGGATGGACGGCGATGAGCTTGCCACGCCCGGGTACGCCGTCCTGAGTCCGGCGGTCAAGACCAAGCTCGCAACATTGGAGAAGGGGCAGTTGATGGTGCGTCATCCGCACTTCACGCAACCTGTCTTCGTGCGGTTTCCGCGGCCGGCCGTGCTGTCCGGCCGGGAGGGTGCGGAACGGTTCCCGCGCTCGGCGGAGCCGCCACTCGAAGTCGCGGTCACGCGCAGCCTCAGGCTGCTCGATCCGTCGGTGACGCTGGAGTGGGTCAAGCACGTGACCGGCCTGTACGAGCCGCATGAGATCCTGCGCGCCAAGGCACAGACCGAGCTGGCCCGGCCCGGGGACGTGCGCGCCTTCTTCAAGGCTCAATTCCGGGCCGTCGCGCCTGCGCGCACCGTCGCCCGGGTGACCGTCCCCCCGGCGGTCCATTCGGCGCCCGAGGACGACCCGTACGGGTGATAGCGGGTCATCCGGGTGAGGGTAGGATTAGGGACTAGGGATTAGGGACTAGGGATTAGGGACTAGGGACTAGGGACTAGGGACTAGGGATTAGGGATTAGGGATTGGGGACTAGGGATTAGGGGTTAGGGAATTGGGACTCGGGACCAAGCGCAAGCGACCCTAGTCCCTAATCCCCAATCCCCAATCCCCAATCCCCAGTCCCCAATCCCAATCCCCAATCCCCAGCCTCTAGATGGGTGCTGGCGGAGTGGTATCGGATAGGCGGCCCGGCCTAGATTGCGCCATGCGCCTGGTGCACCTGTCGGACCTGCATCTCGGCTATCGCCAGTACCAGCGCCTGACGCCATCCGGCATCAATCAGCGCGAAGCCGATGTGGGGGCCGCTTTCCGGAACGCGGTGGACGCCACGATCGCGCTCGCTCCCGAGATCGTGGTGGTGGCGGGCGACGTCTTCCACAGCGTGCGTCCGTCCAATCCCGCGATCCTGCTCGCGTTCCAGCAATTCTCGAGGCTTCGCCAGGAATTGCCGGAGGCGAAGATCGTCATGGTCGCCGGGAATCACGACACGCCTCGGTCCGCGGAGACGGGATGTATCCTGCGCCTGTTCGCGCCGATGGGTGTGCACGTCGTGGACAGCAAGCCGGAGGCCATTCGCTTCCCCGATCTCGATCTCTCGATCCTCGCGGTGCCGTACGGCGAGCCCCCTACACTGGCGGCGGATCCATCGGCTCGTTACAACGTGCTGTTGATGCACACCGAGATCACGGGTGTGCTTCCGCCGATGGAGGGCGATGCGGACCGGGCGGCCTTCCGGATCTCCCGCGACGAGTTACAGCCGGAGCGTTGGACGTACGTCGCGCTCGGCCACTATCACGTGTACAACAAAGTCGCCGCGAACGCATTCTATTCGGGATCACTGGACTACACGAGCGCCACGGCGTGGGGTGATCTCAACGAGGAGCGAAAAGCCAGAATCCCCGGCAAGGGCTTCATCGAATTCGATCTCGATAGCGGCGTCGCAACGTTTCACCGGGTGCCGCTGGCGCGTGCGCTGGTGGATCTCCCCAGTTTCAGCGCGCGCGGTCTCATGGCGGCCGAAGTCGACGCGCGGATACAGGACGCGGCCGATCGCTGTGCCGGCGGGATCGATGACAAGATCGTGCGGATCGTCGTGCGCGACATTCCGCGGCATATCGTGCGTGAGCTGGATCATCGGACGCTGCGCGAGTACAAGCGGCGTGCGCTGCACTTCCAGCTCGATACCCGGCGTCCCGATGTGATCCGGCTGCATGGGCACAGCGCGCCGGGCCGGCGTCCCTCGCTGGCCGATATCGTGCGCGACAAGCTCCAGAGCCGTTTGCTCGAAGGTGACATCGACCGCTCGGCGCTCGTGGATCTCGGGCTCCGGTACCTCGGCGATGCGGAGGCGATGACCGCGGCGTCGCTGGCGACGCCCGACGTCGTGGGGGCCGAGGAGTGAGGCTCAACAGCCTGCACCTCCAGAACTTCCGGCAGCACGCGGACAGCCGGATCACGTTCGATACGGGGATCACCGGCATCATCGGCCCGAACGGGTCGGGGAAGACGACGATCCTCGAAGCGATCGCGTGGGCGCTCTATGGGAACAGTGCGGCGCGCGGGACGCGGGAATCCTTGCGTTTCAACCGGGCGCCGGCGCGGGCCACGGTGCGCGTGGAGCTGGACTTCGAGCTGGCGGGGCATCGGTATCGCGTCGTGCGCGGTCTCACGAACGCCGAGTTGTACCTGGACAACGCGAGTGTGCCGATCGCGAACTCGATCACGGCGGTGACCGATCTGCTGCACCGGCGCCTCGGCATGACGCGGACCGAGTTCTTCAACACGTATTTCACGGGCCAGAAAGAGCTGAACGTGATGGCGGCCATGGGGCCGTCGGACCGAGCGAAGTTCCTGTCGCGGGTGCTGGGCTACGAGAAGCTGCGGACCGCGCAGGATCTGGTACGGGAGCAGCGGAAGCTGATCACCGCTGAGACGGCGGGTTTGCGGAGCGGAATGCCGGACCGCGACACCGTGGAGCGGATCCTGGCCGAGGCGGGGTCGCGGCTGGCGGCGGCGGAGCGGCAACTGGCGGTGGCGGAGCGGAGCGAGCGTGAGTTCGCGGCGGCGCTGGTGGCGGCGACGCCGGCATGGCAGCGGGTGCAGACCCAGCGTGACCGGCTGCAGGAGTTGTTGACCGACCTCAAAGTCGCGGAGCGTGACGAGGAGTCGCTAGCCCGCGACGGCGAGCGGATCTCGCGTGAGCTGGCCGATGTTGCCGCGGCGCGTGAGGAGCTGGAGCCGCTCCGCCGGGAGCTGGCGGCGTATCCCTCGATCGTGACCGAGTTGCAGCACGCCGACGAGCGGTATCGCGAGGAAGGGCGGCGGCAGACACTGATCGAGAGTGAGCGGTCGGTCGCCGACGAGTTGGAGAAGCTGCGCGAGCGGCGTGAGAAACTGAGCAGCGCGCCGACACTCGAGGAGGAAGTGACGATCGAACTGGAGACCCGGCGGCGGGAACTGGAGGAAGCCCAGGGGCAACTCGAGGCTCGCCGCACCGAGTGGGTGCGCGACCGCCAGGAGGCCGAGACGAAGCTCCAGACATTGCGGACCCAGTACAACGACCTCCGGCAGCAGCGCGAGCGGCTGATCGCGGCCGGCGAAGAAGGGCAGTGCCCGACGTGTGCGCGTCCCTTGGGCGGCCACTATCGCACGGTCCTCGATCTGCTGACGGAGCAGGCGGACACCGTGCAGGTGGATGGCAAGTACTTCAGGGACCGGCTCGAGCAACTCGAACAGATGCCGGCCGACGTGCGTGCGCTCGACGAGCGGCGCCGAGGGCTGACGCAGGATGCCGGCGCGCTCGAGCGGCGGCTGGCGAAAGTGCAACTCGCGGTGCAGGAGGGGCAGCAAGTCGCGCGCGACTTGGCGAGCAAGGAGCAGCGCCGGGCGGCGTTGCAGCGCGACATCGCGGCGATCCCGGGTGGCTACGACGCCGCGCGGCATGCGTTCCTCAAGAGCGAGGCCGAGCGACTGACGCCCCTGGATGCACGGGCGGCGCGGTTGGGGGCACTGGTAGAGCGCGAACCGCAACTGGCCCGTGAGCGGGCGCGGGTGGAGACATCGGCGGCGAGCGTCTTCGGGCGGTTGAAGGAGATGCGCGCGCGGCGGGATGGGATCGATTTCTCGGAGGCGACGTATCAGGCCGTGCACGAGCAGTACGAACGGGCCGCGGCGCAGGCGAAGGGGGGGGAGATCGCGGCGTTGACGGCGCGTGCGGAAGCGGCCGCGGCGCGGGCGGCGGTGGAGGGGGCGGAAGTCGGACGCCGGGAGCTGGACAAGCTGCAGACCAAGCTGGACGCGTTGCACCGGGACAAGCGGATGCACGACGAGCTGGATCGTGCGTTCTCCGATCTGCGGACGGACCTCAACTTTGCGCTTCGTCCTGAAGTCTCCGAGCTGGCGAGCGGGTTCCTCGCGGATCTGACCGAGGGCCGGTATGGCGAGCTCGAACTCGACGATCAGTACAACATCATCGTGCTCGAGGACGGGTTGCCGAAGCCTGTCATCTCGGGTGGCGAGGAGGATCTGGCGAACCTGGTGTTGCGGCTCGCGATCTCGCAGATGATCGCCGAGCGTGCGGGCCAGGCGTTTTCGCTGCTGATACTGGACGAAGTGTTCGGGTCGCTGGACGAATCGCGGCGGCATAACGTCGTCGAGCTGCTACGGCGGCTGCACGACCGGTTCGAGCAGGTGATTCTGATCACGCACATCGAGTCGGTGCGCGAGGGGATGGACCGCGTGATCACGGTGCGGTACGACGATGAGCGTGGGTGCGCGGTGACCGAGCAGGTGGATGCGTCGGGCATGCCGGATCCAAACTCGCCGGACGACCTGCCGTTGCGGGGAGGGGGACCGGTGCAGGCTGTCGCGGAGAGTGCGGCGTGATGGCGGTCGCGCGGAACTGGCGGCAGGTCCATCAGGCGGAGGGTCCGTTTGTCGCGCGGCGTGAGGACATCCCCGCGCTCAACCGGGTGTTCAGCGACGCGTTCACCGACCGGTATCGCCGGGACGGGATGGTCGGGGTGCGGGTGCCGTTCCTCAATCCGTCGATCTGGCGGTATGCGCTGGACGATGCGGGATCGGGGGCGATGCTCTGGCGTGGTGAGCGCGGCGACGTCGCGGCGTTCAACGTGGTGCATCGCTCCGGCGTTGAGGGGTGGATGGGGCCACTGGCGGTGCGTCCCGAGTCGCAGGGCGCGGGGATCGGGAAGGCGGCGGTGCGAGCGGGCATCGAGTGGTTGCGGCAGGGCGGCGCGACGGTGGTCGGTCTCGAGACGATGCCGCGGACGATGGACAACATCGGGTTTTACTCGGCGCTCGGGCTCGTGCCGGGGCGCTTGACGCTGACGCTGACACTGGATGCGGCGCCCACGGACCGGGCGGCGCCGCTGCTCGGGAGGCTGCCGCTCCGGTTGCGTGACGATGTGGTGGACGAGTGCCGGGTGCTGCTGGACGGGCTGCTGCCGGGGTACGATTTCACCCGGGAGCTGTTGCTGACCGATCATCTCGCGCTCGGCGACACCGTGTTACTGCATCGGGGCAACGCGGTGGCGGGGTACGCGCTCTGTCACACGGCGCCGCTCGTGGAGGGGCGGGTGCGGGAGGAGCTGCGCGTGCTCAAGCTGGTGCTGGCGCGCGACGGTGACCTGGATGCGATGATGATGTTGCTGGCGGACTACGCGCGGCGGACGGGCGTGCGGCGCGTGGCGATGCGCGTGCAGGGCGGATACGTGACGGCGTACGAGCGGTTGATCGCGATGGGCGCGCGGGTGCGGTGGACGGATCTGCGCATGACGCTGAGCGGGGCGGACGAGGTGATGCCGACAGGCGGCATCGTGTGGTCGAATTGGGAAGTGTAGTTGGGGACTGGGGGTTGGGGACTGGGGACTGGGGGTTGGGGGCTGGGGGTGGGGGGCTGGGGGTTGGGGACTGGGGGTTGGGGGCTGGGGGGTGGGGGCT
>JAJPIM010000012.1 GCA_021324775.1 Gemmatimonadota bacterium
ACCGACGCGGGGTATCTCGAGACCGGGACGTTCTGGAAGTGGCGTGAGTTGTCCGTCCGCGCCTCGGCGCCGGACGCGTGGCTGACGCATCTGAAGGTGACGGCGCTCAGCTTCACGATCGCAGGCCGTAACCTCCGGACGTGGACGAAGTACCAGGGTGTCGATCCGGAGATCAACGCCGCGCCGGCCGTGGCCGGATCGGCGGCCACGGCGCAGGAGGAGTTCTTCACGCAGGGTCTGGTCCGCTACTGGACCGGCCGCATCGACCTCACCTTCTGACCATGCCTCCCATGCGCATATCATCCATCGCACTGCGGGGGCGGTCTCTTCTGGTTGGAGGGACGCTCACCGCGGCCGTGTTTGCGGGACTCGAAGGCTGCAATCCGGGCAACGCGCTCAAGATTCTGCAGCCTGACAACCTGAACGCGGCCACGATCAATTCGGCCGCCGCGCTGCCGGCGTTGCTCGCCGGTACGTACAGCGCGTTCCAGATCGCCTACAGTGGCGCGGGCGACGAAGGCAACGGCGGCCACGAGGGCTTCATCAATTTCACCGGGTTGTTCACCGATGAACTGTCGGACATGGAGACCTTTCCGACGCGCATTCTGGTCGATGAGCGAATCGCATCGGCCTCGAACGCAAGTTTGAAGGCGTATTACATCGACATCAACCAGGCCCGGGCGCTCGCGGACAAAGCGGATGCCAAATACAACCAATTTGGCACCGATTCCACGGGACACGACCAGGTGCTGGCGCTCGGCGGATTCACGTACGTGATGTTCGCCGAGATGTACTGTGAGGGTGTACCGGTCAGTACGCTCAACGACAACGGCTCGATCACATATGGCCAGCCGTTGACGCGGAACCAGCTCCTCACGATAGCGATCCAGCGGTTCGACTCGGCGGAGACATTTGCCAAGAACGCCGGTGATTCGGCGACGCTCAACCTTGCCCGAGTCGGGCTGGGGCGGGCGTTCCTCGACAGCAACGACGACGCGAGTGCCGCGGCGGCGGTTGCCGGGGTGCCGGAGCCCTACGTCGACATCATCGGGGCATCCACCAACAGTGCGGTCGAGAACAACGGGATCTGGGACTATACCTTCAACGAGCTGGGGTTCAGCGTCTCCGACAAGGAGGGGACGAACGGGTTGCCGTTCGTGAGCGCCAGTGATCCGCGCGTTCCCACATTCAACATCACCGATTCTCCGGGCCCTGATTCGGGCAAGGTCGGCACCAGCGGCCTGGGACCGTTCATCCAGCAGCAGCTCTACCCGACGCAATCCGCGCCGATCCCCTTGGCGACGGGCGTCGAAGCCCAGCTGATCATCGCTGAGCACCAGCAGCGGACCGGTGGTCCGTGGCTGGCGACGTTGAACGCGCTTCGGGCCACCGAGCCTGGCTTGGCCCCGCTCGTCGATCCGGGGACACCCGCCGCCGAGCAGAACCTGCTCTTCAGCGAACGGGCGTTCTGGATGTTCCTCACGGGTCACCGCATCGGGGATCTGCGCCGGCTGGTCCGGCAGTACAACCGCGATCCGGCCACCGTGTTCCCGGTCGGGAAGGCCGTCAATGGCATCCCGTACGGAACCGATGTCAACTTCGACATTTCGGAGGACGAGGCGAACAACCCGAACTTCCACGGCTGTCTGAATCGCAAGGCGTAGGACCGTGGGGTAGGGTGAGTGGCAGTGAGATCGAAGCCGAATGCGACGGGGCCGCCTGCAGGATACCGCAGGCGGCCCCGTTCGTTGCTTCCACCATGACGGGGATTGGCAGGTACCCGAAATGTTAGAGAACTGTGTGTCCCGTGCTGCGACGGGGCGCCAGCTGCCTGATGGGGTGTCTAATGGAATAGTGTCCGTACTCCACGCGCTCATCGCCGGCCGCGGGCTGATCACGACTGAGGAGGTCAACGCATTCCTTGGAACGCGTGGCACGTATTCCACTCGCACCCGAGACCGTGCGCTGGCAGCTCTCTGCGCGACGGGACAATTGGTGCGCATCCAGCGCGGCCTCTACGCCCGGGGAAGTCCCCAAGGCGGCGAGTCTGAATCGTATCTCCTCGCGTCGTATCTCTCGCGCGACGCAGTCTTGGGCCTGCGGACAGCGCTCGAGATCCGGGGCATCGTCGCGCCGGACCCCACTCAGTGCACCTACTTCGCGCGCCTCACCAAGGCCGGCCGTGGCCGGATGTGGCGCGGGACGAGGATGTGCCGGGCTGCGCACCCGGTTGCACTCGTTCGCGCTCGAAGGGAGTTCGTCGAAACCGCACTCGTTGAAGGTCGCGAAGGCGCTCAGATGCGGGTGGCGACGATCGAACGCTCTTTTGTGGACCTGCTGGACCGGCCTCGGTTGACGGGGGGGTGGCCGGCGGTGATACAGGTGCTGGATGCCATCCCCGCCCTCGATCTGGATCGCGTGGTTGAATACGTCGCGTGCCTCGACAACGCGACGACGGCCGCCAAAGCGGGATGGATTCTCGAGCGGTATCAGGAGCATCTGGGGGTCACCGCCGACGTACTCTGCCGGCTGGAACGCATGCGCCCACGTGGTCCGCATTACTTATCGCGCTCCCAGCGTGTCAGTGGCCGATACTTGACGCGGTGGAACCTCGTGGTTCCTCCCGTGCTTTGACGCCGGTCCGTTACAACAGTGTCGCCAATCGTCCGAGGACTGCAATTGCACCGTTAAAGACCTTAGCCATGCCGCGCTCGCGTCTTATGATTGAGCGCGGAACGACGGCGCGCCGGCGAAGTGTGAGTTGTTGAGGCGCCGAGTCTCTTTCGGAGATACCCTAGTGTCTCGTCAGTGCTATATCGGGAAGCAGTACTCGTGGCTATGGATTGTCCACGTCACGAGTCTCACGATGTCAGTCGTCGCCTCGGCACAGGGAGCCCCACAGCCGGGACCCCATGACCGCGGCCGGGGCACGTTCGATCGAACCGGAGTGGGCGACACGTCGATGTTCGCGCCGCTCGCTTTGACGCCTCCGACGCCGTATCGGGCGGCCTCCGGAGCGCCCGGCCCCAAGTACTGGCAGAACCACGCGGACTACGAGATCAAAGCCACGCTCGACACAACGACCCTGACACTCACCGGGTCGCTCCGGATGCGCTACTCGAACAACTCGCCGGACACACTCTCCTTTATCTGGCTCCAGCTCGAGCAGAATGCTTTTCGGGACAGCTCGCTGAACTCCTACGTTTTTCCACAGGACACGCGGTTTGGGTCGCGATCCTTCCAGGGCGGCGATGTGATCGACCACATCGAGCAACACTCGACTGGACAGGCAGGGACCATGGGGCGTGCGGTCAAGACCCGCGTGCTTGGAACAGAGCTCAAAGTCGACCTGGCAAAGCCGTTGCCACCTGGAGGCTCGACGATTCTCGACGTCGCCTGGCATTTTCGCATCCCCGAGCACGGTGCGGATCGCATGGGACGCGACGGGTCACTCTACGAGCTTGCCCAATGGTATCCGCGGGTGGTCGTCTACGATGACCTCCACGGCTGGAACACCGAACCGTACCTGGGCCAAGGGGAGTTTTATCTCGAGTACGGCGATTTCACGTACGCGATCACGCTGCCAGCTGGCTACATCGTATGCGGCACCGGGACGATCACGAACCCGACGGAGGTGCTGACCGTCACCGAGCGTGAGCGGCTCGCGCGAGCGGCGCGCTCAGAGACGCCGATCGCCATCGTGACGCCGGGCGAACTGACCAGTGGCGCCGCGCGCCCTACGCAACACGGGATGCTCACCTGGCGTTTCGCCGCGCGCAACGTCCGGGATGTGGCGTGGGCAGCAGCGCCCAATTACCTCTGGGACGCCAGTAGTTGGCGGGGCATTCTGTCGCATGCGTGCTATCGGCCAAGTGCCGCCGACACGTGGAAGGATGGTGCGGATATGGGACGGATGTCCATCGAGGAATACTCGACACGATGGTTCCCCTACCCCTATCCACAGATCACGGTCGTCGAGGGGCCGATCAGCGGGATGGAGTACCCGATGCTTGCCATGGAGGACCACAGTCCCGACAAGTACGCGCTCTATAACGTCATCACGCACGAGGTCGGTCACAACTGGTTCCCGATGATCGTCGGTTCGAACGAGCGCGTACACTTCTGGCAGGATGAGGGGCTCAACACCTTCATCAACACTTTTTCCGAAGCCCGCCGATTCCCGGAACGGGGAAATCAAATGGAGCGGGCGGCGGACGAGCGGGAGACAATCGTCCAGGCAGAGTCGCTTGGGACCGATGTGCCGACGGAGTTGGGGGCTGACCGTGTACCGGGCGACCGGTTGGGAACGGACGACTACACCAAGCCATCGGTCGCGTTGCAACTCCTCCGCCAGGAAATCCTAGGCCCCGAGGCGTTTGACGACGCGTTCCGAACCTATATCCGGCGCTGGGCATACAAGCATCCCGCGCCCGCTGATTTCTTCCGCACCATGGAGGACGTCAGTGGCAAGCGGCTCGATTGGTTCTGGCGGGAGTTGTTCCTCGAGAATCCGAATTTCGATCAAGCGATCGACAGTGTTGCAGTTCGACAGGTAGGAGCCGTCGATTCGGTTACTGTTGTCTACGCGAATCGGGCGCGTGGGATCCTGCCCATCCGTGCTCGCTTCACATTCAGTGACGGGACGACCGAAGACTTCAACTATCCCGCCGAGGTGTGGAGTACGAACACCACCCGGTACGTACGGCGGTACGGTTTCACGGGCAAGCAGGTGACGCGCATCGAGCTGGACCCCGACCACCGCCTGATCGACGTGGACCGTGCGAACAACATTTGGGCCGGTCCACCTGCGACCTGACCTGACTCGAGGGTAGGCGACGAGGCGGAGCTTTGAGCGTGCGCCCACATTGGCCGTCACACGCAACCAATCATAAATTGGGCTGGCAGGGCACCGATGGGCGTATCCGAGACTGGCGAGAGGTGACGGGATGAACTGGAACATACGTGACGCACTCGACCGCCTGCGGCAGGACGCGCGGTTGGGTGTACGGCAGATGCTGGCCGCGCGGTCGTTTGCGATTGCCGCGATCGTGACGTTGGCGATCGGCATTGGCGCGACGACGGCCGTGTTCAGCGTCGTGGAGGCGGTCGTTCTGCGGCCCTTCCCCTTTCCCCACGCCGACCGGGTGGTCGATCTGCATCCGGTGCGGGACGGCGTGCCAGTGGTGACGGCGTCCAATCTCGAGTTCGCGACCTGGCGCGCGCTGCCGCACGTTTTCGATGGCGTGGTGGCCACGCAGCCGGGGCTATCGTTTACGCTGACCCGCGGTGACGCGCCCGAAGTCGTCACGGGTACCCGGTCCACCTCGGCGCTTACGCGAGTACTCGGTGTAGCGCCCGATCTCGGCCGCGGCTTCGACAGCGCTGATGACCAGCCCGGGGCGCCACATGTCGTGATCATCAGCCATCGGCTATGGGTCCGCGAGTATAACGCCGACCGGACGGTGCTCGGTCAGCAATTGCGACTCGACGGCGATGTCTACGCCATCATCGGGGTCATGCCCGCGTCGCTCGACGCCGTCAGCTTCGGCGCCGAGCTATGGCTGCCGCTCGCGCTCTCGCCTGCCGACCTGCTCGATTTCAAATCTCGCGGGCTTCTGCTGATCGCACGACTCGCTCCAGGTGTGCCGGCGTCCCAGGCGACGGCCTCGGTGGACGCGTCTGAGCAGATGCTCGCCAAGCAGTACCCGATGTGGGGGAGCGGATACACGGGTTTGGTGACTCTCTACTCTTCCGATGTCGTCGGAAATCTGCGGGGCCGGCTTTTCCTGCTTCTCGGCGCCGTATCGTTGGTCTTTCTCATCGCCTGCGTGAACGTCGCCAACCTCTTGCTGGCACGGGCGACGGCGCGTGTGCGTGAAATGGGTATCCGCACGGCCCTGGGAGCGGGCCGGGGACGCCTGGTGCAGCAGTTGGTGACCGAGAGTGGTGTCCTGTGCGCCGTGGCTGGTACGGCCGGCATCGCCCTGGCATTTGGACTGGTAAAGGGCATCGTGGCCACGAGCCCACCTGGTGTGCCTCGCCTCGATGAGGCGCGCATCGATGGGCCGGTGTTGCTCGGCGCATTCGTCGCGGCCGTGTTCTGCAGTCTCGTCGTCGGGGTGCTGACGGGGATGCGAGTCGCTGATTCGGCTGTAGAGGCGACTTTGCGCGAGGGCAGTCGTGGCACTAGCCAGAGTAGAGGCCGCGACAGGGCGCGCCGAGTGCTCGTGGTGACGGAACTCGCGCTGGCCATGGCGCTGTTGACTGGGGCTGGGCTGCTCATCCGCTCTGCGTGGGAGGTCAGCCACGTCGATCCCGGCTTTGCCAGCGACCACATCCTCACGGCGCAGGTCGTGCTGCCGCCCGGCAGGTACCCTGATATTACGTCGGGCCTCGAGGCGTATCGTGCAATTCGGGAGGGATTGGATCGGACCGGCGGGGTGCAGTCTGCCGCGCTCACGTCCGCGCTGCCGCTCGCGTTCAGCCCTCGAGCCGGCATTGGTCCCGAAGGCCGGCCGATGATCGATGGTGAGCGTTTTCTTGCCGCGGTGCGACCGGTCACGCCCAACTATTTCGCCACCATGAAGATCCACTTCCGTGCCGGACGCGATTTCGCAGAGACAGACAAGGCGGGCGTGCCTAACGTCGCCATTATCAATGAAGCGCTTGCCAAGCGATTCTGGCCCGGCGAGCAGGCCATCGGCAAGCGCATGGAAGGGATGGATCCGAGCCACCAACACTTCATGGAAGTGGTCGGCGTGATAGCCGATGCGAGAGACGTAGCATTGGACCAGCAGCCGGACCCCGAGTTTTACATTCCAATCGAGCAAACGCCGCCAACTCTGTGGACCGGCATCCAAGGCTCGATCACAATCGTCGCCCGAACGGTGTCTGATCCGGCGACGATGGAGGCGTCGATCCGGCGAGCGGTCGACGACGTCGACCCGAGCCTGCCGATCGCAAGCGTGGCAACGATGGAGAGCCTGGTGAAGACCTCGAGGGCAACGGCCCGCTTCAACACGCTCTTGTTGTCCGTACTCGGCGCGATTGCGCTCGTATTGGCCAGCGTGGGCGTGTACGGTGTGATCGCCTATTCGGCCGGGCAGCGCACGCGTGAGATCGGCCTCCGTATGGCGCTCGGCGCATCGCCGGCGGCAATCGCTTCGCTCGTCGGGCGTGACGCGCTCGCACCGATCGCGGTCGGTGCAGCCTTCGGTGCCGTCCTGTCGGTGCTCACCACTCGCCTGCTCCGCGAGCAGCTCTACGGCGTGTCACCAGGCGACCCGCTGACCATCCTCGCGATCGCCGGGTTGCTCATCGCTGTCTCGTCGCTGGCGGCCTCCATCCCGACGTGGCGCGCGGTCCGGATCTCGCCAGTGATCGCGCTCGCGGCGTAGCGGCGTCCGGCCCGCTGACGGTGCCGATCGCGTCGCCTTGATATCCCCTAACCTCCATCGACGAACCGCAGCACCGCGTTCGCGTAACCGGCGGGATCCTGCAGGGCCGCGTAGTGGCTCACGTTCTGCAGGATCACGATCCGTGCCCCCGGAATCGTATGCGCGATGTACCGGGCGTGCGCCGGCTTGATCCACTCGTCGTGATCGCTCATCACGACCGCCGTCGGTGTGTGGATACCCGCGAGCTGGGCGGCCGTGAAATTGGGCTCGGCGTCCCACATCTTCCCGAGGGCCGAGTGCAGGGCGTCGTACTGGTTGGGGGTCTCGGACATCCGCCGATAGTCCGCGGCCCAGAGCGCCGCGGCGGCCTTGCTCGCGGCCGGGTCGGCCGCTTTCGCGAAGATCCCGTCGAGCGTCACGTTGGCGCCCTGCGCGAAGAGCTTCGTGAGCCGCTCCGGATGGTGCATCGCGATGTCGAGTCCGATGATCGCCCCATCGCTCGCGCCCACGAGCGCAACACGCTCGATGCCCAGATAGTCCAGCAGCGCCAGATAGTCGGATGACAGCAGATCGTACGTGAATGGCTGATCGGTCCGCGTCGATCGCCCATGGCCGCGGCTGTCCGCGATGACCACCGTATGGTGCGTCGATAGAATGGGGATCACCGCTGACCACATATCTGCGTCCGCCGCACCGATCGGAATCAGAAGGATCGGATCGCCCCGGCCATACTCGGCGTAGAACATCTTGATGCCATTCACCGGCGCAAACCCGGTCCGCGTGGCCGCCGGCAAAGGCGGAGGCGTCGGAATGGTCTGCCACCGCGCGAGGCCCTGAGCCATGTGGCCCCCGGCCGCCGCCAATACCATCGTCGCGAACACCCTCACACCGCTCTTCATGGTCCGGCGTCCTCCCCACTGCGAGTAGGCTTCGGGGCACCTTATCGCCAGTCGCGGTGCCCAACTTGGTGCAGTCCCAGGGAAGGTATTAGCGGACGGATCTGCGACTGGTACGTACGCAACATCGTCGCTCGCCGACGTTCGCGATGTGAGGTGGCGCCGTGCTACTGCTGGGTCACGGAGAGTTTCTGGGCCGGGAGATCACCCGGGTGTCGGCACCCGGCTTCATCATCACCTTTCGGCGTTCCGGCAGCGGGCGGACGGACGACAAGCCGCACGCCCATGCAACCCCGCACCTGCTGCTCCCGCTGGATACCGGATACTGGTCCGAAGCCGATGGTTTCGACGGAACCAGTCCGTCGCAACTGATCTACACCCCGGCCGGGGTCTCCCACAGGGATTCCATGGCTCGCCTCGGCGGCCGATACCTGTCGATCTCCATCGAAGACCGGATCATCGAGCACTCGGGGGCGCGGCTCTACCACCCCATCGCAATCACTCGGCCCCTCGCCTGGCGGATCGGGCACGGCATCGCGTGGCGTACGATGGGCGGCGAATTGAGCGAACCCTACGTGGAGGATGCGTGCCTCACCCTGGTGGGGGAGCTGTCGCGGACCGCACCGGGCACCCGACGCCCACCCTGGCTGCGGCGGCTCGTGGACCTGTGTCATGGCTCCGGCGACCGCTTTCCGGTTATCTCAGGGATGGCGGGCACGGTCGGCGTGCATCCGGTCCACGCGGCGCGGGTCTTCCGGAGTCACTACGGGGTCTCGCTCAGCCACTACATCCTGTCGGTGAGGGTCCAACGAGCCGCGGCCGCGCTTCGCACGGGGAAGGCATCGGCTGCGATGGCTGCGATCGAGAACGGCTTCACTGACCAGAGCCACCTGTATCGCGCCTTCAAAGCGGTTCTGGGAACCACACCCAGATCGTACCGGAGGCTCTTCCGCTAGGGCGCTTGGGGCCGGTCGATGCGGGGAGGGCGGGCCGAAACAGGTTATCGGCAGCAAATGTCAAGTCACTTGACATGTAAACGCTATAGCAGCGGATTGTGTCCAAGGCTTGGGGATCGCACAGCCTTCGTCGCGTTGTCGCAAGCCAATGGGGGCACACAGGTGCGAACAGGATCTAGCGTGGGATCGAGCGTGGGACTCGGTTCCACGCTGTGTGTCACGTTAGGTGTCGCGCTGTGCGTCACGATGTTCGCCTGTCGCCCGGCGCGAGAGACGCATGCGAGTACACCCACCCTCCCTGACGCCATCGTCGATCGCCAGATGGCCGCCTACAATCGGCATGACGTCAACGGCCTTCTCGCTGGTTTTGACGACAGTTCGGGCTTGTTTTTGTTTGGTGAGCCGGGCGTCCTCCGGACGCGGGCGGCGATGCGGTCAACGTTTGCGCCGATGTTTCAGACGTATCCGAACGTCCACACAGAGACCTCACGGCGCATCATCGTTGGGCCGTTCGTCGTTGATCAAGAGCAGTTGACCGGCATCGCCAATGGACGGCCCACCGCCGCGCTGGCAGTGTATGAGGTCCGCAATGAGCACTTAGTCAACTATTGGCAGACCCTCGTGGAAGGGCACGCTCGATCTGTGCCTTACCCGGCTCCAGAACCGGGCGCGGCATCGACAATGGCACGATCGATAGCAGCCTTGAACCAGCACGATGCGGCCGCGGCCGCGGCCGCGTACGGCGATACCGTCGTGGAGCACTCGTTCTCGTCGGACACAGCGGTCACTGTGCTCACGCGGGACGGGATGCGCGCCAAGTTCGAGAGCATGTTTCAGCGCGGCGGGCGCATGCACGTCACCGTCGAGAACCAGTTGGTGGTCGGATCGTACGTCGCGAGCGAGGAGCACATCACGGGACTGCCGGACGGCGGACCGGTCGATCGGCTGGTGGTTGTCCACGTCGCTGACAACCACATCGTCGCCGACTGGCACGGTCAAGAGGATGATGCCTATGGGTCAGTTGCCGGCGGGACGGGGACGATCATCGAAAGCCAGGATGATCGTGAGATTCTGCATGCGGCCCCTCCGTGATGCCGTCACCCAGCTACCGAGCGATGAACCCGTCACCACTATCTTGGCTTGCCGCCGCAGCATGCTTCCGCTGAATGACCGTGCTAGGGAGGCATCCTTTGAGCTTCCGTCCACCTCCGCTGGTCGTCGTGCGGCGTCCTCTTCGCCTTGGCTGCCTCGTTGGTGAACTCATTGCAGCAGTTCCTGGCGCCCCAGCGCCGATTGCGGTTCTTCATCGTGCTGACCGTTGTGTTCGCGGGCGCCTTTGGTGTCAGTGTGTGGCGAGCCGAGCGCGTCGAACGGGAGCGCGTATCGACCGGCACGTGCCTATTTGCGAGCGAGGCGGCGCGCATTCTCCAGGTACGATCGCGACACTATCTCGATGCGATTGCGGCGCCGGTCTTCGCGGCGGTAGGGGGTGGCTCCGTCATCGACGCTGGAACGCCGCTCCGTGACCCTGCCGCGCTCCGCGCGGCGGAGGCGGGAGTCATCCAGTGCCATTGCGCGCCCGGAATCACGATCCAGGGGTACTTCCGCCTCGACTTTGATCCCGACGGATCCACTGGCGCTTTGATCATGAGAGGATCAGAGGTGGACGGCGCAACGCCACGCACCAATGCCGCGGCCGCCCTGACCGCTGGCTCGCGTGCGATGCCCGCTGTCCTCCGCGTCGACTCGGTTCGGATCGACTCCGTTCGCCTCGTGGAGGCGGTGACGCGCTTCGTCCCTCGCTTTCAAAATAGCGGGACCGTCGCGATCGCGATTACCAACTCTGCCGCGGACACGGACGCGCTCCAGGCGGTCGCCGTCCTCAGTCCGACCTACCGGCCAGATGGCACGTTGCGAGCGGTTTACGGCTTCCTGTCGGCACCCGCCGTATTCGCGACTGAAGTGATTGCTCCGGTGTTCGAGCGTGAGCCACTCTTCCCGGCGACCCTCGCGTTACGGGGCACGGGGCGGCCACCGAGCTCGCAGGTCACGCCGGTGCCCAACGATGAATTGGCGAGCCTGGCGGTACTGGACTCTCACTGGACAACGTTGTACCAGACTGGGCCCATGGCTGACACCGCCCGCTCAGCACCCGGTTGTATCGCCATGGCGCGGCGGGACCCTGCGCTAGCGATGCTCATGCTGCACATTAGCCCGCCGCTTCAAGTGTATGCCCGGTGGGTACAGGGTAGTCTGGTCGAGTCTTATCTGCCTTTCGTCGCCGCGATCGCGCTCGCGATGCTGGTCTCTGTTGCCGCCGCGGCGTTCGGAGCACAGCGCGAAACCGAGCTGGCACGACTTCGATCCGACTTCGTCAGCAGTGTGTCGCATGAGTTGCGGACGCCACTCGCTCAGATCCTCATGTCTGGCGAATCGTTGCGCTTTGGACGTATTCGCTCACACGCCGATCACGATCGCGAAGCCGATTCCATCTTGCGAGCAGCACATCATCTCACAGCACTCGTTGACAACGCGTTAGTCTTCTCACGCATCGAGCACCACAACCTACGCATCGTGTCGCGCCTGACCGACGTGCAAGCCGTGGTCGAGGAGGCCATTGGCAGTATTGCACTGCTGGCTGATGGGGCGGATACCACGATCACGAGCACGGTGCCGCGTGATCTCTACGCTGTCGTCGATCCCACCGCGTACCGGCAGGTTCTTGTGAACTTGCTCGATAACGCCATCAAGTACGGACAGCCCGGACAGGAGATCCTGATCGGGGCCGTCCGCAGCGGCGCTGGGCCGGGACTCGTGTCGCTCTGGGTCGATGACCAGGGGCCCGGGGTGCCGCCGAGCGAAGCGTCGAGCATCTTCGAGCCGTTCGTCCGCCTCGAGCGGGACCGCAATGTGGGGATCGCCGGGAGCGGACTCGGATTGTCGGTGGCTCACCATCTCGTCGAGCAGCATGGTGGGTCCATTCGGGTCGAGCGCAGTGTCCGCGGCGCAGGTAGCCGGTTCATCGTGGAATTGCCTGCCCCGAGCGGATCGGACAGTGATGCGCCCGTGCACCCGCCACGTCCGGGGCAGAAGCGCCCAGTGAGCGGCCGCGCCCCGAGAAGCGTCTGAATCGGTACTCCCTGCAACGGCGAGTTGCGCCGTGCTATTCGGCGTCGGAGGCCGCAAATGCGCTGTCAATTGACGGGTACCAGGGCAGCGCCCGCCTGGTTAGTGAACCGTGCGGACGACCGCTAGGGCGAGCGCACGGGCCGTGTCGAGCGCAGCGGCCGCCGGCACCGCGATATTGGGGATGACTCCAGTTCCTTCCCAGTTCGCGCCGGTCACGGGGCTCACGGCTCGCGCATCGGGAACAAATATCACGTAGTCCGTGTCGACCGCGTAAAAGTCGCCCGGATTCGCTCCGCCGCGCGTTGTATCCCCAACAACAATCGCGTGCCGCTGGGCCTGAAGGAAATAGGCGACGGCCTCCGCTGCCGAGAACGTGGTGTGGCTCGTGAGGACAAAGATCGGCTTCGTCCCTCCGTACCGACGGCCAGGGACGTACGCTGCAGTCCACGATTGCTCTACGTGACCGGGGTCGCGCGATCGCATCTCGCCAAATTCGACTGCCCCGTCGAACAGGTAGCTCAAGAGAAGGTTGACCTGGTCGGCGTCCCCGCCCCCGTTGTCGCGCACGTCGATGATCAGAGCATCGCTGTGTGCGAGGAACGTCATCGCGGCAGCCAGCGTCTCACCGGCGATGGAGGGCGCCTGCATGGAGGTCAGCCGCAAGTAGCCAACGCCGTCGGCTACGATCCGTGCCTCCGGCACACCGTAGTTCCCCCGTTCCAGTTCCCGTTTGACGGCATCGATTCGCCGATGACGAGTGGCCGAGTCGACGCCGGGCCCGGCGTGAATCGACTGTGGTTCGTAGGTGACGTGCAGGTGCTGATCGTGGGACGCGGAGCGGAGATCTGCGGTTAATTCTGTGGCAAAGGCGTTCGCCCGCAGGGGTCGATCGTAGGCTCCGTGGCGCATTCGGCCGCGCAGATAGACACCGATCGAATCCGCGACCGCAGGAAAGACGTATGTCTCGCGGACTCGGCGGATCACGCCCTCGATGACTCGGGTACGCGTCGGTCCGTCCACGAGCGGACTGGCGTCAGCCTTCCCCGGTGAATCCTGTGCCCTGGCTGCTGGTGCGCCCGCGACAACGCAAGCGAGGAGGCTCAGCCGACGCACACCAGGGCCCCAAAGCGTGCACCACGGAGAAACGGTACGCGCGTCCATATGACGGCCGTCGCTGGGCGTCTGGCCGATCACGGGTCCGCCGGCGCCCGCGGTGGTACCGGGAATCGGCGCCGGTCGGGCGTCACCATGATGTAGGGCATGTTGCACCCCAACCGGGGCGTCACGCGCACCTCAAGGTCCTTCCCCGCACGTCGTACTCGGAGCGAAACCGGTTGGCCAGGTATGAGGTTTGCTAGACGGTCCCCGGCTTCGACCGTCGTAATTAGCAGCCCATCGACGGCGACGAGAACGTCCCCGTCGCGAAGCAGGCTGGCCGCAGGGCCAGTGCTGTCGACATCGAGAATGTAGGGCTCAGCGGAGAACGAATGGTGATACCGGCCGCCACTGAGACCGTTGACGGCGCATCCCGCCGCCACGCACTGAAAGCCTCCGATCCCGATGTCGCCAGTCAATTGCTTCCCCTCGCGGCAGTGCGCTCTCGGTTGTGCGACCGCCAGCCTGGCAAGGGCACCGATTAACGCGCATGGGACGCTTCCGCGCGCAAACCTGATCATGGCGCACCTCCACTCGACGTATCACGTGTCTTCCTTTCCGGCCCGCTGGATGGCGGCTGCAATACCGATGGCGCCCGACCATCCGTGGCATCTCCGGTGCTTCGCATCGTGCTGAGCAACGCAGCGAGTTGCGCAATGTGCCGATCGGCCGGATTTGTCTGTGCCAGTTCTAGCGCGGCACCTTGCATGACGGCCACCGCCGCCTGTTTGCCCTGATACGCATTCGAGGATCGAGGGTCAGGCGCGCGCGCCAGAGACGCAATGGCGCTGAGGTAGGCTGTCCCCGTCTCTTGCACGGCAAGCGCCCAGGTCAGGGAATCCGGATACGCGTGCGCTGACGTGCCGGCGACCGTGTACACGGCCTTGCGCTCTGACGCACGTGAAGGCACGAGGCCCCTATATGTCGATAGGCGACCCAATCCGAACGACGCGACCATCGCCGCAGCGAGCGCAACGGCCGGTAGCGCCCGGTGGTGCCAGCTCGATCCCGGCTCCCACCAGGACTTGAGCGGGCGACGGGTTCCGCTCTCGGAGTCTGCTGCCCCCGCCGAGCGTCCTGGGGCGTCCGCGATCCGTCGCTCGATTGATGGCCACAGATCGCGTGGCGGAGCACCCGCCAGCGGTAATGCGCTTACGCGTTCGCGCAGCGTCGTCGCACGCGCCGCATACTCTCGACAGCGGTCACAGATGACGACATGGCGACTGACCGACGTGTCTCGATCCTCCGCGCGGAGGCATGACACCCACGCGTGAAGCTGCTCGGACGAAGGGTGTGATCTCATCGCGTTAGGTACTCCATCAGGAGGCGTCTGGCTCGGTGGAGTTGAGTCTTCACGGTACCGAGCGCGATGCCCATGTGCATTGCAACGTCCTGCGTGGAGTAATCCTCGACCTGACGAAGGAGAAAGACCATCCGCGCACGAGGGGGCAGGCTGGCGATCGCGCGCTCGAGATCGATATCCGTGGTCGGCGCGGCGCTCTGAACAGCACATATGAAATCATCATGGTCGCCGATCGGGACGAAGCGCCGATCGTAGCGCCCAACTCCCCTGATGTGCCGGAGAGCGCAACGCACGGCGATCCGGTGGATCCAGGTAGCTGGGGCACATTCGTGCCGAAACATGGCCCGATTCGTCCACGCTTGAACGAACGACTCCTGCAGAATGTCCTCGGCGGCGGCGGCGTTTCGCGTCATCCGGAGAGCCAGCATGTAGATCCGGCGGTGCTCGGCGCGGTATAAGGCCTCCAGGTCGATGTCGCTCACCCAGCAGCCCGAGTGAGGCGCTCGAGGCCAGTCGCATGGTTGGATGGTTGCGGACATCGCGCGGTGGATTCCAGGTGTGACGTGTGCACTCGTTCGATCCGTGGGCAGACGATGGCTCGCTCTGATAGAGCCCGTGACCGGACGCAGGGTTTGTACGGAACCCAGCCACGCTCGCCGGCAACAGGCACAGGTGGCCGGCTCTCTCTCTCTCTCTCTAATGAAGGGAGGTGGCCCGAACATTTCCCGAAACATCATGCAAGGTGCCGGTCGGGACGATCCGCCGAGAACCCTCTCGCGTGCCACTCGCTCCAACAGGCGGAGGTATGGCGTTGGGGGCAGCGAGCTTACCCTCGTCACTGCGTGATTTCGCGATCAACTCGCCCAGAGGAGCGAACGGTCGCCGACCATGCAAGTGTCAAAACTTCGACAACATCCCTGACGTCGCGCGGTCCATGTCGTAGGATCGAATTTGCTCGCGATGCTGCCAGAGAACGATCGCAGGGCGGTGCGCAATACGCTCGCCCGACGTCAGAGCCACGTTTTCGAGCGTTCGATTCACTGGCCAGGAGGCCAAATGGTACGGGTCGACGCCGTCGAGTTGATGGATCAGCCCACGCTGGTCGCGCGCGATGGCCCGAAGGCGTGGAGTCTGGCGGGCCAGACCTCACCGGACTCGGCAGTTTCGCAAGCATCCGACGAGGCGACGCAAGCCGGCAGCGCGCTGCGCATCCTGGTCATCGAAGACAACCTGCACTTCGCGGCGACACTCCGGAACAACCTGGAGATCGAGGGATTCATCGTCGATCTCGCAACGACCGCGATTCAGGGACACCGGTTGATCCGCGCCGAGCCTCCCGCTCTCATCATTCTCGACGTCATGCTCTTCGGTCGCGACGGCTACGAGTTGCTCCGGGATCTTCGCACGGAGGGCAGCGACGTGCCGGTGGTCTTTCTGACCGCCCGCCGGGACGAGGAAGACAAACTGCGCGGCTTCGCACTCGGCGCCGACGACTTTGTGACAAAGCCAGTGAGCTTCGCGGAGCTGCTCGCCCGGATCCGGGCCGTGCTGCGGCGCGCGCACCATGGTGTTGAAGAAACGGCTCCTCAGTGGATACGGTTCGGGGACATCGCCGTTTACCCTCCGACCCGAACCGTGCAGCGCGACGGTGTGGTCGTCGGCCTCCGGCCTAAGGAGTACGATCTCTTGCTGGCGCTGATGCGGCAGCACGACCGCATTGTGTCGCGGGCGGACTTACTGCGTGATGTCTGGGGCTATCGCGCTGGCACGGTCAGCCGCACCGTGGACACACACATGGCCGGCCTCCGGCAGAAGCTCGAAATCGACCCGCTCAACCCGTGCTACCTGATGACGGTGCGCACCGCCGGCTACATGCTGCGTTGGCGGCCTGATGGCGTTTCGTCGAGCCTGTAAGCACTGGGGAGGCCAGCTTGGCGCCCGGCGCCGACACCTTGCACAGGGAGACTGCTGCGGGCTCATACACCAACGGGTGAGCCAGCCGATGGCGTGATGTCATGCGCACCCGGCGATTTGTGAGAACTAGGTCGCCATGGCGTGCAGTGTTTGTGGGATAATGGTCGCTCGTCTCTCGTCCGGCGACGCCTGGCCATAATGTGTGTGTATGGAGACCACTCGTCGCACCTTAGAAGCGGGCGCGCGCCCGCGGCGCGCCGGCCCTAGCCTCACCCGCGGCCCCACGCTCCGGCCCGGGACGTCAGAACAGGTGCTCATCGTTGCTGCGGACCGCATCGTCACACAAGCGTGGCGCACAGAGCTTGCGCGGAGCGGCTTCGCGGTCGACGAAGTGTCGTCTCTGGATCAAGCGTCCGCCCGTGCGAGCCAATCTGGTGTCGCCCTCATCGTGGTGGACGTCATGACGGACGAGAACGGCAGCATCGGCTTGATCCAGACGTTGCGCGACGCCGGAAATCCGGCGACGATCTTAGCCGTCACCCGAGCTGGCAACTCCGAGAGCGTGATCGACGCGCTCGAGGCCGGAGCCGATGGCTGCATCGGGCATACTTCCAGCGCGCGCGAGTTTGTCGCGCGGTTGCGGGCACTCGTCCGTCGCCGGCGACCGGGGCCTCGCTCAGACACTGTGTCATGGGTCGTCTATGATCTTCGCATCGACCCGACCGCTCGATGCGTCTTCCGCAATGCGCAGCCAATTGCCCTGGCGAGACGCGAGTTTGCGGTGTTGCTTGCGTTACTCCGCCGCCGCGGTCGTGCCGTGTCCCGGGAGGCAGTCCTCCGGGATGTCTGGCGCCGTCCACCGCGGCCCACACCACACTCGGTGGATGCCATCATCCGCGACCTGCGTCGCAAGCTCGAACCCAACCAACGGAGTCCTCGCTACATCCTCACGGTGCGATCCGCCGGGTACCTCATCCCGGCCTGACATCGGGCGCCGAATTGGCCGCTCGGCCTGCGGCGGGAACTGGTACCGGTCAATGAGCGTGCGCGTTGGCCGTCACGACCCAGCCGTCCGGGTCGAGTGCGACGGCCGTCACAGAGTCCGGCGTATCAAAGGCCATGTGTTGCGCACGGGCGCTGTCCCATGCGACACGAACGACGACACCTGAGCGGGTGGTCAAGGCGACATCGAGTGGCATCCGGAATACACCGGAATCCTGACACTGGCGGACGTCGAACGCGACGCGATAGCCGGAGCGACTCGGCGTCACGCTCAAGCCGGACACGCTATACTCGGGCGCGCCGCCCCGATACACCCACTCTCTGAAGAACCAATCCAGGGGCCGCCTGTAGGATGTTTCTGCCGCTCGCTCGAAATCGGCGGTGGTGACGGTGCGATAGAGATTGCCGGCGACGTAGGAGTGGAGCGCCCGAAAGAACGCGGAGTCGCCCATGACGTGCCGAAGCATATGGAGCACGAGGGCTCCCTTCTGAAACGTGACTCTCGTGAACATCTGAGCGACGTTCGCCGAGTCGGCGACGTACAAGACGCCGTTATATGTCTCGGGCACCATCTGTCGGCGCGCTGCCGCCAGATAGTCCGCTTTGCCAACCGATTGCTCGCGCCACAGCAGGGCGGCATACGTGGCGAAGCCCTCGTTCAGCCACGCGTGCGACCAGTTCCGGACTGTCAGTGCGTCCCCAAACCACTGGTGCGCCAGCTCGTGAGCCAGAATCCAGTCATTCGTGTGATCGCCGGTGATGAGGTGTGAGCCATAGCCTGGCAGCGTCTGGTGCTCTCTGAAGCTTTCCTGGGCCATCTCAACGACCCCGTACTTTTCCCGCATGAACGGGTAAGGCCCGAACCGGGCGACGTGATGCGCCAGCATGGCTGGCAGCACGGCGAAGTCTACACGCGCCTTCTCGAGGTCTTCGGGAAAGACGTAAAACGGCATCGGCAGACTGTCGCCGCCTGGACTACGATACGCGAGGGTCAACAGCGCGTAGTTGCTGACCGCCACGGCTATCACGTCCGGGTAGATGGGATACCGGACGCTCCACTGCGTGGTTGCAGTGCCATCGGCATTCTCACGCCTGGCGACCAAACGCCCGTTTGATGCCGCCACGAGTGCACTCGGCGCGGTGATTTCGATGTCGGCGGAGTCTGCTTTGGCTCGCGGCGCGTCGATCGACGGCCACCAGCTCCGAGCAGAATACGGTAGGCCGTAGGAGGAAATGACCGGTGCGTCCCCGTGCCGTCCGAATACCAGCGCGTCCCCAGCAGGCGTGCCATGGTAGTAGACATCGACCAGTCGCAGATCGCCTGCCGCGATCGCCATCGGCACGATGACTGCCTGTCCTTGCCGGGTCTCCGCGACTCGTGTTCCCGCGACGACCACGGAATCGATGGTCATCGTTGTGTCCAAGTCCAGCGTCAGCGGCGCCGGTCCCCGCGCAGCGATTCGGTTGGGGCCGCGCATGCCGATGACGACGTCGCCTCGCACGGAGTGGTGTTCTGGCTCGAACCGAAGGCGGAGGCCGTAGTATGTGATGGAGTAGGCCGGCCGCGCGGCTGGCGATTGCGGCGCCGTGCGATCGGTGACAGTTGGAGGAACCATACCGCGCCGCACGGCAGGTGCCGCGAGCGCCACGGCGGCGAGAGCCGCGACGGATGTCGAGAGGCGTGTCCACCGCGATGTCATCACGCGCTCCCCGGCGCGAGTCCGCGTCCGCCACATAGTGAGCATCGGTTCGCGCGCAGGGTGCCGTCTAATGCGACGCCTGGCGCAGCGTGAGGAACAGGAGGATGAGCGAGACGGTGTCAAATAGCCCGTGCGCAATAATAGTGCGCCATAAGCTGCGGCTGCCAATGACCAGACCTGTCGCGAACACCGCGCCAACCACGCCCGACGCGATTCCGCCCCCCGGTCCCTGATAAGAGTGTGCGAGTCCAAAGAGGGCCGACGACAGAACGATGCCGACAGCCCATCCGGCGCGGCCGAGGCGCCTGACTGGCGACATGTGTGGAAGCAGATAGCCGCGGAAGACGATCTCCTCACCGAATGCGGCGGTCGTCCACGCTATGGCAATCCACCCAGCCAGCTCGGCAGGATGCTCTCGCATGCTCATGAAGGGACGCAGATCGGGTGCCCCGAATTTGGCCGTGACGATTCCCCCGACGAGCGCCAGCACGACACCAGCAGCAATGGCCAGCAACGCGCCCTCGATTGCAACTCGCAGCCATGATGCTGGGCGAGCGAGGCCCAGTCCAGACCACCCCGTCGCTTGGCCGCCCTCCAGCCACCACGCGACCCCGGCGCTCGCCACGACGCCGATGGGCCCAAACAGCGTGTGGTGCGTCAACCGTGCCAGCTCGAGAGAAGCGACAAGCGGCAGAAGAACGAGTAGCCAGGACGCGAGAATCCTGGTGGCCGGAGTCCTGGGCGGAACGTCCTGCACTGATCTGTCCTCGGTGGGCATGGGATCTGGTCTGACGGTGGACGACATGTCGCAGACGGATCAGCCGTGTACCGCGGCTCGGCCGCCGGACGGGAGATGTTCTAGCGTGTACCGCGTGAGTAGCTCGATGAGGTGACGGCTTGTATTCTGGCCCTCGCAGATACAGTGCGTCCGGTTAGGATAGACCATGAGATCGAAGGGCTTGTCCGCAGCGACGAGCGCGTTGACAACCATCTCGGAGTTCTGGTAGTGGACGTTGTCGTCGCCGGACCCGTGCACGAGCAGGAGACTGCCTCGGAGGCCGTCCACGTATGTGAGGGGTGAGGCTCGCCGATACGCGCTGGAGTCGTCCTGCGGGAGCCCCAAGTACCGCTCCGTATAGATCGTATCGTAGAAACGCTGGTCGCTCACGGGAGCCACGGCCATCCCCATCCGGTACAGGTCAGGAGCTCGAAAGAGCAAGTTGAGGGTCATCGTGCCGCCGCCACTCCAGCCCCAGATGCCGACCCGGGTCGCATCGGCATATGGACGCCGGAGTAACGCACGCGCCGCGTCGATCTGATCCTGGACATCCACCTCGCCCAGGTGTTTGTAGATCGCCTTGCGAAACGCACTCCCTCGCGAGGCGGGCGTCCCCCGATTGTCGATGCTCGCAATGATGTAGCCCTGCTGCGCGAGCCCAGCGTGAAACAGGTAGTAGTAGGCGTTCCAGCTATCGAGCACGGTCTGCTCGGCCGGCCCTCCATACACGAAGAACAGAACCGGATACTGCTTCGACGGGTCGAAGTGGGGTGGCGTCATGATCCAGGCATCGAACTGCACGCCGTTTGCGGCACCGAGGCGGGTGAACTCCACACTTGGCCGATTCAGACCGGCGAGCGACGCACGTAGTTGAGCGTTATCAGCTAGCGTGCGGACGGTGCGGTGGCTGGGAAGCTGCACCAGCTCGGTCACCGGGGGCGTGTCGAAGGTGGACCACTTGTCGATGGCCCAGCGTCCGCCGGGCGAGATCTGATAACGATGCAACCCCGATTCTCCCGCCGGCGTCAGGCGCTCGGCGGGCCGGCCATCCAGATAGCCGCGGTACAAGTAGAGGCGCGTTGCGTCATCGGGGGACGCATAGAAATAGAATCTGCCATGAGCGGAATCGACGGACTGAATGAGCGGCGGTCCACTCCCGATGTCCGGCTCGGCGATCTCGTAGGCGCCGGGCGTGACCAGCCGAGATGTTGTCCCGTCACGAGAGAATACATAGGCCCGCCGCCATCCGTCGCGCTCGCTGATCCAGATGAAGCTCTTGCCGCCGTCCAGCCATGTGAGGTCAGCAGGCTCGACCCAGGCACTGTCGCGCTCCGTCACGATCGTGCGCACCGCGCCGGTGCTCACGTCAGCCTGGAAGAGCGTGTTGCGCTGCTGCGCCCGGTCCATCTGCTGTACCGTGAGTGCAACCGAGTCATTCGGTACCCACTCGAGGTGTGTCAGATAGTGATTTCGCGGGTCGCCCGGGATGTGCAGCCACTGCGTCGGCCCACCGTCCGCCCGCACGACACCGATGCGTGCCGCCGAGTTGGTCTCGCCAGCCTTGGGGTACTGGACAGGCTTGACGAAGGAGTACAGCGAGTCGGTGTCGTTCATGAGGTCGTAATCCCGAACACCTGATGCGTCCAGTTGCCAGAACGCGATGCGCCGCCCGTCAGGACTCCACCGCAGTCCATTGCGGAGATTCAACTCCTCTTCGTACACCCAGTCGAACGTGCCATTGATGATCGTGGGTGAACCATCGGAAGTGAGCTGGATGGGGTGACCGCCGGCCAGCTCCTCGACGAAGATGTTGTTCGCTCGAACGTAGGCGACTCGCCGCCCATCCGGTGAAAACGTCGCAAACATGAGGCTCGACGCGGGACTGCCCGCACCCAACTGCCTCAACACACCCGTCGAAGGCTCGTAGATCCAGTAATCACCACGGGTGTGTTGGCGCCACACCGGCTGTGAATGCGTGAACAGCAGTACGTGGGACGCATCAGCCGACCACTGATACGCCTCTATGGCGATCGGAATCGACTGGCCAGCGACGATGAGCTTGGCGGCTGCCACCAGAACTGTCCGGTTACCTGTCGCAGCGTCATAGCGGACGATGTCTGTTCCGCCGCCGTTGGCGGACTCCTCGAGAACGGTATACGCGTCCGGCCCCAGCCACTGCGGCGCATTCAACTCACCCGAAGATGTTCTCGACATCGCCAACAATTGATCGAGCGTCGCCAGCGGCGTCGCCTGCGGCGTCGCCTGCCGGGTCGCCGGACCTTGCGCGCGTGCCGCATTCGGCGCGAGCGACAGGACCGCGAGCATCGAGGTTGTCAGGGCGCGTACGATCGCAGGGACGCGCGCACATACGGCCGTGCGGCGCGCGCTGGCAGAGAGGATTATGGCCATCGCAGTGTTAGCGTACCAGGTTGGGTGATCGGACTCACAGCACCGTTCGAGCGCGGCCGACAAGCCGAGTCTGGTGCACGAAAGTCAACGGTAGCTATCGCGAGGGCCGGAGCAGTAGGCAATGGCATCAACTAGTTCGAACATTCCTCGCACGTATTGCACGAACGAACGCGGCGGCCATCTCCCTCGGGACCTGGCTGGTGGGCTGTCGTGCGATCAACGGTGCTCGGTGCCCACTCGCTGCAGCGCCTCGACCGTCGCGACCGATGCCGGAGCAAGCGGGGTGATGTCACGATCATCCGGGTGTGCGCTGGCGAGCGCGATGTAGTCGGCGACGAGTTGCGCTGGTGGCATCGTCACGAGCGTGCGCAGGCGGGCCCGGCCATCGTAGTGATCGATCGTCTTGGCCATACGATAGCCGACGTAATAGCCGGTTTGGTCCCATGAGCCCCCGAAGCCAATTCGGAGGAGCGTCGCAAGCGGCGCGTCCGGATCATGACTGGCCCGAAACAGGATCGTGTCGAACAGGCCGAATATCTCTCCCGCGCGGGCGAGTTCTCGCTGGAGTTCGCGCTGGTCGTGCACGAGGTGGGGACCGGTTGCCTCGTACAGTGAGGCGTCGCCGACGTAGCTCGCCGTACCCTCGAGCAGGAGGTTCAGGAGCACTGCGCGAGCACGGTGACGCTCGCGGGCATCGACGGGCAGTTCTGGGTGGTCCGTGAGTGCGGAATCAATATTCGGCTGTACCCTACCCTGGATCACGTGATAGAGCTCGTGCGCGGAGATATTGACGACGCTTTCGACCTCCTCGCCGTGAAAGCCGAGGTCGATGTAGAAGTCCGGGCGGCTCTGGTCAGGTGCCCAGCCGTTTTGATGGGCTGCGCCGACGAGGACAAACAGGTGGGCGTGGATGTCGAGACCATCGGGTGTGAAGGATTGCAATCGCTCGGCGATGCGGCGCGAGATGATGTCGCTCTCGTTTGCCAGCCGGGCGAGCATCCGGCGAGTCGGAGCGGGATCCTTGCGTAAGCGCGCGAGGTCGAAAGGATCGCCCGATCCGCCGTTGGCGAGGGCGATCACCGCCGCCTTAAACGCCTGCGGCGTCACGGTGGTGTCGTAGATCGCCATCTTGGCAATCATGGCGCGGACGGCGCTGTTGCCGAGTGCGGCGTCCGCTGCCTGTGCTGCATGCGCGGGATCGGCGAGTGCGGCGGTCAGGACTGCGCTTGCGCCGCTCGTATCGATAGACACGGTGACCTGTGCCGGTGAAGCCGCCGGACTCGTTCCCGTAAGGCCGAGCAAGACTCTGGCCAGGCCGGCGGCAGCAAACGTTGCGGCGGTCATGCGGAGGACACCTCGCGAAGCTGGTGAAGACACAAGGAGCCGAGCGATGGACAGGTCATGGGGCTCACCGGTGTTAACGGGAGTGGCTCAATCGGCGCGGCACGGGCCGTCGTCCGCCCGGCTCTATCGGATTCTTGCTGAATGTTAGGAATTGCTCCCTTTGTCGTTCGAGCCACGTCTGACGTACACGATCTGGCTCGTCCGGTGCTACCAAGGACTACGGATTAACGGACATTACCTGATGATGAGATTCCGTGAGATTCCGGATGATCCCTGACGTCGCCGTGCCGCAATGAGCGAGGAACTGTCATGACTCTCCGTCGGTCAACATGGACGATCCCTTCCTTGGTCGTCGTCGCGAGCGCCGTTGGACTCGCCTGTTCCAGCACGGGCCCGAAGCTGAGTCCTGGCTCGCTGGCAGGCTCGTATACGCTGGCAATGGTGGCCTTCGTCAACTCCAGTGGCAGCTTCAGCTCGTCACCGCCGCAAGCCAGTGGCGTGTTAAAGTTGACCAAATCGACCTACAAGGTGCTCGCTGAAAGTGATACAGGCCTCAAAGGCGTCCCGGATACCCTCGCTTCGGATAGCGGGACCTATGTGGTCAGGGGCTCGATCCTCGTCGAGACCTCGGCGACGGGACAATCTGCCGACACGGCGACGGCCTCGCTGCGCGCCAACAACGACACCTTGGACTTGAACGTTACGGCGCCCGCGAGTGCGGTGGCGAGTTACGTCTGGGTTAGAACCCAATGACTACGCCACCGAGCCAAACAGCCATCGGGCGGCGCTGAACAACTTGGGCGGCCGCGGTGGCCACCCGGCGACTCATTGGACACAGGCCGCGTGCGGGTCACGCGGTTTCGCGTGATCGACGACGGGCCGGTGGCTCATGTTCGCGACGGCGACAGCCAGGTCTCTCACGTATCTGACCACGCGGGCGTAGTGCGCGTAGTCGATCAACTGGGGCTCATCGGTGATCTGGTGGTAGTCGGGGTGGCCGCCGGTCGAGAAGAACGCGATCGGGATGCCATACCGGGCGTATTCCCAGTGATCGCTGCGGCAGTAGTACTGGTGGGGATCGCCGTCGGCGTCGAACTGGTAGTTGAAGGCGAAGGGCATGGGCTGGCGCTTGTTGACTGACTCCACACTGTCGCCAAGCTCCGTCGAGAGCCGGCGCGCGCCGATGACCTCGAGGTAGCGAGGTCCGCCACCCGGGAGATCGGCCGAATCGCCGCGTCCGATCATGTCGATATTCAACTCGGTCACGAGCGAGTCGCGAGCGACCGTGGGGTGGTCGGTGAACCAATCGGAGCCGAGGGTGCCGAGCTCCTCGCCGGTGTGCCAGATGAAGAGGATGGATCGTTTGGGGCGTGGGTGAGCCGCTGCGAGGGCTTGCGCGATCTCGAGGAGTGCCACCGATCCCGTACCATCGTCATCCGCGCCGTTGTTGACCGAGTCCGGGCGTGGGCTACGGAGACGGCGGACGCTGTCCCGAGCCGCGGCGTAGGCCGCGGCGATAGCCGGCGTGATCGAGTCGGGCGGCCCTTCGACGCCCTCGCGGCGGGCGATCCGGTTGAACACGAGGACCGAGTCGTGATCGACCGGGTGATCGATCATCCCGATGTGATCGTTGTGGGCACCGATCACGACGAACTCGCCCGCGAGTGTGGGGTCGCTGCCGGGGAGAATGCCGATCACGTTGCGCGCGGGGTACGGGGTGGGCCGATCCTCGACGCTGGCGCGCAGCGTGACCATGCCGCCCGTGGCGCCGATGGAGAGCGCGTCCGGGCTACCGTGAAAGATGCGAGTCGCCACGGCTGTCGTGACGTAGAGATACGCGGGGACGGCAGCGACAGACGAACTGGCCGGGACGTCCGGCTTCAGCGTCAAGCTCGACCCCGTCTTGAACACATCGAGCAGGCCCTGCGGAATATCATCCAAGCGGGTGACCATGAGCGCGGCCGCCCCAGCGTACCGACTGGTAACCCCTGCGCGGGAGAAGGCGCCGGGCCATTGGTCTGGTGGTGCGGCGGTGAACACCACGACCTTGCCGACCGTCCGATCCGGGGCGATGAGCGCCGACGAGTCGCGGCCGAGCGTGCCGCCGTAGACCGCAGTGGCGTGCACATCGGCCGGCGCGCCGGGGCCTTGATCACGGATCGCGAAGTCGCGCCACGGCGTGAGCGGTGCGCCATCGACCGCCGCGGCCAGAGACGCGTCAAATTGGCGCCGAACGAGGGGGATCGTCTGGAAATACGTGCCGCCGTCGCCAGACGGCCGGAGGCCGATCTGTCGCGCTTGGGCCGCGATATAGTCGGTGCCTTTGACATTGCCGATGGTACCGGCCGCGCGCCCTTGCATCGAGTCATCGGCAAAGACATACAGGCGGCTCATGAGATTGCCCTCCGTGATCCCTGCGGAGGTGGGTTGAGCCGCGTATTTGAGCGGCAGCTCGCCTCGCGTGGCGCCGGCCGCCGGTGCCGGTCCTTCCGAACCCGACTGGCGGCAGGCTGCGACGAGCCACAATACGGCGACGGCACTGACGATCCGGACCGCCATGGGAGTAACCTCGCGCAACACGTGATGCGCCCAGACAACGTCCATCGGCGCGGTGCTGTCCACTGCGCCGTGTGCGACGGCGGTATAAATAGCCGCCGTGCGACGTGGCCGTCAGCCGTCGAAGCAGCTACACGCTGTACGTTTGCACAACACTGACGTTGCCGGTTGTTGCACGTCGTCACCACAGGGATCCGCCCAACCTCCACGACGGCAACACTTCATTTTGCCGGCCGCGGACCCGCGCCCGTGTTGGTTTCATGCAAGACCACATGACGGCGGGCGGGCATCATCAGCGATCAGAATGCCGGGCCACTCCGGCGGCGGCAGTTGTCACCCCAGATCTGGCCAGCACCCGGCCCTCCCTCATGGCACACGCGGCACAGTACGTCGTGCGCCTGGCGCTCGTGATGAGCAGCCTGGTGCCACTCACCAGTCAACCGCAGAGCGTCCACCATCCAGCGGGCGCGTTCGTCACGATATCGGGAAAGCGGATCTGGTACGAGAGTGAGGGGACCGGCGATCCGCTGATCCTGCTGCCCGGGGGGCCGGGCGGCTCACACGACTACTTCCATCCGTTCTTCTCGCGTCTCCGCGGGGCCTTTCGCGTGATCTACTTCGACCCCTTTGGTACGGGGCGGTCCGGCCGGTCAACGAACATCAAGGACTACAGCTTGGCGGGTGAGATCGAGGAGATCGAGGGGCTGCGCAATGCGCTGGCGCTCGGCCGGATCAATCTCCTGGGACATTCCTACGGCGGTGTACTAGCGCAGGCCTATGTGGAGCGCTACCCGGGGTCCGTCAAGCGACTGATTCTGTCCAACGCCCTGGTGACGGCCGCCGCGTGGAACGAGACGAACGCGCACGCGAATGCCGAGACCAAAGAGTTCTTTCCGGAAAACACCGACCAGATGGCCCAACTGCAGGCGCAGGGTGCCGGATCGATGTCCCCGGAGATGGCCAAGGCATCGCCTGATCCGGCGAAGGTGACCGCGCACTTTTTCTTCTACGACCGCAGCAACGCGCACTATATCGTTTTCAACGACACCACCTTCAATCCGGAGGTTTCGAGCGCAATCGGCGGCGACAACATGGACGTGACGGTCGGCGGCGACCTGGCGCATTTCGACTTCCGGAATACGCTTCGATCCCTCCGTGTGCCGATCCTCATCATGGCAGGGCGAGAAGACGGGGTCGTCCTCCCGCGTCTCGCGCAGGAACTGCGGCGGGCGGCGCCCCAGGCGGAATTCGTGATGTTCGAGCGCAGCGGCCACTATCCGTTCATCGAGGAGACCGGCAAGGTGATGCATGTGATCACCAATTTCCTGCGAGGTCCTGGCTAGGCGGGCGTGCTGGTTGTACGTGTCGGTCCCCCGCCCGCGACGAAACCGGGCGGCCGGCCCTAACGACCTCGCACATAACTCTGACATAGTGGGAAACCACTTCCGGGTAGCACAGGGTCGAAACAGCAGGGCAAATTGGTGAGGGATCGAGGGGTCGTGGTCATGCGGGTCACCGAACGGAGCGTACCAATGCACATGTCGAGAGCGTGGCACCCGGGCCATCTCGTCCGCGTGGCTTCACGGCTCAGTGGCGGGATCGTCCTGGTCGCGTGCGTCGCCGCACAGGCGTGGGCGCAGCCACATCCCGCGCAGGGTCCCATGCCCGGGGGGCGTGAAGAGTTGCTGTCCATCACGCACGTGCCCATCGCCTCAAAGGCGTTCCACACGGTTCACGACGTGTCGGTGTGGCTTCCGAGCCAGAGAGCACCGGGAGTGCGGTACCCCGTGTTGGTGTTTCCGGACGCCGAAGAGTTAGGGCAGTTCCGTTCGGCGCTCGCGAACGTGCAGTTCCTGATCGACCGGCAGCTCATCCCGCCGATGATGGTGGTGGGTATCCCCTACCTCAAGAATCGGCGCCACGAGTTGACCCCGGCAGCGACCGGCTCCACCGCGCAGGTCTATCCCATGGCGGGTGGTGCCGACGTGACGTTGCAGTTCATCTCGGATGAGGTGCTGCCCTGGGTCGACGCGCACTACCCGACCCTGCCGGTGCGCATCCTCGCGGGGCATTCTCTGGGCGGGTTGTTCGCGCTGTATGTGATGGCCACGCATCCGGACGTCTTCCGTATCGTGATCGCAATGAGTCCGGTTCTCAGGTGGAACGACGGCACGTTGAGTACACAGGTGGCGGCGAGCATCGCGGGAGACACGAGCCGTGAGCGCACGCTGTTCGTCACGAGTGGGGGGCGAGAGCCCAGCATCGACGAACCGACTACGGTGTTTGCGACGCGGTTGCAGGCGCTGCTCGACAGCGCGCCGAACGCGCGCCTGCGGTTCGAGCGACGGAGGTACCCGCTCGACATCCACGAGATGACCCCGCTGGACGGCCTTGTGGACGGGCTCCGAATGGCCTACGACCCGATCGTCGTACCGATCGACTCGGTGGTGACCGCGCTCTCGGATCACCACGTGGAGGATACGGCGACCATCAGTGAGAGCGTGCGGACGCTCGAATCGCGCTATACGGCGAACGCAGCCTCGCTGGGCGTCCCGGCGCCGTTTCCCGAGACGCCGCTCGATATCCTCGGCAGCTACAGTTTCCAGGTCAAGCACCCTGACCTTGCGGTGCGGCTGTTCCGCGAGAACTGCGACCGGTACCCGCACTCATCGAACGCGCACGAGAGTCTGGGCGAAGGACTCGTCGCGGTGGGGGACACCGTGGCAGGAGTCGCGCAGTTGCGGCAGAGTATCGCGATCGCCAAAGTCGCAATGGGCGCCGCGAAATCAATCCTGGTCATGGCGCATGAGCGCGACGTCAGGGATGCGGCGGTCGCACAACTCCACGCGTTGCATCAGGATGTGCCGGGAGCGTAACTGACGTGGACCGCTATGGATCGAGGCGGCAGGTAAATCCCCACCCGGCAGTGGATTCGGTGACGGCGAGGAGAAGTTCGTTCTTTCCTTTCTTCAGTGGCAAGAACACCGCGTCCGCGAACGGATAGATGTATCCGAGATCGTGGGGATCGCGGAACCCCATGCTGTTCCGGCCCTCGTACAGCGGATGGCCGTTGAGATAGACGACCACATCGTCGCTATATCCGATCCACATCCTGCGGACTTCGTCCCGATCGGCCACCACCGTGGTCCGCGCAAATACAACCTGGCTTTCGGGAGACCACCCGACGGCTCGATCCGGCGCGGGGTGCTCGGGCTCGACATTCGGATCCTGGCGATACCGTCCGATCAGCACCAACCCTTCTCGCTCAGCGTGAACCGGATCCCAGTGCAGCGCACGCCCACTGGGGTAGACATCGGGGGTGGCGTCAGCGACCGGGAGTGCCTGTGACAGCGACCAGCCTTCGGTTATGGCTCCCTTGGCAAATGTGTGAACGCGGGTGAGCTGGTAGGTTGCCGAATCGGGCCGGTAATGGATGTTGCTGATGTAGCCACCTCCGCCGCGCCCCCAGAATCCGATCGTGCCTGAGTCGCTGCCCAACGGCAAATCGTGCACTTCGATCACCGGGGCCGATACGGTATCGAAGTACAACGACGCGACGAGTCCTTTGATGACGACTCGCAAATGCACCCAGCGATCCTGTGGAAAATCCGGTGCGGCGTTGTACTCCGGACCTGGAAAGAGCTGCCAGGCGTTCATCTGCAGGAAAGAGGGCGCGTATTGGACGGTGGCGTCGGGGTTATGCGGGCGAAAGAAGATGACCTCGTATGCATCCGGAGACGCGACGTGAAATGCGAGACCGAAGAAAGCACCCTGAGAATCCGCCGCGACATCAGCCTCCAGCGTACCGTTCCGGAGAGCGACCCCAGTGGCGTACGAGAACCCATCGGTTACGCGCAGGCTCGGACGACCGAGGTGGGTCACGAAACGGGCGCTGTCGTGTTTGGCGCGCCGAAGGCGGCTCTGCTGCCAGATCCATCGTGCCGGCAGAAGCGGGACAGCGCTGTCCTCCGCCGCCAGGCCTGTTGGCTCAGTGCCCTGGGCGGCTTGAGCGGCGCACGGTCGCTCACCACCAATGGCCAGGAGGCCAATCAGGCACGCTTGCAGCGCACCCGTCAGTCGTCGCATTAACGGCATCTCCGGATGTTATGGGACGCGGCTACCACTACGCGGTGCCCGCGGGTGTCACGACCATGTGCGAGAAATATCCTTTCGTGCCTGAGCCAATCCAGAGTCCGATCTTCCCTCGTGATGCACCGGACTTGAGGTCGTCGATCACGAGACAGGGCTGCAGCGCATCGTTCACAAACAGACGGGCGTGCCGTCCGCTGACCACGACGCGCAGGTGTGTCCACGCACCGGCTGAGAGGTCGACGTATGATTCGTACTGACCCGGCGACTCCTTGCGTAGCCGATACCACGGATAATCCGGTTCGGCTTCGTACTGGGTCGAGTGATTGCGGCGGAGCTGGTCGTCCGCTCGCCCGTTGGTCGGACGAAGATACACGTTGTCAAATCGAGACCCATCGGCGGAGCTCCTGAATACCAACCCGATGAAGGCGCGGTCGGAAGAATCGGCGTCTGGCGCGAGCGTACCCGCGACCCAGAGCTCAATCGTGCCATCGGCGAACGTCAGCGAGTCCAGGAGAGCGACCGACTCGAGCGCATTCGGATCGGTGCCCGGTGGCTGGGTGAGTTCAACCGCTTTCCGCCCCCGATAGACCGCAGCACGAGCGCGGGTGCCGATCAGTGTCAGGCCCTGTATCCCTTCCAGCGGTACAACGATCGGCGGCGTCGGGATCAGACGAAATGATTGCTCGCCGGCGCCGCGGCCGGGGAGTGTGCGGCCCGCAAGTGTCAGCGACAGTACCACGCAGGTCGCGGCGTTCAATGATCGCCGCGTGTACATGAATTCAGACGGTGACAACACTCCTCCGGTGCCGAGGCAGGTTCAGGATCGTCGGGCCCGCCGGACAGACGGGAAGTTTTCTCGCGCGATTACGGCGGGTCGAGCCGGCAAAAGAATCCCCAACCGGCCGTTGCTTCACTCACTGCCAACATCAGTTCGTTCTTGCCCTTCTTGAGGGGCAGATAGACCGCGTCCGCGTACGAATTCACATATGCCGACCCGCCCAGCTCGCGAAACTGCATGGTATTCCGTCCAGCGTACAGCGGCCGGCCATTGAGGTACACGACGACGTCGTCGCTGTATCCGATCCACATTTTACGGACCACATCGCGGTCGGAGGTGAGTGTCGTCCGGGCGAACACGACTTGCATGCCTGGTGACTCCGGCACAGGCCGGTCGGGGAGTGGCTGCGGCCCTTCCACGTTAGGATCGCGGCGATATCGCCCGATGAGCACTATCCCCTCGCGCTCTGCGTGCACGGGTTGCCAATGCAGTGCATGCACATCGGGATAAGTCGCCGGATCCCGCTCGGACACCAGTGCGGCGTCCGATATCGACCATCCCTGAGTGATGGCGCCGGGCAGGAAGGAAGTCTCCGGCGTCGACGAGTAGGATGTCGTATCCGGGCGATACTGAATGTTGGAGATGTATCCGCCACCGGCGCGGGCCCAAAAGCCGATGCTCCCGGCGACGCTGCCCAGCGGCAGATCGTGCACCTCGATCGTCGGCGTCGTCGCCGTGTCGACATATACGGATGCCACCAGTCCTTTGATCACGATCCGCAGGTGGACCCACCGGTCCTGTGGAAAGCGGAGCGACGCGATGTAGTCGCCTGTGGAATAGAACTGCCACGCGTTCATCTGAAAGAAGGAGGGTGCGTATTGTACGGCGTAGGTGGGATCGTTAGGCCGAAAGAATACGACCTCGTATTGATCGGGCGGCGTGGCCGCGTGGAATGCCAGGCCGAAGAAATTGCCGCCTTTGTACGCGGCAACGTCGGCTTCGAGTGTGCCGTTCTTGAGTGTGACACCCTTGGCTAACGCAAAGCCATTGGGGAGGAAGAGGCTCGGCCGGCCGAGATGAGATTCGAACCGCGGGTTGGTGTCGGCCGTGTGGTCTCGGCGATACAACCGTTCAATCGTCCAGCGATCGGGTGTCAACGGGACGCTAATCGTTCCGGCAGTTGTGGTGTCCTGTGCAGCAGCGTGGTACCCGGGCCATAGGAGGCCGGCAAGAAGGCAGCGCGTGAGCCTCATGGTTGGACCTGGTAGTGGGGCAGTCGCAAGTGTGTGTGCCGTGGTCGCGGTGATGGGTCACTGTACATTCGCAGACGGTTGCTGTCCGAGGATGAGGCCAGTCCTCGCCTAACCGTCTTGGAAGTTTTGCCCCGTTCCGCGATCGCATACATCATGGCGGGTTCCTGGTGTGGGCGCGTTACTGGTCGCTCACTGTGTGGCGCGGACAGCCAGGTTGGAGAAGTACGCGTCGCTGCTCACGTGGGTCCACAGCGCGATCTTGCCCCGGCTAATCCCGTGTTTCAGATCGGTCACCACCAGGCAGGGTTGCGCGGCACGATTGACGTATAAACGCGCGGTCGTCCCCGACACTTCGATCTTGAGGTGTGTCCAGGCGCCAGGTGCCAGATCTACGTAGGACTCGTAGACGCCGGGGCTCTCGGCGCGCAGACGCCGCCAAGCGAAGTCCGGATCCGACTCATACTGGGTGGCGCGATTCCGGAACAGCTGATCGTCCACACGCGAGTTTTCAGGGCGGATGTAGAAGCGTTCGGCGTTCTTGTCCTGGATACGAAACGATATCCCGACAAACCCCTTGAACCCGCTGGTATCGATGACTGTCGAATACCCGGGCCGCCGAGCGCCTGCAACATCGACCTCGATGGTGCCGTCCTGGAAATCCGACTCATCCAACACCGCCACCATTTCCTCGTTGTGTCCATTCTCATGGCCTGCGGGGGGCGTCAGGTGCAGGGCGCGACGCCCGCGGTAGTCGGTCCATCGTGCGTCGGTGTTGATCAGCGTGAGTTTCGTCTTCGCGTCGAGGGTAAGCCTCGAACCCGAGTTCCCAGCGCCCTGCCCCGAAACCGTCGCGAGCGGCAGCCACAGGACGAGAGCACACGCGAACTGCGCGGACACTCTGATAGCCCGGCGTGCGCCCAGCTCCAACAGCTCTGTCGCGACAGTGTGCGGTATTGGCATGGCAGCGGGGAATGGCGGTAGCAGTCGATGGGTGATTGGCATCCGAGTCTCCGGCGTCCGTGCGTAGGCCCACCGACTGTACACAGCCCCTGTGGGCTGGGGTATCCTTCAGCCCACCAATGACACGGTTCTAACGTACTGCCGGTGTCACGCCGGCAGACCGGGCGCGGCGTACCGCTGCGCTTTGCCGGGGGGAGCCTGATGTGGGCCGGCGATGCCTGCCCCGGCATGCGTTTCGTGCGGCTGCCGTGTCCGCACCGTGTGAAATATGGCACGCAAGGGGTGACGCGAACGTTGACGCCGCAAGAAATTGGTGGGCGCCTCCCCACTATCCCCTTCGAATGCCTCGTCAGCCGTCGTTTTACACGTTGTGTGCGCTGGCCATGGCGCTGATCGCGCCCGGCCCGCGGAGCGCGGCCCAGGATTCCGCCGCTGCCCCCTACCCGCGACCGCCGGGAGCGTACGAGGTCGAGGTCGAACGCAACATCATGGTGCCGATGCGGGATGGTACTCAGCTGGCCACTGATATCTACCGGCCAAAGGATGTCGCTGGCCGTCTGCCGACCATCCTCATTCGCCTTCCCTACAACAAGTCCGCCTATCGCTTCGGGGCCATCGACCCGGCGCAATTCTTCGCCTCGCATGGGTATGCAGTCGTGGTGCAGGACGTCCGGGGCAAGTTCGCGTCTGAGGGCGAGTTTCGCGTGTATCAGGGCGAGATGACGGATTGGACGGATATGTTCGAGTGGGCCGCTGGGCAGCCGTGGTCCACTGGGCAGATCGGGACGTACGGTTGTTCGTATCTGGGCGAAGGCCAACTGATCGCCGCCCAGCAGCGGAACGCCCATCACATCGCCGCTATCCCGCAGGCGGCGGGCGGGAATCTCGGACGTGTCGGGCGGCTCCGAGAGTTCTGGGGCTCCGTTGAAGGCGGGGCGTTCTCGCTCTCGCTCAACTTCAATTGGATGCCGGTTTTTGCTTCGGTAGACAAAGGGGCACGTCCGGCGCCGAAGGTCGACCTCGCGTCGTTTCTTCGGACCCTGCCGCTCATCGACATGGCGGACCGCGCTGGCTCCCCCTCATGGGACTGGCGGAATTTCCTGGAGCGGCCGCCCAATGACCCATGGTGGGATGCACAGGGCTATTTGACAGAAGCGGACAGCACCGGCGTCGCTGCACTGCAGGTGACGTCCTGGTTCGACTTCGCTGAGGAGGCGCTGATCGCGGCCAATATCTTCCGGACGAATGCGATCAATGACCGTGCACGCACGGGACAGTATGTCATCATCTCTCCGACAACACACTGCATCTCAGAACGGGCGTCTCGTGAAACCGTCGTTGGGGACCTGCCAGTCGGCGACGCCCGCCTCCACTACTGGGACATCTATCTTGCCTGGTTTGATCGCTGGCTACGCGGTAACGTCCACGCGATCGACTCTCTCGCGCACTTCCAGTACTACACGATCGGCCGCGACCGGTGGCAGTCGTCAGACACCTGGCCAGTCAAGGGCATGCACGAGACATCGTTCTATCTCCAGAGCAACGGGCATGCGGCCACGGCGACGGGGGACGGGCGTATCAGTTTGACCCCTCCAACGCGCGACCACCCCGATTCGTTCACCTACGATCCGGCTGATCCCGTGCCGTCGCGCGGAAGCGCGGTCTGCTGCACCGGTAACCCGAAGGATCAGCCAGGTTCGTTCGACAACGCCGACATCGAGCAACGGCCCGACGTGCTTGTGTATACGAGCGACCCGTTGGCCGATGGAATGGAACTGACGGGTTCAATGCGCGCCGAGGTGTATCTCAGCTCCGATGTGCTCGATACCGATGTGACGGTGAAGTTGCTCGACGTGTTTCCGGATGGGCGAGCCATGAACATGCAGGACGGCATCACGCGCGCGCGGTGGCGGGACGGCTTTGACACGCCGCACATGATGGAGCGGGGCAAGGTGTACGAGGTCCCGGTTACCCTACGCGCGACGTCGTGGTACCTTCGCCCTCAGCACCGGCTGCGAGTTGAGATCTCGAGCTCAAACTTTCCGCGATTCGACCGGAATCTCAACACGGGGGGCCACAACTACGACGAGACCACGTGGCGGACGGCGCACAACGTGATCCATCATGCGCCTGGCAGCCTGTCGCGGGTGATTCTCCCTGTCGTACGTTGACCGTCTTACTACCTCGGTGATGCGAGCGACAGCGCGAAGGTCAATCAGGTTGGTTGCGACTCGTATACGTCTCGTAGCCTTCGTTCTTGTTGCCGGTCCAGCGGCCGCTCAGTCTGCCGCGACGGCACGGTGGTCACCGGATCCCCAGACGCACCGTGTGGTCGTCGATACGATTGCGGCGCAGTTGCGCCGCCATTATGTCGACGCCGACACGGGCCAACTCATTGCCGAGTACATACTGCGGCGAGCGGCGGCCGGCACCTACGACACGATAACCGATCCGTATCGTTTGGCGGCCCGCTTGACCGCCGACCTTGGCACCGTCAATCACGACGGGCACCTGTCGGTCCACTATGCTCCTGATATGCCGACGTATCCGGTCGGACCAGAGGGGCTCAAACTCGGCGGCCCTCCAGGGCCGCTGCCACCAGAGGTTGTGGAGGAGGAGCGCTCGGCGCATTACGGGATTGCTCGCCTCGATGTCCTGCCCGGCAATGTTGGTTACATGGACCTGCGCAGCTTCCCAGAGTCCCCAGCGGCGTACGATGCCATAGTAAACGCCTTGCGATATCTCGAGCCGACCGACGCAATCATCATCGACCTCCGTCGCAACGGAGGTGGATCGGGCGAGATGTCCAACTTTCTCATCAGTCATTTCGTGGGACCCGACTCGACCCTGTCGCTGCGCGTGATCAACCGGTCGGGCCACGAGCAGATCGATCGCTGGACGCTCGGGAAGGTGCCGGGACCGCGCCGGCCGACGGTGCCGCTCTTTCTCCTCACCTGCCGGGCGACGGGGTCGGCCGCCGAAGATTTTGCCTTTGTCCTGTCGAACCTCGGCCGGGCGACGGTCGTCGGGGACCGTACGTATGGCGCGGGCCACAACAACGCGTTCCTCGCCTCCGGGTACGGATTCGTGACGTCGATCTCATTTACGCGGGTCATGGACCCGCGAACCGGTAAAGAATGGGAGGGGGTGGGTGTCCGCCCGACCCTCCCTGCCGAACCGGAGCAGGCGCTTCTCGTTGCACACGCGACGGCGGTCGAGCGACTTGCCGCCTCGGCGACCGGGCCGCGGCGCAAGGAATACATGGCAATCCACGAGGCACTCGAAGCGGAGCTGCATCCGCGAGTTGTGCCACCGCTGATGCTCGAGCGCTATGCCGGCCGCTATAGCGGTGGCCAGTCCATCGCGTTCGTCGATGGCCGGCTGGCCTTTCGGCCACGTGCTGGGTTCCTGTCCGAGCCTCTCGTCGCGATCGGAGACTCCGTCTTTGCCCGTCACGCGAGCGATCGGATCATCTTTGCCCACGACGCCGCTGGCGCAGTCGTGATGAGCGTCGTGACGCTGAACCGGGGCACCCTCTCGTTTCGGCGGATCGACGGGGAGGCCGAGACGCCAGCGGGGTAGTCTGCCAAACTCTCTTCACGACGGCGTCACACTGGTCCGGGCATGCTTGCCTATCCAGGCGCGCGAGGCCGAGTTCCGGGGCGGCCGCTAAGGCTCAGCGGAGTCTTGGATATGGGCGATCGAATCGAGTTGCGTACGGAGCGCCGACGTATCTCCGGCGATTGCGATCGTGAGGTGGCCGCGCGACAGATAGGCTGCTGCCAACCGTTGTACCTCAGCTGGGGTGACGCCAGCCCCTGCTACCGCGTCTGGGCCAGCGGCCGGCCCGCCACGATGGAGCGCATCGTCAAGCTCTATCTCATTGAGCCGTCCGGATCGGCTCGCGCGCGCCAACAGCGTGCGGCCTGCGACATAGCGCTCAGTCGCCTCGACTTCGTCGGCTGTGGGAGGCGTTGTGGCAAGCCGTTCGATTTCCCGGACAATCTCTCGTAAAGCGGGCCATGCCACGTTCGACGCCACGTCGGCAGACTCCGCCCAGTACGCATTACCCGAGGGAGTTGCCGTCAGTGTGCTGCCAGGTCCGTACGCATAGCCTTTAGCCTCCCGGATATTCTTCGTAATGCGGGAGCTGAGACCACCACCCAGCAAGACGTCCACAATACGAAAGGATTCAAAGTCGGGGGTGCCCGCGGCTGGCCCGCGCGCCCCGACCACGATGGCCACCTGCTTCGCGCCAGGCCGATGGATGATGCGCAGCATCGACGGGACCGGCGCTGCGGGCGGTTGGTCATGCTCTCTGGGGGCGCCGGCGCGCCAATCGGCGAATGCCGCGGTCGTGGCGCGGCGCACGTTGCCGTAGTCGTATCGGCCCACGACGTAAACGGTGAGTGGAGCCGTACGCACTCGCGTGTCATAGTATCGCTGCATCGCGGCGACGCTCGCCGTCTGGCTATCCCCGGCCGCGCACTCGCTCCGAAACTCGTTACCCGGGAATAGCATCGACTCGAAGGCATGGATGGCGGCGGAGTCCACGCCAGCCTCCGCAGCGACTGTTGCCTGCGCCGCATCGCGGGCCGCTTGTTGGACGCCTGGCGGGTCCAGTGGTGGGTGCGTCACGACGCTCCCAAGCAGCGCCACCGCTGCCGGCACGAACGATTGGAGAACGGCAGTTGATAGCTCGATGCGCTCCGGCGCCAAGGTGACCGTGACTGCTCCGCCCATGTGCGCGAGCGAGTCAGTGTATCTGACACCGCGGAGGGAGGCGGAGCCCTGCCCAAGCAGGCTGGCCATCACGTTGGCGCGTAGGCAGTCTGCGGATCCGTCGGCGCCCGTCCTGATGACCACTCGCACCAGTGCCTGTGGCGAGCCACTGAACGGCAGGACGATGAGGTGAACGCCATCTGCGATCCGGGCGTCGCCGGGGCGTGCGACCGCTGGCATCGCGATCGGCCCGACAACGGGGCGATCTCGTGTCTCGCCAGCCTGGGCGCGAAGGCCCGGCGCCCATAGGCTCGCCGCGATGGCGAACGCTGCGAGCATGAGTGGCCGGATCATCAGTGAGAGTCCGCCGGTGCGGGGGTGTGAGCTGCGGGCGGGCGGCGGATATAGACGGTCCGTTGTGCGCGGCTCAGGAAAGCCCGCGCCGTTTCCTGGATATCGGCTGCGGTGATGTTATCCAGGGCAGCTTCGACGCCGTTGAGTTTGCCCGGATCATCATCGAATAGGGCGTACGACGCCAACAGATCTGCCTTGCCGAATCCCGAGAGGTAGTCGAGGTCACTGTACAGCGAGACCTTGGCTTTGCGCCGCGCGAGTTCAAGATCGCGATCGCTCAGGGCCGTCGATGCCAGGCCGTCGACCGCGCGCTGCACCGAATCGACGATGGCATGGGCGCGATCGGACTGGCTGTAGGCGACACCGACGGTCCAGAGCATCGGACCGTTGTAATTGAAGAAATTGCCCTGCAGGTTGGTGCCGCCGAACACGGCGTCGGCCAATCCCCCATCGCGGACCAGGCTGCGTCCGAGCCGGCTGTCGCCTCCCTGCAAGACGATTTGATCGATGATCGCCATGGTATAGAATGCTTTGCTGCCACGCGGGGGCATGTGGAACGCGACGGCCAGGACCGGGCTCTTTGCCAACGAGTCGATGCGCTCGCCCGTGCGCTCCTCAGTCTGCGCCGGCTCAGAGAAGTCGGGCCGTGCTGGTTCCGGACCGCGAGGAATGGGTCCGAAATATGTTTGAATCCAGCGCCGGGCCTCTGCTGGCCGGAAATTGCCGGAGAGGACAAGCACCGCGTTGTTGGGGGTGTAATAGGCGGCGTGAAAGCTCCTGACATCTTCCAGTGATGCCGCCTCCAGTCCGTCAGGCAGTCCGCGGAAGTTGTGCGCATTCTGCCAATTGCGGTTGGCGAATTGGGGGACATCGAGCCATGGAAACCCGCCGTCCGGTTGATTGATATAGGAGAACCTGATCTCGGCCTCGACGATGTTCTTTTGCCGCCGTAGTGCGGAGTCGTCGACCACGAGCCCGCCCATCCGGTCCCCCTCGGCCCACAACATGAGCTGGAGCGCCGGCGATGGGACAATCTCGAAATAATCCGTGAAGTCGAATCGGGTATTGCCGTTGAGCGTCCCTCCGTTGGACTCGATCAAGTGCAACAATTCGCCCGGGCGCAAATGGGTCGACCCCTCGAACATCAAGTGCTCGAAGAGGTGCGCGAATCCCTCATGGCCTGGCGGCTCCAATCGCTGGCCGATCCCGTAGTAGACCCCGACGACGACAACCGGCGTTGACGTGTCGGGCGCGAGCACGATCTTGAGGCCGTTCGATAGCCGATAGTAGTCGATCGCGATCGTGGGATAGCGACCGGGGGACGCACTTGGCAGCCGTAGATCGCCCGGCCGGCCAATCGGCCCTTGACCGTGCACTGGCACTGTCCCGAGCAGAAGGAGGCACGTCGAGGCTCGTATCACGTGCGCGGTGCGGCGCCTCAGGGTTGGGGCGCGCCGGCGTCCGGGATGGCTGTACCGCAACAAGCGCCGGGATGAGCGAGCGGAACGCTGCATCGCGTTCCTCGCCGCGGTCATGATGGGAATCATAGATGTGTGCTACGGTGCGAGTTGCGGACAGGCGGCGGGGCCGCCTCACACGCCCGTTCTATGAGTAGTAACCCCTGGTGGGCTTGGAGCCGGGGTCCCTGATGTTTCACACAATCTGAACACAAAACGCCCCAGGCGCGAGGAACGCGCACACAGTTGAGAATCCCGTATCACTAATCGTCTAACTGGGCGTCGAGCGACTGCTTCATCGCCTGCCTCGCCATGCCCCGAACCCACCGGTGAAATGCCTCGCTGGGCGCCTTCCCGGGAGTGTACATCGCCCCGATCGAGTCGACCTGCACGCTTGCTTGCACGTCAGCGAGACTCCCCGCTCCGCGTTCGAGCGCCGCTTGCACTTGACCGATGACTGAGGCATACAACCTGGCGGTCAGGTCCAGGTAGGTTTTGTCGTGCATGGCCGGACCCTGACCAGGGACAATCACGGCGACGTCGAGGGCGTCGAGACGACGCAAGGTCTGGAGCCACGCCGAAAGCCCGTACGCCCCGGCGCCCCACGGTGGAGGCCCGTGACCGTCCTCCGGGCTGACGAGGACATCGCCCGTCACCAGCAGTCGCTCGGCGGGCAGATACAGGACCGTCGAACCAAGCGCATCCCCGGTTGCGCTCACGAGGCGAAACTCGCGGCGACCGCTCCACAGGATGAGGGAGTCGCGAAATGCGATGGTCGGCAGGACGCGTCGCACCGACCGCATTTCCGCCACCCATCGGGCTAACTCGTCGACGTTTCCCTGCAGCGCACGCTGGTACTCCGGCCTCAGCGGCGACCCATCGGGCTCTTTGCCCGTACGCGTCGCCGTCTCCAGCCTAGTCTGGGCACCACGCATCACGGATGTGAACGCATCCTCAAAGAGCGGCTGGCTGCGCTTCATGTAGTCACGGGTCTCGGTCGTGGCGACGATCTGAACTCCTGGGAAAGCTTTTACGTATTCGTCGTTTCCAGACCAATGATCCATGTGAAAATGCGAATTGATCAGAATCCGAACTGGCTTGTTCGTGATCTTGCGGATCTCCGCAATGACCTTACGCGTTGTGGAGGGCCGCGTATTCGCATCGAACACCGTGACGTCCTCATCGTTGACGATCACGACCGTGTTGGAAGACGTCCAAACGTCTAGTTCAGTGGGCGCGCGGAAGAGGTAGATGCCATCGCCGAGCACCTCTTTATGAAGCACCGTGTCAGGCGCTGTTTGGCCAGCGAGAGGCCTGGCGAGGAGCGCTAGCACACCGAGACAATGGACCAAGCGGTTCATTCGTGACCTCGATCGAGGATGAGATCCCAAGGCTGAAATCCCACGAGCGGGACGTTCCTGGGACGAAACCAGACCTTCGCGAGAATGGCACCAGGCTCCCTAGCCCCGCATGAGACCAGAAAACGGCTAGACAGGTTCGCCAGCGGCATCTCCCGGCCTCGTGCGCTAACTGATCGTTAACGACACCGCGAGAGTGGCTTAACAACAAGAAACTGGCCGGCAGTCACCCTCGGGATCCTACGTCCGCGCGTTGAGCTCCGGGCCGTGGATGGTACGCGTGAGGAGTGTTGACACGAAGCGCCATTTTGCGATGGTGTGACGTATCGCTGCTCCTGATCCGCCATGTGCGGGGCTTAATTAGGCTTAATTAACGGTGGCGGTCATCGACCCTGGCGGGATTACAACCGGCCTGTGCGTGCCGTGTCTCTCGTCCGCTGTCTCTGGTGGGAGGAGGAGTAGATGCGTGGTGCTCTGTACACCCTGGCCTGGGTAGTCAGCAGCTTGGTGCCACTGGCCGCGCAATCCCAAACGCCTGCGGCACCGCCGGCGCCGTCGCCGGAAGTACAAGAAGCCATGAGCCGGATCGACAGTAGCCACGCGGCATATATCAAAGCATTTGGTGATGGGAACGCCGACGAAGTCGTCGCCGTGTACGACTCGGGCGCGACGGAACTCCTCGCGAAGGGCCGAGCGGTCCATGGGCTGAGCGCACTCCATGAATACTGGGGCGGGTGGATCAAGTCCGTTGGCCGGATCAAGTTGTCATTGGTGCGTGACGAGTTCTGGCTGCTCGGTGATCGCGCGTTCGAGACGGGCCGGTATACGACCGGCTATAAGAAGAAGGATGGTACGGACGGCACGGTGGGCGGCAACTTCGCGATTCAGTGGAAGCGGCAGGGCGACGGCAGTTGGAAGATTCTGAATCCCTTTGACACGCCCAAGTGATCTCGTGAATTCCCCGTCGTCAGTTGTTTCATCGCCAAACCGGGGCAATGGCGTACGGCTCTCGATGGCCGGGGCCTTCGAACAGGTTCCTCGATGGGTTCTTGTCATACCACGCCTCTACGTGGGCGTGGTCTTTTGGGCCGCAGGCGCCGGGCAGCTCGCTGGGTCTGAAGAGTGGACTCTCCCCGGCCAGGGCTGGCCAGCATCGATGCACGCCCAGATCGTGGCGTGGATACCGCAGAGCGCATCCTGGTACAGTGCGTTCGAGACAAATTCGGTGCTTCCGCACACGGACGTCCTGGCTCCCGCGCTCGCGATGGCGCATCTGGTAATAGGACTCGCGCTGGTCCTCGGAGTCTGGACGCGACTCGTGGCTGTGATGGCCGCGTTGCTCCTCCTGAACTATGCGGCGGCGGAAGGGACCGCGCTGTACGGCGCCGGCGAGCCATCCGCCTATCTCGCGTTGCTCCTGGTGGTGTGGCTCGGACGCGGCGGGGAAACGTTGGGAGTCGATGCCATCCTTGCGAGCCGCCGGACCAAGGGGGGGTCGAGTTGAGCGCGACGGTCGCCGATGCGGCCGGCTCGAGCAGCACCGTCATGTCGCCACTGAGCAGCGTGATGGCGATGCATGGCACCGTGCCCAGAATTGTGGCACTTCCCCTGCGGCTCTATCTCGCCTCGGCGTTCCTCATGGAGGTGAGGCACAAAGTTGCGCCGGGCAAGTGGACGGGGTGGATTCAGTGGATGCCGACCCACATTCTCCACCATGTGCAGCATAACACCGGTCTCTATAGTGATTTCCTCGCCTCGATCGTGGTGCCGCACGGCGCTCTGTTCGCGGCGCTGGTCGCGCTGGGTGAGCTTGGGGTCACCATCTCGCTTCTCCTCGGGCTCACGACGCGGCTCGGCGCGGCAGTGGGAATATTGCTGACGATGAACTACGCACTCTTGAACGGCACGAGTCTGCCATCCGTGAGCAACGACCGCGCATTGCTGGTGGGATTCATCGTGGTACTGCTCGCGGCGCCGGGTCGTGTATTGGGCCTCGACGCCTACCTGGCCCGCCGGTGGCCGCGTGTGATCCTCTGGTGAGTCACAGACACTGGCCGCAGCTTCGAGCAGATGCCGCCTTGCCCTACATCGCCGTAGGCAACTCCATTGCCACGGCGTCTCGGAACACGCGCAATTCAGACGGCGAGTGTAAGATGATCACGCGATCGCGAAGCTCCGGCTCGGCAAGGAGCCGGAGCAATTGCGGCCGCGTCGACACGTGCAGGTCGCGCATGCGCCGAAGGAGCCGCAGAGTGATCGGCAGGGCGCGACAGCCGGGGGGCGGCCAACCGTCGCGGAATCCCAGCGTCACGCGGAGTTGCCGCTTCAACGCCCAGTAATAGTGGATGCGCAACGGAAAATCGACGAGGACGATCGAGTCCGCGGCGCGGAGGCGCGTACGCACGAGGTCCCAGGCGCCCCATCCATCAATGATCCATCGCGGTTGGGCTAGCCACGCTGCATGCGCCGCGGCGACCTTGTCGAGCGCGGCCGGCTGCCAGCCCGCTTCCCACTGCACGTCGTCGACCGAGAACACGGGAATAGCCAGCACCTGAGCGAGCCTGCGGGCGAGTGTGGATTTCCCACCGCCGGCATTCCCGATGATCGCGACGCGGCGCATGGGCGGCGTCACCGTCTGTTGGCGCTAGGGATTGCGAGCCGCCGACGGCACTGGGGCATTCGTTACATCGTCCGCATCGGCAGCTGCCTGTTGGAGGACAGTGGCCATCCCAGAAGGTACCGAAACCGAAGTGCCGGATGGGAGCACCAGCGCGGCTGGCATGCCGACCGGCGAGTGATGGAGGAGCTGCGCCGTAATGACCAGCGCGGCGAGATACGAGCCGGCGACGGACGGGTGGAGGCCGTCCGCGGCGAAGAGTGCGAGCGATGAGTCTCGCCGCCACGCGGCTTGCCACGCATCACCAACCGGCAGCAGCACGCCGTGCACGTCCAGTGCGGCGACCCGGTACGACTCGCTCGACCGAGGAAAATCAGTCAACCGATCCCGCGCCGGCCATACCATGTAGAGTGCCGGGGTGGCCCCAGCCGCGCGCGCCAATGTGCTGAACCGTCGCGTGTATTCGACTAGAAGCGTCCGGCTCTCGTCCAGTGCAGACGGACCCTGCTGGAGAACAACAACATCCCAGCACGCGCCGGTGATCGCCTGGCGCGCCGGTCCGTGGTCCCAGTGGTCCTGCAGGCTGTAATCCGGGAAGGCGATCGTCACGACGCTCACCGACTCCTGCACCGCCGAAGCCAGGGCGGTCACCATGGCGGGCAGGTCGTTGGCGTAGGTCAGACTATTGCCGATGAAGAGAACGCGTTTACTCGGCGCGGGTTGGCAGGCAGCGGCGGTACCGGCCGGCGCGGCGTGAGCCGTTGAAGCCCACGCGATCACAGCAACCCCGGTGATAGTTATCGCGCGCAAACCGGCCGCTGCTCGAGCGGATCTTGGCGTCGCCGCTCTACGGGACGAGTGGGCTCCTACTGGTGAGACCAGTGTTTGGCGACCGACCAGCGATCCGGGTCGAACAGGTCGCCATCGAGCGCGATATCAGCCTGAATATTGAAGTATTCCTCGAGCTGGCTGCGAACGCCACCTGTGTAGAAAACGCACTCCGCGGACACCCATCCACCACCGATGCGCCGGTACTTGTTGAACCTCATGTCCCAGATCTTCGTAGATCCTGGCGTCAGTGGCCCCCGCATCCGGACGACCACGAGCCGCTCGTTATCGACCCAGAGCTGCGCCGTCGTGGAATCGCCGGCGCCGGCACCGATGACCGTGGTCGGCCGGCCCTCCCACGCTTCCTGATGGGTCTTGCTGAGATCGAAGCCGGCGGCGCGCAACGCAGTCACGGTTTCATCGACCGGTACGAGATAGACCGTGAACAGGAACGTAAGGAGCGGGTTGCCACCGGGCCGGCGCTGCGCCACGGTACCGTGGGCAATGAGGTATGTCGAATCGTGGTGCATGAGCACGCCGTTGCCATCAGCGATGTGTCCCTGGTCGATGCGCAAATCGGCCGGAGCGCGGGCGGCTTCGTGCCACTCCTCGCTCGTGTCCTGGCCAGCGGGGGTGCGACGAGTCGTGCGCTGATCGAAGACCAGTGTGTGGTACCAGGTGGCCGCGTACCGGTCGTGCATTTTGCGCAGCACCGCGGTGCCCGGCTGGTCCTGGCCCCGCAGCGTGCCGCCAACGATCATCAGCACCAAGGTGCCGACAGCAAACGCTCGCACGATGCACTCCGGCTGTGGAGGGTTGGGTGCCTGGGGCGCCGGCACCTTTTGGTGCGCCTCGCGTCGCCCAGCCGCGCAGTATGTGATCGTCGATCAGCCGGAACCAGTGTTCATGGAACGCTTAACAATGCCGTAACCAACCGACCCCGCGGCCTTTCGGACGCACGAGGGGTGGTCTTACCGGCATTCCGGGGCATCGGGGCGCCGCAGCACACCGTATTCAGCCGCGCGGCGGATCGCAGGCAATTGATCCAACGGCACCGGCAATTCCTGGGGGATGCCGCCGGCCCCCAAGAACACAAATCCAGTACCTGGAGGGCCGCCGTAGTTATGCACCCATGCGGCCGCGCGCCCGGCCTGCGTCAGCTCGAGGACCTCGCTCACAGCCGCTGTATCCAGTGAGAGCCCGGCGAGAATGCCTGTACGTAACCCCCACGCGCGCCCACGCGCGGTCGGCGTGGCGGGCCACTCATCGGCTTGCATCGTCGCGAACCGCGCGCCAAGGACCTTTCCAGACCGGCCGATAGTCACCTCGTTGGGGTACCCGGAACTATCGCGCGCTACGCCGCCCACGGAATCCCTCGGCAAGGCGAGCGGCGGATTGCCCAGCCAGACCACTTTCCCCCCGCTCTCGAGATAGCGGCGAAAGAGTACCGTGTCTGACGCGTCGGATGCGACGGCCGGAGGGAGAACATCCTGGGCAAACACGACGACGCTCGGTCGCCGATCTTCGAGCCGAGTCGCGAAGAAGGCCGCCAACTGTCGCGAGTCGAGAGGCTGATAGCCGAATGCGGCGAGATAGTCACGAAGGGCGGCACCACCCGGGACCAAGTCTTTCGTGAAGACCGGGTCCCAGTATACCGCGAGCGCGGGATACGCCGATCCTCCCTGCGCGAGCGCGAATACGCGACCACCATCGGAGCCGAAGTAGAGCATCCCGTCGCGCACCGCGGCAGTCCCTTGAATGGGATCCCCAGCCTCTAATCGCCATTGCACGCGGCCGGTGGACGCCTCGAGCGAGACTATCTGTCCGCCATCGGTCCCGATGAGCGCCGCGCCGCCAACGAGGTTGACGGCAGGAAAGATTCGTGCGCCCACCGAAGTCCTCCACAGCTCTCGGCCCGTCCGCGCATCGAGCGCCGCGACGACCTTCGCGTCGGATGTCGTGACAAATGCCGTATCACTGCGGATCGTCGGCGACCCAGAAGTCCACGATGGCGCGTACGATACGCGCCACCGCTCCCGGCCTGTCGCTGTATCGACACCGTAGACCGTGCCGTCACGCGAACCGAAAATGATCACGTTGGCGGCGATCGACGGCGTCGATTGGATGGACCGGCGATCGTACCCCTCTTTCTTGAGATCCATCGTCGCGCCATCGGTCACAAACTGCCACCGGCGAGTGCCGGTGCGGCGGTCGAGTGCATACAGGCGACCATCGTTGGCTGCGACGTAGATGACGTGCTCCGCCACGGCCGGCGCCGTCCAGGTCGATGCGCCGAGGGCGGTCTTCCACCGCTCAGCGCCAGTGCGCCGATCCAACGCGTAGACCACGCCGTCCGGCCCACCCACGTACACCGTCGTATCCGCGACGACGGGCGACGCGATCATATAGTTCAGATTCCCCTGCGGCGGCTCGAGCGCGATCGCTACGCCAGACCTGTGCCGCCAGCCGAGCGCGCCGTCAGAAGCCCTAACGGCGAACACCGTACCGTTTCTCGCGGTGACATAGACCATTGCTCCAGACACCGCCGGCGATCCATCAACCGGACTCCCCGCCGCGAATCGCCACTGGCGAGCACCGGTTCGCCGGTTGAGGGCATAGAGCCCGCCGTCTCCGCTCCCGACATAGACCGTCGTCGCGGTGACCGCGGGCGTCGATCGCACGTCGGCGCCGATGTCCGTCTCCCAGCAGACGGCCGGCGACCGTTTGGCCGGCGGCTCCTCGTTGTGCGTCCTGTCGGCCGTTGGCCCGTGGAGCAGAACGGTGCCGAGCAGCGCCAGGACAAGAGGACGCCTGACTGGCATCACCGCGACGGCAAGCAATGACGACGCTCGGATAGAGATGGGCATCGGGGCAGTATCCAGTGAGGAGTTACGTATAGCGCCGCGTGTTCGGTGTGCGCTCCGGACCTTCGCGGCGATTGATCGGGAAAACTGCCGGCTGCCCGGTCCGCAGAGTAGATACGCCGTACCCGCTTACCCAACTCTGACATGTGAGCCGCAGCCCATCGGCGGAACGAAGGTCGTGCCCGTTGCGGCAGCACAATGACGCCGATCGGAACGACCGGAGGCCTAGTGAAAGCGCTGGGCGTACTGGCTCTGGGCGATGATCGCTTTGGGGTCCTGCATGGCGATGATCGATTGCAACGCCGCCGCCTTATCCGTGGAGATCTCGTACAGCGACTGACAGACCTTATAGCCCAGGTAATAACCCAAGTCCGGCGGGCCGACGCGATCCGTTGCCGTACCGTTGTACAGCCAGGGCGCGAAGGAATTCGTCCGGGCATCATGCTGGAACGCAGTCCAGAGTGCCTGTTCGTGAGAGTCGCCGTAGGCTTTGGTATCTTCGTCGATGTCGCGACCCGTGATGAGCTCAGAAATGAAATCTGCCGCTCCCTCGTTCATGACACTCGTTGTCAGGTCCTGGATATGTGTTTGTTGCTGATAGTGAATCAACTCGTGAATGACGATCGAGGTGACGTCGCTCAGGTGGAGGCGCGATGCACTGTCGGCAAACATCTCGGCACCGATGATGAGCGCATGCTCGGTGTCGGTGCCTCCAGAGTTCCTTCGGCCGATCACAAAATACACCGGTGGGAACACGGCTGCCGGATACATCGCCTGGAGACGCATGAAGCCTTGGCGTATCTCGGGCACGAACGTTTGCAGCTTCAGCGTGTTCGCCCGGACAGCCCGATAGTATGCCGGATCTTCCAGGATCCGTTTGGCGAAGGCGTCGGCGCTGATGATGCGATTGGGAATGAAGTCCTGGACGCCTTGCGAGGCCCTGCTCAAATAATCCCTCTCCAGGATGCCCGCGAGTTTCTCGGGCGCCGAATGGAATTGCGTCTGCCATTCATCGAAGGCTAGCCAGAACAGTGTAACGTCCGCCGTTGAGATGACTGCGGTCGCCGGATCAGCCGGCAATCCCGAGACGCTGGCAGGTTCTTGGCCTCCCGCACTGGCGATCGTGGTGCAGAGCAGCATCACGGTGGTCAAGGTGTTCAGCCGTATTCTTGTCATTTGTCTGTCGAGGTCTTCGAAGGGCCGGGATCGTAGCGAACGGGTAGCCACTTCGCTTTACGAATGGTCGAGAATGGAAGCTTGGACATGTGACGCGGAGACTTCGTTTGAAAAGGCGCGTTCCAGACGCGGATGGCTTTCGGGCCACCTGACGACCGGCCAGGCCATTGCGGCCATCGCCATGTCGAGGGATTTTGCTGGCCAAAGCCACTTCGCGTAAGCAATTACGCGAGAAGACGGTATGAATCCGGGAGCGTGTCGTCGGCCCTATCGTGTCGTACCGCCGCCCGTGACCACACGCTCGGTGTACGGGCATCTAGGTCGTCCGAAGCATACGGCCTCTGACGGTCTCTAGCACCTCGTCAGTGCCGTTCCAGCGAGAGGTCGGCATGAGTCAAGTTTAGTGGCTCCCACGGACAGCCCAGCTGCGCTGCAGCCGCCCTATCGCCCCGGACGTAAGCGTCCAAGAACCACGCCGTGTACTGCGCCACCG
>JAJPIM010000001.1 GCA_021324775.1 Gemmatimonadota bacterium
CCGGCAGACCTCGGCGGCTTTCCCGCCCTCCGCCTCGCGTACCATCGCCAGGATCTGCTCATCGCTGAACCGGCTCTTCCGCATCGGATCCTCCCGCCTCAGGCAGGATCAGGACCCATAATTAGTGTTCCTCATCGCGGGGGGAAGGTCACGGCGCGCCATGGATACCGATGCTGAAGGCGTGGCTAAGTTCGTGCGCGAGTATCTGTCCCGGCTGAGAATATGTCGTCCCCCCCGTGCATGTGCTGCCCATAAGCGATCGATAGCTGAGCCCGTTCCAATTATCAAGTAGCCACATCGTACGTGTCGATGGGTCGTACTCCGGATAAGCATAGGAATACGACACGCTATACGTGTCCGGGGAGCCGACGAGGGCAGTGAAGGCCTGTTGGATATCAGCAAAGGCCTCGCTGTGCGCATCCGGGGTGAATTTGGTCACGCAGTTGTCGCGACCATTGACGCGACCAAGCGTTATTGCCGAGTGCGTAGCGCCCTGCAAACCAGCCTTGAGCGAATTCACTTTCGCTGCGTCACCGTTGAAGCACACCGTGAGCCCGAACGGATCATCATAGTTGACCGGATCCCCTGCCGCAAACCCGTACGCATTGAGCCCCCCGGTCAGGCGAGCGGGTCTTCCTGTGTGAATTGACCGGTGGCTGGATCATAGACGCGCGCCCGCCGGTAGGCGGTCCCCACCTGGTCTCGCTTTCCCTCCAGTACCGATCCCAACCAGCTCTCGGGCAATAGAGGTGGGAACATGGCATAACTCTGCCACCCGAGCTGTGTACCGAACCTGAACTTGTGTGTCGTTGCCGCGTAAAGTGGCGAAACAAATGCGTTGTCCCATCGGCCAAGCGCGTTCCAGAGGGGCGTAATAGACACGATCGGCCACTGAACGTACGAGGACGGCTTCCCCAGTGAGTCCTGTGTATCGGCGTAGTTGAGCCGAGTGACACTCAATGGCTGGTCGACAGGTCCCGCACCGAATGTGAAAAGCGCCTGGCCGTAATAGGGATTGTAATCAGTTGCGTCCGTTCCGTCAGATCCCTTGGCCGGCAACTGGCCTGCACCGCATGTGCATCGGCCGTCGCGATCCGCATGCGCGCCTTCGGAGCTGATTGTTGGTGCCATCAGCCCCTTGGCTTCCTTGTGATGCTCAACTCTTCGAACCGCGCGTCGATGAGTGGCCACGCCGTCTCAAGATCCACTAGATGGCTTTTCAACTCGGAGAATAGCCACACGTAGATTTTGCTGAGCAATGTGTGGGCTGCGTCGATCTGATCCGCTTGAGTGGGGTCACAATCCAGAAGACCTCGCAGATAGCCGTCGATTTTCTGAGCTGCGAATACTATATCCGCAAAATCAACGGCGGACACCGCATTTGGCATTCCCGCCTTTTGCAGCCAACTGGAAAGTTGATTGGCGTATATGACGTGTTCACTGAGCGCTTTTGATTGGCCAGTATCCACAATAGGCTCGCCTTGTTTGATCGAGTTGCTTCATCAAGCTGGCTAACTGTACTCTACAGCCGCCGCGGCGAACGTGCCCGATAGGCGGCGGCTAATTTGAAACTCGTCCCGCGCGCTTAGGCCAGGAACGTTGGTGCCCCACAAACGCACATGCCTCGACCGGTAGATCGTATGCCAACGCCCTCGATTCATGAGGCCGCACCTACATCCATTGGCGCTGGGACGGCGAGATTTTCATTGTGCCGAATTAACAGGGATTCCAGCTTCGTTTCGAAAGAATTCCCCATTTCTCGCCACATGATTGCCGGCGGTCGTTTATTGGCGATTTGCTCGATGCGGGTGCGGACATGAGCACTGTGAAGGAACTGGCCGGGCATTCGAGTATCGAGACCACCGCCCGCTATGATCGCCGTGGCGAGCGGGCGAAACGACATTGCTGCAGATCTGTTGCGGTTACCGAGTCGGTAGTGTTTAGTCGCAGGATCTGAGAGAACGCCTTCTAGCAACTGCGTCCGGAGTTGCTTCGGCGCTACGTTTCGGCGCTGACGCGCCTCTGTCCGTCCATGGAGAAGTAGGTGATGGCAGACCCGATCGGCAACCATGCCCCAGCCGGTAGCCCCACAAGCGCCCACCTACCGTCAACGGACAACGACGCCGCAACTACCGCACACAAACCAGCCATCGCGATCACTCCGTAAATGCGTATGGAACCGAGCGCCAGACGTATGTGAATCAGGCGTGAGATTCCCCTGAAAACAGACGCCGCCATGAACGCCACGCTACCATACAAAGCAGCGTTGAGGAACGGTGTCGCCAGAGAGTTCGCCAGAATTGATGTCCCGTCAATAAGCCATGGCGGGCAAGTCCTGTGGACAGTCGCCCAAAACATATCGGCCAAGGCGTTCTGCGGATCACCGAAGGTCAGAAACGCCATCACGCCCCAGAAGATCGGCACCGCGAAGCCGACCAATGCACTGACAACGACTAATCGCTTCATCGATAACGACCCTGGAGAAGGCAAAGATCTTAGATCCTACCTGCCGCCACGGACACGGACGAATACAGCCAGTCAGTTAGATCCCTACAAATGGGGTCGACAGAAATTGACGAATGGTGCAATATAGAAGAACTCCCAAATGAGCGCACTGTGAGCATGTGAGCACGCGCCCGGTGCGCACCCCCGCCGATCGGCCGAACGCGCGCTGGGCGATGGACTTTGTGCACGACTAAACGGCGAGCGGCGCGACGTTCCGCGTGCTCACGGTGATCGATGTCTTCTCCCGCGAGTGTCTCGACCTTGTGGCGCGATCGCGCTTTCGCGGCGAGGATGTCGCGGCGGCACTCACCACGCTGCTCGTGCAGCGGGGGTGACCGGCGGTTCTACAATGCGATCAAGGAACCGACTTCACGTCGATGGCCGGGACGCCTGGGCATACTGGCAGCACATTCCGCTCGACTTGAGCCGGCGTGGTACCCCAGGCGACAATGCGGTGAACGAAGCCTTCAACGGCTCCCTCAGCCGGGAGTGTCTATCGCAACATCACTTTTACTCGATCGAAGACGCGCAGCAGATCTTGGATGCCTGGCAGGCCGAGTACAACAACGAGCGGCCGCACACCAGCTTGCACGACCTGGCGCTGGCTCACTTTCGAGCCCAAGCCAGCTTCACCCCAGAGCCAATCGCGCAGATTTCCTAACCGTCCTGCTGGTCCGAGATCGGGGTGTAGAGCCCGCCGCGCGGGGCTGCTGCGCACCCCGGCCCTCAACCCGGATCCGCCACCGCCAATAACGATTGCCACTGTCATCTGCCCCGCTGCCGGATCCCCCGCAGTGGGCTCACTGGAGGCGAGGGACTCTCACTCGATCACACAAGACGGAGAATCACTCGATCATTGACACCAACACCACTCATTCCCCTCGCACGCATCGCATCATGGCCAGCTTCCACCCGCGACGCAACGTTTCGCGCCCCGGACAGGTATCGTGTTGGTCGGAGGATGGTGGTGCACTATACTGCCGCCGCGCCAGCATTGGCGGTGCTCGACACGTCGATTCCCGGTATGACTACCACAATCCGTCGCCGTCGCTCCGAACAGAGCGATCACTCCTGTCAGCCGGGATCCATCCAGCCCGCGTTGTTCGGGCTGGCAGAGTCCGCGTGAATCAGGACCTCTAGTGTGCAACACATATCCGGATCAGCTATCGCTGGACGTTAATGACAATTCAATTGCTAACTGGTCGGATGGCGCAGCGGGCAGCTCGACCTGCGTTCTCGCCGTTTGAACTGCCGCATTTCTGGCGCGAGCATATGCAGCCCGCGCGTCCGGCCTCACCATCCGACTCTCTTCAACGGCTTTCTTCCGCGTCAGAAAATCAGAATCGCCGCGAACGACTATTCCGACAACAGGATCCGTTTGATCGAGTGGTACTTTATAATCCATGAGAAATAAATCCTGATCACGGTCAAAATCCTGCTGAACACGGTCGCGAGTGATGCGAACGGTGCCGGAATCATCCGTCAACCCGATCAAGTCTCCGTAGTAGTAGGCGCCATGGCAGTACAGTTCAAGCGATACAAGAACATCGCGCAACGGAATGATGCTGTTGCTCTCCGTCTTGAGACGCACGACAATCTCACGTGGCAATCGCGACATGTGGACTATGGATTGAGAGGCACAGGCGGTGATACACCGTGGATGGGTCTTGATGTAGCGGATTGAGCCGCGCCCGGCGCCACGGTACCATCGGGCGGTACTTGATTCTGCACGTTGCACGTTGGAAACTGACACATGTGCGTCGGGGTCTGCTTCAAGTGATAGCGTGCCTTTGCCTCCTTCGCTGACATCGTCGGCTCGTCCGTAGTATAGTGGATTTTGCGTGACTCACCAGCTTCGTTCACTGCTGGGATAGTGCCTCCGCTCTCCTCCACCTCCGCGGCTTCACTTGCCCCCATGTATCGCGTGCCTACAGCGGCCTCCTCATCTCCAGCTCCTAGCTCGTCCGCAGCATTTTCTCCGCCGGCAACCGCAACACTCGCTACAAGGGGCACCGCCGCCTCAAACATTGACTTTACGGTTCTCTCAAGATCACGAAGCTGTGCTGCGTCATTCTGTGCCTTCACCCTCGCTATCGATACCACAATTGATCCAACCTCGCAGCACGGATCCAGCCCGAACGGATCATCGTAGTTGACCGGATCCCCACCCCCAAAGCCGTAAAGGTTAACCCCGCCGGCAAGCCGGATAGGGTCTTCTTGTGTAAACGTCTGTGTTTGCGGGTCGAAGTACCGATTCCGCTTATACAGTTGATTCGATAGATCCCGGTGGCTGTCGACCAAACTGCCAACCCAAGTCACAGCGTTGCTTGAAGTTAGGCCTTGATCCTCAAACCACGCTCCATAGTAAAACGCGGGCCATGCGATTTGCACACACGTACTGTCGTTCGACAGGGGGAGGATTCCATAATTCGTGCATAGGTATTCTGAGCCGGAACCGTATGTCCCGTTAAGAAAGGCACCTGCGTCGTAACCATTCCGCAGGTTCGTGAATGGAATGATCGGGATCGGATTCGGCCAGAGAGTTGAATACCCCATCCGAATGATCTCCAACGGCGCGTCTAGGCCCAGTCCGTGTGTGTAACCTACGCGGCCAAAGAGCGCATTTGAATAATGCGAGTAGTATGTCGCGACCCCCCCCGTATCCCGTTCCAGACGTGCCGTTGATACCGAATCATCCCCCGGCATGCGCATTTCGTAGAGGACTTGATCGCCGTCGTAGGCCGTCCGCTGAATTATCCCAAAGCAGCCGTTCGCCTTTTCCGGCAGCCCGTTGGCATTGCATGGTGTCGCATCGTCCCGCGACCGCATCATTACACGCCGCCCGAGTGCATCGTAGAAATATTCTTCGAACCGCGATGCAGTCGAGAGCGGAAGCGGATCAGCTTCACAGTCGTGGTTGGCACTGTTAAGGGTGCAACTCCGGCGATCCAGCACACGGAGGCGTTCGGCTGCGTCGTAGTACTCGTAGTTGAGTTCAAACGTATTTCCATTCAACAGCTCCCCGTCACGCCGGTTGCCAGAGGAATCATATTGATACCTCTCCAAGTAAGTGCCAGTGGGGAGCCCGCTGTGGTTCAACTCGGCCTGTTCAAGCCGTCCAGTGCCAGCACTGTAGGTCTTGAAGACATTGTTCAACGCGCTGTCCTCGGTAACCGAGGTACCGTTGGCTATTGTCGGCCAAGACGCCAACTCGTTACCGAGTGCGTCTGTTATGTATGCCTCCTCGTCCATCGTAAATGGATAGCTCGATGGCGGGTCAATAATTGTATGAGCCATCGCACCGAGCGCTGAGTAATGCGTGAGGGAGGTGTCCTGCATGCCCGAAGCTGTCTCCAGAGCCTCAATCTGCCGGGCAGCACCGTCGTAGTAGAATTGCTGGCTATGAATCGTCCGCGATGGCCATCCGTCAGTAGTCCCTACATCCCCTGTAGAATCGACACGCGTAACTATCCGCTCATCAAGGTCGTAGGTTGCTGTCTCGGCGGTTCCCACGTTCTCCACGCGGGCAAGGTTACCATCTCGATCATATTGGTGATCGAAGAAATTGCCGAACACGTCAGTAGCGTTCTGCAGCTGATTGAGATTGTTGTACGAGTATTGTTGTTGTGTGTAAAGCACTCCTCCAGAGTACGGGGCAATCGTCGCCGGGTGCGTCATGACAGTACGGCGGTTATCTAAGTCGTATGTATATTCAATGCCGTAAACATGATTCGTGAAATCGCCGGCCACGGCATATGTCCGGATTCGTAGCGTGTCGGCCGCGATAGTCCCGTTCGGGTTGTAGGCCCGCACAATTCGGGCATCTCTGTTGTTAGCCATAACCATATCCCCTACCTCATCGTACGCCAAGCTGGCCGTGTCTGCCGGAATGCAGTATTCCACTGAACTGCAGTTGCTATAGAGGGGATATGTCCATGTGAATGAAAAACTGGTATCTGGAAAGACTGTCGAGTCGTACGTAACGCCGGGTACTATTGTGCGGATCACTCGATTCAAGCTGTCGTAGGCCGTCGCGATGACGTTGTTTCGACGGGTCGTATGGCTGACAACATTGCCGGCAGCATCCCGGGTGTAGTGGTCAGCGAAGCCATCCGGCGCCGTCTCCTGCTGGATGCGACCGGCTGCATCATAAACGCGTGCGATTGCCATTTGACCGATCGCATTGAGATCTGGCGAGGCCGAACGCCTTATAGTGTCCGGCAGCACCAAGCCGACCGAACTGTACACCGTCGCGACACTCAACGTCTCCGCTGGCGCGTACGTTGGCGTAGGCTGGGCGGGAATTGTAGTGTGCGGAAAGAACAGCGAGCTATCCCGGGGACCGTAGCTCCTGGTGAGCACAACGCGATCGAGGAGGTCATACGCCGATGAATCAACGCGCCAATACTTGGGCGTCGGCAGAGCGGAATCCAGTTGCGTTTGTGTTCTGATGCGATGACCGACCGCATCGACGATGTATTCAGTTAGGTAGCCTTTCGGCGTGGTTGCGATCGAGTCGTCGACTCTCAAGGAGTCGTAGGCGAGCTTTGCCGATGCGCCGGCAGTGTGCTGCAAGGGCGAGGCGACGCCGACCAGCAAATTGGCCGCTCTGGTACCCGCAGCCCCATATGTGAACCACACCTTGAAAGACGTATCCCCTTCCAGTTCCTGCCATTGCCGGTTACCGAATGTGGGGTCGTATGCGAAACTCACGCTATCGGCGTCGGCACGAGCGATATTCGTAACGAAGTCCCACTTCTGATCGAAAGCGTATCGGGTCGTTTCGTATACGCCGCTCAGCACATGAGAGGAATCCGTCTCACTGGCTAAGTTACCGCGAGAATCATAGGTGGCGCCCAGGACCCGCTGGTTGGCCGTCTTCATGCGCGTGACCAGCGCAGGGAATGCCGCATTGGCTTTGGTCAGGAGAGTTTCGTTGCCGATTGCATCGCGTACCCGAATCGGCGACCCGTATTGGTCGAGCCAGATCCGGGTGATGGTCGTATCGAACCGGGGGCCGTTGATGATACTGTACGCCGAATCCGGCGTCAGGGCGATGTGATACCCGACCGATTGCTGCGCCGTGAAGAGCGTCGTGAGGTTCAACGCCCCAGCTCCATTCAAGCCGGCTGTATCGACCGCGACCTGCTTCACTTTGAGCGCGGTATCGTAGTGAATGGTGGTCCACATTCCCCGCCGGTCCTGGATCGCTGAAATCAGGCTGGCCTGGTTACTGGCGCCCGAGTATGCGATCGATTCATGCGTGCCGTTCGGATAGACCACCTTCACGACTTGGTTGTTGCCATCCCGGTATAGGCTGTCCATACGGACGCCGCTCGCCCCTGGCGACCACACGGCATCGAGGTACCCACTCGTGGAGTTGTACTTGAACTGGTAGGTGATGCCGCCGGCCACATTACTGGGGACCGTAATGTGATCCACATCGATTGATGTCGACGTCGTCGTCCGATAGACAAACGTCGTGATGTACCCGAGGCGGTCGATGGTTTGGATATGGCGCCCCAAGGAATCGAAAACGACCTGCACGCGGTGCGGCGCGAGGCGCGTATAATGCTTGGTCGTCGTGTTGTAGGTGATCGTGTCAACGCGGTCCAATTGCTGTGTCGTCCAGAAGTCGGTGTGGCCGGACACGGGCTGGTAGTAGCGGATGTCCCCGCCTCCGGTGGTCCAGAGCAAGGACCCAGTCGGCGGCGTTCCATAAAACTGCAGGTGCTCGAGTCCCGCGACCGCCCAACCACGGCCGGCGTTCGAAAAGCGGTTGTTCTGGAACGCCGTGAACCCTGTCGTCGAATCCGTGGTCGTGGTCCCGGTGTGCCCATAGGTCGTCGCGACCACGACATATGTCACCTCACTACTGCCGCCGGACAGTTGATCTTCCCCCAGGACGGTGCGTTCCGTGACGCCGTGGGCGAAGGCGCTAGCTGGTAGGTTCACGTGGTCGACCGTCACTCCGCCGCTGTGCAGCTTCACCACCACAGAATCGATTGTGCCCACAGACGTGTCCGCCGTAACCAACGCGGTGGACAGGATATACGGGTGCGCTCCCTGGCTCTCATAGATCAGCGCCGGAGTCCGAACTTTGTTATAGGTACGCACGGATGGCAGTTCGTGGACGAACCGCAGGTCGCCACACGTGACGGCGAGCCCGGGCCGGACTGCCACATCGAGGCAGTGCCCGGGATCGCGTAGGCTATTCGGGTTGTACGCAAGAACCGCAACCCCGTGAGCCGACTTCGTTTGTACCGTCACATCGGTCCACCCGCTGTCGGCAACCGTGGTCGGCGCGTTGGTCCGATGAGCATTGACTTGGATGGTGCCAGTAGCGTTGACGGCGGTACCCATGGTATAGGAGACCGATACCGCCTGTGTGCTTCCGCTGGCGAGGATCGCGCTCGCCGGGGACGCCGCGCCACACGTTGCCAGGCCGGTTCCCCGACAGGCCGCCACCACGGTGAATGTATCGGTGGCATTGCCCGTATTCGTAACCGTAAAGCTTGCAGAGCCGCTGGAGGCTGCCAGCGCATTAATGTGGCCCACCGCGGCGATCACGCTGATTCCATAGAGAGGAGGTGGCTTAAACGTGTACGTCGCCTTGGTTGTGTCGTAATACGTTTCGCCGCCGACGGCGTCTACTCTGAGCGAGTCAGTGCCGGCATTCAGCAGCAGCTGCTGCGTCGCTCGTATGTGCTTTGAGCAGCCAGGTGTTGAATCTGCCGTCACGAACGCGAACTGCGTTGAAACGTCCGCACCGTTAAATGCCACCTCGCCGACTCCGACGAGTATTGTATCACAAACGTCGATGGTGAACGATTGAAGCGACGAGGTGACCGCGCCAGAACTAGGTGTGATCGTTACTACCGGCGGATATCCGCACGGACTACAGATCGGTGGCGGTGCTTGAGCTTCGACGCGGTGCCACCCTGTCAAAAGCGTCACGAGCAGGAGCATTACTGGCGCGACTAGACATATGCTGCTAGATCCGCGAGGGCCTGATTGCTCGCCCCACCGTACTGGGCGGACACACGGGACAAGAGCTTTGCGCACGGTCGCCTCCGATATGGACTCACAATAGCTATGTCACGATGCATCCCACCACGACGCACGTGATGCTTATTTCTAGGTACTCTTTGTCGTCACCGGGCGTGACATCCGCAGTTCACCCCAACCCATGCGGCCTTCGGTACCGACTCGGTTGGCCGACTACAGCCGCGCAAGAGCGGGTGGGAATCTCTAAATCAGACCCGCAGGCGCGAAAGCCGGCGCTAGTCGCTGCAAGCCATGCGACCAGTGACCGGCCACTGTCGTTGGTGCCACGATTATCTTGAGCGGTGACATTGACGCGCATGTGACCTCTCCCGCGGAGATTGGCTTTGCCTCTGGCCGGGCACCGTTCACGTGTGATTGTCCGCGTTGGCGAGAACACGGTAACCTCCTGGTATTGTACCGGACCACGCGCTACAGATATCGACCGGCCGCGCATGCTCCGGTGGCGCCGCAAGGATGTGGTCCTCTCGTGGTCGCGAATAGTGACTGGACACGCACGGGAGTGACTCACCGGGCAACGCAGTCACCGCCACACGGTCGACTCATTCCTCACGGTGCGCGATCGCATCACGTGCGATAGGCGCACGCGGGCTGCTGGTACCGGGCGGCCGGTTACATGCAGTATGACGCTGTTACATGCGTGCAGACGATGCACGCTGCGTGGCTGCTCCCATTGCGTCGAACAACTCCACCGGTACCACAACTAGACGCGACATCGCTCTAGCGAACATGACCGCGGTCATTACTTTCATCTTCGCTTCCCCGCCCGTCCTCCCGGAGTGGCGCGCATGGACTGTGGTCCCGACACTGGCGCGACGAGGGGAAAGTCCCGACTGTGGCCGACCGGAACTGCCGCCAAGCATGAGATCGTGGCGGCAGCGCGATCGGCCGAGGCACGCCAACACATCACGAGCGCGCTCCGCGGTGTCGCTCAGGTCCGATTCCTTCCGTCTCTCGCGACGCGAGATAGTTCGCGCGATTCCGAGACCCCCTTACTCGGATTGCTCTACTTGGACAGCCACGACCCGCTGGCCGATGCTCAGGAATGGGTGGCCACCGTATACCCGTTCCGCGCGCAGTGGCCCGGCGTCCCGGTCGTCGCGTACGCCCACTACTCAATCGACACGATGCGCCAGTGCTTCGATGCCGGCCACGCCGGCGTCAGCGATCTCGTCGTCCGGGGCTCGCGTGACTTGGCGGGGGTTGTCAGGCCGATCGTCGAGCGCCGATCGGCGCATCCAATGATCCGCGCCATTATCAGAGAGGTCCTGCACGTGCGAGGCCCCCTTGGCGTCGATGCGCTCGGGATCCTCTGCTTCGCACTGGAACACGTGCGGGAGCGCCTGAGCGTCGCCGCACTGGCAGCCGGCGTCGGCGTGTGCCGACGGACGGTGACTAACCATCTCGCCCAGGCGGGACTGGATTCACCCGAGCGCTTTCTTATGTGGGTGCGGATCCTCGTACTGGCGTGGCTCTTACGGGACGAGACGTACTCCATCAATCGGGCCATGCAGGTCCTCGGGTTCGACTCGCCTATACCGCTCCGGCACTTGGTCGCACGATACCTCGGGTACTCGTGCGAGGGACTGCGCGACTCAGCTGGCGTAGCCCACGTCGTGCAGGCGATGGACCGCAGCGCCGCGATCACACGCGGTGCACCGGGTGCCCGCTCAGACACTGGGTTGCCCGCTGAGTCACTACTCCGTGACGGCGCGGACGGCATAATAGGGCGACCGTAATTCAGGGCCGCGGGGGAGCGTCTCACTCGGCCCCGTAGCGGCACAACTTGCCAGGGCCGCAGTGAGCGGCCGGGGATTCGTCACCCGTGTCCGTCACCATGCCCGCTTCCCGTGCGGCCGTCGGCACCATAGAGCTTGCCGAAGGGCTCACGCGCGAGTACCTGCTTCACCACCGACTGTGCCCCGTCGAGCGAGGTGCCAGCGGCGACCTCCGAATCGCGGCGGCACCGGATGCGCTTCTCGAGGATGCGATCCCCGATCTCGAGCGGGCCTATCAGTGCTCCGTAGTGCCGATGCTAGTCTCAGATGCAGACGTGGTGCGCCTGATCGAACGACTGGTCGCCCACGCGGACCATGAGGCCGCGTCGATCGAGCTCGCCCGAGTCACTGCCAACGGGGACGTCGACGACCGAACAGCCGACATCCGCGATCTGGCCAACCAACCTCCTGTCGTCCGCTATGTAAATCTCCTCGTCCGCGATGCCTACGACGCCGGCGCGAGTGACATCCACTTGGAAGCCACGAAAGACGGCCTCCTTGCCCGTCTCCGGCTGGATGGTGTGCTGAATCCGACCCCGGAACCGCCGCCAAGCCTCGCCCACGCTGTCATATCACGTCTCAAGCTCCTGGCAGAACTCGACATCGCCGAGCGGCGGCGCCCACAGGACGGTCGCATCCGCGTCCGGCTCGAAGCCCGCGAGCTCGACCTCCGAGTCTCGACCGTCCCGACGCTGTTCGGCGAGAGCGTCGTTCTCCGGCTTCTCGATCGCGGCGGCCGCCCGGTCAGCCTCGGCGAGCTCGGGATGCCCGGCGGCATCTACGAGGGCATGACTCGGTTGGCCACCCGCACGCACGGGATGGTCCTTGTCACCGGTCCAACCGGGAGCGGCAAGACCACGACGCTCTACTCCGCCCTCCAACAGCGTGATACCGCAGCCGAGAAGATCCTCACCGTCGAGGACCCGGTCGAGTACGAGTTGCCGGGCATCACCCAAGTCCCCGTCCACCGCCAAGCCGGCGTCACCTTCGCCGCAGCCCTCCGCTCCATCCTCCGCCAAGACCCCGATGTCGTCATGCTCGGCGAAATGCGCGATCCTGAGACAGCGGAGGTCGCCGTCCAAGCCGCCATGACCGGCCACCTCGTGCTCTCCACGCTGCACACCAATGACGCCGTGAGCGCGGTCCCCCGCCTAATCGACCTGGGCGTCCCTCCCTACCTCCTCGCCGCCACACTCGAGGGCGTCCTCGCCCAACGACTGGTCCGCGTGACGTGCGACGCATGCCGCATGACGTACCAACCAAATCCGGCACAGGTCGCGGCACTGTGGGCCACCAGCGATACCGAGAGCGATGACCTACAAGTCGACTTTTCCAAGGGCGCCGGATGCGCAGCCTGTCGCCAGACCGGCTTCCGCGGTCGCGTCGGCCTGTTCGAGCTCGCCGTCGTCACCGAGGCGTTCAGAGATGCGATCACACGCGGCGCCCCGCGCTCGGAACTCCGCGAAATCGCCGCCCGGGATGGCACACGACCGCTCGCCGCCGACGGCTGGTCCAAGGTCGTCGCCGGCGTCACGACTATCGAGGAGGTCCTCCGTGTCGCTCAGCACTAGCCATGGCCGCCGTCGTCACGCCACGGCTGGCTTTACGCTCATCGAGCTCTTGGTCGTGATCGCCATCATCGCGGTCCTCGCCTCCGTCGTCGCACCCGCGGTGTTCCGCAACGTGGGCGACGCCAAGCAGGCGGCCGCCCATAGCCAGATCGAACTCTTCTCCACCGCCCTCAACCAGTACCGCCTCGACAATGACACCTATCCCACCACCGACCAGGGTCTGACCGCGCTCCGCACGATGCCGTCGGACGGCGATCCGCCACGCAATTGGCGCGGCCCCTATCTCTCGCGCGTCGTGCCCCTCGACCCCTGGGGGCGGCCATACATCTACTCCTCCCCCGGCACCGAGAACCCGCAAACCTACGATCTCTATACGCTAGGCCGCGATGGCAAACCGGGAGGCGACGGCGATGACGCCGACGTGACCTCCTGGGGCGGCCCGGTCCACCCGTAGTCCGCCTCCGGCACAACACCGTGTCCTCCTCGGTCGGTCCGCGCACGTCACCCGAATCCACGTACCGCTATCGGGCGGCACGAGCCGACGGCACGATCGACCTCGGCACGGTGCGAGCCGCGAGCCCGGAAGCCGCGAACGCTCTCGTCGCCAATCGCGGCGACTGGGTCCTTGATGTCCGCCCCGAACGGCTCGGCTGGGCGCGCCCCCGCAGCCTCTCAGCCGCTGACCTCGGACTCGGTCTCCGCCTGCTCGCATCGCTCATCGAGTCCGGCCTCCCCATCGCCCGCGCGCTCGGCACTCTACAGGACGTCGCGCCTGACAGTTGGCGCCCATCGCTCCCCACAATCCGCGACGGGGTTCACCGCGGCGAGTCGCTCGCCACGGCGCTCTCTGTCGCCCCGATCGCGCTGCCACCCGTGGTGATCGGCATCATCCGCGCCGGCGAGGCCGGCAGCGGCCTCGCTCAGAGTGTCCGCCGAGCCGCCACGCTCATGGAGTCGGCCGCCGCGACCCGGGCCTCGATCCGCGCCGCGCTCGCATACCCGCTCATTCTTTCCGTGGCCGGCGCCGGCGCGGTCGTGTTGCTGGTCGGTGTCGTGCTGCCACGGTTCGCGGCCATCCTCAACGATTTGGGCCAAGCGCTGCCGCCGACGACGCAGGTCGTGCTCTCGGCCGCGCAACTCTTCCGCGCAGCAGCCATCCCTGGAGTGCTCGTGGTGATCGTGGCTACGGTGCTGTTCCGCGCGTGGTCCACAAGTTCCGGCGGCCGCCCCCATTGGCACGCATGGCTTCTCGCCTCACCCATCCTCGGCCGCATACGCCGCTCGAGCGCCACCTCGCGATATGCGCACGCACTGTCAGCACTTCTCGAAAGCGGCGTGCCCGCCGGTATCGCGCTCCGCTCCGCCGCGGATGCCGCCGGCGATGCAACGGTCGGCGCTCGCCTCCTTCGAGCCCGCGACCGGGTCGTGCATGGTGAATCGATTGCCGCCGCGCTCACCGCGGAGGACGCGAGCACGCCGACCACGATTCGCCTCGTGCGCGCGGGAGAGGAGAGCGGACGGTTGGCTGAGCTCCTCGCCCATGCAGCAACGATCGAGCAGGAGCGCGCCGAGCGGAGCGTGAAGAATGCGGTGCGCTTGCTGGAACCGGCTCTCATTCTCGCGTTCGGCGGCCTGGTAGCCTTTGTTGCCGCCGCGCTACTGCAGGCTGTCTACAGCGTGCGGCCCGGCATATGAGCGACCGGCTGCTCCTCGAGAGGGCTCGGGGACTCCGTCGCGGCGTCACGCTCGTCGAGCTCCTGGTGGTGCTGGCGATCATGACGGTCATGGCTGCCGTGGTCGGTCTCGCGGCGCCACCAATTCGACACGTTGACCCCGACGTCGCCACGACGCGCGTGGCCGCAGCCCGGCGAGTTGCGCTGTCATCCGGTCAGCCGGTGAGCATCACGGTGGTTTCACGGGAGCGTCCGTACTCTGTGACGGCGTACCCGGATGGCGCCGTCGTCGCGGACTCCGCACTAGCCGTGGATCGCCTGGCCGGTGTGTTCGATCATCGCGTCGTGACTGCGGGCACACCCAGTGCACCGTAGTCCCGTGAGACTCATCGCGCGCCGCGGAGGAAGGCGGAAACGCCGAGTGGCTGCTGCACTCCTGGAAGTGATGGTCGCGCTCACGATCCTGACCGTCGCGGGAACGTGGGCCGTCGCCATGGCGAACCAATCAGCGGATGCGATCCGCCGGGTACGCGAAGCCGACGCGGAAACACGCCGGGCGAGTGGCTTCCTCGATGCGGTCGCCCTTTGGCCTCGCGAGGACCTCGATCGCCACTTGGGCGACCACCGCGAGGGCGGATGGGTCCTGACAGTCGAACGGCCTGCCCTGTCGCTCTATACTATAGTACTGAGCACGGCCCCGGATACCGCGGCCGGCCGGCCGCTCGGCAGGGTATTGCTGAGCACAGCGTTGTTCCGGCCTGAGGCACCCGATGCCTCGCACTGACCGGGAGAGCCGGCGGTCTGGCTTCACGCTGGTCGAGCTCATGGTCGCGCTCGTCATCGGCGCGATGGTCCTCATCGGCGCCCGCCTGATGATGGAGGCGCTCTCCGATGCCACGCACCGGACGATCGCTGCAGCGCGCGCGGCCGACCGCACCGCAAACGCCGACGAGTTCTTGCGCACGCTGTTCGCTCGCCTCGAGATCGGCACGGCTGCTGACCAGCCGTTCGGCGGTAACCCCAACTCCGTCCACTTCACGACATGGTGCGACAGTCCCGGCGGATGGCTGGAGCGCTGCGAGGCGGTCGTCGCTCTCGAAGCCCATGGGGACACGAATTGCCTGGTCGCCCACCTCAATCCTCATGACCCTCACGGCGACATCGGCCCCCGCACGATACGCGTGGCCACCGGTTTCCGCGTCGGTGCACTCCGTTACCTCAATGATCCCAGAGCCGGTGGCCAGTGGTTCGTACAATGGGGTGATGGGATCGTCGCGCCCCTGGCGATCGGCGTGGTGCTTGATGGTGACACGAGCATCGTCCGCATCGGGGAGCGCGGTTAGCCATGCGCCACGAGACCCAAGGTGCACGCACCGGGTTCGCATTGATCGCCGTGCTCTGGATTCTCGTCGGCGTGAGCGCCCTGGCACTCGTGATGAACCTTGCGGGCCGAGATGCGCTCTCCTCCGCGCAGAACCGCCTCAGTGGGGCACGCGCCCGATGGCGTGCCGAAGCCTGCCTGGAGAGAGTGCGCGCGGCGGCCACCGAAGCGCTTGCCGGCCACGCCACTTGGATGCAGGAAGCCACGACGTGGGAAACACTCGACCGGGCCGTACTGGCGTCCCCGTATGTCGTGGACGCGCACTGCGACGTTACCGTCAACGCACCAGGTGTGGCACTCGACATCAATGCCGCGGACCTCGCCGCATTCGATGCCTTGTTCGTCGCTGCCGGCCTGCCTGCCACGACCGCCGATTCGCTCGGTCGCGCGATCATCGAATGGCGCGGCGACGATACCTCGCGCATCGGACGCGCGACGGCACGCGCCTGGTACGACACGGCACATCGGATCCCACCCCGCTTTGGCCAATTCGCAGACCTGCGAGAGGTCCGCCGCGTTCGCGGATTCGAAGCGGCACGGGCGATCGTCCCTGGCCTCGACAGCCTTCTTACCACCGAACCGGGCCGGATCAATCCGGCCCGCGCGCCAGCGATCGTCCTGGCCTCACTCCCAGGCATGACACCGCCGCTCATCGCGCGCATCGTGGCGCTTCGAAGCCTGGGTGCACGGGTCACGGATCTCTCGACGATCGCAGCAGGGATGGCACCCGACGTCCAGGACTCACTCACGAGTCACTATCTGGCGTTGCGGTCGATGGTCGCAGGCCAGACCGACGCCTGGATCGTCACGGCCCGGGCGACCGAAGGCGCTGCACCAACCATCACAGCCACTACCGAGGTGCGTCTCGTCCACGCCGGAACCCGCGCCGCCATCGTCCGCCGCCGGACCTGGCAGTGAACGCGCCCGCTCTTCCCTTCCCCGCGCTTCGCCTCCGGATCGGCGTGGACCTCGGACGGACCGCCGACGGCATGATCGCTGTCCACGCAGTCGCTCTGCGCGGCACCCGCGTGCGCTGGCACGCGGAGCAAATGCTCTCGCCCGACGAGCCGCTCAGCCGATCGCTTGGCGTCTTTCTCTCCGGCCTGCCCGGCAATCGTGCGTGGCTGCCCAGGCATGTCGCTGTCGCCCTGGGCCCGTCGTTCGTCCAGCTCAAACGACTCCCCGGACTCCCTCCACTCACCGACCCGCGAGAGCTCGGTGCAGCCGTCCGCAGCAATGCCGCGCGGTTCTTTCTGAGAAACGGTGTGCCATTGGCCACGAGCATGCTGCGCGTCGATGGCCCGGGCGTCGCGTGGGGTGCCGCGATCGAGCGACCCATCCTGGACGAGATCGCCGCGGCGTGTCGCTCCGCCGGCCTTCGGCTCACCACCGTCGTCCCCACCGGAGCAGTCTTGGGCGCCATCACCATCGGCTACGCGATCGGCGACGCAGATGATGTCTCGACCACGGTAGCATGGCAGGACGGCGCCAACCGATACGGGTTTACCTACCTGCATGGGCAGCTCGTCGCGAGCCAGCGGTCGCCACGCGCCATCAGCACTCACACGGACTCTGTCGCGCTGACCAGCACTCGGCTCGCACACTCTGTCGGCAGGGCATACGCCGGCGCGTATGGCGCCGCCATTTCGTGGCGCGGCGAACCGGTCGCCTGGCTCCCGGCATACGACCCGGCACTGCCCGCGAACCGCCGGGCACGCATCCGTGCCTGGAGCGTCCTCGTGATCGCACTCGTCGCGGCGCTCGCGACCCCCGGCCTCTCGGCTACGCTCAGTGCTCGCCGGGCGGCGGCCCACGTGCGCGCCGCTGCAGTCCATTGGCGCACTGCGTTGGCCACGCGGGACTCGCTTGCCCGCACGACGGCCGCACTTGCTCAAGTCACCCAGTTTGCGGCAACCAGACGACCGGCCACGTTCACGCTGCGGGCACTGACGAACGCCCTGCCCCGGGGAAGCGCACTGCTCGCGCTGCAGATCGACTCGGCCGGAGGCACGCTCGTAGCGCTCGCGCCGAAGACCGCCGCCCTTGTGACCGCCCTCGCGGCTGACCCTTTCCTCGGAAACGTCGAGGTCGTGGGCCCAGTCACCCGGGAGAGCGTACCCGGGACTCCAGTCAGCGGCTCGCCCACTCCCCCACCTCGCGAAATCGAGCGAGTGACCGTGCGGTTCCGGTTCGCGAAGGCATCTCCATGATCCGTCTTTCCGATCGCGATCGTCGCACATTGATGTTTGGGACGATGGCCATTGCCGCCCTTCTCCTGCTGACCAAAGGCGTGCCGGCGTGGCACGCATGGCAGCGCGATGCCGAGGCCAGCGCAATCGAATTCGCCGCGGATGCGGTGCGGTCCGATGCGGCGATCGCCACGTACCCCCTGCTGCACGACTCGCTTCGCGTCCGATCCGCCCGTTTGCTGTCGCTCGACTCGACAATCGTCACTGGCCCAGATCCAGCGTCCGCCGCAGCATCGCTCGCTACCATCGTGTCCGACGCGGCTTCCGACGCGGGCGTCAAGTTGGGAGCGGTACAACCGCGCGTGGACAGCGAGCCGCATTCACTCGGTGCCAACCGTGCCCCGTCACACCAGGTCTTCGCACACGTGTCGGTCCGTGGTGACGCCATCGGGGACGTCGTGGCGCTGACGCAGTTTCTGGCGGATCTCGAGCACGGTCCCGTGCTGCTCGCCGTCCGCGCCCTCTCCATCACGCAACCCGAGCCCGCGGCGCCCAGCAGCCGGATGGAGACGTTGCACGCGGACTTCACCGTCGTGGGCCTCGCGCGTGCCGCCGAGTTGAAGACCCATCGCGACAGCGGCCAGAAGACGATGACGCCGGATCCACTGTCGCAATCGCGACCACATTCGGACTGATGACCCGCCAACCTGTGCGACCTTCCGGACGGAGCCACATATGAACCCGCTCCACTTCCAGCGCGGACTCTGGATCAGCGCGCTCGCGCTGGGCGTCGGTGCCGTCGTCGGATGGGAGAGCGGCGCACCCCGGGGCATATCGCCCGAGGCGGTAGTCGTCAACCGACCGGGACCCACGCCAATCGGCCAGACCATCCCAAGCGACTCGATCGACGACGCCGCGTCGGCCACGAGTGATCACGACCCGTTCCGTCTTACGCGCGAGCCATCAGCGGTTCCGTACGACGCCAGCGGCGAAGTGGTGACCGCTGCGCAACCCACGCCACCAAAGCCCCCGCTCGCGCTCTCAGGCATCGTCGGCCCCCCGTGGGTCGCCGTGCTCGAAGGCGTACCCGGCAGAACTGGGAGCGTCTTGGCGAAGGTTGGCGACACACTAGCTCGCCCTCCACTCACGCCGCTCGTCGTGCATCGGATCTGGCGGGACACCGTCGTGGTACGCGGTGCGGACACCACGTGGACGCTCACCGTCTACCACCCGTGGCGATGAGCCACCGCCGGTACTGGGGTTTCGCTGCGGGCACCGCGATGGCATTCGCGGCCGGAAGGCTTGGCGCGCAGCAGCCGCTTTCCGCCGACACCGGCACGCAGGTCGCCCGCGTGCGTGGGGACAGCGTGACCATTCACTTGCTGGATGTGGAGATCCGCACCGCGATCGCCGCGCTCGCCCCCTATCTCGATCGGCCCGTGTCCTTTGGCACCGTTCCACCGGTACGAGTGACGCTCGAGACGCCGCATCCCGTCCCACGTAAGGACATCTTAGCCCTGGCGCGCGGCCTCGTGGCCGGACAGGGACTGGAGCTGGTGACAGACACCGCGGCCAACATGTATCGGCTCCAGCAGCGACCGGCGGCGCCCGCACCAGTCGCTGCTGACCCGTCCAACACGACTGGCGCGGGCGGCTCACACCAGGCCGGCGTCGGCGCTCCCGGCGCACCCCAGTTCTTCGTGATCCACCTCCGTCACGCCCGCGCAGCCGACGTCGCCGCGACCGTCAACGCACTATACGGACACGCGAGCGCCCTCGGAGAACCCGGCTCTGGCACCCGTGGCTCACTCAGCCAGCAGCTCTCCCAGAACCAACTCACACCCGCCGGCACGCAATCCGCACCTCAAGCCGTCGGCGCCGTCGCCGGTCGTGTCGCGAGCTTCACCGGAGAGACGAGCATCATTCCCGACGCCGGCACGAACAGCCTGTTCATCCGTGCCAACCGAGCGGACTTCGACCTGATCCAGGCCGCCGTGCAGGAGCTCGACGTCCGGCCGCTTCAGGTCTTGATCGAGGTCGTGATCGCGGAGGTAGACCGGAACAAGAGCTTCTCACTCGGTCTCAACGCAAGTGGCTCCCACAAGAACGGGCTCGGTGATTCAACGTCAGGCAGTTTGAGCTCAGGACTCGGCCTCGGCGACTTCGTCGCGCAAGTGATGAAGGTCGGTAACCCCGCGTTCACCGCTCAGCTCTCCCTTGCGTCCGCGAAGGGCGAAGCGCGGATCCTCAGCCGCCCGGTAGTCTTGGCAGCGAATAACGAGGAGGCCGAAATCCTGGTCGGCAGCCAGCAGCCGTTCATCCAGGTGTCTCAGACCCAGGTTGGCGCAGTCGCGCAGAACCAGGTCGTCCAGTACCAGCCGGTAGGCACTCGGCTCATCGTCCGCCCGACGATCTCGAGCGATGGCTACGTGACCCTGGATGTGACCCAGGAAGTCAATCAGGCAACAACGCAGGTCGTGTTCAACGCGCCGGTGATCTCCACCCGCAGCGTGCGGACGCGGTTATTGGTCCGCGACAACCAGACCGTGGTGCTCGGTGGCCTCAGCGATCACGAACACGACAAGAACTCGGGCGGGATCCCGATCCTGTCCAGCATCCCGATTATCGGTGGCTTATTCGGCAGCACGAGTCGAAGTACGACAGACTCCGAGTTCTTCCTGTTCCTGACCCCACACATCGTCGCCTCGGACGCCGCGGCCGACTCGCTCACCAAACCCCTCCAGAAACTGGCCCCACCCGATTCCGCGTACTAGACTCCGCTTTTCGAGTGGAGTGCCCCCATGTCAAGAGCCGCCACGTTCGTGATGTTTATTGGCACTGCGCTGATAACAGCGGGCGCCTATGGCGCCCTGCACGACCAGATCAGCTACACGGTTTCGCCGGAATACTTCACGCGGTTCAAGTTCATAGAGTTCGGGCTTCTGAATGGTTCGATACCAGAACGGGTGCGCGTAGCCGAAGGCGGCTGGTTCGCTACGTGGTGGATGGGATTGCCAATCGGTCTGCTGACCGGCGTGGCGGGTTTCATCCAGCGCACTCCGGCGCTAATGCGTCGTGCGCTTCTGTGGTCCCTGCCGCTAATCCTTGGTATCGTTCTCACGTTCGGTGTGATCGGACTGCTCTACGGCATCGTACAGACGCGCAGCATTGATCTGCATGCCTATCAGGGATGGTACATCCCCGACAACATTGTTCACATCCGCAGATATCTTTGTGCCGGGTACATGCACAATGCTTCATATCTCGGCGGCGCCCTGGCAATTCCGGCCGCTTGGCGCTTCCACTTTGTGTTTCGTGCTCGGACCCGCGCCCTCGCCGATCACTAGCATGATGAGACCCCGGTGATGCGGTTTCTTCCACGGCCCCGCTGCCTCCGCCTCGAGACCGCCGTCCTTCCACTAGGCTGCGATCCAGGCTGCATTGGGTTCTGTGGACCTCATCTATGAGGTGTTCTTACGGAACTGGGGGTGCGGGATGAGGACACGACCCCGGTATAACATCGCGTTGGCGGCACGCGGTCGCGCGGCGGTCGCGATGGCGATCGTAGGCAGCGTTCTCGCGGGAGGGTTCGCTTGTTCGTCGACGACTGGCCCCAAGCCTGCACCGACGGTGCTGGTCGTGAACGCGACGTGTCAGCCAGGGCCGTGCAAGACGCTCTACCTGAGAGCATTTATCTGGGGATGGGAACATCCCCCAGCCGCCGACCGGCATCAAGCTACTTGGTTTCGTTCACGGTCCAACTACCTGCCTGCAGATCCCTCCGGAGTGGACTCTCTGGCTGGTGGTTGGTAGTGCCTCAACTTTGCTCACGTGGAAACCGCAGAATCCTGCCGGGATCTTTCTGTTGGCCTTCGATTCTGCGATCGGTTACGGCAATCCGACTCTGGCGCAGTTGGATAGCTCTAGTGAAGGCCTCTGGCCCTATGACGGTGCGGCGGCGGGCAGCGTTGGCCACAGCTCCACTTTTGTGCCCGGCAATTCTCCCGGCTGGAGCATCACTTTTCCTCCGACGACCCAGAGCGGCGGTGCCACTCCAGGCATTAAGGAATCGGATGCCTGCACGCCCTGACCGCGTGGCGGCTTGCCGCGTCGGCACGCCAATCACATCGTAGGGTCCGAAAATGATCCGTGGTAAACCTGGCTGCGCCGAGCATCGAGACTGGACGAGCACAAGACTGAGCGCAACCCGCGCGCACGACCACCAGGCCGAGCTACCGCGTCGCATCGTCAGGTTGCACAGTTGAGAAGGATTGACTCACTCAATAATATGGTCGCCAACCACCGACCGTATCACCCAGCCCCAGTTCCGATCTATCACACGCTAAAAACGAACAATGCAGCCCATTCCGCCGGGGGATCCGAAGCACACGCAGGATCTGCGGGCGTTGGTCCCGAGCTGCGCAGGTGGTGAGGCTGCCGCGGCGCCATCCGTGCGCCCTATCTTGCGGCGCATCATCTATTCGATGGCCAAGCGGACCAAGATCCGGGCCATACGCCGGTAAGCGAAGAATCGGGCAAGTTGGCGTTCCCGCCGTAAGACGAGCGATGTGCACGCTCCGTTAGTAGCTCGCGATGCGGCGCTCTCCGATGACCACCCATTGGCCAGAGTGGAGCTCGACTCGACAGACAACCTCGTACCACGCTCCACGTTGGCCACTGTACTCGGTGAATACCCGCACTGCCTTCTTGGTGATCTCGTAGATCCGCGAAACGGTCATCTCTGGGCGATCCGTCAGACGATGCGAATCGCACAGGCCGGATCGCTCGATCGTCGATTGTGGGCACAGGCCCTTGAACCCCGCAATTGCTGCGGGCCTGTGCCAGTATCAATGAATCCCCAGCCGCGACATCCGTGGCAACACCAGCGGACTGGTTGCGGTGGGTGAGTAGGCCATAGGTGAGCACCGGGGGTCCATAACGAGGTGGTGTCGCGTGGATAAGGACCGCGGCATAGATCCGGCTTCGCTCCTGCGGCGTCAGGTCAAGTGCTACCGTAGTGGAGTCACCTCGCAACCAACTGCCTCTCGGCGCGGGCGCGTCGGCGGGAAGGGCAAAAAAGGCCGGAGGGGGTTCCGGACGTGAGAGCCCAGTCTGTGCCGTAACGCGAGAGTTGTACAGGGCAAGCGCGGGCACCAAAGCGATAGTCCAAAGACGGCATGTCATGCGAGCACCAGGCAAGAACAGGAGGTGGCCTGTTCAGGTCACAAGGGGTGTGACGTCAGGTTCATCGAATTGGACGTTGGAAGGGTCGCCGCCGACACATTAATGTGCGACAACCAGAGGCCTCATGTGGTGGCGAGCCGCGGGGAGGGAGTCCACGACAAGTACGGGATTACGCCCAATCCGATGCGACTGCATCTGCGCCGACAATTCCCGGCATCTGGTGAGCTGGCGTTCCAGCGCCGAACTCGGCCCTTCAGAACTCATCGGGGCGCTCATCCCAATCAGGCTTTAGACCACGAGGAAAGTCCTCGTGACGGTGCGAGTAATGCCGCCGGTTCATGAATGCCGTCGACCGTAGACGCGGCAGCGTATTGAGCGGTGACATATCTCCGTCGTCGATTATCGTCGTGCCGCAAAAGATTACGAACTCCAAATCTGCCAGACCAACAATCGGTTTCAGCGACGCGATGCGGCCGTCGTCAGTTAGGAATAGCCACTGCAACTGCCGTAGATCAGCAACCTCCGCGATACTCGTGAGCCGCCGGCATGCCTGGATGTCCAGACGGCGAAGTCCCGTCAAGCGGTCGATACCGCGGAGCGAGGTTAGCTTGCTCAGGTAATAAAGTCCAAGGAATGTCAGGTTACGCAACTCGCCAAGAGCGACGACCTCCTGGAGCGGGCTACTCACGATGGACAGTGACTTGAGATTGACCAGCCCGGCAAACGGTGCGCTGGCGCCGCCGCGGTAGCGATCAAGATACAGACGGCGCAACGACACGCAGCCAAACAACGAATCGCTGCCTTTGGTCCAATCGATCACAGCATCAGCGAGATCCGGAAAACAACTGAAGTCGATCGCGGTCCGGGCTGACGTTCGGATCTCCAGGACACGAAGCTCGTGCAACGCGTGAACGGGGCTGATGTCGTCGATCGCGCCGACGATGCTGAACGCCGTCAGAAATGGCAAAGTCTCCAGAAAGCCGATTCCCCCACCGTCCCACCCACACACATAGTTCAGCGTCAGTTCGTAAATCCGCTCACGTCGCATGTACTCCCCGATCGCTGGTCGCCAAGGCCCATTGACGACCAGCCGGGAGCCGGTGCGACCCCGCTCTACCGTAAAGCCGGCGTGTGTCGTCGCATCACGTGGCGTCGCGCTCATGACCCCTAAATTGGAGGAACGTTACCTGGAGGAACTGGTGGAGGCGCGTTGAACCGGCCCAATGAGAGAAACGCGAGTCCGACCAGAAATAGCCTGCGCTGTATGATCATGGGCCTGTCACTGTAACAGCACCGCCGACGGCCCCACCAACTACCCTTTGCGACGACGATTGACAACTGGGCTGACAGCGGCGCATGTAAAGCTCGAGTTGGTTCGAGTACGAGGAATTTACGTGTAACCGAGCGATACCCGCTGTAACCGCAGTGCGGCGACGCGCCGTCTTGCTCCTGGGCAGCTCTGACAGCGGTTCCTTCTACCAGAGGCAGCGCCCATGCTACTACGGTTATCCCGCGTTCCGCTGGCATCGCGACGCCCATGCGCGACCACTCGGGCGCGTTTGACAAGACTCTCCCTCATCGGTCGCGCCTGAACGTTACGTGGAGTAGCCATCCCAGGCCAAAGGCGACCCCGCCGCAGAGTATCATCCATATCGCCAGTCGAGCAATCAGGATCTCCCACTCGACCGACCACGTTATCCCATGGATCAACGGCGCCAATCCAATCACGGCGCCGGCCGGCAACCCGAATCGGACAACGTATCGGCGAAATACGATGGAGACATCGGCCTGCCATCGGCCCTTGAAAAACACCAGACAGAAGACGGCACCCGCGCACAGTCCACCGACCGGGATTCCATATACGAATCCTGCAAGCCCCGCCATCGAGTTGTTATGTGGGTACTCACGCACAGCCCACGATATATACACGACGTTCTCGATCACAAAGCCGACGACAAAAGCGGCGGCGGCTGCTACCAATGAACCGGAGAAGCGTCTCACGACTTGGCGACCTCGGTGCACTGACCAACTGACACCGTTTGCGCCGGGTCCGGCTCTGAATCGAGCGAGATGATCGACCACGTCCCGCCCGGATAGCTGTGCGGTACGTGCAGCACCCCGGAGTCTGTCGCTGTCATGAAGACCACCGTGATCACGCGTAGACCAGCCGCAGGGCGATCGCCGAACTCCTACCGACCCTCACCGCGTCACGGTCTGGTCGCACGAGGTGCCACTCGGCTCACGCTTGGCGCCGCCCGCAGGCGCACCGCCGACGCACTCGTTCCTGAGCCAGGCTGCCACGCCGGTGAGCCAACAAACCCGGTGAATGCCAGCGGCATCACCCGGTTCGTCGCGACGTTGATCACGTCGATCTTCGCGGTCGCTAACTCACGCCCCACGATCCACTGACCGTCCGGCGACCAGTCGATGTCGAAATAGTACTGGCTCCCAGCCGATCCCAATGCCCGCTGGCCACTTCCATCTGAGTTGATCACGGCCAGCGATCCAGTTCCCCCGTCGCTCGCGAGATACGCGATCTGGTTCGAGTTGGGAGACCACGCCGGCGAGTGCGCTATGATGCCCATGTCCACCACCGCGCCAGTCGCGATGGTCAAGAGGCGCAGGTTGCCCGAGACGAGGTCAACGTACGCCAGCATGGTGCCGTCCGGCGACGGCGATGGCCAGTAGTCGTCGCCCGGGACAAGGCTGTGCAGCGAGTCGGCCATCGAGCCATCCGGATGGACGCGCTCAAGGATGCCGCCTTCCCCGATGTGCGAGTAGTAGATCCACGTCCCATCACGCGAATAGAACGGCCAGGCGTCCGCCGGCGATGAGGAGAGGTCGAGGGTGTCCACGTTGCCGTGCAGATCCGAGGTGCACACCGGCAGCACGTTGAATGGTTGGGGGCAGATGAACACCACCGACGTACCGCTTGGCGCCCATTTGACGTCTGTCGCCCCGACCCGGGTCACCGCCTGGAATCCGGACCCATCGAGGTTGAACATGATGACGCCACCTGTATCGCTGGTCGCGACCAGGGTTCCGGACGGCACGACGCTGATGAGAGCACTGTCCGTCGCCCCGCCGGTGGCGCCAACTACGGACGCCAGCCCGGGTGCCGTCGTCGTCACGACATTGCCGGACAGGCTGACGCCGCCGTACCGCACTTTGTACGTCACGACATCGCCCGGCCGCGGGTTGCCAGCCCGATCGGCACTCGCGGCGTGCAGTGTCACCTGCTTGCCGACCGGTAGCAGTGTATCGGACGGTGTGATGGCGATGGTGTCCGCATGACCGGGTAACACAGTGAAGCTCGCCGTATCGATGTACTTCAGCGCCGGCACGGCGATCTGGACTTTCGCCACACCAGCAAGCGTTCCGAATATGATCTGCACGCTTGCCATTCCCGTCCGGTCCGTGCTGTCGGCCACGGTCAACGACTGGCTCGGACTCGTCAGCAACGACACGTACGCGATCGCTCCACCCGGCGCGCTTGGCTGAATCGTCGAGAACTGCACGACCTGTCCAGCATTGGTCCCACCATTCGGCAGCGCTACGTGAATCACCAACGCCTGCGGAAGCGTCGATCCGATGCTGTCCTGCTGGCCGCCGCCCGCCAGGATCTGGATCGAGGAGCCCCCCCGTGGCGACGTCGAGCTGCTGCAACTGCCCACCACGATCGCAAGAGGGAGCGCAATCATCACGAGACGCGCCGACGCCATCGACAGTACACGTCTCCCAGATATACGCGGTCGGCTGCGACGGACACACGGTATGGTCACAGAGCGATCTCAGCGCAACCGCAACGATCCGGGGGCCGTCAGCGATGCCGCTGACGATGCTCGCCGAGTCGTGGTGCGAGCCGCCGACGTGCGCCGCATCGTCCGGCCCGCCCCAGCGGTACCACTGGACCCCGGCCGCCAGGTCGGGGAGGCGAGTCCCGCAGTAAACGGAAGCGGCAGCACGAGACCTGACGACACGTTGATGAGATCAATGGAGCCGTTCTGGTATCGGCCCGCGACGACCCACGCTCCATCCGGAGACCAGTCGATGCCAATCCCGTAGCTGACACTCGATGAGCTGATCATCCGGGATCCGGTACCGTCCGCATGAACGACCATGATCGGTCCGTCCAATTCACCCGCGATGTATGCGATGAGATCGGAGTTCGTCGACCATTTCGGCGAGATGGCTGGGATTCCCGGGTTGAACACGGCACCTGTCGCGATCGTGAGGATGCGCAACAGCGGTGTGCCATTGCCGATGTAGGCGAGTTGCGACCCGTCCGGTGACGGCGATGGCATGTAGTTGTTGTCGGTCAGATTCACGCGCAGCGAGTCGGCCCCCGTTCCATCGGGATGCACCCGCCACATCGCTTGCGGCGCCCCGTTCGCGTACCGCCCGAAGTAGATCCACATTCCGTCGCGCGAGTAGTCGGGCCACGTGTCCATGTAGTTGGCCGGTGGATTATCGGCGATGAGGATCGTTCCGGAAATCGTGGCGAGGGATTCGGTGCCACCCGGGCCGAAGAGGAGGCTCGTGGACGCATCGTTGAAGAGGACCATCGTGCCCGTCGGATCCCACTTCGCAGTCGTCGCGTCGGCATGCACCAGCGTCTGAAAGCCGGAACCGTCGAGGTTGAGCATCACAATGGCGGTGTCGAATGAGATTGCGGCTAGCGTGCCTAGCGGCACGACCGAGGCAAAAATCGTGTCCCGGGCCGTGGCGGATGCTGCCACGATCGTGACTCGCCCGATCGCGGCGCCGGTCAACACGGATCCCGAGGTCGTCGCCGGACCTGAGGCGATCGTGTAGCCGATCACCCTGCCGCGCGTCGTATTGCCGAATCGATCAGCGGTCGTCGCGCGGAGGGTTTCGGTGGCGTTGACGTAGATCGCCGTGTCGGCGGGGGCGGCCGAGATTTGGGTCGTCGCGCCGGGCAGTACAGTGAACGGCACCGTGTCGACGAACCCGAGAACCGGCGCGGCCACGATCACGCGTGCTGTCCCAGCGACGGTGCCGAGCTGCACTCGCACGCTTGCCTCGCCCGCGTCACCCGTCGTATCGACCACGAAGGTCGCCAGCCCAGGCGAGCCCGGTGGGATCACGTACGCGTCGGTCGTTCCGTCGGAGTTCAGCAGCGATGTAAATTGAACGAGCTGGTGGACGCTCGATTGGCCCGGCCCAGCTACGAGCCGGATCACGAGCGCCTGCGCGGGAGTCGATTGGACGGTGTCGCTCTGCGCGCCACCTGCGATAATGAGGATGCCGGGTTTACCCGGGGCGGTGGCGCTCGAGCACGCGAGGGCGGCGACCAGAGGGCAGGCACTCAGGAGGTACGCCCGCAACGACGGTCCAGACACCAGCCACTCCGGTGGTTAGAGCGGCCTCAAGTGTGTCGCAATTATTGGGAACGCGCAAGTAGCGTTAGTGACGGCGCCCGTTTGGTTGGACTAGCCCGAATTCCGGACCGGCGCGCCGACGATGGCGTCCTTGTAACCGATGAATACGTGGATGTAACTGCTGCGCGCGGCGGCTAATCAATGCCCCGGCCGGTTCGACTTAATGGCCAGCGCGCTGCGCCCATGCAAGGGTCGAATCCACATCCGCTTGCATGGCTTGCTTGTCAGCTGGGCTGAGTGGGTCAACGAACTTCCCATCGCAGCTGAAAAAAACATCTGTAATCCGCGACAGGATCACCGGATGATTCTGCACGCTAATGGGTTCTGCATAGCGTACCTCCTGATGCTGAACGAGGTACTGCTTGGGGTTGAGGAGATAGTAGCGCGTTTCAGCCCGACCCGTTTCGCATCGGATCCTCCCGCCTCGGGCAGGGTCAGGACCCATAATTAGCGTTCCTCATCGCCGGGGAAAGGTCAGCGTGAGGCGAGTTGCATGCGCCTGCATCGTACAAGCTACTTTTGGTATTCCAATACGACGACCAATCAAATGCGCGGTATCACCGTAGGCATCTCGTAAGAGTTACGCCTTACATCGAGTAACCGCATCAACCGTTCTCACTACTCGAAGCTGGATGTTTCGCTCGCCACAAGTTCGACGCAGCGAGCGGCCCCACCAACACACTGTAAACCAAAGGTATGACCCACTCACCTTTATCCCACCGCGCGATCGGACCAGCCACCATCAGCATCGCACCAAAACCCATGGGTACTAGCGCAACCGCACCGACTACCATGGCACCGCGACGTGTGACAAGCAGGGGCCGCAGCAAGCCTACCATCGTACCAGTCATAATGCCGCCGGCAACATAAAACACGATGCATTCAGTGAGGGTCGTGCCCAGGTGCTCAAACGGCTGCGCCCCACGAATCGCGAATAGGCCAAGCACATAGAGCACGAACATGCTCGCGAAGCCCAACCCGTAGGCTATGCCCCATCGGACATTTTTGAGCAGCGTGGCACCCGTCACATCACTTCCCGTGATAACGTCACCTAAAGCATGCCCCGATACGCTCCTAGGCCAGCCCTCTACGTTCCGACAACCGGAACAACATCCCAACTGCTCAAGCTCGCCGATGAAGGGTCGCCGATTTCATTCTTTCTATATGATTTTGCCGCAATGAAGGCAGCACTGCCCCCTGAGGTTATCGCCAATCCCTGAAGCCGTCCCGCAAGGCGAGCGAGCTGGGGCACCATTCCGGTCAGAACCGACTCTCCACCAGCCGCCGGCGCACTTCCGCCCCGGTGGTGTGTTCACCCCAGGCCCAGACCGGATGCAAAAGCTGCGCGCTTAGTGGCCCAACTTTGGGGAGAGCTGCCCCGGATGCAAGAGCTACGCGCTCAGTGGCCCAACTTTGGGGAGAGATGCCATTCATGTCGAATGGTCAAAGCCATTAGCCCAAGATTCTAGAGGAGCGCAGTCATGGATCAACTGCATCCGGTCCTCCAATAAGCTGCTTCGCAACAGAAATGATCGCGAGCATTACGAACAAATCTACAATGCCAAACGGTACGAGCGCCGGTCCGGGCACCCACCTGTCCGTCCAGGGAACTAACAAAATCAACGCGACATGAAGTCCCACGATGACCAGCATCGTAATCCAAAACCATACCCGCCGCCTCAGGTTCCACTTAATCGCAACGGCGCAAGCAAGCATCCCCATGCCAAACAATGTAGGCAGCGCAAGATTAAGCTTGCCGAAGTGATCGAATAGCCAAGGGATCGGCATACTCCCTACAATGCAACACAGTACGCCCCACCAGGGTAGGCGCAGCTTCTTGGCTACTCGAGCGTCGGCCTTTATGTCGCTGACTACTGACACTGTGAGACCACCTTTGCTGTTTTGTAACCATCCAGCATAATCGAACCGACGGCGAGGGCTTGCTTAGCGACAGGCACGGCTGAACGCTCACGTCACATCTGGTGGAGAGCCCCACCTCCATCCACCGACCATCGCCGACCGCGGCACGGGTGTGGCATCACGGATTTGACGCGCGTCCTACATCGATCTGACCTGTCAACGCATCGATGCGTACGGTGGGAGTTCTCGCGGGATCGCCAACATCGTAATCAATGCTCCAATATGTGATGCTCGGCCGCTCATTTGTGTCGCGAAAAGCGAACCGCCATATCGTCGCGCCGCGAATCCTAGCGGTGTCGGAAACCATGACGCCGCTCGGCGCGCCACGACCGGATGCGATTGCCCGAAAGCCCGCTTCGACAAGGGCACATCGCTGCTCCTCAGTCAGAGGCGCTACCTCGTTGGACACTATAGCGTCGTGCTTGCACGGGTATCTGGTCACAAGAGAATCAAGCACCGGGTGATCTGAACCAATGGACTTCGGCTTGGCGTGTCCATTACAAGCAATGACAGTTATGACAATACAAAGGACTCGCGGCATCAGGCGACGTGAAAGACACGTGTGGCCCCCCACCGACCTCATATGATTGCCTTCGCTGACGGCAACTGCGCAGTCTGTCGTCGTGCCCGTCTTGGTATAGGTCTCGCGGCAGCCGGCGGCGAGAATGCTGGCACCCGTTCACTCGTCGAGGTGCTCCACGCAGTCCTTCGCCAATCCTTACGGATCTCCGCTCTGACAATCCACGACAGCTTCATTGTTGCGATGGCATGTGCCCCATTGGCGGAGCGCATCATTGCGGAGGAATTGGCCACCTAGACGTTCTCGATGACATGAATGAGCTCCGAGGCAGTAAATACGCAACCATCGCCTCCGTCACTGAACAATGCACGACGAATAGGCGCGACCCGCTCGATAGCCGAGGGAGGATACGCCAACTCACTGATCCATCCCGCACACGGTTTGAACAACGCGATAGCGGTCAGGACTTCCCAACAAAGAAATGTGGACTGAGGTGTGTCATCCGCCGGCGCCAGGGCGACACAAACGCTGAACTCTCCAACCGGGCGAAGCGCGGCTATCTCATGTTCCTCGAGTGCGTAAGCTCTTATGGACGCGGCCGCCGCATCTGGACCCCTGAGTGCTAGCTGATGATGCACCGCTCCAGGCGTGGCTTCAACGGCCGTCAGCGTACTATCCGCAGCGAATCCGCGCACGGCGTCGAGAAGCGCGTCGGCGCTTCTATTGTCGGGAACGAGACAACGATAGAGAACCACTATGGTAGTACACGCCGGACACCCGTAATCGGTGTCAGTGTCCCATTGCCATTTCCAGCCCAAATGCCCAGGCACAGCTTCTTGGCTGCTCGTGCGTCGGCGTTCATGTCGCTGACTACTGACACTGTGCGGCCGCCTTTGCTGTTTCGTAACAGTCCAGGATAACTGAACGGATCGCGAGAGCTTGCTGAACGAGAGACAGGGCTGAACCTAGCAATCCAGGAGCGGTTAAGCCCGTTGAAAGCAACCCTTTCCGACACGGGCGTGCAAGAATCAAGACGACGGTTCGGTACGATCGGCGGAGTGAGCGCGTCAAGCGGAGAGGGGCGGACTTGCTACGAGTGCCGAGCCAGTAGAACTGCGCGCCGGGTTGCGGGTACTGGGGGCTACGGACAGACGTCGTATTTCAGGTGATAGTGTCTCGTCACAACGGCGCCTGCTGCGAGCTCAATGGTATCTCGTTGCGCATCGTAACCGAGGTGGATGGCGGCCACGACGTATCGACCGGGCGACAGATCGCGGACGACAAAACCGCCGGTCGAGTCCGTTTGTGCAACACTGCTATCGATGCCACGCACGCGGATCAACACATCCGCCAAGGCGGTTCCTGTCAGTCGTTCGTCCACGGTGCCAACAAGCGTGCCCGTTGCGGAGCGAGGCGTAGCTTCCGGAACACGAGTCGATGGACCATGCCTCGCCTCTGGGATAGTGTCACAACCCGGAATGATTACATCGTTGACCTGCGTCACATGTCGCGCACACGCGCTCGCGATCGTGCCGATTGCTACCAGCGCGATCGGTGCAGCGACGACGATCCGCTTGATCACGCCGACAGAGGGGCCGACTGCCAGAGACATTAGCTGTGAAACAGGCCCCAGACGAGGTAGCCCTCGTGGCGCCGTGAACGATACGGCATAACGAAGTACCCACGCGGTCATGAAATACCCGAGATAAAGCGCCGACGGCTGGAGAGCTCCGCCGTTCTACAATGGACCACCCGCAATTAGCCACTCCCCACACTGCAGGCCAGTCCGTGCGATCTGCGCTTCGACAAGCGAGTCCGGTGGGACAGCGCCGTCACGAGATGCCTCCAATCGCAACTGAGCGGTCAGATCTGGAGGGCCGGCCCACATCAGCCATACGTCAATGGCGAATCTGGTTTCGTGGGAGCTTTTGCTCAGACACGCATGAGGCGAACCAAAATGGCCTACAAACACTCGTGCGACGGAATCAAATCGCTGCCGGCCGCCGCGCAGCCGCATTCCGGACGCCAAGACATATCCTGCAGGGGTCGTATCCCGGAAAAGAAAACCATCCCTACCAGGAGACCTGTGCCACCACACACAGGCGTCGTATAGACGACCCTCGAACCGGCCAGGCTCCAGCGTCCGAATACAACGATACTCTGTATCGGGCAATGCGGTGAGCTCCATAATGCTGTCGCGGCTCGCCACTACTATGCGTCGGGGTTTGGTCCACGACTGCGGATACTTCGGGTACGACGGTTGCGACGGACCACACCCCATGAGCAACCCAAAGAGAAGGCACTTAGACACGAGCGAACGCCTACGCGGGGCCACAAACCCTGTCGCGGGCGCATTTGTGATGCCTGCGTGTTCCCCCATGCTCGCAGCTGGCATACGCATATTTGACATTCCGCCACTCACTACCGACGATCAACCACGTAACACATTTCGACAGCGCCTAGACTACTGGGGGCGTCGTGGTGAATTGCCGTGAAGGCAGACATGCATTCGTACGCTGCACCCTGCGCAGGGTTTGTTAATGGATTTGCTGTATCCCCAGGATCATCGTCGCGGCCGAACGCGTGTGCCTCTTCGTGCGCTAGAGTAATGAATGTCTGCGTAGGGGAATCGAAGGCGCCACCGGTGGTGCCGAGGTAAATAGCAACGCCAGAGCTCGCAGTCGTAATAGCCCCGGATTGACCGGTCGTGAGACCCCTGCTACGTGAGGGCGTTTGCCACCTGTGGCGGCGGCTTCAATCGGCGCGGCTCTACTCAGTCAGACGCACGGCTTGCACGGCGGCGAGAACCACTTGTGCCCCGACGGAATCGGGGGCAAAGCCGATCAAGCGGAGCTGGCGATCACTGCGGAGTTGCCAGAATGCTTGTACGAACCACCCTTCCTTATAGTCTCGCTTGGCGTACGCGGTTCGTACAATGACCGGCTTCCCACCGACCATTGCCGCGCACCATTGATCCGGGCGTGATCGCGCGTAAGCGGACAGACTGTCGCTCCAGTCCGCTGGACTAGCGACCACTTTGTACGCCAAGGTTCCGTCTCTAGGCAAGCCCCAGATCTCAACTGGGTCAGAGGATATAACCGAGTATCCGGGCGGCAAGCGCACGTTCAATCGCGCGTGCCGCGCACTGACGAGTAACCACGATCGCAAATCAACACTGGTCACGGAGCAGGTCTTTAGCCCTTGCGCAAAGGCCATACCCGGCATTCCTGCTAGGCCGAGAACGACTACTCCCGTACTTAGCACACCCAGCCAGTTCATTGATGATCGCATCGGGATGGCCAAGCGATTGACTTTAGATAGACGTTCTCACCGCGGGTTTTCGGCCTGCTCCTCGCTAAAATTCATACCGTGCCCGCTCGCGACAGGAATGTGATGATAGATCTCGTGAGCCAATGACTGCTCGACGCTCGATGAGTGATTGCCACCATCGCAATGTCCCCAACCGCGGCCCGTGTGATAGGCAAGCCCCTCTTGATCGTCGAACACGTCAATATTAAACGGACTATACTGCTCTGATTCTGCGTCGGCAGCGAATGTGACGTTAAACGTTGATGAGGATCCGATTAAGGATTCGAAGCCAGCGCATAAGTCGTCGAACGACCTATCGCCGTTCGATCTAACGCTGCTCGAGTCGACGCAGGGTTGCCGGTCGAGAGTGAACGTCGTGTTGGTCCCGGCGATTAGCATGACTACGTGAGCGGCATTTCTACCGATCATTGGCCTCCAATAAGACCTCTGACGTGGCAATTAGTCATTGCGGCTACTGCAGATCGCGAATGCGATTATGCTGGACCGTAGGCGTAAATCCAGTCGCCGCACGGCAAGTCAGACCGTACAGTTTGCGCTTCCACGACCGAAGCAGCGCCAGCGTACGGCGCTCCAAGACGCAGCTGAACTGTCAACCCCGGAGGTTTCCACTGTAGCGAGGGAGGATAGTTGGCGTTGCCCAGGCGGCCGGTGCGCCCCGGACACCGTCGCGGCGATCCAAAGTGGGCAGTTAATACCCTGGCAAGAGAGTCAAAGCGCGCCCGCGTTCCGCCAAGCGTTACTCCCGTTGCAAAAACCCGATGTACAGAGGTGGTATCACGGAACACAAAATCGCCCGGGGCGGCGCCTGTCTCCAGCTCCATGCAGCCGCTAAACACGCGGTTCCCAAGTTGGCCCGGCACTACCATGGGCATGCAGTGGTATGACGCAGCCACAGACGCGGTGAAGAACATAATGCTGTCCTCTGCCCCAATTACGACGTGCCGCGGCGTGTTCCAGTCCGCCGAGGGTTGCTGTGCAGACCCGCAACGCGCTGCCATTACTATGCCCACCACCACAATTGCAAATGGCCTACCACGCAACCAACACAACTCCGGTAGGCACGCATTACCAGTCGTGAGCCACAGCCCAGACGTCATTACGCTGGATATATCCCACGGCAGGTCTGCTCCCCGGATCAAGAAGACAGCGAACTTGGCAATCAGTGTTTCGAACGCACCGTTGCCACCGTCTCGCCTGGTCCCACGAACCCCGTATGATCCAGAAAAAACCCGACGGCTCTTGCTTGCTGACCGCCATGAAGGATCGGTCAAGTTGGCATCCGCGGTGTAAGACGAGCGACATGAGTCGAGGCTTTGCTCGCACAAACCGTCACCGGATCCGTGATTCCCTGCTCCACAACAGAAGGTCAGGTCCTTTATTCCGTCGGCGCTTGCGAGTTCGGCCAGCCCCGCGGCGTGATCGAGAACCACGCGATAATCGCTACGATTGTAATCCAAGCACCAATCGGCATTAGGACGACCGGCCATGGCGCGCCGCCCGACATAAAGATCGGCGGGATCGCCATGATCCAACCCAGGGCTCCGCACACCACGATTGGTAGCCTCCAGTGGGCGCCAGAGCCAAGCGTGCCATGGAACAGCAGACGGACACCGCGCCAAATGATCGCACTGGCACACGCGGCGATGCCATACAGAGCCGCATTGAGCAACAATGGTGTGACAATCAGTCCCGCATAAGAAGAATTGGGAATCAACCACGGAGGGCACGTCACACGTATCATATCCCAAAACATGTCAGCCGTGGCCGACTGCGGCGCGGTGAATGCCAGGAACCCCAGTACCCCCCACCAGATTGGCACACAGAGGCCGACCACAGCACTCACGACGACAAATCGCTTCATTCGCCGGAGTACAGAACGAGGAGAACGGTTTGGCTCTGCATCTTGGGTCAAGTTCCTCAGATTGTCAGCCGCCATTGGAGCCTCCTACCCGGATTGCTAAATCTGCAGATGATCCAGGGATGTGATGTAACCCCTCCATACTGTAGGTAACTTGATGGAGGACTCGGATAATCAACCATTGAATAGGCGAGTATCGGCACCCGCGCAGCATTGATCCGGGTTGGCCCGAGCATGCTGATGCGTTGCCAGGTATGTATCGATATGCGACAGTCATACATATGAAGACTACCCTCAACATCGATGATGCCCTGTTGGCGGAGGCGGCTAGGCTGACGGGGATCACGGAGAAACCCGCCCTGGTGCGGGCCGGTCTCAAGGCGCTGATCGCGATCGAGCGCGGTAGGCTGCTAGCACAACTCGGCGGCACGGAACACGATCTGCGCGCGATTCCGCGCCGACGAGCGACGCGGCGCACGGCCTCGTGATCCTCGTCGACACGTCCGTCTGGATCGACCGTCTCCGTCACGGGAACCGGCGACCGGCGCAATCACTACAGGGTTAGCAACGAATCATTCAAGCAGAGGTCCGAGGCGCGCCCGGCGCGGGCACCGTATCCTATTGAAAGAGTTCCGTCACCCACGCATCGCCTCTCTCGCGGTAACCCGGACCCGCCCGCCACCGCAAAGAGACTGTTTGGTGTCAGGTGAGAAATCGATGAGCACACCTCCGGTGTCACGTATGAATGCCGCGACGACCCTCGGCCCGTCATGCACGATCTTGGCTAGCTCCGCTTGAGCAGCACCGACGGCTCGTACGCTATCGGCCGCGCTCGACGGCCAACCGACACTCGCTTCGCCGGTCGACGCCTCATGATGGTGCGTACACCCACTCACAAAGGCTACCAGGCCAACGAGTACTTGGGCCTAGCCTTTGCGGCAGAATCCACCTTCTCGTAAGGGCTCGCTCCATCGCTGTTCAGTACGCCAGTCGCTCCCGCGAGGTTGACGCTAACTGGCCGCTTACTCTTGAGTCTCCCCGTGGGATCGCGTTGGCGGGACACGCCCACGCCACAAGCGAACTGTTCCGCCCTTACTCCTGAATCTGCCAGTACCGTAATACTGCGGGCGCGCTGACCTCCAACGGGAACTGGCGCCAGGACGTGATAACTCGAACACGCAATTGGCGCGTACACCAAACGGTGCCTCTAAAGAAAACTCATACCAAGGACGGTATGGTCTTGCCCAACCTGCACGACGCGCTGAGCCTGGACCGGCTGATACGCCCCGCGCCGCTCGACTCGCTAGAGCAAGGTCGGGAGTTACGGAATAGCCAGGAGTTGGCCGCGCCATGACCGCCGGCGCGGAGGCGTTGCCGCAGACGCGCAATCGGCGGCGGGCAGACCTGCTGCCGTCGCGCGCCCTGATGGTCGGGGTGTGGATCGCGAGCGTGGCCTACGTCGGATCCAGAATCACCCGCGACTGGACCCCGCATGACGAAGGCCTGTTGGCACAAAGCGCGCAGCGCCTCCTCGCCGGCCAAATCCCGCATCGCGACTTCGGTGATGCGTACACCGGCTTGCTCACCGCCTACCACGCCGTAGCATTCGCCATCGGCGGCCAGTCGCTCGTCACGCTCCGATTCGCCCTCCTGGTGGCGTTTGCACTGTGGGTACCAGTGTTCTATGCCATCGCCGCTCGGTTCATCCCCCCCGTAGGCGCCGCCCTGGCAACCGCAGTCGCGGTCGCATGGAGTGTACCGAACTACTCGGCGTCCATGCCGACCTGGTACAACCTGTTCTTCACAACCGCCGGCACATGGGCCGTGATCCGGTACCTCGAGATGAAAACACGCCGGTGGCTCACGGTGGCCGGCGTGTTCGCCGGCGTGTCGGTCCTCGTCAAGATCGTGGGCATTTACTTCATCGTCGCGGTCGCGGTGTTTCTGTACTGGCGCAGTCTCGATGCCGGCGGCAGGTGGCAGGGCGAAAGTCCCAGCCTGCGATCACGACGCTGGATACGGGCGGGAGCCGCGGCGTTGGCGGCAATCGCGTTGTCTCTGGGCCTGCTCGTGCTCCTGTGGCACAATATCGGTGAGGGGATCGTGCTGCAGCTCGTGGTCCCCGTGGCCGCCACGAGCGTCGTTGTCGCGGTGGCGGGAACGCGATCCGAAGGACTCGAGTGGCGGCCACTAGGGCGCGACCTGTGTGCGTTTGCGCTGGGTATCGTTGTTCCTGTCGTTCTGTTTCTCGTACCATACGTAGCGACCCACGCCGTTGGGTCGCTGATGACCGGGGTCTTCGTATCGCCAGTGCGCCGCCTGGTGTCGGCGACGCTGGCACCGCCTGGCTTCTGGGCAGCGGCAAGAGCGCTGCCGATCGCCGCGGGGTTATGGATTACGTCCATAGCGCACGGACACACCCAGCGTGTGTTGGCGTGGGCCACGATACCGGTGGCCGCGGCAGTGCTTCTGCTGTCGGGTACCGGGGTCGTGTACGCGAGCCTCATTGATGCGGCACGGACGACCGTCCCCATCGCGGCCTGTGCCGCGGCGGTACTGCTCCTGCGCACACAGCACACCACGCGCCGGGCGCTCGACCGCCAGCGAGCCGTCATGGTGGTGTTCGCCGCCGTGTTCTTCAGCCTCGTACAATTTCCATTTGCCGCGACGATCTACTTCTGCTACGTCGCTCCCCTCGCGGTGCTCGCCGGCATCGCGGTGCTCGCTGGGCTGAGCCGCCGAGTCCCTGCAACTGTGGGCGGTGTCCTCCTGGCGTTCTTGCTGTGCTTTGGGGTCGGACGGTTGAACACGCGCGCCTTCCGCTCGTTGGCATCCGGATTGGATCCGAAACCCAATTCGTTGCTGGCGGTCCCCCGTGGAGGGATCCGCGTCAGCCCGGAGGATAGCACCATCTACACGAACCTCGTGCACACACTCCGCGCCCACGCCACGAGCAACGACACATTCTGCACGCCCGACTGTCCCGAGGCGTATTTTCTCGCCGGTCTCGATAACCCGACGCGAACCACCTATGAGTTCCTGAACGACCCGCCAACCGATGCGCAGTCCGTCTTGAGGGTCGTCGACGCCCACCAAGTCGGCGTCGTGGCCGTGAATCGGCAGTTTCGATTCTCGGAGGTCGACCCGGAGCTGCTTCGGGCCCTTGACCGGCAATATCCGGACTCGGCGCGTGTGGGATACTTCACAGTCCGCTGGCGATAAATCGAACGATCCGATTGGCCACAGGTAACGGTGATCGATGTGGGATCCGGAGCCGACCGCGATTGGACGGGATGTCATTCACACCGAGCCCCGTGCGGAATGCACCGGTCGGGCATCGTAGCCTATTGAAGAGTTCCGTCACCTCGCATCGCCTCTCGCGGTGAGCCGGACGCGCCCCCCACCGTGTTGACCGGCCACTCACTATTGAGTCTCCCCAGAGGACTGCTTTGGCGGGACTCGCCCACCACTCCTCGGGGTACGCGGTGTGCGTCCGATACCGCCCGATGCTTCCCGACGTCAGAGATCCCGCCACCGTTTGCGGGGATCCCACTCTGCCCACTTGGGCAACCAGCAATGCGGACACTTGGATTCAAGTAATCCTCGGCGGCGGCCGACGGGCACATTGAACTTTTTGCCACACCGGGGACAACGCCACTGATTTTCCCAGAACACGGCGATGACCATCACCAGGAGCCAGAAACGTGACAAGTCCGCTAACGATAGAGGGATCGTGAACCAGTGGCGAAGGAGCCCCGCGATGGGGAACACACCGATCGGGATGCCGGCGAGGAGCAAAAAAATGATCCATCCCGCTCTCCGATAGGCGCGCCACGCCGCCGCGTACGGGCCTTCAGTTTCGTTGGTCCCGGAGACGCTACGCGACACGAGGTGGCGATCCGTCGCGAGCGCCAACGCCTGATGACAGGCACCCGTCCCTGGTCAACGGTCTATCACGGACTGGCCCCCCTGTCCGCAGCCTCCGGGTCCGGCTCCGCATCGAGCGAGCTGAGGGACCACGATCCGCCCGGATAGCTGTGCTGTATGTGCAGCACCCCGACGTCGGTCCGTGTCGTGAAGACTACCGTGATCGCCTGTAGTCCAATCGTATCGGTGTAATGCGCCCGCGCGAACTTCGCGATCAGCAACGCCCGCTCCCGACCCATCCCCGGCGTCACTTTCTCCGCCTCGCCCTCCGGGGCCTGCGCCGACAGTATCAATGCGCCGTTCGTGGTCCGTGTCACGACGAAGGGCTGTTGAAACTGCGCCTGCAAGGCAGTCGACAGCGCCCACATGCCGCTGAGCGTTCTCCTGACATCGGCGCAGCCGGCAGCCATGACACCAAGCGCGATGAGCACCGCGGCCGCGGCCGCGCGACGCGTCCTCACCGCGTCACCGCCCACGCGCACGCGACGTCACTAGGCTCAAGACCGGGCGTGACGGCACTCGAACAGGCGACGCTAGCTACCAGAGTGCGGGTACAGAGGACACACGCCCGCAAAGACGGTCCAAACACCGGCACTCCAGGGATTGCAGCGGCCTCTAGTGTGCTGCTATAGCTGGGAATGCGCAAGTAACGTCAGAGGAATCCGGTGTTCGAATGACGCCACACGCCACACGCCACGTTGGCCAGGCAACCCGCCGGCGCGCCGGAACCGCGAACTGACGCGGTTGCGATGGCTAAGTTGTAACCGTCGCATACGCCGTGTAACCGCACGGTGAGGTGGCCGTATACTCAACAATCTGGCCAATTACCGTGTTGGCCAAACGAGCCGGCGCGTGTGATCTTGTCCACTGGCAACACGTCACTTTCCACGTGGCGCCGCAGTTTGTGCCTGCATGCGTCCAAAGGCACGCCCTATGTCGCGTCACGGAGTGTGAGCGAGGCCGAGGCTGCGAGCTCCAGCGCGCACTGCTTTCGTGCCTCCTTTTCCTCTGGCCAGTTGCGGATTTCAGCATGGCGAGGCGGAACATCATCTCGCACGAGCGTGAGTCCTGCAGTGGTTACAACTGAGGCAATCACCGTGGCCGCGCCGCGCACACGACGCACTGGTGACGGAACGACGTGCAGGTCGCCGAGCGCCCACACCGCACGCGCGTCCAGACCCGTAGTCCGAAAGACCGAAAGTCCCGTCGCGAGCCGCGAAGGCAGAAAGGCGCTACTGCTGACCTGGTGCCGTTCCTTGTGCCAGTGGCTGCTCTGGGTGAGGAACCGAGCTAGGGGCTCGTCGGGCGTCGCCGCAATGGTGTCAACTGCCGCGGTCACCCTAACGCGCTGAGCCGCTGGAGGTTTGCTATGATGGCGCGCGGTAGTTGCGTGCCGAGCGGCTCCTTGCCACGGGCGCGGGCCGGGCCAAATAGACCTGCATACGTCAGATCGCCGGCAGCTGAGATGCTCACGCTGAACGCCGCGTGCGCTCCGCGAATCCACTCCAACGTGACCTCGCCATCAGCATCCACACCGATCAGTGGGGCTGGGAACGCCGCAGGCAGCAATTCGAGGAACACCTGCGCCTGTTTGTACGAGCCAGCAAGGATGGCATGACCACCAGCCCCGTCCCAGTCGGTGGTTGCGGCGTCCATACAGGCGTTATCGAGTGATGCAATCAGGTCGGTCCAGCGGCCGGTCGCGTCACGCGCTGTGGCCAGGGCGCTACGCAGGCGATTGTAGAGACCGTGGGTTTCGGAATTCACCGCGCTGTCGGCGTTCCACATCGAGCCCGGAATGTCTGGTGCGAACACGGTCATTGATAGCGCCTCAGAGTCGTCTCGGTGACACTACCGAAGAAGATCCGGTTCTTGAGGGCTCGCAAGTCCGAGAAGGCCTGGGGAACACGGTCGTGCACTATACCGTCCGGTACTTGGCGGTATGCGTCAATGTCGAGAATGATGACGGCGAGATTTGGATTCGGGCCAACTTGCGACGCGAGAACGACAGTCGCCCCGGCGTTCAATTCCGGATCGACGAGGACGATGCGGGTCAGAAATTCCGTCATGGGAGTGGAAATATCGGCGGGAAACCCCGGTAGCAGAATGAAATAGTCGGTCAAATCCGCTCCCGGGATGGGAATTTCTATCTGATTGATGTATCGCAGGCTGAGACGCGTGCACGGCGGCGGGTCGGCCGTTTTGCGGTACAGTTCCCACAGCCGCAGTGCTTCGGGCCGAAGCTCGTCCCAACTGGTATAAGGGCGCAGCCGATTGAACGTGAAGCCATCACGCCGGAACTGAGCGATGGTGAGGCGGTCGGCCGATCTGAACACGTAACCCCGTAACTGTGGCTCTTTAACATCGGCCGCTGATACGCCAAGTCCGATGCGGAGGAAGGCTTGATGTTGAGTTTGCTGCTCCACCACGGGATACCGGTCATGGAGCGCCTCGGCCAATGCCTGGAATCGGCCCATGTCAAATGTGTCAGGCAACGTGGTCTGAAAATCGACCATCGCCTCGGCGATTGGCGCGTGCTCGAGATGGCGAGGTTCAGCCATGCAACTGCGGATCGCGGCAGAATGCGGACTGCGAACCAGGCGGGAGGAAGTGCGCCATCGGATAAGAATATACCTCGACGGAATGGGGCTCGCAGCGGGCATTCACGGGAACATGGGGCTCATGCCGGCATCGAGCGCCATCATTCTGACGCGACTATGGCCTTCAACGCCACGCTGCCTGATCGCGCCATGCCGATACGGCGCCAACACCGATGGCGCTCACATCGTGTCAGCAGCGACCGCCGATGTACGACCAACCCTGACCGAATACGCGCAATGCCAAATGCCGGCAAAGACCCTGTCAAGATGACCGCAGCCAAACGCAAGCAACTGGAAGAGGCCGGATGGACCGTGGGGTCCACAGCCAACTTTCTACAACTCAGCCCCGATGAACAAGCCATCATCGAGATACGCTTGGAGACGCGCTTGGCGCGTTGAGCACGGTGCTGCGGAACCGTCCTCCCATGCGATCATTCTCGTGGAGCACCTGAGGGCGCAGTTGCTTCGGCTACACGTCGCGCCAACGTGGCCCTTGCGTCGTTGCTCAGTCCGGGAAAGAGGCCTCCACAGTTGCCACGCTGGAGGAACGTGACCTGCCGTAAGCCACCGCTCGCCGGATCGAAACGCAAACGGATGGCAGCCGTCCACCATCGTGGACCGTCGATACGCCTGATACGGGTCAGTGGTATCCGCACTGTACTCCATTCCCGTTGCACTTCGATTGCGGTGGCCAGCAGCCAAACGTCAGCAAGATGCCAGACCTCCCACGCCATTCTCAATATCATTGCCATCACTAGCCCGAAAAAGATGAGCGTGGAGAGAAATAGCCGGGTGGTTGCCAGCGCTGGCCCTGAGAAAAGCGCTCGGAAGACGGCGATCAATTGGACCGCACCGGCGAGCAGGCATACCGCCCAACCCCGGCGGTGGAGAGTGGTCGCCCCGATCGATAACCTCTCCCGAACCTCAGCCCCGAACCGTTCGGGATCCTTCACCTCGTCAGCCCCTGGCATAAGGCCGCGCCGAAAATGTGCGCGAGCACATGAGTGGGTGACACCGCACCGTCAGCGCCCGGCTCCTGTCCCCCGATCGAACGCCGCCACCGCCGCCGTGATCTCCGGATCCAGCACGCTCGCCACCCGATAGTACCCAGCCGGCCCCCAGCGCGCTCCACCCAGCTCCAACGCCAGCACACGCTGCACGATGCGATCGGCCGCCATACCCTCGGGGATCGAATCGCCCCGCGCACCCGCAAACAACCGGAAACTCGCTACCGCGGAATCCGGCATCGCCGGCGCCGCAACAAAGCTGGCCAATGAATCGTAGCTCGCCCGATGCGCGTCCAGATACCCGCCGATCCACTGCAACGGCAGCGCATCGGTCCGCACCCGATCGAGCCAGACCGGCACCGGCGGCTCCGCCGCCAACGTGACATCAGGCCAGATACCGCCACCTCCGTACACGACCCGGCCCGCATCCGTCTTGCACGACGGAAGGCCCGTGGTATCGCGGGCCGACGACGCGCGCTCGTAGTACTCGCGCACCGCCATACCACGGTAACTGCGCTGGATGATGCGGCCACACGGTGTCCGCGTGTGCCCGACCACCAGCATCAATATGGAGCCGTCCGTCAATAGCACCGGCCGCATCATGAGCGCCTTGCCAAAGCTCGGCCGCCCAACATGGTTCATCATTGTTGCATTCTTCACCATCAGGGCGATAGTCTGGCGGCGAGCGATGGCGCTATTAAGTATTTCCTGAATGCATCGAGCCCGCGGGGCGTACCTCTAGCGTCACCAGGCCGTTACCAGTCGCACGACGGATACAAGCGAAGGAGGTCAGCGGGGGCCGTTCGAGAACGGCCCCCACCATAGCATGCCACTCATGCCAGCGGTGCACCACCGACACAGCGGCTCAAGCTGTCTTGCCGAATGTAGCCCGTTAGGCTACACTTAACACGTGACCATTGGGAGCACTCGGCACAAAGACCTCAAGCACCGATATCAGGGAATAGCCCATGCGCATGGTTAACCCGCCTCACCCGGGCGATTTCATCCGGACCGAGATCCTCGAGCCGCTTGGCCTATCCGTCACTGTTGCAGCGGCCGCCCTGAGGGTATCTCGGCCCGCACTATCGACCCTGCTGAACGGTCACGCCAACCTGTCCGGCGAAATGGCGCTCCGCATCGAAAAAGCATTCGGGGTCAGGATGGACACCCTGCTGCGGATGCAGAACTCGTACGACATCGCTCAAGCGCGCCTGTTGGAACGAAAGATTCGTGTACCCCGATATCGAGCTGTCGCGTAGTCGAGGAAGATGCGCCACGTCTCCTCTCTCCTCTCCGTACGTCTCCTCTCTAGCGGCCGCGAAGCGCCGCTCCCCATTTCGTCCGCGTATACGCGATGGCAAACCCGGCACGCTCCGCGTTCCGCTGCGACTGGCTGCCGACTTCCGCCACCATCATCGCCAGATCGCACCCGTGCTCGTAGGCATACAGCATCCGCTCCCGCATGAGCGCGGACTGCAACCCGCGGTGGCGCCACTCCGGCACCGTCGCCGCCCCGGCAAATAGCGCGACGCCGTCATGCACGAACAGCGCGCCCGCGGCACCGGCCTGCCCGCCGGATTCCGCGATGAAACACACGGTCTGCGCCCGCGCGGTCATGAGCGCCCCGACTTCCTCTAGGAACTCCGTCAGTTCAGGGTGACCATGCGCCCACCCCCGAATGTTGACATCCGCCCAGAGCGCCGCGTCCTCTGCGCCAGCCACCCGCACCACGACGCCGCGATCGGACCGCTCCGGCGCCTCGACGCCACGAAATAGCACGCTGCTCATCTCGATAGGCCGGTACCCTCGGCCGCACAACCGGTCGGCGGTCACGACGCCGGCCAGCGGGCTCACTTCGTGCTGCACTTTCGCGCCCCGGTCCACGAAGAACCGCTCGATCTGACCCAACGCCGCCGGCGTCGCCTCTTCGAACAGACCTAACCCGAATGTCTGGGTGACAGGCGAGTCGATACCGTCAAAGATGGCGTACGCACCCGCGCACTCCATTGACGTGGCCCCACTCGCCGGATCGAGCCGGCTGCGCGCCTCGGCGAATGCCCGGCACGCCTGCCCCTCCGCCCGCTCCAATCGCCGCGAGAGCGCAAGATCGATGAATGGCATTCAGGGCAACTTAGCAACCCTACGATCCCAGACCAGCAGCTCTCCCGCGCGGACACTTCTCGCGAGACCGAATCGGGTTCCAGCGATGATGCTGTTGCGGTGGGCGGTCCGCGGTCACGCGCTGCTGACCCGAGATCCTGCGCGTTACCGCAGCTACTTCCCCACTCTCTCGCTCATTCACCCGCCGGGACAGTAAGAGCACAAAGGGCGATCCAGTCCCGCGCCCCTTGCCGCGCCTGCGCCTCCGCCTACGCCAGCAGCTCGCTCACGATCGCCTCCACATGCAACCCCGCCGTATCCAGCACCGGGATCCCGGCAATCGTGGCCTCGGTCAATATCAGCGCCAACTCCGTCCCGCCCAGGATGATCCCGTCGATCCCCTCCTCCCGCCGAAGCCGGTCCACGACCGACACCAGCCCGTCGTGCGTCGCGCTCAGAAACACTCCTGGCACCAGCTCCCCCACGTATTTCGTGTGTACGTACTCCTGATCCGCCTCACTCGGCGCCACCAGCTCGATGCCCGCTGGCGTGAACACTCGCCTATAGAACTCGCCCCGCATCGTATACCGCGTCCCAATCAAGCCAAGCCGCTTGAGCCCCCGCGCACGAGCCGCCTGAGCCGCCACCTCGACTATCGAGATCATCGGTATCTTCGACCGCGCCCGCACTTCGTCGAAGACGATGTGCGGTGTGTTCGCCGACAACACCGCGAAATCCGCCCCGCCGGCCGTCAACATCTCCACCGCACCGCTCAATAGCTCCACGAACTTCGGCCGGTCGTCCGCCGCCGCGATCGCCAACGTCGCCTTGGTGTCGACGCTGGCAATGAGAAGCGATGGCCCGCTGCCCTCGCGCTGTGCCGCATACGCCCGGATGATCCGCCGATAATAATCGATCGTCGACTCAGGTCCCATCCCACCGACGATGCCGGCTGACTTCACTCGGCCCTTCTTGGACATGCAATACTCTCGGTTGGGGTCCGTACCAAAGAGCCGCCTTCAGAAGTCTGACAGATTCTTGCGCTGTTCTACAACCCGCCACCACTGCTTCTCTACATTGCACGCGAGCACTCACCACACCAGAGCGACGCCGTGCCTCCTCTCTCGACCCAGCCGCCAGTCATCAATTCGCTCGGCCAACCCATCGGCCACTCCGTCCCCAACTGGCAACCCCCTCCCTTCCCCGAGCCGGCTCCGATCGATGGCCGCTACTCCCGCGTCGAACCGCTCGACGTCACCCGCCACGCCGCCTCGCTCTTCGCCGCGTACGCCGAAGACATCACCGGCGCGATGTGGACGTACCTCGCCTACGGCCCGTTCGAATCAGAGGCGCAATACACCACGTGGGCCGCCGATCGAGCCACGAGCCGCGACCCCTCTTTCTATGCCATCGTCGATCGCGCCACCAACCGCGCCCTCGGCGTCCTGAGTTACCTGCGCATCGATCCGCCCAACGGCACGATCGAGCTCGGTCACCTCGCCTACTCCCCCGCTCTCCAACGCACTCGCGTCAGCACCGAAGCCCTCTTCCTCCTCGCGGCCCACGCCTTCTCATTCGGCTACCGCCGCCTCGAATGGAAATGCGACGCTCTCAACGCTCCGTCACGCCGCGCCGCGGAGCGTTTCGGATTCCAGTACGAGGGTACGTTCCGGCAAGCCGTCATCGCCAAAGGCCGCAACCGCGACTCGGCATGGTACGCGATCATCGATCGCGACTGGCCCCGCCTTCGCGCCGCTTTCGAGACCTGGCTCGACCCCGCCAACTTCGGACCGGACACCCGCCAGCGCGTGTCGCTCTCGAGTCTGACCCGAGCGCCTGCTCCGGCCTGACCACCAGGGTGGTTGATCACTCAGCAGCGAGTAGCGCGTCAAAGCCAGCTTGCCGAAAGTGACGGTCCCCGGTAGCAGCCAGGGTGATCCCGAGGTCTTCCATCACGACGAACGAGAGGCAATCCGTCAGGCCCCACGTTTTGTCCGGTCTGCCCTGGTAGCGGTCGATGGCACGGGAAAGCAACGTGGTCGTAACCGGGACGACGGTCATATTGGGTGTCTCGTAGCAGGCCCGGATGAAATCGGCCGCCGCCGCCCGATCTTTGTCGCTGAGGGCGTCGCCGATCTCCATCAACACGGCCTCGGTGATCACGGTCTCGATTGCCGCCTCGACTCGGGGCGCGAGCGCGAGTGCGCGCGCGTGGTAAGCATCGTCGGGGTTGAGCACTGCCTGCACATAGAACGTATCGACCAGAAGCCGCTCCCCTGCGTGCGGTGCTGGGGTGCCTGCGGCGTCGATGGGCGCTCTCTTTGGCATGACCGCGGGCCGGACCCGGCCTCTTAACGCGCGCGCCTATGCCGCTCCCGATCGCTGCGACCCACGCTTGCGAACGCCGTGCACGTAATGATCGTGCTCGCTCGCCCAATCGGGTGGAGCGACAACCGTTCCGGACCGCTGCCGCAATACGCTCCAGGCGGTGGGCTTGACCGAGGCGCGGCCGCCCGGTCGCGCTTCCACGTCGAACGGCAAACCGTGATGGCGTACGACTTGGGTATAGAACAGCGTAATGGCGGTACTGGCTGACAATCCGACTTCGGTGAAGGTCGCCTCGGCTCGCTCCTTCAATGCGGGGTCTACGCGCGCCCGAATCATGGCGCTCTTCCGGCCTGTCATGGCAGGCTTGACACGTCGTTTTCTCGACGCTGAGTGGGATTTTGCCACGAGGGCTCCGGCACGCGAATGGAATGGGGTCGAAAATGATGGCAGTACAAATGTATCTCATATGAGATACAAATGCAACCCGGGGTCTCCGTCCACCCAGCGTGATCGGTTACGCCTACGCCGTCCGGCGCACCGCAAGCGATGCCCGCCACTGCGTCGGGGTCACTCCGAATGTCTTGTGAAACGCATTCGTGAAATGACTCGCACTCGAGAACCCGCTGTCCAGCGCGATCGCGCCCATCCGCACCGACGGATCGCTCATCCGCTCGAGCGCCGTCCCAAGCCGGAGCCGCAACAAGTACTGATGAACGGGCAGCCCCGCCCCCCGGCTGAATACCCGCGCCAGATGCGACGGCGACATGCCGATGTAGGTCGCCAGATCCTCGAGTGACGTCGCAGCCGCCGGATATCGTGCGAGTGCCTGCTTCACGGTCTCCACGATATCCGGCCGCCCCGCCGCCTCGTCACGATCCGCCTCGGCGCCACGCTCGCCAACCCCCGTCCGGTACTGACGCCACGCCTCGGCCAGCACCAGCCGCAACAACTCCAACCCCTCCGCATCCACGTCCCCAGTCGTGACGCCCGCCCTCGGCACACGAAGCCACTGCCGAAGACGATGCAGTCGCAGGATCGCCGACGGAGGAACCACCGCACTCCCCGCCGGAAATGGCCCGCGATGCGCTATGCGCTCCGGCGCTCCACACGCCTTCGCCACCGCCAGGATCGCCGCGCTCTCGTAGGCCACCGCCGTGCACGCATCTCCCCGGCTCGACGGATGACTCACGCGATACGGCTCCCCACGATTCAGCAGCAACACGTGCGCCGGCTCCGCCGCCACGTCCGCACGCTGGCTCGCCGTGCCGTGCTTCACGAAGACGCCCCGCCGCACGAAGACGAGCTGATATGCCCCCGACTCCCGCAACGCCCCCGCAGGCGACCGCGGACAGCTACACGTGACGTCGGTGATGGCCAGCATCCGGCTGGCAAACAACGGATCGACCCGGCGATACCCGTGAGGCTCGCTCGCCAACCCGAGCGCGGATCCCATGAGACTCATCCCCGATGGCATGTGACGGCAGGATTGAATGTCCGGTGCGCAACCGCCAATGGCTCTCCTGTACGATCCGCCGGCGTTGGACCCGCCGCCAGTACCAGAGTGCGCCTTTTCGATGGTGCCAGTTTACCGGGGGACCACCCTCCCCCCGCGCCCACGGCCCGCGCCTCGTCCGGCTCCCAACGCCACACCCAGCCGCCGGGCCGCCGCTTCCATCGCCGCGGGCGCGAACGCCGCATACCCCAGCAGGATCGCATCCCGCTTCGGAATCCGCTGGGTATAGTGCGACAGCGCCCGCAACTCGACGCCCACACCCGCCGCCCGCTCGATGATCCCGGCCGCGCTGCTGCTCCGATCGCGGATCCACCCGATCAGATGCAGCCCCGCGGCACTCGGCGACACGTCGAGCCACTCGGACAGATGGTCCTGCACATACGTGAGCAACGCCGCCTGCCGCGCCGCATACAACGCACGCATCCGCCGCAGATGCCGCTCGAAATGACCCTCGGTGATGAACTCGGTCACCACGAGTTGCGCATCCGCGGACGCATACCGTCCCCCAAGCGCGAACGCCGCCTGAAACGCATCCACGAGCCCCGGCGGACTCACCAGATACCCCACACGCAATCCCGGGAATAGGGTCTTGCTGAAGGTACCGACGTAGATCACCCGGCCCTGCTCGTCCAGTCCCTGCAACGATGGCAACGGCCGGCTCGCATACCGGAACTCGCTGTCGTAGTCATCTTCGATGATCCACGCATCGGCACTCGCTGCCCAACCGAGCAGCGCCATCCGCCGCGACACACTCATAACCGCGCCGAGCGGAAACTGATGCGATGGGGTGACGTACACGCCCCGCGCCTTGGGATCGATACGAAGCCCCTCGTCGACCGAGATCCCCTCGCTATCGACCGGCACGCTGACCGCGGTCACGGCGGACGAATCGATCGCCGACCGCGCCCCCGAATAGCACGGATCCTCGATCCACACGACGTCGCCCGGCGATAGCACGAGCCGGATGGCCACGTCCACGGCCTGCTGGGTCCCGCTCACGATGAACACTTGCTGCCACTCGCACCGCACGCCCCGCGATCCGATCAGATACTCGGCAATCGCCTCCCGCAACGGCCGCGCACCCGCCGGATCCAGATAGCCGAGCGGCACTCGCCCGCTCCGCCAGCTCCGCGCGACCAGCCGGCTCCACACGCGCACCGGAAAGACGTCGATCGCCGGATCCCCGATCCGGAACGGCACGGGCGACCCACGATGCGCCGGCGGCAATCGCTCCGCAGCCGCTAACGCCATCGCCGCCACCCGCGACAACGGCCTCCGTCCCGCCACAACTTGCGCCACCTTGCGCGCCCGGGGCGGCCGGGGCGGCCGCGCGGTCATCTCCACCCGGTCTGATTCGAGCGACGCCACAAATGTCCCCACCCGCCCCCGCTGGACGAGGTACCCCTCGGCACGGAGCTGTGCGTACGCGGCTGTCACGGAGTTGCGCGAGACGACAAGATCGGCCGCGAGCGCGCGCGATGCCGGCAACCTCGCGCCTGCAGCCAGCCGCCCACTGGCGATCGCTCCACGGATCTGCTCGTAGATCTGCCGCCAGAGCGGGACCGCCTGCGCCGCATCGATCAGCACGAGCGCACGAACCGGAGTGCGCGTCTTAATGACACCCGCCATGGCTTCAGTATACCACGACGCCTCGTATTTTCTCCTTCCTCCTTTCTCCCATCTCCTTTCTATTGTGTCTGCCGGGACCCCTTGCTGCCGGACACGCGTATGCTCGCGTGCACCGCGCCATCGCGCTCGGTCAGTTGGATCTCGACGTCGGCGATCCCGTACGGAAAAGGGTTTCCTCCGCCGAGACCCGCCAGTCCCAACGCCGCCAGACACGCCTCCATCAAGACGCGTGCGTCCGATACCACGGAACTCGCGGGCGCTTCCCCCAGCACCGACGATACGCTCGCCGCTACGCCGGGCCGCAGCATCGAGACGAGTGATGCCGGCTCGATGAGCGATGGATCGAACGATGGATCGGCCGTGGTAGCCGAATAGACAGAGACCGCGAGCCGGACGCCTCCGAATGTCCGGCGCGTCACGGCCGGCCCCGTCTCCCAGACTTCGGTGCGATACTCCGCGCCGGCGCCACCCGCCTGCGCATGCTCCACCCCATTCACCCGCGGCCGCGCCGCCGCCATCCAGAACGACTGCCGGTTCGGCGGCCGCCGGCGCTCGCGGTACACCTCCTGCAGCGCCGTCGCGAGTTGTGGCGCGTCGGCCGGATCGCAGCACGTGCCAGGCTGCACGATGCCGCTGTCGATCACCGCCCCGACCCAACCTTTATAGTAGTCGAGCCATCCGGCGGCCCGGTGAGCACGCGGTCCATGGGCGTAGGCGCCGAGTGCAAACGGTGTGGCATCGAGGAAGCACGTACCGCCGGCCGGCATCCGGTCGAACCGCCACTGCGCGACGGCGTCGTACCCATCGCTCGCACCGTGCGACCGCGTGAGCAGGACGCTGGGATCACGCGTCCGCCGCGCACTGCCGTCGATGCGCGGCTTGTACAATACCGCGAGCCCCCACCCCATCCCTCGTAACCCGAGCGCCCGCCCGCGCCAAGTCCTCACCGCATTCTGATCTCGCGCGCCACCCATCGGATAGACGAGAAACCGGTACGGACTCGTGACCGACCATTCACGCACAGCCGCATCGCCGGGGTAGGCAGACACCGCTACCCCGGGAAAGACCTGCGCCTCTCCCCCCGCCGATGCTGGATCGGCGTGTGATCCGTCAGCCGCGGGGGGTGCCGTCAGATACTGGTGGCTGAAGCCGTCGGCCCGGCTACGCGGAAGTTGAGATCGATGTCCCGATCCCGCGAGATGTGCATCCGGACTTCCAGAACGTCGACACCACGCGGGAAGATGGCGATCCCTTCGCCGTTCGTATCGCGGCCCGCCAGCGTCCGGAGGCTCTGCGCAACGCCTTCGAGCATCCCGCGCGCATCGCCGGCCGACGACACGTGCTCCGTCACCGGTGGACGAACCGCCGTGTGCGCGGATGCCATCGACATCGCCTGCTCCGCTGTTGCGGCGCCGTTGGCGCCAAGTGCTTCGCCCGCACCCGTCGCATCATCGTGCGGCGTGTCGTGCGCAGTATGTGCAGCGACCATCACGTCACTCTCCTCCATCATGGCATCGGGCGGCCCAGCCTGCATCCAGACTGCAGCCTGCTCCTCGTCCTCGCTCTCCACGTACTGCTCGGCATCAACGCCGGCAACGTCCTGATGATCCGGAAGGGCAGGCTCGTCGTGCGCGTGCCCTTCATATGTGTGATTTGCTGTGTGATCTGTGTGCATGTGCTCCTCGTGCAGCGGCTCTTCGCCCCTGTGCTCTTCGCCCTTGTGCTCTTCGCCCTTGTGCTCTTCGCCCTTGTGCTCTTCGTCCCTGTGCTCTTCGCCTTCGTAGTGTTGTTCGTCGGCCGCGTGCGCTTCGTGCGTGTCCTCATCGACGTCCGCATCGGCCACCGGTTTGCTGTGTGCGTGCATGTCACTCGCCGCCAGTTCGGGCTCGTCCATATCGGTCGCGGGTTTCTCGTACCCGTACACATCGCCAGCCACGTCGGCTTCGGCCACCGATGTCTCGTCCACCCGCCACTCGCTCACCGCCGCGTCGTGCACTTCCGCATCGCCTGCCGGCTCCTCGTAGAGATCCACACCATGCGCGTGCGTCTCGTTCACGACTGGGCGAGCCACCTCGACGTCGGCCGCCTGCCCCTCGCGCGCGTGTCTCTCCCCTGGCTCCCCCTCCTGCTCCTCCAAACCGCTCGCGTGCTCGTCCCGCGCCGCCCCATACCCCTGCGTCTCGTCCGCCACCGCACGATGCACTTCCACGTCGTCCGGGTGCGCGACGCGCGCGTCCTCGTCATCACCATCGGCTGCAGGATCACTCGCTGGCGTTTCGCCACCGGTGTCGGCAGCCGTGCCAGCAAGATCCGCTTGCGGCATGTATTCGCCGAATTCGCCAGCCACGCCGGCCCCTGGCTCCGCGGGCGAGATGCGGTCGAAGGGCAGATGATGCGCGGGCGCGGGTTCCTCGGCCTCATACTCGTGAAGCTGTGTGTGCAGGTAGTCGTCGTTATGCGGGGGGTTCATGTGAGCGCTCGGTGGAAGGCGACGGGTGTGGGAGCAGGACAATCTAACAGTGTAAGCATCGCGGAGGCTGCCATCACAATCGGCCCCAGCCTGTGACGCAATCGCGACGTCGCGAATAACTGCTCGTGCTACAGCATTCCGCGCACGGTCGGTCGCGCTCGCTACAGGTAGCGCAGTCTCGAGACTGAACGGCTCTTGTACACCGGGCCGTCAATCCCAATCATTGGCTGTGGGAAAATCTCCTGGTAGCACATTCGTAACACGATCCGGTCACGCTCGCGCCGCTCGCGCCGTCGCAACGCTCGCCGGCGGAGATCGCCGCTCCATCGGTCGCTCGGATGAAGTCGCTGCGCGCGCCGCCCGCGATCCGGCTCTTCTGGAAATGCTCTTTCGCACGATGTTGGGTGACGGCCGCAACCATCGGCATCGCACGAATCCATCCCTCGTAGGGGCCGGTCGCGACCGGCACTCGTCTCCTTTCTCCTCTCTCCTTTCTCTTCCTATAGTAGTACCCCGCCCCGCATCGCCCGCTCATACCCCGCCGTCCCCACGATCGCCGTGATCGGCCGCGGCGCCGGCGGATCCGCCACCAGCGGCTGCAGTCCCCGCTCCCACCACCCCACGTCGTGCCACGCGCCGAACTTGTATCCCGCCGCCCGGTACACGCCGACCGGCGTGAACCCCAGCGACTCGTGCAGCCCCACACTCGCCGGATTGGGTAGCGTCACGCCGGCATACGCCCGGTAAAACCCCTGCAGCACCAACAGGTCGAACAGCACTCCATAGAGCGCGCGCCCCAACCCGCTCCGGTGCGCGGTCGCGCGGATGTACACGGACGTCTCGACCGACCATTGATACGCGGCGCGCTCTTTGAACCGCCCCGCCCGCGCATAACCGGCCACCTCTCCGTCGCGCTCCGCCACCAGCCACGGATGCATCACCAGGGTCTCCGTGATCCGCCGCTCCATCTCCGCCGCCCCCGGTGGCTCCACCTCGAATGAGATCACCGCCGCGGTCACGGACGGCGCATAAACCGCGGCGATCTGCTCCCCATCCTCCACAGTCGCCATTCGGATGATCGCCGTCATCACCCGCCCCGCGCCGCCGCGATCCGCCGCAACCCTTCCGCCAGCACGCCGCCCTCGACTCCCAGCGCTACTCTGATGTGCCCAGGCGCATCGAACAGATACCCAGGCACCACGAGCGTGCTCTGCTCGCGCGCCAGTCGCGCCGCAAACTCGGTCGTGTCTCCGATGCCGAGATCGATCCACGCGATCGTCCCAGCCGCCGGCGCGACCCAACTCACTCCCGGCGTCGCCGCGACCCACGCCTCCACTCGATGCAGGTTCTCCGCCAGCAGCGGCCGCCGCGCGTCGAGTATCGCATCCGCCCGATCCAACGCCCGAGCCGCGAGCCGCTCGCTTGGATGCGCGACGATGTTGTCGAACAATCCCATGAACCGCCGCATCCGGTCCGCCAGCGCCGGCTCCCCCAGCACCCAACCGATCCGCAGCGCATTCAGCCCCAGCGCTTTGGTCACGCTCGATGTCGCGATCATCCGCCGCGACAAGACCGCGGCCGACTGCCCTCCGTCGCCCGCCCGGCCGTGCAGCCACTCCCGGTACACTTCGTCCACGAGCACGTGGAATCCCGATTGCTCGGCCAGCGCGGCGAGCGCCACGATGTCCGCGTCGCGCGCCACGACTCCACTCGGGTTGTGCAGGTTGGAGAGCACGACCAGCCGCGTCGTCGGCTCGAGCCGCGCCTCGATCGCATCGACGTCCAGCCGGTAGCCGTCCGCTTCCCGCCGGGCGACCCGCTCCACCGTCGCCCCCCACAATCGCGGCACCAGCTCCAGCGGATCGTACACCGGTTCCTCGACCAGCACATGGTCCCCCGGTGCCACGAGCGCTCCGATCGCCAGATGGTTCGCCATCGACGCGCCGGATGCCACCACGACCGATGTCTCCGGGACACTGTACCGCTTGGCGATACGCGCCACGAGCGGCGGCCACCCATAGTCGTTCCGCTCGGTCAGCGGTGCGTCCGGCTCCGGATCGCCAAGCTCCGCACGCGTCGCCGGATGTGCCCCGCTCCCCGCCACGTTGTACTCGGCGGCCGGCAGCGACTTGGCCCACGTGAGGTACCGGCTCTCCTTGATCACCGCTCTCTCACCGGCCAGGCACCGCCGCCCGCGCGGTCCGCGCACGCCATGCGAGAAATACCGGCACGCCGAGCGCGATGAGCCCCGCACCGACCAGCGCGTTGGGCGGATTCGACCGCACACTGCTCACGACCACCCACATCGCCACGCCGATGAACAGCGCCGGCACGCCCGGATAGCCTGGTACGCGGTAACCTGCCACCGCGGGCGGCTCACGACGGTCCCGCGACCGGTACACGAACAGGGTCGCCACGATCATCGCGAAAAATATCCAGTCGCCGAACACGGTGTAGTCGAGAAGTTGCCCATAGCTCCCCGAACCGGTGAGCACGACCGCCCACACGGCCTGGGCGAGCAGCGCCGCCGTCGGCGTGCGATACCGCGGATGGAGGATCGCCGCCCGCCGGAAGAACAGCCCGTCCGCCGCCATCGCCTGCAGGATCCGCGGCGCCGACAGGATGGTCAGGTTCACGAACCCGAATGTCGATGCCGCGATGCCGAGCCCGATGATGGTCCCGCCGGCCGCACCCAGCGCCCGCCGCATCGTGTCCGACGCCGGTGCCGTGCTCGCCGCCAGCGTGGCCGGCCCCAGCACGACCACGTACGCGATGTTCACGAGCACGTACACGGCCACCACGATCGCGATCCCATACGCCATCGCACGCGGTAACGTTCGCTCGGCATCCCGCATCTCGCCGCCCACGTTGTTCGCGTGTGCCCACCCGCCGTAGGTGAACAGCACGGGGATCAACGCCACGCCCACGACGCGAACCAGATCTCCGGTCCCGACCGGCGTCGCCGCGCGATCGGTCGCCCACGAGAGCGCACTCGTCCCGTGCGCTAGCACCGCCACGCCAGCCGCCACACCCACGGCTATCACCGCCACCAGCGCCGCCAGCTTCAGGACCGTGAAAATATTCTGTGTCGTGGCGCCCGCGCGGATGCCAACGTAGTTGACGGCGGTCAGCACCAGGATCGACCCGATGGCCAACGGTTTGACCCACGCGCCGCCCGCATGCATGAGGTCCGTCGTGTACCGCGCGAATGTCACCGCGACGGCCGCCATTCCGCCGGTGTTCACGATCACGAGGAATGTCCAGCCATACAGAAACGCGGGCAGCGGCCCGAATGCGTCCTTGAGATAGACGTACCCGCCACCCGCCTCGGGCCGCCGGCCGCCCAGCTCCGCGAAGCAGAGCGCTCCCATCACCGCGATCACGCCGCCCAGCACCCATGTGCCGATGATCAGCGAAGCGGTATGCACTCGCTGGGCGACGACCGCTGGGTTGAGAAAGATGCCGCCGCCGATGATCCCGCCCACGGTCAGCATCGTCGCGTCGAATATCCGCAGTTGCCGCGAATACCCGGTCGTCTCGGTCACCGGACTCTTGACGGCGCCCGGCGTCGCCCCGCGATCGGCGACGGCCGGGATCCCCGGCTCGGCGCCCTGGCCGAAACCCTGCCGCGATGAGACCTTGGCCCGGCTGTCCCGGGGAGCCGCCGCGTAGTTGGCATCGCTGGCCCGAACAATACGCGGATCCCCGGCGGGCGCCCGCACCATGCCGTTATCCCGGATATTGGCACCCCCCTTGCCCGGGTTAGATTAGCGGTTCGGGTCGTCCGTGCGGGGATGCGGACTCCGCCGGGTCGCGACGTTAGGGAGGCGAGGGTGACGGTGAAGGCACGCCTGGGCACGCGCTGGCACTCGATCGAGCGGCAGCTCCCTCTCCTGATCGCCGGGCTGCTGCTCGTCACGGTCGTCGCGTTCGCGTGGGGCGCGTATCAGCGCGTCAAACACGTGCTCCTCACCACTGCCGGCCAGCGGCTCCAGGGTACATCGCTCACGCTCGGCTTCCTGTTCGCGGAATCCGCGCGCCGCTATATCAGGGAGGTCGACAGCGCCGCCTCCGATCCCGCCGTCGCGACGTTCCTCACGACCGGCCAGGCTCCGCCCGACTTGCGACGCCGCCTCGCCAGCGCGTGGGCCGGCGACCCCACCCCCCGCGCACGCCTGCAGCTCCTGCGCACCGATGGGACGGTGGCGATCGACACCACTCGCGGCGCTCCAATCCCTCCGTCGGCGTGGGCCAGCCAGATCGTCCTCGCAGGCGGCCCCATCGCCGCCACATCACACGTCAGCCCGTTTCTCGCGAGCGGTGACTCCACGTACTCCCAAGCAATCGCGCCGGTCCGCGCACCCACCGACCCCGCGCGCATCGTCGGATACCTGGCTGACCTGCGATTCACCAGCAACCAGAACGGAAATGCAGTCCGCGACCTCATCGGCCCGCACGCCACGATCCTCGTCGGCTCCCCGGGCGAGAATGCCTGGACCGACCTCGATCGCCGGCGGCCGCCACCACCCGCCAACCACCCGCTCGGCCAGTCCGCCATCGTCATCGGATCCACCGGCAAGGAAGCCGTCGCAGTGGAATCGGCAGTGGCCGGCGCCCCCTGGATGTTCTGGATCGAGCAGCCCACGGATACGGTGCTCGCCCCGATGCGCACCCTGCTCCTCGAATTGGCGGAGGTCGCCGGGATCATCGTCCTCACAGGCGCCGGTGCCGGCTGGCTGCTGAGCCGCCGGATCACGTCGCCGATCGTGTCGCTCACCGCTGTCGCCGAGCGAATCGTCGCCTCCACCGACACTCCGGTTCCCCAGACCAACGACGATGAAGTCACCCGGCTCGGCGACGCGATCCGCCGGATGGCGATCCGCGTCCGGGATTCGCTGACGAGCACGGAAGCCGCGCGGGCGGACGCCGAGGCGCTCGCCAGCCAGTTGCAGGATCGGACGGTCGAGCTGGAGCAGCAGACACGGGAAGCCCACGCGCTCGCCGCGGAGCTGGAACAGCAGTTCGAGGAAGCCCAGTCGCTATCCGAAGAGCTCGAGCAGTCCAACGAGCAGCTTCAGGAATCCGCCAACGACGCCGATGCGGCCAGGCGCACCCTTGGCGATATCGTGGAAAGCATCACCGACGCGTTCGTCGCCTATGACCGCAACTGGCGCATCACGTTCATCAACCGCCGCGCGCAACAGTACTTCCGCCAGTTGGGCGTCACCGCCGCGGAGTTCGTAGGACAGGACGTCTGGACCTTCTTTCCCCAGTCCCGCGGCACTCTGGTCGAACGCGAGATGCGCCGGACGATGGAAGAACGTGTTACCGTGACGTTCGAGACCGAGGTGGGCGGCGACCACTGGCTCGCCATCCGCGCCTACCCGAGCGGCGACGGCGGGGTGACCGCGGTCTGGACGGACATCACGGAGGCCAAGCGCGCTGCTATCGCCAACGCGTTTCTCGCCGAAGCGAGCCGTCTGCTCTCCGCATCTCTCGATGTCCCGGCATCGATGCGTGAAGTCGCGCGCGCGGCGGTCCCCGCTCTCTGCGATTGGTGCGGTGTCGATCTCGTCACCGACCCCCGCTCGACCGGGTGGCCGCCTGCGCTCACCCGGCTCGGCATCGCCCACCGGAACCCCGAGTTGGTCGCGTTCGCGACGGCGTTCCAGGAGCGGCATCCGATCGACTGGAACGCCAAGGGCGGGATCGCAACGGTCCTGCAGACAGGCGAGCCGCAACTCGTGCCGGTCGTGACGGATGAGATGCTCGCCGCTGCCGCCACGTCCGAGGCGCACCTCGCTGACCTGCGTCGCTTCGCCTTCGCGTCGGTCATGATCGTACCGATCACGGCGCGCGGACGCACGCTGGGCGTCCTGAGCCTCGCGATGGCCGAGTCGGGCCGCCATTTCGACACGCGCGACCTCGAGTTGATGCGGAACCTCGCCGACCGCGCCGCGATCGCCGTCGACAACGCGTGGCTCTTCCGCGAAGCGGACAACGCTCGCACCAACGCGGAAGCCGCGAACAAGGCGAAGCTCGATTTCCTGGCCAGCATGAGCCACGAGTTGCGCACGCCGCTCAATGCGATCGCCGGCTACGTGCAACTGCTCGACATGCAGGTCGCCGGCCCGGTGCTGGATGAGCAGCGCCGATTCCTCGCCCGCATCCGCCGGGCACAGGATCTCCTGCTCGGCCGCATCAATGACATGCTCAATTTCGTGAAGATCGACAGTGGCACGCTCACCTACACGCTGCGCCCAGTGCGGCTGTACGAGGTCCTGGCGGGCCTGGACATCATGATCCAGCCGCAGCTCACCGAACGTGGCCTGACGTATCAGTATGTCCCGGCCGACTCCACGCTTGTCGTCCACGTCGACAGCGAGAAACTCGAGCAGATCCTCCTCAACCTGCTCTCCAACGCGATGAAGTTCACGCCGCGCGGCGGCCGCATCACGCTCGCCGCGGCACGGCGCGGCGGACGGGTCGAGATCACGGTGTCCGATACCGGCGTCGGCATTCCACCGGACCGGCTCGCGGCGATCTTCGAGCCGTTCGTGCAGTTGGACCCATCCCTGACCCGCGAACGCGATGGCACCGGTCTCGGTCTCGCGATCAGCCGCGACCTGGCCCGCGCGATGGGCGGCGAGGTCACGGTATCCAGCGCCCCGGGCTCCGGCTCGACGTTCACACTCGCCCTGCCAGCCCACACGCAGCCGGCCGAACCGTCGCGAGCAGCCGCATCGGCGGTGGCTGCCGCCCAGTAGGGTAAGGCTACCGGTTCTTTCCAGGCACCGTCGTTCTCTCCTTTCTCCTTTCTCTTTTCTCCTTTCTTGTTTCTAGCCGCTCCACGATCTCCTCCGCCGGATCGCTGATCTCCAACACCGCGCCCCGGCTCGCGTTCGTCACGAGCGCGCGGTAGCGCGCGAGCCAGCCCGTCCGATACTTGAGCGCTGGCGCCTGCCACTCTGCGCGCCGCAGCTCCAGTTCGTCTGCTGAGACATCCAGCTCCAGCGTCCGGCTCGGCAGATCGATCCGCACGATGTCGCCGTCTCGTATGAGCGCGATCGCTCCGCCCTCCGCCGCTTCCGGTGACACGTGTCCGATGCACAGCCCGCGCGTCCCGCCGGAAAACCGGCCATCAGTCACCAGCGCCACCGATGTCCCGAGCGGCATGCCCTTGAGCATGCTGGTGAGCACGAGCATCTCGCGCATCCCCGGTCCGCCCTTGGGACCTTCGTTGCGGACAATGACGACCTCGCCGGCGAGGATTACGCCCTCGCGGAGTCCCGTTATCGCTTCCTCTTCGCTCTCGAATACACGGGCCGGCCCGGTGAATGTCATCTCGTGCTGTTCGACCGCCCCGACTTTGACCACCGCTCCATCGCGCGCGAGTGATCCGAACAGCACCGCCAGAGCGCCGCGCGGGGAATGTGGATTGCTGGCGGGCCGGATACACGCGGGGTTGCGGGTCGAGACGCCCTGGAGCGCCTCGCCAAGCGTGCGCCCCTCCACGGTGGGGACGTCCAGATCGAGAATGCCGGGTTTCCGCGACAACTCGGCGAGGATCGCCGGCACGCCGCCGGCTTCGTGGATGTCCTGCATGTGCCACTGCCGCGTGCCATCCCACGCCGGTGAAATCTTGGCCAGTGTCGGCACCCGCGCGGCCACGTCGTTGAACCGGCTGAACGGGTAGTCGATCCCTGCTTCCCGCGCGAGCGCCAGCACGTGCAGCACGGTGTTCGTGGACCCGCCCATCGCGACGTCGAGCGCGACGGCGTTGTCGATCGCGGACTCGGTCAGGATGTCGAGAAAACTCACGCCCTCGTGCAGGAGGCGCAGGACGTGCCGCGCCGCGGACCGCGCGAGTTCGTGGCGTTCCGGAGACACCGCCAGGACGGTACCGTTGCCGGGAAGCGCGACGCCTAGTGCCTCACAGAGGCAGTTCATCGAGTTCGCCGTGAACATCCCGGAGCAACTGCCACACGTGGGACATCCGCCGGCCTCCAGCTCCTCGAGCCGCGCGTCGTCGATCGTCCCCGCCGCGTGCGCACCCACGCCCTCGAATACCGAGATCAGGTCGATGGCCTGGCCTTTCGCGTCGGCGCCCGCGCGCATCGGCCCCCCCGACACGAACACCGTCGGGATATTCACGCGCGCCGCCCCCATCAGCATCCCTGGCACGATCTTGTCGCAGTTCGGGATGCACACCATCGCGTCGAAACAGTGCGCCCGCGCCATGGTCTCGACACAGTCGGCGATCAGCTCGCGCGATGGCAAGGAATACCGCATGCCCTCGTGCCCCATCACGATCCCGTCGTCCACACCGATAGTGTTGAACTCGAACGGGATGCCGCCAGCGTCTCTCACGGCGTCCTTGACGACTCGCCCGAACGCCTGGAGGTGCGCGTGCCCGGGGACGATGTCGACGTAGGAGTTGCACACCGCCACGAACGGCTTGTCGAAATCCGACCGGTCACGGATCTGCCCGGTCGCGCGGAGGAGACTGCGGTGCGGCGCGCGATCGAACCCGCGCTTGATGATGTCGGAGCGCATCAGCTCTACTCTCTGCTTTCTGCGTCGCTACGTTCTGCCTTATCGGTGGCCGGCGGTACCGGCTCCTGGGCCTGGCTGGTGCGCGCAGTCTACAAGCTTCCCGGAGGCTGTCAACCACACAGTCCCAGTCTCTGGCTCGCAGGCGGCTTTGGCCGTCGCTCAGCCCGTTCTCGGCCCCGCTACAGGACCGCGCTGACCGCCGCGAACTGCGGCGCCGACGCGAGAAACGCCTCGAACACGTCGTCGCGCCACCACCGGCGGTTGCCGCTCATGCAGCTCTTCATATCCTCGATCCCGGCCGCGGGCGGCTTCGCGGCCTGATAGCTACGCGCCGAGGTCATCGCGTCGTAGACATCCGCGACGCAGACGACTTGCGCGTGCAACGGCACTTCGTCGCCGCGGAGCCCGTCCGGATATCCGCTGCCATCCAGCTTCTCGTGGTGCGATCGGATGATCGGCTTCACGGTCCACGGGAAGTCGATCGTCGAGACCAGCTCCAGTCCCCAGAGGGGGTGCATCTTGATGATCGCGAACTCTTCTTCGCTCAGCCGCGACGGTTTGTTCAGGATTTCGTGCGGCACACGCATCTTGCCCAGGTCGTGCAGGTATGCGCCCATCCGCACCGTCATGACGCCCTCGTCATCCAGCCCGAGCGCGCGCGCGACGGCGATCGCGTATTCCGCCACGCGCCCTGAGTGACCGAAGGTGTAGGTGTCGGCCGACTCCAGCGAGCGCCCCCAGTTCGCGACGACTTCGACGAACAGGCTTTCCAGGTTCGCGACTCGAGCCGAGACGTCGCGCAGGTCCCGCTGCGCACCCAGTCGCTGGAACAGCCGGATCGACCGGTTGAGGAATACAACCGAGTCATGGTTGTGCTCGATGCGCCGGTACACGAGCGCCAGCTCGCGGCTGGCCTCGGCTTCCTGCAACGTCGCTCCACACCCCACCGCCAGGTCGATCGCTGCCTTGAGGCGCGCCTCGGCTAGCCCCAGCACGCCCGTCTCCCGATACAGGACGCCGAGGAATTTGTAGGCGTCCGATTTCCCCTGTTGGCTCCCCATCCCGTCGAAGATCCGGAGCGCCGACTCCGCACTCTGCCGTGCATCCTCGAAGTGCTGCCGTGCAATGTGGACCTCGGTGCGGTTGAGCAGGGCGCACCCGCGCAGATGCACGTCGCCGGTGCGCTCCGCGAAGTCGAGACACTTCGCGTAGTACCCGTCGGCCTGATCCCACCGCTGCTCGTCCGCGCTCACCATGCCGAGGTTGTGGTAGGCGATCGCACAGCCACGCTCGTCGCCTGCCTGCTGAAAGGCCACGAGCGATGTGCTGTACCGCGACAGCGCCTCTCGCAGATCGCCCTCGATGTTCGCGATGATCCCGAAGTTCTGCTCGATACGCCCGCGCAGCTCGTCGTGCTCCATGCCGGCGGCGAGGGCCCGAGTCAGCGCTTCCCGCGCTTCCGCCAACTCGCCCCGCTCCAGATGGACCGCCCCCATCGCGTTCAGCGCTTCGGCAGCCTCGATCGGATCACCCGCCGACTTCGCCGCGTCGTATGCGTCGCGCAGCAACGCCATCGCGGTATCCCACTCGTGCCGTCTCCGATGAACGGCGCCTTTGCGCCGGAGTGCCTCCGCGCGGACGCTCGCTTCGCCCGAAGCTGCGGCCTCGCCGTAGGCCAGCAACGCCTCCGGGCTCCGTCCCTCGCGTTCGTGACGCCGGCCATCCGCCAGCAGCTCCGCACCGCGGCTCTGAAGCTTGGGTTCCGGCAAAACGGGAACCTGCCCCGCCGCTGTCGCGACGAGGCAGGCGTCCGCCTGGGGTACCGGATGTCTTCGCCGGCGCTGCCGCGGCATTCGCCGGGTTACCGGGTCCGGTCCGCGACTGCGTAGACCGAGAAGTGCCAGATCGGCGCCGAGATAGTGTACTGGTTCAGGTTGAGCGTCGTCGGCAGAATCTCGAGCAACTCGCCGAGCAGCGACTGCAGATAGACGATCTTCGCTGTACTGGCCGGCGGCTTGGCGCACTGCCGGTAATTCAGGGTCAGCACGGGCGGCACGAGGAACTGCAGCCCTTCAGGCTGGAACACCGCGCTCAGGTGCCCATCACCGGGCGTCGTCGCCGTGATCGTGGTGTTCCTGAGTACCGCGCCCGGCGGGACGATCAGCGTGTTGCTGCCGAACGTGACCTTACCGCCCAGGATCCCGATGTTGGCTGATCCTGTGTGTGGCACCGAATCCGCGGTGCACACATACAGAGTCGAGGAATCCTGCGACAACGGCAACAGGCCGAGTAGCTCGGAGTTGGAACTCCGTGCCTGCGCACTGACCGCGACCGCCGCGTCCCCCGATACCGAATTCCGGTTCGACGGCGCCACTGCGTCGGGGCCACCAGCATCACACGCGGCGGCTAGAAACGCGACACCGCAAGTGAGACTCATCCATCGTACCGTGGAACGCTTCACAAAATCTCCGCGGTTCATGTCTGTCATCGGCGCTGAATCAGCACTGTGATAGTGCGGTGCTAATTCGTGATGGTGAGGCACTTAGCGCCGGATGTAGCTGCAGGAGGGGAGTGGCAAGCGCAGTGCCAGGGACCGTTTCTCCACTAAGTCATAGTGGGCTATGCGCTGCAGCAGGTGATGCATTCGTGAACACCAACGCATGCTGCCCGAACTGCCGCGAATTGCCAATTCACTCGAAAATGGAATTGCACGAACCGTCACATCGCGCGCCCGCCCATCGCGTCATTTCGTCGCATCGCGGCGTGTCGCTCTCTCTGGTCTGGCAACCACTCTGCATCCCCGTATTCGCATTCCACCGCTCGTTTCAGCCACGACCACTCTATTCACTGAACCCTGCTCGTAGTAAGACGCACATCGTGCGCGCAGAATCACGCGCATGTCGTGCGTTGTTGTCCGCCGTTGTTGTGCGCTTGGCCTGCGCGTTGGCCTTTATGCTGTTGTGCGGTGCCGTTGGACGGTGTCGTTAGACGGTGTCGTTAGACGGTGTCGTTAGACGGGTGTCGTTAGACGGGTGTCGTTAGACGGTGTCGTTGTGCGGTGTTGTGAGCGCGTACACGCACCGTAGTGCAACGCATACGGCACACTGTCACACTCATAGACACTGTCGCAATCACAGACTGTGGGTTTCGTCCGCTAGCGTATCCACGTGGCTGCCGGCACCGCGACGCTCTATTGTCCCTGGTAGGGACCGGTCGCGACCGGCCCTGTTGATCTGTCGTTGCCGTCCCACCACCGCTTGTCGCCGAGCGCAGCGGGGGCCGTTCGCGAACCGTAGGTCGCCCTGTCAGGCAACGGCCCCCAGACGGATGCGGCAGACCGCGTAGGTCCTGCATCACAACCGGCCCCGCCGATCTGTCGTTGCCGTCCCGCCATCGCTTCTCGTCGAGCGCAGCGGGGGCCGTTCGTGAACCGGAGGTCGCCCTGTCAGGCAACGGCCCCCAGACGGATGCCGCAGCCCGTGTTGGTCCTGCATCACAACCGGCCCCGCCGATCTGTCGTTGCCGTCCCACCACCACCTGTCGCCGAGCGCAGCGGAGGTAGGTAAGCACACGCTCATGTGACGGGCCCGCGCGTATCCCGTCTCGAATGAAAGGTGCGCATCGGCGCCAAGCATCTACCCGTGTGCGGAGATGGCCGTGCAACAGGTTCTTGAACAGCACTCGCCCCACTCACCCGTCCGGCGCGACCTGCCGACACCATATGAAGAGATCGTCGATCTCATCGACGAGGCCGTATTTCGGACCGACCACGCCGGCAGGTGGACATTCCTGAGCCAAGCGTGGACGACGGTGACGGGATTCGCCGTGGCAGAGAGCGTCGGCCGCTGCCTGGCCGATGTCGTCCACAGCAGCGACGCGCGGTTGTACGCGGACACGATCGGCCCGCTCCTGCTCGGCACGACTGTGAGCGCGCATGAGCACGTCCGCGTGGTCACAGCCCACGGGACGGTCCGCTGGCTCGTCCTGCGCGTTCGCTCCGAACGCGATCCGAACGGCAAAGTACTCGGCCTGTGCGGCACGCTGTACGACATCACGGAGCGCAAGGCCGAAGGCGTGCGTCGCGAGGAAGAGTTGCGCGCATCGCAGAAGATGGAAGCGATCGGCCGCCTCGCCGGTGGGATCTCCCACGACTTCAACAATCTCCTCACGGTCATCCTGAGCTACGCCCAGTTGATCGAAGAAGCCGTCGGTGCCAATGGTGCCGTCTCCGGCGATGTCACGGAGCTGCGCCGGGCCTCGGAGCGGGCGGGTGAGCTGACGCGGCAGTTGCTGGCCTATAGCCGCCAGCAGTTGTTGAAGCCGACGACGCTCGATCTCGACAGGGTCGTGACCGACATGGCGACGATGCTGCGGCGCGTGATCGGCGAGGATATCGCCCTGACGCTCGTGCCAGGCCCACGCGCCGCGACGGTGCGCGCGGATGCCGGACAGATCGAGCAGGTCATCGTCAATCTCGCCGTCAATGCTCGCGATGCCATGCCCGGCGGCGGCACGCTCACGATCGCCACGACGTCGGCGGAGCTGGATGACTCGGTCGGTGACTTGTGGGGTGTGCGCGTCGTACCCGGTCCGTACGTGGTGCTGTCGGTCACGGACACCGGCCAGGGCATGGACAAGGAGACACAACGCCGGATTTTCGAGCCGTTCTTCACGACAAAGGACCTGGGACGCGGCACCGGACTGGGACTCGCCACGGTCTACGGGATCGTGAAGCAGAGCGGCGGATACATCTGGGCCGAAAGCGCGCCCGATCGCGGGACGACGTTCCGGGTCTATCTCCCCCAGCTCGGACCCGGCACCATGGATCCGGTCGCCGCACCCCGGCGCTTCACGCTCCTGCGCGGTACGGAGACGATTCTCATCGTGGAGGATGAGTACACGGTGCGCGCGCTTGCCCGCCGCGTGCTGGAACGCGCCGGCTACACGGTGCTGGACGCCGGTACCGCCGCCCAGGGGTTCGCGGTCATGAGCACCTACGGCAGCTCGATCGACCTGCTGCTGACGGATATCATCATGCCTGGCGCCACGGGCCGCGATCTTGCCCAGCTCGTCACCACGTCCAACCCGGCAGTGAAGGTGCTCTATATGTCGGGCTACGACAACGGAGAGCTCGCCGCACGTCTCCAGGGACTCGGCGGCGCCCTCGCGCCCGGCATCGCGCTCCTCGAAAAGCCCTTCACTCCTGAAGACCTCGCGCGCCACGTCCGCGAGGTGCTCGACACGAGGGACGGCGGAGAAAAGGCGTCCTGAGCGCTTTTGTTTCTTCTCCTTTCTCCTTTCCCTTTTCTCTTTTCTAGTCGTCCGTCCCCGGCGGGGAGGCCGGTGGTAGGGTCGCCGCGAGCGCCGCAAACGCGCTGTCGCTCCGCAGACGGTCGAACGCATGCTCGTCGCGGAGATCGGCCGCGGTCAGAGTGCCACCTGACTTGGCGCACCGCAACGACTCCAGCACATCGCCGGTCCGCCCCATCTCCGCGTACGCCTTGGCCTGCTGGAAGCAGATGTACGGCGACGCCGGCGCAATCTCGTGCGCGATCGCGAGCATGGCGAGAGCGCCCTCGGGATCGCCCTGGCTGAAATACCTCCGTGGCTCGTAAAACGCGGTGTTGATCGACACGAGTGCCAGCATCCGGCCCGCCGATTGCGCTCCCAGCCGGTCGTGCACGCTGTCCCGCTGCTGTCGCTGCAGGTTGCGGATGTCGAGGTCGCGGAGCGCGCTCTCGAGCGACGGAGGAGCAGCATTCTGCAGCTTGTGGAGGAACGGCTCGAACTTGTCACGCGCGTACGAGTCGAACGCGGCATCCAGTGACTGATCACGGCGCTCGCGGTCGCGCACGGCTGGCAGTCGCTCCAGCGCCGCCGCCCGATCGTCTGCGACCCTGGTGTCGGCCAGCCCGCGGAAGTCGTCACGAATCGCCCGATACTGAATGGCCGCGTCGAACAGCCGGCCCGAATCTTCGGCCGCTCGCGCCCGCGCCATCCGCTGGGTGAACCACGTCAGAGCCAGCGAGTCCTCGCGCGGGCGTTGTCCGCGCTTCATCGCCTGGAGCTCCATCCAGTCCAGCCCATCACCGCATATCGGCGCCGGCGGCCAGCCGTGCTGGCCATCGAAATACTCCGTCCGATGCGGCAGCACATCCAGCATATCGAGGGTGCGATTGAGCTCTCGCACTTCGTCGTAGTTGAAATCGCCGGTCCCGGCACCACCGAAGTACGCAAACGACGCTGGGTGCTTGAGCCGCACGTACGACTCGATGCCCCTCCACGGCAGCCCAGCGGCGAATCCGATTACGCCGGCCACGTGCCCCGGCAGCTGGTACGCAAATGTCCACGCCAGCCGCGCCGTACCGGACATCCCGGCGAGGTAGATCAGCGTCGTATCGGTCGTGAAACCATCCTGAAGGTCAGCCAGCATGGCGTTCACCGCGCGGACGTTCGGCTCCTCGGTGCTGTCGCTGACCGTGTTGTATGAGCTGACGACGATGTAGCCGTCACGCTCTGCCGCCTCCCGGAATCGCTCGATTGCGAGGATCGCCCGCCCCCGCGGGTCGAGCACGAGCAGCGCCGGCCACCGGCGCGACGCGTCGTAGTGCGATGGCAGATAGAGCGCGTACCGCTCACCGGAGTCGGCGCTGCTCTTGACCGACGGAACCACGACCCCGACGGGAAACCGCGAGCCGCCCGCCGCGCTTTCCTGTGCGCCAAGAGGCCTCGAGAGCCCACCCCCGGCGAGACCGGCGACGGCCGCCACGGCGAGCGCACTTGTCACTCGCATTCGTCCCCTCGCGACATCAGGTGGATGTCCGGCACTGCACTGTTTGGACACCAGCGGCCATCTCGCGGTCGCCTTTCATATTTTCTCTTTCGCTTTCTCCCATTTTCTGTAACCTTATGGGCCTTTCCCATCAAATGAGCCGCTTGGCCAATTTGGCTCGCCGGCACAGGGTTACACCGAGAATCACCGGGTTACATCACTCGTCCGTCCACGGTTTTGTCCTCCGCACATTCGAAATACCCAATCGGCGCGCTCGCGCGTCCACGGCCTAGCGCGCCAAGCAAGCTCTCCCATATTGCACAGCCTGTGACTGCGACTCTCGTGGCGTCCATCGGCGAACTGCCCCTCGTTCCGGCCCTCCGGCACGGTGCGTTCGTAGCGGCCCTCGGTGGAGTCGCCGACACTGACATGGCGTCGTCGCCCCGCTGGCAGGCACTCTGTGCCGGGTTTACGACGCTCCGGCTCGTCGACATCTGGGCCGGCGAGGGCAGCGTCGATCCCCGCGCGTCTCGGGCCACGAGCGCCGCCGTCGCCGCTCTACCCGGGACGAGTACCGCCCGAGGCCTGCTGGCAGCGATCGCGTCCGCCGTCGCCATGCCATATGTCGCCGGCGGCCCTTCGCCATACGCCCCGCTCGTCGCCTACGGCCGTCTCCTCGAGTACGACGCGGACTGGGCACTCGCGGTCGACGCGTACAGTGTCGTGATCGAACACGCGCCCGCCGGTGGAGCAGCCGATCTTCTCCCTGACGCCTATCACCGCTCGGGCTACTGCCGTCGCATGCTGGGCGATCTCGCCGGCGCATCCGCCGATTTCTCCGCCGGACGCAGGATCGCTCGCGAGCAAGGCAACTCGGCCGCCGACCTGCAGCTCCGCCTGTCCGAAGCAAACGTCATCGCGCACCGCGGCAACCTTCCCGAAGCGGCGCGCGTTCTGGAGCAGTTGGTCGCCGATGCGGCAGCCGCCGGCGCTCGCCAGGTCGTCGCGGCCGCCCGCCACGACAGCGGGCTCGTTGCGCACGCGCAGGGCGATTTCGAACGCGCTGCGCTGCTCTGCTTCGGCGCGGCACAATCCTATGATGATCCACGCCAGCGCGCCCGTGCGCTCTCCGACCTCGCAGCCTGCGGCGCCGCACTTGGGCACCGGGAACTCGCCCGCCAGGTCAATGAGATCGTCTACACCACCGCGGCGATCCGCGAGTTGCGATGGGCCGCAGCGATCAATTTGCTCGAGATGGCCGCCGCCGACGGCCACGAACAGATGTTCGAGGCCTACCGCTCGGCCATGGAAGCGGAACCGCTGCCTGTCACGCTCGCCGCGAATTACCACCTGTTCACGGGTCGCGGCCATGTCCGATTCGGACGCCCGCATCTGGCGCGGCAGGAGTTCGGACGCGCGCTGGGCATCTCGATGGATGCCGCCCTCAATCAGATCGGCATCCTCGCCGACCAGGCACTCGCTGATCTCAGCGCAACCGAACCCGCCCGCACGGAACACGAGGCCCCGGCAGGAACCCGCACCCAACCGCGCACAAAATCCTGGTCCCCGGAAATCGAGGACCTGACGCAGTCCATAACCGAACTGCACCTGGCAACCATCGATCGATAGCCCGTCGCGACGGTCTGTCGCCGTTGGTTGGTGCCGTTCAGCAGTTAACGGTCTTTTCGCTGCAAGCAATCCCCAGTCGTCGAGGGCAGCAGGGGCCGTTCGTGAACCGCAGGTCGCCCTGTCGGGCAACGGCCCCACCGTCTTTTCGCTGCAAGCAATCGCCGGTCGTCGAGGACAGCAGGGGCCCCTCAGGAACGGCCCCCCGACCTTTTCGGCCGCTTTCGCCCTTCTCCGCCCCCTGCCCCCAACGCTTTAGTTTCCGCTACCGACCAGAACTCCGTCGCTCGGGGTGACCTGCGACGACGAATGCAGCGACGAGTTCATCGCGGCAGGCGCCGTGGGAGCTGTCGGACTCGCACACGCAGCTGCGGCGGCAACGACCGCCAGGGCGGTGACTGTGGTGAGAACGATACGGCGGGCTGGGAACGACATGATGGCCTCGTGGTGTGGGATGCTTCGGGATGGATCGATGAAGCGTGTCCCGAACGATCGGCCCGGAATTGGCACCACCAAGGACCAAAACGGGAGTTGGCGGGGGCACGGCGAGCGGTCCCCGGGGCACTGCGGGATGCGCTACCATCTCGTCATTGGTGCTTCCCAATGCTGATCGTCGCATTCCTGCCGCAGCCGCTGCTTCGGCATCTCCAGCGGGTCATGGCACCCGATCACGATGTCGTCGCGGTCTCCGGCTGGAACGTCCTGCGCGATGTCGTGCGCACCTCGGGTGCGGAAGTCGCCGTCGTCGATCCGTCCACGGAACCCGCCGTCGCAGTTCCGGGCGTCCCAGCTCTTGGGATCGACGTCGTGGAGTTCGTTGCCGCGATCGTGCCGGTCGTCGTCTACGCGGTCCTCACGCCGCGAACGGCACGCTTCATGTCACACACCAACGCGTCCGCGGTGCGTCAGTTGGTGCTCCACGGCATCGATGATGACCCCGAACGCCTCCGCCAGATCATCGAAGGCCTGGGTGCCTCGGACGCCGATACGGTTCTCGTCCGCCCCATCATCGCCGCGCTCTCCGCTGCCGGCGCACCAGCCGCACTCGGCGCCGCGATCCGCCTGGTGTTCCGCACGCCCCGTCGCTTTCGGTCGGCCGAGGATCTCGCCACGGCGTCAGGCCTGAGCCGGCGCTGGGTCAATGAATGTCTCGCCGCCGCCGGTCTCGCCCCCGCCCGCATCCTCGTCATCGCGGCCCGCGTCTGGCGCGCCTACCATGACCTGCAGGTTCCGGGCGCCTCGGTCGGCACGGTCGCGGCAAGACTCTCCTACCCGGACGTCAAGAGCTTCCGCCGGCACGCCCGCTCCTGCACCGGCATCCCGCCTTCGGAATGGAATGGCCTCACCGCCGACCAATGCACGTCCTGCCTCGCGACGCTCATCGGCGTCCCGGCCCAGCGCCCAGTCGCGCTGGTCCGCACGAGCCAGTCTCGTGATCGATGAGTAAGAGATGACCGAGTTGGCGATGAAGGAGCCCGCGATGACGCCGGGACCACACGTCCGCCTCAGCGATCTCGCGATCGATCCCTATCCGATCCTGGCGCGTCTCCGCGAGACGACGCCGGTCGCGTGGGTCGCGGAAACACGGATGTGGTTCGTGACGCGCCGCGCCGACGTGCTCTCGGTCCTGCGCGACCCGGAGACCTACCGCACTGACTCCCCCCGCTCGACGATCCGCGACACGTTCGGCACGCAGATGCTGAGCGCCGAAGGTGACCTCCACCGGCGGTACAAGAGCCAGTGCAACCCGCCGTTCAACATGCGATCGGTCCAGTCGCACGCGATGCCGCTCATCACGGCGCACACCGATGCGCTCATCGATGCGTTCGGCAACCAGCGCTCCGCCGACCTCCGCCCCGCCATCGCCAGCCAGCTCGCGGTCTTCACGGTCGCGTCGATGCTCGGCATCCCCCCGCATCTGCACGCCCGCATCCTGGACTGGTACGCCAGTTTCGCCGCGGCCCTCGCGAATTTCACCTGGGATGAACAGGTCCGCGCCCGCGGCCATGCCAGCGCCCGTGAGTTCCAGGACGCGATCACGCCAGTCCTCCATGATCTCCATCACGCCGCAGACCCATCGCTCCTCGGCGCCCTCTCTCGAGCGGGGCCCGCCCGGCTCACGGATCCCGAGATCATCTCCAACGCGCTCATCGTCCTCTTCGGCGGCATTGAAACGACGGAATCCACGATTCTCAATGTCATGTGGACGCTGCTCTCACACCCGGCAGCCCTCGCCGCGATCCGCGGCAACTGGTCGCTGCTGCCGGCCGCGATCGAGGAAGCGATGCGCTGGGAGCCAGCGGTCCAATCCTGCACCCGCCACCTCGAGCAGCCCGCCACGCTACACGGCACAACCCTCCCGGCCGGCGCCACTGTCCAATGCATGCTCGGCGCCGCGAACCGCGACCCCGCCCACTTCCCGGACCCCGATCGCTACGACATGACGCGCGCAAACGCCGGCGACCACCTGTCGTTCGGGGCAGGCAAGCATTTCTGCCTGGGCGCCGCGCTCGCCGGCGCCGAGGTCCAGGTGGCAGCCACACGTTTGCTGCAGCGCTGCCCCGCGCTGCGGCTCGACCCGGACCGCCCCAGCGCACCCCGCGGTTTCGAGTTCCGCGCTCCGCCCACGCTGCACGTGCTGGTCGCCTGATGCACCGGTTCTTCTCCTTGCTCCTTTCTCCTTTCGGCTCTTGCGCTCTGCGAGCCGCGGCAGCAGTCTGCCTCGCCGGTGCCATCGCATGCAGCGATGGCCCCACCGCTCCTCTCAACGCGTCGGCCCTCCACCCGCTCGACCTCTCGGCTGAGTGGACACCCACGTCGCCGGGCGCGGAACACGTGGACTCTGCCGGGCTGGCGGCGGCGTTCGCGCAGAGCGGCAATGTCCCGTCGCTCACGAGTGTCGTCGTCGTCCGCCACAGTCACCTCGTGGGCGAGCGGTACCTGGCGCCAGGAGGACCGGATTCGGCCTACTCGCTCCGCTCGGTCACCAAGAGCGTGATGTCGCTGCTCGTCGGCATCGCGATCCATGAGGGACACGTACCCGGTACCACGACGACGCTGGCCACCTACTTCGAGCCACCGCTCCCCGTGCTCGATCCCACAAAGCGATCGATCAGCATCCAGGATCTGCTGACGATGACCAGCGGTTTCCAGTGGGACGAGGAGGACAGTGTCGCGCTGTACGACGAATGGGTCACCTCGCCGAACGAGATCACGTTTCTGACCAACCGCCCCCTCGTCTGCGCCCCCGGCCAGTGCTGGAACTACAACTCCGCCGCCGTCCACCTCCTGTCGGTCATTCTTTCGCGCGCCATCCCCGTGGGAACCGCCGCGTACGCAAATGATGTGCTGTTCAAGCCGCTCGGCATCCATTCCGCGCATTGGGAGGTGTTCGGCGACGGCTACCCCAACGGCGGGGCCGGCTTGTACCTGCGCCCGCGAGACATGGCCAAGATCGGGGCGCTCGTCCTACAGCGGGGCATGTCAGGACAGACCACCGTCGTCCCCGCGAGCTGGATCGGACAATCCACCGGGATGCTGTGGCAAACGAACGCCGACGAGGTGCTGGAGCCCACCGGACAACTCGGCTACGGCGATCTCTGGTGGGTCGGCCACACGGGCTCCCACCGCCTCGTCCTGGCATGGGGATACGGTGGCCAGTTCATCTGGATCGTTCCCGATCTCGACCTCGTCGTGGTCACGACCGCCGCATGGCAGAATCTCGGCAACGCCGCGCCGTTCTTCGACGCAAACGACATCGCCATTTTCATCGCGAACCAAATCATGCCGGCGGTACACCCCGATTAAGAGAGGTTTTTGTCTCTTTCTTTTTGTCTCTACCGCCGGTGGCGCTAGCCCCTAATCCCTAATCCCTAGTCCCTAGTCCCTAGTCCCTAGTCCCTAATCCCCACCGCCCGCCTCAAGCCCGCAACTTATTCGCCGCATTGAGCGCGGCAACTTTGTAGCACTCCGCGAGTGTCGGGTAGTTGAACACGGTGTCGAGGAAGTAGTCGAGCCCCGCCCCAAGACCCAACACCGCCTGCCCGATGTGCAGCAACTCAGTCGCTCCCGTCCCGATGATGTGCACGCCCAATAGCCGCCGGTCATCGCGATGGAACAGCATCTTGAATAATCCGCTCTCGTCGCCGACGATCTGCCCTCGCGCGATCTCCCGGTAGCGCGCCACACCGACCTCGTACGGCACCTTCTGCGTGGTGAGCTGTTGCTCCGTCGCTCCCACCATCCCGATCTCCGGGATCGCGTAAATCCCGATCGGAAAGTGCGCCGCCATCGGCCTCGCGGGCGCGCCCAGCGCGCAGCAGGCTGCCAACCGTCCCTGCTCGCTCGATGTCGCCGCGAGACTCGGATACCCGATCACGTCCCCGGCCGCGAAGATGTGCGGCACCGTCGTCCGAAACTGCGCGTCGACCGCGAGACGCCCGCGAGCGTCCGCGGCGAGCCCCGCGCGATCGAGTCCAAGCCCCGCCGTCGCGCCCGTCCGCCCCACGGAGAACAGCACGGCGTCGGACACGATCCGTTTTCCGGATTCGAGCGCGATCGCGATCCGCGACGAGGCGCCGTTCGTACGCTCGATATGGGCGACGGCCTCTCCGCATCGGAATGTCACGTTCCGTTTGCGCATCTGATGCATCAGCTCGTCCACGATCTCCGCATCGAGAAACTCGAGCGGCCGCTCGCGGCGGTCCACGAGCGTGACTTCCGTCGCCCCCAATGCCGCGAACATCGAGGCGTACTCGATGCCGACGACTCCCGCCCCGACGACAGTCAGGCTGCGCGGGATCCGTGTCAGTTTCCCGATGTCGTCGCTGGTCAGCACGGTCGTTCCATCCACGGCGACGCCAGGCGGTGCGGCGGGAAGGGTCCCCACCGCGATCACGATGTTGCCCGCCGTCACATCACGCGACGCGCCTGCCGACTCCACCCGCACGGTGTGATCGTCCACGAACGACGCGCGGCCGCCTAGCACATCCACGCCGTTCCGGCGAAGCTGGTGGACGAGGACGTCCATCTCGCGGCGCACGACGTCGTCCACGCGCGAGAGGAGTTGCGCGGCCGTGGGAAGCGGCACGGCCCGCACCAGCCCCTGGCGCCCCAACGCCTCCACGGCGCTCGTGACCGAGATGACGGCTTCACGAAATGTCTTGCTGGGAATCGTCCCCGATTCGAGGCAAACACCCCCGATGCCCGCCTGCTGCTCGATGATCGCCGCCCGCTTCCCCAGCTTGGCGGCCTGCACTGCCGCGCGCTGGCCAGCCGGCCCGCTGCCTATCGCCAGGAGATCGAAGTCAAATGCCACGCGGCCGAATATATTCCCCCTGCGTCACAATGTGGCTTCAGTCGTGCACGGGCGCGGTGACAGCCGGCCGCTACCGCCCTCCCGCCCGGCCACCCGTTCGGGATAGTGCGCATGTCTGCCCACCGCGACACCCCGCCCCGTCCCTATCCCGCCATCCGAGTCGGTGTCGTCGGCCACCGCCTTGCCGCACTGACCGACGCCGGCACGGACATCTCCCGGCTGCGCACGACGCTCCACACGCTGCTCGATCGGATCCAGACGACAGCTCGCGACACCGCGGGCGAGCACCCCGGGGTCTTCGCCGGCCCGGCGCGGCTCCGCGTCATCTCGCCTCTCGCCGAGGGCACCGACCAGTTGGTCGCGGCGGAAGCGCTCCAGTTGGGGTACGCGCTCCACGTCCCCCTTCCATGTCCCGTCGCCACCTACGTGGCGGCCTTTCAGACTTCCCCGCCCGGCTCCGGCGAGGACCCGCGCACGGCGTTCGCCCGCTTGTTCGAGCAGGCGCAGAGCGTACAGATACTCGACGACTCACCCGCGGCGACGCTCGGCCCAGCCGCGTATGCCGCCGTGGGACGCAGTCTGCTCCGTCACACGGATGTGCTGATCGCGGTCTGGGACGGCGCACCCGCTATAGGCCCCGGTGGCACCGGCGAGGTCGTGCACCAGGCGCGCATGTGGCAGTTGCCCGTCGTGCGAATCGATCCCCAGCGCTCCGGCGAATGGACCTTCGAGCCCAATACAAAGACTCCCGCGCGACAAACGCTCGAGGGCACGATTCAGGATCTGCTGCGGCCACCAGTTGCCGGCGATGCGGGGCAGACTGCGCGCAAGGGCAAACGCGCACCGCTGTCTCCTCTGGCCGAATACCTCGCCACCCACCCACGGCCGGGCATCGGCGGATCGTTTGCCCTGACCACCCGGTGGGTGGCCGGCATGCTGCTACCGCTCCCGATCGTGACGCTGGGACGCGCGACGATCCACCGCGCACGCCTGGAGTGGCGCGCGCTGTGGAAGCACGCGGATCCCTCACTCGTGCACCCCATCGATCACGGTCTCGAAGAGTTCTACGTGTGGGCAGAAGGTCTCGGTAACCGCTATGGCACGCTCCACCGCGATGCGTCCGCCACGCCGTACCTACTCGCGCCGTTTGCCGTCCTGCTCGCGCTACTCGCGCACTGGGGCGAAACGCTGATCGGCGGTCACGCGGCTGCCGCGTTTGGATGGGCCGAGGTACTCGTGCTCCTCGGGATCGTCGCCCTCTATCGGCGGGCTGTCGCGCACCGCTACCACGACCGGTGGATCGATTACCGGTCGCTGGCCGAGGAATTTCGGCAGTTGGCGTTCCTCTGGCCGCTCGGTCGGCCGCTCCCGGTCGTCGAGCTGGTCGGGGAGACGGAAGGCGAAGCATCGCGGTTCGCGTGGGTCGGTTGGTACGTCCGCGCGGTCGTACGCGACCTCGGTCTTTGCCCCGGCACGTGGACGCCCGAGCATCTGGCGAGGCTGCGAGATGTCCTCGCCAACCAGTTCATCGCGAGCCAGATCGACTACCACACGCGGACGGCCGAGCGATTCGAGCATGTCAGCACCCGCCTCGAGCGGATAACGGTGTGGACGTTCATCTGCGCGCTCGTCATCGGCCTGCTCCATATCCTGGTCTTCGGCGGCGACGCTCCCATCGAGACGGCGCTCTCCTACTCGGCCTCACCCATCATCAAGTCGCCGGCGTGGCAAGTGCTCGCCATCTTCGGCGCGATCATGGCCATCTACCTGCCCGCCCTCGGCGCAGCCGTGCACGGCTTCCTGAGCCAGGGGGATTTCCGCAACCTCGCGCACCGGTCGGAACGCATGCGCGAGCACCTCTCGCCGCTCGCCGCCGAAATCGCACGCGCGCCCTTGCGCTTCGAGGACCTGGGTGTCGCCGCGGAAAAGGCCGCCGCCGTCATGCGCGATGAGGTGGTCTACTGGCGCGTGTTCGTCCGCCTCAAACCCCCGGAACTCGTGTAAGCCACCCTTAGCGAACCAATGCGCCGGGCGCCGTGTCCAACAGTCCTGAGTCAGCCCGCAAGACTCTGACGCCCCAGACTCTGGCTCGCCGAGCACTCTCCGCATGCGACTCACGCTCTCCATCAATGGACAGGCACGTGAGGCAGATGTCCCCGCCGATACCCCACTACTCTGGGTACTCCGCGACGCACTCGCCCTGACCGGCACCAAGTTCGGCTGCGGCATCGGCGCCTGCGGTGCATGCACGGTGCTTCTGGATGGCGTCGCCACGCGATCCTGCCAGCTCCCCGTCACCGGAGCCGTAGGTAAACCGGTCACCACGATCGAAGGGCTGTCGGCCGCAGGTGGCCGCCGGCTGCAGGCCGCATGGCTGCACGAAGACGTCGCGCAATGCGGCTACTGCCAGGCCGGCCAGTTGATGGCCGCCGCCAGCCTGCTCGCCCGCACGCCACACCCAACCGACGCCGAGATCGATGCAGCGATGGCAGGCAACATCTGCCGGTGCGGGACATACGGGCGCATCCGCCGAGCGATTCATCGCGCGGCGGAGCCCGCCTCCACGTGAACACCGCCGCGCCGATCTCGCGACGGCACTTTTGCCGCGTCACGGCGCTCGCCTCCGGTGCGCTGCTGGTCCACGTACAGGCACTTGGTGAAATCGCTGTACGACGGCGCGACCACAACGCGAAGGCCACTCCGTTTTCGCCCGGCGCGTTCGTCAGCATCGATCCCAACGGACAGATCACCATCATCGTCGCACGCCCCGAGATCGGACAGGGCGTCCGCACCTCGCTGCCGATGCTGGTAGCGGAAGAGATGGATGCCGACTGGGCGTCGATCCGCGTCGAGCAGGCCGAAGGCGTCGACGCGGCCGCGTACGGCGATCAGTACGCCGGCGGCAGCCAGAGTGTCCGCAACGGATGGGATCCGCTGCGACGCGCTGGTGCCCTCGCACGCACGATGCTGGTCGCCGCAGCCGCGAGCCAGTGGGGTGTCGATCCGTCGTCGTGCACGACATCCCACAGTACGGTCCACCACCCGCCAACCGGACGGCGCCTCTCCTACGGAGTGCTCACGACCGCGGCCGCCCAGCTCCCGGTTCCAACCGATGTCACGCTCAAGAACCCGGCCGCCTATTCGATCATCGGCCACCCCACCCGGCAGGTCGATGGCGACGCGATCGTCCATGGCACCGAGCGCTTCGGCATCGATGTCCGCATCCCGGGGATGCGGGTCGCGTCCGTCGAGCGCGCGCCGGTGATCGGAGCTCGCGTCCTCTCGGTGGATGATGCCGCCGCACGTGCCATCCCCGGCGTGCGAGATGTCATCACGATCGACGCGGACGCGCTCCCCGGCTTCGGCGACAACAGCCCCCGCCCCCCGAACGGGGTCGCAGTGATCGCGGACTCTACCTGGATCGCGCTCAAAGGCCGCCGGGCACTGCGCGTCACCTGGTCCGCCGGCGCTGCCGCAGAAGATTCCGCGGACAGACGCGCCGAGTGCCAGCGGCTGGCTGCGCTTCCGCCCGAGCGCGTCGTCCGCAACGACGGCGATGTCGTCCGAGCGTTTGTCGGCGCCGCACGCACGCTCGAAGCCGTGTACGAGCTGCCGCTGGTCGCCCATGCACCGATGGAGCCAATGAATTGCGTGGCCGATGTCCGCGCCGATCGCTGTGACATCTGGGCCCCCACCCAGAACCCGGCCGGCGCCCGTGATGTCGCGGCCCGCATCACTGGACTGCCGCCTGCCGCGGTGACCGTTCACATCACCCGCAGCGGCGGTGGCTTTGGCCGCCGATTCTATTCCGATTTCGTCGGCGAGGCGGCCGCACTGTCACGGGCGATCCGTGGTCCCGTGCAGGTGGTGTGGACGCGCGAGGATGACATCCAGCACGATTTTTACCGCCCTGCGTCGTGTCACGTCATGCGCGGCGCCCTGGACGATCGCGGCCAGATCGTCGCGTGGTCGCAGTACCTGATCAATGCGCAGCGCGGTGAGTTCCTGCGATGGCAACTCCCAGCAGGCGTCACGAGCCTACCCGCTGGCGATGAGCTCGGCCCGTATGACTTTCCCGCCGGCTTCGTCCCCAACCTCCGCTTGGCCGCGACGGCTCTCCACTCGCCCGTCCCGCTGGGCCAGTGGCGATCGGTCGAAGAATCCACGAATGTCTTCGTGTATCAGTGCTTCATCGACGAGCTCGCCCATCTCGCGGGGCGGGATCCCCTCGACTACCGCCTCGCGCTCATCGGGGCCTCTACCACGATGCCACTCGAAGGCCGTGGGAGCTACGACGCCCAGCGCCTGCGCCACGTCTTCGAGCTGGCCGCGCGGGAGGCGAGATGGGGCACACCACTGCCAGCCGGCATGGGGCGCGGCATCGCGGGTGCATACGCCAATCACGCATACGTTGCGATGGTCGCGGAGGTCGAGGTGGACAGCCAGCGCGACATCCACGTCCACCGCATCGTCGCCGCCGCCGACCTCGGCACGGTCGTCAACCCACTCGGCGCCGCCGCCCAGATCGAAGGCTCCATCATCTTCGGTCTCTCGGCCGCCCTCAAGCACGAGATCACGGTCGCCAAGGGGCGAGTCACCCAGAGCAACTTCACGGACTTCCCGGTGATCCGCATGAACGAGGCGCCAACGATCGAGTTGCACTTCCTCCGGAGCGCCGGCCCGCCCCTCAGCGGCGGTGAGCCCGGAGTGCCCGCCACCGCACCCGCTGTCGCCAATGCGATCTTCGCGGCGACCGGAATCCGCGTCCGCCGGCTCCCCATTCGCCGAGTGGATCTGGCCGCGTCGTAGCCACGCCGCAAACAGCCCGGAGGCCGCCACTCTCCGGCGGTCAGTGCGTTGGCTCTTTTGTTGGTTTCTCCTCTCTCCTTTCTCCTCTCTCGCTCTTATGCGGTCAGTGTTTGTGGAAGATCCCGCCGATCTTCTTGATGAGGTTCCCGGCGCTGTTGTTCGTCGGCGGCGTATTGCCGTTCGAGTTGGGCGAGGCGTTCTGCGACGCCGCGGCCGCACGCGGGATCGCCGCGCCGTGCAGCAGCTTCCCGCTGGTCGCATCTACATAGTAGACGCGGAATTGGTCGGTCGATGCCGGGACGATCCGCCACGCGGTCGTTTCCAAATGACCGGCCTGCACGGCCGTGGTCAGCGTCGCGTTCCGCACATCGCCAACCATCCCCGAATCCCGCGCGACCTGTACCGCAGCCGGGAGATCGATCGGCAGGTCCGGCGGCAGCGCGCGGATGGTGGGAAGCGCGACGGGTTTGAGCTTCTGGATCTGCGGTCCGGTGGCACCGGCACCGCCTGTCATGACCTGCAGTCCCGCGCCATCAGTCGCTGAACGGAACGTATAGTTGATCTGGTACGGCGTCGATGCGGTGGCACTGGACGCCAGCGTCGCCTGGATCTGCGTGAGGACGGCATCACCTCGCCATTGGTGCGCGTCGCTCAGCATCCCGTGCCCAGCCGCAAGCAGACTCGCAGGAATTATTCGCGGCGGGTCGGTCGCCACGTTGAGCGACGGCACCGACACTGGGGTCGCCGCGACGATGGGCGCCGGCGCCCGATGCGCCACCGCACCACGCGCGACGAAACCAACAATCACCACCGCCGCCGCGATCCCGGCGCCGATGGCGGCCCACTTGGACCACGATGGCAGCTTGATCGCGGAGAGCTTGATCGCGGGGAGCTTGATCGCGGGCTGCGCCATGACCGGTGTCGCGGAGACGATAGGCGTCTGAATCGCGGCCACGGGAGTCACCGGCGTCGCCATCGGCCCCATCACACGATCGAGTTCGTTGATCAGCCGCGCGACGTCCTCCTTCCACCGTGTGTCGCTCAGCTCGAACGCATTCCGGCGAGACAGCTCGCGCAGATCCTCGGGCAACTCCGCCGGACCGAGCATCTTCGCGCCACCCACGAGCACCGGAATCATCCGGAGCCCGGTACGCCGTAGCCCGCCCACCACTTCGAGCCGCACGAAATCGCCAGGATCGTCGATCCGCCGTTTGCCGACACGTCCCGTCCCTGCCCACCGCTTGCCCATGACGATGAGCAGCACCGCGCACCGCCCCACCGCGTCGTCCACGACCTGAATGAAGTCCTGGCCCGGACTGATGTGATCGATGTCGACGAAAATCCGCTGTGACCCGAACCGCGCCGTCAATGCGTCGTACAAACGCCCGACATGACCGGCGCTGTCATCGCGACGGTAGCTCAGGAAGATTATCGGCAGCGCGGACGGATCAGCGGACATCGGGACCTCCGGCCAAGCGATCTGTCATGCAAATACCGATACGCGAACTCATACGAGCGCCGGCGCCTTGAGTCGCGCGAACACTCGCCAGTTCAACACCTCGTCTCGCATCGTCTCGGCCGCATCTTCGGCGATGTTGCCGAGTGCTTCGAGTGTCAGTGGCGTGCTCTCGACGGTCTGGATCAGTGGCTCGAGCCGCTGCGTCATCTTCTCGGACCGCAGACACAGGTTCCAGAAATCTCCCTGGCTCAGAAACCCGTGGACGCCCGTACCGATACCCGGCAGTAGAATCGCGACCGCCGCCGCGATCGCGGCCCACCCCATCCCCTTCGACAACCCCGCCTGGGTCAATGGTGTCCGCGTCCATAGTACTGAAGCGAAATCGGCCGCCGATAGTACCATCGCCCCCGCGAAGAGTACGAGCGCGAGGCGATGCAGCACCTTATGCACCCGGCGGTTACGGCGGCTCGCCCGCGTGTGATACGCGAGTTGTGGCTGGATGAACCGGTCCACGATGAGCTCCCGGCACACCGCCAGCCGCTCCGCCGTGAACACGATCGGGAACAATCCCCCCTGCCGCGCGATCGCACGCGCATACCACCCCACCCACGCAATGCGCGGCGCTTCACCCTTGTCGTCGCCCACGTACCGCACGGCGCGCAATGGCCGCCCAAGTGGCCACAGAAACGCCAGATATCGCAGCTGCTCCGCCAGCGACCGGCAATCGATCCAGCGATCGTGATAGTGCGCATGCACGGCACGGAGATACAGCAGAAAGTTCGCGAAGAGAATCAGGAACTCCGCGGTGGACCTTACTGCCGGCCCTGCGCCCGCGTCGGTCAGCCCGATCTGCGCGATGAGCACCGCGATCACCGCCAGCGGCGCCAGCACGTACGGCGTCGTCGAGAGATCCCGGTGCAGGGTGCCGAATCGGTCGGCCAGCCCGTCCGCCCAGGCATACGGCTCACGAAGGAGTTGCGTGATCGGCTGCACGATTGCGGGTTCGAGTGGCGGTGGTGCGGACCACAGCGCATCCCAGCTCTTGCGAGTCTGGATCAGCCGCGCACGGCCCAGTGTCATCACACGCGGTCTGGGTGGCCAGTCGAGCGCAAACACGCCGACCACGGATGTGAACAACCCACCGATGCCCCACGATACGTGCGTCCGGAGATACTGCAAGAGTGGCCCGGTGACGCTCGGGCGCGCTGCGCTCCCGCTCGCCGGCAGGCTCGCCTTTGCCGGCACAGCCTGACGACTCGGCACGTGGAACAACCGCCGCCACCACGGCCGCTTCACCGCGCCGGGGTCCGCGGGCGGAGGCGCGAGCAGATTCCTGACCACCGTGGCCAGATCCGATCCCGGGGGAAGACCGGCGACATCGTCGAGCTGCGCACCCACGGGATGCCGCGGATCGATCACCAGCACCGGCAATAACCAGGACCTGGCCTGATCTACCACCGCGGCTGTCCCCCCGGCTCCATCCGCCGGCGATTGATCCCAGATCGCGATCAGAAGATCGCTGTGCCGCAACACTGCCCGGCCCACCGCCGCGTACGCCGCCCCGCCGAGTTTCAGCCCCGGGGACCCATCGATCACCTGCACTGCTTCCGCCCGCCCCATCAACCGCTGGAATCCCGCACACGGATCTTCGGTCTCACCCCGGGCCGATCGCTGAAAACCAGCGGTGTAGATCTCGGGCAGGCACGGTAGCGGAACGTGAAGCGAATAGCCCAATTCGAGCGCTTCACTGGCCACGAGTTGGTCCGCGCCCTCCGCAAGCGGTGAGATCAACCGCAGCAGCGCCGTCGCCCCGTACACTTCGCTGTAGTCCACCGCTGCCTGCTCCGCCGCAGCGCGCACAGTGGCGAGCACCGCCCGCACCTGCGCGCGAAGCCCATCGAGATCGACGTTGGGTTCGAGCAGCCGGTTGAGCCGGTGTCCAGTGACGCCGACTCGAAGGGCAGGAATGGGACGAGGCGGGGTTACGACGGGCGGCATGCGGGCGGGACGAGAATACGGATCGGGAGGGACCAATTTGCATTGGAGCCGCCGAGTTGCCCACATGGGCACGCGACATACCCCGTGACAGATCTAAACAGATGTTGTGAGATATTCGTTAACAGTTTATATGACAACGCTATAAAGCGCCGCCTCCAGCACACCACGAACGGGACAGCGCCGCCCGTCGCACGGCACCAATTCGTCCCTGGTAGGGGCCGGTCGTGACCGGCCCATCGATGTCTTCGCAGCACCGTCGCCACCCCGTTATGCGACCCACACGGAGCAGACACTACCACCCAGCGGGGCTCTGATATCCCGTCTCCGAGGCCGCCAGCAACTGTGGCGGTCTCAGTCGCATCATCCCAGGAATCCGGAGAAGTCGCTGGCCTCGACTTGGCGGCCTGCGGCCACGCCGATCGACCGCAGCGCCTCGATCCCGTCGACCGCGTCGAGCTTCTGCACGAGATCCAACTGTAGCTGCGATAAACCCAGCGCGGTCAGCCCGGCCTCGCTCAGATCGGCGTCGTAGCGCAGATACGTGAACAGCGGGGGCACCGCCCGGGTCGCCTCGCCACCCGGAAGATCGATCAGGGTGCCGGCTTCCAGATCGATTGGATCACCTTTGCGGCACCGCCCGAACGCGCGGCACAGCAGATCCTGTTCGACCTGCGTCGCGGACAGAAGCGCATTCGGTATCGCCGCGGCGTTGTACAACACGTTGAGTTCGGCGGCCCGAAGGCCGGGCCGTGCATGCCGCACTCGCCCCGTCCCCACGGAGACGACGAGCATCCGGTCCGCGCCGGCCGGCCACCCGAGCTGGTACGGCAGCGCGGACGCCATGACGAACAACAGCAGCGCGGGATTGTTGTACGGCGTGACGCCGCCATCCACGAACAGAAATCGCTCGGCCCCGAGTTGTACTTCTTCCGGCGGAAAAAACGTCGGCGCCGCGGTGCTCGCCCGGACGAGTTGCCAGAGCGGGATGCCGAGGTTGCAGTCGGCGCGCGCCGGATTGTTGAACTTCGCGCGCGGATTGTTCGACACGGGCCACGGCGAATCCGTCGTCGCATTCCGCATCACGACGAGGAGCAACGTCCGGAGCGCCGCTGTGCCCAGTGTGATGTCGGTCCGGCCCGCGCGCCGGTCTTCGTCGGTTAGAAATCCGCGGAAAACGTCCCGCAGCCGGCTCGCGATGTGCGCGTCGTCGTACTTGTACCAGAACCGGCGCTCGAATCCGGCCTTGCTGAACATGTCGCGCACAGCGGCCAGCGCGATCTCCCGGATCTGCGCGACCGGCATTCCGAGCGCGAGACACGTCGCGAGAATCGCCCCGGTGCTCGTCCCCCCGATGAAATCGAAGTAGTCGGCGAGCCGGAACGTCTCATCGCGGCCCAGACTCTCTCGCAATACGGACTCGAGGCACCCGAGGATCTCGAGCGCCAGCAACCCGCGCACACCGCCGCCGTCGATCGCGAGCAGTCTCTTGGTCGGAGTCGCGAGCAGCTTGGCGTCGGGCGGCATAGGCCGCCCTCAACCTAATGCATCCTAGTGCCCCTCGGCGGCCGCGGCCGACCGCTTCCCCGGCTTGCCCAGCAACAGAATCGCGGGTGATGCGATCACGAACGACAACAGGATCATCATCCAGGCATCGTTGTAGCTGAGCATCGACGCCTGCCGCATCACCATGCCGTCGAGCACGCCGAGCGCGGCGCGCTGCGCCTCGAGAGCCGTGTACCCGTGCGCAATGAGGCCGCCGGTCAGCGCGTGGAGCCGCTGCACCACGGCGGGGTTGTAGGGGTACACGTTCGTCAGCAAGTCGACGCGATGGAATTGGGTCTGCGACGTCACGTACGTGTTGAGAATCGCGATCCCGAACGACCCGCCGAGCTGGCGCGCGAGGTTGATGAGACCTGACGCCTGCTGCGCATCACGGGGATCGAGAGCGCCGTACGCGACGTTGTTGATCGGCGTGAACAGAAACCCGAGCCCGAGCCCGCGGACGAGTAGCGCCGCACGCGCGTCGGGCTCACCGGCCGCCGTCGTCAGATGCCCGAGCCGCCACATCGCGACGAGGAAGATGGCGACGCCCAGCGCGATCAGGATCCGGCCGTCCACGAGGGGCCGCGCCCCGTTCAGCAACCGGCCGCAGATCAGCGCGGCGAGCGCGGTCGCCAGTCCGCCCGGCAGCAGCGCGAGCCCGGTCTCCGTCGGCGTGAAGTTCAGGATCGTCTGTGTGAATAACGGGAAGATGAAGACGCCCCCATAGAGACCGAATCCGAGCGCGATGAAGAGGAAGATCGAGCCCGACAGTTGCCGGTTCTTGAGCACTCGGAAATTCACGATGGGATGCGGATTCCGCCGCGTCAGCTCCCACCATATCATCACCGTCAGACAGACGCCGGACAGCACCGCGAGGCGGGTGATCGTCTTGTCCTGAAACCAGTCGTAGCGCTTGCCCTCTTCGAGCACGTATTGCAGCGACGCCAGACCGACCGTGAGAAGCGAGATGCCGAAAATGTCGATCCCCTCCGGCTTGTGCTTCATCCACGGCGGGTCGTGCAGGAACGTGGTGACGAGGAAGATCGACAGCGCGGCGATCGGGATGTTGATGAAGAAGATCCAGTTCCACGTGTAGTTGTCGGTGATCCACCCGCCCAGCGTGGGCCCGAGGGTCGGCGCGACGATGATCCCGAGGATGAACAGCGCCTGCACCATGCCCTGCTGCTCGCGCGGGAAGACCTGCCGCAGCGTCGCCTGCGCCGTGGAGAGCAGCGCCGCACCCCCCGCCCCCTGCACCACGCGCCACGTCACCAGCTCGATGAGGCTGTGCGACGTTCCGCACAGGAATGACGCGACCGCGAACAGCGTGATCGAGAACGTGAGATAGTTCTTCCGGCCGAACGTGGCCGTGAAGAATGCCGTCATCGGCAGGACCACGACGTTGGACAGGATGTAGCCCGTGGCCACCCACCCGATCTCGTCGAACGTCGCACCGAGGTTGCCGGCCATCTGAGGGAGCGCCACGTTCACGATCGTCGTGTCCAGCACTTCCATGATCGCGGCCGTGATCAGTCCGAGCAGGATCCACCAGCGGTACTGGTGGACGTCGGCATCGTCGGACGGCGCCGCGACTGGCGCCGCGGGACGGGCGGTCGCACGAACCCCGGCGGCGGATGCGCCCACGGGCGCGACTTCAGTCGCCACGGCTAGCCGCCGCGGCTAGTCGCCACGCCAGTCGCCATGCTCACCGCCCGCCCACTCTGGCCAGGCTACACCGGGCCCGGCCATCCCGCCCGGACGCGCTTCGCTCAGACATGCAGAATGCTAACGCGATTCCGGCCGGAGAAGTTCCCCGGTATTTGGGCCTGTATCAGGCAGCCGCGTGACCCGGATATTGCTTCAGGATCGCGGACACCGACTGGTTTAACGCCTTCGCGTAGTCCTGCGTGTCGTCCGGTACATCGGATTTCCCGACGCCGCGCCATAACAGTTTTTTGCCCGAGCCATCGAGGACGTCGATGATCACCGTGCCCTCCTGGTACTCAGTCACCTCGCGCTCGGGCCACCCGCCCCATGCCGCCCCCCAGCGCCAGCCACGCCATCCCCAGAATGGATAGCCGTAGTTGTAATCGGTCACTTCGAGCCGGCTCTTCGATCCGATGTAATAGGCCACCGTGAGGTCCGCCTCGCCGTCGCGCACATGCGTATAGCCCCGCTGCCCCAATTCGCGCTCGATGTCCAGGCGGACTTCGCGCCCCGTGATCGAGTTCTCGAGCATCGGGTTGCGCTCCTCCGCGGCGTTCGCGACCGGATGGCTCATCGTCATCGGGAGGAAGCGAAATGTCCGCTCGGTCGACAGGTTCGCGTCCGGCGCGAGCGCGGTCCTGACCCGCACTTCATTGGACGCGCACCCAACTACTCCGGCCAGCACCAGCACCGCCACCAGCACTCGGCGCCCGCCCGGGAAAGCACTCTTGTCCTGAGACACGATATCCCCCTGGTCGTGATGTGATCGGCCGGTACTAACACCACGATTCGTGCCAGCCAGCCCTTCGCAACCACCCGGTCGGCCGCGCCTGCTTTTACATCGTTCCACAAACCCACCCCCGGGCCGAAACCACATCCCGCCGCCCTGCGTAGGGGAAATCAGCAGCCCGGCGGCCACCGCCCGGCTCCGCCCGTTGCCGATCGGCCGAACTCCCTCTCGCAGGATGTCCTCATGTCTCGCGCCCGCATGCGTGCCCCCGCCCTCGCCGCCGCCGCGTCTCTCGCGTGCCTGCTCGCCGCCACGCCGGCAGCCCACGCCCAGAACAATTTCGACCTCTCGGTTCACGCGAGCTCCGATGTGACGCCGGCCACTATCGGCCTCCCGGTGTACCCTGGGGCCAAGCTGGCCGCGAAACACGGCGACGACAATGCCGCCTTCGACATCGGCTTTGCATTCGGCGACACCCGCCTCCGGCTGGAAGGCATTGGCTACGACAGCGACGACCCCCCCGATCGCGTCCTGGAGTTCTACCGCAAGGCGCTGTCCCGCTATGGCGACGTGCTGGAATGCGACCACGGCCATGCCGTCGGCAGTCTCTCCGTCACGAGCAGCGGCCTGCGATGCTCCGACAAGGGGCGCCGCGAAGACCTGAACATCAATGGCCACTTCGATTCGTCGACGAGCCACGACCTTCGCGCCGGCTCACCCGAGGAATTCCGGATTGCCGGTGTCGACGGCTCCTCCAGCAAGTCGTCTCACTTCGTCATCATGTACGTCAAAACGCCGAAGGACGCCGGCTCGAAATAGGTGCGCGGACCGCGACCACTTGCGGTAGGCGGGCTTGCCGTCCCTCTGCGGTGTGTGACCTGGGCGGCAGAGGCCGTCCGCGATCCGAAGGTCGCCCTGTTCAGGCAACGGCCCCGCACCGATGGAAACCGCCTCGGTTCTCCCTCGCCGTCCGCACCTTGCAACACCCGGGCTCTCCCAGTACCGTGACCTGACTCCTGCCTCCCTCCACCCGGTCACGATCATGCCCGCCTATGTCGTAGTGCAGGTCTCCGTCAACGACCCCGCACCCTACGAGCGCTACAAGCTCCTCGCCCCACCCTCGATCACGAAGCACGGAGGCCGCTATCTGGTACGCGGCTCACCCGTCGAGACGCTCGAAGGCACCTGGCACCCGTCGCGCTTCGTCATCCTGGAGTTTCCCACCGCCGCCGCCGCGCGCACCTGGTGGAACAGCGAACACTACAAGCCCGCGAAAGCGATCCGCCACGCCAGCGCCGACACGGAGATGATCCTCGTCGAGGGCATCGCGCCGATCCCGTAACACCCCGGCCATGTCATCGTTCGAGACAGCACGCCGTATCGCGCACGAGTTCCCCGCGGTCGAGGACGGGACATCCTACGGCACGCCGGCCCTCAAGGTGAAGGGCGCTCTCATGGCTCGCCTGCGGGAGGACGGCGAGACGCTCGTGCTCAGATGCACGTTCACCGATCGCGACTTGCTGATACACGACGCACCGGACACGTACTTCTGCACGGACCACTACAGGAATTATGAGTGCGTGCTCGTCCGCCTCTCACAGATCCGCGCGCCGGAGCTGCGCGAGCGCCTCGAGGAGGCCTGGCGCCGCGTCGCGCCCAGGACGCTGCTAGACGCCGCCCCCCGGCGCCGGCCGCGCACGTAGCTGGGCGATGAACACCGCCGTCCCCGCATAGAGCACCAGGTCCAGCCGAATGTCACCCGAACGCAGGGCGTGGATGGCAACGACAGCGTAAACCACTAGCAGGATCACCATCCCGGCGATCGCCGCGCGGCGCACGAGGAGAAGCACGACGCCGATGATCTCGATCACCGGCAGCCACGCCCGGTGGTCGCTGAGGCTCCTTGCAGTCATCATCGTGGCGACGCTCATCGCAGCAATGCACACCGCATAGAAGGCGGCGTACCACACTGGGGTCGGACGCTGCGTGCCGCTCATGCCCCGGCCGCCCTCGCCTTCCGGCGCCCCGACTTCCCGCGCGAGCCTGCCCGGCCCTTCGCCCGCTTTGCCGGCGCCTCGGCCAGTAGATGGCTGTCCGCCGCGGTCAATCTGAGCCCGTATACGTCCTTGAGCCGCGCGATTTGCGCCAGCGATTCTGTCCCGAACGGCGCCTGCCCCTCGAACGCGTGCAGCACGATCCCCTCGAGCAGATCACCCAGCGAGAGGTCGAGGTACTCCGCCAGCGCCTTGAGCACTTTGAGGGTCCGCTTCTCGATGCGGATCCCAGTCTGTACCCGCTCCACGGTGGTCACCATCTCGGAAAAAAAAGATGGTACCACGGTACAAAGGTGTCAAGCTACTGTCGCGTGATGGTACTTTGGCCCGATGGTACGTTGGTAACGGTTAACCCGTCTCCCGGGTTCGTGCCAGATGCGCCAGGGTGTGGATGGCGACTGCCCGCCGGCGAAACGCGCTCTGTGATGCCTCGACGGTCATCACCCGGAACCGCAAACTCTCGCCCGGACGGCGCTGCGCGACCACCGGTAGGTCCGTGGAGCACACGACCGCGATCACCGGATACCCGCCCACGGTCGGCCCGTCCGCCATGAGCACGATCGGTCGCCCCCCCGCCGGGATCTGCACCGCGCCGGCACACACCGGCGCCGACGGCAGCGCCGCATCCCCCGCATGCTCGATCGGCGGCCCCACCAGCCGGTAGCCCATCCGGTCGCTCGCCGCATCGATCCCGAACACCGTGTCCGTCAGCACATGCCAGGTCTCCGCGCTGAACAACCCCGCCTGCGGCCCCGTCACGACGCCGGCCTCCGCACTGTCGTACCGCGGCATGAGTTCGGCCGGCACCGCGAACCCCGCCACGGCCGGCTCGCCCGGATCACCGACCGGCAGCCGGTCGCCCGCCCGCACCATCCGCCCCTCCAGCCCCCCGAATCGCGCCGCCAGATACGTGGACCGGCTGCCCAGCACGAGCGGGACGTCGATGCCGCCCGAAAACGCGACGTACACGAACCGCCCGCCCAGGAACCGGTTGATGACCAGCTCACTCCCGGCCTCCGCACGCTGGCTCCGGTGCATCGCCACGGGCTCGCCGTCCAGCGTCGCCTCGACCTGGGCACCCGCCAGCGCAAACACTCCGCGCCGCCGCCACCGGATCCGCCCCCCGCTCAATCCCCATTCAAGCGCCGCCGCATTCGCCGGATTGCCCACGACGGCGTTGGCCACGGCGTGCCCCCACGTGTCTATCGCCCCGCCACCCGGCACGCCCTCGGCCCGATGACCAGGCCGCCCCTGATCCTGAATCGTGAGATACGGCGGCGCTGCCACGATCTCGATCATCGCGCCACTCACTCCGCGACCCGGACGAAACGAACACGATCCCCAGCCGCAAAGACCGCCGGAGGATCCCGCATCGGATCGAACAATTCGGCAGAGGTCCGCCCGATGAGATGCCAGCCACCCGGGATCGCGTACGGATACACGCCGGTCTGCGCCCCCGCGATCGCCACCGATCCCGCCGGAACACGTGGCCGCGGCTCCGTCCGCCGCGGCACCACCAGCGATGGATCGAGATCGCCGAGATACGCCCACCCAGGCACGAACCCCAGGAAGTAGACGGTATACACACGTCCGGTATGCCGCGCCACGACGTCGGCCACGCTCAGCCCCGTCCGCCGGGCAACCTCGTCGAGATCTGGACCGTCGTACCGCACCGGGATCTCGTGCTCGCGCCCCACTGGCGCGTCCGCGCCCGGGGCCACCGCTGCAGCCTCGTTGACGATGGGCTCGAGTGTCCTGACCATCGTCTCGTAGCTCGTGTGCAGCGCGTCGTACCACACAGTCACCACGGCGTAGCCGGACGCGATGTCACGCACCGGCGGCAATGCTGCCGCCCGGACGGCGGCCGCCACCATCCGCACGCGAGCACTCATCGCCGCGTCGGCGCGATCGCCGAGCGTGATGGTGAGCGCGCTGTCGGCGAGCGGAGTGAAGGTCGGTGCGGCGACCCCCGAATCACTCACCGCACGAACGGCGCGACACGCACTCCGTGATGATCGAGGTGCGTGCGCAGCGCCTGCACCAGCGCGAGCGCGCCCGGCGTGTCGCCATGCACGCACAGGGAGTCCGCCCGGACGGCGACGCTGGTGCCGTCGATCGCCATGACCGAGCCCGTCGTCACCATCCGGAGCGCCCGCGCCACGACGGCATCGGTGTCGCGCACGACGGCGCCCGGCACGGACCGCGGCACGAGTGTCCCGTCGCTCGTGTACGCGCGATCGGCAAATGCTTCCGAGGCCGTCCGGAGCCCCGCCGCGTCTCCCGCCGCGATCAGTGTACTGCCGGAAAGCCCCAGCATCACCAGCGATGGATCCACGAGGCGGATCGCATCCGCGATCGCATCCGCGACCACGCGGTCGGCCACCGCGCGGTTGTACAAGGCACCATGCGCTTTTACGTACCGGAGCCGCGTCCCGCCCGCGCGGCACACGGCATCGAGCGCACCGATCTGATAGATCACGTACGCGGTGATCTCACTCGGGGTCGCACCGAGATCCCGCCGTCCGAACCCCATGAGGTCCGGATAGCCAGGATGCGCCCCGATCGCGACACCATGCCTCGCGGCCGCCGCCACGGTCTCGCGCATCGTCATCGGGTCACCCGCGTGAAACCCGCACGCGATGTTCGCGGACGTGAGCAGCGGCATCAGCGCCGCATCAGCACCGAGACGGTACGGCCCAAACCCTTCGCCGAGGTCGGCGTTCAGATCGATGGTGTGGTTGATGGTTGTTCTCTCCTTTCTCCTCTCTCCTTTCTCCTTTCTACAGAGCGCGCCACATCGCGTACACCGGCGCACCACACAGCACGATGAGCAATCCGAGCAATGACTGCACACGCGTGCCCGGTACGACCACGAGCGTGAGCGCGATCGCGGTCGTCAGCACAATGTACAGCGCCGGCAACACCGGATACCCCCACGCGCGGTACGGCCGGAAAGTGTCCGGCTGGGTGCGCCGCAGAACGAACAGCCCGGCGGTCGTCGCGACGTAGAACACCAGCGCCGCGAAGATCACGAACTGGATGAGCTGCGTATAGGTCCCGGACAGACACAGGGCGGTGATCCAGACGGCCTGCAGCGCCAGCGCGGTTCCCGGCACCTGCCGCCCGTTGAGCCGGCCGACGGCCGCGAACATCAGGCCGTCCCGCGCCATGGCGTAGTACACGCGCGCTCCCGCGAGGATCAACCCGTTCACGCAGCCGAATGTCGACACCAGGATCGCGCACGCCATCACCACCGAGCCGCTCGCTCCGAAGATCTGCTCTGCGGCCGCCGTCGCGACTCGGTCCTGCGTCGCATACTGGATCCCCCGCGCCGCCGCGGTCGCGGCGTCCGGCACTCCCGCGAGCGGCAGCACGGAGAGATACGCCACGTTCGTGCACACGTAGAGCAGGGTCACGAACCCGGACCCATGACGAGCGCCCTCGGCAGGTTCCGCGCCGGATCGCGTACCTCGGCGGCCGCGAAGGTCACATTGTTCCACGCGTCGGTCGAGAACAGACACCCGACCATCGCGGCGCCAAACACCAGCAGATAGGGCGACGCAGTCGGCGGATGCGCGAAAAAATGACCGGGCGAGAAGTTGGCGGCCACCGCCGCGCCGTTCCTCCCCACGGTGACCGCCAGAATCACGAGCGCGATCACCGCACCCGCCTTGATGAGCGTGAATGAGGTCTGAATCGCTTTGCCCTCACGCACGCCGCGCACGTTGGCCATGGTCAACAACCACACGATGCCCACCGCCGCGAGCCGCTGCGGCGTGAGCCCCACCACGATCGCCTCGGCCCCCGTGTGGCACCCCAGCACTGCCGCACAGAACTCGGCCCGGGGAAGTCCCGCGAATGGCACCGGACTGATTGCCGGGAAGATCACGCCCGCGAACCGTCCAAACGCGACCGCCACGGCGGCGATCGTCCCGGTCTGGATCACGGCCAGCAAAGTCCAGCCATAAAGAAACGCGGGAAACGGCCCGAACGCTTCACGCAGAAAGACGTACTGGCCGCCAGCACGCGGATACATCGCCGCCATCTCGCCGTACGCAAGCGCACCGAGAACGGTGATCACGCCGGTCAACGCCCACGCGGCCAGCAAGGCCGCGGGCGATCCGACGGCACGCGAGATCCCAGCCGACACGATGAAGATCCCGGATCCGATCATCGACCCGACCGCCAGCAGCGTGGCATCGGTCACAGTCATCGCTGCGACGAAGCCCTCTCCACCCGTCTGGGGCTCTCTCGGCATGCGCCATCTCTACACTCACCGCGCCACTCCCGATAGGGGGCGGACCGCGAGGGTAGTGGGTCACTCTGAGCGTAACGGGTTCACAAGGTCGGCATGTCCCACACACGGTCGGCAAGTCCAGCAGCCGTTGCCGGGTTGGCGGCGTCTTAAGACCGGGGATGCGATCTTAGCGTACACAAAACAACGAGGCCCGCAGCCGAAGCGGGCCTCGTCACATCTCGGGCTGTTGCTCGCTAGAAGCCAATCGCCATTGTTTGCTTTCCTCCTCGTAAGGGCAATCTCTTAGTCCTGCGCCTTCGGGTCAAGACGGGTTCCAATCGGCGGTGGCAACTTCGCGCCATCAGACTGGAGCCGCTTAAGCTGCTCGAATATCGGTCCCTGTGCCTTCCTCGCATACCAACCCTTGAACAGTGTCACGCTGTTCTGGAAGGGGCCGCTAGCCGGATTTGTGCGGCGGTGAGTGAGAAATGCGGGATACAACCCCATGACCATTTGACAGAAGACGGTCGAGCACGGCTCGAATGCCACCGTTTCGTCCGCGAGAGCCGGATCGTTGGTGAAATACATTGACCACGTTTCGAGCGCGTTCATTAGGCGGACAGTTTGCTTCTTTAGTTCGATGTCCAACTGGCCCATCCACGCAATCGCCCTGTTGATCTTTTGTATCTCTTCCTTTTCGTCGAAGGAGACTTGAGCTGGGTCACCCACAAACAAGGGCACTCTCTTGGCCGCAATGTTGGCAAGGATCTCGGTATACAGCGGCACTAGCTCACGGGCCATCTCATTGCAGCGATCAACGGCACTTTGAACCGATTCGCGTGTTGCACGATTGTGCATTTCGGTTCTCGTCAGTCTCAGCGAGTGGAGACCACGCCCAGCAACAACCGCGACTCCTATCGTCGCAAGAGCCAGCACCATCGTCCAGAAATCGGCTGCGTTCGTCGGGTTGATGAACGCTAGGAAATGTGAAATGACCCAAACCATGAGCCGAGTATGCCAGGGGTCCCATCGCTCTGCAAGCAGCGGATTGGGACACCTGACTATCGTTTTGTCACATCTGAGATCGACCCGTCACCGGCGTCGGGGCCGCCTAATGCGCGTTCCTCGGTCCTTTCGCCTCTCTGGCCGTCCCCCCCCTCGACGCCCAGCTCGTCGAGGCGCTCCATGCCCACGTCGCGGGCACTCAGCCGCGCGTCAGCTCGTCGATAACGGTCACCGCAGCACCCAGCTCGGCGGCGGTGTTGTAATAGTGGGGTGAGAGCCGGAGCGCGCCGGTGATCCCTTTCGCTTCGAAGTCGATCACGCCCGACACCCGGTCCGATACGCTGGTGTTGATACCCCGCGCCCGGAGCCGGTGCTTGAGTTCCTCGGGCTCATGTCCATCGACTGCGATCGTGACGATCGCGCACCGGTCGGCCCCGCGATCGAATATCCGCACCTGCGGCAATGTCTCGAGCTTCTCGCGCAGATCGGCGGCCAACTCCCGGCTCCTCGTAAACGCTACATCGCCCACGGCCAGCGCGTACCGCGCGGCCTCGCCCATGCCGAGCACCAGCGCGTACGCGTATTCCCAGTTCTCGAAGCGCCGCGCGCCTCGCGCGAGCTGAAACTCGTTCGCGGTCTCCCAGTCCGCGCCGCGCATGTCGACGTACAGCGGATACGCACCCGCGGCCAGCGCGCGGTCGGACACGTAAAGGAAGCCGATCCCGCGCGGCCCGCGAAGAAACTTCCGCGCCGTTCCCGCGAGATAGTCGCACCGCACGGCATGCACATCCACGGGGAGCTGCCCGATCGCCTGGCACGCATCGACCACGAACGGAATCCCGGCCTCTTCACATACCGCGCCCACCGCGCCCACGTCCTGCACGAGACCCGAGTTGGTCGGCACCCACGTCATCACCACAAGCCGGCACCGCGGGTCGCGGGTGAGTTTGCCCACGCTCGCAGGATCCACGCCGCCTTCGGCCATGTCGGCGGCGCGTTTGATCACGAGTCCTGTCCGCTGCGCGAGCGACAGGTACATGAGCTGGTTCGAGGGATAGTCGCAGCGGGTCGTGACCAGCACGTCGCCCGGCTTGAAGTCGAACGCACTGAGTGCCTGCGCGATCGCGACAGTCGCGTTCTCGACGATGGCAATGTTGCGGCCGCGCGAGTTGACGATTTTCCCCACGGCCTCGTACGCCTCCTGCACACGTGACGCTGCCTCATCGGCGGCCTCATATCCGCCGATTTCGGCCTCACGGTCGAGATGGCGGTGCATCACCTCGACGACGGATCGGGGCGGCAGCGCCGCCCCGGCGTTGTTGAGATGGATGCGGTCCTGACACCCCGGTGTATCGGCCCGCCACCGCTCGAGCGCCGTATCGGCAGCGGCTGACTCGGCCGCCGCCTTGGCCGGTGCGCTCCTGCGCGCGGGCCTCACCCTCTTGCCGCGGCGTTTCGGGATCGCCATTGCCCATCTCCTTTCCCGGAATTGTGTCCGCGCCCACTTTTGGAAACGGGCCCCCGTCTGGCCGGTGTCAGATTCCGGCCGCGAACGAAAACCCGCTCCGGATTTGCCAGGGATCATATGATAACGCCAATGCGCTGGTTCGACCGCTCCTTCACATTCGGTCTTCCACTGGGTGCGTTCCCCGCCGTGATTGAGCGGTTGCGCGGAACGCCGGCTCGTGCCGCCGAGCTGGTCGCGGGCGTGCCGGCGCAGATGCTCACACGCCGCACGGACGGCAAATGGTCGGTACAGGAACACATCGCCCACCTCGCCGACCTGGGCATGCTCGACGACAAACGGCTCGAGGATTTTCTCGCGGGCGCGACCAATCTGTCACCAGCTGATCTCACGAACCGCGCTACCGAGGATGCGGATCACAACCGGCTGCCGATCGCCATCGTGCTCGAGCGGCTCGGCACGGGCCGCATGGATCTCGTGCGCCGGATGGACGCACTCACGGAGGACGAGGTGGGCCGCACCGCGATTCACCCCCGCCTTAAGCAGCCCATGCGATTGATGGACTGGGCGATCTTCGTGGCCGATCACGACGATCACCATCTCGCGCACGTGCATCAGGCCCTCGCAAAGGCGACGCGCTAGCAGCACGCCTGGCGCCACCGCGTTCGTCGGGAAACGCGCCCGGCCACGCTTCCCAGGCCGGGCAGCCGCCGGTCGCGCACGTCGCAGCTTGCTGAGGCAGCGGTCGCGAACCAGTTTGGGGCGCCCACGGCACGCCCCCGCCATCCCCCGCCCGCATGCCGATCGAGGAAGCCGACCAGATAGTCGCCGCGCCGGCTCTCGTGCGCGCAATGCGGTTCCGCGATGTTGTCCTCTTCCTCATCATCACCGGCTTCAGTGTCCGGTGGATCGCCAATGCATCAGCCGCCGGGCCGAGCGCCGCCGTCATCTGGATCGGCGCGTGCGTCGTGTTCTATATCCCCCTCGTGTTCACCGTCCTCGAGCTCTCGTCGCGATACCCGGAGGAGGGCGGCATCTATGTCTGGACCAAGCAGGCGTTCGGCGGGTTCTCGGGCTTCATCACCGGCTGGACGTACTGGGCTTCCAACCTCCCGTACTTTCCGTCGCTCCTCTACTTCATGGCGGCGAATGCGCTCTACCTGAGTGGCACCCACGCCCGGACACTCGCCGGCAATCCGGTGTATTTCGTCCTCGCGTCGATGCTCGGTCTCAGTCTCGCGGTCGGACTCAACATCGTCGGACTGAACATCAGCAAATGGCTCCACAACATCGGCGCCCTCGGCATGTGGCTGCCCACGGTGATACTCGTGGCCCTGAGCGCGGTCGTGTGGGCACGGTTCGGCTCAGCCACTCCTCTCACCCGCGCATCGTTCGTCCCGGGTATGCATCTCAAGGATGTCATTTTCTGGTCGACGGTCGCGTTTTCGCTCACCGGTGCCGAGAGTGCCTCGATGCTCGGCGATGAGATCGAGAACCCGAGACGCACGCTGCCACGCGCACTCCTCCTCGCCGGATTGATCATTCCGCTCATCTACATCGTGCCGACGATCGGGATCCTGGTGGCCCTGCCACCGGATCACGTGACGATCATCTCGGGGTTCATGGACTCGATCACGATATTCGCCGCGCGGCTGCACGTGGGGTGGATTGTCGCACTCTGTGCCGCCCTTATCACGGCCGGCTCGATCGGACAGTGCGGCGCGTGGGTGGCAGCCTCCGCGCGGCTCCCATTCGTCGCCGGGATCGACCGCTACCTCCCGGCAGCATTCGGCCGGCTCCATCCCCGATGGGGCACACCGCATGTCTCGTTGATCATCCTGGGCGTCATCTCTGTCGCCTTCATCGTGCTGAGCCAGCTCGGCACTGGCGTCTCGGGCGCCTATAACGTCATGGTCAGTGTGTCGGTGATCACGTTCCTCATCCCGTACCTGCTCATGTTCGCGGCCGCGATCCGGCTGCAGAACCGCCCAATGCCACCGGGTGCCTTCCGTGTCTGGGGCGGACGCCCCGTTGCGACACTGCTCGCCGCGGTCGGCTTCACGACCACCGCGGTTTCATGCGTCCTCTCCCTCATCCCCGACCCGTCCGACCCCAACCCCCTACTGTCCTTCACCAAGGTCGCAGGATTGACCGCGGTCACGGTCGCGGTTGGCGTGGTCCTTTACCTCATGGGCGCCGCCCGCGCCCGCCGCGCCGCCCTCACCGCGCAGCCAGCCCAACACGCGGCCTGACGGTTGCCTGTTGGGCGCACGCAACCTGACGGTTGGCTGTTGCGCGGACTCAGCGTGACGGTTGGCTGTTGCGCGCACGAACCCATCCTTGGTAGGGGCCGGTCGCGACCGGCCCTGCCAGCCGCCCACCGGATGCCTGCGAAGGGGGGCAGCGGGGGCCGTTCGCGAACCGAAGGTCGCCCTGTTCGGGCAACGGCCCCCAGACGGATGCCGCAGCCCATGTAGTTGCTTCTGGATCGCCACCATCGGCATCACACTGATTCATCCCCGGTAGGGGCCGGTCGCGACCGGCCCAGTAATACCGTAGTTGCCGTCCCACCCGGTCGCGCCCGTCTCACACGCCCCGCCCCGCTCCCGTAGCTCGCACGTCCCCCGCCGGCTACGATGACTCATGCCCACACCAATCCCCGTCGTCCCCGACATCTTCCGCGAATACGACATCCGAGGCCTCGTCGGCTCGGAGCTCACTCCCGACACCGCCCGCGCGGTCGGCTTCGGATACGCCGTCTTCCTCGCGGACAAGAATGTCAAAGGCCCGATCGCGGTCGGCCGCGACAACCGCCCGAGCGGCCAGGCGCTGCGCGATGCGCTCGTCGCCGCACTCACGGAATCGGGTATCGATGTGGTCGACGTCGGCGTGGTCCCGACACCAGGCCTGTACTGGGCCCTCGAGCGCCTCAGCGTCGCGGGCGGCCTCCAGATCACCGCGTCCCACAATCCCGCCCCGTACAACGGTTTCAAGATGTGCGTGGGCACGCGGGCCCTCTACGGCGATGACATCCAGCAGATCCTGTCGATCATTCAGGCCGGCCGCCGCGTCACAGGCAAAGGCTCGGTCCGGACGGTCGCGATGCTCGACCAGTATCTCGATGACCTCGTCGAGCGCATCGGCCCACTCGCCCGCCCGCTCCGTATCGCTCTCGATTGCGCCAACGGCGTCGGTTCGCTGGTCGGTCCCCGCCTGATGCAACGCCTCGGCGTGACAGTCACGAGCTGCCTGCTCTGCGAAAGCGATGGCACGTTCCCGCATCGCCAGCCGGACCCGAGCCAGGCAAAGAACCTGCAGGACCTCATCGATGCGGTCAACGCGGCGTCTGCGAGCGGTAAGTCCGTGGACGCGGGGATCGCGCTCGACGGCGACGCGGACCGCATTGGGGTCGTGGACGCCGCAGGCAACATCGTGTGGGGCGACCGCGTGCTCGCGATCTACGCCCGCGATGTACTCGCCAATCCCGAGCACCGCGGCGCGCCGGTCATCTTCGATGTCAAGTCGTCCCAGTCCCTCGGCGACGCGATCACCGCCGCCGGCGGCAAGCCCGTGATGTGGAAGACGGGCCACTCGCTGATCGAGGCGAAGATGCACGAGATCCACGCGCCGCTCGCCGGCGAGCTGTCGGGACACATGTACATCGCGGACGGCTACTATGGTTTCGACGACGCGCTCTACGCCGCCGGCCGGCTCCTGCGCATCATCGCGTCGTCTGGTAAAAGCCTCGAGCAGTTACTCGACGGCGTACCAGTCTACCCGGTCTCTCCCGAGATCCGCGTGGATTGTCCCGACGACAAGAAGTTCGGTATCGTGGATCGCGCGGTGGCGCACTGGTCAGCCACACACCAGGTGGTCACCGTCGACGGCGCCCGCGTGACGTTTGGCACGGGCTGGGGCCTCATCCGCGCATCGAACACGCAACCGGCTCTCGTGCTGCGCTACGAAGCCCGCACGGACGCCGCCCTCGCCGCGATTCGCTCGGAGATGGAAGGCTGGCTGAAAACGCAGGGCGTCACAGTGCCAACTGCGTAGAGAGGAGCGAAACAGAAAGGAGAAAGCAGTTTATTGTCTCCTCTCTCCTCTCTGTTTTTCTACTCTCTATTACGGCCGGCTGTACCGGCCGTAATCCGTGTACCCGTGCGCGTCGCCACCGTAGTACGTCGCACGATTCGGCACGGACAGCGCCAGTCCCGCGCGAAACCGCTCGACGAGATCCGGGTTGGCGATGTAGAGCGCCCCAAACGCCACGAGGTCCGCGGCACCACTCTGTATCACTGCCGTGGCGCTCGCCCGATCGAAGCTGCCGTTCACGATGATCCGCCCGGGAAAGGCGGCACGAATCGCGGGCAGCGTGCGCGGCGTCGACGCAGGCGCGGTCACGTGCTCCACGACGTGGAGATAGGCGAGCCCCAGTCCCGACAGCGCGCGCGCAACGCCGCTGAACGTCGTCAAGGGGTCCGTGTCGGTCATGGAGTTGTTGGGATTGGTCGGCGACAGCCGTAGCCCGACCCGGTCCGCGCCCCAGACGCCGCACACGGCCTCCACGACCTCGCGCACAAACCGCACACGATTCTCGAGCGGCCCGCCGTACTGGTCGGTGCGATGGTTCGACCCGTCCCGGATGAACTGATCGATGATGTACCCGTTGGCGCCGTGGATCTCCACGCCATCGAATCCAGCCGCCCTGGCGTTGCGCGCACCAGCCGCGAACTGCTCCACCACACGCGGGATCTCGCTGGTTTCCAGCGCGCGCGGCACCACGAAGGGCAGTTTGCCCTCGGGCGTGAGCGACATCCCCACGGGCGCGATCGCCGACGGAGCCACCGGCAGCGCGCCCCCCGGCTGCAACAACGGATGCGATACGCGGCCCACGTGCCAGAGCTGCAGGAAGATCCGCCCCCCGCGCGCGTGCACCGCGTCGGTCACGAGCCGCCACCCCGCGACCTGGGCGTCGCTATAAATGCCCGGCGTGTTCTGGTAACCAAGTCCCTCGGGTGATACCTGGGACCCTTCGCTGACCTCGAGCCCGGCCGAGGCGCGCTGCGCGTAGTACGTCGCGTTGAGTGCACCCGGTACGTTCCCTGGACCCGCGCGATTCCGCGTCAACGGGGCCATCACGATGCGATTGGGGAGGTGAAGCGCTCCCAACGTGATCGGCGTAAAGAGATCGGGCTCGGACCGTGCGACCATGCCCCTCTTTAATCGGCCTGGCGGTCCCCCAGTTCCCGGATCGGGACTCCTTCCCAGCGGGCCAGCACGACGGACGCCAGACAGTTCCCGACGACATTCACCGTCGTGCGCGCCATGTCCATGAATGCGTCGACGCCAAGGAGCACGGCCACCGCTTGAATCGGTAGGCCGAAGGTGGTGAGCGCGCCCGACAGGATCACCACGCCCGCACGTGGAACGCCCGCGACGCCTTTGCTCGTGAGCATGAGGGTCAGCATCAGCACGAGTTGCGTCGCGAGCGAGAGATGGATGCCCCCAGCCTGCGCCGCGAACAGCGATCCGATCGCGAGATAGAGCGTGCTCCCGTCCAGGTTGAACGAGTACCCCGCCGGTATCACGAACGCGACGATCCGCCGCGGGACGCCGAACTCCTCCATCACTTCCATCGCCCGCGGAAGCGCCGCCTCGGATGTCGATGTCGAAAACGCGATCAGCGCGGGCTCCCGCACGGCACGGATGAACGCGCGCACCGGCACACCGGCCAGGACCGCGACGGGAAGGAACACGCACACGATGAGCACGATCAGCGCGGCGTACATCGTGAGCACCAGCTTCGCGAGGCTGAACAGCACGGCGGGCCCGCTGTGCCCGATCGTCACCGCGATCGCGGCGCCGATGCCGATCGGCGCGTACAGCATCACGAGGCCGACCATGCGAAACACGACTTCGGCCAGGCTCTCGAACAGCCCGAGCATCGTGGCGCGTGGCTTGGCGGGCACCCGCGTAAGCGCGATCGCGAACAGGATCGCGAACACGACGACCTGCAGGACGTCGTTGGTGCTCGCCGCTTCCACGATGCTCTGCGGCACCATGTGCTCCAGCACCGCACCGATCGACACGTGATGCGCCGCCAGCTCGGCGCCGGGCGCCGCCGGTGCCTCGGCCAGCGACACTCCCGTGCCCGGATGCGCCAGATTCCCGGCGAGCAGCCCCACGACCAGCGCCAGGGTGGTGACGGCTTCGAAATAGATGATGGCCCTGAGCGCCAGCCGCCCCACGGATTTGATGTCGCCGCCATGGCCCGCTACACCGACGACCAGCGTGCTAAACACCAGTGGCACGACCAGTGACTTGATCAGCCGCAAGAAGATCGTGGACAGCGGCTCGAGCGTGACCGCCGTCGCCGGAAACAACCAGCCGATCGCCGTCCCGGCCACCATCGAGATGGCGATCCATTCGGTGAGCGTGGGCCAGCGCTTGAAACGAGCAGGCATGAGGGCGGATCAGGTCAGGGATGTCATCGCGGGTGTTGCCATCCGGCGATGTGGCGACCGAACTTCAGGGGCAGGCCGATGATACGACCTGTGGTGCCACTGGTCGAGAGACTCTCCTTCGAGCGACATGCCTGACCCTGTAGCCGGCTCCGCGCCGATACCACCGCCACCGCTCGCTCCAGGTCCGGTCACGCGGCTGTTCATCGGCCGCGACGGCCTCCGGGCGTTCTGGAGTGTGGTCTTGTTCGCGATCGTCCTGGTTGCGGCAGCGTTTCTCGTCGCATTCGTTGGTACGGGTGTGGCGATGGTGCTCGGCGCCAGCCCTCGCTCCTTCGTCCCGTCCTTCGCGATTTCGCCGGCCGTCGTCGCCGTCGGCAGTTACCCGTTCGCGGTTACCGTGCTGATCGCGACGATCGTGATGGCTCGTGCCGAACGGCGTTCGCCATGGAGCTACGGATTGGCCGGTCGCCACGCGTTCGGATTGTTCGCCGCGGGCGCGGGCTGGGGCTTCCTCGCGCTCTCGGCGTTGATCGGACTGCTCGCGATCACCGGACACATCACGGTCGGCGGTCCCAGCGATCCGCCTCTTCTCGCATTGCGGTCGGCGGCCGTATGGGCGCTTGCGTTTCTCGGAGTCGGACTGTTCGAGGAGACGCTCGCGCGCGGATATCTCCAGGGTCGCCTGTCGCGAGCGATCGGGTTCTGGCCCGCCGCCGTCCTGCTCTCCATCCTCTTCGGTGCCGGCCACTATTCGAACGGCGGAGAGACCGGTACTGGCCTCATTGGCGCCGGTGCCGTCGGTCTCGTGTTCTGCTACAGCCTGTGGCGCTCTGGCTCGCTCTGGTGGGCGATCGGTTTTCACGCCGCGTGGGACTGGGCACAATCGTATTTCTACGGCACACACGACAGCGGCTTGGCTGCCCAAGGCGCTCTGCTCACATCCCAGCCCGCAGGGGCGAGCTGGTTGAGCGGCGGCACGGTCGGCCCCGAAGGCAGTGCGCTGGTGTTCGTGATCCTCGTTGCGGTGGCGCTCGTGATCCGCTGGACGCTCACGCCTCCGCCCCTTGCCTCCACCGCGGACGCCACTGCGCTCCGCTCGTGAGTCTCTGATGCGCGATCTGACATCGGCTGCGCGCCGCATCGTGGTCGCCCTCACGCCGGTCTTTCTCGCCGGATGTGCATCCCACGCCACCACACCGGCCGCGCCTTCGCCCACACCGTCCGGCAACTCCGCACTCGCCACGCTCGCCGAGCGCTCCGGCTACACGATAACCACGCCCTACGACAGTGTCGTCGCGTATCTCCATCTCCTCGTGCAGCGCGCGGCGGCGGATTCCGTGGCCGGACGCCGCTCGCATCCGATGCTCGTCGAGAGCACATCCGGCACGACGAGCGAAGGCCGCCCACTCCCCTATGTCGTCCTCGCTCGCCCCATGGTCCACTCGGCGCGCGAAGCACACGACAGCGGCCGGCCGATCGTCTACGTCGAAGCCAACATCCACGCCGGTGAGGTCGAGGGCAAAGAAGCAATGCTCGCCGTCATACGTGACCTGGGCGTTCTCGCCAGTCCCACCGCGCCGAGCGTCCTCGACTCGATCGTGCTCATCGTGGAACCGATCTACAACGCCGACGGCAACGACCACTTCGCGCCACAGTCCGTCAACCGCACGGAACAGAACGGCCCCGAGATCGTCGGCGAGCGCGCCAACGGCCAACACCTCGATCTCAATCGGGATTTCATCAAGGCCGAAGCACCCGAGACTCGCATGACGCTCGGCATGTTTCGCGACTGGGACCCGGATGTGTTCGTGGACCTGCACACGACGGATGGCAGTTTCCACGGATACGCCCTCACATACGCGCCACCGCTCGATCCGGCCGCGGAGTTCACGGGTCCCTACACACGCGATTCGCTGCTGCCCGTGCTCCGCCAGCGGATGCACGACCGCCACCATTTCGATGTGTTCGACTACGGCAACTTCGAGCCGGAACGCGCGCCAGGCATCGACACCGCCCCCCACACGTGGCGGACGTACGACGCGCGCCCGCGGTTCGGCACGAATTACGTCGGCCTCCGGAACCGGATCGCGATCCTGAGCGAGGCCTACTCGCACGACCCGTTCGCGCGCCGGACCGCATCGACCTACGCCTTCGTGCGCGAGATTCTGTCCCTCGTGGCCGAACGCCGTACCCAGATCCTCCACGTCACCGCCAGCGCCGACAGCGCGGTCGTGGATTGGGGATCGCACCCCGGACACGGACAGGACGTGCCGATCCGGTCGGCCTTCGCGCCGAGCCGCGGGATCGAGCCGGTGCTGGTGGAAGACCTCGAACACGTGACCGGCCCGGGCGGCGACACGGTCCTCTCACAACCCGGCGTCCCGCCCGGCCTGCGGCGGACTGGCCGCATCCACCCCGTCCCGATGCCGGTGGTCGACCGATTCACCCCCACGCTCACGGAACGCCTCCCGCTGGCCTACGCCGTCCCCGCGGGCGACACAGCGATTCTCCGGCTCCTCCGGCTGCACGGCATCAAGATGCGGGAGCTCCACTCCGACACCGCCCTGGCATCCGCCGAGCAGTTTCACATTGATTCAGTCACGCTCGACCCGGTCGTCTTCCAGGGTCATCACCAGACCACCGTCGCCGGCCGGTGGCTGCGTTCCACCTCGGCCGGTGCGGTCCCCGGCGGCACGTGGCTCGTCCCCGCCAATCAGCCACTCGGCGTGCTGGCCATGTATCTCCTCGACCCCCGCAGCGACGACGGACTCGCGACCTGGAATGTCCTGAACCCGGAGCTGGTGCCGGGGCGCGTGTACTCAGTCATCCGCCTGAACCCGGCCCGGTAATCCGCCCAATGTACCCCCCCGTGTAGTTCACCCGACGCGGCCCCCAAGCCGCGGATTCCAGCCTGAGGCTCATGCCAAGGCGACCCCGGCAACATCACATTTGTGATCACGGCGGCGCCGGGATCGCCTCCGTAGCCGCCCTTGCGCCACAGGCACCGCGAGCGATTTCACACCCCTCGGCTCACCGTGCTCCGGCCGGCCGCTTCCGGCTACGCCCCATTCTGCCGTTTACACTGCGCCCCACCCCCTGTGATATTCCGTGACACCATGCAAACCGCGGATCCGGCGGCGCGAGCCGACGACGGCGGGCACTTCCATGTGCCCGGACTCTTCGTATGACCGACACCAAGGGCCCCGATGACGCCCGCGGCCGCCATCGGGTCGTCGTCACCGGCATTGGCGCCATCACGCCCCTCGGACTCACGGCCCCGGCGTTCTGGGAGGCCATGCTGGCCGGCAAGAGCGGCGCCGCCACGATCACCGGTTTCGACGCCTCGGCGTTCACGACGCACTTCGCCTGCGAGATCAAAGGCTTCGACCCGCTGAATTTCATGGATCGCAAACAGGCGCAGCGCATCGACCGCTTCGCCCAGTTCGCGCTCGCCGCCGCCACCGAAGCCCTGACCGACGCCGGGATCACCTCGGAGTCCATGTCCTCGCTCGCCCGGGAACGCGCCGGCGTGGTGTTCGGAAGCGGGATCGGCGGCCTCCAGACGTTCCAGGAGCAGACGCAAGCGTACCTGCGGGGCGGCCCCCGCCGGCTGTCGCCGTTCTTCATCCCGATGATGATTCCCGACATGGCGAGCGGCGTGATCGCGATCCGCTACGGATTCCGCGGTCCGAACCACTGCGTCGTCAGCGCCTGCGCGACGGGCAATCACAACATCGGCGACGCGACGACGCTGATCCGCTACGGCGATGCCGATCTCATGCTGTGCGGCGGCGCCGAAGCCGCGATCTGCGAGCTCGGTCTCGGCGGATTCGCGTCCATGCATGCCCTCTCCACCCGCAATGATGATCCCGCCACCGCCTCGCGCCCGTTCGACAAGACGCGCGATGGCTTCGTGATGGGCGACGGCGCCGGCGCGCTGGTCCTCGAGTCACTCAGCCACGCTCGCAATCGCGGCGCCCGCATCTACGCGGAAGTCGTCGGCGTCGGCGCGTCAGCCGACGCGCATCACGTCACCGCTCCGCACCCCGAAGGCCTCGGCGCCCGCCTCGCCATGGAGCGCGTGATGGCCGAAGGCGGTTTGACGGTCGATGACGTGGATGCGATCAACATGCACGCGACGGCGACTCCCCTCGGCGACGTCGCCGAAAGCCGCGCCGTGCAAACCGTGTTCGGCTCCCGGGCGCGCAGGATCACGTGCACATCCACGAAGAGCATGACAGGCCATATGCTGGGCGCCGCCGGCGCCGCCGAAGCCATCGCGTCCGTGCTCTCCATCGTCCATGGCGTCGTCCCGCCGACGATCAACGTCACCGAGCTCGATCCCGATTGCGATCTCTGCTACGCCATCGGCAAACCCGTGACGCGCGAAGTCCGCGTCGCCCTCAGCAACGCATTCGGCTTCGGCGGCCACAACACGTCCGCCGCCTTCAAGGCCTACGAAGAGTAGGCACCAGGGAGTAGACGCCAGGCCCCGCGATAGCCTTCGGTAGTCCGGCCAGAACCGCCAATAACGCCACTGGTAGAGTCCGGTCGCACCCGGCTTGGTTTTGCTTTTCTCCTTTCTCCTTTCTCCTCTCTCCCTGTTTCGCATCCCGTGTTGTCGGCGCGAATTTCGCTAGCATAACACTGTGCCGAGCCCCATTTTGTGAGTGTTAGTAGCCGGAGGATGTGTGCTCCCGTCACACCATGCGGAGCCCCGCCACACCGCCGCTGGCACGCGGCGCTGGCTCACCGCACTCGTCGCCGTTTCGACCGCGCTCACGGCCGGACCCCGCCCGGCACCCGGGCAGGACGGACCCTCGCGAGTGTCATCCGGCCGCTCGACCGGCCTCGCGACGCTGGTCGGTACGGTCGATGATGGCCTGCGTGGCGGCCCTCTTGCCGGCGCGGTCATCCTCCTCGATGGCCAGTCCCGGCAGGCCGTAACGGACTCGATTGGCTGGTTCCGCCTCGATAGCGTTGCCGCTGGCCGCTACCGCGTCGGCATCTTCCATCCGGTCCTCGATTCCCTCGGCACCTCCCTCACCACCACGACCCCCGTCACGCTCGTCCCGGGACGGCCCGCCGTCGTCACGCTCGCGACTCCGTCCGGACGCACGATCCGCAAAGCCGTCTGCCCCGGTGTCGCATCCAATAGCTCGAGCAGTTCGAGTGCAGGCCCCGCCGACTCCGCCGTCGCGGTCCTCGTCGGACACGTCATCGAACCCGACACCGACCAGCCAGTTACCGGCGCCGATGTCACGCTCACCTGGACCGACATCCGCATCGATCGGTCCGACATCACCAATACCGAGCGCCGCCGCGAAACGACATCGGACGCGCAAGGCGAGTTCCGATTCTGCGCCCTTCCGGCAGGACTCGTCGCCACGGTGCGCGCTAGACGCGCCGTCAGCGGCGACACCGGTGTCGTGGTCGAGCGCGAGGTCGATCTCGGCACGCGCATCATCACGATGACGACGCTCCACCTGCCAGTCCCCCCGGCCCTCGCTCAGCCCCAGACCGAACCGAGTGCGACCACCGCTGCGGGTTCGCCGGCTGCTCCCGCACCCGCGCCGCGCGCGACAGCCACACGCGCCGCAGTGCTCGAAGGCCAGGTGGAACGCCCCGACGGCGGCCCGCTCGGAGGCGCGCTCGTCGAGGTCGAAGGCACCGGCGATTCCTCCACCACCGGTGACGCCGGCTACTTCACGCTCCGCGGTCTGCCGAGCGGCACCCACATGCTCGTCGTCCGCTCCGTCGGGTTCGAGCCGGTATCGGTGGTCGTCGAGCTGACTCGCCGCACGACGCAACACGTCGTCGTCTCGATGATGAAGGCCGCGTATGTGCTCAGCCCCGTCATCGTGCAGGCGCAACAGCTCGCACGCGGCTACCAGAATGTCGGGTTCACGCAGCGCCGCCGGGTCGGGGTCGGCCAATTCATGACGCTCGACCAGATCGCCGCCCGCCACGCGGAACAGTTCACGGACCTGTTCACGAATTTCCACGGCATTAGACTCGCGTACGGCGGCCCCGCGGGGACCGATGTCGTCCCGTCGCGCGGAATCGACGGGTGCATCGTGTACGTGATCGACGGCATGGCCTACAACCAGGTCGTTCACGGTGAGCTCGACGCCCTGCTGCTGCCCGAATCGCTGGCCGGCATCGAGGTCTACACGCCCCCCGAGGTACCCGAGGAGTTCAAGGTGCGCAGTCTCCCCGGCACCAACGCCTTCGGGGTTCCGATCCTCGGCCGCATCGACTGCACCACGATCGTGATCTGGAGCAAGAACCGCCTGGGCGTCAAGGACTAGCCGCCGGCTATAGCCCGCAACAGCGCACGGGCACCCGCGCCAACTCCAGAAGGTCCGCGGCACTCCACGCGACCGTGCGCCATCGCGTGACGGCATGTATCGTTTTGGCATGCATCCAATCCGATTCCCCGCCGCTCGGGCACTGCGGCGGGCAGTCTCGCTGTGCGCCATTGTCGCGGCACCAGCCGCCCTCTGCGTCACCCCCCTCGCTGCCCAGCGCGCGGGACCGGGCGGCCCGTCAGGCCAGGTCACGCTCGATCGCCTTTTTACCACTCCCGATTTTCAGGAAGACTTCTTCGGACCCGCTCGATGGTTCCCGGGCGCCGGGCCAGCATCCTACACGACGCTCGAGCCGGCGGCCGGCGGGACCGAAGCGACGGACATCGTCCGCTACGATGCCGGAACCGGCGCGCGCACCGTCCTCGTCCCCGCCGCGAAGCTCGTCCCGCCCGGCGCCACGTCGCCGCTCGAGATCGAGAGCTACTCCTGGTCGCCCGACGGCAAACGGCTGCTCGTCTTCACGAACTCCCGCCAGGTCTGGCGGCAGCGCACGCGCGGCGACTTCTGGATGCTCGACCTCGCGACCTGGAATCTCCGCAAGCTGGGCGGCCCCGATGCCCCGCCCTCGACTCTCATGTTCGCGAAGTTCTCCGCGGACGGCCGGCACGTGGCTTACGTGCGCGAGCATAACCTGTACGTCGAGGACGTCGCCACGCCGCACATCACCCAGCTCACGAGCGATGGATCCACGACGCTCATCAACGGCACGTTCGACTGGGTCTACGAGGAGGAGCTCAATCTCCGTGATGGGTTTCGATGGAGCCCGGACGGCCAGCAGATCGCGTACTGGCAGCTCGACGCATCCGGGGTCCGCGACTACGACCTGATCGACGACACGGACTCGCTCTACTCGTTCATCAAACCGGTCCAGTACCCCAAGGCCGGCCAGACGAATTCATCGGGCCGCGTCGGTGTGGTGAGCGCCAGCGGCGGCCCGACGCAATGGCTCGCCGTCCCCGGCGACCCGCGCAACAACTACATCGCCCGGATGGACTGGGCCGCGAACTCCAGCGAGATCGTTCTCCAGCATCTCAATCGCCGCCAGGACACGCTCGATGTGATGCTCGCGAGCGCGCACACCGGCGCGGTCCACACGATCCTCACGGAACACGACAGCGCGTGGGTGGACGTCGATGATGAGGTGCACTGGCTGCACGGCGGCAAGGATTTCATCTGGATCAGCGAGCGCGATGGCTGGCGCCACGCCTATCTCGTCTCCCGCGACGGATCCAGCACGCGGCTCCTGACGCCAGGCAGTTTCGATCTCACGGAGCCGGATAGCCCCTTCGGTGCGGAATTCATCCAGGCTATCGACACCACGCGCGGGTTGATCTACTACCTGGCCTCCCCGGACAACGCGACGCAGGTGTTTCTCTACCGCTCTCGCCTCGATGGCACCGGCCGCCCCGAACGCGTCACACCGGCTGGCGAGCCCGGCTCGCACCACTACGAGATCTCACCCGACCACCGCTGGGCGTTCCATACGCACTCCACGCTCGATACGCCGCCCACGACGGAACTCATCCGGCTGCCTGAGCATACGGTCGCGCGGACGCTCATGGACAATGCCCGGCTCAAAGCCACGATGGCCGGTGTCCCGAACCACCGCGCGGAATTCACCCGGCTCGACGGCGCCGCGGGCGGCGTCCCCGGCATCCAGTACGATGCGTGGATCATCAAGCCGCCGGCGTTCGACTCGACGAAGAAATACCCCGTGCTGTTCTTCGTGTACGGCGGACCCGCGCAAGCAACGGTCCTCGATCAGTGGGATGGCTTCAACTATCCCCTGCACCTCCTGCTCGCACAGAAGGGCTACCTGGTCGTCAGTGTCGACAACAGAGGCACCCCCGCACCACGCGGCCGCGCCTGGCGCAAAGCCATCTACCAGCAGATCGGCGTTGTCGACACGAAGGATCAAACCGCCGCCGCCAAGGCGTTCGTGCAGCGCCCGTACGCCGACGCCACTCGCGTCGCGGTGTGGGGCTGGAGCAACGGCGGCACGATGACGCTCGATCTGCTCTTCCACTCGCCGAGCGTGTACCAGGTCGGGATGGCGGTCGCTCCGGTCAGCGACCAGCGCTTCTACGACACGATCTACAGTGAACGCTACATGGGCCTCCCTCAGGACAACCCCGGTGCGTACCGCCTCGCCTCACCCGTGACGTTCGCCGACAGCCTCCGCGGCAAACTGCTCATCGTACACGGATCGGGCGATGACAATGTGCATTTCCAGAACTCGGAGACGGTGATCAACGCCCTCGTGGCGGCGGACAAGCAGTTCACGATGATGGATTACCCGAACCGCACGCACTGCATCTGCGAAGGCCAAGGCACCACCCGGCACCTCTTCGGTCTCCTGACACGCTACTTGACCGACAACCTCCCCGCCGGCAGCCGTTGAGGCTTTTTCTACTTTCTACTTTCTGTAGGTCTACTTTCTGTAGTTTGGCAGCCGCTGAGGCTTTTTTCTACTTTCTCCTCTCTGTTGGTCTACTTTCTGTTTTTTCTCCTTTCTCCTCTCTCCTCTCTACTCTCCCGCCCCTTCGGGCGTCACTTGATCGCCCACGACGTCCTCGACGTAGAGCAGCTTCACCGGCACCATCGCCGCCGCCAGCAGTGGCACGGCGACCATGAGGCCGAGAAACCCGAACGCGAGTGTCATCATCGCCTGGGCGACGATCGTGAGCGCGGGCGCTAGCTGGATCCTGCCTTTCATGAGCAGCGGGATCAGTACGTTGGCCTCAAGGCCCTGGATCACGAGATAGACGATCAGCACCGAGAGCGCTTTGGCGGGCGAGTCGAGCAGCGCCATCGCGAGCGCCGGAACGACTGCCATTGTCGGTCCGATCGTCGGCACGAACTCGAGAAGCCCCGCGATTACCGCGAGCGCCAGCGCGGCTTTTACTTGCAGGATCGACAGCGCGATGGCCCACACGACGGCCAGTGTCACCATCGCGATCAGTTGCGTGACGAGCCACTTGCGCAGAACCGACGCGATCTGGCTGAGGACATCCCCGGCGCGCGCTCGTGCGCGGTGCGGGAAGAGATGCATCAGCCCGCGGTGGTACAGGTCAGGGTCGCTGCCAATGTAGATCGCGATGAAGAGCGCGAGCAGCACGTACACCACGATCTCGACGGTCGAGCCCACGAAGCCGAACAGATATCCTGCGATCCCCGCGAGGCCCGTCTGGCCTGACCCACCGGGAGTTGCCGGCGCGGCGGCTGGCTGCGGCGGCTGGGCCGCGTGTGCGCTATCGCCGTGATGCGGCGCGGTGCTGTCCGGCGCCGGCGGCGCCGAAAACCGCCCGGTGAACGACCGGAGTGCGACCCCCTCTCGGCCCGCCCACGACTGCAACTCGTGCATCGCCTCCGGGAGACGCGAGCGGATCTCGCGCCCCTGCTCGCTGAGCACGGGCGCCATGAGGGCGCCGAGCAGCGCGAGTGCTCCCGCCGCCGCGAGCACGACGATCAGCGCACCGAGGCCACGCGGGATCCGGAGACGCGCGAGTTGATCGACGCCCGACGAGATCGCGAGGCCGAACAGGATGCCCAGGAAGACCGTGAACAGAACGCTGCTGGACTCCCACACGCCGACCGCAACCGCCAGCACCCCGATACCGAGTGCCGCCGCCCGGATGATGTCGCGCGAGCGCCATCCGGAAGATTGCGGCGGCTCTGGTGCGCGCCGCTCATGCCGCTCCGCTTTCTCGTGGCTCGCCTTGTCGTGGCTCGCCTTGTCGTGGCTCGCGGCCTTCGATCGGCCTGGATCGGCGCGATCGCCGGGATGGTCCGTCATGGCGCCTGCCGGTGTGGGGATGGCACGTCAGCGACTCCTCGCGAGTTGCTTTGGAGATCGCTCGTGAGGAGCCCGTATGCAAGGACGAGACCGGCCCCGCCCGTCCGTGTGTGCCACGGATCCTTACTGCTGCGTGCCCCGGGGCAAGGCCCGGAACGGCCACGAACATGAGCACGATCAGAACGAGACGCGCTCGCCCGATCGTCGGCGTGGTCTATTTCGGTAGCTTGGCGCCCAGCACGTCCACCTGCTCGATCACGGGAGACGTCGCGAGGAGATTCGGGGCCTGGGTCATGAGGGCTTTGGCGATCGGCCCCTTGAGATGAAGCTGACGTCCGCCTTCATCCTGAAATGCATCGAATATGGCAAACGTGGTTGGTCCCAGGCGCAGCGCGAACCACAGCGGGGTCGTCGCCTCCTGGTTGGCGAGTTGCAGCCCTTGCATGAGGAACGCGGCGACTTCGTTTTCTTTTCCGGGCTTCGCCTCGAGACGGACAAATAAGCCGAGCGTCAGCATCGCAGATCTCCGTTGAATTGAGGGTGGTCTCCTGACTTTAGGCTGCGATGCTCGTTTGGTCTATAGGCAAGAACGCCAAGTTTAGTATCTAAATTGCCATGTACCTTCATCCGCGGTGACGTGCCGGCGCCCCATCGCTGCGCTCGCCCCGGCGCTGGCCAGCGGCGTCAGGGAGTTCGCCTGATCTCTTTGACTCCGAGATTGAGCTGGCGCCGCAGCAGCGCGCGGAGTGTCGCGCCGTCGGTATATCCCACCCGCGCGGCAACGTCCTCGACGCTCGCATTGCTGGTCTTCAGCAGATGCACCGCACGTTCCACGCGCAAGCTCTGGAAGTACGACAGCGGCGATCTCCCGAGTACGCTCTCCATGCGGCGCGCGAGCGTTCGCTTGCTGGCCCCCACGGTCTTGGCCGCGTCGTCGAGTGAAAACCCACGCGCCAGCCGCGCCCGCGCCCAACTCTCGAAGCGTTGCACGATAGGGTCGGAGTGCACCAGATGATCCGTCAGCGCATACGCGGACTGCGCCGTCCGGGAATCAACAATGAGATATTTCGCGGTGAGCTGCGCGAGCTGCGGGCTCACTGTTCGCACCAGCCACAGCGCGAGATCCATGTGGCTGAGCGCCGCTCCGGCAGTCACGCAGCGGCCGGACTTGACGATCATGTGCGATTCGTCCAACAACACGCTGGGGTATCGCCGGCGAAAGAGCGGCGCAAGCCACCACGTGGTGGTCGCATGCTGCCGGTCGAGCAAGCCCGACTCGGCCATCACGAAGGTGCCGACGCACGCCGCGGTCATCGTGGCGCCGCGCCTGGCCCACTCGCGGAGCACCGTCGCGGCATCCCGTACGTCCGGCCGGGCCAACGCGGCCTCCAGCGGGCCGGGCATCTTGAACCCGATGGCGGGGACCACGACGCAATCAGGCACCCGCGTGCCAATAGCATCCACCGGAACGGTGAGGCCTTGCGCCGTCCGGACCGCCCGTCGCACTCCGACGATCCGGACTGCAAAGCGCGGCACCGCGAGCTCGGCCATCTCAATCAGCTCGTTGGCCGTCTGAAAGGCGTCGAGGACCGCGGACAGGCCAAGGTCAAACACACCGTCGAGAGCAAGGACATCCACGCGCATGGCACGTATAATACTAAAATTGGCGTTCTTGCCCATAGGGCACACCCACGCATCACTCCCAGCCCGTCGTGTCGTACCAGTGCTCGGGACGAGGGAATACGCCTGCGCGCACGTCGGTCGCGAACGCCCTGAATGCGCGCTCCACTTCCGCGTCGATGTTCGCATACCGGCTCGCGAACTTCGGCGCCACGGTCCCCACGAAATTACCCAGGATGTCGTGCGAGATGACGAGCTGCCCGTCGACGTGCGGGCCGGCGCCGATGCCGTACACGGGGACGCTCAACCCCTCGCGCACCAGCGCCCCCGCCTCCGGCGGGACCGCTTCGAGCAGCACCGCGAACGCGCCCGCCTCTTCGATGGCTCTCGCGTCCTCCAGCACCCGCTCCGCCGCGGCCCGCGTCTTTCCCTGCACCCGGTACCCGCCGAGTTGGGTGAGGCTCTGCGGCGTGAGGCCGACGTGACCCATGACTGCGATCCCCGCGTCGGTCATCGCCCGCACGCGTGGGGCGATTCGCCTTCCGCCTTCACACTTCACGGCGTGACACCCCGCCACGAGAAACGCGCCCGCGCTCCGGATCGCGATCTCGTCCGACGGCTGGTACGAGAGAAATGGCATGTCGCCCACGACGAATGCCCGCTTCGCCGCCCTGCTCACGGCGCGCGACAGCGTGAGCATCTCTTCCAGCGTGATCCCCAGTGTCGACGGTAGCCCCAGCATCGTCATCGCCGCCGAATCGCCGATCAGCAGCATGTCCACCCCCGCACGCTCGGCGAACGTCGCCGTCGGATAGTCGTAAGCGGTGAGGAACACGACGCGCTCGCCACACTGCTTCATGCGGCGCAATGTCTCCACGGTGACTCTCTTCGGGAATTGCTCTGGCATAGAGGCCTGCCGGACTGGGGGGAAAACAAAATACCCGCGGCGATGAAAGCCGCGGGGCATTCGCTTTTTAGCTCTTGTTTAACGTGGCAGCAATACGCGGCAAATGACCACGACACCCTTCAGTTGTCCCCTGCGCATTCGGTCCTGCCCTCGCTCGCCTAAACTAGGCCGGCACTCCCGCCCGCGCAAGCCGCGGTGTGCTGGCCGGCTCCCCCTCCTGCGACGCGTCCCGATGCGCGGTCCAGTACTCGGTCCAGTACTCGGTCCACCCTGCCGTGTCGCCGAACGCCTGCTGCATTCGCTTGATTCCCTCCCGCAGCCGCTCGAGGCTCGTCGCGATCGAGAGCCGGAGGAAATGCTCCCCGTCGGCGCCGATCCGGCCGAACGAGTTCCGGTCCATCGTCGCCACGCCGTACCGCTCGAGGAGAAATCCCTGCAGCATCCTCGATGGTGATGTCCGCGCACGCGCCTCAGCGCTCAGCCGTTGGTATGTGGCGATGATGCCGAGCCGCTCACAGACGCCGGCGACGTTCGGAAACACGTAGAAGGCACCTTTGGGGACCTGGCACGTGACACCCGGGATCGCGTTGAGCGCACTCACGACGAAATCCCGCCGCCCCTGGAATGCAGACACCATGTGCTCCACCGCAGGCGCGGACTCCGGGCTCTCGAGTGCGACTCGCCCCGCCTCCTGGATGAACGGCGGCACGCACGAGATCGAATTGATGTTCAGTTGCTTGAAGATCTGTGCTTCGCCGGCGGTCGGCAGCAGCGCCCAGCCCAGCCGCCAGCCGGTCATGGCAAATCCCTTGGAGTGACCGGATGCGATGATGGTGCGCTCCGCCATCCCGGGCTCCGCCGCGATGCTGTAGTGCACCGCGCCGTCGAACACGATGTGCTCGTAGATCTCGTCCGAGTACACCCGCACATCGGGGCGGCACCGCTCGCGAATGACGGTCGCGACCGC
>JAJPIM010000023.1 GCA_021324775.1 Gemmatimonadota bacterium
ACCAGGTTGCGCAGGTCTTCCTTCAACGTCGCCAGGTACGCCTGCTGCTTGGTGTTCGCGAACTTCGGAATTGCGATCGCGGCCAGAATGCCGATGATCACGACGACAATCAACAACTCGATCAGGGTGAAACCCTTCCGCATGCGCTGCATACTGGTATGCCCTCGGGTGTTAGGTCGGCAACCGTCAGCAGGTTGCCGGCGGGCCGTACAGGTTTGGGTCCCTCACTTCGACGCGATGGGTAAAGCAAGGGCTGGACCGGTCTCGACCGTCTCAGTTTTGGACAGCCTAACACGCCGAGATACAATCACTTACAATAGCGCCTATTAAGTGCTGGACGCGTTTGGGTACGGCAGTTCGCGTGACCGATTGCAGATCGCGGCAGCGCTTGGCCCGGGGGGCATATGGTTGGCAATACATTCCCCAATCCCCCAATCCGTCCTTAGTCCCGCCAAATGGAACAACCCACGCTTTCCGGATCGTACGTCCGCCTGGTGCCGCTCTCTCTCGATCACGTGCCGGCGCTCTGCGAGGCCGGCCTGGACCCCGAGATCTGGCGCTGGACACCTGCGAACGTGGATAGCCCTGCCGGCATGCGCGCTTTCGTTACGGAAGCGCTGGCCGAACGGGACGCGGGACGGGCAATCCCCTTCGTGCAGACCGAAGCCGCCACCGGTCGCGTCGTCGGCAGCACTCGTCTCGCCAACATCGATCGCAGGCACCGCCGCGCCGAGATCGGATGGACCTGGATCGGCCGCCCCTGGCAACGCACCGCGATCAACACCGAGGCCAAACTCCTGCTCTTCACGCATGCCTTCGATGTCATGGGCTGCAAACGCGTGGAGCTCAAGACGGACGCCCTGAACGTGCAATCTCGCCGCGCCATTGCGCGGCTCGGCGCCGTCCAGGAGGGAATCTTCCGCCGCCACATGATCACGGACTCCGGCCGATCGCGTGATACGGTCTACTTCAGCGTGATCGATGAGGAATGGCCTGCGGTCCGCCAGGGTCTGAAAGACCGCCTGCATGACGGTCTGCGTCCGCACCAGCGCGCGCGTTCTCGTGCCGGCTGAATCCGTTCTGCTCAATCACCTCTTCACCGCGGCCGGCATCGAGCAGTTGCAAACCCGGCACGCGCTTTCACCCTGGGCAGAGTCGGCGTACGCGGAACTCGTCGCAAAAGTCGCGGATCCCGCGTTCCCCTGCACATTCGGCACGGTGGCACTCCGCAAAGGCGATCTCCTCACGGCCTTCGTCGAAACGCAGGATCCGGCGGCGCTTCGGCAGGGGCTCTACGAGCGATTCGCCGAGTACACCGCCCGCATGGGGACGCTCGATCCGGTCGCCGCTTCGCTCCACCCGCTCGCCATCTTCCTCCCGCCACCGCAGGGCGTACGCACGATCGCCGAGTATTTCGCGTTCGGATGGTCGCTGCTGCAGTGGTTGCACGAGCATGATCCGGCGCCCTGGCCGGAGCGCATCCCGCGCGATTCTGATGACCCGGCGTGGTCGTACTGCTTCGGCGGCGTTCCGTTGTTCGTGAACTTCAAGACGCCGGCACACCGGCTCCGGCGCAGCCGGCGGATGGCGAGCGCGTATCTCCTGCTGGTCCAGACTCGCGATGGCTTCGACGTGGTGGCGGGCGATACCCCGCAGGGCCGCCGCGCGCGAAGCCTCATCCGCGAGAAGCTCGCCGCGTACGACCCGGTCCCGCCCTACCCGGAGCTTGCGCACTTCGGCACGACCACGAACCGTGAATGGAAGCAGTATTTCGTGCCCGACGACAACCGTCCTGCCGCAGGCCATTGCCCGTTCAAGAACTGCAAATAGAGACGCCAGTGGAGAAGTGGGGCCACTGGTGAAAGGGGTAATGCTTGCCGAGTGCGGGCCGTTGCCCGAACAGGGCGACCTTCGGTTCTCGAACGGCCCCCGCTGCGTGTTGCTGCGGCGTCTGGCGCGACATCTGGATTGGCTGGAGGTGATCTGGAGGCAGCCGATAGTTGCGGTGGCTGTGGCTGGTGACGGCGGGCCGGTCGCGACCGGCCCCTACCAGGGCCCAGACAGTGGTGGTCGCTACCTCGCCACGGGGCGGCTCATCACGGGGCGGCTCATCACGGCCCGCGCCCGGCGCGACCTTAGCCGAATTCCTGCCGGGCTGGGGGCTGCTCTGCCCCCACGACTCCGATCGCGATGTCCGCGGCCGCGTAGTTCTCACCACGAATCGGCGCACCCGCGAGCCGTCGCAGCATCGCCAGTTGCCCGATGTGCGTGAGTGCATCCGCGATCGGCGCCTGAAATAGCTGCTCGGCCGGGTGCTCGAGCGGCGCGCCTGATGCGAGGTGCGCGTCGAATTGCTGCAGGGTCGTGAAAAATCGCTGTGCCTCCTGGTCCCACGGCGATGGCGTGGCCGCCCGCCATTTGTTCTTCCCCTTTGCCATCCACAACGCCCACTCGAACAGGTCACCCATGTGCGCGAGGATCTCGACGGGCGTGCGGCCGCCCTCGCTGACCCGGAAGCCTGCAAACGAGGGTGGCGCGCCCCGCACGCATTTCGACGCGCGATACGCGACGGTCGCGAGGGTGTGACGCAGAAACGCCCGCGTCGCCTCACTACCCGACGGCGATGAACCGGTTGCGGCGTAGTCTCCGGAGCGCTGGATCATGGCTGGATCATGGTGGTGGGCGACCGTCGGAGGTGGGAAGGGCGAGTGTACAGCCAGACCGCCAGTTGGATCATCGCCAGTTGGCTCTCCAGTTGGATCATCGCCAGTTGGCTCTACGGTAGCGCGACAGTATGCGCGGTACGAGACGCCCCGACAAGCCACCCCGCTCGGCCGCCAAACCATCCCGCCAAGCCATCCCGCCAAACCATCCCGCGCCATCCGGCATCCAAGGGATATCACCCACGCTAGTGGAGGCATCCGTGCGCGTTCGCAACCGGACGATGTTTGGATTGGCGGTCATGCTGTCGGTGGCGGCACCATGGGCCGCGCTCCATGCCCAGCGGGCCGCTGCTGACGACGCCGAGTGGCTCAGCGAATGCCAGCGGGAGGACCGGGGACGCTCGGACCGAGCGCATGTCTGCGAGATACGCGTCGAGCGCCTCGCGCACCCCGCGACGCTCACGGTCGATGGCGGCGAGAACGGCGGCGTCGAGATCATCGGCTGGGATGGCGACAGCGTCGTGATGCACGCCCTGGTACGGGCGACGGGGGACTCGCCCGACGAGGCACGCGACGTGGCCAGCCGAGTGACGATCTCGTTCAGTAACGGACGGATACACGCTGATGGCCCGGCATCCGGCCACCATGAACGATGGTCCGTGAACTACCGCGTCTTCGTCCCCCGGCATAGCGACCTGGCTATCGAGACTCTCAATGGGCCAGTGTCGGTCGAAGGTGTCACCGGCCACATGAACATGAAAGCTGTCAACGGCCCGGTGTCTCTCAGGCAGGTTGGCGGCGACGTGCACGCCCGTGCCGAAAATGGGCCGATCGATGTCGCACTCAAGGGTGTCCGATGGGACGGCGCGGGCCTCGATGCCGAATCCGAGAACGGGCCGGTGGAGCTGACGCTGCCCGCGGGGTACGCGGCACACCTGGAGACCGGCACGGAAAACGGCCCGATGGATGTCCGCTTCCCCATCACGCTCCAGGGCGACCTCGATACACGCCACCTCTCGCTGGATATCGGCGGCGGCGGCCCGCCAATCCGCCTCATCACCACCAACGGACCGGTCACTCTCCGGCACACATCGGACTAGACAGGTGCTCCTCCCCCGCTTCCCGGGAAAGGCCGCGACGAGCGGCCTTTTTCACGCCCGCCCCAGCCCCCGGCGTTATACCCGCATGCGCTGGTAACCGGCCCGTCGCCAGACCGTCTATAGAAGGTCATGGATGATCAGGCTGGCAACGGAGAGCACCCCCATCCGGATGGGCGGCCGCCGGCTGCTCAGTTGTCAACCGTACCATCGGATGATCCAGACGCCCCTGCCGCCGCCTCCTCCCCCATCACCGCTGGCCCTCGGGCGCAGGTGGGCGCCCCGCAGCTCCGGCAGGCACTCGGCACTGGCCCACACCCGAGCGGCAATCCCGCACTCGATGGCACACTCGCGATGTATCTCGAGCGCGTCGCCAACCGTGCTGCGGCGGCGTTCGGCGCGTCCGCCGCGGTCATCGCGCTCGTCGGGGACGACCGGCGGTGCTTCATCGGCGGCTCCACGCCGCCGGCATGGCTGAGCCGCGACCCCGGCGCTCTGATTCGCTCGCGCGCGTGCACGGGCGTCCTCGAGAGCGGAGAGTTGATCGCGGTCGAAAACGCGAGCGGGCCCGGCGGCGGGGGCATGGCCGCGATGTCCGGTGTCCCCGCGTACATGATCGCACCCCTTCCCCGCGCCGCGTCCGGCCGGCCAGCCGGTGTCTTCTGCGTGTTCGCCGCGTCCGCGCGCCAATGGTCCGCGGACGAGATCGCGCTCCTCGGTGAGCACGCCGCCGCCACGGCGCCGGCTCTCGCCCTCCGGCGGCGGCCCGAGAACCAGGAACCCGATCCGGCCCGCCATCGTCGCGAATGGCTGCAGGATCCTCTGACCGGTCTCCCCAACCGCGTGCTGTTCATGGAACGGCTCGCACAGGCGATCGCCCGCAACCGCCGGGAAGCCGCACCTTTCGCAGTCATTCTCCTCGATCTCGATCACTTTCGCACGATCAACGAGAGCCTCGGCCACGCGGCCGGCGACTCGCTCCTCGTCTCGGTCGGCCAACGGCTCGTCGATTGCTCACGCGCCGGGGACACAGTCGCGCGACTGGGCGCGGACGAGTTCGCGCTGCTCATCCATCGCGTCACGCACGCCGCCGATGCCGCACGGTTGGCGGAGCGCGTGCAGGCGGCCCTCGCCTCCCCGATCAATGTCCAGGGATACGAAGTGTTCACGTCCGCGAGCTTCGGCATCGCGCTCGAATCCGGCAGCGCGGGCGAGCCCGAACACCTCCTGCGGAGCGCCGATCTCGCACTCGGCAGCGCCAAACGCGCCGGGCGGTCGCGGTTCGTGGTCTTCGACCGCGTCATGCACTCCGAAGCACTCGCCCGGCTGCAACTCGAGATGGAGCTGCGCCGCGCCGCCGAACGCGAGGCGTTCGTGCTGCACTACCAGCCGATCATCTCGCTCGCCACCGGGCATATCGTGTCCGTCGAAGCGCTCGTCCGCTGGGACCACGAGGAGCGCGGGCTCGTCTCGCCGGCCGAGTTCATTGCCGCCGCGGAAGCGACCGGCGTCATCATCCCCGTCGGCCGTTGGGTGCTCAACTCGGCCTGCCGCCAGCTCCACGAATGGCATACGGCATTCCCGCAATGGGCGTCGCTGTCGGTCGCGGTCAATGTGTCGGTGCGCCAGCTCCTCCGCCCGGATTTCGCCGACACGGTGAGCCGTGCGCTACGCGAAGCCAGCCTCGAACCGGAGTTCCTCACGATCGAGTTAACGGAGAGTGTCCTGATCGAGCGACCAGAAGTCGTGCTGGCTTCGCTCACCGCCGTGCGGCAGCTCGGCGTCAAGGTCAACCTCGACGATTTCGGAACTGGTTACTCGTCTCTCGCCGTCCTCGACCGATTCCCGCTGGATGGCATCAAGATCGACCGTACATTCGTGCAGACACTCGGGCGCGAAACCCGCGCGGTACAGTTCGTCCAGGCGATGGTCACGCTCGCCCAGAGTCTCCAGCTCGAGACGGTCGGCGAAGGCATCGATTCCGATGACCAGCTCCGCGAACTCCGGGCGATCGGCTGCACATTTGGCCAGGGCTTTCTCTTCGCCCACGCCGTGGATGTGGCGGCGCTCGAGCAGTTGCTGCACGACGATCCGGCCTGGTGACGGCCGTTGCCCGACGGGGCGACCCACGGTTCTCGAACGACCGCTGCTGCGTAGAGGAAGGAGATAGCTGGTCAGCATAACCCACGATCCGGGTTCTTTCCTCGCTGAGCTGACACCGAAAGCGGCACACGCCGCCCCGTGTCCAGGACCCTTGACGGCCGGCGTCTCCGGTGCATTGTCTCTGCCAACCAGGTTTGTAGTATCCTCGCCTTCTGAGTGCCGAATTTGCCGGCGCCCACGACCATGCGAGTTGGCGAGAGACTCTAGCCGATGGCCTGATGCTGCAGATGGGTGACCTGCGGTGGAGGATGCGGGCGTGAAGATGAGCTGGGTTGGGATGGCCTTGGCGTTAGTGACGGCGGCCGGTCTCTCGCCGAACGAGCGTGCCCAGGCACGGGACGATGCGACCGGTCCGGGCCCGCGCGAGGGCCATTGTTTACTCTATGACAATGAGCGCCACCGGGTCGTTTTGACGGGCGGCTACCAGGTGCCGAACCAGCTTGCGGCGGAGGAGCTCTGGGATTGGAACGGTAGCCGCTGGGAGCGCGTGTCCGCCGCCGCTGGCCCGGCTCCGCGGCCGCGCAGCTTGAGCGGCGCCGCGTATGACACGCGTCGTAAACGACTCGTTTTGGTCGGGGGTTTCGGTATCGGCAACAGCGGCAATTATACCGAGCACCTAGGCGAAACCTGGGAATGGGATGGCCAGAGCTGGCACCTGATGGCGGATACCAGCATTGGAACACGGGACCATCACGTGATGGTCTACGATGCTGCGCGAGGCAAGACAGTGATGTACGGGGGACAAGCGGCGAACCGTTCGTGGGCAACGGACACGTGGGAATGGGATGGGAACCACTGGACGAGGGTCGCAACAGCAGGACCGGGCGCCCGTGCGCATTTTGCGATGGCGTATGACAGCAAACGGAAGAGAGTCGTTCTGTTTGGCGGATTCGGGGACGATGAGAAGTATCGGAACGATACCTGGGAATGGGACGGCCATACCTGGCGGAAGGTGAGCGAGGAAGGACCGGCACCGCGTGCCCGGCATCGCATGGCGTACGACCGCCGCGCCGGCGTCGTAGTTCTGTATGGCGGCGATGGCGTGAAGACAGATTCAGGGCGCGGATTCAGGTACCTCGATGATACGTGGACCTGGGACGGCAAGCGCTGGGCGGAAGTGAAGGTGCCCGGCCCGGGCCAGCGTTTCATGCACGCGATGGCCTACGACGAGTCACGCGGGAAGATCGTGCTCTATGCCGGTGGGTCGGCCGACCATGCTCTCAGTGATACGTGGGAGTGGGATGGCAAAGCATGGCGGCAAGCCAATTAGCGACGTGGTCCCGCCTCGACGGCCCTCTCACATCAGAGAAAGTGCGACCAAGGTGACCTCGGGCCCTATCACTTGCTCCACGGTGGTGTGATCCCATTGATCCGGGCGTACGTAATCAGTTGACCCAGGTGCTCGTGGAGGTCCGCGGTCATGCGGGTTGCAGTCTCTGCGACCGTTGTTGACCGGCCAAACCAGGTGATCGGTCCGATCGTATTGATGTCCACTGCGCCAATCGTTCCCTTGGCGTACGCCAGGCCATTCTGGAGATGCTTGAGCACCATCTCCTTGCTCGGATTGGCCTCGAACTTACCCAGATCGGCCATCTTGACGACCGGTGATCCCGGGGCTCCGAACGCCATCGGACTGAAGAGGTAATACTCGCTGGCGACGTGCATAAATACGGCGCCAACCGATCGTACTTGAGGCGTGGGGCGCCACGAGTATTTGTCAGCGGGGAAGGCGTTCGCCAGCGCGATGAACTTCGCACTGACCCGGTCCAAGTCCGCAAGATATTGCTTGCGCACCTCAGCGGCATCGACACGCGTGGGCGTTGTTTGAGCTGGGACCGGGCGCGCAAATCCCAGTACCGCAAGCACGAACCCCAGAGCCGGTATGCGGACCCAATGAAGGTGCCGCACGATGTACCGCGCATTGCCCATGACAACTCCCCAATTATGGATAGCCGGACGGCCAGAACACGGTATTTCCCTGATGGCAATCTCCGGCGAGACAGCACCACAGCCACCTAGCCAGATCCCGGCGTGGCTGTAACCATCACTGATCTGTATGGCCAAGCTACCCAGAGTGGCCTCACGGTATTGAATGGACCCAACATCGAAATCTCCGAGGCTCCGCTTCAATCCCGGGATGGTCGTGTTAGGGATCTGTTAAGAATGGCATCGAGCGGGCGACCAAGGGCTACCGTCGGGACGTCTCATGTTGATGGGCAACCTCTGCCAACACGTGGCGTGAATCACGGGCGACCTGACAAGACGGAAGCGAGACCTCAGTGCCTAGACCGGGGCAGTTATTTCGGTCATGTCTCTCGGCGGCATGAGTGCCCGGGGTTCTCGATGTTGGAGATCGAGCACTCGAGCGGTGCTCGCCTGCCACAGCATTCACACGTGTCTGCCTATCTGTGCTTGCTGCTGCAGGGTTCCTATCAAGAGACGATGGGAGAGAGGACTCTTGTCTATCGGCCGTGCACGCTGGCATTTCATCCTCCGGCACTGACGCATCACGATGAGATTGGGCCCCGCGGGGGACGATTCTTCAACGTGGAAATCGATCCCGCTCACATCGCGAGCCTGACCGATAGCGACTTGACTGCCCATATGGCGCCCGGTGAGGTATTCGATCCGATCGCCGTGGGTCTGATTCTCAGCTTGTATCGCGAATATCGGCTCTTACACGAGGGTGACCTCGCAGCCCACGCTCTGCACGTCGAATCGATATCGATCGAACTGGTGGCGGCGTCGGTGAGGGCACGGACGCCTGCTGAGCGCCGGCGGCCGGCGTGGCTCACGCGCGTGATCGAACATTTGCACGACGGCCGCAGAGAGTCGCCAACGGTCGTGGGGCTTGCACGTGACGCTGCCGTCCATCCGGTGCATCTGGCGAGAGTCTTTCGGCGCATCTATGGCTGTACGATGGGCCAATACCGCGCGCGCATCCGGGTCCAACGGGCTTGCGGTCTTCTCATGTCGTGCGACCTGCCCCTCGCGCGCATCGCCGCCGATGCCGGCTTTGCGGACCAGAGCCACCTGACTCGGGTGTTCACATCCGTCGTGGGGTGTCCCCCCGGTATGTACCGGCGCCTCGTGGGCTGATTGTTTGATCCGTTCAAGCCGGGAGGTGTCGCCGCTCCTAGTATAGCGGGATGCCAAACACTTTCCTGTCTCCGTGAGCGTCAGCAGTACACTACGCTGTCCTCGACGCGTCGCCATCTGTATATGGGACGAGGTTGAGCTACTCGACTTCACGGGACCCGGCGAGGTGTTTTCGGCAGCCGGTGGCGGTAAGGCATTCCAGGTCTACACTGTTGCAGAGCGATCCGAAAGCGTCGTAAGCCAAGGCTTCCTCCGGGTGATTCCCGAGTACACGATCACCAACTGCCCCCGGCCTGATATCATCGTGGTCCCTGGCGGGGGGGCTGCAGGGGTTCTGCAGAGCCCGAGCATGGTGACTTGGCTGCTGGATGTCGCGCAGACTGCGGAAATTGTGCTCTCTGTCTGTACCGGCTCACTGGTGCTTGCCAACACCGGGCTCCTGGACGGGCTCGAGGCGACGACGTGGTACGGTGCCGTAGCGCGATTGCGCCAGGCCGCTCCGAACACGATCGTGCACGAAAACCGCCGCTACGTCGACAATGGTAAGATCGTCACGTCGGCTGGCGTTTCCGCGGGGATCGATGCCGCGTTACATATCGTGTGGCGGTTGTGCGGTCCAGAAGTTGCCGCCGAGACAGCGCGATACATGGAGTACTGCTACCACCCGGAGGCATCGCCGGCCTGAGGCGGCGAGTGCGTTAGTGGGCCGGAGGTCGAGCTTCTCGACCGGCGATCGTGTCCCCGAGCCGCTGCGCTGCGCCCGGGGGTGACAAAACAGGTCTCGAGGCCGCGTACTCCTCGTCGTGCCAGGGAGAGGCGGCTGGCGGACGTTGGATTCGTTCAAGGCCAGCGGGGAGCGCCTTTCTACCTTTGACTCCGTGTGCGGACCGTGACCGCGAGCCGGCCTTTCGTGTTCGGCTCGCAGGTCTCACAAGGAGGCCAAGTGCTGACATCGATACGGTATCCCCTGCTCGCCTGTGCTACTGCCGCAGGGGCGGCAATCGCCGGAGCGCACCAACTCGCGCGTCCGCATGCGGCTCGGCAAGTGGCTGCACTCGCTGCGCCACGAGATGAGTTCGTCAATCTGGGCGGGTACAAGCTGCACACCGTGCTCGCCGGGCGCGGCAAGCCCGTAGTAGTCTTTGAGTCCGGCATGGGAGACGATGCCTCCAGTTGGGAGAAGGTACAACCGGAGATCGCCCGATCCACCAGCACGGTAGCATACGACAGACCGGGGCTTGGCAAGTCAGACCCGTCCCCTGAGGCCCATGACCTCCGGCAATCGGCGGTGGAGCTTCATACGTTGCTCCACAAGAGCGGGGCGCCGCCGCCGTACATTCTGGTCGGCCACTCCATGGGTGCTTTCATCGTCCGGCTTTTTGCCTTTACCTACCCGCGTGAGACAGCGGGCTTGGTGCTGGTCGACCCATCGGACGAGCGAGCCGAAGAGCGGTTGCACGCGACAGCGACGAAAGAGCAATGGGACGCGTATCAAGACTTCATGAAGAAGCACCTCGCCGACCCCATGATGCGCGCGGAGGGGCATGTATGGTCGACGCAGTCCGAGGCTGCTGCAGCGGCGCCTTTGCCCGACGTGCCCAAGATTCTCCTGAGTGCGTCCGACGTCGCCAGTGCCCCCGCGGCCAACCAGCCATATATGAAGGTCCACATGGCGCTTCATCGTGAATGGGTAGATCGCACTTCCAGGGCCGAGTTGGTGATGGTGCCCACCGCCGATCACTACATCCAGATCGCAGCTCCCGATGCGGTCATTGCTGCCATTCGAAAGGTGATGAAAGACGCTGTCGTGCCGGGCGCATCCGATGCCAAGTGATAGCCTATTGACCGCCAGTCACGTGAGTGAGCCTGCATGAGACCAGGACATTTGAGACCGCCGGTTCGGTATGGCTGCGTGGTGGGGCTGGTCACCGGGCTTTGGGCATCGCCGGCGGTTGCGCAACCTGTAGTTACGACGACGCCGGACCTTTCCAATCCAGACGTCGCCGCGATTGTCCAGATCGGGAAGGACTACGCGACCGCGTTTGCCGCGGGGGACTACGAGCGCATCAACAGCTTCTACAGCCCTGACGTCCTCTACATGCCGCAGGGCGGTTCCATTCATGGGGCGAGCGACCCCAAGGCCAGGCAGAAGTTCTTTGCGGCCAACCGCGGGACAATTGACATCCACGTCGATGAAGCCGGCGTCTCCGGCGACCTCGCGTGGGAGAGGACGACATTCACGATGACCATCATTCCCAAAGACGGGAGCAAGACACAAGTCCACAAAGGGCGCCTTCTCGAGATCATGAGGAAAGAAGGCGGTCAATGGCGATCCTGGAGAGTCATGACGAACGATGCGGGGGACGGATAGCAGCCGTACGCGGCTATTCCGTTACCCCGATCTCAGGATTCAGCATCATGCGGATCGTGAACGGCCTCCAGCGACCGTTACGAGTCGCAACGCCGATGAGTATGAGCCCCGCGGCCAAGCATACCGCGAGCGTAACGAGGGATGCTTCGGGGCCGAAGGCCCCTCCGGTCAGCAGGTCGTTTCCTGACAGGGGGACGTTGAAGATGCCACGAAATGTCTTTCCTGAGACGCTCGCGCCGAACACGCCCCCTTCGGTGAAGTTCCAGCCAAAGTGCAAGCCGATTGGTAGCCACAGGTTGCGGCTCACAACGTAGGCGGCCGCGAGTAAGACACCCCCCTCAAGCGCAATGGCGATCGTACTCACCGCGGTCGCGCCGGGATTTCCGATGTGGAAGAACCCGAAGAGAGCGGCTGACAGGATGATCGCCACCAGTGTGCCGAAACTCTCTTCCAGGATGCGAAAGAAGCCGCCGCGGTACGCCAACTCCTCTCCGATGCCAGAAATAGTAGCAATGATCAGCATCAGCAGGACGCCACCAAAGCCCCCTCTGCCCTCCCATCGCGCAACGCCCAATACCAAGAGGACGGCGTAGATCAAGCCGAGGAGCAAGAATCCGAACAACGCCCCTGCGGCGGCCAGACGTACTCCTCTTCCTCTAAAAGCCAGTTCGTCCGCTCTGCGTCGTTCGAAGAGCCGCACGAGCAGAACGTATACAACGAGCATGACGACGCTAAAGAAGATCGTCGCGGCGATCATCGCGAGCGGTGCAAGCGCGTCGGGCACTACGTTCGATAGTGCCTCGAGCGGGTATTGCACGCCGCTATATACCTCGCGAAGCACAACGAAGAAGACAACAACCCGGAGGACCGCAACACGCGAAAGCGTGGACCAAACACTGGTTTCAGCCGGTACAGTGCCTGAAGTCACGCAGGCCTCTCCGGCGTGCTACGCGTGCAGCCGGTCACTATTCAGTCGCGTTCGTCATCACTCGAAAGGTCCGCCACTTCCCTCCCTCCTTATGGAGGATCTCGAGTAGGCGGCCCTTCGAGACCGACGGCTTCCCGCCTGCCTTTGGTGTGAGCGTGACCGTAAAGGTCGCCCGATCGTATGCGACGTCGCCAAACACCTTGACCTCATCGAGGTGCACATCGACGTGCCCGCGATTGGCGGCAAACGCGCCCTCATAGATCTGACGCACGATATCCCTGCCGGCATGGTTCGGCATGCCGTTCGCCATGTAGATCACCTCGGGGCTGTAGAAGCTCACAGTCCGATCGACATCGCCGGCAGCGTAGGCCTGGGAGAAGTCCTTCGCGACCTGCGCGATCGCGGCGACGTCCGGGTTCGAGAGATCGACATCCGCCGCAGCGGCGGGCGCCGGCGCCACCTGGGCGATCAGAACCGCTGGTGCCGAGGCCGCGGCTACACACATCAATAGCCCGAGCACACCGGCCCGATCCAGCGGGGCCATGCATGCACGGCGCGGATACAGGGACATCATCGTGCCTCCTCAATCGTGTGGATGACCAGAGGGGCGGACGCTCGCTCATACGGGGTTGCCGGGAGCATATGCCGGGACGACTCGGGCGCCACTCATCCATCTCTACACAGCAAGCGGATAGCGCCACGGTGCCTCCGCCGAATATGGGAGCGCGTGCGCCCGATCCAGAGGGGGCCAACCGTCAGCATTCTGTGCGAACTTCTGATTCGCATCGGGCCTGAGAGACGACGCGCGGCGAGCCAGCGCCACACGCGATGAGCGTGAGTCCGATCTCGCTCCAGGTATCGTCGCTCGAGGTTTGGGCTCAGCGGGCCCGCGGCCGAGCGGCCACGCACTGGGCGGTCGCACCCGCCCAGTGCCGCGACGATCAGTGAATCACGTTCGTGTTACTCTCGGCCACTTCCGCCCAAGCATGCGAGAGGGTGGGCAATCTCACTTCTTCCTCGGTGCGGGCGCTGGTGCCGCGTGGGCCGCGGGGCGAGGAGCCGTAGCTGCTGGTCGCGGCGGCGGTAGTGTCGACTTGCCCGCCGCGGCAGCCTGATGGTACCGCGCATCGAGATCGTTGTGCTCCGCCTGCTGCCGCTCGGCCAGCGCGTCTGGCGTCACTCCCGCCGGTGGCTTCGCGAACTGCTGCACGTGACGGTCCTCCATCTGCGTCCGCTGAGCGACATACGCCGCGTTGAGCGTTGGCGACGCCGCACGAACCGGCGGTCTCGCGGCTGGAGGCCGGGATGCCGTTGCCGGTGACGCCGGCACACGAGTAGCGGTCGCTTCACTCGGAGCTGCTTGCGGTGCAGACGGCCGCGGCGTCACCGGCTCCGGTGCCCGCGCTGTAACCTGCGCACTCGGCGGCTGAGCCATCGCCGGCCGCGACCCGCTCGTTGGCGGCGGGGTCATCGGCCGCGAGACGACGCCGGTCTGAAATACCGGATGCGCCGCTGGCAGCCCGGCGCGCGCCGGCTTGAGCGTAGCGCCGTGCGCCGGCTGCGCCGCGGCCGACCGAGTGAGCGTCGTACGCGATGGCTGCCCGTTGGGCACGGGCGTGGTGCGCCGCAACGTCGCGAGTTGCGCCGGCGCCAGCGGCCGGCCGCCTGACGACGCGAGCGCATGCTCTTGCGCCGAGAACGGCACAGGCCGCGGCGGCGGCGCATGCACTGCCACGACCTGGCGCCTCGCGACATCCACCGGCGGGCGCGAGAGCCCTCGCCCGCCTGCATTCGCGATCAGACTCTCGTGTGTCGGAACGACCTGCGGTGCAGCGCCGACGACAGTCGCCGAGCGGATCTGATCCTCGGGCAGGCGAACCGATGCGCGCGCGACCGGCGCGGCCGTGATGAACGACTGCCGCGGGACGGCCACGAACGCATTGGGCACGTCACGATTCCGATAGGTCACGTTCGTGACGGTGGTGATATTCGTAATGTTCGTGACGTTGGTGATGTTGACTCGCCGGACGTAGGCGGGGCTTACCCGGTACGCCGGCCGGTACACCTCTTCCGGCCCGAGCGCGAACCATCCGACGCCGCCCCCCGGCCCGAACGCCGCTGATGCGCCCCACCCGGCGCCACCGGCGAACACCACGAGCCCCGGGGCGTACACGGCCGGCGCGATCACACGACCCGGGCACCATCCCCACCGGTCGTGCACGTATGCCCACCGCCCATAGTGGAACGGCGCCCATCCCCACGACGCATCGTCCACCCACGTCCAACCCCACGGGCCGATCCACGCCCAATGCCCTGTGTGGTACGGCGCCCACCCGGCCTCGACGACCGTGGGATACCACACCGGCCCGTAGTCCGCGTCGTTGTCCCACGATCCGTTGTCGTCCAGATCCTCGACGCCTGGCATGTCGCTCGGCACGTACCGCCGCGGCGCCCGGTCCGCGACCTCGTCCCGTGCGCTCACCCACTGATCGAAGTCGTCCGGCGACCCTTCCTCCGCGACGTTGTAGGTCGGCGCACTATCCCCCTGGATCGTCGCGAGTTGATGCGCGACGAGCGCAAATGACGAACCGGCGGATGTCACTTCGGCCGATCCCGACCGCACCGTGACGGTCGTCGTCGCTCCGTCTGGCGAGACCTCCACGCGATACTCGCCGGTCGCGCCGAGCGTCACCGCGGCGTTCGGGGCATCGATCTCCGCGGTCTCCCCGTCCGTGAATGTGCTCAGCCGGACGGTGACCTCCCCCTGCGGGATCCGGAGCTGTAGCGAGTTGTCGTCGAGCCGTGTGACATCTATCTCCGTCTCGTGCCAGACTCGAACAGCGGCGGTCCCCATCTCGATTTCAGCGCGGCCGGCGGTGTCCGACCAGATCCGGTCACCCGTGGTCACCGGACGATTAGGTTCTGCCGCTCCCCACTCGGTGTCGCTCGCTGGCTCGAATGACACGGCGCCCTGAAGCGCAGTCAACCGCCCGACTCTGGCGGGCGGATCCGCCACCGGCTCCGCGCTCGCGCGATCCTCCGGCGGCCGCGGTACATCCTGGGCAAGCGCTGACGAAGAGATCGCAAGCCCGCTCGCCACGACGGCGAGTGCCGCGAAGACGATCTGATGGCGAAGAGTTGGGAGTGGCATGGTAGAGAGGAGAAAAGTAGAAAGGAGAAAGGGGAACAGAAACAACGATCGGTGACGCTAGCCGCGACGAGTGACCTTCAGCTCGGGTCCGACTCATAGTGCGGCTGTTGGATGCGAATGAGTTGAGCTCGATGGCGCTCCAGCACGCTCACTCAATGTGGCTGCCACTAGCTATCCCTGCCAGCCAGCCTGGGCATTTCACGTGCCCGGCGGCGCCACGCTCAGCGTGGCCTTTTCCCGCCTGCGGCTCGCTCTGCTGTCCGCCTAGCGTGAGAAATTCAGCGGAAACTCGTGCACACTGGACGCTGCTGCGGGCGGAAACCGCCACGCGTTGACCTTGGTTCGGATGCAGTTTTCCACATCCGCCCATCCCTCGCCGGACCACGAGTGCTGCACGATCCCGGCATAGCCGACCGATCCATCCTGCGCGAGCGCCACACGCACCGTGGCGGTACCCGTCAGCCCGGGATGCGAGCGCAGTCCGTACTCCGTGTAGCAGTACAAGAGTTCCGGCTGCCACTGGTGCACCAGGTTCTGCACTGCGACATCGTCCACTCCGGCCGGGGCTGGGCTGGTGGGCACTGGGACGCTCGTGGCCGAGACGACAACCGGCTTCATTCCGCGCGTCGTGGCGTGTGCACTCGCCGCTGTCACCCCGCGCGCCGCCGCCGCCGACTGGACCGGACTGGCCGCTGACGCAACCGCGGACGGCGATTGGGCAGGCTGCTGTGCCGCGGTCTGGGCGGCCACCGCCGCGGCCTGCGCTTCAGCTTGCGCCTGGGCTACCGCCGCCACATGGAGGGTCCGGGCCATGCGCGCGGCGTCATGCAGCGCGGCCGCCGCGGCCTGGGCACCGTCGGCAAATAACATTGCCGTCTGCCCGTCCTGGCGGTTGGCGCCGATGTTCACCCGGAGGGCCATCCCATCCTGATCTGACATTGTTTCAAGGATGACGTCGCCGGCGCCGAGTATCATGTGCGCGGTGTCGGGGGTTGCTGCTGGTGATGACGGTGACACCGCAGATCCGGAACCCGAGAGAACGACCAGCCGTTGCGCGAACTCCGCCCACCGGTCGATGTCATCGGCGCTCACCGCGATCGGATGCGCAAATGGATTGCGGAACCCCGGCGACGCGAAAACCAGCACACTGTCGGCCGCCGTCGCGCGGAACCACACGACCGTCGTGCCCCAGTGCAGCATCGCCGTTTCCTTCTGGCGGGCCGGGGCGGACGCGGCGCTGCCGGACGCTCCCTGAGCGTACGCCATCGGTGCTGCGAGTGGCACCGCCACCACGGCAGCGAAAGCAGTAACAACGAAACCAACGAAAACACCAACCAAAGAGGCCGCTACCTGCGCGATCGCTGATCCGGTTGCGAACGCGTCGTCGAGCGGCCGAAGAAAACCACGCATGCAGGATGCCCCCTAAGGTCCGTTCGGCAGCCGGACTGGCGTGGCGGACCGGACAAGCCGGTCCACGGTAGCCTCCAGAGCTTTGCGTCGCCGGCTTTCGCCGGGTATGCCGTTCTCGCGGGCGCCCGGGAGTGGGCACCCCCGCCGCGCGAAGCGGCGGTCTATCGGTCACGCCTGCTCAGGCGCGTCTACGAATGTAGGAATGCCAGGATGACGAGCAATGGACAATACGCCCGAGCGCAGCCTCGGATTCTGCGGCTATGCCAGACGTGGACAACCCGCCTTTGCTGACGCGGCTGCGCCGGGTCCGTTTCAGGTCTTGGCGGTCCCGGGCGTCCCCGGCCCGGCCGAGTGGTCGATGACGATGAACGAGACCCGGTCTTTGGCCAGCGCCCGCAGCCACGCGACGAGATCTCCGATGCGTTCTTTGGGAAGCACGCCTTCCGCGCCGCTCAGGCGATGGACGATGACGAGATCCCGCCCGTCCTGCCGGTATTCGGATTCATAGCGCCCGAATGCACTCGCCGCCGTCACACTGGCCGGGAGATGGGCATGCCACCCCTCTGGCAGCGTGATGCGCATCTCGTCCACGACTGTGGTCGGCCCGATGACCTGGGCGGCATCGATCGGCATCTTGCGCGCGCCATGTGCTTCCAGTTGGTCTGCGATCTGCCCCCAGTGCGCGGCGCCCGACCGCAGAGTCAGAATGTCCGTTTCGCCCGACTGCTGCGTTGCGTCGCCATCTCGCACCAGAAACGCGATGCGTGCGGTCGCGTGGAAATCCTTTCCGTCGAATGTCGTGAGACTGTCGCCACGTGCGTTCGGAAAGATCGATGCTGCCAGTCTCCGCAACAGATCCGCACGCTGGGCGGAGTCCATCGGGGTCCGCATCATCGCGCGCAAACCGAGCTCCGAAATGCCCGTTCCGACAATCTCGACCCGGCCGTTGAACTTCCCATCGGTGGACAGGGCGCCGGTGAGCAGTGAGCTGGTCTTGTTCTCGGCAGGTTTGTCCCGCGGCGTCGTCACTTCCTCGGTGGTGCCATCCGGGTGTACGATGAGCGCGAACTCGTCTTCGTCCCCGTAGGGCAGCGTGCCGAAGCGGGACAGCTCCGAGGTGAGATCGACGAACTGGTATCCGTTCGGCCGTTTGATCGCCGCGATCTCATGATCGAACGCTCCGATAGTGGGAACGGCCCGGTCCGGCCGGCCGCCTGCGTTCAGGAGCACCGGATATGCCTGTACCCCGATGTCACTCAGGGCTGCGATGAACAGCGTCGCCTTGTCTTTGCAATCGCCGAACCCGGTCGCCAGCACGGTTGCTGGTGAACGCGGCTGGTAGCCGCCGATGCCCAATGACACGGACACGTACCGGACGTCCTGTGCGACCCATCGATGGATGGCGCGGATCGAATCCTCGAGAGTCGTGGCATGTGCGGTGATGCGGCGCACGGAGTCCTGGATCTGGGACCCGGACGCCAGTTGTGAGTGCGACAGCCCCGCGTACCACTTGCCGATGTCCGACCACGACCCGGGTGCTGAAACGGACAGCCACATGTTCACGTTGTTCGAGTCCGCCCCCGGCTCGAACATCTCGGGTCTGTTCCAGGCGACGTCCCTCGTCACCCATTCGTACACCTTGCGATTGCCGGCGACAGTCTCCCGCCGCTGGAAGTTCAGGTTTCGCTCATCGATCCGGAGTGCCATGTCCCTGGGCACATCGATCAGGAGCCGAGAGCGCTTTACCGTGGTGTTCGCATTGACGGACCACGACTGGAAGAAATCGCCGGGCCGGTACGGCGCACGCTCTTCGAGGGTATAGCTGATATCCACCAAGGTGCCGACGGCCACGCCGCTCAGCGATGCGTGCAGCACCTTGCGATGCACGTACACCGGATTCGCCATCGCCGCTGGTACGTCGGACAGTTGTGTCTGAGCTGGCTTGGCGCTGATCACCTGGCCGGTCCGCGACAACACGCGGATCCAGTTGATCGTGAGCTGCTGATGATCCGGGTCGTAGGCGAACTGCCGCTCTTCGAACCCCCGCACGGCACGCTCCTGCAACACTTGCGTGACCTGCCGGAAAGTCTCCGTCCCATGCCCGTCCGCATCCATACGGATCACGCCATCGTCCAGCAGCAACACCGTCGGCTGCTCGGGATACGCTGCGCTATCGACCGCCAGCTTGTAGATCGTATCATCGGCGATCGATGGATCGCCGTGCTCCGTGATATGGGGGGCCTGCGCGCGGGCACGCGCACCTGCCAATCCTGGTAGGACGATCATCGCACCGAGAAACAGGATCCGGCGGCCGATCCGCATTGAGATATCCATGGTCGGGTGTACGTGGGGTGTTCGTACGTAGGTTACTGGCCGGTTCGGCTCTCCAACAGAGCGGCCGGCGGGAAGCTCACCGCTATGGCCGCCCAGGCTCTCTGCCATTTGAGAGACGACCGTACCCGCCGCAATCGCACAGGCGCCCCTACCAGTTACGCGCCGATCGCGGGGTTCGCTGCCCACGGCGCCCTGCCCCAGGCTACCCGAATGCTTGCCCGACGCCCTCGGAATCAGTCGCCGATCTGCATTACCGCATCGATCAACCGGTCCAGATCATCCGGTGTCGTGTAACACGCGCACCCGGCCCGGACGAGGCCGCGGTCTTTGACCCCAAGGTGCTCGGTCACAGTCGATGCGTAAAAGTCGCCATGTGATACGAATACCGCCGCTCGCGCGAGTTGCTCGGCCACCGTGCGCGCGGCGAGGTCACGCACGGTGAACACCACCGTCGGCGTCCGCGGCCGGCCTGGATGCGGGCCGTACAGCTTGACCGATGGAATCGCCGCCAGGCCGTCCCATAGCCGCGTGACCAGCGCTTCTCCCTCGCGGTGGAGCATCCCAAACGCCGACTCGAGACGCGCGCGCCGTGTCAGCTTGCCGCGCTTCACCGGCGCTAGAGAGGCCAGAAAATCCACCGCCGCGCCCGCGCCTGCTATGCCCTCGTGATTCTGCGTTCCGGTTTCGACCCGTTCCGGTGGTTCATTGGGAGCGGGGTCCACTTTCGGAACGTCCAGCTCCGCCAGCAGAGCGCGCCGCCCGTACAGCACACCGATGTGCGGCCCGTAGAGTTTGTACACCGAGCACGCGGCCAAGTCGCAATCCCATCCGCGGACATCCATCAATCCATGGGCGGCGTAGTGAACGGCATCCACGAACGCGAGTGCGCCGGCCGCGTGGGCCATCCCAGTGATTCGCGGAACGTCATTGATCGTCCCGAGCGCGTTAGACGCCGCACCGATCGCCACGAGTTTCGTGCGCGGATTGATGCTGCGGGCCAACTCCTCCATATCGAGCTCGCCTGACACCGGATCGAAATGCACGAGGCGAATCGAGATCCCGCGCTCGCGCGCGAGTGCCCGCCATGGCGCCACATTCGCTTGATGGTCAAGCTGCGTGACGACGACCTCATCTCCAGGGCCCCAGCCGCGGCCGAGTGCGCGCGCGACATGGAACGTCAGCGTCGTCATGTTCAAGCCGAAGACAATCTCCTCGGCAGATGCACCCCCGAAGAGATCCGCGAAGGCCGACCGTGCTCCTGCGATGATTGCGTCCGTCTCGATGCTCGTCGGATATGCCCAGTCGGTGTTGGCGTTGTGGTTGAGGAGGTAGTCGCTCATTGCCTCCACCACGCAGCCCGGCACCTGCGTCCCACCTGGCCCATCGAAGTACGCGACCGGCCGCCCTAGATGACTTCGGGCGAGTGCCGGGAATTGAGCCCGGATCGTATCAGGAGGCATCGGCCGACCGGGCGAACCACTTCACGATTCGCTCGAGCCCCTCGGCATCGCCTGGCCCGAATGTCCCAGGATGCTCGCCATCGACATCCAGCACGGCAATCAGGACATCACGGGAGTCCATGACCGGCACGACGATCTCCGACCGCGCGCGCGCATCACAAGTGATATGTCCCGGAAACAGGTTCACATCCGCAACGATCATAGTGCGGCGTTCCGCCGCTGCGGTGCCGCACACACCATTGCCAAACGGGATCTCCAGGCATCCAAGCGTGCCCTGGTATGGACCCACTCGCAGCAGCTTGCCCGGCTCAACCACCCGATAGAATCCGGTCCACAAATACCCGAACGCGTGGTGGACCAAGGCGCTAATCGTCGCCATAGCCGCCATTGCGTCGGTGATACCATCAAGGACGCTGTCCACATGCCTGGCGAGTTCCCGATAGGCTTCGTCCTTCGGGCGTGTGCGTAAGTCAAGAGTGATTTCAGCCATGAGATAACATACAAAGATCGAGACCAGCCCGATGTCACATAGACCCCATTACTCCAGACCACGGGAATGGTTGATATCTCCGGTGGCTGATATCGTCACGGGGGGAACCGACACAGATTAGAGCCATGCGCAGCGCCTCGAGCTCATGCTTGAATCCCCGCTTCAAGCAACCCTCGCCGATCCTAGTGCTGGCAGTGGCGCTCATCGGTATCTCTGTCGCGGCGCCGATGATACGCATATCGCACGATCCGCCACTCACGATTGCCGTCTGGCGTCTTGGGTTCTCGCTGCTCCTCATCGTACCGTTTCTTGCTGGCACTCGTGGATGGCGGCAATGGCTGGTGCTCACCCGGCGTGATTGTGTAATCGCAGTTGTAGCTGGCGTGCTGCTCGCTCTCCATTTCTGGTCCTGGAATGCATCGATCTTCTACACGAGCGTCGCGGCGTCAGTGGTCCTCGTCAACACACAACCGATCATTGTCGCGTTGCTCTCCGCTGCATGGCTCAAGGAAATGCCGACGCCGATGCAATGGTCCGGGATCACACTTGCCGTCGCAGCGGCGTGTGTTGTTGGCTGGGGCGATTTCAGCGACGTGGCTGGTCCCGCTAGTGCGGGAAACCATGCCCTTCTGGGCGATGGTCTCGCGTTAGTGGGCGGGATCGCAGCTGCGATCTATTACGTCGCAGGGCGTCGTCTTCGAGCCACCCTCGATCTCTGGCCCTACGTCGCTCTTGTCTACAGCGTCTGCTTCGTGACCCTTCTGACGATCGCCATCGCGACCACGACACCGCTCTTCCCACAACCGCCCCGGGAGCTGGCGATTTTCGCCGGGCTCGCCCTTGGCCCAATGTAACTTGGACATACAAGTCTCAACTGGGCCCTCAAATACCTCCCAGCCTACCTGGTCATACTCACGGTCCTTGGCGAGCCTATTGGCGCGACTTTGCTTGCTGCCGTTCTTCCCGGAATCCGCGAAATGCCGTCGGCATCGACATTTCTTGGAGGCATTGTTCTACTGTCCGGGATTACCATGGCTGCAATCGCTCGGCGGTCCTCACCGCCAGCGACACCCTCAGCGTCCAGTTAGATACAGCCACAAGTCATCCACTCGTAGTGTGCCGCCCTGGATCAAAGACCTCGAGCTGTATTTTCGAAACACGATCTGCCGTCTCGCTTCGTAGCTCACTCTCGATCCCGAGCAAACCTACCCGCTCCAGCATTTGCAACGTGAATGCAGACGCAGTCACACAGGTCAACGTATCACCCACGAGGTCAAATGCAGCGAGGTCTTCAACATAAACTGCATGAGTGGATGGATATCGCGCTGCTGCTTTAGGCCGCACCACACTCCAGAGCTCCGCTGCATCCGGCGAAATGGCTGCCGTCCGCGCGGCATCAATGATTGGAACCCGCTGAGCTGGAGGTGCAAGCGCGATATCGTCAAGATTGCGGGGCCTCAGCACAATGGGCCCAGCAGTCTGCTGGTTCTCGTGAACTCGATACCCAGATCCTGTTACTCCCCTACGCTGATGGGCGAGCCACTGTTGATACCTGACATCACCAGAAAAGTTAGCGTCCCCATCGACAAGCTTCAGCAGGTAAGCAGACCAACTGCGTTTTACACGAGTATGATCGATATCGCGTACATAAAGCAGGTATTGCAAGGCCTCGTACACGCGGCTTGGCCGTTCGGCAAGCATTCTATCTGCGCTTTCACGTGTTACTCCAAAGTGCCGTAACAGCATCCGCTGGATGCGCAGCTCGCGGGCATCAAGTGCGCCAACACCACGAAGCAGCGCAGCCATCCGTAATTGCAAGCCTGGCATAAACGTGAACACATACCGTCCTCGGCTTGCCTTCTCCCATTCTGCCTGCGCAAGAACCTCACAACTCACCAGCTCACTCGAAGCTTCCTCGACAGATGCTCGGACAGCAGCGGGCCGACGTGAGACACCAGCCATGCCACACCGTAGCCGAAGATCACTCAAGGTCATAGACCACGGAGCAGTGACGCCACGAGCGGATTCGCCCGCAAAGAGCTGATACAAGCGTTTTGCGATCGGACTCCGAAGCGCCACGTAACGCTCAACGTTAATCCAAGCAGCCCAGCCACCAGCGAGCTCCCGTAACCAGACAGGATTGATCTGTAAATGCGCAATCCAATCCTCACCTTCTTCCCGCCGGTCATACGTCCGCTTAACTGCATATTCGAGGATATGTAGTACACCGATCGTGGCAGTACCTTTTCTCGCCTGCGGAACAGGCAGACCATCGGGTTCAACTGGACGAACTGCTGGTCTTACTCTCTCGCCTGATAAAATCTCGCCAGGATCGTTGCCAGCACCGTCGCTTAGTAAAGCCAACCCAATATTTGACGCCTGCTGGTTCACATGCATCTCGATCCTGACATGTGATAACCGATGTAGCGCCTCCCGAATACGGCGGCTGGTATCACCATTCATAGGCCGCCCCATTGCACGCGCAATCATCCCTACAGTCGGATCCGGAAACTCTCCATTCGAGAATAGCCGTGCACGATCTCCAGCAGGCATCTCATCGGCAATTTTGAACAAAGCAAAGAAAATGTCCCCATCAGCCCCGTACGGCAGGCCATGCTGATCATCTCCCTTCACAACTACCCGATACTGTGATCCATCAGCACGCCGACCATTCAGCTCTGCGCTATATGCAAATCCAGGTAACCGACCAGTCACCTGATCAATACGCTCAAGCTTCTGGACAGCTCGGATAATCGGTAAATCAACCAGCTGCAGTGCTACCGGGTAAACCCCACCTCCTCTCCCACTACCCAGTAACAACTCCTCCCACGGAGGATCCGATATCTGCACCAATCCATTTCCTGCCATAGGGCACACAACTTATCCACGAATCGCCATATCTGTTAGGGTAACCAGCTCAATCTGACCTCAAGCCGGGCCTTGTTCGCTCCTACCACCTACTGTCTCCACGTCCATCTATCACCAAGCACAGTTGCATTTCCTGCTTTCTCTCGAGCGGCTGGTTGTTGTTTTAACCTTCCTTAAATCAGACTAACGAACAGCACTGCTCGGCTAATAGGCTGGTCATCTATCTAATCGCTGGCGGTGATGATCGTTGTGGAGAGCTGAGTCGTGGTATTTAGTGGTTTGCAGGTCAGGTGTATGTCTGCCAGACCTCAGATCGTCGGTATGTGTAGTTTCAGGCTTTGAGGCAAGTAGTTAGCTAGTACGCCAACTGTCATAGCTTGGTACGAGAGGTGGGGTATCAGGCCAGGTAAGGGGTACTAGGGGGGTGTGTTCAAGCAAATGTTGGAGTCTGGTTGGCGTTGTTCGGCTATGGGGGTAATCGCAGTTTTGTTAATTAACCAGCTGTCAATCCGTGCCATGTATATATGTCTAAGTCGTTGTAGTATAAGAGCTTGCTTGGCTATATATAGGTCCGCAGCTGGGTAGGTGTGCTATCATTTGTGGCTTAGCGGGACCTTCAATTGTGCTGGTATGACGATTGGCGTACCTTGGACGGGGCACTTTAGATCAGTCTATTGGCGCACAACCTATGAGGTCTGGTGAACATTCCTCTGTCTAACAGTGGGTCCTACCGTAGACCGATAGCTGATGTTGACACTCTGCCATTCGAGGTCTCTGATGACCTTGTTGTGCAATCAGTAGCTGCGACTTTTGCACGGGCTCCGCTTAGGCCTGATGAATTACGTGATATTCGGCTGATTGCATTTGTACTTGCTATATCCGCTCAGCTATCGGCTAAGCAGGTAGCTACAGACCGCTTTGAAGCATCTCGTATCGTGGTAGCTGATGATCGATTGAGGTCAGTAAGTGGTCTTTCTTTGGCGAGAGTACAGCGATCACTATCACGGTTGGTCGAAGCACGGGTACTCGAGCAGGTTGCCGATGACCCGCCGAGTTGGTTCAGATTGGCAGCTAGGGTGATGCAGCCACCAGGATCCGGTCAGTATATGAGCTGGATCGGGGTTGTTCCGAAAATCGCTGGCCGTGTCCCCGCAATATTGCTTCTCCGAGCGATCCTGGATCTGGTAACAGTTCCATGGGATTGGACTCGGTTGACTTACGAGCAGTTAGCTACTCGTGCTTCCTATTCTCTTGGGATGGCGCAGCGTGGTGTGATGCAGTTGCTCGAGTCGGGCATACTGGAGCGGGCGGATCACTTAGGCCGAGGTCATGATTATCGGCTGAGCTCCTGGGCACTAGGTCGCGGCCCAATTCCAGAGCCCGTGCAACTACCCGCTGAAGCAGCGCGCCAAAGCGCTCAACCTGAACGAATCCAAGCAAGTGAACCCACCAGCCAATCCATGAATGCAAACGCCAATGCGATGAGCACAATGGCAGTGGAGATTGGTGGGTTAGTACTCCGTGTACCTGTCGGCACTCAAATTCGTATGACTCTCGGTGCAGATGGCGAACCGCAATACGAAGTCGGATCTGAACTCAAGATCATTCGACGCGGGTAGGCATGATGTTTCTAGTCTGCTGACCTTTCACCGGCCAAACACACGTTGCTACCGCCTAGACTGACTCCGTACAGTATTGCGAACCCGAAGTATGACGGAGAGGGTGAAGATCAGATCCAGTCCGAGTGGCAGGAGTAACTCTTCTCGTCTATGGTTGCTCGTACTATGTGATCCGAGCGTTACAACGATCGTGATCCATGCAATAGTTACTGCTGTATAGACTCCATCATCGACGAAGAGCGCGAGAACTGCCTGCAGTGCGGATCTGATACCGCGTGTGATGGTGGTAGTCATGGCTTTGCCCGGGTTAGAAGTCCTCTCACTGTCGCGGCAATTGCCAGAGAAGAGGTGAGGTACAGAGCTGCAAGCCACACGAGTGAGAGGTCGTCACCAGGCCATGTATACCCAGCCCCTTCGCCGATCCAGAATGTCCCGAAGGAACTGAGCAATACTCCAACTGCCATTTTGAGTGTGTTTTCAGGCACACGAGTCAACGGTGTGCGGAGTAGTATTCCGGCTGTAAGAACCACTGTGCCGGCTGCTGTGGCGCCGATTACGGCGGGAATGAGCATATGTCCTGTCGTGCCCGTAGCAATGATGATGAACACTACTTCGATACCTTCGACCAGTACTCCGTTGAATGCTGTAACCGCAGCTATTGTATCAATACCCGACGCGCGGGGGGCGCGGTTACGTAATGCTGTCGTTTGAGACGTGTAAGCAACTGACTCATCGTGAAGACTGATAGTTCCGGCTGCACGGAGTGTGGATTTCTGCAACCACCGCATGCCGAAGAGCAGTAGCAACACACCCATTGCGAGGTGTAAATCAGCGAGTGGGAATTGGTCTAGCAGGGTACCGCCTGCTACTACAATGAGTCCCAGTGCTCCGAGCCCGGCAGCTACGCCGACGAGCGCTCCTCGCCACCCTCGTATTGTCCCTGCTGCCAGCACGATCGTGAACGCCTCGACGAATTCCACCAGTGAGGCGAGGAATGCCGTAATGATCGTTGGACCCGCGTGCATCCAGTTAATCATCTATTTGAGATAGTATGTAGGCCGTCGGTCCTACAGTGTTTGGTTCTGTACTCAGCGTATGTTAAGAAACTGAATATCCGGACTCGTTCGATGCGACGCCAGGATGTATTCGCCCGCGATGATTATCGGTGTGTCTACTGTGGCAAGGTGTTCGATGTAGCGGAGTTGACGGTCGATCATGTGCGGCCACGAGTGCGAAGCGGGGACCGGTCTGGCGGCAACCTGGTCACGGCGTGCAGGAGTTGCAATACACGCAAAGGTGCCCAGCGCCTCGCCAATTTTCTCGCGTCTGATCCGGTCGCGCTGGGGAATTTCTTTCGCTATTCGGCATCCGTCTGGCCACGTCATCTCCGGGTGCTCGAGGAAGAGCTTCGCCAGCTGGGCTTGTGGCCCTTGCGTCACGAGGGCGAGCCGCGGATCATTGCGCCGACGCCTTCCCGTAATTGACACCGCCCGACATCGCCAACGAGGTTCTCGTGCGCTTATGCCCGGTACTGCCTGCCTGCTTTCAATACGGAAAGCGGCGACTAATCTCTGGTGTGACTGGAGTCGCTCTGATTGCCTTACCGGTCCAGTTGGTGGCGCAGAGAGCGGCAATGCCTCCGAATTTCGATGCGTATGTAGCTCATGCACTCAAGGAGTTTGACACACCGGGCCTGGCTATCGCCATTGTGAAGGACGGCCAGGTCGTGCTTGCCAAGGGCTACGGTGTGAGACGCCTTGGTGATCCCGCGCCAGTCGATGCACATACGCTCTTCCAGATTGCCTCGAATACCAAAGCATTTACTGCTGCAGGGCTCGGGATTCTGGTGGACCAGGGAAAGCTGCAGTGGGATGATCGAGTAACGCAGTTCATTCCGGATTTCGAACTTTCGGATCCGTACGTCACCCGAGAGTTCACGGTGCGTGATATGTTGACGCACCGTAGCGGCCTTGGCCTTGGTGCGGGTGACCTTCTCTGGTTCCACTCGAATTACTCCCGTCATGAGATCGTACGGCGTATCCGTGCTGCGAAGTTTGTGTCCGGATTCCGTGCTGCCTACGCGTACGACAACGTGATGTATATCGCGGCTGGTGAGATCTTCCCCTCAGTCACTGGCCAGAGTTGGGAAGTCTTCGTCCAGCATCAGATCCTCGACCCGCTTGGGATGACCGAGGCGAAGACGGGTGTTGAGTCCGTTCCCATGGGATCGAATGCTGCGACCCCACATGGCCGGGCTGCGGACGGACACATTGAAATCGTGCCAGTTGATTCCGTTGATGCGACGGCTCCTGCTGGCGGGATCAACGCAAATGTTACGGATCTCGCGAAGTGGATGATGGTCCAGCTTGACTCCGGCCGTCTCGGCACTCGACGTATCTGGTCCGCTGCGCGTACGCGAGAGATGTGGGCGGGCCAGACCATTTTGCCGATCACGCCGCTGCCGGGCGTGCTGAATGCGCTGACGCCGAACTTTGCCATGTACGGGCTTGGGTGGGACCTCCGCGACTACCGGGGCCACAAGATCGTGTCCCATAGCGGCGGCCTCGCGGGGATGACGTCGCATACCGAGCTGGTGCCGAGCGAGAGACTTGGCGTCGTCGTTCTCACGAACATGGAGTCCGGGCTGTCCAACGCTCTTTGCGAGCGCGTCGTCGACGCCTACCTGGGTGCCCCAGCAACTGACTGGGCCGCGGCGGGCGCTGCTTTCGAGCGCCATCTGGATTCACTGGGCCACGCCGCGGAACGAGCACAAAGTTCTGCTCGTGCAGCGGACTCGAAACCCTCACTGCCGCTGGAGAAATACACCGGCCGCTACACCGATGCGATGTACGGCGACGCGACCATCACCAACGAAGGTGGCCACCTGGTACTGCGCTTCAGTCACTCTCCCGCGTTCACGGGCGACCTGGATCACTGGCAGTACGACACGTTCGTCGCGCACTGGCGCGCCAAGCACGTCGAGGATGCGTTCGTCACATTTGCGCTCACACCACAGGGCACGGTAGAAAGCATGAAAATGGCAGCAGTCTCACCGCTGGCCGACTTCAGCTTCGACTTTCAGGATCTCTTCTTTGTGCCAACCGTTGCCAGCGCACCCGTAGCCGCGGGGTCGCAGTGACACACCCAGTGCACCGGTCCGCAGCGCACTGACGAGCAGCACACTGACGATAGGAGTCCGCTGGCATGGCTGCGGGATCTGGTGAAGCGAGGCACCCGCTCACACGAGGCGAACGAGTCTGGCTCATGGTCCTCTACTGGGGTCTCGTGGCCGCATGCGTTCTGTTCACCGTCGTGGGCTGGCGGCTGGTCCGCGCCCAAGAGCTGCCGCTGCGGAACGCGCGGACTGTGCCTGCGACGGTCATCCGAGTCGATGTGATCGCGCATAAAGACCCTCAGGGACACACCCTGGAGCAGCCCATCGTGATGTATGCGTACGAGGTGGATGGTGTCCGCTACAGTACCGACCGGGTCACGCTGCGGGAGGCATCCCGTGCTGGGCGGTGGGCCAAGGATATCGCATCCCGCTTCCACGCCGGGGATACAGTCACCGCGTACTACGACCCGGCCACCCCAGGCTCCGCGTTCCTCGTCACGGAGCGCAGCTGGGTGATCTACGCGGCGTTCTTTGTGCCCCTGGTGCTCGCGATACTGCTGTGTCTCCTATGGCCCCGCGTTCTCGGTCAAGCCACGACTGGCTAACCCGAAGTGCTTAGCTTGAGGCGATGCCCGTCTCGTGGCACGTATCGTTGCACCTGCACCACCTGATCGCGCGATACGGCTACGCCGTCGTCGCGCTGTTCGTCGGTGGGGAAAGCATCGGTATCCCGGTTCCGGGTGAGACTGTCTTGCTGACGGCTGCCGCGTTCGCTGGACGCGGGCATCTCTCGATTATCGGTGTGATCATCGCCTCAGTCGCTGGCATCATCTGCGGCGGTTCGGGTGGGTACTGGATCGGCCACACCGCTGGCCAACGGATCGTCATTCGCTATGGCCGCTGGGCCGGGATCACGTCAGAGCGTCTCGATCACACACGCGAGTTCTTCGCGCGTTATGGCGCGCGCGCCGTGATGGTGGGACGCTTCATCCCGATTGTGCGCATACTCGCCAGCATCGTTGCCGGGATCTCGGACATGCCGTTCGCTACGTTCTCCGTGTACAACGCGATCGCGGGTATCATCTGGTCGGTGCTCTTCGGCCTCCTGGGCTTCGAGTTTGCCCGTGATCTTCCCCGTCTCGAGAACCGTGTAGGCGAAGCTGGGATTATCGCGCTGATCGCCTTTGGCGTCGCATTCGTTGGTTTCCTGGTTTGGCGGCACTTCCGCCGCGAGAAGCCTGGGACGAGGGCCGGAGTGTAAAGGATCTGGGCACCGGTGGACGGCATTGGCTGGTGGGGCCGTTGCCTGGCAGGGCGACCTGCGGTTTCCGAACGGTCCCTGCTGCGTAGGACCACTAGCTGTGGCGCGGCGGCAAGTGGGGCCGTTCGCGAACGGCCCCTGCTGCCCTCGACGACAGGCGGCGGTGGGCGGCAACGACGGTCCTGCTGCGTTTCCACACAGGCCGATGCATCTTACGGCAGAGGTCTTTTGCAGGGAGTGCACATGACCGGGCGCCGGAACGCACGTGATTCGTGGTTTTGCTTCCGCACGTGGATCGCTTGCGCGTGTCTGTTGCTCTGTTGGGTCTCGCCGAATCTGTCGGCCCAGACGAGCAGTGTGGTGTCGCCGCCTGCTGCTGTACCAGCACCACCAGCGCCGGTGGTCTGTGCCGCTCCCGCGGCTACTGCCGACCACGTTGCCCCCGCCGCCGCCCCCGGTCGCGTGATCGCGTCGGCTGGTGACATCGCTGGCAAGTCCGACAGCAAGTCCGACGGCAAAGCCGCTCTGAACGGAGGGACGAAAACACGCCAGTGGACAGTGCAAGTGGCGTCCTTCGAGAGCCTGCAGGATGCGCAGTCGATGCAACAATCACTTTGCGGGCATGGATATGACGCGCGCATCGTGGGCGTGGCCAGGCCCTATGTCGTTCGTGTTGGACGGTTCGCGACGTCTCAGGATGCACTTGTGGCTGCGCGTCGTTTGTCTACCCCGAAGCTCACGGTATTCGTCACGCAGGCTGAGCGCTAGTCCGAAAGGAGAAAGTAAGGAGTAGAAAGTAGAAAACAGAAGACAGAAAGCGGAAAGCAGAAAGCAGAAAGCAGAAAGTAGAAAGCGGGATAAGGCAGGATGTTGACCTGTCTGCGGCGTGTTGGTAGGATTGCGAAGTTTGATTTCGGGTGATGGAGCTCACCCAAACTGCCGCCCTGGTCATGGCTGAGGGTACGGCTGATGGCTCCTACGCGAGGCTTGGCGTGGGAGCTTTTTGTTGCCCACGACCGGTATTGATCTAGTCTGTTCGCTGGCCAGACAGCGACTTCATCGGAGCTCGCCGGCCAGATGGCGACTTCCTCGGAGGGATCAGGGTGAAAATGTTCTGGGCCGTAGCGATTGGTGCTGCAGCCGGTGGCGTATGCCGGTATTACCTCGGCGCGTTCGTGCAGCAGCATACGGGAGCCGCGTTCCCGTATGGGACGCTCCTGATCAACATCACCGGGAGCCTGGTCCTCGGGTTCCTGCTCCGCTATGCGCTCACGACGCAGACGTGGAGCATCGAGTTGCGTGCCCTGCTGACGACGGGTTTCTGCGGCGGGTATACGACGTTCTCGACGTACAGCTATGAAACGGCAATGCTTCTGGAAGATGGCGAATATCAGCGGGCGGCCGTTTACGCGGTGGGCAGTGTCGTTGCGGCGCTCGTGTTCACGTTTGTGGGTTTCATCCTCGCGCGCGAACTGATTGCGTGGCGCGAGCATTTCTGACCTTGTCGTATTCGGATACGTAGGCGCTTCGGCGCTGTCAGACTGATCCCGGGAGGAGTCATGCACGGTTTCACGGGTGAACGCGTCCTGATGCGTATCCACATCGGGGAGCGCGATAAGTGGAAGGGCAAGCCGCTGTACCGCGCCATCACAGAGTTGTTGCGTGCGAAACACTACGCAGGCTGTACGGTGGTTCGTGCCATCATGGGCTTTGGCGCCAGCTCCAAGGTGCATTCCGACCGGATCGAGGTGCTGTCACTCGACTTGCCGATCGTGATCGAATGCGTGGAGACAGAGGAGAAGATCGAGGCGATCCTTCCCGAGCTTGATCAGATGATCGGAGGCGGTCTCACCACCCTCGAACGCGTTCGGGTCATCATGTACCGCCCCGGTGTCCCACATGAGGAGCGAGCTAGCACGGGGCCGAGGACCAGCTAGGACTTCACGGCGGCGGCAGCGCGATGGCGTGCCAGCCTGAACAGGGAGAGATCGGCGTCCGTGCTTCCCGTCATCGCCAGATCGGCCAGCAGCTCGCCGATCACACTTGCGAACTTGAACCCGTGCCCCGAACACGGGCTGGCGACGACGACGGCCTGGCTCTCCGGATGCGTGTCGATGAGAAACTGGCCGTCCGGCGTGTCTGTGTAGAAGCACACGGCCGACGCGACTGGCGACGGGTCGGCGTCGGGTACCATCTCCCGCACGCGGGTGCTGACGCGCTCGACGTCGTGTGCGGAGATGTGGCGATCCACGGCGTCGGGATCGGATTTCGGTCCGTCGTGATGGATCCCCGCCTTGAAACCATCGCCCATGTCCGGCACGGCGTACCAGATGTGGCCCGGTTCGTACTCCCACATGAAACACGCGATCCGGTCAGGACCGATCCCTGCTGTTCCCGGCTTGGGGCGAAACCAGTGCATGACCTGCCGCTCCGCTGCCAGCGGGACGCCAAGACCGGGGACGAGCTTTCCCATCCACGCACCGAGGGTCAGCACGAGACGGTCCGCGCGGTACGCCGCGCGGGGAGTGGTCACGGTGACGCCTTCGCCCTCCGCGTTCCATCGGATGAGTGGTTCCTCGGTGTGGATGGCAGCGCCGGCCTGCTTCGCGAGTTTCAGAAACGTCGCGACCGCCAGCTCGGGTAGCAGCACTCCCGCGTGCGGCTCCCAGATGGCAACTGTTTCGGCTGGCGCTCGTAATCCTGGCGCGCGCTGCGCGAGTGCGGCGCCGGATATCTCTTCGTGGGGGATGTTGTTGAGGCGGACACTATCCCGCGCGCCGCTCACGAGCATGCTGTCGTGTGCACCGAGATAGAGTTGGCCTGTCGGGTAGTACAGCCGTTCGCCGCTCGCCGCCTCCAGCTCGCGCCATGATTCGTGTGCCCGTCCGACGAGCGGTACGTAGGAGGGATCGTCCCAGTACGCCGTCCGGATGATGCGGGAGTGTCCGTGGGTCGACCCCATCGTGTGGGGCGGATCGAACCGGTCGAGTCCCAGGACTCGCTGGCCGCGGCGAGCGAGCTGGTAGGCGGCGGAGCTGCCCATTGCGCCGAGTCCGGCGACGATCACGTCGTAGGTACGGGGTGACGGCATAGTGGCGGTGCTGAAAAAGAAAGAGAGGAGCCGTACAGAAAGGAGAAAATAGACGAACGGGCCTGTCAGGGCCTCAGGTGCAGCGTGATCTCGTGCGACCATTCGAACAGCGTGTTCTTCAACCTGACGAGCGGCGGGTCGCTCAGAACGGTGGGCGGGCCATGTGTGACGTTACCGGGTGAGATGACCCCGACGTCCAGTTCTCCGTCCGTGTCGAAGCGATCGCCCTCCGCATTGCGCGCGTCGATACGGGGGCCGAGTCCCGTGACGTCGTAGCGCTCGGTCAGTTGGCCCGCAGCGGCGAGATCGGTGAGGACCGTGTCGCGTTCACGGTCGACATCCGCCTCGATGTGATGAGTCGGGGCCAGCGTGCGATGACTCACGCCCGCGCTAAGGTCATACGCCGCATCTCCGATCCAGACTGGCCGTCCCTCGCCGGTCACACCCTCGGCGAGCCAGAGCCGCACGTGATGCCGCCTGGTGGCGCTCCGTCCCACTTCGCGCTCGTACGCGACGTCTTGCCGGCGTCCATAGAGAAAGAGCGAGCTGACCGGCGCCGTGGAGTCCGGATGGCGGAGGAGGACACTTTTGGCGATGGCGAAATCGCTCGCCCGGCTGAGCGAATCCGCGCGCGACCATCCGGCCTTGGCGAACGCCGTCGCGACTTCGTCCGCGGTCCCGACCAACGCAATATTGACCGGGTCGCCCTCGAATCCATGGCGGGTTCGGGTGCGTTTGGGGACCGTCCTGAGTGCCGGGTTATGCTCGTAGTGGGTGAGCAGGAGTGGTGCTACGACGTGCGTCAGTAGCAGGATGCTGCCTTGGACCACGACGATGGCTCCGACGACGGTCGCGAGTGCAACGAGAAAGTGCCGCCGGGCAGTGCGTCGGTCCATTGAGCGGGTGCCGCCGTTTGGAATGGGCTCCGTCCCCGGGATGTTTCCCGGGGCGGAGGGCGGAGCGCGCGTCTGTCGTCGTAACGGAGCGGCACCGGCCAACGAGGCGGCGCCGGATAGCCGATCGTAATCCTAGCCGATCGGCGACCGCATCGGGTCTCTCGGACCGGGGATCGCCGGGGTCCCGTCCGGACCGGAAGCCGAGGCGTCGGTACCGAGGAATTGGCGGACGGCCTGCAGCACACGCACCTCATTGGCCGGATATCCGGTCGCATAGGTTGCCCAGGCGCGGTGCGTGCCGTCGCGCATGACGAACGACGCACGATAGACATAGCGACCGTCGCCGGCCGGTTCCAGCTCGAGGATGGCGTCGGCGATGTCGGGTAGCCGGTAGACGAACGCAGCCGTCCCCAGTAGGGCCCGGATCTGGACGCGCACCAGCCCCGCCGCCCGGTCGAACATCACGATCCGGCTCCCCGCCGCCCGAAACACCGCAACGCCGGCGATTGCCAGGAACACCGCGAGCCAGGCAGCGTGCGTATCACCCGGGATCGACGGGGCCGTCGGCAGGTACACGGCTGCCACGCCCATGGCCACCAGCGCCACACCCATGAGCCGCGGGCCGACACTCAGGTCCTCGGCGATCAGGACATCCGGATTCAACTGGCGGACTCGCATAGGCTCTACTGCCCAAGACGGCCCCCCCGCCCCAGGCGTCACTGCCCGCCGCTTCAGGGCGATGACGCGGCTCGCACCTGCTCTGCCGTGAGACCATAAATCGGCGGAGTCGCGATATCGCGCATGGCCAGCATCAGGTAGAGCTGTCCCCGATGATGGGCTTCATGCTCCAGATGTGCCCGGAGCCACTTCCAGACCGTGATCGGCGTCCCGGCCGGCGTCGTGCACTTCTCATTCAGACGCTCGTCCGATAGGGTCGCGAACGCGGCGCGCGCCTCAGCGTGTAGCCGATCGTAGTACGCGAGGACTGCGTCGTACCCATCTGCCAACTCCGGCCCGTGCCCCGGATACCGCGATGGACGGCCGCTCACGGTCTCCGCGTACATCCACCGCTCGATACCGGCGAGGTGGCGGACCAACCCCCCGAAGCTGAACCACCCCGGCTTGGGCGACCACTCCACTGCCTCGCGCGGAATGAGCACGACGATCCGCCGGGTGCGGTCGTGCACGCGGTCCAGGTACTCAATGAACTCGTTCGCTCTCAGCATGATTGAGCTCGCCGTTCTTGCTGTTTACCAAATCTGCGCCCGTGCCGAATCCGGCCGCACCAGCGTGGCCGTTGCCTGGCAATGGAACGCTTGCGCGAACTCCGGCATGTTGGAAATGGGCGTCTCCACCCGCCACCGGGATGAGGAGTGCACGTCGATCTGCACCAGGGTTCTCGCATATGCTGGCCGGTCGGCCTCGCTCCACTCCTGCGCGTAGGCGAGGAAGAACCGCTGCTCCGGCGTGAACCCATCGATCAGCGCGTGCGGGTGCCCTTGCAGCGCGCGCTCCATCGCCGCGTACGCGAGTCTGAGCCCCCCGATATCGGCGATATTCTCGCCCAGGGTCTGCTGGCCGTTCAGATGCAGGGTGTCGATGACGAGGTCGTGATTGTACTGATCGACCACGATTGCCGCGCGCTTGTTGTACTCGCTGGCGTCGGCCGGCGTCCACCAGTCGCGCAGATTCCCTTGTGCGTCGAACTGGCGTCCCTCGTCGTCGAATCCGTGCGTCATCTCGTGGCCGATGATGCTGCCGATCGCGCCGTAGTTCGATGCGTCGTCAGCTTCGGGATCGAAGAACGGGGGCTGCAGAATCCCGGCCGGGAACGTGATGTCGTTGAGGAAGGGGTTGTACTGCGCGTTGACAGTCGGAGGGGTCATCGGCCACTCCGTGCGGTCGGTCGGCCCGCCGATTTTCATGAGTTGGCGATGCGCTTCGAACTCCGACGCTGCGTTGACATTGTTCCAGAATGCGCCGTCCTCGACGGTGAGCGCTGTGTAGTCCCGCCAGTGGTCGGGATAGGCGATCTTGTTGACGAAAGCGTCGAGTTTGGCCTGTGCCTGCTTGCGTGTGGCCTCGCTCATCCAGGCGAGTGTCGAGAGATCGTCGTGCAGCACGGCTTCCAGATTCTGGACCAGAGTGAGCGCCTTGGCCTTTGCCTCGGGCGAGAACTCACGTGCCACGTACACTTTGCCGAGCGCCTCGCCGAGCTGCTGGTCGGTCTGCGAGAGGCACCGCTTCCATCGCGGGCGGATTTCGGTCGTGCCATCGAGCACGCTGCTCATGTTGAAGTTCTCCGTCAGGAACGCCGAGCTTAGAAACGGTGCGGCCGCGGCGGCGTACTGCCAGCGGAGATAACTCTTCCAATCGGCGATCGGCGTTGTCCGGAGCAGGTGGGCGAAGGCGGTGAAGAACTTCGGCTGCCGCACGTTGATCGTTGCGATGTCCGGTCGCCCGTAGTCGCGGAAATACGCTGTCCATGACCAGCCGGGCGTGAGCGTGGCGAGTTGGGCGGCGGTCATCTTGTGGTAGACCGCCTTGGGGTCGCGCTGTTCGACGATCGTCATCGACGCCTTGGCCAGCGCTGTCTCGAGCGCCATGATTCGCTGCGCCTCGCGGCCTGCGGTGGCGGCGGGTACGCCGGTGAGCACGAGAGTCCGCGCGATGTGCGCCACGTATACATGCCGAGTACGCTCGGCCACCGAGTCGGCCCGGAAGTAGTAATCCCGGTCTGGAAGCCCGAGCCCTCCCTGGCCGAGGTTTGCGATCTCGTCGTTGGAATGTTTCGCGTCGGGTGCCGTAAAGAAAAAGAACACTGGCCCGACCCCCATCCGGTGGAGGCGCGCGATCTCGGCGAGGAGTCCCGGCGCGCCCGTGATGCTGTCGATGCGTGACAGCTCAGGCTTGATCGGCGCCGATCCGTCCGACTCCGCGCGCGTGGAATCCATGCAGCTCGCATAGAAGTGCACGACCTTCCACTCGGGCGTGCCCGGTTGGGGATTGGACCGCGGCAGTGAATCGAGCGCGGCCCGTAGTGCGACCAGGCTGTGCTCGTAGATCACGTCAAACGCACCCCACTCGGCGTAGTCTGGCGGGATCGTCACGGTTTTGAGCCAGGTGCCGTTAGCGTACTGGTAGAATTGGTTACACGCGGCGCACGTGGTGTCGAAGTAGGCCGGGTTGATCCCGTGGCGTGCTGGTGCGCCCTGAGGGTCGCCCTGAGCGTTCGTGCGCAGTGGAACACCGAGTGCGGCGACGCCGAGCGCGGCGAGGGCGACGAGGATCTGCGGGCGAGAGGCCGCGGACCGTCTACCAATCATCTGCATGGAATCACTCCAGTATCGATAAGTTCTAGCGCCATGAGAGAGTCACTACACCGCCATTCGAGCGCCAGTTATCTCATGTATCACATCATGTAGCGAGTTTCCGGCTGGCTTTTGTAATTGCCCTGGGGTGCCAGCATCGCCGTCGTATTCGACACCCGCCGCAGCCCGATCAGTTCGCGAGATCTCGCGTCCAGCCGAACGACCTTCACACCAACCGCGTCCGCCGCGAAACACTGGCCCTCTCCCGCCCGTACTACCCTTTTGCATCCTCCCTTCACGAGAGGCGTTTTCTGTACATCTGGTCCGTCCTGATCGTGCTCGTCGCGCAGGGCGGTACCGCCGGCCCTGCCGCGGGACGCCCGCAGGCCACCCCACGTCGGGATACGCAGCCCGCCGCGGTCACCGCCGCCCGCGATGACTCGGCCCGCGCCGCCCGCAAGGCGCGGCACGAGGCCCTACGGGCCCAACGGACCATCCCGCTCACCCCTGCCCTCCTCGCCTCGGCCTATGACGGGGAGCGAGTCCGATCGCTCATCGAACTCGCTCGTGCCGCGCGATCGGCCGACGACTCCTCGCTCCGCCGCTACGATGCCACCTCGCTCGAGCAGCTCACCGTGAGAATGTCGATCGGAATCCTCGGGCGCGACCGCCTCCTCCTCCGCCAGCAGCACGCGGATCGTGTACGATGGCAGCGAGGACTCGGCGCCATCGTTGAAGTGACCGGCGCGCGGAGCGCGATGCCGATGGTGCCGGCGGACGCCGGCGACATCGACAACGACGACGAAGCTATCGCCCTTCCCTACGTCCCGGGTCGCCGCACGCTGTCGATAGGTGGCGAACGCACCGACACCACCACGTACACCGACATCGACGACATCATCGACCCCCTCGCGCCAGGCGCCGAGGGGTACTACCGCTACACACTCGGCGATTCTGAAACGATCCGGACCCCGGCGCGCGGCGGCGGAGAACTCACCATCCACCTGCGCGAGGTACAGCTCCACGCGCGGCATCCGCTCTGGAACATTGGCACGGGATCCCTCTGGTTCGACGCCACGACCGGACACCTCGTGCGCGCCGTGTATCGATTTTCTGCGCCGATGGACATCGTCGCCGTCGCCAAAGACGCCGATCCGCACACATTCGACGACGTGCCGTTCTGGGTGAAGCCGCTCATCATGCCGATGACCGCCAACATCTCGGTGATCACACTCGACTACCGATTGCTCGACGGCAAATACTGGCTCCCGGTGTCGAGGTACGCCGATGGCGAAGCCCGCGCGAGCGCGTTTCGGCTACCCGTGCGATGGGAAGTTCACTATCGCTACACCTCGGTCAACGGACCCGACACACTGCCGCGTCTCGCGGAGCTAGTGGACACCGCGTCCAAACCGGGGGCGCATGATACGGCAGCCGCGCCGGCGACCGTATCCGCCACACCAGCGACATCGCCATCGGAATCGCCAGGCGCCAAACCATCAACACCGGGCTCTCAAGGCCATCCAGAACTCGCCATGCGCTCGGGTATGACCCAGCCGAACGAGTCCGACTCGGCCCGCCGCAACTCGCGCGAAACGCAGTGTGCGCACCAAACCACCTGGCAGCGCGTCGAAGTCCACGACGGCGGGGCCGCCCGAGTTCTTGTCAGCACCCCCTGCGATACCGCCGCGCTCGCTCGATCGCCGGATCTCCCCGGCTCGGTGTATGACGATGCGGGTGATGCGATAAGTCACGCTGACCTACTTAAAACCTTACGGGGCAATGCTGTACCAGATTGGTCCCCTCGGCCGGTCGTGCTTCAGTGGGGCCCCAGAGACGGACTCATCCGTTATAATAGAATAGAAGGCCTCTCGGCCGGACTCGCTGCCACGGATGAGCTTGGATTGGGGCTGTCCGCGCGCGCCGAAGCCCGCTTTGGAGTCGCGGACCTCGAGCCGAATGGCGGCCTCAGCCTTACCAGGACGAGCCCGTGGGGCACAGTCACCGCCAGCGCCTACCGCCGGCTGAACTCCGCCAGCGACTGGGGCGACCCCCTGAGCTTCGGAAGCTCCGTCTGGAACCTCCTCGTCGGCGATGACGAGGGGTTCTACTACCGCTCCTGGGGCGCGGAGTTGTCAGGCACCGAAACCGAAGGCCCACTGCCCTTCTCCTGGCGGCTCTTTTCCGAACACGACTGGGGCGCGAGCCCGGGCACCCACTTCGACATCACCGGCGTATTCGGCGGCGCCACAATGCCGCTCCGAAACATCGGCACCCCATCCGGGACAATCACCGGCCTCGCCTTCCGCGCCCGCCCCACCTGGGGCCTCGATCCAGATGGCTTCCAACTCACCACCGACATGCGCGGCGAAGGCGCGGGCGGTACCTACACCTACATCCGCGGAGCCGCGGACCTCACGCTGTCACACCCCGTCGCCCCCTTTCTCGAAGGGGCCCTCACGGGCAGCGGCGGCACCTCAGCGGGCGAAGTCCCCCCGCAGCGCGACTGGTACCTGGGCGGCCTCCGCACAATCCGCGGACTGGCCCCCGGCACCGAATCCGGCGACGCGTACTGGATGAGCCACCTCGAAATCACCACCCGCTCGGCGTTCGTCCGGCCGATCGTGTTCTACGACCTGGGCTGGGCCGGAGACCGGAACGACTGGACCCACGAAGGCCGCCTCCTGAACGGCGCGGGCGTCGGCGCGTCGATGATGGACGGGCTCTTCCGAGTGGACGTGGGTAAAGGCATTTGGCCAACCCACAGCGTGCGAGTCAACGCCTATCTGCAGGGGACGTTCTGAGCGTTTCAACGGTTGAAGAGAGATGGAGTATCGTTTCAACGGTTGAAGAGATGGAGACGGATTCGTCCTAAGGGTGCAGCCAAGAAGTGGGGCCGCAGCTCATAGTGGGGTCGCTGCTAAGAGAGTGGGGTGGTAGCTGAGGGTGGGGTGGCAGCTGAGACAGTGGGGTGGTAGCTGAGAGTGGGGGCCGTTCTCGAACGGCCCCCGCTGCGTTTTGCTGCGACATCCTTCGCCGCATCTGGATTGGTTGGGGAGGGGCCAGGGTGGCGGCCGAGGGTTGCGGTGGTGCGGCCGGTGACGGTGTGCCAGTCGCGACCGACCGCGCACGAAACGCCACCGTCAGCTCCACGTGTTTCAACCGTTGAACGAGTCGAGTTGGCCGCATCGCCTCCGAGTGGCTAGTATTCGCCGCGCATTGACGGCGAGGTTTTCTTGGCGCGATGGATCGCGATCGGCATGCAGAAGGGCGGGGTAGGGAAGACGACGCTCGCTACGAATCTTGCCGCGGCTTTGGCTGGCGGGCTCGGTCTTCGTGTCCTGGTGCTCGATTTCGATGGCCAGCGCAATGCTACGGTCGGCCTTCTCGGGATCGCGCCGGAGCAGGGGCCCACGATCGAGTCGGTGTTGCGTGAAGCGGTTCCGCTCTCCGACGCCATGATTCATACCGGGTTTGCCCCCCGCGCGGAGCTCTATGTGGTCCCCGGAACGCGCGGGTTGACGAGTTGGGAACCCGAGATCCGCGACTGGAATAGCGCCGCGCTGCGTTTTCGCGAGGTGTTGCGGAGTGGGCTGCGCTGGGATGATGGCGCGAACGAGCACGCGTTTGATGTGGTTCTCATCGACACGCCACCCGCCGGGGGTCTCTGGTTGCAAACGGCGCTGACGATCGCAGATGGATACATCGTGGTCGCCCAGTGTGAGCGATATAGCGCAGAAGGCGTGCAGATGATTCAGGAGACGGCGCGGCGCACTCGCGAGGACGCGCGCCTCAACCCGGATCTCGTGCTCGACGGGTTCGTCGTCAATGCGATGAAGGCGCGCAGGGCGAATCCGCACGCGTTTCTGGAGGCGTATCGCGCGGCGTTTCCGGATGCGTTTCTCGAGCCGCCGATTCCCGATTTCTCCGGTATCAGCGATGCGGCGACGAATGGAGTGCCGGTCGAATTCGCTGCACGTTGGAGCAAGGAAGCCAGGATTTTCCGGCAGCTCGCGGACGCGCTCAACGATCGTCTCGCGCTCGGTGGTGTGAATACGACTGACCATGTGCCGGCCGCTGTGCCGGGAGGGAAGCTCTGATGGCCAAGCCCAAGTCACGCGTGCAGAGTGCCGCGATCGCGGGGATGCTGGGTGTCGCTCCCTCGGCATCCGTTCCGGCCGATGAATCTGGCGGTCGCGGCGCGGGACGCGGGGAAGGGGGCCACCCGGTGCGCGATCACTACGAGTCCGGGGTGGCACGGGCCGACAACGCCTTGGTGCTCGACGCGCGCCGAGTGGTGCGGCGAGGGCGGTATGTGCGGCCGTTTACCGACGATCACCGGTTCCAGGAGCTCGTCTCTGCGATCGAGGAAGCGGGCCGCACGATTCATGTCCCGATCCTCGTGCGCGTCGAAGGCCCGCCTGGTGAGGTCGAGTACGTTCTGGTGGATGGGACTCATCGCCTCGAGGCCGCGCTCAGGCTTTCCATCCCGGTGCCCGCGATCAACCTTGGCCGCATCTCGCCTGACCGCGCGCTCGCCATCCAGGCCATGGCCAACGAAGTTCGCGCGTCGATGCACGTCATCGACCAAGTCTCCTATGTCATCGCGCTCCTGGGGCAGGGGCTCACCCGCGATTCGGTGCAGCGCACGACGGGGTTCAGCGCGGGCCGTGTCTCCGAGCTCGTGGGCATCGGGATGCTGCTCGCCGGGCTGAACGAAGGAGAGCGCGAACGTGCCCGGCAGTCGGAACGAGTCACGCACCGCGCGCTCCGCGCCCTCAAGGGAGCGACCACGGATGCGGAGGCATTCCGGCGCGGGGTCATGATGCTCGCGGCCTCGCCTGCCGGGGGTGACTATTTAGAAGCCATTAGCGACGAAATAGATGTGACGCAATCCATAGCGCATCCGGCGAGGGACGACATTGGCACGAGCGCTCAGAAAGTAGCAGATGGTTACCAATTAACCGACCGGCCGCCGGCATCCGTCCGCCGCCGCGGCCGCACGCCCACGGAGCCTGGTGCCGTCACGTTCGTGCCCGGCCGCAACGCGCGAGGCACGTCGGTCACCTATCGTGTTGCCTGGCGCGCGCGCGCCGTTCGGCAGGACCCGCAGGCCTTTCTGGAGCACGTCCGCGCTCTCATCCAGGTCATCGCCGCCGACGCGACCGCCGACTATGCCGCGGCTGTTGCGCGCGCCTCCACACGCGGTCGCCGGCGGGGCAGGGAGGTCATGCCTGCCCCGACCGATTCATGGCGCGAGACGATCGCTCGTGAAGAAGCGGAGCTCGCCGCCCGTGTGGCCGCCCACGCCCGTGCGGCTGATCTTCCCGCAAGTCATCACGCGGGCCGCCAGCGTGATGAGGCCATCCCCGATCATCAGAATCCGATGCCGGTACCGCCCAGCCAGCGCCGCCCCGGGGATTCCGCTCCTTCCATCGACCCACGGCTTCTTGCCGGACTGTCGATCCCAATGCTGGCCGAGCGTATGAAACGCCGGCCGGCGGAATTCGGCGAGCTGGAAACGCACGTGAGTGATGTCGAGCGGCAAGCCGAAGACGCGCGGCGCCGAGTGCGCGAACTTGTCGACGCGGAAGAAGCGGGGCGGCGGCCGCCGCCGCCCCTGCCCAGAACGCCGTGAGCCGGCCGGCGGCTACCGGCTCGGCTACCGGTTGAAAATGTCGGTGCCAAACACCGCGAGCCCGGGTTCCGCCGCATACCCCAGGTGGGCCAGCCCGAACTGATCCTCCACCCATCGCAGCATCGCGTAGTGGTTGTACGGCCGATTGCTGACAGTCCCGGCACGCACGAACGGCGACAGAATCACCGCACCCACGCGGCCGCCGCCGGGGCCGTCGCCGCCTGGCGGGCGGGACTGGCCCGGCAATCCCTGCTCGCCACAACACGCGGATGAATCCTGGCCTGGCCGGCCTGACGCCTCATCGAACGTGATGATCAACACGCCGTCGGCCGCGTATGCCGGTGACTGGGTGATCGCCGGAACCCACTCGCGCAGAAACTGATCGATCTGAATCAGACCGCCTGGCGCGTGGTCGATGCACGGCCCGTCATGTCCATCGTCGCACAGGTTGGGCGTGATGAACACATAGTTCGGCGTCGTCGCCACGCTTGCGAGATCCGTTTTGAGCTGGCGCAGTTCCACGACGTGCGAGTTGCAGCGCGCGGTGTCGTCGATCAGTGCGTGGAAGTACACGAACGGATTGTGCTTCGTCGCGTACTGATCCCCGGGCTCGCGACGCGTCGTGCTGTCGATGAACCCGATGGGAGGATGCCCGCACGTCGCACGCTCTTTTTTCGGGTCGTTCCCCATGTCTTCCATGTACCCGCGCCAGGTCCGGCCCGAAGCCTCCAACTGGTCGGCAATGGTCTTCACCATCACCGGATACACGCACCCCGTGCCGATCGCCTGTCCATGCACGTCCAGGGCCGGCTGCGCGAGACTGAACTCACTGAAAATCGCGCAGTCGCGCTGCGTCGCTTCGTTCGGCGCCTGTCCGCTGATCATCGCGACGTAATTGTCGAGGCTGGCGTGGCCGATTCCGTAGTACTGAGTCAGCAGCACGCCCTGCCGCGGCAGCGTGACCGCGAGATACGGTGCCTTCGATTCCGGACCAAATGACCGGTTGAACGACTCATTCTCGAGTACGAGCGTGAAGACATGCCCCACCACCGGCGGCTTGCTCGGCGTGGGCGAACACGCAGCTGCGGGAGCGACGATTGCCGCCAGGCCCGCTGCTGCCAATCTCGTTCTCGCTCTCATATGCGTCCTCACCCCGTCGGGGCTGTACTCGTTTTGGGTTCACTCGGCCCGTTGGGCGGGTTCGATCGGTAACTCGTTCAAGCGTACCCGGCCATACACGGCCGCAATCGGCGCACGGATCTCCGGCGCGCGTACCGATGTAATCACAGCGGACCGGATTCTCCAGCAGGCGTACCAAACGACGGGATGAACGACGGCATCCATGACGAAGATGTCATGCACTCTTCACGATTCTGTCACGTCACCATCGCCAACATCCCAGGTGTTGCAGCACGAGCGCAACGCTGTATTTGCCGGGGACACTTCGATTCCTCGTTCTACTCTTCGTCGAATGGTGCCGCGTAGCATGAGCTCAGTCAGCGAACTCTCGGCACGAGTTCCCAGTCACACCGATCCATCCCTCGAGGCTCTTGCCTGGGAAGCTCGCCACCTGAGCGGTCCTCACGGACCAGGCGCCGTATCCAGCTCTCTGGCGTTTCACAGCTCCTCGAATGGCATCGAGCGAGTCTACGCCGAGCCGGCCGGTGTCTGGTGGAAGGTGACTGAACACCTGCAGGATGGACGCTGGTCGCTGGTATTCATGTCCACCGCCGCGATCCGGCGGGTCCGCACGTATCCGGCGGACTGGTGGCAGCTCAGTAACTCCGAACTGGCTGCGCTGAGCTGGGCGCGCTGACCGCCTGAACCTCCGCTTTCGCCGGGCGTTGCTTGCCACGCCCGGCGGCTATGCTACGTTAGCACCTGTCCACGTAGCCGCTTCAGCGACTCGCCGCTTCAGGAGGACCGTATGGTCATCTCTCCAGCGCATGCTCCGGCCCCGCAGTCCGAGTCGCTCGGTGCCACGCTCGCAGCTGCCGGCCGCTCCGCTCCCATCTGGATCCTGGCCATCCTCGGCGTCACTGGAGCCGTCGCCACAGCCGCCATCCTCATCGTGGCTCGTGCCCACTGGGTGCTCTCGCTCCCGTTCTCACTCGTGGCCCTTTTCGGCGCGTGGGGGCTCACCGAGCAGGGAAGGACCGCCGTGGACAAGGTGCAGGCCCTCCATGCGACGAATCGCTACGTCCTGGACGGCATCCTGCAGGCCGTCGGGGTTCTCCTCGTTGTTGCCGGCGCGGTCGTGTCCACGATCCTCGTGTTCGCCGTGACGTTCTTCCTCGCCGGAGACGCGCCGGTCCTGTAGTGACGGCGCAGGCGCTGGTGCGGCTGCGATAGGGCCGGTCGCGACCGATTAGAACTGTTTTCGAAGAAATTCGAAAAGAACGTAACCGATAAGCGCGGCGACCACGGCGATCTCGAGATTCGCAGTTGTGAAAACATCCGCAATCGCCCAAGCGAGCCCCTTCTTCTGACCCCAACCTGAGCGCTCAAATTCGCCCATGAGAAGGTTGGAATAAAAAAGGAAGATGATAAACGCCACCTCGATCACCGCTCTCCACACGTTCTTTTTCATGGGTGTAGAAATCCTTGCAGAATCCTCCCAAGGCGATTGATGTGAGCAGTGTGGGGCGTGCCCTTACTGCCCCCCGGCTGGCAGATGGTCCGTGAGATACCGCGTCAGCAGCGAATAGAGGTGCACGGTCGTGCCCGGACCCTCGCGGATGGCATGGGTGCGGTTCGGATACACCATCAGATCGAACGGCTTCCCGAGCGCCACGAGCCGGTTCACCAGACGCTCCGTGCCCTGGTAATGCACGTTGTCGTCGCCCGATCCGTGCACGATCAACAGATGGCCGCGCAGCCCGTCCGCAAAATTGATCGGTGACCCGCGCCGGTACCCGTCCACGTTGGTCTCGGGCAATCCCATGTACCGCTCTTCATAGATCGTGTCGTACAGCCGCTCGTCCGGTACTGGCGCGACCGCCATTCCGACGGAGAACACGTCCGGATACCGGAACATGCAGTTGAGGGTGTTCGACCCGCCGCCGCTCCAACCCCAGATCCCGACACGCGCCGAATCCAGATACGAACGTGTGCGCGTCAGTGTCCGCACCGCGGCTGCCTGATCTGCCGACGACATCTCGCCAACGGCACCGTACACGATCTTCCGCCACGCCCGCCCCTTGGGCGCTGGCGTCCCGCGGTTATCGATGCTCACCACGACATAGCCGTGGTCCGCGAGCCACCGGAACCACAGTTGCTGCCGATCGCCCCACCGATCGACCACGGTCTGCGCCGCGACTTCGCCGTACACGAACACCAGCATCGGATACCGCTTCGCCGGATCGAAATCGCGTGGCTTGATCATGTACCCATCGAGCGTCACACCATTGCCGATGCCGGTCGTGAAAAACTCGATCGGGCGGCCAGCCACGAGCGGCGCCACCGCCGCCTGCAGCGGGGCGTTTGTTTCCGTCGTCCTCACCACGGTATGACTGGGGAGCTTCACGATGTCGAATGTCCACGGCTTGTCGATCGCGGAATACCCGTGCTGCGCCCACTGTCCATCGTTCGAGATCGTGTACATGTTCGTCCCCGCCTCGTTGGCCGGCGTCACGCGCTCCGCCGTCCCCTTTCCATCGAGGCGTACCCGGTACAACGCTCGCCGCGTCGCGTTGTCCGGCGACGCCGCGAAGTACACCCACCCGTTCCCTGAATTCGCCGGGCTTTCCACGATCCGCTGGATGCCGAGGATGTCGTAGGCTCCTGGTGTGATGAGAGTGATGTGGCTCCCGTCGCGCGACACCCGGTAGACGTGCCGCCATCCGTCACGCTCGCTGACCCACAGGAACTCCGCGCCTCCATGCAGCCACGCGAGATCATTCACGACATCGACCCACGCGCTATCGTGCTCGGCCAGCACCGTGCGCGCCGTTCCGGTGTGCGCGTCCGCCAGCATCACCGCATCGGTGTCCTGCAGCCGGTTCAATCGCTGCAGCACCAGCTCGGACGAGTTATCGGCCCAGTCCAGCCGCGCCAGATAGTTATTGCGCGGATCGCCCGCCAGTTGAATCCACGTCGTCGGGCCGCCGGTACTCGCCACGATGCCGCCGCGGACTGCGGAGTTGGTCGTGCCGGCCTTCGGGTACTGGACCGGCACCACGAACGAGTAGAGGGAGTCGGTGTCGTCGATGAGATCGAAGTCGCGGACTCCGGAGACGTCGAACTGCCAGTACGCGATGTGCTTGCCGTCGGGCGACCACCGGAAACAGTCGCGGATGTGCAGCTCTTCCTCGTACACCCAGTCCGACGTCCCATTGATGATCGTGCGCGAGCCGTCGGTCGTGAGCCGGACCGGCGGAGCCGGATGGCCAGCCGCCAGGGCGGCGGCGTCCTCCACATACAGGTCGTTGTCGCGAACGTACGCGATACGTCCGCCGTCCGGTGAGAACTTGGCGAACATGAGTGTGGACGGCTTGGCATCCGGCCCGCCCAGCTTGGCGAGCACGCCGGAAGTCCGGTCGAACAGCCAGTAGTCGCCACGAGTATTATCCCGCCATACTCTGGCCGTGTTGGTGAAGATCAATACTCGCTTGCTGTCCGGCGACCATGCGTAGTCGTCGATCGCCAGCGCCTTCGTCGCCCCGGGCGGAATCAGCTGGTGAGCCGCGACCAGCACCGTGCGCGCACCCGACGCCGCATCGTACCGCACGATGTCCGTGCCGGATGAATCGCTCGACGGCTCGAGCGCGCTATACGCCGCCGGTCCTGGAGTCGAGAGCCACCGGAGATCTCCGGGGACCCGTGTCCGGAACTCCGCCCCGGTCATGATCTCCCCGACTGTCAGTGCCGCACTCGCCCCGCTCCCTGCGGCTTGTGCCGCAGCAGGTGGCGCGCCAGGCACCAGCCACGACACGCCGGCAACCAGGCACGCTGCGAAGCAGTGAAGCACCGAAGCCTTGCGCACGGTCCGTGATGCGCTGGCTGCCGCGGGACGAGTCCACTCCATGATAATCTCCAGTCGAGTCTCAATGCGGAACAACAATCACACGAAACCTGTGATTGGTCAGAGATCCCAGAATGTGAAACATGCGCCACGGATCGGATAGCGTGAAGAATGGGGGCGGGTGCGGGCGGGCTGTTCACCCCCCGGGTGGCAACCTGGCTTGCGGTGGTGGCGGCCCATTACAGCGGGCCGGTCGCGACCGGCCCCTACCAGGGAAGGAATGGTGCGATGCCAGTGGTCGCGATATAGGGCCGAAATGTGGCCCCTACCAGGGATCGATCTCGCCGGTACTGCTGGTTACCAGGGACGGATTTCGGCGGTGCTACCGGCTACTCGCCAGTGCCGACTGCTGGCAGGTATGGATCGGCGGCTGACAGAGGTGCCGCGATGCTTTCCAGCGGCCGGCGCTCTGCGGCGATGCCCAGCACGAGCTCCGTGAGCGCGGCTCCCAGCATCAGTACTGCGCCGAGCAAGTAGCCCCAAACGACTTGGTGCCGCTCGCCGCTCGCGATCAAGTGGCCGAACAGCCATGGGGCTGCGACCCCGCCCAGCAAGGTCCCGGCGGCATAGAAGAGTGCGATGGCGATCGCGCGCACTTCGAGCGGGAAGGACTCGCTGATGGTCAGGTACGCGGCACTCGCGGCCGCCGAGGCGAAGAAGAAGATCACCGACCACGCCATGGTCTGTGTGGTCGCGTCTAGCAGCCCGGCCCCGAACATCGCTGCCACGCCGGCCAGCAGGACTCCCGACAGCGCGTACGTGCCCGCGATCATCGGCCGGCGGCCGATCGTGTCGAACCAGTGCCCGAGCAACAGCGGGCCTGTGAAGTTGCCCAGTGCAAAGGGCAGCAGATACCAGCCGATGCTCGCCGCTCCGATTCCGTAGAATCGCCGCAATACCAGCGCGTACGTGAAGAAGATTGCGTTGTAGAAGAACGCCTGCGATGCGATGAGCACGATGCCGAGAACGGTGCGCCGCGGGTAGAGCGTGATCAGAGTCCGCGCGACCTCGCGAAGCGAGGTGTGCCCTCTCGCGATCAGTCGCAAGGTGCCCTGCGCGAGAGGCAGCGGCCGCCCCGTGGACGCCGTGATTCGCGCCTCGATCTCGTCCACGATCCGCGTTGCTTCGCCGATCCGCCCATGCACCATCAGCCACCGCGGGCTCTCCGGCACGTGCCGCCGGAGCACGAGGATCCCGAGTCCCAGGACCGCCCCGGTCCCGAACGCCACGCGCCACCCCACGTCGGGTGGAAGCCGCCCGGGGTGCAGCAGGATGAGAGTGCTCGCGGCGGCCATCGCCGCACCGACCCAGAAGCTGCCGTTGATGGCGAGATCGGTCCGGCCGCGGTACCGGGCCGGCATCAGTTCCTGGATGGCCGAGTTGATTGCCGTTCCCTCGCCACCAATTCCGGCACCGGTCAGCATCCGGAACGCGGCGTAGCTCCAGAAGCTCCACGAGCAGGCGGTCGCCGCCGTGGCAACGAGATAGAGCCCGAGGGTGATCGTGAACAGCCGCTTCCGCCCCCAGCGGTCGGTTAGCCACCCGAACCCGATCGCGCCACCGACGACGCCGAGCAGGTACGTGCTCGCCGCCGCCCCGATCTGGGTTGCGCTGAGGTGGAGAACCGGACTGTCCTGCAGCGCCCCCGACAGCGAGCCGGCCAGCGTGACCTCGAGACCGTCGAGGATCCAGGTGATGCCGAGCGCCACCACGATGAGCGAGTGGAACGCGCTCCACGGTAACCGGTCCAACCGCGCAGGGATGTCCGTCTCGGCGGTCTCCATATCCCGAGCAAGCTACCCCGATCACCCTTCCCGGCGGGCGGCCCGCGCGTCGGGTGGCCGCATGGGATAGCGACGGTGTTCCGGCGGCGTCCGTAGGGGGGCCGTTGCCCGAACAGGGCGACCTTCGGTTCGCGAACGGCCCCCGCTGCGTTTTGCTGCGGCATCCGATGCGGCATGTGGATTGGCGTGGGACGGATCTGGTGGCAATCCGGGGTTCTGGTGGTGGCGGCCGATTACGGCGGGCCGGTCGTGACCGCCCTTCGTTTACCCGCCATCGCCACCGGCGCGAAACCGGATTGCGCCTGCCGGCCTAACCGCGTATTTCTGAACCATGCGGATGATGGCTTCCACGTTCGTGTGCTGCTGTACGTGTTGCCGATGCGCCTTCAGGCGACCGGGAACGACTACGTGCTGCTCGTGAGTCTTTAGGCCACAAACCGCTCCGTAAGCACTCCCTCCCCGGTCGCCCTTTTCAGAGCGGCCGGTTTTGGTCTGCGCCGCTTCGGTCACCCTCTTCCGGTATACGACGATGGCGTTCGCCAGGCCGACGGTCCTACCAGATCCCACGTTCTATCCCTCACCGCGCGACGCGATCGGCGCTCCGCGCGAGCGGCTCGCGTACGTCGCCGCGATCGATCCCACATCGAAACGGCCTGACGCCCTTGACGCGATCGACGTTGATCCCGCATCGGCGCGCTATGGCCAGCGAGTCAGTCGCCTCGAGATGCCGAACGCGGGCGACGAATTGCACCACTTCGGCTGGAATGCGTGCAGCGCCACACTCTGCCCATACGCGGCGCATCCGCACGTCGACCGCCGGTACCTGGTCGTGCCGGGACTCAGATCGTCCCGGATCCACATTATCGACACGAAGCCGGACCCGTCGCAGCCCCGCATCGTCAAGGTGATCGAGCCCGATGTCATGGCCAAGAAAGCCGGATACTCACGCCCGCATACGGTGCACTGTGGCCCTGAAGGGATCTACATCAGCGCGCTCGGAAACCCCGCAGGCGATGGCCCGGGCGGCGTCCTGCTGCTCGACCACAACTCGTTCGACATCATCGGCGCGTGGGAGCGCGACCGCGGCCCGCAGGTCCTCGCCTACGACATCTGGTGGAACCTCGGGTTCGACACCGCCATCACGAGCGAATGGGGCACGCCCAACACGATCGAGCAGGGACTGGACCTCGATGTCCTCACCAGCAAACGGTACGGCCGCGCCATCCACCTCTGGGACCTGCGCACACGCAAGCACCAGCAGACGCTTCCCGTTGGCGAAAATGATCAAATGGTGCTCGAGCTTCGCCCCGCGCATGATCCCTCTCGTCCGTATGGCTTCGTCGGCGTCGTGGTGAATGTCGGCGATCTCTCGAGCTCGATCTGGCTCTGGCGGCGCACCGGCAATGGCCGCGGCAAATGGGAGTTCAACAAGGTCATCGAAATCCCCGCCGAGCCTGCCGACCCGGATGATCTGCCGCCCGCGCTCAAGCCCTTCAAGGCAGTGCCCCCGCTCGTCAGCGACATCGATCTCACGCTCGACGATCAGACGCTCTACGTCTCCTGCTGGGGAACAGGAGAGCTCCGCCGCTATGATGTCTCCAGCCCCGACCGGCCAGTCCTCGTCGATTCGGTTTACTTGGGCGGCATCGTCCGGCGCGCACCGCACCCGGCCGGGGGTTCACTCAACGGCGGCCCGCAGATGGTGGAGGTGAGCCGCGACGGCCAACGCGTCTACGTTACCAACTCGCTGTACGCGTCATGGGATGCACAGTTCTATCCCGAAGGCATCCGCGGATGGATGGTCAAGCTCGACGCCAAACCGGGAAAACCGTTGGCGGTGGATCCGCGCTTCTTCCCGGACTTCGGCACGCACCGGCCCCACCAGGTCCGCTTGCAGGGCGGGGACGCGTCGTCGGATTCATACTGCTTCCCGTCCAGCTGATGCTGATGCACCACACCCTGATGTCCGGCATCGGTGCGTGGCCGCTGGTATCGCTCGCGCTGCTCGGTGCATTCCACGGACTGAATCCGGCGATGGGGTGGTTGTTCGCCGTTGGACTCGGCCTCCAGGAGCGCCGCCTCGGGGCGGTCCTGAGGGCTATTCCACCTATCGCCGCCGGCCACGCGACCGCCGTCGCCGCCGTACTCGCAGTGGTCGCCATCGCCGGCCGGTTCGTTTCGGCGGAGGTGCTTCGTGTCAGCGCGGCGTTACTCCTGATCGGCTTCGCGGGCTACCTCGTCGCGCGCCGGTTCGCCCACCCGGTCCGCGTGGGAATGCGTGTCGGATGGCGAGATCTGGCCGTGTGGTCCTGGCTCATGGCGACGGCGCACGGCGCGGGACTCATGATCCTCCCCGTCGTGCTCGCAATGGCTGCGGGCACGACGCCGGCCGCACACTCGGTGATCGCGACCGACACGATCGCCCTGGTCATCCACACCATCGCCCTGCTGTCGGTGATGACGGTGGTCGCGCTCCTGGTATACCGCGTCTTCGGAGTGAAGATTCTGCGGCGCGCCTGGCTGAACTTCGACTACGTCTGGGCGAGCGTCCTCGTCGTCGCCGGCGGAGTGACCCTGTTCGTCTAGCTGCCCGTGCACGCCCGCACGGCCGCACCGTCATCGTCCCTGGAGGGCCGGTCGTGACCGGCCCTCCAGCCTTGCACCGATCGGCCGCGGATGGCCGCGATTAGTTGGCCAGCGTGATCGTGGCAGCCTTGGGCGGTCCAATCATCAAGTGCGCCCACGGCTTCCCCGGGTACATGAGCCAGGGGCCCCCGTCCGATAGCGGTTCGGCTGGGAATCCGGTCGTCTCCGGAGTGGCGAACGGCATATACACGACGTACAGGTAGCTGGCGCCGTGGATGACCCCGGCCGCGCCATCGACACTGTCCCGCGCCGCGACATACTGGTAGAGCGCGGTCGGATGCCGCGGCATCGCCAGTTTGCCTCCGCGTATCTCGCGCGCGCGGATACTGTCGGTCTCATCGCCCGATACACGCTGAGCGCGCAGCGCCCGTCCCCGCGCCATGAACGGGTCCAGCTCGCGATCGTAGCACGCGACGTGAAACGACTTCCCGACAGGATTGTCGGCGAGGCAGATGAGAAGCCCGGTGCCCTCGCGCACCGTGACCAGCTTGCCGGTACTGTCGTAGTCCATCACCGTCGCCGCTGAACGCATGGCGGGGGGTGCGGGACTCACGGCGGCCGCAATCCGGAGCGCCGGTGACAAAGCATGCGGCGACGACTGGGCAAATCCCGCCCGCGCGATACACATGGACACGAGACAGAGAGCGATGCGATTCATTGGCCACTCGGGTGAGGGTGTGAGAATGTGACCCCAATCCTCGTCGTTCAGTTGCACGTGTCAACCGGCGTGGACGGCGCGCCACCACCCACTCCTTCACGTCTTCAGCGTATACACGAAATACTGCTCATCCCGGACCCACCCCAGAGACTCGTACAGCGCCTGTGCCGGCCGGTTGTCGCGCGCCGTCTGCAGCTCCAGCCTGAACGCTCCGGTCTCCGCCGCAAACTCCCGTGCGCGTTCCATGAGCAGCCTGGCGACGCCGCGCCGACGCGCCCCACTCGCGACGTACAGATCATACAGCACATAGTACGGTTTCGCGGCAACCGAGCAAAACGCCGGATACAGTTGTGTGAATCCCAGCGCCTTCGACCCATCGTCTTCGAGTGCCAGAAAGACGGTTGATTCACCCCGTCGTATCCGATCGCCGATGAACGACCGTGCAGCCGCGAGATCCGGCGGCTGCGTGTAGAACTGCCGGTACGCGTCGTACAGCGGCGCGACCATGTCGAGATCGGCGGTGGTCGCCTGGCGAATGATCATGACTGAACGGCCGCGGTACCGCGCACCCGGCGGACTGCCGACGGGCGGCGGGAGTAGACGAAAAAGAAGAATGCCGCCATCAGCAGAAAGAACAGCGTGCCTCCCACCATCTTCATCTCAAATCGTCCCGCGGGTTCTCCGCTTTCGGGCGGCACGAAGGCCAGCACCACTCCGATCGCCGTCACCGCCAGACCGGAGATGCCTGCCGCCCAGAGCACTGGCCGCGAATACCGCGCGCGCACGAAATCGGGCCTGGCCGCGAGCCGCATCAACGCCAGGAAGATGTACAGATACGGAATGAGTTGCAGGACGACCGCGAGTAGCAGGAGCACTTTGTAGCCCTGCTCGACGGTCGACCCCATGAAACTCATCGCCAGCACCGCACACGACACCGTGCCCTGGACAATCAGGGCGACGTACGGCGTGGCGAACCGCGGGTGCAGTTTCCCGAGGCCCGCCGGCAGGTAGTTGTCGAGTCCCGCCACGAACGGGATGCGCGCAGAGCCGGCGAGCCACGCGGATGTCGTCCCCGCGATCGCGAGTGTCAGGAGCAGTGCGATCGGCGGAACGAGCCACCCGATCGAGATCGTGTTCGCCATGTGCGTCACGGCTTCGATGATCCCCTGAACGGCGCCGATGTCCTTCGAGGGAAGTGCGAGCAGCACCGCGATAGTCGCGCCGACGTACAGCGCACCTGAGATGACGCCGCCCCACACGACGGCCCCGGGCACGGTCCTCCGCGGATCCCGGATCTCATCCCCCATCACCGATGCCAGCTCGAGCCCCACGAGCGCGAAGCAGACGACGCCGAAGGAGCTCACGAGGTGGTAATCCACTCCCGAGATCTTGAAATCACTCGCGTGCAGGGAGCTTCCGTGTGCCTGCGACACCGCGATAGCGAGTCCGACCAATACCACGGCCGTGACCACGGACCCGATCCCACCGAGGTTGTTCACCCATTTGCCGACGCCGAGGCCGAGGATGTTGAGCCCGGTCATCACCACGAGCAGCGACACCGCGGTGATGGAGACGAACAGCCTGTCGTTGCCCAAGGACTGGAGTTGCGGGCCGCCAATGAAGACGGAGATTCCGACGATGTAGAGGAGCAGCGTCGGGATGTAGAAGATGTTGTTGGTCCAGTAGCACCACCCCGACATGAACCCGTGGAAATCCCCGAAGATCTCCTTGGTCCACAAATACACGCCGCCCTCGTGCGGGTACCGGTCCGACAGCTCGATGACGGCCAGCCCTTGCGGCCAGAAGAAGAGCAGCAAGGCGAGGAGCCACATCCAGACCGTCACCGGCCCGCCCGCTGCGACCGGTGGTACCGTGTTCAGATTCAGCACCGCCACGACGAACAGCAGCACGAGATCGCGCTGTCCCAACGCGCGGCGGAGATGCGGCGTGCCCGCCTCCCGTTGCGCCTCTTCCCGCGCGAGGGCGACGTCCAGCCCTTCGGGCATCTAGCGAGCGGCTGGCGCGGGCTGGCTGCGTGATCCTGCGGGTGCTGCCGCGGGTTTCGCTGCGCCACCCGGCGCGCCCGAGCGGGCCCGGCGCTCCCGCTGGCCGGCGGCCACCGCGGGTGCGATTTCCGCGAACAGCTCGAGGTGCCGGTCGATGTCCGCCTCGGTGTGTGCCACCGACACCGTCCACTGCTCGTCCCACCAGTACGGCTGTGGAATCACCCCGCGATTGGTCATCGCGAACCAGTAGTGCCGCCAGCTCTCGCTGTCGATGTTCAGCCAGTCCCGATAGTTGTGGATCGGCTTCGGGGCAAACATGAGAGACCCGTTGGAGCCCGCGCCCACGACGTACGCTTCGAGTCCTGACTTGCCGATCTCCTCCCGGTACCCCTCGACGAGTTTGGCATTCAGGCGATTTACGCGCTCGTACGCGGCCGGCGTGAGCACCTCGCGCAGCGTGGCGAGGCCGGCCGCCATGGCGACCGGGTTGGTGTTGTACGTGCCGCCGTGAAACACCCGGTGATCGGTGATCAGGTTCATGATCGACCGCTTCGACGCGAACGCCGCGAGGGAGAAGCCACCGCCGATCGACTTCGCGAGGCAGATGATGTCCGGCTCGATGCCGAAATATTCGCACGCGCCGCCGCGTGCGAGCTTGGCCCCGGTCTTCACCTCGTCGAAGATCAGCAATGCGCCATGTTTCCGCGTGATCTCGCGCAACCCCTGATGGTAGCCGGGGTCGGGCATCAGGATCCCGACGTTCATGAGGATCGGCTCGACGATCACTGCCGCGATCTCACCTGGGTACGCCGCAAACAACCGCTCGATCGCCGGCAAGTCGTTGAACTGCGCGATCAGCGTGTTGCTGAGCGTCGCCTTGGTGATCCCCTCGCCCCCGGGGACCGGTGTGGGCCGGTCCGGATCGCCCACCTGATTCGCCTTCGGCTTGACCGACACGAGCACGGAATCGTGGAGGCCGTGGTATCCGCCTTCCATCTTGATCACCCGCTCACGTCCGGTCGCCGCGCGCGCCAGCCGCATCGCGTGCATCGTGCACTCGGTGCCGCTGTTGCTGAACCGTACCATCTCCACCGGAAACCGTGCGCAGATCTCCTCGGCCAGCGCGTTCTCCGCGTCGTGCGGCATCCCGAACATCGTCCCGGTCTTGAGCTTCGCCGCGACGGCGTGCATCACCGCGGGATGGCAGTGCCCCGCCATGAGCGCGCCGAAGCACATGTTGAAGTCGATGTACTCGTTCCCGTCGATGTCCCGGATGCGCGAGCCGTTGGCATCGCGGACGTGCAGGGGATAGGGCTCGTAGGAGCGATAGTTGCTCGCAACACCGAGCGGGAGCCGTGCCGCCGCCCTGGCGTGGGCAGCGCGCGAGGCGGGTGTCCGCCGCTCGTACGTCTCGAGTTCCGACTGCAAAGTGTCTGGCATGGCCCCCCCAGGTCCGATCGGTCCGGCGTGTGCCGGAACATCAATGAGTATGTCAAACAGGTACCGCGCCGGACTGTCGCTGTCCACCCCCGGCGGCCGCAGTTCTACGAACGGCATCCACATCAACGTAGCGTCCGGGGCCTGGCACCATGACACTTCTGGCCCGTTGACCGGGGGGCGCGTATTATCGACAAGCCGTATCCCCCACAGCCAGCCGAATGACCATGGCAGACCTGACGGACCGGGTGCAATCGGTGCTGGGCGACGCCTACCGCGTCGAGCGGGAACTGCCTCCGGGCGGGATGAGCCGGTTGTTCCTGGCCACCGAGCGGTCGCTCGACCGCCGGGTTGTGATCAAGGTGCTGCCGCCGGAGCTGGCCAGCGAGGTCAGCGCGGCCCGATTTCAGCGCGAGGTGACGCTCGCCGCGCACCTTCAGCACCCGCACATTCTCCCGGTCTTGTCGGCAGGCTCCCGCGACGGTCTCCTCTATTACATCACGCCGTTCGTCGAGGGCGAATCCCTGCGGCAACGCCTCGATCGCGAAACGAGACTCCCGGTCGCGACCGCCGTGCGGATCCTCACGGAGACCGCCGACGCACTCGCCCGCGCGCACGCTGCCGGAGTGGTGCATCGCGACATCAAGCCGGAAAACATCCTGCTCCAGGACCGGCACGCGCTGCTCGCGGATTTCGGCGTGGCGCGCGCCCTTCACGAGGCGACCGGCAGCGATCGTCTCACGGAGGCCGGCTCAGGAGTCGGAACGCCGGGGTATATGGCGCCCGAGCAGCTCGCGGGCGAACGGCACGTCGATGCCCGCGCCGATGTCTACGCGCTGGCGGTCGTCGGCTACGAGATGCTGGCCGGCCGCTCGCCGTTCACGGGTGCCACACCACAGGCGGTCGCCGCCGCGCATTTCACGAGCGCGCCGCCGCCATTGTCGCAGCTTCGTCCGGATGTCCCGCGCCCAATCAGTGATGCCATCGCCAAAGCTCTCGCCAAAGATCCGGACGGGCGCTTCGCGACGGCTGCGGAGTTCCGCGATGTCCTCGTCGCGACCGCGCCACCCCCGGCGTCACGCGCGCGACGAATAGCGGGATGGGCTGGTGCCGCCGCTCTCGTCATTGTGATAGTCACCGCGCTGGTCTGGCGCGCGCGCCCGCATGCGCCCGCCACCATCGACGAGAATCTCGTCGCCGTCGAGCCGTTTACCGTGCTGGACCCGGCACTCGACGTGTGGCGCGACGGCATGGTCGATGTCCTGGCGCACAACCTCGATGGCGCCGGCCCGCTGCGCACGGTCTCGCCGACGGTGATCGTCCACCGCGCGCACGATGCGGGGATGCCTCCAGCCGATCTCGCTCGCCAGCTCGGCGCGGGTCTCGCTGTCACCGGCCGCATCGAGCGCTCCGGCACCGACTCGGTTCGCGTGTCCGCTAGCTTCATCGACGCCGCCACCGGCCGGCCGGGTGAAGAAGTGGCCTACCGCGGCCGCGTCGATCACATGGATGTCGTCACCGATACGCTGACGGTCGCTTTGCTCCGGTCGCTCGCCAGAACACAGACCGTCGGCGTCGCACGCGGCTCGCTCGCTGGCGCCAAATCACTCCCGGCGCTCAAGGCCCTGCTGGAAAGCGAGCAGGCGTTCCGCCGCGGCGCGTGGGACTCCGCCCAGAAGGCGGCCCAGGAGGCCATCCGGCTCGACAGCACATTTGCCCTCGCCTACTACTGGGGCAGCTTTGCCGAGGGTTGGGCCCATGGGACTGATACGAACGCCGTCGCGTACGCGAGGCTCGCCCAGGCCAACAACCACGGCCTGTCCCCGCGGGACAGTCTGCTGATCGCGTCGAATGCACAACTGGATGACTACCAGTACTGGAACTACCACGATCAGGCGCAGATGTTCGCGCTGGCCGAAGCAGGGGTCAAACGCTATCCCGATGACCCACAGGTCTGGAACAACCTCGGCGAAGTCCGCGAACACGCTGGCCTGGGTCCGCGTGTGGGCGTGGCGCCGCGCGCCGTCCTCGATGCCTTCGCGCACGCGATCGCCCTCGACTCGAACTTTGCACCGGCGTATGTCCACGCGATCTCGCGATCGCTCCAGGTCATGGGAGCTGATTCCGGCCTGCGATACGCTCGCCGGTTCCTGGCGCTCAATCCGCCATCGGTCGATGCCGAGGCCACCCGGCTCCAGATCCTGCTCATCGGCCACTCGCGCGATACGCTTGCGGCGCACCACCTGATCGATTCCACGAGCCCCGACGTCCTGGTTCGCGCCTATTTCAACCTTCACGCCATCCCGGACTCCGCCGAAAGCGATGTGTGGCTTGCGGCCGCGATAGTTCGCCGGTTTGGCCCGGAAACCTTGGTCGGCGGGCCACCGGCGGCTGCGCTCTTTGAGGTCGCGTCAGCCGACCGAGGTCACGTACGTGCAATGCGCCAGCGAATCAGAGCCACCACTACGCCGTTACCGCCGCGAATCGCGGCCGCTGTGGCCATCGTCGGCTCGCTGGGCATCTTCCCCGTAGCTGAGTTGGATAGTGCGCTGCATATCCCAAGCAACATGCACAGCGGCTGGTCCTGGTTTGGTCTCCGATGGTGGGCGGAACGCGGCGATACCGCGGACATTCACGCATTCCTGGCCGCCCGGACCACCACCGCACCGTTCGACCCGGCAAAGGATGCCCGGCCCCCTGTGTACGACACCGCTGTCGCTCGCGCCTACCTCTACCTCGCCCAGCACGACACCGCGGCCGCCATGCGACGTTTTGCCACATTGCCCGACACGCTATGCGGAGGCCGCTGTGAACTGGATACCGTGACATGGGGCGATCTCCTCACGACTCACGGCCACGCCCCCGAAGCCGACTCGCTGCTACAACGCGGGGCTATAACGCCCTACTTCGATTTCCCGAAGCTGCTTCGCACGCTGGCACTCGCGCGCGCCGCGGAACGCGCTGGCGACAAGAAAACAGCCATCGATGCCTACGCCAGGATCGAAGATACATGGGCCCACGCCGACGCGGAGCTTCAACCCGCGGTGAAAGAGGCGCGCGCCGCACTGACCCGGCTGTCGGGCGACCACAGATAGACGGCAGATCACCATGTCTGAGCTGTCGGAGCGCGTTCAGGCCGTACTCGGTGACTCCTATCGCATCGAGCGGGAGCTCACACCCGGCGGCATGAGCCGCCTCTTCCTTGCCACGGAGCCGTCGCTCGACCGGCAAGTGGTCGTCAAGATCCTGCCACCAGAGCTGGCGAGCGAGGTGAGCGCTGCCCGTTTTCAGCGCGAGGTGACACTCGCCGCGCACCTGCAGCATCCGCATATCCTTCCGGTACTCTCGGCGGGCTCGCGCGACGGGATCCTCTACTACATCACCCCGTACGTCGACGGGGAATCACTCCGCCAGCGGCTCGAGCGCGAGCCGAGGCTACCGGTCCGCACGGCGATTCAGATCCTGACCGAGGCGGCCGGCGCACTCGCCCGCGCGCACGTCGCGGGCGTCGTCCACCGCGATATCAAGCCGGAGAACATCCTCCTGCAGGACGACCACGCATTGCTCGCCGATTTCGGTGTGGCGCGGGCGCTTCACGAGGCGACGGGCAGCGCCCGCCTCACGGATGCCGGCATCGGCATCGGCACGCCGGGTTACATGGCGCCGGAACAGATCGCGGGCGAGCGTAATGTGGACGCCCGAGCCGACGTCTACGCACTGGCCGTGGTGGGCTACGAGATGTTGGCCGGGAAACCGCCCTTCGCCGGCGCGACGCCGCAAGCGACGGCAGCCGCGCAGTTCACGGGGACAGCCACGCCGCTGATCCAGTTACGTCCGGAAGTGCCACGCCCGGTCAGCGATGCTATTGCCAAGGCGCTTGCCAAAGATCCGGACAGCCGTTTCGCCTCGGCCGCTGAGTTCCGCGATCTCCTCGCCGCCGGCGCACCAACCTTCACGCAGCCGTCCACACGCACTGTCGTCATGGTCCTCGCGGTCGTTCTCGCCGTCGCTATCGGCGGAGCGGCTCTCTGGCGGATGCGCACACACGTCCCGGCACCACTCGACGACAATCTCATTGCCGTCGAGCCGTTCACCGTCCTCGATCCTGCTCTCGATGTGTGGCGCGAAGGAATGGTCGACGTCCTCGCGCAGAACTTCGACGGCGCTGGCCCGCTCCGAACGGTCTCGCCCACGCTGATCGTACACCGTGGACGCGACGGCACCACCACGCCCGCCGAACTCGCACGCCAACTCGGTGCGGGACTCGCCCTCACCGGCCGTGTCGAGCGCTCTGGTACGGACTCGGTCCGCGTGTCTGCAAGCTTCGTCGATGTGCACGACGGGCGGCCCGGCGAAGTGATGGAGTACCGCGGCCGAACAGACCACATGGATGTCGTCACGGATTCGCTGACTGTCGCGCTCTTACGCTCCCTCGCCCGGACACATACGGTCGGCGTCGCACGCGGCTCGCTCGCCGGCGCGAAGTCGCTGTCCGCTCTCAAAACACTCCTGGAGAGCGAGCAAGCCTACCGTCGCGGCCAGTGGGATTCCGCGAAGAAGGCAGCCCAGGAGGCCATCCACCTCGACACGACGTTTGCGCTCGCCTACTACTGGTATGGCTATGCCGCGGCGTGGGCGGAGGGCTACGATTCGCTCACCGTCGCGTACGCCCGGCTCGCCCAGGTTCACAACCACGGGCTCAGCCCGCGGGATAGCCTGCTCATCGCGTCGAATGTCGATGACTACCTGGCCCGGACCTACCACGATCAGGTGCAGTTGTTCGCGCTGGCAGCCGCTGGAATCCAGCGCTACCCCGACGACCCGCTGATCTGGACCAACCTCGGCGAGGTCCGCGAACATGACGGCCTGGGCCAGCACGTGGGCGTGGCCCCGCGCGCCATCCTCGAGGCGTTTGCGCACGCCATCGCGCTCGATTCGAATTTCGCGCCGGCGTATGTCCACGCTATCTCGAGAGCGCTCCAGGTCTTGGGCCCCGATTCCGGCCTTCGGTATGCCCGCCGCTTTCTGGCCCTAGGCCCGCCATCGGTCGATGCCGACGCCATCCGGCTTCCGATCCTCCTCCTTGGCCATCCGCGCGATACACTCGCGGCACGCCGCCTGATCGACTCCACGAGCCCGGAGGCGCTGGATCGCGCGTATCTCAACCTTCACTACGTCCCCGACTCCGCCGAAAGCGACGTGTGGCTGGCCCGCGCGCTTGTTCGCCGGTTTGGGCCGGACACCCGAGTCGGCGGGACGCCTGCTGCTGCTGACCTGGAGATCTCGCTGGGCGACCGTGGCCACCTGCGCGAATTGCGCCAGGGTGTCCGTGCCATGAAAATGCTCATTCCGCCGCCGCCAGCGGCCTCTCTGGCCATCGTGGGCTCGCTCGGTCTCTTCCCGGTAGCCGAGTTGGACAGCGTGCTGCGCATCCCGAGCAACATGCACTCCGGCTGGTCCTGGTTTGGTCTCCGATGGTGGGCGGAACGCGGCGACACCGCCGACATTCATGCATTCCTGGCTGCTCGAACCACCAACGTGCCATTCGATCCGAACAGGGATGCCCGTCCCCCCGCTTACGACACGGCCGTCGCTCGCGCCTATCTCTACCTCGCCAGGCACGACACCGCGGCTGCCATGCGACAATTCGCTGCGCTGCCCGACACGCTGTGTCTCGGCCAGTGTGAGTTGGATACTGTAACCTGGGGAGATCTCCTCACGACGCACGGGCGTGCCGCCGAAGCCGACTCGCTGCTGCAACGCGACGAGACGACCCCCTGGTGGGACTTCGGGACCCTGTTGCGAACGCTGGCGCTCGCCCGCGCCGCGGACCGCGCAGGCGACAGGAAAACAGCGATCGATGCCTACGCCAGGATCGAAGACACGTGGGTCCACGCCGACCCGGAGCTTCAGCCCGCTGTCAAAGAGGCACGTGCCGCACTGGCCCGCCTGTCAAGCGACCGTCGATAAAATCGAGTGAACCGACCCCCTGTGGTTGATGCGAATTATTGCCCGGCAGCGGCGCGGGGAGCGGCCGCCAAGGGCATGAACAGACAACTCGGATGCGCCGCGTCATGGAACACCTTGATAGTCGCCACGCGCGCATCTTCGATCCGCTCGTACCCGATGCGCCCGCCGGTGTTGTAGTTCTTCTGATAACTCGGTGAGTTGAGCGGCGCGATCGTGAGCCGGAGCCGCGCCCCAGGGGGAATGCGGCGCGCCATCCAGTAGAACTCGAACGGGATTCCTGCGACCTGGCCAGGCTTGAGCAGCTCCTCCGTGAACGGACCATCCCGGAAGCGCGCGCGCCGGATATCCTCGCCAAGCCGGATCGTGGACCCGTCGGGCATCACCATGAGCACCTGCGCCCAGAGATCGAAATCCGGCGTATTGGCTTCCGTCACCAACCGCAGTCGCATGTGCCCGGCCACCTCCATGTCGTGCGCCAACGGCTCGGAATGGAAGACGATCGCCCGCTTCTGATAGTCGCGGAACTGGCTCGTCAGGTCCTCATCCGGGACGTATTGCGCGAAGCTCAGCTCGGGAAGCTCGTGCGGATCGCTCACGATGATGGCGGGTGGCTGGACCCGCGGTGACGTCTGGACGAGTTCGCCAGCATGAAACACGTCTGGCGGTGTCCCCGCGGCGTCGGACAGACAGAACGTCGCGTCGCTCCCCGATGATGCCGCCGCGAGCGATGGCGCATAGCGCCACTCGTTCGCTCCGAGCATGAAGTAGGCGACCTTGTCGCGGAAGAACCCGGGCTTGCCGCCCCGGCCAAGGATCCAGTCGTCCCAGTCCGCCTGAAAGCCGGGCATGTTCAGCACCGCGGCGTCAGGGATCGTGAGCCCCATGATGGTCTTCGTTGGCCGCTGTGTTCCGCCATGGTCCCAGGGGCCGATGACCAGATAGGAGCGGTTCTCCGCCGGGGCGGGCGCGTGCGCCTCGTGGTTCCGGTAGTAGCGAAGCGCGCCCGGCTGATCGTCGTCGAAGTATCCGGTGGCGGTCAGCACAGGAAACGTCATCTGGGCGTAGTCCGCCGCCTTCGGCTCGGCAGCGAGATTGAACCCTTCATCTCCGACGTGATCCAGCCACACTTTGAACATCGACGCTTTTTGGCCCTGGCCGTCGAGCATCCACCAGTCGTCGGGCGCGATGCCGATTGCGGAATCCAGCTCCCGGAATGGCTGGTACGCCGCGTATTGCTCGAGCATCTTGCCGTACCAGTAGTCCTGGCGCTGGATGAATCCCTCATTGAGCGACCGGCCAGCCGTGTAACCCAGGATGACGTTGGTCCACGCTTGCGGAATGCCATTGGTGTTCGGGATGTCCCACCCGGGATAGATCGGCACGTACGGCGCGATCGCCGAGAGATGCGGGGGTATCTGTGCCGCGGTCCGCCACTGGGTCATGCCCACGTACGAGCCACCGTACATCACCACGTGCCCATCGCACCACGGCTGCGCGGCGATCCACTCGACGGCATCGTGGCCATCGAGTCCCACCTGGAGTCCGAGGTTGTCGGTCTTCTCCCCGCCCGAGCGGCCGCGGCCACGCACGTACACCTGGACGAAGACATAGCCTCGCTTCACGAAGGTCGCGAACTCGCCCCGTCGCGCCCCATCGATGTCGTACTGCGTCAGTTCCAGCACGGCCGGCGCTTTGTCCGCCAGGTGCGCGGGTTTGAAGATCCAGGCTTCGAGCGACACGCCGTCGCGCATCGGAATCATCCGGCTCATCTCGATGTCGTAGTCCGGCCCGACGGCTGGTGCCTGTGCTCCGCTCGGCGTCGCGAGCACCAGCATCCCTGCCAGAGCGGCCAGCACGTTCGCGAAACCGGCACCGCGCATAAGTTCTCCTGTTAGTCCGTCCATACTGCCTGGGGTAGCGGCCATCGCCCTCGGCCGGGCCATGCCGCCAGCCTGCCGCTACCATTATCGAACTGACTTTGCCGCCGCGCTAGAACCTCCTCGGCGTGCTGCTGGCCGGAATCCGGAGGGCGGCGTATTATCGGATGCCGCACCCTCTCACTCGAGTTTCCGACATCGCCATGCCACAAATAGCTGCCAACGGCGCCCCTCCCACTCCTGCACGAGTGGTCCCGAATTATGTCGGCGGCCGATGGGCCGCTTCCGCGGCCACGGAGTTCGTGGATGTCGTCAATCCGGCGACGGCCGAAGTGATCGCTCGCACGCCGCTGTCGAGTGCGGCGGAGGTCGATGGCGCCGTCCAGGCCGCGCTGGCCGCGTTCCCCGCCTGGCGCCGGACCCCGCCGGGCGAACGCATCCAATTCCTGTTCAAGCTCAAGAATCTGCTCGACGAACACATCGATGAGCTGGCGCGGCTCATTACCGTCGAGAATGGCAAGACATTCGGGGAAGCCAAGGCGGAGATCCGGCGCGGGATCGAGAACGTCGAAGTCGCGTGCGGCATCCCGCTCATGATGCAGGGCTACAACCTCGAAGACGTGACACCCGGCGTGGACGAGATGCAGATCCGCCAGCCACTGGGCGTCGTCGCCGCCATCACGCCGTTCAATTTCCCGGCGATGATCCCGTTCTGGTTCCTGCCCTACGCGATCGCCTGCGGCAATACACTGATCCTCAAGCCATCCGAGCGCGTTCCGCTCACGATGCGCCGAGCGTTCGAGTTGCTCGCGATGACCGGACTGCCGAACGGTGTGGTCAATCTCGTCAACGGCGGCCGCACCGTCGTGGACGCGCTGATCGATCACCCCGACGTCCGTGCGATCAGCTTCGTGGGATCCACACCGGTCGCGAAGCATGTCTACACACGTTCCGCGGCGAACGGCAAGCGCATGCAGTGCCAGGGCGGCGCCAAGAACCATGTCATCGTGCTCCCCGACGCCGACATGGACCTCGCGACGCAGATCATCGCCGACAGCGCCTTCGGGTGCGCGGGCCAGCGGTGCCTCGCGGTATCAGTCGCCGTGACGGTCGGCGATGCACAGCACACATTTCGTGATGCGATCGCCCGCGCAGCGTCCGGCATACGCATCGGGAATGGACTCGACACCGGCGTCCAGATGGGCCCCGTGATCACGCGAGAGAGCAAGGCGCGCATCGAGTCGCTGGTCGCCGCCGGCGTCCAGGAGGGCGCCAAGCCGGTGGTCGATGGCCGGAACGCACAGGTCGATGGGTACGCGGAAGGCAACTTCGTCGCGCCGACCGTGCTCGACGGCCTGCCCGTAAGCAGCAGCCTCGCCCACACGGAGATCTTCGGCCCGGTGCTGAGTCTCGTGCATGCGAGCTCAATCGACGACGCCATGGAGTTCCTCCGCCGCAGTCCATTCGGCAACCAGGCGTCGCTCTTCACCACGAGTGGTGCGGCCGCCCGCCGCTTCCGCTACGAAGCCCCGGCGGGCAACATTGGCATCAACATCGGTGTTGCCGCACCCATGGCTTACTTCCCTTTCAGCGGCTGGAAGGAGAGCTTCTTCGGGATCCTGCATGGCCAGGGGCGCGACGCGGTCGAGTTCTATACAGAGTCGAAGGTCGTCATCGAGCGCTGGTCGCGGCAGGAGACTCGCAAGTTCTGACGTAACTTCAGACGCAAGGGGTCGAAATGCGTGTGATTCCGGTATGGGCGGCAATGCTCGTCATCTCGGCCGCGCCCATGGCCCGCGCGCAGATGTCAGCCGCTGGTGACAGCGATGTCTCCACGATCCGCGACCGTGAAAATGTGTGGGCCATCGCCATCGCGGAACGCGACTCCGGAGCGCTCGCTCCCATGCTCGCCCCGGAATACACGGTGCTGGCGAACGCGGGAGCGCCCGCTCAGTCCCGCGCCCAGGCCCTGCACGAAACGGCGTACCCTGTTGACCCGGCGCACCACGTCACTCACGTGACGTTCGATACGTTGAACATCCGCATGACGGCCCGCGATCGTGCGGTCGCGGAAGGAGTCGTCAGCGAAGTGGGTACCAATGCGAAGGGCCCGATCACCGAGCGCATCCGGTTTGTCGATACCTGGGTGCGCCGCCAGCATCGCTGGCTCTGCATCTCGTCGCTGTTTACGCCGGTGAAGAGCTAACAGAAGGGAGAGAGGAGAAAGGAGAGACCCTGCTCTCTACTCGTCACCGTTCGGCGACAACGAACACGTAGTCTCCAAGCGGATCGTCGCCGGCGGGTAAGACCTCCGCGATCCGCCCGGACGCCACGTCGCGCCGCAGCTCTGCGCACCCTGTTGCCTCCTCGCTCGGCGGCGCCAGGTTGGCAAAACTCCACATCCCCGCCCGGATTGCGGGGCTGAGATAGAGCGACGGCCGATGTTTGCCGCTGTAGAGGAAGAGATCCTCGAGATCGGGCTTCACCGCGTACGGTTCGGTGCGAACCGTCGAAAACCCCGCTGTGTGGAGCGCATCGGTGATTCGGCCGATGGAATACGCTTGTCCCGCCGTCCGCTCGACGGTCTGCGGGAAATAGGCGCGAAGCCAGTAGCGCCGGATCTGCTCGGGCGTGGCCGTGAACAGCACGATCGGTCCGGCGCCCACCACCCGGCCCAGCTCCGCGATTGCGGCATCCAGATCCGCGAAATACCGGAGCGCGAGCGTGCACGATGCGCCCGCAAATGCTGCGGGGGGGAAGGGAAGGCGTGTCACGTCTGCGACTGCCCATTCCGGAGCGTCGGGTCTCGCCTCTCCCGTGCTGAACCCCGGCTCCTGCCCGGGCGGCGGCGACGCCTTCCGCGCGGCGGCGGCGATCATGCGCGGCGAGTTGTCGACGCCTACGACCCGCACGCCGGCCGACGCGAACGCCATCGTGTAGTTGCCGGTGCCGCACGCGACGTCGAGATACCGCCCGGACTCCTGCGGATTGAGATGCGCCAGCAGGCGGGCCACGATGTACGAGTCCGCCCGCCGCGTCGAGTCGTATGCGCCGCCAATCCGGTCGTAGGGGGCGGCCGGCATGCTACCTCGCTCCGAGGGCCAGAACCTCACCCGGTTCGGCCCGAATGCGGTTCGCCGTGTATGGCGCCATGGGTGAAGTGTGTGCGGGTGCCAGTTACCGGGCAACTCCAATCGGCGATTCTATACATTTGGGCGATGCCCCCGAGAACGCACGAGGATTCCAGCGACATCGGCATCGTCGGAACCGGCCGCTTCGGGTCCTACTTTGCCACCCAGCTCGAACGCGCCGGACACCGGGTCCACCGCGCCGATATACGGGAAGAGCCCGCTTCACGCCAGGCATCGATGGTGCGCGCGTGCCGTTCGCCCCTGGTCATCTACGCGGTCCCCATCCGCGAGTTGGAGCACGCGATTACCGGGACGCGGGATCTGCTGGCACCGGACGCCACGGTCATGGATGTCTCGTCGGTCAAGATCGTGCCCTGCGCGCTGCTCGAGCGCCTGCTCCCGGGAATGGCCACCGTGGGCACGCACCCCTTGTTCGGCCCTCAGTCGGCGCCCGACACCTGCGCTGGCCAGCGTGCCGCGGTCTGTGCGATCGCCACCGGCACGGCCGCCAGCCAGGTCGCGGCGGCGCGGGCTGGGGACTTATTCGCGAGCCTGGGCGTCACGGTCGTCCGGTGCACGCCCGTGGAGCACGACACACAAGTCGCCCGCACTCAGTTCCTCACGCACTTTATCGGGCGTGGCGCCATCCGAGCGGGCATCGACCGCCTGCCACTGTCCACGAAGAGCCACGATGCGCTGATGGATATCGTCGATGTCGTCGGCAGTGACTCTATGGAGTTGTTCGAGGACATGGCGGCGTTCAACCCAATGGTCCGGCCGGTTCGCGTGGAGTTCCTCGCCGCCCTTCTCGACATCGATCGGCAGCTCGCCGTCGGCGAACGCGACTCCGCCGACGGGCAGGCCGGTCACTAATCGAAAGCAATACGAATAGTGCAGGAGGATGACATGAAGCGGACGAGGCGTTCACACGGGAAGACGACCGGCGCGAAAGCGGAGGAACAGGCCTCTCAGCGTAAGATTATCGTCTACATAGCGACGAGTGCGGATGGGTATATCGCTCGTCCCGACGGCGACGTAGACTGGCTGAATCGGCCGCTGCCGAAAGGCGGATATGGTATGGAGACCTTTGGGCGTTCTATCGACACGGTGCTTTGGGGACGAAAGACCTACGATTTCGCAGTCAAGATGGGCGGACTCGGCGCCTTTGGCAGGCTCAAACACTATGTGTTCTCCCGCCAACCGGTTTCAGATCCACTTCCAGAAGCCGTGTTTGTTTCGGAGCCTATTCCGGAATTCGTGGCCAAGCTTCGGGGGCGAGAGGGCAGAAACATCTGGATGATGGGCGGAGCATCGATCATTGCTTCATTTCTAGACTCGGGGGCGATTGACGAATTCTCGATCCATGTCATCCCTGTGATGATTGGCGAGGGGATTCCGCTGGTCGCTCCTCGCCACCGGAATATCCAGCTCGACTTGATCTCCACCCGTTCCTTCCCGGACGGTGTGGTGCACTTGAATTACACCGTTCGGCGTTAACGGGCAGATCGTAGCCCGACTGCGCGCTCAGACGTGGGGCCAACCGTTTGGGGCACCATGCTGTCCATAGTGAAGCTCTGGACGGAAAGCCCATGCGCATTCGGTGTCGTCAAATCGGTCGTGTCCTTTTGTGGTTCATCGTGAGTATCGCACCCAGTAGAGCACCCGGGCAGGACCGACCTCCGAGGGACTCAAGTCGTTTTTTCGTTATCGGGAAGCGTTTCGCGTATACGAGCGATCTTCCGGAGACACTGCTGGCCGGCCCGACGCAATCACCGAGGCATCAACCCGTCGCGCCTCCGGGAGTCATCGTCGATATCGGCGGCCAGCGGATTCATATGAATTGTACCGGTGCCGGATCACCCACCGTGTTGCTCGAAAGCGGTTTGGGCGACGTGTCGGTGATTTGGGCGCTCGTGCAACCAGGTGTGAGCGTGTTTACGCGGGTGTGCAGCTACGATCGCGGGGGATATGCATGGAGCGACCCGGGGGCGCGACCGCGCACTTTCGTTCAACTTTCGCTCGAGTTGCACACGGCACTTGATCGCTTGCATGTCGCCGGCCCGTACGTACTCGTCGGCCAGTCCTACGGAGGACTTCTCGTTCGCGGATTTGCTGCACGGTATCGACGCGAAATAGCCGGTATGGTTTTGGTGGACGCGGTGCACGAGGATCAGCGCGTTGTCTACGGAGGACAGCCGCACCGAATCAGGGATGGCGCCACGGGGCGGAAGGCTCCGCCGCCGCTGATCGCGCTGGACACGGCGCTCATCCGGGAGGCGCAGAGTGCGCCGGCGCATCCGATGACGACAGCGCTGGAGGCTCCGTTGAACCGAATGCCCGCCAGTGCGCAAGCCGCATGGCGTTGGGCGGAAGCGCAACCATTGATTGGTTTGGCACAGCAGGCCGAGACTGACTGGTCGCCAGAGGAACTGCAGCGCATGCACGACGGGCGACTTCACGATCGGGCATCGCTAGGGGATCTGCCATTGATCGTTCTGGCACGCACACGCGGCGGCTACGACGATGGCATGAGCATCTCAGCCGACAGCTTGGAAGAGGAGCGGCACAATTTTGCGGCTGACCTCGCGCGGCTGTCGCGCCGTGGCCGGTTGGTCTTCGCCGACCACTCCGGACACAATATTCATCTGGAGGCGCCGGATCTGGTCATTGCCTCGATTCGAGAAGTCGTCGCCGGAGCGAGAACGGCGCGATGACCGGGCACCATAGGCCGAACTGTCATGAGAAGGTAATGAACAGATTGGCGAACGCTTGGAGTGCCTATCACCGCGCCATTGCGATCGCACACCGCGCGGGCCGGTGGAGCTGAAACGACATCATTGCAGTTACCGAATTATGGGCCAGCGTTGACACTGACATTGGCCGCCAATACATTCGGGTCGTGCTCGCCATCCAGCGCCATCACCATCATGTGCATCACCACGGCCCTTCGGGTCGCGGCGCGACGCGCGTGCATCGGATGATCAGCTAGCACACTTCACACTCCGACCGTACCGCAACCGCCCCGGCCCGTCTATTCGACGGGCCGTTTTTGTTTTGCGCCCATACCCCGGCACCCACCACACCACCATGCTCCGCGTCGCTCTACCCAATAAAGGCCGTCTCGCCGAAGCCACCCGCGACCTGTTTGCCGATGCCGGCCTCGAGGTCCGCGGCCGCGGCGAACGCGCTCTCACGGCATCGCTCGGCGGTGAGTTCGAAGCGCTCTTCGTTCGCGCGCAGGATGTCACCGAGTTCGTCGCCGACGGCGTCGCCGATGCCGGTGTCACCGGGTGGGACCTGGTCGCCGAGTCGGACCGGCCGGTCGATCCACTGCTCGACCTCGAGTTCGGTTACTGCCGGCTCGTCGTCGCGGCACGAGAGGACAGCGGGATCCACGCCGTCGCCGATCTGAGGCCCGGTCCGGAAGCGCCGCACCGTGTCGCCACGAGCTTCCCCCGCATCACGCGCCGCTTCTTCTCCGACGCAGGCCGCGCTGTCGATGTCGTCCCGGTCTCGGGGGCCGCCGAGGTCGCGCCACACCTGGGGATCGCCGACATCGTCGTCGACCTGACGTCCACCGGCTCGACCCTCAAGGTCAACGGCCTCCGCGAAGTCGCCACGATCCTCGACTCCTCGGCGCGCCTGATCACCGCCACGGGCCGCGACGCCGGCAACCTTGGCGTCGCCGCGCCGCTGGATGAACTCGTCGCGGCCCTCGCCTCCGTCCTCCGCGCACGGGGACAGCGATACCTCATGGCCAATGTCCCGCGCAACGCGCTCGATCGGGTCAAACAGATCCTTCCCGGACTGAATGGCCCCACCGTCACCGACATCCTCAACGGCGGCGACCTCGTGGCCGTCCACGCGGTCGTACCCGCTGCTTCGGTCTATCGCACCATCGCCGCACTCAAGGCCCTGCAGGCCACCGGTGTTCTCGTGACGAGGATCGAGAGGTTGATGCCATGACGGCATCCCTCACACCCGCCGTGCCGCAGACCCGGCAGGCCTTCCGCATCACCGGCACGATCGGGGGCCTCTCCGCGGCGGACCAGCGCCTGCTCTTCGATCGCGCGCAGACGCTCGACGATCATATCCGCGCGCGTACATCGGAGATCATCCGGCGGGTACGGCAGGACGGCGACCGCGCACTCCGCGAGCTGGCGTACTCGCTCGACGGCGTCGCCCTCGATCAGCTCGAAGTGCCGTGCACCGCATGGCGTGATGCTGCCGCGATCGTTGCACCGGAGGTACGGTCCGCGCTCGAACGCGCGGCGCGCAATATCCGCTGCGCCCACGAGGCCTGGCTGCCGTCCGCCACCGAGGTAGAAGTCGAACCAGGGGTGATCGTCGGCCGCCGGCCCGACCCACTCGTTCGGGCGGGCATCTACGCCCCTGGCGGCCGGGCGCTCTATCCGAGCAGCGTTCTCATGGGAGCGATCCCCGCGCGCGTGGCGGGCGTCGGTGAGGTGATCCTGTGCTCGCCGCCAGGACCATCCGGCATCCCGGCGCCGATCATGCTTGCCGCGGCCGAGATCGCGGGAGTGGACCGCGTCTTTTCCGTGGGCGGTGCGGGAGCGATCGCCGCCATGGCCTACGGCACGCAGACCATCCCGCGGGTTGATCGGATCGCCGGTCCCGGCAACGCCTACGTGGCCGCCGCGAAACTGCAGGTGGCATCCGATACCGGCATCGATGCGCCAGCCGGCCCCAGCGAACTCCTGGTCATCGCCGACCACAGCGCCGCCGCCGAAACGATCGCGCGCGAGGTCCTCGCCCAGGCGGAACACGACCCGGATGCGGCCGTGGTCGTGATCGCGACGAGCCAGGAGATCGCCAGCGCTGTCGCTCGGGCCGTCCGCAGTCTCACCCCGTTCGAGAAGCGCGCCGATATCATCGCCGCGTCGCTGGCGGCCCGTGGCGCGCTCCTCGTCGCCCCGGATGTCGCCACCGCGATCCGTTTCAGTAACGACTGGGCGCCCGAACACCTCCTGCTCGCCGTCGGCGACCCGGACGCGGTACTGCGCGATGTCGTGAGCGCCGGTACGGTCTGCCTGGGAACGACGACGTCCGTGGTCTTTGGCGACTACATCACGGGCGCCAATCACATCCTGCCGACCGGCGGCGCCGCTCGCCGCTACTCCGGCCTCTCCACCCTGGATTTCGTTCGCTGGACGACGTACCAGCGGGTCTCCGAAGCCGCCGCACTGTCGCTGGCCGGCGATGTCGCGATCCTTGCGACGGCGGAACGTCTCCCGGCGCACGCAGCCGCTGCACGGCGGCCGGTCTCACCATGATGGCCCCTCCGCTCACGCGGGATGCGTACCGAGATGTCGGGCGCTATGTCGTCGACCAGTCTGTCATAGCGATCGACCTCCGTGACAACACGAATCTCTGGGGCGTCCCTCCGGCCGCTGGCCGAGCGATCGCCGCATCCGCGGCGGCGGTGAGCCGCTATCCCCGCATCTACGCGTCGGCGCTCAAGGATGCGCTGGCGGCTTATGCCGGTGTGACACCGGACATGATCGTCACCGGCTGCGGATCCGACGACGTGATCGACTCGGCGCTCCGGGCCGTCGCGGACCCGGGTCAGCGCATGGCTCACCTCGATCCGACCTTCCCGACGGCTCTCACGTTCGCGCAGATGAACGGCCTGATCCCGGCCGGGGTGCCGCTGACAGGAAGTTGGGATGCGGACGCCGACGCACTGATCGCCACCGGCGCCCGGGTGATCTATCTCTGCTCTCCCAACAACCCGACGGGCACGATGGTTTCCCGGGAATCCCTGGAGCGGCTTGCCATGCACGCGCCAGGAGTCGTGATCGTCGACGAGGCCTACGCGGAATACGCGCGCACGAGTGCGGCCGATCTCACGGGACCGGGGAGCCGAGTGCTGGTGCTTCGCACGCTGTCGAAGGCTTTCGGACTCGCGGGTCTCCGGATCGGCTACGCCATCGGCGCGCCGGATCTCATCGCAGGGATCGAGAAATCGAGAGGACCGTACAAAGTCAGTGTCGTGGCCGAGCATGCCGCGATCGCAGCTTTGACCACCGATGCGCCGTGGGTGCGCGCGCGGATCGCTGAGACGATCGCGAACCGCGGCCAGCTCGCGGGACGCCTGGCCGCGCTCGGCCTGCGCGCGCTCCCCTCGGGTGCCAATTTCCTCTTCGTCCCGACGCCACAGGCGGCGCCGATCGAACGATGCCTCTGGGAATGCGGCGTCGGTGTCCGGCTCTACACGGGGCTGCGCGGGATCGGCGATGCCATCCGCATGACCGTCGGACCCTGGTATCTCATGGCGTCACTGATCCAGGCATTGGAGCGCGCCACCGGACGATCGGCTGCGATGGACGGACCGGCCGTATGATCCGCGCGACGATTCTCGACTACGGCGCCGGCAACCTCCACTCGCTCGCCAAGGCGCTGGCCATGCCGGACGTCTCGGTACACATCACGACGGATCCATTGTCGGCGATCGATACCGAAGTCCTCATCCTCCCCGGCGTCGGGGCGTTCACCGGCGCGGCCGGCTGCCTCGCGCCTGCCCGCACCGCAATCCGCCGCGCACTCACCGATGGCCTCCCATGTCTCGCCATCTGCCTGGGCATGCAGCTCCTGTTCGATGCGAGTGAAGAGGGGCCGGGCGCAGGTCTGGGGTTCTTGGCGGGCCGCGTCCGCCGGTTGAAAGCGGCGCTCGTCCCGCATATGGGCTGGAACACACTGGAAGAGCCGGCCGATCCACTCGTCACGGGCGGCGCGCTCGAGACGGCCTATTACGCACACAGCTATGTGTGCCCGCCCGCAGATCCAGGTGTGACGACAGCGTGGACGATGGTGGACGGCGACCGTTTTCCAGCCATCGTCCGTCGCGAGCGCACAGTCGGTGTCCAGTTCCACCCCGAGAAGAGCTCGGCGCCCGGTGTGTCCTTCATTCACCGGTTCCTCGCGGACGTCGCGGGACCACGGACGGAGGTGTCATGATCGCGATCCCCGCGGTCGATCTCCGCGACGGCGCGTGCGTGCAGCTCGTCGGCGGGTCGTACGCCGATGAGCGGATCCGGCTGCCCGATCCTGCCAGTGTGGCCCAGCGCTGGGCGGAGCTGGGCTTCGCGCATCTCCACGTCGTCGATCTCGACGCGGCCACCGGATGTGGGTCGAATGCACCGATTGTCCGCCGCATCCTCCGGCGCGGCGCCGGTCCCGAGGTGCAGATCGGCGGTGGGATCACGAGCGAAGGGTGCATCCGTGCGCTCGTGCGCGACGGCGCCGCCCGGATCATCGTCGGAACCCGGGCGATCGAAGATCCGGCATGGATCGCCGAGATGGCCGCCCGATTCCCGAACCGGCTGATCGTCGCCGCCGATGCGCGCGGCGAGCAGGTCGTCACCCGCGGCTGGAACAGGGTGCTACCCGCACATGTTCTCGAGTCAATCGAGGCGCTCCATGGGCTGCCGCTCGCGGGGATCCTCGTCACTGCCGTACATCGGGAAGGCCGGCTGCAGGGTCCCGACCTGCCGCTGATGGCATCAGTCGTCAATCGCGCCCCGGCACCCGTGTACGCCGCGGGCGGCATCGCCTCGCTTGCGGATCTCCGGGCGCTGGCCGCGATCGGTGTCACCGCGACAGTGATCGGGATGGCCCTCTACACTGGCGCGCTGGATCCGCGCGCCGTCGTCACGGAGTTCTCACAATGACTGGACGAAATGGAGCCGAAGTGAACCCTACGGGAGCGCGCGGGCATGTGGTCGAGCGCGTCACGCGAGAGACGGATATCCGCGTCGAGATCGCTCGCGGCGCCGGCCGCGCGACCGCCGACACGACGCAGCCGTTTCTCGATCACATGCTAGTGACGCTCGCCCGGTATTCGGCCCTGGATCTCACAGTCCAAGCGCGCGGCGATCTCAAGCACCATCTCATCGAGGATGTCGCGATTGTCGTCGGCACCGCGGTCGCCGGGCTCGCGACGCCCACAGCCGCCCGTTACGGAGATCGCACGATCCCCATGGATGATGCGCTCGTCCAGGCAGTTCTCGATGTGGGGGGACGTCCGTTCTATCAGGGGCCATTGCCGAGCCGGTTGTACGATCACTGGATGCGATCGTTCGCCGACCACGCGCGCGCGACGCTGCATCTGAGAGTGCTCCGGGGCCAGGATCGTCACCACATCGTCGAAGCCGCGTTCAAGGCCCTCGGCCTCGCCATCCGTGATGCGCTCGTTGACGGCGGGGAGGTGTTCAGCACCAAAGGGCGTGTCGAGGTTGCACGCGTGCCGGGGCTCCCCACATGACGCGGACCCGTCGCGTGATCGTGTGTCTCGATGCCGACGACGACCGTGTGGTCAAAGGCGTGCAATTTCGTGCCCTGCGTCCGATCGGCGACCCGGCGGAGATGGCGGCCCGCTACGAACGCGCCGGCGCCGACGAGATCGTGCTGCTCGACATCTCGGCCAGCGCGGAGGGACGGGAGACACGGTGGGACACGGTGCGCCGGACGGCGGAGCAACTGTTCATCCCTCTCACCTTTGGAGGCGGAGTGCGGTCGGTGGACGATGTTGGCCGTGCGCTTCGGGCTGGCGCGGACAAAGTCGCGGTCAACACCGCCGCGGTCACCCGCCCGGCCGTGATCAGCGAAGCGGCGGCCTGGTTCGGCGCCCAGTGCATCGTTGCGAGCATCGATGCGAGGCGGGACGAGAGCGCACCGTCCGGGTGGCGCGTGGTTATCCATGGCGGCCGCACCGAGACGCCGCTCGATGTCGCCGAGTGGGCGCGCGAGTGCGTAGACAGTGGGGCGGGGGAGATTCTGCTTACGAGCATCGACTGCGACGGCGGGCGCTCGGGATATGATCTGGCGCTTACGCGCACCGTCGCTTCGCTGGTGACCGTGCCGGTGGTCGCCTCCGGCGGTGCGGGCTCGGCGGACCACGTCTGCGCGGTTCTGTGCGACGGCGGTGCCGACGCGGCGCTCGTGGCGGGGATCGTGCACGACGGTGTGGTGACGGTCGGGTCGATCAAGGCAGCAATGGCCGCCCGAGGACTACCCGTCCGGGGAGAGATTATCAGAGGCGCTGCGTGATGCCGGGCGCTGGCGTGCTCGATCTCGATAAGCTGGACTTCGAGAAGGGCGATGGCCGCCTGACCGTCGTCACGCAGGACGCCGATACGGGCGCCGTCCTCATGGTGGCGCACGCGGACCGTGACGCGCTCGAACGCACGATCGCGACTGGCGAGATGTACTACACATCCCGGACTCGCGGGCTCTGGCACAAGGGCGCCACGAGTGGCAATCGTCAGAGCGTGGTGTCGCTGGCCGCGGACTGCGACGGCGATGCGGTCCTCGCCCGCGTGCGTCCCATGGGCCCGGCCTGCCACTCCGGCCAGACGTCCTGCTTCGGCGAGCCGGCGCTGGCGCCGGACGCGCTCGCCGTGCTCGACCGCATGATCGCCGGCCGGGCTGCTGATCCATCGGCAGCGGCGGGTGGTTACACCCGGACGCTGCTTCGGGATCGCAATCTGAGACTCAAGAAGATTGGTGAAGAGGCTGCCGAGTTTGTGGTGGCGTGCACGGGGACGGATGCGGATCGCGTCGTGGCCGAAGCCAGCGATCTCGTCTATCACGCATTGGTTGCCATGCATGGGGCAGGCGTCGCGTGGCCAGCCGTCGTCGGTGAGCTGGCCGCGCGCGGGTCTCGTGGCAAGCCGGCCGAATAAGCCCGGCTGACGTCGCGATTCGCCGCTTGCGCGCGTCGTGGACGGCGGATAGCTTCGGCAGTACAACCGATTTCCACCGTATCCGTGGTCCTTGCCGCGTATTGCAGCCACGTTAAACAAATGCTAAAAAGCGTTCGCCCGCGGCCGCTGTCCGTGGGCGTTCGTGTTACACACCATGCCTCTTACCGTTCGCCCCACCTCCCGCTCACGGACCGCCGCGCCACGCCACTGGTGCGGCACCGCCGCGCGTTGCAGCGAGTGCTGCCGCGAGTGTTGTTGCAGCTGTTGCGGCTGTTGTTGGAGCCACGGATGTGCCGCCCCGCATGGGCGCGGTCGCCAGGCCAGGGTGCGAGCCGATCCTCACGATCGCCGCCGGTAGCGAGCAGCAAGCTCGTACCCCGAACCCCGACGCCTGGCCCGCTCCTCACTCCGAGTAGCGGGCCCTTTCGTTTTCACGCCTCTCCTCCGCTCAGATGCCTGTGTCCTCCACGTCGTCACCCAACCTCGTACCGCCGCTGCCGTCTCCACCCAAGGAGACTGCTGCCCAGCACATCGAACGCGTCAAGCGCGAGCGCCCATCCTGGTCGATACTCGATGACATCCGGCGCTACGCTCGCGAAGGCTTCGACAGTATCCCTGCGGACGATCTTGCGGTCCGGCTCCGCGCGTGGGGGCTCTATACGCAGGGCGACGGCGCGGGCGTGCGTGGCGACGCGATCCGGTACTTCATGATGCGCGTCCGCACGCCGAACGGCGTGCTGACATCGGCGATGTGCCGGACCATAGCGGATCTCGCGGATCGGTATGCCCGTGGCACGCTCGACATCACCAACCGGCAGAACTTTCAGTTGCACTGGCTCCGCATCGAAGACGTCCCTGCGGTGTGGGATGCTCTCGCAGAGGTCGGGTGGACGAGCCAGGGCGCCTGCGGCGACAACACTCGCACGGTCACCGGCTGCCCGCTCGCCGGCGTGGACGCCGGCGAGGTGGCCGACGCGTCGCCCCTCGCGGTCGCGATCGATCGCCACCTGAACGGTCACCCGGACTTCGCGAACCTGCCGCGGAAGTTCAAGATCTCCGTCACTGGGTGCCGGCACTGGTGCACGTATCCCGAGATCAACGATATCGGCCTGACCGCGATCCGCCGCGGCGAGGAGATCGGATTTTCCCTGCGCGTCGGAGGTGGCCTCTCCACGCGCCCCCACATGGCGGTCCGCCTCGATGCTTTCGCCCGCTGGGATCAGGCGATCGCGGTCACCGAGGCGGTGGCCGGGATCTTCCGCGACTCGGACGTGCTCCGCGTGCACCGTGCCAAGGCGCGCATGAAGTATCTCTTCCTCACGCAGGGCTGGACGGCCGATCGTTTTCTCGCGGAGGTCAACGACCGCCTCGGTTTCACGCTCGATCCTGGCGTCCCAGAAGACGCGCCAATCGAGCAGTTCCGCGACCACGTCGGTGTCCACCCTCAGCGGCAGGCGGGGCTCTCCTACGCCGGATTCTCGGTGGCCGCGGGCCGGATCCGCCCGGCGCTTCTTCGGCGGATCGCTGACTGGGCGGAGGAGTTCGGCGACGGCACGCTCCGCACCACGGCTGCGCAGAACCTGGTGGTGCTCAATGTGCCCGATGCACACATGGGTGGCCTCGAGCACGCCGTAACGTCGTCAGGCATCGCTCCTGTCGCCTCACCGTTCCAGCGCGGCATCGTCGCCTGCACGGGATCGGAGTTCTGCAAGCTCGCGCTGGTCGAAACGAAGGCATTCAGCCTGAACCTCATCCCCGATCTCGAACGCCGGCTCCCGAACTTCAGCCAGCATCTTCGGATACACGTCACCGGTTGCCCCAACGCGTGCGGCCAGCACTGGATCGCGGATGTCGGGCTGCAAGGCGTGCAAGTCGACGACGGCGGCCGACAGGTCGATGGCTTCGATCTCTTCGTCGGTGGCGGCTTGGGCCGGGGCGCGGACTTCGCGCATCGGGCCGGCGTGCGGCTCCCGGCGACACGAGTCGCTGGTGCGCTCGAGACGCTGCTACGCGCCTACCTCGCTACCCGTGAAGAAGGCGAGGTATTCCGCGCGTGGACCGCCCGAGTGACGGATACGTACCTCAAGGAGCTGCTTGCCGACGCGTAAGGCGGCGAGAGGGGCCGTTCGCGAACGGCCCCTGCTGCGTTGGCCGCTGGCCCGAGCGGTACGACAACGACGTATCGCTAACACCTGTCAGGTGGGTTGAGCGGCCATCAGTTCAAATATCGCGCGACGCAGATCTCCGGGCAGTCGAACCGCCGCGCGCACCCGTTGCAATCACGGGCGACTTTCTCCGGATACCGGGATTTCTCGACGACAGCGTAGCCCAGTGTCTCAAAAAACCGCGGCGTCATCGTGAGCGCCACGAGATGATTCACACCCCGGCACCCGGCCAGCTCCTCGACCCGGCGTACCAGCTCACGACCGATGCCTGTGCCATGGGCTCGCGCGACGACCGCGACCGAGCCGACTTCTGCAACGGACGGCGAGTACTCCCGGATCGCCGCGCATCCCAGAAGCCGGCCGGTGTGGTCGGCCGCCACGATGAAGTCGTCGAGCGCCATCGCCACCGCATCGGGTGACTTGGGCAGCATCACGCCGCGCGCCGCATATTCGTTGATGAGCGCGACGATGGCTGGCACGTCCATCGCCCGCGCTGGACGATAGGTCACTGCGAGCCGGGCCGCAGGAGCCCGCGTGACGGTCTGGCGGCTGTGCCGCGCGAGTGTGGCGGTCATACGAGTACCGAGTAGAGGATGCCGATGCCGCGCTCGAGATCCGGGCGCGTGATCGTGAGTGGAGGCAGTAGCCGGAGCGTGTGGTCGCCTGCCGAGAGTATGAGCAGGCCCGTCTCGCGTGCCGCATCGATGATCGGTGCGGCCCGCATGGCGATGTCGATGCCCCAGATGAGCCCAACGCCGCGTATGCCGCGTACGTGAGGCGAGGCTTCCGCGAGGCGGTTCAGCGTCGCGCTCAGCCACTCGCCATGCTCCCGGACGGATTGGAGTAGCGCCGGTTCCGCGATCCGCTCGACGACGTACCGCGCGACGGCTGACACGAATGGGCCACCGCCGAAAGTCGAGCCGTGATCGCCCGCTTCGATCGAGGCGGCGATCTCGCCGTTGAGCAACACGGCCCCCATCGGCAGCCCGCCCGCGAGGGGTTTGGCCAATGCCAGCAGATCGGGCTCGATCCCGGCGCGCTCGTACGCGAACAGCCACCCGGTCCGTCCCAGCCCGCACTGCACTTCGTCCAGCATGAGCGCGATCCGCCGCTCGGCTGTCAGGCTCCGCAACTCGCGCAGCCACCCCGGGTCGAATACACGGACGCCGCCCTCGCCCTGCACGGGCTCCACGACCAGAGCCGCCGTCGTCTCCGGCACGAGTGTGTCCGCGAGGCGTCCGAGGTCACGCTCGGCGATCGTCACGCCTCCCGCGAGCGGCCGGAACGGCGCCCGGTAGCGTGGGCGGTCGGTTGCGGCGAGGCTCGCGAACAGCCGTCCGTGAAACGACCCGCGCAGGGCCACGATCTCGTGCTTCACCGGACCACCCACGGCGCGGGCCCACCGCCGCGCGAACTTGAACGCGCCCTCGTTCGCCTCCGCACCGGAGTTGCAGAAGAAGACCTTGTCCGCGAACGAATGCATCACCAGCCACTGGGCCAGTTCTTCGGCGGGTTCGGTGCGGAACAGGTTGGAGACGTGGATGAGCCCCGACGCCGCGTCCTGCAACACCGATTGAAGCCCTGGGTCGCCGTAGCCGAGTGCATTGACGGCGATGCCGCTGGTGAAATCCAGATACCGGCGCCCATCGCTCGCGATCAACTCCGCGCCGTGGCCGTCCACGACAGTGAGCGGTGCCCGGGCGTAGGTCCCGAGGATCGCCGAGGGCGTTTCGGTGGGTGGTAGCGATGGGGCGACGCCGGCGTCCGGCATCACGGGCAGCGCGAGCCCGCTCATGACAGCCCTCCATCGGCGACGATCGACGTACCGGTGCTGTCGCCGGCGATCATGGCGACATCGCCGATGCGTGCCCGGGGGACGCCGCGGGCGACCGCGCCGACCGCCGCGCGGACCTTCACCAGCATCCCGTCCTTGATGTCGCCCGCGGCGATCGCCGCTTCGGCCGCGCTCTCGCTCAATTCGGTGACGTTGTGTCCGTGTGCTCTCACGTGCGCGACGTCGGCGACGAGCAGCAACTCTCGCGCACCGAGTGCCGTGGCGATGGCGGCTGCCGCATCGTCGGCGTTGATGTTGAGCGCGGCGGTCGCCGGCACGGGGTGTCCGGGCACCCGGGCAGCACGCGCCAATGGCGAGATCACGGGGACGTAGCCGCTTGCGAGCAGCAGCTCGAGGAGCGGGGTGTGCACCGCGACGACGGACCCGGTGGCGCCGAGGGCACTGTCACCCGAGGGCTCGGCGACGAGGATGGAGGCATCCTCACCCGAGAGGCCGATCGCGGTGATCCCGGCGCCGATCAGCGCCGCGGTGAGCCGCTTGTTGGCGAGCCCGGAGCACGCCATCCGGATCCGGTCGATGTCGCCGGGCGACGTCACGCGGAGCCCATTCACAAACTCCGGCTTGACCCCGAACGTGCGTTGGAGAGCGGAGACCTCGTCCGCGGCTCCGTGCACGATCACGACCCGTTGGCCGGCCTGTGCGAGGCGAAGCGCCAGCGCCGCGGGGAGACGCGGATCGGTGAGCACGCGACCGCCGATTTTCACGACGAGTGGCGGCGCGGTCACATTGTCCACTCCGGAGTCTGCGGCCATCAGTGCCGATGCCATCGCGCTCACGCGGGCAGCCCCATTGTCTCCTCGAATCCCAGCAGGAGGTTGGCGTTTTGAAGGGCTTGTCCAGCGGCGCCCTTGAGCAGGTTGTCGATCGCGACGGTCGCGATCAGCGTCGGCCGGCGCACGCCTGCCGCGGCCGCGACCGAGATGCGGGCCGAGTTGCGGTGCACGACATCACGCAGCGATGGCGGTTCCGCGCTGATCTCGACGAACGGCTCCTCCGCGTAGTGCGCCTTCCAGAACCCCAGCGGATCAGTGAGCGGCTCGGCGAGCGGGATGGTCACCGTCGCGAGGATCCCGCGGGCGACCGGCAGCAGATGGGGCACGAACACGAGATCCGCGTCCGTCCCGAACCGCTCGAACACGGCGCGCATCTCGTTCAGGTGCCGGTGGTCGTTTCCCGCGGCGTAGGCGCGGCAGTTTTCGGTCACCTCCGCGAACAGCAGTTCCCGGCGGGGAGAATTCCCCGCGCCTGTGACCCCGCTCGCGGCACACACGGACACCGTTCCCCCTGGCGCGACGAGACCGGTAGCCAGCACCGGGAGGACCGCGAGCAGCACCGCCGTGGCATAACATCCCGGATTTGCAACGACCCCGGCGACCCGCACGGCCTCGCGATCCAGCTCCGGAAGCCCATAGATCCCGGCGACCGGAGCGGTGCCGGTGGTCCCGGTCGTGGTCCGATGTGCGGCCCCGTTGCCGGGGCGGAGATCCGCGGACAGGTCAATGACCCGGGCGCCCACCGCATGGGCCTGGCTGACCCAGCCGGCCGAAGTTCCATGCGGGAGCGCACTGAATACCAAGGCTGCGTCCTCGAGCGGGGCCTCGGCCGTCCCGACGAACCGCATCGCGTCATCCCGTCCTGGCACTGGCGCCCCATGCTGCTCGTTGGCAGTCGCCCACACCAAACCGAGCCGTGGGTGGCGGCCGATCAGTGCGCACAACTCCCTCCCGGCGTACCCACTCGCCCCCAGTACGCCAACGGGCAACCGGCTGCCGAATGTCCTCATATTTATGCAATAATAATGCACATCTATGCGGACGACTAGTGGGGTCGTCAGGTACGGCCAGGGGCCCCTTTCCTATAGAAGGGGCGTCCAGAAGGGGCGTCCCGCGGCGTGTATCTCTGGACGGGCGAACCTCCGAATTGCCCTTCGGCGAGCCGGATGAGAGGCCCTCGCCGGGCGCCAGGACTGCCCGGGTCCCGCGACCTCTGGCACGGCCGGTCGTCTGCCCCTAGGAAACTCGTAACTGTTTGATCCGCCTTCGCCTCCGGGGCTTCTCCTCAAGCATGAATCCATCGTCGGCCGGCAGCATGCGTGATGGGCGCAACGTACTCGCGGCCGTGCGCCTCGAGAGGCGGGTGGCCGCGATAGTGGTGCTTGCCATCGTCGTGGTGGTTGGGTCGCTCGATGTCGCCCACGCGCATAACCGTACGCGTGTCGCGCAGAGCCTTACGATGGTCCGTCTGGCGCACCGGCTCATGTCGCGCATCAAGGACGAGCAAGTCGTGGTCGGCAGCCCTGGCCTGATGGATGATGCGATGCGGAGGGCTGGTGACGCCGCGACGCGCGCCGAGCTGTCCGCGGCGGTCGATTCGCTGGTCACGCAGAGCGTCGACGACTCGACGCAACATGCACGGGCCCGTGATATCCAGGTCGCGGTCGCGATCTGGATGAGCCACGTGGTCGCCCCGGTTGTCTCGGGCAGACAGTTGATCGTCGGGACACCCCTCGCGGCGGCGGCGCGGGAGAGTCAGGCTGATGCCGAGCTGGAGGCGATTCGTGGAGCCGTGCAGCAGTTGCGTGACGCGCAGGATCTCCTCTTCGCTGAACGATCCGCGGCGGAGCGGTGGTCGGACAACTCGGCGACCATCGCGCTCGCGTTTGGATTAACGGTGCTCGCCTTCATCGTCTGGCTCTTCGGCCGGCGGATCATGAGCCAGACGACCAATCTCGTGAGCCAGCAGGAGCATCTCGAGCTTCAGGCCACCGAGCTTGAAGAGCAGGCGGCGGCGGTCGAGCGGCAAGCACAGGAATCGCAGGCACTCGCGCAGCAGCTCACGGCGGCCAACGAGATGCTGGGCGACCTCGTGACGCGGGCGGAGCGGGCGCAGGGTGACCTGACAGTCGAGCGGCGTTTTTTGCGACAGATCATCGACGTCAATCCGCACTTCATCTTCGCCAAGGACCGGTCGGGGCGTCTCACTCTGGTCAACCAGGCAGTGGCGAAACTGTATGGGACGTCGATCGAGAACCTGATCGGACAGTTCCCTCCTGATTTCAATTCCGGCTCGTCCGAAGTGGCGGCCTTTCGGCGGGCGGACCTTCAGGTCATGGACACGTTGCGGCCGTTGTACATCGCCGAAGAGCAGATCACCGACTTCCGTGGCGTGGTGCACACCGTTCAAACCGTGAAGTGCCCGATCGTCGGCGCCGATGGCCGCGCCGAACAGGTGCTTGGTGTCGCCACCGACATCACGGAGCGCAAGCGGCTGGAGACGGAGCTTGTTCACGCGCACAAGCTGGAAGCGGTCGGTCGTCTGGCCGGCGGAGTCGCCCACGACTTCAACAACATGCTGACCGCGATCAAGTCGTACAGCGAGTTGCTGCGTGATGCGCTGGAGCCGGGTGACGAGCGGCGGAGCGATGCGGAGGAGATCACCAAGGCGGCGGATCGCGCTGCCGTGCTGACTCGCCAGTTGCTGGCGTTCGGGCGGCGGCAGATCCTCGAGCCGCGGGTCCTCGATGTGAACCGTACGGTGGTCGAGGTCCAGCAGATGTTGCGGCGGCTGCTCGTCGGCGATGTGGTGTTCGTCACGGATCTTTCACCTGGTCTGTGGCCCGTCATGGCCGATGCTGGCCAGTTGGAGCAGGTGCTGATCAATCTCGTGGTCAACTCGCGCGACGCGATGCCGGAGGGTGGCACGCTGACGATCCGCACGGAGAACGCCGAGGTGCGCGAGCGGCGGGCGGGTGGCGGGCCCGATGCGATGCCGCCGGGGTGTTACGTCCGCCTCTCGGTGAGCGACACGGGCATGGGCATCGATGCGGAGACTCGCGGCCGGATCTTCGAGCCGTTCTTCACGACCAAGGAGAGTGGGAAGGGCACTGGTCTGGGATTGGCCACCGTTTACGGCATCGTGCGGCAGTCAGCCGGATACGTGGAAGTCGAGAGTACGATCGGCGAGGGGACGACCTTCTCGGTGTACCTGCCGAAGACCGCGGTGGCAGGTGAGGTGCGGCCGGCGCCCGCGGTGCTGGGAGTCCGGCGCACGGGCACTGAGACGATCCTCGTCGTGGACGACGATGTCGCGGTCCGGGGTGTCGTCCGGCGCATCCTCGAGAGTGGCGGGTATCGGGTGGTGGAGGCCGAGAGCGGTGCGGCCGCGATCGAGGCGGCGGAATCCGGTCCGGCGATCGGCGCCGTCGTGACCGATATGGTGATGCCGGAGATGGGTGGCCGGGAGCTGGCGCTGACGCTTCGTGGCTCGTTCCCGGATATCGCGGTCCTGCTGATGTCGGGTTACGCCAATGCGCCGATGCTACGCACCGAGATCGAGGACACGGGCTTCGCCTTCATCGAGAAGCCGTTCACGGCGAACGCGCTGCTGCAGGCCGTCGCCGAGCTGCTCACCGAGCCAGCGACGATCTGACGGCGGGGCATCGGCTGGGCGGGTGCGTGCTCAGCGCGCTAGCCAGACTGGTCAGTCGGAGTCTGACAGGAGCCGAGCGGGAGAGACCTTGAGGACCCGGGCGATGCGTTCGATGATGTCCAGGGTAGCGTTGGCCTTGCCGCGTTCGATGAGGCCCATGTAGGTGCGGTGGATCTTGACCGCGTGTGCGAGCGACTCCTGGGAGTAGCGGGACTCCGTCTTCCGGATGTGCACCACTGTCCGGCCAAAGCGCACGCGCAAGGACGCCATGTGGCAATGGTGCAGTCCAATTCACCAGTGTGCCACAGCATCAACAGGCCCAGCATATATAGTGCTATTTGCCGGGGGCTCGCATCCCGGACGGACCCCGGGAACGGGGGCGCTCGCGGGTTCACCTCGCCGGTCGCGGCGCCGCCTGGCTCGTCGACGTCGTCCGCGTGTGGTGAGAGAGGAACGCCGGTACCGCTGGCCGGTCCGCCCGCCTGGCGCGCAGTGGGCGGCCGGGTCAGGCGGTTCGCCACCAGCGCCACGAGTGCATCCGGCCCGACGGTGCGGACCAGCGCGCTCGGCCGGCACCCTGTCACGTCACGGGTGTCTCGGGCCAGTGCATCCGGGGTGCCATATCCCAGCCGGGCCGCGATATCCGCGACGCGGTCGGACCCGCCCCTCAGGTAGTGGTAGGCCCGGATCACTCGCGCGGCCCGCACGAACAGGAGCGCTGACGAGAGCCCTGCCCGTTGCAGGGCACGCGAGCACGTCCGTGGCGGCATGGCGGCCAGTCGTGCGAGCGCCGCGGACCCGCGCACGGTGTGAGGTGCCCGGAACAGGATCGTGATTGCCGCATCGAGGGGTCCTGGGAGCTTGGCGCGGGCAGGTGCGAGACGTTCGAGGAGGCTCGCGCTTACCGTATCTGCGCGGGCCCGGTCGACGATTGCGCGGAACGCAGCTGGCTGATCGTCGTAGCCGCGAAGCGCCACGTGTCGCACCCCAAACGCGGCCAGCGCGAGCGATCCGCGCATCCCTTCGACTGACACCGACACATACGCGATCACGGGTAGCGCCTGGTACTTCGCGAGCAGGGTGCCGAGCGCCGGGATGTTCGTGGGCCCCAGTGCTTGCGGATCCACGACGACGACATCGATCGGCCGCGTCCGGATGACGATCTCCAGATCGGCGACACTTGCGACATCGTGGATCGCGTGATCGGCACCGGCGAGCACGCGAAAGCGCGCGAGGTCGGAGGGATTGAGGTACGTCGCGAAGTCCACGCAGCGAGCGAGTCGGAGGAAGCGAGACAGAACGGATACGTGGCGATGCGCGACGGGTCGAGACGGAGTGCTCAAACGGTGGCATCATGGCCCGGGTGTGCGAGGCGAGTTGTGATCTCGAACGGTAAGGTGGCACCGCTCAGAGCAGGCCTTGCGTGGGCTTGCCGGCATTCACCGTTACCGAGGGTCTCTCATGACACAGCGTCACCTCCTCGCTCGCGCCGCTCGCAAATCCATCTTCGCCGCAACTGCCGCTGTTCTCGTCGCACTGGCTGCGGCGTGCTCGTCACCGACATCACCCACGGCGGACAACAACAGCTCCGCTGCTATTCGCAGCGGACCAACTCCCGTGGCACACAACGCCTGCGGCGTCTACGCAGGCAGTGATCAGTGCTAGTCTGAGGGTCCAATGTTGGCTGGGGCGTGAACGATGCGTCATCGCCCAGGCGGTGCCGTACCGCGGTCATCCGTGGTGCGGCGCTTCCGCCCGGCGGCGAACGCGACGCACAGCGCGCGTGATCCGTTGGACAGATCGTGACATCGTCACAGGAGTTATCGGCGGGAACCAATCGTGTACTGCGCGCTCTGACCTGAGCGCCGCTATCGCCTCGTCGGCGCGAATGGTGACTTCGTGGACTCGATTGAGTGCGGCCAGCTCGAGGGCCCGCTCAAAAGCCGTCGCGGCAGCGACTGGTCGTCCAAACCGGACCTCTCCGCGTCCCTCGTACAGCGCGAACTTCGCAGCCACTTCGGCCGGGAGTACTCCGGCACGCTCCGCTTGGTGTAGCGTTCGCCGATAGGATTCAAAGAGGTCCTCTCGGTGTTCGAGCACCGCGAGTTCGAGAAGGTTCGTGGCTGCAATGAGCCGTATTTCGCGACGATGCGCACCTGTGTATAACAACAAGAGTGGATCACGTGCGGCGTCGTACAATCCCATCTCCGCGAGGCTCTGAGCGAAGTCAGCGCACGCACGCTCCCGGCGATCTGGATCGCGATAGCCTCGCCAAGCGGCATAATAGTGCTCCGCCGCAACGTTGAAATCACCCTGGCGGCTCGCGACGACCCCTCGATCATGATGCGCAAGGGCTAGAATGTTGAGAAAGTCAGATGGGTCGCCGGAGCCAGCGTCCAGGTTATCACCCGTATACGTCGGCCGCACACGAGGGGTGCTGTTCTTTGCGGCTCTCGCGTCCCGGATAATCGCGTCGAGCGCGGCTGCCGCAGCAGGCAGGTTTCCGAGATGCATCAGCATTTTCGTCTGGGAGATGCGCATGAGTCGCTCTGCGTGTTCATCGCCCAGCATATCGGCGGCTCTACACCCCGCGTCATAGGCCGCTCTCGCCCCGTCGAGATCACCGACCATGCGGAGCGACCGCCCAAGCCGATCATACGTGTGCGGCACAAACGCTTGAAGAACAGACACGCCGTCCGCCTGTGGGGCCGCCGCAACCCGCAGCACCGTGCGATACACGTCGGCGGCGAGCGGCCACCGCGAATCAGCGTGCAGCGCGTGGGCGTAGGCCAGTAGCCGCTCCGGCAGATTATTGGCGATGACGGCACTCGCCGACTGGACGAGCTCACGGAGCGGTCCGGCGACGGAGTCATGATCGTCCACGGCACCGGTCGCGGCGTGTGCGGCTTCGATGACCTCCGCTGGCACGTCTGCCGTGAATCCGCTCTCCGGCACCAGTTGCAGCCTATGGCGAATCCCATACTCCGCGCTGGCGATTCGCCGGTCGGCCAATCGCAGCGTCACAAGTCCCGCGATCAGCGCACGCCACTCGCTCCCGCCCTCCTGTCCTTCGAGTGCCGCGAGGGCCCGGAAGAACGGCTCGTGCAACAGCTCCGCGCGGGCCGTTTCGTGTCCCCCGGTGAGCACCGCAACCTCGGTTTCGTCGGACGCAGGCATGAGTTCCAAGGTGCTGGCGATCCCGTGGACCCGAAAGGGTTCTGTCGCGTAGCAGCATGACGGGCGCTTGACGCGCTCGGTGAGCAGGCGTACGCTGGAGAGGACACCCTCGGTGCAGGGAAATCGTGATGTTTCAACGGAGTACGCACCGGTGACATTGGATACCATCGGCGTAACGGTGTTCCCCGGACGAAACGCGTGACGGCCCTGCCGGGCCTCCGTCCATGATCGCCGCCGCATGGGTGACGGACCCGCTCGCTCGCGAGCGACTCGCGGCCGCGATCACTGGGGAGCGCCGCCCGCGCCGGAGCAGACGTCCCGCCATTCTGTGGTGTGATTCCGGGCAAGACGTGATGGTCGCGGTCACCACCCGCGGGGCAAACGCTGTCATCATCGAACTCGCTGGCTTCGGCCCATCTGATCTCGCGTCCGCGACCGGCAGCGACATATCGCACATCGAGGAGGTGACGCGAGCGGTGCGCGGCCAGCACCCAGCCGTGCCGGTGCTCGTGTATGCGCCCCTCACCGCCGCGGCGTCGCGCGCCATTGTCACGCTGGCCCGCGCTGGCGTCGCCAACGTGATCATCGCCGGCCACGACGATCTCAATCACGCCGTCGGTCCGATCCTGGCCCGGGCGGCCTCGGCGTGTGCGGCGGAGGATGCGTACCGGATACTGTCCGCAGTCGCGTCGCCTGGAGTGGCAGCGATCCTGAACTACGGGCTGCGATACGGAGCACGTGCCCCGACAGTCGCTGATGCGGCGGCCGCCCTGCATGTGCACCGGAAAACTCTGGCCGCGTGGTGCCACGCGGGCGGCGCGCCCTCACCCCGTGTGCTCGTCACGTGGTGCCGTCTCATCATCGCTACGGAGCGACTCGCCGACGCACGCTGGCCCGCTGAGCGGGTCGCTCGCGTCCTCGGATTTGGGTCCGGGTCCGCGCTTGCCGGTTTGATCCGGCGCCACATAGGTCTTAGTCGCGCCGAACTCCGCGAGCGGGGCAGCAGCGTCGTCGTGGAGATGCTGGCTCGGAGGCTGGCCGATGGCCGTGAGCGGGTAACCTGAACGGGCCGCTTTAGACAATCACCTCGCACTCGCAAGCCTCCGTGCCGAGCGGAGTGAGTTGTGCCGGGCCTGTTTCGCGAGGTGCCTATGGCCGCGGCTTGCGTCTGCGCGAAGGCCTAGGTGTGAGCAGGACACAACGCTCACGGGGCGCATCCGGCACATCGAGCGGCTGCGTGATCCACGCTCCCATGTCCGGGCGGTCATCGATCGGGGCGAACGCCGTGGTCCGCCTGACCGCGCGCGCGAGATCGGCCCAGCCCCATTCCTGTCCGGGCACCAGGACGCGCATTTCAGGATCCAGCTTCGACAGGATGTCCAGCAGGTGGCCGACAGTCATGGGGTAGGTGGGGGGCAAGAGACGACGCCGCCGCCACGCCGTTTCCCCCCGGGCTCTGCTGATTATGTCGCACGGTGGCCCATGGAGGGAGGCACTATAAATAGTGCTTTCGCGAAATTCGGCCGCGCATGCTATGCCTCCGGAGCTATCCACGGCGTGACTATCCGCACCTCACTTTTGCACCCGATCACGGATCCTCTGACGGCCCGCTGACGGCTGGCACCCACTGTCTCACACATGCGGTTGGCCGGATAGCAGCGAGTGGGACGCTCGCGGCGTGCCCAAGCGACTGGCTCGGCGCTCTGGACGGCGCTGCCGAGTCTTGTGCTGGCGCGGGCGGCACGCGCGTGGGACGCGCTGGTGGCTGAATCGGCGCGGCGCGTGTCGGAGGACAAGGGAAAGCCTGCTGAGGAAGCCGACCGCACGCTGCTCAAGCGGCTTGCGGCCGGCGATGAAGAGGCGCTCGAGCGTCTCTTTCTTGCCCACGCCGGCGCACTGCACCGGGTAGCCTACCGGTACCTCCACTCATCGTGGGCCGCGCGCGCCGTCGTGCAGGACGTGTTCACCGCCGTGTGGTGGCGGCGTACTACGCTTGCTGTGCGCGGACCGATCGGCGCGTATCTCACGGTGGCCGTCCGGAACCGTGCGCGCACCGTCCTGCGCGAAGAGTTGCGCCGCCGAGAGCGTGACGCACGGTGGGTCGAGGACAGCGGGAAGCCGGAGAGCGAGAACAGCAAGCGTGCCGCCGCGGCCGAAGAGGCGGGAGGAACCCGAGGGCGGATGGCCCCCGGCGATCTCGCGGACGCACGAGCCGCCGTGCAGGCCGCGCTCGCCGCACTCCCCGATCGCCAGCGCACCGTCTTCCGGCTGCGCGTCGAAGAACAGATGTCCAACGCCGAAGTGCGGGCCGCGATTGGTGCGGTCTCGGTCAAGGCGGTCGAACGGATATTCTCCCGCGCGGTTCGCGCCTTGCGCGCGCGGCTCCTGCCGCCGGACGGCGGCCGAAGCCAACCCAGGCGCCGCGGCCGGTAAGGCGCGATGCCGACGCCTCCCGAGCGTGCTTCGATCCTCGCCGCGATTCGAGCGGGGGTTTTGGCCTTGCGGCGGCGTCTACATGTCGTGAGGTACACACTCCGCCCGGCGCGCCCCTGGCGTTTTCCGGTCACCACTCGCCGTACGCAGGCAGACTCGGCCGGCGATCCGGGCGTTTTGCTGGAAGGCTATCTGGTGAGCGAGCTGGGTGCTGTGGAGCGGGAGCTGTTCGAGTCCTGGGTCGCGATGGACAGCGACCGAGGGCTGACCATCGAGGCGCTTCGCCATTCGTATGACGAGCCGTATGACGAGCCGGATGCGGGGGAGTGGTGGGCCGAGTGCCGGAAGCGGATACGTATGCCCTGGAGCGGGCGGTTGGGTGACACGGTCGACCTCACGGTGACCGGCTCTGACCTTCGGATTGTCAGGCCGGTCATTGCGACTACCGGCCGGTGGCTGTCGCCCGGATGGTTCGGTCTCGCGGCGTCGATTCTGTGTGTTTCGCTGGGCGTTTGGGCTTTCCACTCCAGGAGAGACTCCGCGGCTAGCGCCATGCATCTCGCCGAACACTCGTACGCGACGGCCCGTGGCGAGCGTGCGGTGCTCACGCTCGGTGGCGCGACTGTGGTCCTGGGTCCGGAAAGTGTGCTTCGGATTTCGGGCAGCTACGGCGTCCGTGATCGCACGGTCTCGCTCACGGGGCACGCCTACTTCGATGTCGCTCATGATGCTGGCCATCCATTCCGGGTGTGGGCCGGTGGAGTTCTGGCTGAGGACATCGGCACACGGTTCGATATCCGTGCGTACGGGCGCGATTCGGTGATGCGGCTCGTGGTCGCGGACGGCGCGGTCGTGATGCACACCCGGCGTGTCCCGGCGGACGGATCGCACGACAGCGCAGTGCCGATCTCGTCGGTGGTCGTCACCCGCGGGATGATGGCGACGGCCGGTGTGGACGACGTCGTGCGGGTGCGGTCCGGGCTCGCCGCGGACCGCTATCTGTCCTGGAGTGATGGGCGGCTGGCGTTCGACGACACGCCGCTACCTGAGGTCGTGGCGGAGCTCAGCCGGTGGTACGACCTCGACATTCGGCTCGGCGATGCTCGGCTCGCATCGAGGACATTGACCGCGTCCTTCGACGACCCAGCCGCCGATGTGCTGGTGGCACTCGAAGGCGCACTCGGCATACGCGCAACCCGTGTGGGGCGTGTCGTGACGCTGTATCCGCCCTGAGATCCGTCCCGCGGGGATAGGCCGCGAGACCGTCTGCCCATCCGAAGTCTGTTTCTCACCGTGCAGCCATCCACGACCGTGGGGGGGAGCTATGGATCGTCCTCGAGTCCGCCGAAGCACATCCGGTAACGTATGGCGAGTGCTGGTTTCGCTTGCCGCCATGATGGTCGCCGTAAGCAGTGGTGCCGAGAATGCGGCGCCAGTGCCCGATCAAGTTCCGGCGTTCTACGCGGCGCCGGTGGATGCTGGCGGCAAGCTCCAGCGCCTCGACACGGCGCGAACCGCGATCCTCAGCCGGCGCATCACGATCGCTGTGCGTGATGCGACGATCCCGGAAGCACTGGCGGCGATCTCGGAGCAGTCGGGGCTGCGGTTTACCTACGACCATGCGGTATTGCCGGCCCGCACACGAGTGACGCTCTCCCGCCAATCAGTGACCGTCGCGGCGGCGCTGACCCACGTCCTGCGTGGCGCGAACGTGGACGTGGAGCTGACGCCAGACGGATTGGCGTCGGTTGTCGCACATCGTGCAGTTCAGGATAGCGGCGCGATCACGGGGCGCGTGACGGACAGCAAGACAGGGCAGGGGATCGCGCACGCCACGCTGCTGGTGGAGGGTATTGCGCGTGGCGCCACGACCGACGACAGCGGCGCATACCGGATCGCGGACGTGGCACCAGGCACGTACACGCTTGGCGTGCGGTTCCTGGGGTACGTCGAGGCGCGGCGGACCGTGACGGTGGTCGCGGGCCAGTCGCTGGTGGTCAATGTGGCGCTCGTGCAATCAGTCAATCAGCTCGATCAGGTTGTCGTGGCCGGGACGGTTGTGCCGACCGAGGTCAAGGCAATTCCCACGCCGGTTTCGGTAATCACCGCGACCGACATCGATCTGCAACGGCCACAAACAGTCGCACAGCTCTTTCGGCAGGCAGTGCCGAGTGCGGTCGCATGGGATATTGCGACGGATCCTCAGCAAACGAGCTTCGCCGTTCGCGGTGGCAGCACGCTCAATATCGGAGCTGGCTCGATGAAGGTGTACCTGGACGGCATCGAGGTCACCGACCGTACGTTTGCTGCAGTCGACCCGGCAAGCATCGACCGGATCGAAGTAATTCGCGGCCCAGAAGCAGGGACGATCTACGGCTCCGACGCGATCTCTGGTGTCCTTCTGGTTACGACGCGACATGGCTCTCCCAACTCAACCCGTCCCGAGGTGAACCTCCAGGCAGCCGCCGGCGTGGTGCAAGGGCCGTATGCTGACCAGGGAGGAGGCAACGTGGCTCGGCAAGAGTACTCCGGGTCGGTCAATGGCGGCACACAGTCCGCCAGCTATTCTCTCGGCGGCGGCTATGCAAGCACCGGCAACTGGGTGGCCCAGGGTGCCACGTCAATCCCGAGTGGGTTCGGCAGTGTTCATATCGCGCAGGACCGTATCACGGTCGATATCACTGGCCGGGACTACATCCAGCAGGTGGGCGAGGCGTTTCCGCCGGACTTTGCGTCAACTGGCATTCCGACCTACACCAAGCCGACCAATCAGTTTCTGACTTCACAAGAGCAGACGGTTGGCGCTAGCATCGGCTTCACGCCAGCCAGTTGGTGGCATCACTCGCTCACGATCGGAGTCGATCGCACTCTGAACGATCTCCGTTCGAGCGCTCCGGCTTTGACAACTCCCGCGGACACTTTTCTCACAGTCGACGAGCAGAACGAAAGCAGGCTGACCTTGGCGTACAACACGTCGGTTCTGCTACAGATCAACAGGATGGTTTCAGCCAACGTGACGGCCGGCGTAGATCACTACGATCTCGGCAACGATTCGTATTTCACAAGCGGTGCGACCAACACCACAGGCACGATCGAGACCGATCCTGGCCAGCCGTTCACCGTCTCACGGGCACCGTTGACGAACACCGGCGTTTTTGTTCAGACGCAGGTGGGCGTGGCGGACCAATTGTTTTTCACGGCTGGAGTACGAGCGGAACAAAACTCGGCATTCGGGCAGCAGCTCGGGACACCGGTATCTCCTCGATTTGGGATTGCCTATGCCCCATCTCTTGGGTCGCTGACGCTGAAATTGAGGGCGTCGTACGGGCAAGCCATCCGGCCGCCCGATCCGGGCGAAGAGGAAGCGATCCTGACGCCGTCGACGCTCCAACTCGCCAATCCGCGGTTGAGTCCAGAGCGGCAGAGCGGTTGGGACACCGGGATAGATGCGGCGTTCGGCGGCCGCGGTTCGGTCGGGGTCACGTACTACGACCAAGTCGCCAGCGATCTGATTGATGGCGTGACAATCAACGCCGACACGAATCCTCAGGTCCAGCAATTCCAGAACCTCGGCCGGGTTCAAAACCGGGGTGTCGAGCTGGAAGGCACCGTGCGATTGGGGTTCGGCCAAATCGCCGCGCAATACGCCATCACGAGCAGCCGCGTCGAGTCGCTGGGCCCTTTGTACGGCGGCGATCTCAAGGTGGGTGATCAACTGCTTGTCGTGCCGCAACATACTGGCGGCCTGTCGCTGGCGATGTTGCCGCTGCGCAGGACGACGGTCACGGTCGGACTATCCTATGTGGGTACCTGGACGAACTACGACGTCCTCGCTGAACTGAGTTGCTTCGGCGGCACGGGACCCTGTGCGGCTACGTCCCGCGGATACATCCGGCCCTATCCGGGGTTTGCCAAGGCAAATCTGGCTGTTACGCAACAACTCACGTCTTTGGTCTCTGCATTCGTGACGGTAAAGAATGTCACCAACAACGACACGTATGAATTCTTCAACGCTGAACCGATTCAGGGACGCGTAACGGTTGCGGGCGTCCGTGTCCGCTACTAACCCCACACCGTCCAGATGAACTTCACCGTGCGACCAATAGTGACATGGGGTGTCGCTGTGCTCGAGGCTCTCCTCGCCTCCAGCGGTGCACTCGCGCAGGCGTCCGATTCGTTATCCATCAGCGCCGCGCTATCTCAGCCCTTGTTCCTCGACTACATGCCAGTGTCGATGTCGCCCGACGGTCACGCGGTCGCCTATACGATCTGCTCCGTAGACCGCGTGAACAGCGACACACTGATTGCCGGCTATACCCGAACGGGTGCTACGGGATCGGCGCGAGGCTGCGAGGTGTGGATCGCGGAGTTGAAGCGCAACGTGGCGGTTCGTCTCAATGACAGGCCAGGTGTGAACGCCTGGGCGCCTCAATGGTCGCCCGATGGAACGAGGGTCGCCTACTACTGTGATGCCAATGGTGTCGCGCGCCTGTGGATCTGGGACGCGGCCGTCGGAACAAGTCATCCGGTTTCAGATGCGATCGTACGGCCTTACACGCCGCTCGAGGTCCCTCGGTGGACGCCGGACAGCCGCGACGTGGTCACGCGGATCCTGCGGTATGGCACCACCCTGGATGCGACGAGAGGCAGCGAGCATCTCATCGGGATGTCCTGGGATACTGTGGGCCGAGTGCCTGGTTCGACGGTGGCCCTGTATCGAACTGACTCAACTTGGCGTACCCAGACTCGGCTCATACCCTCGACAGTAAGCCTATCCGAATCCTTCTATGCCGGTGACCTGGCGCTGATCCGCGTCGCCACGGGAAAGGTGACCGTGCTTGCGCACGGCTATAGGCCATTTGCGTACTGGGTATCGCCTGACGGCCGCTTTGTCGCATTTACTTCAATGCACGGTATAACGAATGCGACGGCCACCATCGCCGAGTACCGAGACGACTTGGTGGTGGTTCCACTCAACGACCGTGTGCCGCCTTCGCCGAGGCTGGTCGCAGACCGCGCAGTCATCTCGCCATATGGGACCGGGGTCGCCTGGTCGCCCCGGGGTAGCGCCCTCGCGTATGCGATCGCTGAGCCTGACGGAACTGAATCGTACAATATCCTTCACACAAACGACTGGAGCATCAAACACTATCTGGCGCCTGACAGCATCGGTCACAGGCTTAGAAGCCGGGACGGAGCTCAGCCGCTCCGATGGGATTCAGCCGGCCAAGTGCTGCTGATCGTATCCGACTCCACTGTGGCTCAACTCACCATTGATAGCAACTCGTTCCGCGTGGTGGCCCAGCCGCCCCGCGGGACGTCGATCGTCTCGTTCATCGGCCCGAGTACCGGCAATACGGCATGGGACGATGGCGGCAAAGGCCTTGTGGTTGTATCTCGCAATGACTCGACCAAGCGGATGGGTTTTGCGAGGATCGACTGTCGCACCGGTGTGTGGACCCAGGTAACGGACGAGGAACAGTACATCGGGTCGAGACAATTCACCGCAAGCGACGTATCGGCCGATGGGCGGAGTCTCGTGTACGCATCAGAGGGAGCGGCGAGCCCCCGAGATCTATGGATTGCAGACACAAGCCTCGTCCACTCCAGGCGGCTGACCAATGTTGCTCCGTCGCTCGTCGGCAAATCTTTTGGCAAAACGCGGCTGGTCCATTGGAAAGCGGTCACCGGCGAGCCGGTCAGCGGTGCGCTGTTGTTGCCGTCCGATTATGTGCCCGGGCATCGGTATCCTTTGATCGTCTATCCATACCCGCGGGAGCACCGCTCCAACAATGTCTTCCGCTTCGGGCTTCAAGGGGAAGGCACTGAGAACATGCAACTGTTGGCGACGCGTGGGTTTGCGGTGCTGGCTCCTGACGCGCCAATCCGATTGAGCGATCAGATGCGGAGCTTGGCGGACGCTATCATGCCGGGTGTTGACCAGGTCATTGCCATGGGGATCGCTGACTCCGCACGCATTGGTCTGATCGGCCATAGCTGGGGCGGTTACACGGTGTTGGCGCTGCTGGTACAAACTCACCGGTTCAGGGCCGCGATCATGAGGGGTGGATACGGCGATCTCTTTGCCGACTATGGCGAAATGCAAGGTACTGGCGCGACGTTCGGCCAGTTACGCCTCGAGTCGTGGCTGGGTACCACTCCGTGGAAGGACCTGGCGCGATACATCGACAACTCACCCGTGTTCTTTCTCGACCGGGTGGATACGCCGCTACTGATCATCGAGGGTGGAGCGGAGACCACGGTTCCTCCGCACGAGGCGGCAGAGGTGTTCGTCGATCTGCGGCGGCTTGGGAAGGAGGTCGAGTACGCTCTCTACGGGGGCGAGAATCACGGAGAGATCGGATGGCGGTACGCGAATCAACAGGACTACCTGGCGCGGACGATTCAATGGTTCCAGAGATTTCTCGGAGACGCCGGGTCGAACTAGCCGATCAAGAACGCCGAGCCGACAGAGCCGGCGGAAGTCAAGAGCCAGTGGGGACTGAGGCCGCTCACGTCGGCTAGAGTTGGAACCCTACGCTGCCAGGTGCCATCCCCAAAAGGTGAATCCGGTCCACGGGATCTTTGGTGCCAGCAACAAACTGCTTCGTGGTCTCGACGAGACGGCCCGCGTTGGTGAGCTGCGGTGTGGTATAGCTCTTCATTGTTATCTCCTGGACTGTGTGTCCGGTCAGGCGTGTTTGGAATGCAACTTCTGAGTCCTGCTAACGTTGTACTGATCTCTAGCAACTCGTGCGACCTCCGGTCCCCACCGGCCCGAGCGTACCTGCAACCACAACTCGACATCGACAACCGACTCCACCATCCCACTCACGACTTCCGCATCCTCCGTATCCCGTCTATTTGCGTCTAGTTCGGCCTTTAGGCGCTCAGGGTCGATGACGCCCAGCGCACCCAGCATCGATTCGTTCAAAAGCGCGCGAATGAACCTGCTCTCCTTCAGTAGGGAGTGTACCGTCAGGCCTCCCGCGTTTCCTTTTCCTACTCGGGTGCGCACAACCTCCGGCACAATGCCGCGCATCGATTCGCGCAGCACCCATTTCCGCGCGTGAGGTCGAACACACATGGCCGCTGGCAGATGCAACGCGAATTCGACCAGCGGCCGGTGTAGGTATGGATGGCGGATGTCGAGCGCGTCTCGGTCTACACCGCTGCCGAGAATGGAGGGAATGGCGCCGACTGCCGATGCCAGCGCGAATTCGTATTTGGAGCCCGCGGGTCCCGAATACAGGAGACCCGAGCCGACTCGCTGGTTGAGGCGGTACTGTCGCACAAGACCAGCACTCACCCACGGCGGTACAGACGATTCCAGCCCGCGCACCACTAGTTGGCGGAGGCGACTCGGTATCAATGGCAATACGACGTTCTGATAGGCCAGATCCCAGAACGAGACGCGACCGATCGCTGCCCGGTGTACCATCTCCCGAAGTGCGTCCCTGACTCGTCCGCGGGCGACCCAATCTGCAAAGAAGAACATCGTCCCGAGGAAGAGATTGTCGCCGCCGCTGCCCGTCAGCAGAGTTGAGCCGCCCGCAGCTGTCACCGCATCGACGACACCCCCGTCGCGGGCCGCAACCGTGTAAGAGCAAACACAGGGCTGATCGAACCGGGGCAGATCATCGAGGATCGCCCACCGGTCCAGTTGATGCGGAATTAGCACATTTCGAATGCCGTAGTGCGCCACGACCGCATCGGAATACCAGCGTTCATCTGCGGCCGTGCCGATCGGATCCACGAATGAGACCGTGCCCCCAACACCGTCCGGGAGAGCGCCTTTCGATGCCATCCATTGGGCCGTGCTGACAACTGATGACGAGTCGAGCCCGCCCGACAGATGCGCCCACGTGCGCGGTCCGTCTGTAACACAATTCCTGACTGCGTCAGTAAGGAGCTGGCGTACAGCATCGACTTGGTCCGTCTCAGACCGCAGATCGACGCCTTGGGCTTGCGCGTCGCTCACGTTCCAGTAACTCGCCACCCGCGGCAGCCCGTGCTCGAACCGCAGCACGCTCGCCGCCGGCAATGCCGACACACGCGGATACACGGTGCTCGCGGGATCAGGGGCGCAGTACGACACCCACGCCGCCAGATATTCGATGTTGTAGTCGTCCCCTTGTGCCAGCAATTCCGCCCGGGAGGAGAACGTCACTACTCCAGGGCTGGGTGTCGCGTAATACAACTGCTTTACCCCGAACGTGTCGCGCGCCGCAATCAGGGTCCGCGTATCCGCCTCCCACACGACAAAGGCGAAATCGCCCAGGAGACGCGCCACTCCCGCCGTCCCGCGCCGGAGCGCCACCTCGCCGGCAAGCCCGAGATCGCCAATCCCCGGATCGGCATCGCCCAGCAGCTCGAGCATCTCCGCCCGGTTATCGATGCGGGCCACGCCCACCACCGTCACTGGCCCCGATCGCACGATCGCCGGCGGACACGCACCGTGTTCCGGCCCCACGACCGCGATGAGTCCGTCCGCGGTCACCCAGTGGAGTGGATGATCCCGGCAGTACGGCGCTCCACGTATTACCGTGCGAAACGACAACGGTGGCGGGCCGCCATCGAGGCGCACCGCTCCCGCAAACATTCTCACGGCGCCATCCCCGCCCGACGCACCGCCGCGTCGAACGCCGTGAAGATCCGCACGTGCTCCGGGACGTCGTTGATCGGCTCACCGCGATACTCGACCCACGCGTGTGCCATGAACGGGTACCGCTGGATCCCGAGCCGCATCTGCGCGGCGATGCCGCGGCACCGGAGATAGTCATACAACACCAGCGACCGCTCGAGGCACTGCGCCCGGCCCGGGAAGAGCGCCGCTCCCATCGCCACCGCATACTCGATCGCGGCCACCACCCGCGGGTCGCCATCACCAACGACCTCCACCCGAGCGATCCGGCGCTCGATCCGCTGCCGGGTCCGATCGTAGCCCGCGAGCTTGAGCGCCCAGCGCACGATCGTCACCCGCGCCAGACACTCCGCGGCGGACGGGACACGCAAGGCGCGGCGGTCAGCTCTCATGAGCGGCGCCCGATGTCTCCTGGATCAGTAAACCCGCCGCCCGCAGATGCCGAAGCAGAGTCGTGACGTCCTGCTCGACGGGATCCACGTCACCCACCAGTGGGACGTCGTACTCCGCCCGGATGGTCCCGACGATGGCCTCGAGCGTCGTCCCGTCCGCGAGCAGCTCCCACACCCGCGCTCCGACGTCATTCAGCGTGTGGTACCGGCCGCGAACTGGATCAAGCAGCACCGTCTCACCGGCGCGCGTGGCCGACATCACGTGCAGCGGACGCACCAGCCGGCCACGAAACTCCGCGTCTCGTGCAGCACCAGGCGCGGCCCGGCGGATGAAACGCTCCACAAACCGCATGACGCCATCCTCTCGAAGAGTCGCCAGCCGGCAGGCACGCGTTCTGGCTCGCCGATCGGTGCTCGCGAGAGTTAGGGTCTAGATGCGGGCTCGCCTATCGCCGCAGCACGCCAGAGTTGCGGCCGCGCGACGATCTTGCTCCGGCGCGACAGCCGCGCTCAACTCGACGCTCACTCCAGTGCTGTCATCGGTCGCGATCGGGGCCGCGCGACCTGGCCGGCGCGTGTTTCCAGCACCGGGTGAACGAGTGCGTTGCACGCGTACTCGAGCGCGGTCTCGAACTCCGCGCCCTCCCGCACGCGCGCCGGGGTCAGGCCGCCCAGATATTGCTGCATGAGACGGGTGATGGAGCTCGCGTGCGCGAAATGCCGGAGCCGCTGGATCCGCCGGGCCGGCCACCCATGCTCCGACATCAGCCACACGGCGTCCAGCGCCCGCACGGTCTGCAACACCACCCGCGCCGTCGCCCACCCCGATCGCACGAGCCGCCGCTCCACTGTCCTCGGCGACACCCGGCTCCATCGCGCGAGTTGATCCACTCCACGCCCACTCGTCGCCTTGAGCACCGCGATCGCGAGGAAAACCCGGAGCGGCGATGGCGCCAGCGGCAGTAGCCGCCGCAGAATCACCGGCACCGCACTCGATGGCTGCCCGCCCGTCATCACTCGGCGCAGCGCCGGCGGCAGCGGCTCCGCGGGCCGTACCACGAACTCGATCCGTAACCCCGGGACCATCAACGCGGGCAACGCGTCGATCGTCAACCGGTCGGCGCGATCGTACACCACGATCGGCACTCTGCCCAAACCGCTCCCCGCTGCTCTCTGCCGCCATCCCACAATTCCGGCACGCAGGGCGTCGGCATCGGCCACCACGACGTCGATTGGCCCGCCCGCCATCGCTTCACCAACCGCGTCCATCGAATCGAGGTATCGCAACACCGTCGCGTGCGCGAGCTGCTCGCCGATCATGCTCCGGTCGCCACCCCCGCGCAGCACCACACCGACTACCGGTTTCGGCGGCCGGTCCAACACACTTGGCTCCGTACTCCTCACGGCATTCCCCTCGTCCTGCGATATTGGCATGACGCGACCTCGGTCCACACGAGCCGGCTACGGCTTGCTCCGTATTGAATGCATGGACAAGCTCCACCGCGCTGACAAGAGGCGCACGCGTCCGCACTTGCAATTATTTCGTCGCACCGGCGTGTGTCTGCCAAAAACCGTTTACCGCGTTACGCGAACAGTTGGTGTGTCACCCGCCGGCGATATGTTCTCGCTCCGTCTTTACCGAGATCACACACGCGTCGGGGAACGCGACATCACGCGGGCTCGGGATGACGGCCGGATGACACCGCCACCAATGGGAATGGCAGCAGATATTGTGGCCGCATGACGCAGGCATGACGGTGGAACGACGACCGCTTGACGCTGCTGCGCCACGCACGGCCGGTATGATCGGATGCAACAATCCGCCACCTTCCGATGCTGCTGTGCCGTTTTGGCGCGCGGCTCGTACGCGGACCCCTTTCCCCGGGCGGTGCCTCCGGCTCCCGAATCCTGCCTCTTCTATAGTGGTGACCCCCGTCGCCGCGGATTCGTCCACCTTCCGTGGATAGGGATCGCCGCGGTCGGCCCGCACCCTGGGCGTCGCTTATCACGCTGCTCACCGCAGCTTATGTCGCGGCCTACCTCATCTACCTGGTCTGGAGCGAAAGCCCGGGTTGGGAGACGAGGCCTCTCGTGCACGGCATCGTCACTGACCTGGGGTACCTCCCGGTCAATCTTCTCATCGCCGCCGTCTTCTGGTGGGCCGCGCGCCGTGCCGCACAATATCCCGGATCGGCGCCCTCCCGCGACGCCATCAGTGACGCCGCGCCGAGCCAGACGCTCGCCCGCGCGCTCCGGCTCGTCGCCCTGCAATCCGCCCTCACCGCTGTTGGCGACATCGCCTGGTGGTATGTCGACATCGTCCAGGGCCGCGACCCCGTCAACTCCTGGGCAAATGGCATCTACCTCGCCAGCTACGTGGTCATGCTGGCCGCCCTCGCCAGCATGCCCCGCGGGCGCCGCGCCAGACTCGAATGGTGGAAGTTCGCCCTCGATGCCGCCACGGTCCTCCTCGGCGGCGCCATCGTCATCGGGGTTGTCGTCCTCTGGCCACGTGCCTCCGCTCAACCTGCCGGCGGGACGCTCTCGTTCGAACTCGCCTACCCGCTCGCCGACCTCCTCATACTTCTGGGCATCACGACGGTCGCGCTCCGCCCCACCGGCCATCCGCCCGCCCCTCTCATCGTCCTGCTCGTCAGCCAGATCGCCTGTATCGCGAGCGATGTCCTCTACACGATCGTGTTTCTGCGCGGGACAGGCCCCGAAATCCCGTCCACTCCGGTCTGGAGCACGGCGCTACTCGGCGTCAGTTATGTCCTCCTCGCCGCGAGCGGCGAATGGTATCGCCGAGTGCCCGAACCGGAACCTGGTCCTGGCGGGGCGGCCGCGGCCGGCGAGCTGGCGGCCGATGACGCCATCGAGACGATGCACACCGCCAGCCCGCTTCCCTACATCGCCGCCGGCGCCGCCGCCACTCTCCTCATCTTCCTTGCCTGGCAAAGCTGGCCCGCGCCGCTCAGCGTCCTCGTCATCGCCGCCGTACCGGTCTTCGCCCTGATCGCTGTACGCGGAGTCCTCTCCAGTCATCAGAACGTGAGGCTCCTCACCGAGAACGCCGCTCGCACCGCGGAATCCCGCACTCGCTCACAACTCCACGCGCAACTCGTCAACGCCCAACGGATGGAGGCGGTCGGGCAACTCGCTGGCGGAGTCGCCCACGACTTCAACAACATCCTGACAGCCATCAGCGGCAACGCGGAACTGGCGATGGAGTCGCTCCCGCTCGACTCCTCCGCCCGCGATGACCTACATGAGATCCGTGCCGGTGTCACTCGCGCCTCGGCCCTCACCCGCCAACTCCTGGCCTTCAGCCGCCGGCAAACGCTCCACCCACGCGTGGTCGATCTCAACACGGTGGTCGCAGGCTGCGAACCGATGCTCGCCCGCCTCATCGGCGAACACGTCCACCTCGAAACACATCTCGCTCGCAACGTCTCCTCGATTCTCGCCGACCCTGGCCAGATCGAACAGGTACTGGTCAATCTCGTCGTCAACGCCCGTGACGCCATGCCCGGCGGCGGTCGCGTTCAGATCGAAACCGGAGAAGTAGTCATCACGCAGCCGGATCCGGTGAGGTGGCCCGGTCTCGTGCCCGGCCGTCATGTCCGCCTCTCCGTCCGCGACACGGGATGCGGCATGGATCGCGAAACGCGCAAACGTGCCTTCGAACCGTTCTACACGACGAAGCCCCAGGGCAAAGGCACCGGACTCGGGCTCGCCACCGTCTACGGCATCGTCACGCAATCCGAAGGCTTGATCTTCATCGACAGCGAGCCCGGACTCGGCACGACCGTCGCCGCATACTTCCGCCCGACGGCGGCCAGGTCGCCATCGCCTCCACTGCCCGCATCCTCCGCCGGCGCGCGACCGGCCGCCGGCAAAGGCGAGACGATTCTCGTCGTGGAGGACGAGCCGGCCGTCCGCCAACCAATAGCCCGCGCCCTCCGGCAGCAAGGCTACGTCGTACTGGAAGCAGAAGACGGCATGCATGGTCTCGATGTCAGCGCCCGGCACGCGAACGCGATCGATCTCGTGATCAGCGATGTCCGCATGCCACGCCTCATCGGCCCAGCGATGGTCGATCGGCTCCGCAGTGAACGCCCAGGGCTCCGCGCCATGTTCGTGTCGGGGCACACGTCGGCCGATCGCGGCGTTCCACCATCCCTCATCGCCGCGCAGCTCCTCGAGAAGCCGTTCACACTTCCTACGCTCTTTCGAAGAGTGCGGGCCGCGCTCGACAGTCCGCCTCCCCAAAGCGGGGAATCACCCGCGGGACCGGAGGCTGCCGCCACCGTCGGCGCGGCCGCAGGCGACCCCGATGAGGACTCCGGCGGGCTCTGAGCCCTTTGGCGACCGCTAACCCCGCATGGTCCGGTCCGTGCGTTAGCTCGCTTTCATATGGCGAGCATCCTCAATGAGTTAGGACCTTCGTACCCGCCTGGTCCAGCGATCGGCGACGTCGCCTGGCTTCCGCCGCGACACGCGCGGTCATCACGTTCGCTCTCGCTCGCCCTCGCGGGCGGTGTCCCGCTGTCGGTCGCGGTGATGCTGATCGCATTCAACGGCTACGCGGGCCCTGCCGCGGCCTCGCTCGGGGCACCAGCCACCGCACCAGTCGCTGCCTCACGGGGCCACACCGCATCGCAATCGCAGACCACCGCGCCGTCTCACCAATCCGCCGCCGCATCGAGTGATGCGCCCGGCAACTCCACCGCACCGGCCGCCCGCCAATGGGTCGACATCCACAATGTCGATCTCGGTGTCACGGACCGGGTCGCGATCCGCGTGCGAACGCTGCACGGCGAAGTGCTGCGCACGTCGCCCGCAAGACCGGCTGCGCTCGATGACCCGCACTCGTTCAAGATCCGCGTCACGAGCGCCACAGTCGGCCTCACCGGCACGGACCTCGGCGCCATCCTGAACACCGTGGTCTTCGCCTACCCGAACGCTCCACTCCGGGACCTGCAGGTGCGAACGGACGGCGACCAGATCATCGAGACGGGCATCCTCCGCAAAGGCGTCGATCTCCGGTTCCGGTTGCACGGGACCCTCTCGCTCATGCCTGACGGCCGCATACGCATCCGCCCCACGGCGATGCGCATCCTGGGCATCAACGGCGAAAAGATGCTCAGCGTGGCCGGCCTGCATCTCGACAACATCCTCGACATGAAAGGCGCCAAAGGCGCCACGGTCAAAGGCGACGATCTCTTTCTCGACCCCGCGCTGATCCTGCCACCACCCGAGATCGACGGCCGTCTCGCATCGATCCGCATCGAAGGCGCCGAAGTGGTGCAGGATTTCGTCCGCTCGCCCGATGATTCGGTATTCGGCCGATACGTGAAGTCCGACACCACGGGTCACAATTTTATCTACTTCCGTGGGGGCGAACTCCGCTTCGGCAAGCTCCTGATGAGTGACACGGATCTCCGCATCCTGGGCCCCCACTCGACATCGCCGTTCGACGTGAACCTTCCGCACTACAGCAAGCAGCTCGTGGCCGGCCGGTCCCAGACCCTCGCGAACCAGGGCCTCGTGGTCTATATGCCGGACTACGCAACCCTCGGGAGATCAGACCTCGGGCGGACTACGGACGCGTCGATCAAATGAGAGAAAGGGGAGAGGAGAGAGCAGAGAGGAGACAGGAGAACAATCGCTCTCAGCAGCCGCGGCTCCCAGCCGCCGGCGCATTCACAGTTACCATGGCCCTCACGGATGACGATGGCGGGTCTGTCGCCACGGACTGCACCTGAATCTGCGACGGCTCGACACACGACACGCCGGGTAGCCGTGGCGGTGGCAGCTTCGGATTCTTCGCCGACATCGCAAGATACTGTGCGAGATCCAGCGTCCCCTTGTCGTTCAGCAACTGTTCGAGCTGGCCGTGTACCGTCTGCACGAATCCCTGAAAGACGATATCGCTCGTGGGCCCTGCCTGCACGACCGATTGCGTCACGTGAATCAACCCGTCGCGGGCGACCGGCACCGCCGACACGACCAGATCCCCCGCGATCGATGGCGCAAACATCGCGTTGATGGCGTAGGTCCCCGACACGTGCACCGTAAACACCAGCCGCGGGCCATCGATCTTCACGCCCGGCGCGCTGAGCGCGAGATCATGTCCCCACGACGAGCACGCGGGATTCCCGCGGCACGGATACAGCCGCCCGCTGTCCGTGAACAACTCGGTCCTGAGCACCGATACCATCTGTGCGGTCGGCATCGCCAGCGTATAGCTACGAGGGTCGGGCGCCGTCGCGGCCACCACCGCCCCCCGATGACCGCCGCCAACTGGCATCCACACCATCAACCAGCTGGACAGGAACGCGTATATCATTGGCACGGCTGTAGATCTCCTTCGAGTCGGTATCAGGATGATACTCGCTCCCCCAATACCACCGCGACCGAGTCCCCGTTCCAACCAGCTCCTGGCGCGGACCGTGCTTGTGAGGGACTTCCCGAGAGCTGCCCGCCGGCGCCACCGCGGTGCAGTATTCATGGCGAGGCAAGTATCGCAGTTAACCGCCGGAGGACGCACGATGCTGACCGATGCCCAACTGAACCATATCCGTGAACGACTTCTGGAGGAACGCGCGCGGGCTCTCGGTGAGGTCAACCGATCGCAGGCCGACGCCGCCGAAGGGGAGTTCGAGAGCGCGGGCGATATCTCCGGTGCGGACGGCGGCTCCGAAAAGGATCATCAGGACCTCTCCGCTACTCTGGCGGAACGGGAGATCGACGAAGTCGCGGAGATCGACGCGGCACTCGAGCGTCTCTACAAACATCCGCGAGATTTCGGACGATGCGAGCGAACGGGGAAGGATATCCCTCTCGCACGCCTCGAACTGGTCCCATGGGCTCGCACGTGCTAGACCGGCGGGGACTGACAGACGAGAGAGGAGAGAGGAGAAAGGGGAACGACTACCTCGGCACCGCGATGGGTTGAACGACGAGCTGCGCAATTGAACAGCCCGCGATCTGTGCCGGTTCGAAGCGAAGTGACGACAATACCTGATCCGCACGCGTGGTGAAGGCGGCTTCGCTAACGTCCGTCGTCGGGAGCGCCGGTGCCCGTACCGCGTCCGTCGCGGGCAATGATCGCATCATCCGGGTCGTGGTCATCTCCACTCGCCCCCGCGCATCGACGACCCCCTCGATCATAACGGTATCGGCCCGTGGCGCGCTCGCAGGAGCAGAGGTTACATCACCACGTCGCGGCGTCCGCGCCAACCGGGCGGCCCTGGACAGGTGCCACACCGGAACCGCGACTCGCCCAACGGCCACCGCCGGCGCGCCCGGCGCCACCCCGCCCGACGAGATCAGAAGGTCGAATCGTGCCGGCCCTCCGCCGGCCGGTGAAGCCGGAACCGGTGGGAAGTCATGAGCGGCTGCTGCCTCCGCCAGCATCACGAGCATGCTGGTATCAGCGGCACCGGACAATGACGATGCCGCCACGTGCGCCTCCGTCAGCGCTCCCGCCGAATCGAGCGTGAAGCTGATGACCCCGGACAGTGCCGGCGCAACGTCCCGCAGTTGACGCGTCCGCCGCAGCCCAATGCTGTCAACCACGTCGAAGGCCGGCAATGTGAGTTCCGTCGGCAGCACGGCCCACCGGCGCACGGCACGCAACAGTTGCCCCTCGTAGTCAGTCCACACGCTGTCGGTTACTGGCCGGGACGGCGTCCCCTGGAGCGTCGCGTAGATGGTCAGGCCGATTGTCGAATGGACCGGGAGCGTCGTGCACGCGGAATCATCTCCGAACACTGCGTCCACGCGCGTCTCGTCGCCGGCCACCGCGCGGGTCGCTACACTCTTCGCCGGGGTGCCGCCGGTCGAGACGCCGAGGCGGCTCCGTGTCCATACGACAACGAGCGCGCACTGTTGCCGGTCGAGCCCAACCCTTGGCACCGGGGCTCCGGGCAGCATCGGATGCTCTTGCGATCCTTGAAATTCGGCAGGCCGCTCCGACGAGCTATAGACCTCGATGGCGCCAACCTGCGACACGTCGATCAGGTTGTCAGGAGTTTCGCCGCCGATCACCCCACCGTCGACAGTGTGCTCCATCAACTGCAGCTGCGGGACACCGTCGACGAAGTACGACACGCAGCTCCCAGGCCCCCGGCTGCCGTTGGTGGCCCCGCCCGGCTGCATGGAATTGGCCATCAACGATATGCCGGCGAGGGATTGCAGTAGTTGCGTGAAGGCCGTGGCCTGCTTGCTCTGGATCTGATCGTAGGTCAGGAATTGGCCAATACCCATCGCCTTTCGCTTGTCGAATCCGGTCTGCCCGGAGAGTGTGCGGTCAGGGGTCGTCGTCACAGTCGCCAGAACGGGAACCGATCGGTCCATGCTGATCAGGAGATCACGTCCCGGCTGTTGCGCCAGGGTCGCCACGAAGCGTTCCGGCCGAAGGCCGAGCCCGCGGACGCTCACCATGTACGTGCCTGGTGTCGCTGTGCGCAGGACGAAGTGGCCGTCGCTGCTCGTCATCGTGCTGTCTTTGGTGCCCAGGAGCGCCACGACGGCGTGTCCGACCGGTATGCCATCGGATTGCAGCACTCGGCCAGCCACGACGCCGCCTGCCGGCACGCCGCGGGATGCATTGGTCTCCATCACCGGTGTCCCCGCACCCAGCGGTGGCCCATCGGCCGCCCTCGGTTCGAACACGTAGTCGAGAAGGCGAGCCTGTTCGATAGCCGTGCGGTGTATCAGCGCGGACGAGAACGATTGTGTCCGTGCTGGCATCGGCTGGTCGGTGATGAGCGAGTCGACCACGGGGATGAGCGGCGCAACCTCGCGGTACGTTGCCGTGACGGTGAGGCCCAGGATCGGCACATTCGCCGCTTCCGGTTTCGTCATGCGGAAGACAGCACGCCGTACGATGAGGCGTGCCGAGTCGAGGTAGATCGACCCTGCTACATCAGGGAGGGCGATCGACTCTTGCGGGCGGAAGTCGATCCGCAGCACCCGATTGCCGCCGATCGACTCCGTGCCGCCGTAGCTGAAACAATGCACCGCGAGAAAACTCGAGTCGGCGAGATCCCGAAACGCCGGGAGGTACATGTACTGGCGGCGGCGTCCCCCATCATCGAGAGCGTCATAGATCACGCCGCCCAGGTGATAGGCCCGTCGCGAACGCGATTCGTACGAGACCGTGTCGGTCGACGTCGTGCTGTCGCCGCCCGGATCCGATCGCAGGACATTTCTCTCGACGCGCCGGTAGCGATAGGGGTAGGCGTCCGCGAGCAGGCGAAACCGGTCGACGTTTTCGCTGACCTGCGTGAAAATCCTCGCGAGCGGCAAATTGATTGTGGAGTCCGGGATACCGGTGTTGTTCACGCAGCGCCCCGATCGGCGTCCCTCGACTCTCACGACCTTGAGCAGCGCTGGAATGCGATGCATGCGGATGGCCAGCGTCGTGACCGTCGGGGCAGGACCGATCACCATCGTAGTGTCCTTGGGTGCGTATCCGATCTGGCGGGCCCGTACGATGTAAGTTCCGATGGGGAGCCCGCCCAGCCGAAACGCGCCATTCGCATCGGCAAACGCCCCCCAGTCGGTCCCGGGCAGCGTCACCGTGCCATACGGAACCGGGCGATCGCCATCGGCGTCGACCAGCGTGCCGGCGAGAACACCGGACGAGTCGGCATTCGCGCCGGCCCGGCGAGACGCGAGGTGGGTATCCGCACGACGGATATCGGCACGACGGATATCGGCACGACGGATATCGGCAGGGACGCGAGCCGCCGCGATCAGTGACAGCACGCCGATGATCACGGAGCGGCTATGTCCCATGCGAACGCGCTCCCGCCGAAGGATGGACCACCGGCCTCTGCATGGCGGAGACGAGTCTCTGCCGCCAGCATGCCCGGGACGAGTCCGATGCGACCTAGCAACCAGATATCGTTACCGGGACCCTATAGCGCGCCCCCGGCCAATATTCGTTGGGGTGAATGGCGCGCCGGTACCGGTTGCCGCGGTGCCTGGTCACGCGGGGGACGCGCGCTCGTCTCGCCTTTCCCATTGTGGCGCGCGCTCACCTTGTTCAGGAATTCGTCCACGCGGGCAAGGCCGGCCAGTGTCTTCTTGATGTCGTAGCCGTAGCCGATGCGGATGTATTTCCCGATGCCGAAATGCGCACCCGGTGTGATAAGCACCGAATGCTCGACGCGGAGCCGTTCGAAGAGGCGTGCCGACGGAATCGGCAGCCGGTACTTCACCAGCACGATCGCGCCCGCGAGGGGACGGATGAAGCTGAAGATGTCGTCGTGGGTGTGGATCCAGCGCTCGAGCTGCGGGAGATTCGTGCGGAGGATCGATCGGGTACGCGCGAGAATCTGCTCGCGGCGTACCGGCTCGGTGGCGATACGCGCGAGGCGGTCTGACAGCACTGACGGCGTGAGAGTCGTGTAGTCCTGATAGGACCAGAGATGCGCCACTGTGCGCTCCGGCCCGACGATCCACCCGACGCGCACGCCCGGCATCCCGAACGCCTTCGAGAGCCCAGCGGTCACGATCACTTTGGGGTACCGTCCCCAGAACGTCGGCGTCGGCCGGTCACTGGCTACTTCAGCACCGCGGTAGACTTCGTCCGCCACGATCCACGCGCCCGCCTGCCGCGCCAGCCTGATGATCTCATCCATCTCGGCAGCAGTCAGTACTCCGCCGGTCGGATTGTTCGGATTGGTCACGAGGATGAGCTTCGTGCGCTTGGTGACCGCTTTCCGGAGACTCTCGATGTCGAGAGCCCAGCGCCGTACGCCGTTCTCCTCACGTTCCACGAGCCGGTACGCATCGGCCCGAGCGGCGTAGGCCCTCGCCAGCCCCCACGCCTGCAGGTAGTTGGGGATCATGATGGCGGCGCGCCCTGTCCTGTCGAGCAGCCCCCACAGCGTACTGAAGTTCGCTTCGGACGTACCGGTAGTCACCAGCACGTTGCTGGCGGTCGCCCCGGGATAAAGGGACGCGATGTGCTCGCGCAGCTCCGGCGAACCATTGGACTGCGGGTATTTCAGCCCCGCATCGAGAAATGCCTCTCGCCCGGCGTCCGTCGTCAGTAGCTCGCGAGCGGTCAGCGGCTGGACGCCACTCTCGGAGAGATTGAATTCGACTTCGTTCTCATAGAGACACTGCGTCCGCTCCATCTGAAACCGATCGATCCGCATATCGGGCCCTACCTCGGAGGTGATCGCTGATTGACCGCAGCAAAGTCTATAGTCTTCGGCTGCGGCTGTTAGGATCTGGCCGGTTCGAGTGACTCAAGTCGCCTCAAGGCGCACCGATGTTTCTTGGGCACCCAGTCACATGATAGCCCCGCTCGGACACATAGACATAGGTCACCAACCTATGCCGAGGTGTTTCCGCCCAGCAACCTGCCGTCATGAGAGAACCATGACAATGCTCTAATGTGCGCGGTCCGTCCTTTCTTCATGCCGTTCCAACTCTAACATTGACCCCTGGCGGCCGTTGCGCGCCATGCGCCTCGATCCCATCGCTGTACTCCACTCGGAATGACTTCTTGGCAGCGAGACCTTACAGGAGGAATGATGCGAGTGTTCTCTGTGGCAATGCTGATCGGCCTGACGGCGTCTCCCCTGGCGGCGCAGCAAGCGACATCGTCGGGTGCACCAGTGGCTGACGCGGTCCGCACTATCATGCAGCGGCTGTCGGTGGCCCTGGTCGCGGCAGGTGACGACATGCCGGTTGCCAAATTTGGATTCCGGCCCACGCCCGCGCAGCTCAGCTTCGGCGGCGTGCTGGTTCATTCGGCGGAGTTCAACGAAACCGTCTGCTCATGGGTCTCCGGGATGAAGCCGCCCATGGAGCCCAAGCCCGAGCCCAGCGACACCACCGAGGCAGGGTGGACGACCTACGGACCCAAGGCGACTGCGCACCTCAAGCGCTCGTTCGAGTACTGCGCCGCCGCGCTCGCCAACCTGGATGACTCCAAGCTGGATGAACAGGTGCCATGGTTCGGCGGGCCAAATGCAAAGGCCTCCCGCGCCCGCGACCTGATCGTGCTCCCCATGGACTGGCAAGACCACTATGCCCAGCTTGCGATGTATCTCCGGATGAACGGGATCCTTCCGCCGAGCGCGAGACCGAAACCGAAAACGGCATAGGGGGAGCCGCATCGATCGCTCGAAGTAGCCCGACAGAGTCCTTCAAATAGCGAGCATGGAAAGGAAGCAAACCGGGACCGTGCTGGACCCGCGTGTCTAGCCGTTCACCGATGCGGCTTGGCATGCCACTCGGTGTCCACCGCCGGCGGCAAAGAGTCCAGGTGCTTGAGTAGCGTCACGACGGTCCAGATTCTCTCGTCTGTGAGGTCGCGTCCCGCGGAATCCTTCCCCCACTGTTTATCCCACGCGAACATCGCCGAATAACGCACCCCGTATTTCACGAACCAATAGAGCTGCCAATCGGGCTCGGTCGGCGGGTACCCCGCGAAGTACGGCGCGTCAGGGTACAGGTTGACAGTGGTGCTGATCTTCGCGTCCGGCAGACCGTGGCACCCGGCGCAACCGTCCTTGAAGAGTTTCACGCCGGCAAGCAGGTTGGCCTCGGTCGGCGCCACGGGATTGGTGACGCGCGGCGCCCGCCTCGCTGCCGCCGCATCGAGCGCCCGATGCGCGAACGCAATCTCCCAGGCCGGAGCCGCCACGTTCGCGGTCGTGGACAGGAGGCCAAACCACCCACACACGAAAATGGCGATTGGCACCGCCACCACACCGGCGACCATACCAAGCAGAAATCGTCGCATGCCGCTACCGCCTCCGCTTGCCGGTAAGGGAGCGCCAACATAAAGGCGGACAACGGGTTCGCGAAGACGCGGCGCGCTGATTTATTCCTGAGGATTCGGTGAGCGCGGCGGCGGAAACCCCGCGCACACGCTCCGGTCTCTAATTTCTTCGCTGTCACCCGTTCAGACGTTCCGGCCGGCCGCCACCTCCGCCACCCCGCCACCGATGTCCTCGAGCTCACGCTTTCACTTTGGCGGCGTCACCTTCGACGTGGCGAGTGGCGACCTGACACGCGGCGGCGCTCGCACCCGCCTTCAACCGCAGGTCGCCGCGCTACTCCTCGTCCTGCTCGAGAATGCCGGGTCGGTCGTGACACGAAGCGACCTCCAGGCGCGGCTCTGGCCCGACACCACCGTCGAATTCGACGAAGGCATCAATTTCTGCGTGCGCCAGCTCCGCGTCGCACTCGGCGACGATTCGAGCGCGCCACGCTTCATCGAGACGCTGCCCAAGCGAGGGTACCGCTTTCTGGCACCTGTCACCGCCGACACCGCCGCCGGCGAGGCAAGTCCGCGAGAGCCGGCACCACCGGCGCCGACGGCCGCGGCCGGCGAAACGGTCACGAGATCACGTGCGATGGCGCCCATTCTGCTGTCGGCCGCCGCCCTGGCGCTGGCTGCCGGCCTGACCGCCCTCGCCCGCGGTCGCTGGCTCGCGCGCGACGCGACGCCGGCTCGCGATCCCGTCATCCTCGAGATCCTGCCCTTTGCCGCCGACACGACCGACTCGATGGCGGTGGCATATCGCCGGCGCCTCACGAGCCAGATTCTCGCCGACGCCCGCACCGAACACGGATGGAAGACCGTGACGGAGACGTCGCCCGGGACCACGCACGTGTTGTCGGGATCCCTCACCCGGCACGGCAACTCGGTCCAGATATTCGCAGAGCTGGTCCTCGCCGGGACACGCCAGCACGTGTGGGCCGACGATATCACCGACTCATACGCATTCAGCGGAAACTCCGCCGTCACGGCCGGGCGCATCGAACAAAGCGTCGCACGCGTGCTCGGCATCCGCCGCTGACGCGATCTGCCAGGTAGCGCGTCGCCTCCTTCTGCGCGCGCAATCTGTCCCGTGTAGGGGCTAGGCAGTTTCGAGAGCGCGGAGGCAGATTCTATTGGTCGCGTTTACCCTACCACCATGCCAACCCAACTCGGCGCCGCTCTCGTCCTCACCGAGCCCGAAATCCGGGAACTCCTCACCCCCGCCGCCTGCATCGCCGCCGTCGAACGTGCCTTCACGTCGTACGCGATCGGTGCGGCCGAACTCCCGGGCGTGATCCACCTCGACATCCCGGACGCGCGCGGCGAAATCCACATCAAGGCCGGCTACCTGCACACCGCGCCGTGGTACGCCGTGAAGTTCGCATCGGGCTTCCCCGGCAACTCCGTCGCCGGCCTACCCGTGAACGGGGGCATCGTCGTCGTATTCGACGCCCGCACCGGCGCACTCGCCGCGATTCTCCTCGACAACGGCTACATCACCGACCTCCGCACCGCAGCCGCGGGCGCAGTCGCGGCAAAGTATCTCGCTCGTGAATCGATTGGTACGGTGGGAGTGATCGGCACGGGCGCGCAGGCGCGGTACCAGGTCCAGCTCCTCGCACACGTGCGCGCATTCGACACGGTCAAGGTGTGGGGCCGGCGGCAGGAGGGAGCCGCGGCATGTGTCGCGGACATCGCGGCAACTGGCATGCACGCCGTCGTCGCCGAAACACTCGAGCAGGCAGTCGCGGATTCGGATGTCGTCATCACAGTCACGGCCAGCCGCACGCCACTCGTCCGGGCCGCGTGGGTGAAGCCGGGGGCCTTGATCATCGCTGTCGGCTCCGACGGCCCCGACAAACGCGAGCTGGAAGTCGATGTCCTGGCGCTCGCCGATCGCGTCGTCGCAGACAGCCTTCCCCAATGCCGGCGCCTTGGCGAAATCCACCACGCACTCGAGGCAGGCGTATTGCAGGAGTCCCGCGTCACCGAGCTCGGGCAAATTACCGGCGGCCAATCCCCCGGCCGCATATCTGATGCGGAAATCATTGTCTGCGACCTCACCGGTGTCGGCGTCCAGGACGTCGCAGCCGCGGCGGTCGTGATGGAAGCAGTTCGTCCTTGAGCCGGGGCGAAGATGAAACCCGACGGTCGTCGTGGCGCCATTCTTACCGGGCCGGTCGCGACCGGCCCCTACCAGGGCTAAGGTCCTAATGGGGCGTCGAGGCGCATCGTCCTTGACTCCCCACCACTCCCCGGCAGAATTATAGGCAGGGTAGCCGAAGGAGAAGCGACCCATGGACAAAGCACGGACTCACGGCGCCTTCGTCTGGGCGCTGAGCGTACTCCTCGCGTGCGTGTTCCTGCTGGCCGGGATCCCCAAGATCACCGGCAGCGACCCGGTCTGGCTCCAGGCCGCCGCCATGCGCGGTTTCCCGGCGTGGCTGCGCATCGTCGTGGGCGTCGTCGAAGTGATCAGCGGCGTGGCGCTTCTCATCCCTGGCGTCGCCATCTACGCTGCACTGGGCCTCTCTCTCCTCATGGTACCCGCTGCCATCACGCAGCAAATGAGCGGCGAGCCTGGTGTGCTGATCCCGCTCGTCCTCCTCGTGCTGCTGCTCACCGTCGCATGGCGCCGCGATCCCGCCACCACCCGTGCGCTTTATCGCTCGATCACCGCCGGTCCCCACCCGGTACTCCGCGAAGGCATCATCGCCGGCATCATCGGCGCCACCTGTGTCGCGGTGTGGTTCTTCTTCGTTGACCTGCTGGGCGGGCGCCCTCTCTTCACACCCACGACGCTCGGACGGGCACTCATCACAGTGTTCCACCCCGCGCCACTCAGCGAGGCGCCGATCCTGTACGTCGCCAGTTACACGGTATTCCACTATGTCGCGTTCGCGTGCGTCGGCATCGCCGCGGCCGCGATCGTCGCATGGGCGAGCGAGGAGCCCGCGGTGCTGCTGGGATTCGCGATGCTGTTCGCGGCGTTCGAGGTCGGCTTCTATGGGTTCGTCGCGCTGCTCCAGCACGCGAGTCCTCTGGGCGCCCTCGCCTGGTATCAGGTGATGATCGGGAACATCATCGCTGCGCTCGCGATGGGCACGTATATCTGGCGCGCCCACCCCAAACTCCACGAGCAGTTCGTCCACGCGCTGGACCCGGGCTGACGACGGGCTGGCCTGGCTATGGTTTGCCCGCGCGCGCTCCGCGGGCTAGCGTTTTACCGCTGAGGCCGTTTGCGAATCCGTCATCACCTCACCCGAGAGCGTCCACCGTGACATCGAAACGGAGCCTGACTGCCCGCGCGCTTCTCATCGGCGCGGTCCTTGTCCCGTCGGTGGCTGCCGTCGATGGCGCGCCGCCCCGCTACTTCCACATGAAAGCCGTGCAGATCATCGACCGGGGCGGCTTCGCGAAGCCAACGCCCGCGATGGATCTCCTGATTCCCGCCGGTTGGACGTTCGACAGCAAGGTGGAATGGGCGAACCGGGGATGTTTCACCGACCTTGCTGCCATCTCGTTCCACATGCAGAGCCCCGACGGCAAGATCGTCATCGAGGGCTACCCGTCGTTCAGTTGGCAGTTCGTCGACAACCCGTCGGTGCAGCGCTACCTCGTCGCAGAAAATCAGCAGGGTCTCAAGGTCGGCCTCAAACCCTGCCCGGTCAACCAACCGGTGCCTGCCGCGACGGTGCTCACGAAGGTCGTCGTCCCCCGTCTTCGGCCCGGCAAGGATATCGCCGCGATGGAAACGTCCCCCGATCTCGATCAATACATCAAGGATCGCACGGCCGCTCTCCAGGCGCAGGTCGCAAAGACTGGCCAGAACATCCAGCTCCAGGCCGACGCAGCGCGCGCACGCCTCAAATACGAAGTCGATGGCGCGCCTGTCGAGGAATGGATCACCGCCGTCAGCATGGCGCAGACCTCACCGTCGGGCGATGGGCACGGTGGCCGCCGCTACGACAACCGCGCGATCATGCTGATGTCGATGCGCGCACCGGCCGGCCAGCTCGAAGCGAATGAAAGACTCCTCACCGCCGTCCGTGGCAGTATCCATCTCGAGCCCGAGTGGGCGCGCCAGTACGTGGCGGTCGTCGACCAGCTCAATACCGCCCAGCAACAGCAGCGGGCCGCTCGCGATCAGATCATCCACCAGTTCCAGCAGCAGGAAATCGCGGCGATCCAGGGCGTCATGGCCAACAGCGAGCGTGGCGGCGATCAGTCCGTGGCGGCCGAGAGCCAGTTTCTTCGGGGAGTCGAGACCTACCGCGACCCTGGAACCGGCAAACAATATGAGCTAGACAACAAGTATGGCCACGCCTGGATGAACAGCAACGGCACCGACGTCATCCTGAGCGATGATCCGAACCTGAATCCGTCGTCCGTCGAAACCGGGAGCTGGACGCCGATGGAGCACGTGCAGGCCAGCCCCTGACCGCGGAACGCAGGTGACCGCCCGGGAGCAAGCAACCAGGCCGGAACCCGACCGCACGAAGAGTTACTCGCGAGGGCTCGCGAGATCCGCCGAGAACGCGGCCCGGACATCACGGCGATAGCGCCGGCTCGACCGGAGCGATACGCCCGCAGTCATGCTGATCTCGCACTGACCCGTCGACAACCACTGCACGCTTCGCACGTATTGGATATTGACCATGACCGACCGGCTGACGCGAACGAACGCGGTGGGGTCGAGCCTCGTCTTCAGTTCGCCCAGCGTGCTCCGCAACAGGTAAAACCGCCCTCCGACTGCGACACGCAGATAGTTGCCAAACACCTCGAACCATTCGATCTCCGGAGGCTCGAAGAAGTGCAGCCGATCACCCTGCCGAACGATCAACCGGTGCCCCTCTGAGGCGGCGCCAGCCGTCGCATCGTGCGCGCCGGCGCCGGAGACAGGCCCGCGGAGATGACGGACCACTCGCCGTACCGACTCGGCCAGGCGCTCTCGGGTGAAAGGCTTCAACAGATAATCGACCGCGTTATGCCCAAACGCCTCGAGCGCATATTCGGGGTGCGCGGTGACAAAGACGATCGCAGGACGTCGCCCACTCGACCACCCGCTCAACAGATCGAGCCCGCTCCGGTCCGGCATTCGCACGTCGAGGAACACCACGTCCGGCCTCAGATGCCGCATCGCCGTCAGTGCGTCCACACCCGTTGCCGCCTCGCCGAGGATTCGCACATCAGGCTGTGCACTCAGCATCGCCCGGAGCCCGACACGCGCAATGCGCTCGTCATCGACGATGAGGACGCCCAACGGCCGGGCCAGCCGCGGTTGCGCTTGGGCACCCATGGCTACGCCGCCATCACCTCGGCATCGCGATGCGGGATAGTGAGCCGCACGCAAAGACCAGTCGGGGATCGGTTGCATAGCTCCAGCGGCGTATTCCGTCCGTTCACCAGATTCACTCTGGCCTGCACGTTGCGCAGTCCAGTATGAGCGGATGATTCAAACGTCCATTCTGGAGGTAGGCCCGGTCCGTCATCCTCCACCTCGATCACCAACTGACCATTGGCGACCTGGGCCCGGAGCACGAGGTTCCGAGCCGACGAATGCTGCCCGATCGCGTGATGAATCGCGTTTTCGACCAGCGGCTGCAGGAGGAGGCTCGGCACAATGGCCGTCTCCGCGCGCACGCTGACCTCGTACGAGACCGTGAGGCGATCGGTAAAACGCACCCGCTCAATGGCGAGATAGCGGTCGAGGAATTCGAGCTCTTCGGTCAACGGTACCTCCTCCCGCCTGGTCGAGCGCAGCATATCGCGCAGCAGGTTCGCCAGCTGCACGAGAAACCGATGGGCACGCTCTGGTTCGCGCAACGCCAGGATCGCCGCCGAATGAAGACTGTTAAAGAGAAAGTGCGGCTGAAGCTGCATCCGGAGCGCCCCCAGTTGGGCGACCGCGAACTGCCGCTTCAGTTCGGCATTACGCAGCTCGTGCTCACGCAACCGATGGCGATAGGTGATGGCGTGGAGAACCCCGATCACCACCGCATACTTCCACAACGCGATGATCGCCAGCACGGGATAGTGTGCGGTCGCCGACGTGACGAACTGCACGCGACGAGGATCGCCCGACCCGCTCAGCGCCACGAGCGTCAGGTAGTTGAGAGTGTCGGCGGCGACAGGCTGCGCCAGCGCGAAGGCCGCCCCGCCGACCAGCTGCGCTACGACGCTCTGGCGTAGCCACTCGCGATCCAGCGAGAACCGCCGCGCCATGTACGCGAAGTATGGCGTACACAGCGCGAACACCGACCAGTACTCCAGCTCATAGCCGACCACCGGCAGCCAGCCGAGCGGCCGGTGCGCCGCGAGCGCAGTTACGATGTTTTGGGCCACGAACACCGATGCGACGAGCAGCCAAACGACAACAACGATGAGCACCGGCCTGGCGTGCGGTGTCCAGATCATTCCACGCCATCGATCGTCCGCAGAGCGCGCCGGTGGAGGGTCGGCGCGCTCGGCGACCAGGAGGTCACGGGCGTCGGAGGGAGAGGGCGAGGTCACGGTGAGTCTCAACTGTACCCCGATGGGTTCCAGAACCGCCGCACTCTTGCAGAACACTGACAATGGCGTACGGCGAAGGCCGCCGGCGGCGCGGGGCGCAACTTGAGATCGCGTGTGGCGCGGCGACAAGACGAGCGACCGCTCTTCCCAGTGGAGCGACCGTTGGCCACCGGCCAGCGTCTGGGGAAGAGGACAGGCAGGTGGCCCCGCAATGAAAGATGGCAGCTCGGCGGCAGCGAAGGCCTTGTCGCGACCGGTCGACCCGCCGCAAGGACCAGTTATCACTTTCGCCTTGCCTGTGCCGGCGTGGCCAGTCACAGTGTCATCCGATATTTCACCTATGCTCGCGAGGCTGGGCGACAATGCGCATTTCAATTGTGATCTCGATGTGTGTCCTCTCTCTCTCCACCGCGCAGCGCACCGTGGCGCAAACCGGTGACACGATTACGCTCACCGTTGGTGACCCGGCTGTCGACGGGACGATATATAAGGAACATTGGGCAAGCGCCGAGCGGTCGATATTGAAAGACGGGAAAGTGGCACGGTCAGTTCGTTACCGAAGTCACACGTATGTGACCACCTGGCACGGCGCCCAAGTGTGCGTCGTCGAGTCGGTCCCCGGTCCCGACGGAACCGATCGCGAATTCTACGAAAAGACCGTGCTCGATCAGAAGAGCACGGCCCTCGTGCACATCGAGGCTCGCGACGGCACTGGACGGACGTTTGTCGCTGACGTCGATGGCAAACACGTGACCGGGAAGTCGCGGGCGTCGCGGACCGCGCCGGAAGAACAGATCGACTTCACCCTGGACACCCCGTCCTACTACGTTCCGTTCGCCGACGCGGCGATCGGGGCGACCAATATCCGGGAGGGACAGATCTGGCGCGTCCCGGTGTTCAGCTTCGGTTCCACGGGACGGAAGACCGAGTGGCACACGCTGCGGCTCCTTGGTCGCGAGAGCTCATCGGCGCCGGACGGGATGGCCGGAGCCTGGATCGTTGACGATCCGGCGGGGCAGTCCAGAATCTGGATTACGATGGAGCCGCCCTATCTACCCCAGGTGCTCCGTACGCTCCCCGACGGCTCGGTCGCTCGCTTCGCCTCTCAGCTCTTGCCGCCCGAGGGACATTCGGCTGGAGCTGCTTCCCGGTGACGTGCGACGCGCCGAACCGTCGTTCGGACCCTCTCGCAGCGACCATCGCGGCATGTCCGCGCTACGGAAAAACCTCAACTATCGCGACCTGCAACAGTTGGGTGCTACTGGTCGCCCTTTCAGCCCTCGCCTCGGCGCAGAGTCCCGGACCGCGGCGCGGCCGGCCACCGGGCCGGGTCGAACTCGCTGACTCGGCGACCGAGGTTTCACTCGCGACCCCGGGCGACCGGCCGATCGTTGACGTGTGGATCAACGGGCGGGGACCATTCAAGCTGGGCGTCGAGACGGGCAATCCCAGTGCGTTGACACTGTACACCGATGCACTGCGGCGACTGGTACCAGCGCTCCCGACACGAGCAACAACGCCATTCCGCATGTCGACTCCGTACGCGCTGGCGGACTCACGCTCCGCGATGTCGACGTTGTCATCCCGGGTCCCTCGCTGCTTCCCACGCAGCTCGACGGTCAGCTCGGGCTGGCCGCATACGCTCAGCTTCTCATCACCGTCGACTGGCCCCGCCGCCGATTGCGTTTCTCACGCGATACACTCCCTGCGACGAACAACACCGACATCATACCGCTCGCACCGATCGGACCGATCATCGGAATTCCGCTCACACTCGGGACGCACGCGGGTACCTTCATCCTCGATACGCAGGGCGGTGTTCATGGGCGTGTCAAACGTCTGATTGTTGGGAAAGTGGCAGGCGGTTGAATATTCTTCGCCTTCACACTCGTTGCTGGCAACGTGGTGCCGTGTCAGCGAGCAAGGATTTCTGGCCAGCGTCCATCATCCTCGACCCGCCACCCCATGATGCTGCGCTCCTGTCTCGCGCTGGGCACCTGTATCGCTCTTGTACACAGCTCGCCGGCCTGGTCTCAGGCTGGCCCGTACGACAAGGCACTCCTGACCGCAGTACGCTCGGTGGCCCGTGCCGTCCCGGGCGATCTGCCAACGGCGGTTCGCTACGTGAGCATCCAGGACGACTCGGCGCCGGGGTCAAATGCGGTCGAGGGTGCGCCGCACGCCAACATCTTCGACGTCGATCCCGTCTTTCAAGTGCGCTACCCGCATGGCTGGATCATGGTCGACGCGGGGTACGACCAAGACGCTGCGGCCAGCATCTTCGGGCACTACCACCCTGACGCCTACGAGCGGGTTCTCCGCGCGCTCGACGGCGCACGCCTCATCGTCGTGACGCACGAGCACGGCGATCACGTAGGCTCGCTCCTCCAACCAACGGTTGCTCGGCGGGTTGCGTACAAAACGATCCTAACGAAGCAGCAGGTCGAATTCCTTCAGCACGACGATCACACCAGCGGCGTATTCGGTCCGGACGCCGCGCGTTCGTTCCTCGTCGCCGACTATCAGCGGCTGCTTCCGGTCGCACCCGGGGTCGTGCTGATTCGGGCCCCGGGCCACACACCGGGATCACAGATCGTGTACGTACAACTGGCATCCGGGCGCGAGATCATGCTGATCGGTGACATCGTCTGGCGCATGATTGGGCTCGAGCTGCGACATCAAAAGCCGGATTCGGTCAGCAGGATGCTGCGCGAGGACCGGACGTCCATCGGGCAAGAGATGGCCTGGCTTGCCGACATAGTCGCCCCCGGCGGGGTGGTGGTTGTAGCGAGCCACGACGGAAGCGCGATCCACGCGCTCGTTCGCGCCGGCACACTTCGTGAAGGCCTCGACCTGACATCACCCTGAGGACAACGCGACGCACGGGCGTGACGGATTCACCGCGGTCGCGCGAAGCGGTGCCGTTCGAGAACCGAAGGTCGCCTTGTTGGGGCAACGGCCCCGCTACTGCAGGTGGATCGCGATCGCGATGAGGATGCACGCCGCGCCGAACGCCGCTATGGCCAGAGTGAGGCGCGCAGTCACGCGGATGTAGTCCTCGAAGCGGACACTGGCGGCCGCGAGAATTGCCATCAAGCCGCCGTTCGTCGGCGTGACCAACTCGCACAGCCCCGCGCCGAACTGATACGCCAGCACCGTCACCTGGCGCGACAGCCCGATCAGGTCCGACAGCGGTACCAGCACGGGCAGCGTCAGGACGGCGTCTCCGCTCACACTTGGCACCGGCACGTGCACGATCGCCTGCACCGCCATCATCGCGATCGCCGACGCGCCGGCCGGTAGTGAGGCGAGCGGCGCCGCGAGCCCGTGCACCACGGTGTCGATGATGTGGCCCTCGGTCATGACGACGGAAATCGACCGCGCGACGCCGATGAGAATCGCGGCGAATGCGATCGACCGGAATCCTTCCACGAACGCGTCTGCCGTGCCCGCGATCCCTAATCCCCCGGCGACGCCGGCGGCCACGCCCATCACGAAGAACAGCCCCGCGTCCTGGTCGAAGTCCCAGCCCTGCGTCATCACGCCCCACACGAAGACCGCGAACGCCGCCAGCACGATCGTGATCACGAGTCCGCCGCGGCCGTGCGTCGCGCGCGCGGATGCGGGCGGGGCGGACGCTGGATCGACCGGCCGGCGCGTCCGCCGTGCGTAGCGGATCGTCGCACCGATCCACAGCGCGAGCGCCAGGGCGAGCGTCACGAGGCGGAACAGGCCGCCCGATCCCTGGGGGAGGTGCGCGACCTTCTGCGCGATGAGCACCTGAAATGGATTGATCGGGCTGAACGCCGAGCCGATGGCTGCCGTACCGACGCTCATCATCACGGCCGTCATCGGATTGAAGCCCAGCCGCTCCGTCAGTACCAGCAGCGCGGGCACCAGCGCGATGATCTCCTCCTGCATGTTCTCGAGCGCACCTCCGGCCGCGAACGCGAGCGACACCAGCGGAATTGCGAGGATGCCGAAGTTGCCGAGTCGCCGGACCAGCCAGTCGATGCCGTCGTGGAGCGCGCCGGTTTTGTCCACGACCCCGAACGCGCCGCCGATCAGAAAGACGAAAAACACGACCGAGGCGGCGTCGATCAGTCCGCGCGGGATCGCGACGGCGGCACCGAACGCGTTGACGGGTGCCGGCGGGACGTGGTGAAACGTCCCGCTCACGACCACCGGGCGGCCTGTGAGCGGATCGCTGCGCCGGTCGTACTCGCCGGCGGGAATGATGTACGTGAGTGCCGCCGCGATCAGCGTGCAGACGACGAGGAGTGTGAGCGGGCTTGGCACCCGGATCAGGCGCGCGAGGCGCATCACGCGAGTATCACGCAGTATCACGCGCAGCTCAGCGGAGACGAGCAAGGTCCGCCGCGCACATGTTGCCGCGGCGGACCAATACGGTGGATGGGCTTTCTCTCCGCCCTAGCGCGGTGTGCCGCCGCCCATGCCCCCTGGCATCTGGACCTGCGTGTATCCCGCAGGCGGGGAGAACGCATCGTCGCTCACCGGCGACCGGTCGATCTTCGTGGCCTCGAAGCTGAAGCCGGGTTGTCCAGCACTGCTCGCCGTCAGCTTCAGAATGCCGTTTCCGGGCCCCAGTTCATCGCTCACGGCGCCCCAGGGGGAGTTGCCTGCGCCCATCCGGCCCCCGAGATGCGCCCATGTGGCCGGGTTGATGCCGGCGCCCTTCGCGACGCACATATCGCCTTCCACGGCCTTGCCGTTGCTCGTGCCGGTCCCGTGTATCACCTGGCACGACACACCCGCCACGGTCTCGGTGCGCCCGGTCTTTGTGAATGTGAACTTCGGCGCGTTCGCCGCATCAGCGCCCTTGCCCATCCCGTCCATCGCGCCCGCCATGCTCTCTGGCACCACGATGTACTTCTGCTGCTGGTCCATCACCATCATGCGCGTGTGAGCGGCGCCGTCCATCACCATGGCTCCGCTCTCGCCTGGATTCGCCGGGTTGCTCATGCCCACTCGCATCTTGCTGCCCTTGCTTGTCACAACCAGAGTCACGGTCTTGCCGTTCTCGTTGTGTATCTGAAACGTCTGCGTCCCTTCGAATCCGGTGTCCTGCGCTGCGGCTTGCTGCACGGCAGCGACGGAAAGTCCAATGACAACGATGGACGCCGTGCTCCACACTTTTCGCATACGCGCATCCCCTCAGGCAAGACGGTCGGTTGAGTGGCCCGCATGTCGCGCGGCGTCGGGGCCGCGGCTGCCGGGATCGATCGGGTCCAGCGCCGTGAAGCATCGGTCGAAGTGGCGCGCAGCGCCAGAGTCCTTTTTGCCGAGGCCAGTCTCAAAGAACGCGAACCCTGGGTAGCGAGGTTCGGCTGGGGCCACTAGCCGTAGTGGGACGGTAACCGCAGTTCTACCGGGCCGGTCGCGACCGGCCCCTACCAGGGGTGGTTTCTGGTTACACCCTGGCTGCGGTGAGACGGCAGCTCTTCACCATAGACCGGCGTTGGCCGCGGTGGGACGGCAACCGCAGTTCTACCGGGCCGGTCGCGACCGGCCCCTACCAGGGGTCGTTTCTGGCTGCACCCTGGCAGCGGTGAGACGGCAGTCTTGTCCCTGGCGCGGAGTTAGAACAGCGAGGGAAGCACGTACCTGCCGCCTCCGGTCGTGACGATCACCAGGTTCATGATCACGAACATGAGGTCGTAGTTCCAGCCCAGGCTGTCCTTCCCCCAGAATCCTGTATGCCAGTTCACGATCTTCTTCTTGATCGTGCCCGCCATGATGAGGATGAGGCCGATGGCTGCGAGTTGCGCCAGCACTCCGGTCAACACCCCCAAGCCTCCCAGCAGTTCGGCCGTCCCCACCACCCGCGCCAGCCCGGGGCTTATCTCGTTTTGCTTCGCCTTGGCCACGGGGTTCGATACCTGGCGCCAGCCACTGGTGATGAACACGGCGGCGACGACGCAACGCAGCAGGAACAGCGCGATGTCGCTGTACTCGAGCAGACGAGGGAAGACGATTGCCACGCCAGGCGGAAGGTGCAAAACGAGAGCCGCCGGGCGTTGTTGTGTGCCGATCCGGCGCTTCAACTGTGGCTGACAGATATAATTGTCATTGACCCAATTAACGGGCAAGACAATATTATCAGTCATCTGTCCCAGTCGCTCTTTCCCGCCAATGCCTGCTGACTGCCTCGTCGTCGAATCAACTAATCAGGCCGCCATACTGATGGATCCGGTCCGCCTCCGGATCCTCACTCTCTTGCGCCAACCCGAATCCGCCGCTGGTGTCGCGCGGGCTCTCGGTCTCCCCCGCCAACGCGTCGGCTACCACATTCGAGCCCTCCAGAACGCGAAGTTCCTCCAATTCGTCGGCGAGCGCCGCAGCCGTAACTGTGTCGAACACCTCCTCCAGGCCACGGCATCGTTCTTTATCGTCAGCCCCCACGCTCTGGGTGCGGCTGGCGTCGTGGGCGGGGACTCGGGCGCCGTCCGCGATCGCTTTTCCAGCAGCTCCCTCCTCGCCGCCGCCAGCCGCACGATCGCTGCGGTCGGTGCATTACGCGAGCGCGCAGCGGCTGCTGGCCGCCAGTTGCCGACGCTTACGCTCGAAGCCGGGGTGCGCTTCGCCTCCCCCGAGGACCAGCGCGCGTTCGCCGACGAGCTCATGGACTCCTTTGCCACACTCGTCGCCAAGTACCACGATGATCAAGCCCCCCGCGGGCGCCGGTTCCGCGTCGTGGTCTCCGGACATCCGGCCGTCCCTCCGGATGCCGCGGGGCCCGCTGGCGAACGACACCCGTAACGGCAGCCGTAATGAGGCCGGCAGCACACTCACCCCCATCGAATTTCGCGACGTTCCGACGATAATTAGCTGTATCGCACGAGCGGCCCGCTTCCACCATCAGCGGCCGTCGTCTCCCTCCGCACTCCGGCCCGCATGCCAACGATTGGCTCCGATGTCCAGATCCAGGTGTTCTCGGATCGCTCGCCCGGCGACTCGCGCCTCCCGTTCGCCTACGAAGATTGGGAGCGCTGCGCGCGCGCCGAGATGCATCCGTCGGCGTACGCGTATGTCGCGAACGGAGCTGGCGGCGAGGACACCATGCGTGCCAATCGCGAGGCGCTCTACCGGCATCGCATCTGGCCGCGCGTCGCGCTCGACGTCGGTGACCGCGACCTCAGTACCACCGTACTCGGTACGCGCTCGGCGGCCCCGTTCTTCCTTGCTCCTGTTGGCGTGCAAGGGATCATCCACCCGCAGGGCGAACGCGCGACCGCACGCGCGGCTGCGGCGATGGGCGTGCCGTTCACGCTGAGCACGGTCTCATCGGTCACGCTCGAGGAGGTCGCCGGCATCATGGGCGACGCTCCCCGATGGTTCCAGCTCTACGCGGGTCGCAGCCACGAGGTCATCGGCAGTATGGTGGGCCGAGCGGAGGCGGCTGGCTATTCTGCGCTGGTGCTCACGCTCGACACGACGATGCTCGGCTGGCGGGAGGCCGATCTCACCAACGCCTTTCTCCCGTTCCTTAACGGCGACGGCATTGCGAATTACCTCTCGGACCCAGCGTTCGTTGCGCGACTGGCGAAACCACCCGACGAAGATCCTCGGGCCGCCATCGCGGAATGGTTACGGATCTTCGTGAACCCCTCGTTCGGATGGAAGGACGTGGCACTCATCCGAGGGATCACCAAGCTGCCGTTCCTTCTCAAAGGCATCATGCATCCGGCTGATGCGGAGCTGGCGATCCAGCATGGGGCCGACGGCATCATCGTCTCCAACCACGGCGGCCGTCAGGTCGATGGCGCGATTGGTGCGGCTGACGCTTTGCCCGTCATCGCCGCCGCCGTCCGCGGTCGCGTCCCGGTTCTCATGGACAGCGGCATTCGCCGCGGTGCCGATGTCCTCAAGGCCATCGCACTCGGCGCATCCGCCGTGATGATCGGCCGCCCGTACGCATTTGGCCTCGCTGCCGCGGGCGAGGCCGGTGTCCGGCAGGTCATCCGCAACCTGCAGGCTGACACCGATCTCGAGATGGGCCTTTCCGGCCTGCGATCGGTCAGCGAGATCGGTCCCTCTCTGCTCTCGAGTCAAATCCAGTCATGACCGCTCCGAAACCGGCACCACCAGCTCCGAGGATCTCCTCGCCGGTCATTGCGTCGTCCGAGTCGCTCAACCCCACGCTCAACGACGCGCAGATCGAGCGCATTGCGAAGCATGGCCAAAGGCGCCAGATCCACGAAGGCGAGGTGCTCATCCACCCGGGCGAACAAACCACGCGGCTCTTCATCGTGATCGATGGCGAGTTGACAGTGGTCCGGTCCAGGGATGTCGTCGGCGTCGCCAGTGACGAGGCGCAGGAGCCCGAGGTGGTCATCGTGTTCGGGCCGGGCCAGTTCAACGGCGAAGTTGGCATCCTCTCGGGACGCCGCGGCTTCGTCGAGATCCGCGCCACCCAACCTGGCGAGGTAATCGAGGTCGAACGCGACCAGCTTCTCGCGCTCGTGCAGACGGACAGCGAGCTGAGTGAGATCATGATGCGCGCGTTCATCCTTCGGCGTGTCGAGATGATCGCGCACCGCTTCGGCGATGTCGTGCTGGTCGGCTCGAGCCACACGTCCGAGACACTGCGCATCAAGGAGTTCCTCACCCGCAACGGCCATCCGTTCACGTCGATCGATCTGGACCAGCACGCCGATGTCCAGGATGTCCTCGACCGGTTTCACGTCACGGTCAAGGACACGCCGGTCGTCATCTGCCGCGGCGAATCGGTCCTCCGCAATCCGACGAACCAGCAAATCGCTGACTGCCTCGGCTTCAACGACGCCATCGACGAGACGCAGGTACGTGATCTGCTCGTCATCGGTGCCGGCCCGGCAGGTCTCGCCGCCGCGGTCTACGCCGCCTCCGAAGGCCTCGATGTCCTCGTTGTCGAACCCAACTCTCCCGGCGGCCAAGCCGGGTCGACTTCCAAGATCGAGAACTACCTCGGATTCCCCACGGGGATCTCGGGGCAGGAGCTGGCGGGTCGCGCCTTCGCGCAAGCCCAGAAGTTCGGCGCGGAAATCCTGATCGCGCAGGGCGCGACGCGGCTGCTGTGCGACCGCGTGCCCTACGTGGTCGAGACGGGTGCCGGCACCCGTGTCTCAGCCCGCGTCGTCGTCATCGCCACGGGCGCGGAATACCGGCGGCTGCCGCTGGACAGTCTCAAGCGGCTGGACGGATTCGGAGTCTACTACAGCGCGACGGCCGTCGAAGCGCAACTGTGCCGCGACAATGAGGTCATCATCGTCGGCGGCGGCAACTCCGCCGGCCAGGCCGCCGTCTACCTCTCCCAGACAGCCGCGCGGGTGCATGTCCTCGTCCGGTCGGACGGCCTCGCCGCCAGCATGTCACGGTACCTGATCCGCCGGATCGAGGAGACGCCCAACATCACGCTCCACACCCGCACCGAGATTGTCGCGCTCGACGGCAAGGATCGTCTCGAACACGTGCGATGGCGCGACATGCGCACCGGCGAGACGACGGATCGCGCCATCGGCAACGTCTTCGTGATGACGGGCGCCAATCCCAACACCGCCTGGCTCAACGGATGTATCGCGCTCGACGAGCACGGCTTCATCAAGACCGGGCCGGCGCTGTCGGCCGAAGAACTCCGCGAAGCATCGTGGCCCCCGGGCCGTGCTCCCTTCCTCCTCGAGACGAGTCTCCCGGGAGTTTTCGCCGCCGGCGATGTCCGCTCGGGCAGCGTGAAACGGGTCGCGTCAGCGGTCGGCGATGGATCGATCGCCGTGAGTTTCGTCCACCAGGTGCTCGCGCAGCAGGGCGCGGTAGCAGGTCGCGGCTAAGCGCAGCCGGGCTACCTCATGACCGGCGCCGGCCGATGCAGCAGCAAGCGCTGTTTCTACTTCCTGCCTGCTGTTCTTCCGCTCTCTAGCGCGGCTTCAGCGAAGCCATATCGATCACGAACCGGTACTTCACGTCGCTCTTGAGTACCCGCTCGTACGCCTCGTTGATCTGCTGGATCGGTATCCGCTCGATGTCGGACACGATCCCGTGCTCGGCGCAGTAGTCCAGCATCTCCTGCGTCTGCGCGATCCCGCCGATCGCCGACCCTGCCAGCGATCGCCGTTTCCCGATCACCGAAAATGCTTCCACCGGCGCCGGATGCTCGGGCGCCCCGACCAGCACCATGGTGCCGTTGCGGCGAAGGAGCCGCAGGTAGCTGTTGAGATCGTGATCCCCGGACACGGTGTCGATCAGGAAGTGAAAGCTGTCCTCGTGCGGTTTGAGCGCGCCGGGGTCCCGCGTCACCACGACCTCGCGGGCGCCGAGCCGCCGCGCATCCGCTTCCTTGCCCGGCGTCGTCGTGAATTGGGTCACGTGTGCGCCGAAAGCGTGCGCGAACTTGAGCGCCATGTGGCCAAGCCCGCCCAATCCGATCACACCGACCCGTTGCCCCGGCTGCACGTCCCAATGCTTCATCGGTGAATAGGTCGTGATCCCCGCACACAGAAGGGGCGCCACCGCCGCGAGATCCAGCTTCGGGCTGATGCGCAGCACGAACGCTTCGTCCACGACGATGTGGCTGGAGTACCCGCCGTACGTCGGCATCCCGTCGTGGAATCGGCCGTTGTAGGTGAAGACGGTCATGCCGCGCTCGCAGTACTGCTCTTCGCCGTCCCGGCAGCTCCCGCACTCCCGGCAGGAATCCACCATGCAGCCGACGCCGGCCAAGTCGCCCACCTTGAACTTCCTGACAGCCGCCCCGACGTGCGTCACCCGCCCCGCGATCTCGTGGCCTGGCACCATCGGGTAGATCGACCCGCCCCACTCGTCCCGTGCCTGATGGATGTCGGAGTGGCAAACGCCCGAGAACAGGATCTCGATCTGCACGTCTCTGGGGCCGGGCTCGCGCCGCTCGAACTCGAAAGGACCGAGGCGGCTCTTGGCGCTCCGGGTGGCGTATCCGACGGCGTGGCTCACTGTCGCATCTCGGGAGGGGGTGACCGGCTCGATGACCGGGCTCGATGGGTCCGCGCGCCGGATCTTTCGGTCCGGACGCCCGGAGTAACGTAAACTCAAGACGTAACCCTTCTCCTGGAGTGCATCGCGTGCGGCGCCGGTTCCTAGCACTGTTTTGTGGGACGCTGATCCCGCTGGGCCAATCATCAGGCCAATCACCCGATTCGGCGCCGCTGCTGCACACCGGCATCACCGGCGTCAAGCACGCGACGGGTTTGGCCGATCCGACATTTGTCCTCTCGCTCCGCCCCGTCCAGCACGTCGTGCTCGATGCAGTCGCCGGCCCGATCGGTGCTGCTCATATCGATTCGCTCTTGCACAGCACTCCGGTGACTCGCGCCGATCTGGTCAAACTCGGCATCCTCCGCACGCAAGGGAACACGCAAGGGAACACGCAAGGGAACACGCAAGGGAACGAGTACGCGATCGCCTACCTCGTGCTCACGGCGGGCGACCAGCGAGCGATCTACGCCGCGGCCCGGACGTACGGTCCATCCCTCGCTCGCGCGTACGAATCACACCGCGCGGAGTTCGAACGGCTGCTCGCGCAGTACCGCAGGCCCGACCTGCGGGCCGAACTCGCGTTCGCGATAGTCGCGGGAATGTCGATGAACTGGGATGGGCTCAAGCTCACGACGGACCTCGGCTACCGCGTCGCGCCGGTCCGCTACCCGAACGGCGACGCGTATCTGTTTCACTCGAACCAGCCCGGTGCCCACAATCCTGCCGATGGCCTCTACTCCGAGAGCCACAGCCTGCCGGGTGCGCAGACGACATTCACCACATTCGGCGACGGGCCTTCGATCCCGCGGACACACGGGATCCCCGACGTATTCGACGGACCGGCCGAAGATGGGCTCGAATCACTGAAAGGCGACCCCGCGGTGTACGGAGCGGTCCAGGGCGAACTGCTCGCCTACATCGAAGACGCCGCCGCCGACGCGGGCGCCCTGATGGCGGCGCTGGCTGCTGCGCCGCTCACAGTTCCGGCGATGCGCGCGCGTGTGCGTCTGCCGGACGCGCGCTTCGATGCGTCCCTGCGGTTCCTCGAGGCACTCGGCTACGTCCGCAAATCCGGGGATACGTACGACGTTGCGGTTCCCGTGCTCACGCTGCGCGACAAGCCGATGCTCGATTCGACGCTCGCGCTCAGCCGCCGCATCATGACCGAGTGGCTCGCCGCCAACCACGGCGCGATGGAGCACGACCTCGCAGGCCTTTCATCCGTCCGCGACGGGCTCCCCTTCGCGGCCCCGTTCGGTGAAGTGTGGCATTACGTCTTTGGCCTCGCGGCAAAGTCCCTCGCCACCGACGGATTCTTCGCCGACCCGCGGGCCCAAGGCCGCCGAGACACGGGCTACGTCCCACTCGTCTGGACAACGTCGCTGTATCACCTCTAGTCCTCGCTGCTCGTCCGTCGGCTCTCCTCGTTCTTCTTCCAACTCCTCCTATTTCGTCCCGCTCACCCACGAGAGCACCCGGTCGAGCGTACTCGGCGCTTGCGGGTCGATGATGCGCACCTCGACGCTCGCCATGAAGGAGCCGCCTGTGATCCGGATGAGTGGAGCGTCCAGTGAGGGCGTGCTCTTCGAGCGGTTCTTGACGGTGAACTCGCCGAGGAAGGGTGACCCATCACACTCGACGCGCAGGTTGTGCGGTACCGTGATCTCGACATTCCCCATGAACGCGCGAACGTGGATCTCCGACGTGCCCGGACCAAGATGGATGTTCCTGAGATCGAGTTTGACCTCTCCCATGATTGCCAGCGCGCGGAAAAGGCGGGGCAGCACCCAGCCACCATTCCGTGTGGTGCTCGACAGGCACGCCATCACGCCCTGGCGATCGGGAACCGACTCGGGCGGCACGAGTACCGGGCCGCCGGAATAGGGAGCAACCGGCCCAGCCGGCACCGATCCAGGGGGAAGCGGAACGCTCATCGGCGGATGGGCAGAGAGTTGCGCAGTGCGAGAAGTGCAGGGATGCGAGAACGAAGGCAGCTATCCATCAGCCACTGGCAGCGAATCGCATCCTGGAACGGCGAAAACGTATTTGATGGCAAAGCAGCCAACCGCGTGGATGGCGGATGGATGTGGATCAATGACCGGAGCGCCAAGGCGCCACTCGGCGGCCCGATCACTGCGCACGCAACCCCGCCGGCGTTTCCCACGCAGCCTTGCTCAGGTCCTCGGCAGCGTGCCATGGCGGTACATCTCCCTGAACTGGCGGATCTCTTCAGCGCCGAACACACCGAGTTGGGTGAAGATCTCGGCCGCGAACTCCACAGCACCGAGGCCTGAGGCGGAGATCACACCATCATCGGTGACCGCCAGTACATCAGCGTACATGCTGTCCTCGCCTGATCCAGGTGCATGCTGCTCGAGATACGCGCGGCCGTTACTCGTATGCCGGCGTCCGCGAAACAACCCGGCGCGCGCCGCCGCGATGGTGGCGCCGCAGATCGCGGCGACCGGTACGCGGGCCGCCCGCATGCGCGCCAATACGGGATCCAGCATGTCCGCCGGATACCCGGCCTCCCATACATCTCCGCCCGGAAGGATGAGCAATTCGGTGTTCTCCGGGGAGAGGCCGGCCAGAGCCTGGTCGGGGACGATCCGCAATCCGCCCATCGACGTCACCGGCCGGAGATCATAACCGGCCGTCGTGACAGACCGGCCGCCCCACCGGCGGAGCCCTGTGAGCGCAAACGCGGGCTCCCAATCCGCGAACCCGTCGAATACAAGCAGCACAACAGCTCTGGCCACCGCAACGCTCCACGTTGATGCGCGCTATGAGGTAATGATGGCGTTGCCACCGCGCCAGGCCGCAGCTATCGCGAGCCGACGCCCGGTGTCTCGAAGTGGCGTGGGTCTTTGGCCAGCATAACGGCTGCGTCCCGTTCAGCGCCGGATGTTTCCGCGACGAGCGTAATGCTTTCCAGCACAATTGTTTACACGGATCATGTGACCGATATTGCATCTCATACGCATATTGCGTACGATTGAGATGCAAGAGTGTCCGGAGATATGAGCTGCGTGCGCAACGACATCGATTTCCGGGGTGCGATTCGCCGGTGTTGCCGCGGTGAGGCCAGGGCTCCCCATCGGCCTTCGAAGCGAGCATTACGTGCGGTGCGAGGTAATCTTGGGGGGTTGGCCAGATATCGTTCACGTACAATGGTTTACATATATCGCAAACAGCGTATGCTGTCAGCGTAATGCATAACGCGGTCAACAATCCATTCTGGTATGGCGAATCGGTTGGCTCGCTCCTCGGCCGCGACGCCGATGTCGGTGTCGTGGTTGACGCCCTCACCAACGCCGGCCGCCTTCTTCTTATGGGGTGGCGCCATTTCGGCAAGACGTCGATCCTGCATGCTGCATGCGCCGAGGTGACGGCGCGGGGGGTCGCCGTCTTGCGGTACGACGCGGAAGCCTTCGAATCCCTCGAAGCGCTCGCGCGGGAGATGGCCTCTGGCGCTACTCGAACGTTCGCCACGTCACTTGATCACGCCGGCGATATCGCCCGGCGGTTTTTCGCGTTGCTTGGTGCTGGCGCGTCGTACGATTTCACGAGCCAGCAGCTCACCATCGAGTTTGCGCTCACAGCGGCTCAACGCCAGCGGCCGATCACGGTCCTCACCGTGGTGCTCGATGGGATCGAGCAACTCGCGGCCACCCACGGCCGGCCCGCTGCCGTGGTCCTCGATGAGTTCCACGAGATCATTCTCGAAGGCGGGGATCGTGCAGCGCACGAACTCCGCGCCACGGTCGCGTCGCACCGCTACACCGGCTACGCATTTGCGAGTTCAAATCTCAGGTTGATGGACGAGCTTATGAACCGCGGATCCGCGCCCCTCCAGGGCCTCGCCGATGCTCGCGTACTCGGCGCCATTTCACGCCACGATTTCCGGCCGCTCATTCGTCGTGGCTTGGCGTCAGCCGGCGCACCAGACGGCGCATCGGCCGGCGCGCCGGCCGACGACGCTGGCATTGAGGAGATACTCGATCTGGCCGAGGATGTGCCGCGCAACGTCCAGTGGCTGTGCAGCGGTTGCTGGGATGATCTCCGGGCCGGCCGGACATCGTCTCTGACTACCACCGCCGCCGGTGCCGCGCTCGACCGGATCGTCGGTGAGCACTATTCTCAGTACATGCTGGTATGGGCCAACCTCACCAGCGCGCAGCGGCGTACACTCAAAGCGATCGCGCACGAACCGTCCGCGGATTTCCGTCTCACGGAAGTCGCCGGCGCAGCGGGGCTGGCGCCGTCCACGATGCAACGCACCCTCGCCGCGCTCGAAGACCGCAGCCTCATTCGCTACGCGGCCTCGGACACCGGCACCCAGCGCGGTGTGCAATGGCGGCTGAGCGATCCGTTCTTCGCACACTGGCTCGCGCGTGCGCAGGGGACGACATGATCCGGACTGGCGTGTGACGACATCGCCGCGAGGCGATCCCCAGGTGCTCATCGCCGGCGCGGGGCCGACGGGCCTCGTGCTCGCGCTGCTCCTCGTGCGCATGGGAGTCCGAGTCCGCATCGTCGACCCCGCCGCCGAACCAGGGACGACCTCGCGAGCGCTCGCGGTGCAGGCACGCACGCTCGAGTTCTATCAGCAGCTCGGATTCGCCGACCTCGTCGTGGAACGCGGCCGCGCGTTCGATGCGGTCAACCTCTGGGTCGAGGGACGCAAGGCCGCGCATCTTGCGATTGGTGCTCTCGGCGGGGGCCTCAGCCCGTTCCCGTATCCGACGATATTCCCGCAGGACGAACACGAGCGGCTTCTGATCGAGCGCCTGTCAGCCGCCGGGGTCGAAGTCGAGCGCGGGACCGCCGTCTCGAGCTTCACGCACGCCGGCACGACGATGCGAGTGCAGTTGGCCCGGAACGGCGGGACGACCGAATCATGCGAGGTGATGTTCCTCGCGGGTTGCGATGGCGCTCACTCCCGGGTCCGGCAGGGACTCGGCGCCACGTTCCTCGGCGGCACCTATGAGCACCTGTTCTATGTCGCGGACGTCGAGGCGAGCGGCGCGGTCGTCGACGCCGAGCTGCACGTCGCGCTCGACGATGCCGACTTTGTCGTACTCTTCCCAATGAAAGGTGCGGGACGCGTGCGGCTCGTCGGCGCGGTACGTCCGGAGGCGTCCGGGAACGAGTCCCTCACGTGGGCAGACGTGGGGAAAGATGCGATGACACGCCTCAATCTTACGGTCAGCCAGGTCAACTGGTTTTCGACGTACCGTGTCCATCACCGTGTCGCCAACCAATTTCAGCGCGGCCAGGCGTTCCTGCTCGGCGACGCGGCACATGTTCACAGCCCGGTCGGCGGCCAGGGCATGAACACCGGGATCGGCGACGCCATGAACCTCGCGTGGAAGCTCGCGGCGTTCATTCACGGCCAGGCCGATAACCGGATTCTCACGACCTATGAGCCCGAACGCATCGCGTTCGCGCGCCAGTTGGTGCACACGACCGACCGCGCGTTCACCTTCGTCACCGACAACGGCCCGCTCGCGCGCTGGGTGCGTCTGCGGCTCGTGCCGCGTATCCTTCCGCCGTTCTTTTCGTTCACCGCCGCGCGGCGGCTCATGTTCCGAACGGTCTCGCAGATTGGGATTCGATACCGGTCGAGCCGGCTGAGCGCTGGCCAGGCGGGACGCGTCCACGGCGGCGACCGGCTTCCGTGGGTACCGCCGGAGAAAGATGGACAGCCGGCCGCGAGTAACTTCGCCCCCTTGTCGTCACTGGCATGGCAGGTCCACGTCTACGGGGACGCGACACCTGGCCTGGCCGCCGCATGCGACGCGCGCGGTCTTCCGCTCCATACGTTCGCGTGGCGGCCAGCAGTGCGCACCGCCGGGCTCCAGCGAGGAGCCGCATACCTCGTTCGGCCGGATGGATACGTGGCCCTTGCCGATTCGGCGGCGAGTCCCATCACGCTGCACCACTTCCTCGATGATCGCGGTCTCCATCCGGGAGCGAGAGGGCAGGGGACCTGATCTGAGCGCCCGCTGTTGGAGGATGGTGGCGGTACCAGTGCCCAGATTCCGTGATGGCGTCTGGCCGGCACGACACGACTCATGCACATTGGAACTCACCAATGTCCGGTCGCCGGGTCCTGAACGGCCCATTGCCGGCGGCGATGAGCGGCACGCTCGCCGGAGCGCCTTGATGGATGCCGGGCGGCAATACATGGAAATGGACACGACAGTGACCACGGCACACCGACGTCGCGCGGGCCCGGAGCGCACGGCTTGAATTCACAAGACCCGCGCGAACAGCTGCAGGCCGCGCTCGGCGGGCAGATCACCATCGAGCGGATCCTCGGCCGCGGCGGGATGGCCACCGTCTATCTCGCGCGCGATGCGAAGCACGGCCGGTCGGTCGCACTCAAGGTCCTGCATCCCGAACTGTCCGCCACACTCGGTCCGGAACGCTTCCGGCGTGAGATCGCCCTCGCCGCAAAGCTCCAGCACCCGCACATCCTCGGCGTCTACGACTCCGGCGAGACGCCTACCGGCCAGCTCTGGTTCACGATGCCGTACGTCGAGGGCGAGAGCCTCCGCGACCGGCTCCGGCGGGAACACCAGCTCTCGGTCGAAGACACATTGCGCATCGCGCGCGACATCGGGGGCGCACTGGATTACGCGCATCACGCCGGATTCGTGCATCGGGACATCAAACCCGAGAACATTCTCTTCTCGGGTGACCACGCGCTTCTCGCGGACTTCGGCGTCGCGCGCTCGATGGATGCCGTCACACCACCCGGCGACACGCGGCGCCCAAGTGGCGAAACGCTGACGCACACCGGCTTCGCGGTCGGCACGCCCGCGTACATGAGCCCGGAGCAGGCGAGCGGCGACCGCACGCTCGACGCGCGGACGGACGAATACGCACTTGCCGTCGTCGTCTACGAGATGCTCGGGGGTGAAACGCCCTACGTGGCGAGCACACCACAGGCGATGATTGCCAAGATGATGGCGAGCCCTCCGCCATCGATCCGCATCATCCGCCGCGACGTCACGCGCGGCGTCGACGCCGCGATCCGCAAGGCGCTCGCCGCGACGCCTGCCGCCCGGTATCCGAGCGCCGGCGCATTCGTGGCGGCGCTGGCGACCGGGTTCGCCCAGGGATCCACCGAACCCGGCTTCCCTCTGCTACGAGTAGCTGCTGGCGTGCTCGTGGTCGCAGCCCTCGCCGCTGGGGGGTATTTCTGGTACACGCGAGCCACGGCGCCGGCTGGTCCGGTGCTGCTCGCGGTGTTGCCGTTCGACAATGTCGGCGATTCGGCGAATGCCTACTTCGCGGAAGGCATCACCGATGAGATCCGCAGCAAGCTCACCAACCTGCCGGGCCTCCAGGTGATCGCCAGCGGGAGTTCCAATGAATACCGGCACAGCAGGAAATCGGCGCAGGAGATCGGTCGCGAACTGGGTGTACGCTACTTACTTGTCGGCCGGGTGCGATGGGATCGCCACACGGGGCCCACAGGCCAGCCCCGAGTCCGCGTCGATCCAGAGTTGGTGCAGGTCGATGGCGTGCGGGTTCCGACGAGCCGCTGGCAACAGTCGATTGACGCGCCGCTCGTCGATGTGTTCAACGTCCAGACGAACATCGCGACGGCGGTGGCCAATCAACTCCGGCTCACGCTGGGTGCGGGCGAGCGCGCCAATCTGGCCCAGCGGCCCACACAAAACCTGGATGCCTACGACGAGTTCCTCCGCGGCACCGAGTACGACGAGACGGGCACTGGGCTCAGCTCTCAGCGCTCAGCGATCGCCGCGTATCAGGAGGCTGTGCACCTCGACTCGGGCTTCGCGCAGGCATGGGCCCGCTTGGCCGAGTCGCACGTGAATATCTACGGGAACGGCGGCGCGTCTGCCGCCGAAGGCGATTCGGCTTTGCACGACGCGCAGAGAGCCCTGGCGATCTCTCCGGATCTCGCGGAAGCCCATGCCGCCCTGAGTTACTACTACACCGTGGTCGAACGTGACTTCGTCAAGGCTCAGGCCGAGGCGCGGCCGGCCCACGCAGGAACAAATCCGACCCTACTCGACGAGCTTGCCTATGCCGAGGAGCACATCGGGCAATGGGATTCTGCAGTCGCGAACCTCCAGACAGCCGTACAACTTGATCCGAGAGAAGCCGGCAACTCGGCCGATCTGGGCTTCGCTCTCGTTTACCTGCGCCGCTACGCGGGCGCGAAGATCGCGCTCGACCACGCGCTCGCCCTCACCCCTGCCGACCTCACGGCAGTCGAATGGCGAGTCATGGCGTCGCTCGGGGAGGGCGACGTGGCTGGCGCGCAGCGGGTGCTTCACGCCGTCCCTGCAACGGTGAACCAGGCGTCGCTCGTCAGTTCCATCGCCGAGGAGCGGGGACAGGAGTGGATCCTCGACGAGGCCCAGCGGCGCTACCTGCTGACGTTACACCCGTCAGACTTTGATGATGACCGTCCGACATGGGCGCTCACGCTCGCGCAAGCCTACGCCACACTGGGAGACATACCGCGATGCCGTGCATACGCTGACAGCGCGGCAGCCGCGTACAAATCGATGATTGTGAAAACGCCCGGCCGTGCAGCACCCTACAGGGGTCTGGGCATCGCGTATGCCTACGCCGGCCGGCCCGCGGACGCGGTGAGCGCGGGAGAACACGGCGTCGCGTTGATGCCGCTGTCCCGTGACGCGCGCGTGGGAGTCGTGTACCTGCACGACCTCGCCCGCATTTATACGATGGCGAAACAGCCGGAGCGCGCGATCGACGTGCTTGATACGCTCGTGAGCCATCCCGGCTACCTGTCGCCAGGGTGGATCCGGATCGATCCGGCGTTCACGGCGCTGCGGGGCAACCCGCGCTTTGACCGCCTCATTAGCACCCATCGGGCCGATTCGGCCGGCCAGTCCTCACTGCGCCACGGGCGGCGCACCCCAGTCCCAACCTTCGCTGCCGAAGAAGGGCATCCCGGCGGTCTGCGGCCGATCGAGATCGGCGACCAGGAGCGCGACACCCACCGTACCGTGATACAGGCTGTCGGGGTGCGGGGGTGGGTCGGCGGCCGTGACGCGCGCGGCACGCGACGCAAGCGTGGCAGCGCGACGATACCACGCGGCATCGCCAGTCGCCCGGTACCGCACGAGTAACGCATACGCCACTCCTGCCAACCCGCAGCAGATGTTAGCGATGGCGTCCGACGCGTGCTCCCAGGTGCTCCAGGCCGCGCGGTCGGCCAGGTCATCGAACGCTGTGTCGCCGGTGAGGCGCGCTGCCAGCGTCCAAAGGTGCACGAGCCCCGCGGATCCGTTGCACCAGCCGGCCAGAAGTGTCCGGTACTCCGGTACGCGCGGATCGAGCGTGTGTGGCCACCGCAGCCCGCGGCCCCACGGCTGAGCGTACGACGCGATCTCTCGGAGTCGCGGGACCATGTCCGCGGATGCCGGCCGCCCCGTGACCGCGGACCAGCGGAGCGCCGCGTATAGCACGCCGGTCCAGCCGTGCGCGGCGCCCATCGCGGAGAAACCTGGCACATCGCGCATCGCTGGCAGTGACACGATGGCGTTCTCGATTTCTTCCAACGCGGCCGTGCCGTGCTGGGCCAGCCGTTGTCGCGGGATTTCGTGGATTGGCGCCAACGCCTCGAGCAGCAGCGCGCTCGCGATCAGCACACCGCTATGGCCGAGCATCAGGTCGAGGTTCACACGATGAGCCGGAACAGGTGACGCGGCGATGAACGCGTCGACGGAATTGGCCAGCGACTGACGATCGCCTGCGGCGTTGGCGATCAGCGCGCGAACGCAGTGGATACCCGCGATCGTGTGGTACGGCGTACTGGCGGAATGGACCGCGGACGTGAGCCCGCGTGCCACATCGGCGAAGGCATCTGGTGCGTCACCCGCCGCCATCGCGCGCGACGCCCACAGGTCTGCGAGGGCGAGCATCTCCGGATCGCCGCGGACGAGCGCGAGACGGTAGAGCGCATACGCGAGTCCCGCGGCGCCGTGCATCACCGAGGCCGCCGGCGCGTGTGGCATGGCTGGCAGCGCGTCGGTGTGCCCGTATCCCGCTCGCGTGAGAAAAGTGCCGAGCAACATGCGCTGCGCGTCGTCGGGCGTGTATTGCAGGTGTTGATGCACGTTCTCGTGCGCCGGCGGCCTCCCATCGCCATTGCCACTCGCCGCGACCGTCAGGATCTGCCGCAGGCTGGCCGCGAACGCGGCAATCGACGAATATCGGCCAGCGGGCGTCTTGCTCAACGCTCTCGCGAGAGCCGCCTCGGCCTCCGGCCATGGCTCGATGCCACGGGCGGCGAACGACAGCATGGCGCCATCACAGATCGCCGAGAGAAACGCATCTCGATCGAGCTGGAAATCCTGGTAGTGATCGCCTGTGAACAGCAGATAGAGCAATGCACCGAGTGCGAACTGCTCTCCCGCCTCGGATGCGGGCGGGGGTGTGACCCCGTCGAGCAGCGCACGGGCCAGCTCCGGCTCGTAGTAGAACGGCACGCCCGCGCGAGGGACGCTGGCGTCCTCCGCACCGATGCGTATCGCGAGGGCGAAATCGAGCAACGTGATACGGTTGTCGCGATCGACGAGGATGTTTCGCGGATGGATGTCGCCGTGCACGACCCCGCGCTCGTGCAGGCGGGCATAGACATCGAGCACGCGGATCCCGAGTTCGAGTAGCGCGGTGCGGCGCTGCCCGGCCGGAAGTGCTCGGCACTCCGCAGCCGGTACATCGATGGCGGAGCCCGTGCACCAATCCAGAACGAGGTATGGGGACTCGCCGATCGTCCCACGTCGTCGCAGCCGCGGACCGACGGCCCCATCGAGCTGCGCCAGCACAGCCGCCTCGTGATCGAACCATCGCGCGAAGCTGGACTCGGGCGGACAGCGTGACGCCTTGAGCGCATACCATCCACCGGCGTCGTCCCTGACCTGATACACCTCCGTGTCATCGAGCGTGTACACCGGGCGCACGATATTCCAGTCATCGACGCGGGTGCCGGGCGCGAGCCGGGGCTCAGCGCTGCCGTCCGCCGGATCGTCCTCGGACACGAGAAGCCGGTCATCGACGAGCCGCGTGATGAGTGGCCACGCGTCGGTGAGTACCGACTCGGGGTCGGTACCCGCAGTGCGGCTGTACTCGATCACCGCATCCGCGACGGTGCGTGGCGTGCGGAAGCACGAGAGCAGTGCCGCGGTGGAGGCATCGACGACGCGCGAAGGGTCGCGCGCACGGGCTCGCGTGAGGACGAAATCTGTTGCCGAGTGGGTGAACAGAGCACGTGTCGCGGCGGGAAGCGCCTCGACGGACATCAACTCGACACCGGGCGGAAGGACAAGACGTCCCGCGAGGATCACGTCGCCCCCGAGCGCCACACCGTGTCGGCGGGAATCCAGGTTTTGGGGTCGATCCGCAACGCGGCCGCGCGGCGGAGGGCGAAGCGTACTGGGTCGGCCTGGTCCGGCGCGTGGGGGCCGGTCGTGCGTCCTGCAATGAGTGCGGCTGCGAGCTGCGTGGTGAGCCAACTGCGCCAACTCTCGCTGGCTGCGCCACCGATGACCCCCGCGTGCGCCGGAGGGTCGGCAGCCCACGAGATCATGCCATCCGGAGTGATCCCGGCGGTGAACGGAACCCCGTGCGCGGGTGCTCCGGCCAGCGCGTCAGTCAGCGCCGCGGCGGCCGCGTAGAGGTGGTCGCGGTGGCGGAAGTAGATGACCAGCTTGTCCGGGCGGAGCAGACCGTAGGGTCCCGCCCCAGCCTTGAACGCGAGCGCCTGGTGCGCGGTGGCGGCGGCGACGGTTGCCGCAAACGCCTCCGGGATCGCAGCGGGAGCGGGGCTCACATAGAGTTTGCACGTCCCGCGAGTGCCATCGGCCGATTCCCAGCGCTCCGCCGCGGACCAGCAGAGCCACTCGCCGTCGGCGCCTGTTGCCGTGCACGTCCAAACGCGATCGAGGGCGGTTGCGACGGCGGGCGTCGCGAGCCCCAGCCGCGTGAGGTCAGTCGCCGGCACCGCGGGCGCCGCATTGGCCGGGCTGAGGGGAAGGCTGTTGAATCGGTACAGGCGTCCGGCGAGGACGGCGACGTCATCGATCGGGAGGGCCGAGGCGTGACGAAGAGCGGCGATCGAGAGCTGAGCGATGTGACCGTGCGGCGGGGAGTCGTCGGCGCCCCCGTCGTATTCGTCGAGGCCCATGGCGCTGATCGCGTCTGGTCCCGACCGGAACACGCCGGCCGATTCGATCTCGAGGACGCCGTCGAGAACGAGGCCCGTGATCGTGTGCCAGGCATCTGGCCCCAGGAGCCGCCGCGCGTACGCCGGAATCGGACCCGGAGTCCGGAGAGTCAGGAGAAGGAGCGCACTTTCGCGATCGGCAGCCTTGGCGGTCGCGGCGGCGGCGTGCCGGCCAACAGGAAGGATGACCCCGTAGAACGAGGGATCGCGCGTCAGGCTCGCGAGGCGTAGTTGCAATCCGGGCTCGAGCCGGTCGAACACGACCAGCTCGAGCGCCGGGTTGAATCGATACGTCGCCGATTCCAGAGTCGGCATGCGCGCGGAGGGGTGAGGGGGTTCCCGGACCGCGGGCGAGACCCCGCTGCACGCGTGCCGCCGGTGCTACGCCCGGGATTCCTTGATCGCGGCCGCCCGGATTTGTGGGGGACGAGCTTTACGCGGTGACCAGCTCCTCGTCGTTGGCCGGCTCGGCGGCGACGGCGTCCCGGAGTTGCTGAAGAACGAAATCCAGTTCCGCCTTCTTGGGTTGCGACTTGCCCGGCTGCGCCATGCACGTGTGCACAATGCACTCGGAGGGCACGTTCGGGCTGCACGTCGATCCGCCCTTGCGGCAGTCCGTGACGTTCGCGCACGTGTTTCCGCCCTTGCGGCAGTCAGTGACGTCCGGAACGCACGTGTGTCCCCCCTGACGGCATTCGCTGACGGCGGGCGACTGTTTGCCGACGATCGCGCCGTCCGGAGAATCCATCGTCACGCGAATTACCAGCTCGCTGATCTGGAACGGCATACGGCGCTCCTCGATTGTGGGTGTCCGCGTCAGTGCGTCAGGAGACCGACTGGTGGCCGGCGGCGGGGCTCGAATATCCACCGGGACCGGAGTGCCCGCAACCAGAGCCCCGCGAATTGGCACGTCAGTACCAGAAAATTGCAATCTGCCCCTTGCGCACAAACACGATTGGCCCCTTTTTGTGTCGCTCATGTGATGCGCGTCACAGTTCGGAACGGTGCGTTTGAGGGGCGCATCGCCGGCGTATCAAAAGGTGTAAGTGATACACCTGTAATAGGTTCGCTGCGGCGGCCAGCGGCGGGCGGCCGCTCGGGAGGACCGTTCGGCAGAGCGATTCTCACGGTCGGCGGCGATGGAAAGGCCAGCTTGTCTGGAAGGACATACCGATCGGCGTCGGTGGCTAGAAAATTAGGTCTGGCGCACTCAGGCATATCGGTATACGTTAGGCGCGTCGAAGCCAGGTAATTAAGCGTTGCCTGTGATCTCCGCAGTGGTAAGGCGCTTCGGCACGCAGTACCGGATCGGTCTACACAGAGGTAGGCCGACGCTTTAGGGATTCCGGCGAGATCGCGCGCCCTTCGGGGCTGCGACAAAGGCAAAACCGGCGAAAGCCGGCGACGCAAAGCTACGAGGCTGTCGTCTGCGGACCCTCACCGCGCAGACCATGCTAGTCGGGCCGCCGAACAGACGTTCGAGGGGAGAGATCTCATGTCGCAGTCGCACCGGTCATCCCGGACGGCCCGGCCGTGCGCCACGTTTGTGGCCCGCGCCGCGGCCAGTACCGGATCGGCGGCCGTCCTTGCCGCCACCTTTTTGCTGGTCACGGCCTGTGGTGAATCGACCGCACCAGTCAGTGCGGCTCGCCCGATCGCTGGCGCTACCTCCGGCCTGATTCGCGTCGCCGCCAAAGGCCTCGCGACCGCCGCGGGGACAGCGCGCGATCCGATGACGCTCGAACAAGCCGTGGCGGTCGCACCTGCCGGTGCGACCATCGAGCTGAGCGCCGGCACCTATGTCACGGGTGGCCTGGTGATCACGCGGCCGGTCACGATCCGCGCGGCGTCCGGCGCGAAGGTGATCTTGCGCGGGAGCACCGATATCGCGCCCGGCATGTGGCAGGCGATGGGCAGTACCTGGCGCACGCCGTGGTCCGCTACCGGCGTCCCCGCCGCTGCCGTCGCCCCCGGTGGTGGAGAGAAAGCCGCCGGCGCCACGACGACAATGGCGACGCCGCGGACGACCCCCGAGGTCGCGGAACAGGTCAAGGCCGAACACGACCTCCTCGTCGAGGCGATGGGTGGCGCTGCCGAGTACGCGGCGCACCAGCACATGGCGTTCGTCGACGGCCGCGCTCTCCGGCGTGTCACGAACCTCGGCGACGTCAAACCGGGCACGTTCTACGTCGACGCCGAGTCCAAGTTCCTCTACATCGGCGAGAACCCGGGCGGCCACGAAGTCGCGCTCTCCGCGCAGGCCGTCGGCATGCTCCTCACCACCGGCAACACCCGCATCACCGGCCTCACGCTCGAGCACTTCTCGCAGGTCGGTCTGCGCATCCAGGGCGCCTACACCCAGGTCGATCACAACACACTGGAATACAATGGCCTGGACGGGCTGATGATCAACGCCGCGTCCAACGCCCTCGTCCAGGACAACGCGGTGAAGTGGAACGGACAGGCTGGCATCGTGGGGAACGCCGCCAACGCCGTCACCGTGGAAGACAACAACATCAGCAACAACAACACCGGCAACTACGACGCGAGCGAGTACGCGGCCGGCATCAAAGTCACGCAGATGACGAACTTCGTCTTTCGCGGCAATTGGGTTGCTGACAACAAGTCCAACGCCGTGTGGATCGATGTCAGCTCCACCAACTCGACGGTCGTCGGCAACCAGGTGCTGCGCAGCGCGTCCTACGGGATCTACATCGAGCAGGGCAACGGGATCATCATCGCCGCCAACATCGTGCACGACAACACGGATGGCATCGGCGTCCACTTCACGGAGAACGCCAGCGTCTACAACAACACCGTCACCAACAACGGCCTCGATCTCGACATCAGCGCGTGGGACGTGCAGGCGAACACCATCGAGAACGCCAAGATCGTCAACAATCTGATCTGGAACGGCAGTACGAGTCTTCTGGTGAACCTGTACCGGGCTGCCGGCTGCAACAGCACGGCTTACAGTGAGGTCGACTACAACGGCTACTATCGGCCGTCGGGCTCCGCCGCCAAGAACGCCGTGAACTGGTGCAACGACTTCTTCACGACCATCGGCGCATTCCACTCGAAGACGGGCTACGAAGCCCACGGCCTCGAGATCGACGGCGGGGGCGATCCGTTCTTCGTCGCGATCTGGTCCGAGAATTACCACCTCCACTCGGGTAGCCCGGCCATCAACAGAGGCCAGCCGCTTCCCACCAACATTGCGGCCGCCCTGGGCTGGCGCGCCGGCATCCCCGTCAGCATGGGGGCTGTGCAGGATTAGCCCAATCACAAACGGGCTGGCCGCTGTGGGCCGGCCCGGGCCGCCGATTATCGGCTGGCCACCCACCCTGTAGGAGCCGGCCCGGACCGGCTCCACGCGCCCCCGCCCGTGTATTCGACGAGCGGGGGCGCTTCACATCCGCCCCGCGCCCTCGCCCCTGAAACCCTTCTCCGTACCGGGCCGTACATTCCCCGCGGCAACGTTTACGCGACCAATGGGCACCAAATCAGAGAGGAGCAGTCCAGAAACAAATCGGAGAGGAGAAGTCCAGAAAGGGGAAAGGAGACGAACGACGGAAAGGGCGTAGCGACACTGTGGTTAGCAAGTAGACTAGGGGCTTCGGCCGGCTCGCCGGCCGCGCCAAGGGATACAATCGACGGGCAACGCACACCTCCACTAAGAGAGAGGCAGGAGCATGGCTCACCCGGGCACCACACGATTCCTTCGAGCAGCAACGGCGATGGGCATGCTCGTAAGCGTGCTTATGAGCATGCTTGCCCTCAGCGCGACGGGAGCGGCTGCGCAGGAAGCCGCCCTGGGCACCACGCCGCCCACACCGGTTGGCTCGGGATCGTCACCCGGAGCGTCAGGATTCGAGGTACCCATCGAATACAAGACACTGCCCAACGGTCTCCGTGTCGTGCTCTCTCGCGACACGACCGCCCCGATCGTCACCGTGGCCGTCTACTATCACATCGGGTTCCGGGTCGAGCCGCGCGACCGCACGGGATTCGCCCACCTCTTCGAGCACCTCATGTTCCAGGGCTCGCAGAATCTGGGCAAGCTGCAGTTCATCAAGCTCGTGCAGTCGAATGGCGGTATCCTCAACGGATCGACGCGATTCGACTTCACGAATTACTTCGAGATCGTTCCGTCCAACACGCTCGAGATGTTCCTCTGGGCGGAGGCCGACCGCATGCGCGGCCTCGCGATCACGCAGGACAACCTGACGAACCAGCAGGGCGTCGTGAAGAGCGAAGTCCGCGTGAATGTGCTCAACACGCCGTACGGCGGGTTCCCCTGGCTGGACATGCCACAGTACGCCAACACGAACTGGTACAACGCGCACAATTTCTACGGCGACTTGCGCGACATCGACGCCGCGACGCTCACCGACGCACAGGCGTTCCATCGCACGTACTACTCCCCGGGTAACGCGGTCCTCGTGGTCACGGGCGACATCGACCGCACCACGACGTGGAAATGGGTCGAGAAGTATTTCGCGCCGATCCCCGGGGTCGCCCTGCCGAAACGCCCTGACCTCACGGAGCCGCGCCAGGAGAAACCCATTCGCGCGAGCAAGGACGACACGCTGGCGACTCGCCCGGCTCTGGCGTTCTCGTATCACATGCCGCCCCGCAACACGCCGGAATACTACGCCATGGGGCTGATCGACCAGATCCTGCTCCAGGGCCACGACAGTTGGCTCTACCAGGCGCTCGTCCAGCGGGGTGGCTACGCCGGTGATGTCACGGGCGGGATCAATCTCCTTGGCAACATGTTCGACTACGAGGGTCCCATGCTGTGGACCGCGTCGCTTTACCACGATACGAGCCACTCGCCCGACGAGATCCTCAAAGCCGCCGATGCCACGATCGACTCGCTCCGCAACACGCCGATCGATGCTGCCACCCTCGCCCGCGCCCAGGTCAAGGAGCGCGCGGCACTTTACGGCATCATCGGCGGCCGTCTCGGCTTCGGTCGCGCCGATCTTCTCGCGTCGTTCGCGCTCTTCGACAACGACCCTGCACGAATCAACACGCTCGAGCAGTCATTCCGCGCCGTCACCCCGGCCCTCATCCAGCGGACGGCGCGCGAATATCTCCGTCCCGGGAACCAGACTGCTCTCACCATCGTACCCAAAGGAAAAACTGCCAATGCCACGACTGGCCAGTAAGCTCGGGGTGAGGCCTGCTGCCAGGCCAGCTACCAACCTCGCCGCGGCGCTCGTTGCGGGCTGTCTCCTCTTGCCGCCGGGGCTCCACGCGCAGGCCGCGCCGGCCGGAGCCGCCTCGGCCAAGGAAAGCCCGCCAGCGCCCGCTGCGCCCAAGGACTTCTCGGTGCCCGCCAAGCATGAGTTCACGCTCGCCAATGGCATGCACGTTACGCTCGTTCCGTACGGCCGCCTTCCCATCGCCACGCTGTCGCTCGATCTGCGCACGGGAGCGATCGATGAGGGCCCGCAGCAGGTCTGGCTCTCCGCCCTGATGGCCGATTATCTCCAGCAGGGCACGGCCTCGCACCCGGCGGCCGCGGTCGCGGAAGCAGTCGCCGGCATGGGCGGCGCGCTCAGCATCACGGCCGGCGATGATCAGACCTCGATCCAGGGCGCCGTGCTCGGCGACTCCGCCGCCGCATTCGCCCGGCTCATCGCCGATATCGTCCAGCACCCGAGCTTCCCGGAATCCGAGTTCCCGCGACTCAGGAACGACCGGCTCCGCCAGCTCGCAATCGCCTCGAGCCGCCCGCAGGTCATGGCACAGGATCGCTTCGCCGCACAGATATATCCGGATCACCCCTATGGGCGGGTCCTGCCCACCGAGGACGCGCTCAAGGGATACACGGCCGCACAGGTGCGCGATTTCTACGCGCACAACGCCGGCGCCGTCCGCGCGCACCTCTACATCGTCGGCATGTTCAACAGCGCCGCGGTCGAACAGGCTGTCCGTGATGCCTTCGAGGGATGGACCGCCGGTTCGCCGCCAACGATCAATGTTCCCACGGTGCGTGCCGAGCGCACGGTGATCCTGATCGACCGCCCGGGCGCCGTGCAGTCAACGATCGACCTCGGCCTCCCCGTCCCCGACCCGAGCCAGCCCGACGACATTCCGCTCCAGGTGACCGACGCGCTCCTCGGCGGATCCTTCGGTTCGCGCATCACCAGCAACATCCGCGAACAGAAGGGCTACACGTACTCGCCATTCAGCACGGTGGACACGAAATACCGGTCCGCGGACTGGCGCGAAGGTGCGGACGTGACCACCAATGTCACGGGTGCGTCGCTCAAGGAGATCTTCGGCGAGATCGATCGCCTCCGCAATGAAGCGCCCACCGCCGACGAAGTCCGCGCCATCGAGAACTATGTCGCTGGGACGTTCGTGCTGGCCAACTCATCGCAGGCGGGCCTCGCTCGCCAGTTCGGGTTCGTGGACCTGCACGGCCTGGGAGATGATTACCTCACCACGTTCGTCCGCCGTGTCTACGCGGTCACACCGGCCGACGTTCAGCGCATCGCTCAGCAGTACCTCGACCCGAACAAGATGGCCATCGTCGTAGCAGGCGATAAGAAGACAGTTGCCGACCAGGTCGCGCCCTACGGCAAGGTGGTGCAATGAACAAATGGGCCTCTGAGGCAAGAGGATGTCACCAAAGCCTCAATTCGGCGTTAGTTCCCGGCTAGGGTGGGAACATTGCTGCCAAGACGACCCTGATCTCAAAATTGACCGTGGTCAGAGTAGCGGGCGACCGACGCCGCTTGGCTCGACGATTTAGACCGATCTCAAGCTCTGGGTCCTTCGGGCCACACCGATGCAGCTAACCGACGAGTTGTTGTTTGCGAAGGCGAGCCTACAAGACCAATTGGAGGAGAAGAAGAAATCTGCCCTGGCGGATGTGGAACATTACGATGCGAACAAGCTGCTCAACTCGATTGTTGACGACTTGGTTTTGTACTTCGTGGCTCGGCATGAAGTCGATCCGCCGCAGATCCTCGAGTCAGAGATCGAAGCCGATCATGCGGAACATCCAGTCGATGTATCAAATCGGTTCGATTATGGCGCCCCGTTCGGTCGACCGACATACGCACCCGGGGGGACTGTAACCCTGCACGTACCGATTTCGGGCGAGTTGGGCCTGATCCATTACCACGCCTCCGCATCAGCATTAAACCCTCCTCGCGGGCGGACTCTGGGAAATCGCGTAGTGCTCTCATACACCGCTCCGCAGAAAGACCTGGATGTCGCGAAGGAGAACCTAAACGGGCAATTGGAAATGTTTCGACGGTATCTGAAATGGACTGCTGATGACATCACACAGTTCAACAGCCAGTTGCCCTCCGAGATTCGACGAGCTGTGGAGGCGCGGAGAGAGCGCGTATTGGCAAACCAAAACCTCGTTAGGACGCTGGGATATCCGCTCCGTCGTCGCGACCACGCGCCCAAAACGTACACGCTGCCGGATGTGAGACGGCGAATAATCCTAGCTCCTCCACCAGCCAGCACGGCGCCCTATGTTCCTGAGCCTGCTCTTTCCAACGAGATTTATGATCAGATCCTTTCAGTCCTGGGCAACATGGTCCAGGTTATGGAGCGAAGTCCAGCAGCATTTATCGGGCTGGGGGAGCAGGACCTGCGAACCCATTTCCTCGTTCAGCTAAACGGGCAGTTCGAGCGCGCAACTGGAGAAACGTTTAGCGGTCACGGCAAGACGGATATCTGGCTCCGCGAGCTGGATCGAAGTGTCTTTGTCGCCGAATGCAAATTCTGGAAAGGGTCGACATCATTGACGCAGGCGATTGACCAACTTCTGGGATACGTGGTTTGGCGAGATGCTAAGGCTGCACTGCTCATGTTCAACAGGAATGCGGATTTCACCACGGTCGTCAAGCAAATACCTGGCTTGATAGCCGAGCACTCGCAGACGATTGGGCCCATCGAAAAGATCGGCGAGACCGTATTTCGATCCCGATTGCGCCAGCTGAATGATTCGTCCCGAGAGTTGATGCTTACTACGCTTGTATACAATGTTCCTACGACTAGTCGACGCGCATCCTGAGATCGAAATAACCCCGACTGGTCTGAGAAGAATCGCCCGCCGCTATGTCAGAACCCTCTGGCTCGCCAACCAGGAGGCCACGCCCATAGGATGCGCGAATCACTACCGCTGCTCGTCCTGGGCACTCCTCGGCGTGTCGGGATCGGTGTAGAGCCAACGTCGCAAGCACCATTGGTGATGGTCCTCAATCGGCAGCAAATCCCTCTCCGGTCCGTTCCATGACGGCGTATCGCACGTCGTCTATGACAGCCCGCGCCACAGGATCTTTCCCGTACGGTTCGAGCAAGGCGATGTCCGCTCGCGACCCTACAACGCGCAAGGCGATAGCGGCCCCTAGGAAGTTGGCCGCGTCGGCTGCGAGCCGCCGAATCACGAGCGGCACGATCCGCGAGCGCGTCGCGGGATCGGACACGAGAGTCTCAATCCAATGTTGGAATAACAACTGCCAGTGTGGCGCCGTATTGTTCGCCCGCGCGTTCCAGAGGTAGTCAAGGTCGTCGTCAGTTGGAAAATGTTGACGCCGTATTTCATCGGAAAGCCTTGGGACGATGTGCGTCGCTCCCCATTCGCGCGCGAATCGTTCGCACCATCCGGCAAAGTCGCGCAGCTCGTGGTCGCCAAGCGCACCGACATACGGCTCGATTGAGCGCAAATTGTGCGCTGTAATTCGCGCCTCTTCCTCAGATCCAATCCCGAGGTGGATGCCAATGTACCGGACGAATTCTTCTGGAGGCATGCCAGCATCCGCCGCTTCGGCTACGAGTCTGTCGGCTTCCAGTGTGCCGAGGGATAACGCAAGCATGACAAACTCCACGTCGTCCCGCAGGTTGACCCAGCGGGGGACCAGTACGGCGGTCGCCTCGCCTGCGGGTATACGGGTTAGCAGCCAGCGTATCGCGTCGTCGCGCTGTTTGGCATTGATCCGTTCCTCGGCGGAGGCATCCACCGCGAGCGCCGACCACGACCCAAGGTCCCGTTCTATGGAGGCTCGGATCTCTGGTCCCCAAAGAGGGGCCGCCACTCGATACCACCACGGGTCGAGGTCAACCTTACGAAGGATGGGTTCCAGCGCAGTTTGATCGCCGAGCAAACCACGGGTCCAAAGGGCTGTATCGAACAGTGGCGACTCGGGCTCGATGGCCTGGAGGGCTGGTAGTTCATCTACCCGGGCGGTCACCACCCAAAGTCGGAGGGCCTCGTGCCGAATACCGACCTCTTCCGATTCGCTCAACCATCGCCCGCGGAGGTAGTGCCGCGAACTCGTCGACCATACACGGCGACGGCCAACATCTCCCCGCCAATCGGACGCGAACGTGCTGAGCCAGGGCGAGAACTGGCCGGGCTTCAGTCGGTGCCGTATGCTCGCGGCATATGGAAGGAGGATGCGAAGTGCTTCTGGCGAATCGATATTGCGGAGCGCATTCGCCAGCGCCGACCGTAACGTCGGCCTATCCTCCATCTTCTGCCCAAGGTAACGGACGACTGCATCACGGACGCCGACGCGTGAAATCATCCCAACAAATTCGTCCGAGACGCGCCCACGGGACGACGACCCGAGAAGCGTTTGGTTGTCGTCCGGAAGCGCTGCCCACGCCTCGATAAGGGGGTCGAGGTGCCGCGGCAGCTCATTCTCAGATGCACATTGGGTCATTGCCCAAAGGCCGGCGACAACGGCGAGCACGGGGTCGGTGATGCGGCGCCAAGCATCGTCCACCACGCTCGCCAGCCTGGAATCCCCGATAAATCCTGCGAGGCGCACGCCGCCTAGAGCCACGCGTTCACCGCATTGTTGATCGGTGAGGCTCGCTGTCAGCTCAGAGAGAGCGCGCGTACGGTGTCGATGCAGAAGCAGATCAATCGATCGGTCGCGGAACGTGTCGGACACTTCCGGGGAGAAGGTGAATCCAGCGGCCACCCAGAGACCGTCCGCGATCGACCCATGCGCGAGCCGGGTTAATGCGATTCCGGGTGTGCGCGGCAACGGCGCCAGGATACGTACTACCTCAGGGGCCGTGCTTGCGGCGACTGCCTGAAGCGCTGCCTCAGTTCTGGCTGATCCCAGGTCTGCTCCGCCGACACGCTCAATCCACTTGCCGAGAACGTCGACCAGGAGATCCCGATTGGCGAACGTCCTCGACCCCGCAGCCCGAAGTGATTCGGCAAGCGCTGCCGGTGTGCGGGCGGCGACTGCTTCTAGTCCTGCGCGAGTGATCGGCACCCTCACTAATGCGGCGCCAGTGATGCCTGCGAACAACGGATCGGCGGCTAGCTCGAGATCGAGCGGTTTGGTTTCGAGCACGCTCCGCATCGCAACCGTCAATGCTGCATCCCGTAGCCGGTCGTGTCTAAACCGGAGGACGGGCTCGCCGCTGCTCTTGTCCTCAAACAGTAAACGACCTTGCCTCAATAGCTCGGTCACCGCGCACCATCCTTCTTCGTCATCAGCCCACCACTGCCGCGCCCGCGACATAGGCGGCTCAAGCGCGCGGGTAGCGAGCATCGACCGGCAGAGACGCTCAAGTGCAGACCGATAAGTGGCCACAGTAAGCGTGCCCTCGCCGCCGGGCCCTGCGAGTTTAGCGATCATCGTCTCCACGTACTGGGCAAGCACGTCACCCGCGAGAACGAAGAGGGCATCGGCGTGGGTTCCCACGTCGGCCGCAGTCCCGATGAGTAGTGAAACCAGGAAGGGGTCGCCCCCGAGGCGTCGAGCTATTGCGACGGATTCTGATTCGGATATGGCCACGCCACGCGACTCCAGCGCGGCGCGCACGATCTGTGTTGTCTTCTGTTCGTCGAGTGCGCCGACGCCGATTACGCGCAACCACTTGGCATTGACGCGGTTCGCGCCTAAGGACTCCCACACCGTCGGCCACACCGGTGCTACCAGTACAAGGCGCGCCGTATTTATGCTGGAACCGGAACTCGCTGAGGGGCCGGCAGGGGGTTGCGACCACGCGTACAGTGTCGCGAGCGCTTGCTGCGGCCGTGGTACCCGCATTACATCGTCGACGACAATGACAATCGGTCTTGCTGGGTCGGCGACGAGCAAAGCACGGCGTGCGGCATCCGGCTCGATCGTGGGGTGCCATTCCTGCAGTGCGATCTCGAGTAGCCGTTGGAGAGACGAGGCACGCTCTACAATCTCGGCTCGCGCCCACAGAGCTATACCGCCAGTATCTAGGTAAGAGCGCAGCAACTGCAGCGAGAGGGCACTCTTTCCATACCCTGATTGACCCATCAGCGCGACGAGTCTCACCTCGGATGCAAGCGCGACGTTGAGCAGCGGGGTCGCCCGGTCTTCCCACTCGTCCGGGCGCAAATCTTGGTGCCACTTCGCGTACTCAGCCGCGCTGCGTCGGCCAATCTCTGCAAGCAAGTCTCGTGATACTCGGTCCGTGTCAATCCCCAGGAGTTGGCGACGGACAGCTGTGCCATCGGCTGTGAACTCGAGAACGTGTGCTATCGCAGAACGGTCGAACACCTCGATATCAAGGTGATACCTGCCCGCGGCGGCAGAGACCATCTGCAGCAGCTCGAGTGCCGGCACGCGGTTTGTCGTCAGGACGAGGGTAACCTTGGCATCTGGACGCTGCGCGCGGATGCTCGCGGCGACCCTGGCCGCCTTGATCACGTCGCCGTCCTCCCCGGCTGCTCGCCTCCTCCGCCTTGCGGATTCGACGGTCTTATCGTATAGCCACTTCCTCTGCAGCTGATCCCTCGGGGACGTCGCGTGGGCCGCAAATACGACATGGTAATCACCGTCGGACCGATCGGTGCCGAAGGCATCGACGGCAGCCTTTACCGTCTTGTGATCGGAGTTGACACCGAGCGTCGAAAGCGTGTAATGAGGTCTATGGATTCGCAACGCGGCGACAGCGACGCGCTCGAAGAGACCGGGGTCCGTGATCGCCTCCAAGGCGGCGGTTGTGTCGCTCGCTGGAGCGTTCGGCGAGAGACCGCCGACAACTGCCGCCTGAGGCACCCGAATGGCCACGATGAGGAAATGGTGAAGTCGCTAGACGCTGCCGCGTCGGCGATCATGACCTGCCGCGGCAGCGCTCATCACCCGCTGTCGTTCTCACTCCATGCGATTGCAAGACTGCAGGCACTAAACATAAGGATCGTCTTGAGGGTATGGTCGGGCTGGCGCCTGAACGCGTGCTGCGCGCCGCTTAGCGCCCGGGGGATGGCGGTGTAGAAGCGAGTGCGATAGCACAGATGGGTCCGCCCGCGCTGCGGCTAGTGGCCTACGTCTATTCGTCTTGGCTCAGCATTGCCCGCCTGAAACTCACCTCCTAACCCGCCCGTACGGTGATCAGGGGGCCGCCCGCATCCAAACCATCCGCCCGGCCGCGCCATCCCATCTGCACCATTCCTCGGGAGGCTCGATGCTGCGGTTGCCTGTTCTCACTGTCGCGTCCGTAACACTCATGCTCGCCGCCGGTGCCGTGCAGGCGCAGTATCCCGTGGACGCAGCCACCTTCGACTGGTCCGGGGCGGTCCCCGCCGGTGCGACGCTTCGGATCGCCAGCGTGGACGGCGACATCCGGGTCTCGCCCAGCAGTTCCCAACAGGCACACGTGCACGGCGAGCGGACGCACGTGATGTCCGGGGGCCGCGCCCTGGTGTTCGATGTCGTCCAGACCGGCAGCGACGTCACGATCTGCGCGCGCTACCCTGAAGGACGGTGTGACGAGATGGGTGCCCACGGCGGCTCGGAGGACTACTACGGCAAGAGCCCCGCCGCGAACCTCACGGTCGAACTCCCGCCAGGGGGCAAGCTCGCCGCCAAGACGGGCGACGGGCGCATCGACATCAAGGACGCCGGCGCCGATGTCATCGCCAAGAGTGGTGACGGCGCGATCAACATCATCGGCGCCGCCGGCACCGTGGAGGCCAAATCCGGCGACGGCGACCTCACGCTGGAAGGGGTGAAAGGCTCCGTCACCGCGCACACCGGCGATGGCAATATTCGCGTGACCGCCGGCACCGCGCCCGTCCGGTTGTCGAGCGGCGATGGCAGCATCGAAGTCCACGTCGGCGCGACCGCCGGAGGCCAATCGATCACCGCCCACACGGGGGACGGTTCGATCACGGTCTATCTGCCGGCGAGCTTCGCCGGCGAAGTCGAGGCCTCGACCGGCGACGGCACGCTGGAAACCGATTTCCCTGTGACGATCAGCACAGGCGGCACGAACCCCCATCACCTGCGGGGGACGATCGGGAGCGCCAGCGCGAACGCGGCCACGGTGTCGGTCTCCACGGGCGACGGGACGGTGCGGTTGAAGAAGAGCTAGCACGGCCGCGAGGGTCTCGCCATCCGGGACGGGTAGTGCGAAAGAGGGGACCGCGTACGATATTCGCCGCGCGAACCTTCACCCTCACCGTTATCCGAGGCGACACGTGCGTACCGTGCATCCGCTCCTCTCCTCGCTCTGCGTCCTCGTGCTCGCGGTTCCCGCGGCGCGTATCCAGTCCCAGACCTCCGGTTCGAGCGGCGGCGCCTCCGCCGGCTTGCAGAGCAGCGACTTGAGTCGGCTCCGCGCCGTCAACGACGTCGAGCTTTCCCCGGATGGAAAGACAGTCGCCTACACCGTCATCATGCGCGATCAGCCGGGCCGTGCGTACTCACAGCTCTGGGTGATGGATGTCGCCACCCGGAAGTCATCGCGGATCGGCGATGACAAGTCGGTCGCGGGCTCGCCCCAATGGTCGCACGATGGGCGGTGGCTGAGCTACACCGGCACGGACGGCAAGCAGGGCGGCCTCTGGATCGTGCACCCGGATGGATCGGAAGCGACGTTTCTCGCGCCGGTCACCGGCTCGAACTCGCCGCTGCCGGGGCAGGGCGACAACACCACCTGGTCTCCGGACGGCAAGCAGATCGCCTTCGTGTCGTCGAGTCCCGGCCCCGAGTCGGCTGACGCCACCGGCGACCCGGTCGTGATCACGCGCTACCTCTACCGGCCGACGGCCAGCGAAGGCTTCACGCACTTCAACGACAACCGCCGCCTCCACATCTCCATCGTGGATGTCGCGTCGAAACACGTGCGGCAGTTGACCAGCGGGACGCACGACGAGCATTCGATCGCGTGGTCGCCCGATGGGGCCGAGATCGCGTACGTCACGGACCCCGACCCGAATTCCGATGAGTTCTTCCACTACGATGTGTTCGCGATCAAAGTCTCGGATGGCAGCGTCCGCCGCCTGACGGCGATGGAGAGCACGGAATACGCGCCGGTCTGGTCCCCCAACGGGAAGTGGATCGCCTACGCGGGGACGCGCCGCGGCATCACGGATCGTGAGACGACGATGGAAGACACCCACGTCTGGATCATGGACAGCAAAGGTGAGCATCGTCGCGAAATCGGCGGTCCCCTCGACTCCCGCGAAGGACACCCCAGGTGGTCGCCCGATGGTGGCGCGGTCTACTTCACGGCGCAGCAGCGCGGGAGCACCCATCTCGCGCGCATCGCGATCTCTCCCTCCGGCATCGCTGGTGCCGCCCAGATCGTCGTCAACGACCTCGGGTCGGTCGGCGGCTTCTCGGCAGGTGCCGAGGGCAAGCTTGCGTATGCGCTCAGCACCACGGGCGATCTGGCGGAACTTTACGTCAAGACCGCCGTGGCACCCGCGCATCAGGTGACGGAGCTGAACGCCGATGTGCTCAAGGGCAAGCCGGTCGCGGCCGTCGATTCGCTCACGTTCGTCAGCAACGACAACAAATACGAGATCGAAGCGTTTCTCGTGAAGCCGGTCGGTCTCGTGGAACACCCGTCGGACACTGGCGCAGTCACGAAGTACCCGTTGATCGTCGAACTGCACGGTGGCCCGCATGGCCAGAACGGTCCCGCGTTCAACTTCCAGGACCAGGTGTATGCCGCCCACGGCTGGGCGACGCTGCACGTCAACTACCGTGGCTCGTCGGGCTATGGCCAGAAATTCGCCGACGCCGTATTCGGCGACCAGGACGGTGACGAAGGACAGGACGTCCTGTACGCCGTGAGCGCCGCAGTGCGGCGGAATCCCTGGATCGATCGCGAGCGAATGGGCATCGAAGGCGTCAGCTACGGTGGCCAGCTCAGCGACTGGCTCATCACGCAGACGAACGAGTTCAAAGCCGCCGTCCCGATCGCCGGTATCAGCAATGTCATCAGCTACAACTACATCGACTACTACAACCAGTACGAGGAGATGGAGTTCGGGCAGTTCCTCCATCAGGGCACGGCGATGGACGAGGCCTGGAAGCGGTCGGCGATCCGTTACGTCGCACAGGTTCACACGCCGACGATGCTGATGCACGGCGAAAACGATCCGGACGTCCCAATCGAGGAAGCAGAGCAGTACTACATCGCCCTCAAGGACGTCGGCGTCGACGTGATCTTCGTCCGTTACCCACGCGAAGGACACGGCCTGGCGGAGACCGCCCACGTGATCGACAACATCAATCGCAAGTTCCGCTGGTACGAACAACACTTCCCGAAGGCGGGCGCCGAAGGCGTCACCAACGTCCAACCGTAGCAACGTCCGGACGGCAACTGATACGCCCGGGGCGCGCCCAACGGATGCGACGGCGATCGTGTATTCAGGGCGATGCACGCTCTGGCCGATCGGCAGTTACCCGTCCACCCCTCGTGCGTCGGAGCGGTATCGGCTAGCAAAAAAATCTTAGGGAGGTTCCGTGCGCCATCACCGTTCGCCACGCCTGGTCTTCGCGCTCCGGATCTGCGCGATCCTGACCGGCGTCGCGGTGTCCACCGCTTCGAGCTGTATCACCCCCACCAACCCCGCGGCGGTGCAGTTTGGGGCGATCGCTGGCGTCGTGTCCAGCAGCCAGGGCGGCATCGCTGGCGCTTCGGTCACTGCCGTCTCGGACAGCGGTGGCCAGTACGTCGCGACGACCGCCGCCAACGGCAGCTACCTGATCACCAATGTGCCGGATGGAAATGGGACGGTCTCCGTGAGTGTACTACCCGCCGGATGCACGGTTCCCAACGCTGTCGCCTACGCGGTTGCGAGCACCGATACTGCCACCATCTCGATCACCGTGACGTGTAACTGATCGTCATTCGCAGGGTCTTTCGGTAGGGCAGTTGCCGACACTCTAGGGCAATTGCCGACAAGTGTCCTCTATGACGGAAACGTCATTTGACTTGGCCAACGGGCGCCGGTACGATCGCGGCACCGTTGGCCTTGACACATCCGCACTGACATCTGAACCCCTGCGTGGTGAGGACTGAAAATGCTGAGCCAGAGCAAATCGATACGCCTGAGATTCGTAGTGAGCATGTGCATGGTGCTGGCGGCCGGCGCCGTGTCCATGGGGACGAGTTGCATCACGTCCCCGAAGGGGAAGGGTGCGGGGGCCGGCGGAACCATCAACGGCACGGTCGACTCGGCCAGCACCGGAGCCCCGATTGGCGCGGGTGTGACGGTGACCGCCACCGACAGCGTCGGCGCGACCTATATCGGCACGACGGCTTCGAACGGGACGTATTCGATTACGGGTGTGCCGAAAGGTCCGGGCACGCTCCTGCTCAGCAATCTGCCGACCGGCTGCCCGGCCCCGGCGGCGTTAGACTACACTGTACAGAACAACGGCGGGATGCAGACGATTAACATCAACGTGTCCTGCTAACATCAACGCGGCCCGCGCGACCGAACTCCCGTAGCACCCGTTGCCCATTTGCTAGACCGGCCGGCATTCTCGATCTGCGGATGCCGGCCGGTCAGTCGTTTGGGGGCGTGTCTGTGCCCCGAGGCGTTATCGCTCTCTTGGCGCGCCGAGGCGGCTACGCGATGATGCGCCGGGTTGCCGCCGGGTCTTGGCGGGCGGCGTCATCGCCGTCGTCAGTTGCGACGTCCCATGTCCATAGTTGGTCTCGACCGCCAGGCGCGCTCCCTCGGCATCTCCTGCGCGGATGCAGCGGATGATCGCATCGTGCTCCGCGACGGTCGCCGAGATCCGCTTGGGCAGCATGTTGGCGTAGAGCTGGTTGTATCGCTCGGCCTGTGGCTTCACCACCTCGAGCAGCGCGAGCAGCCGCGGGCCGGCCGCCGCCAGCGTGCACGCGTGGTGGAACGCGGCATCCAGATCATGCAGGCGGTCCCGGCTCGGATCGGGGCGGTCGCCGAGAATGCGCATCGTGTCGTTGAGTGCAACCAGCTCGCCGGCGAGATCGAGCCGAAGATGCGTCGGAAGCCGCGCCGCGGCCGCTGCGGCGAATCCCTCGAGCAGACCCGCCAGCGAACACAACTCCTCGGCGTCGGCCTGCGTCAGCGGTGCCACGACCGGACGTGCGTGACGGAACCCTGCCGGTGTCACGACATATCCTTCCTGCTGGAGCCGCTGGATCGCATCCCGGACCGGCGTGCGGCTCACCCGGAACCGGATCGCCAGTTGATCCTCGATGAGCCGCGCACCCGGGGCGAGTCGTCCATAGATGATGGCGTCTCGCAGTGCCCGGTACACTCGCATCCCCTCCGCGCGTCTCGCCGACGGAGCCCGGCGGCGCTGCGGCCCGGGTTGCGCCGTAGAGGGGGACGCGGTGGGTGATGCAGTGGGCGATGTGGCTGGCGCCGTGACGCGCCGGGCGCGCTGGCGTGGGGGAACAGGAATCGTCACGGCGTGCCGGGCAGAGAGCGGGCCGGCGTGCCAATCGGAGGTCCGACGCAAATGCCAGCCTGTTTACCGCTCTGCCACCAGCTACCGGAAGCCATGCGAGCAATGGTAGCGCGCATCGTGCCATCACGGCAAGCCAATGCCGGCGCACCCCGCGCGACACCTCCCGCTACGTCTGCTCCCAACATCCGCCAGACACCCGTCGTATAGCTTCCGCATGCAGCGAAACTGCTACCGAGCCGTCACTTGCACCATCGCGCTGGCCCTGGCGGGGTGGCTGATTCCGGGCGAAACGGCTGTCGCTCAGGTCGGATCGACCACGGACATCGTGACCGGCAAGGTGACCGGTCCGGCCCCTGACCACCAGGCGGTTGCCGGCGCGACGGTCACCGTGACATCGATCGACACCCACATCAGCCGGTCGCACACCACCAACAACGACGGCCGCTACACCGTCGTCTTCCCGGACGGCGGTGGCCAGTACCGGGTCCAGGTGAAGTACATCGGATTCGCTCCCGCCGACGTGCTCCTCTCCCGGCAAGCCGACGAGGACCGGCTCGTCGCCAACATCGAGTTGAGCACGTCGGTCCACCAGTTGGAGACAGTCACGACGCGGGGCCGCCAGCCCACGGGCCGCGATGCGGCCAACGCCGGCGGCACCGGGCTGACGCTCACACCGTCCCAGATCGAACGCCTCCCGATCGACGGCAGCGATCTCGCCACGATCGCGACACTTTCGCCAGGCGTGGTCGGCCTGTCGGCCACGGACACGACAGCCACGGCATTCTCCGTCGCGGGCCAGCGCCAATCGCTCAACTCGACGACCGTCGACGGCCTGTCCTTTGCCGGCGCGGCGGTCCCGACCGAAGCCGTGCGCAACATCCGCGTCGTCACCAACAGCTACGACGTCTCGCGGGGCCAGTTCACCGGCGGCCAGATCGCCACGACGACGCGTGGCGGTACCAACGATGCTGCGGGCTCATTCGGCGTGACCGCCCGCAACTCGAACTTTGCGTTCGGTGCGCAAGGGCCGCCGGCGTTCGGGCAACTCCGCGACCAGCTCCAACTGAGTGGTGGCTTCGGCGGGCCGATCGTTCGCGACAAGCTGTTCACCTTCACGGCCGCGCAGGTGAATCGCCGCTCCGACGATCTCATCTCGCTCCTCAACGCCAGCCCTTCGACGCTCGGTCCCCTCGGCATCACACAGGACACGGCCAGCCTCTTCACGTCCCACGTGCGGCAGCTCGGTGTTCCGGTCACGGGGCCCAACGTGCCGTCGTCGCGGGGGTTGACGTCAGTCGTTGGCTTCCAGCGTTTCGACTACATCCTGTCGGATGACGAGACGCTGACATTGCGCGGCGACTACCGCGCCACGGCGCAGGAAGGAAGCCGCGTCTCGGTCTTCTCGCTCCCATCCGCGGGCACGGCCACCTCCAACGCCGGCGGAGGGCTCTTCCTCGGCCTGACCTCTCACCTCGGCGATGCGACGATCAATGATTTCCGGGTGTACGGCGCCCACTCGCAGACGAGCATCGCGCCATACCTGCAGGTACCCGCTGGACGGGTCACGGTCATCCCGGATGTTGCCGACACGGACGAAGCACAGCCCCTGGGTTTTGGCGTCTCGTCACTCGCGTTTGGCGGCAGCCCTGCCGTCCCGCAGCGGACGTTCAACAACTACGTCGAATCCACGAACGAGATCTCGATCCTGCCCGGCGATGGTGCACACCGCATCAAGCTCGGTGGCCTGATCAACATCGCGAGCTTCGGCCAGAACATCACGCCCAACCAGGAAGGCACCTACACGTATACATCGCTCGCGGCATTCGAGGCCGACTCGCCGGCCACGTTCACCCGCGAGTTCAATGTCCGCAATACCGACGCCCACGCCATCAACGGTGCCGTCTACCTCGGCGACGCGTGGCGCAAAGGCCAATTGCAGATCACCTATGGCGCGCGGGTCGAAGGCTCGCTTTACGGGGGCGCGCCCGCGTTCGATCCGGTGATCGATTCGCTCTTTCACCGGAAGACCAACGACTGGCCCTCGGAGATCCACGCGAGTCCGCGTGCGGGCTTCACCTACATCCTGAACGGTGGTGGCGGGGGTGGCGGTGGCGGCGGTGGCCGTGGCGGTGGTGGGGGAGGGGGAGGGGGCCGCGGAGGTGGAGGTGGTGGCGGCGGCTTCTTCTCGGCGCCGACGATCATCCGCGGCGGGATCGGCGAGTTTCGTGCGCCGACGCCGCAGTCGCTCTTTTCGTCGCTGCAGTCGGCGACTGGCGCGGCCAATGGCGAAACGCAGCTCGTGTGCGTGGGTCCGCAAGTCCCGACTCCAGACTGGGCGGGTTTTGCCGACGGGACAGCCACGCCGCCGACGCAGTGCAATGCCAGCTCACTCCCGGTCTTCCCGGCCGACTCGCTGGGCCTTGGGGCGCGGAGCGCCGTCACGACATTCGCACCGGATTTCGAGGCGCCGCGTGCATGGCGCGGCTCGCTCGGCGTGTCACATCGCTTCCTGCAGCACGTCACCATCTCGATCGACGGCACGTATGCGCGTGGCGAAGCGCTGTTCGGCGTCACCGATCTCAATCTCGACACGGTGCCGCAGTTCCACCTCGCCAACGAAAACAACCGTCCGGTTTATGTCAGCCCGACGGCGATCGATCCTGGCACCGGCGCGGCCGCGTTCGGGTCGTCGCGGCTGCATCCGCAATTCGGGCAGGTGCTCTCGCTCAATTCGAACCTCCAGTCCGACACGCGGCAGGTCACCGCCAGCGCGAACGGATTCACCGACCGCGGGATCCTGTATTCGTTGGCGTACACGTATTCCCGGGTGCGCGACCAGTCCTCTTTCGCGGGTGGATCTGCCGTCTACGGATTCGCGTCACCGACGACGGCTGGCAATCCCAACGTGCAGCCCTTCGGGACGAGCGACCTGCAGCGCGAGCACCAGTTTGTCGGAACGTTGACCTATCCCGTGACCGCGCTGGTGGAGATCACGGCGATCGCGCAATTGAACTCCGGCGCGCCGTACTCGCCGATCGTGAACGGCGATGTGAATGGCGACGGTGTCTCGCGCAACGACCGCGCGTTCGTCTTCGATCCCAACAACCCGCTGACCGATCCGTCGGTCGCGTCGGCGATGCGGACCCTGCTGACGACGGGCCCAGGACGTATCCAGGATTGCCTGTCATCGCAGCTCGGCCAGATCGCGGCGCGCAACAGTTGCTTCGGCCCGTGGACGACGTCCCTCAACTGGCAGGTGAACATCCGGCCGAGCGCGTTGGGATTGGACCGGCGTCTCACGATCTCGATACAGTTGTTGAACACGCTGACCGGCCTCGATCTCCTGTTCCACGGCCCGAACCATCTGGCGGGCTGGGGACAGCCGGGGTCACCCGATCCGACGCTGCTGTCGATCACCGGCTTCAACCCTGGCACGGACCAGTACAAATACGTCGTGAACACGCATTTCGGCCAGCCGAGCAGCTACCAGGCGTATGGGCAGCCGTTCCTGTTCGTGATCGGCGGCCGGCTGAACGTTGGGCCAGGCGATGCGGAGCAGCAACTCCGCGGATTCCTGGGTGGTGGCGGCCGTGGCGGTGGTGGCGGACCTGGCGCTGGTGGCAACGCAGCCGCCGCTGCAGCGGCCGACCAGAAGCAGAGTCTCCCGGACCAGATCTCGCAGCGTTTCGCGGCGCGGTTGCCGAACCCGTTCGACGAGATCCTGGCGCTCAAGGACACGCTGGGTCTGAGCCAGGACCAGGAGACCCAGCTCCAGGCGTCATCGCAGGTATTCAAGATCCGTGTGGATTCCCTGACCGGCACCGTGCGCGCGCAGTTGCAGAAACTGGGTGCGAACCTCGACGCGACGACGATGTTCGGGATCATGCGCCGCCAGTTCGCGGTGGTGCGCACGATCATGGCGGCGGCCATCGCCGAAGCGAAGGGGGAGGTGACCGCCGATCAGTGGGAAAAAGTCCCCGAGAGTATCAAGGGCGGCCAGCGTGGTCCGGGCGGCGGCGGCCGCCGCGGCGGCGGAGGGGGCCCGTAGGCACAGCAGGCGGCCGTTCTGAGGAGAATCACGGCATCTGTTGCGGGATCCGTCCGGGGGCCGTTGCCCGACAGGGCGACCTACGGTTCTCGAACGGCCCCCGCTGCGTAGTGCTGGGGCATCGGGCGCGGCCCCTGGATTGACTCGGCGCGGTGCGGTGAGCAGCCGATGATTCCGTTGTATCGACGGTACGGCGGGGCGGTCGCGACCGCCCCTACCAAGGCGGGTTTGGTCCGCGGCTACCTCCGGTATCGCTGGGTCTCAGCCTTTGATCGGATGCGATATTGAAACGGCACAGACCACGCACACCCCGGAAACTTCAACTCGGCACCGGCTTCTTACCCATGACTCTCAACGGCAAGACCGCGCTAGTGACAGGCGGGAGCCGCGGTATCGGGCGCGCGATATCCGTCGCTCTCGCACATGCAGGTGCCAGCGTCGCGGTGAACTACCACAAGCAGAAAGACGCCGCGGACGCGGTCGTCAAGGAAATCACGGATGCCGGGGGCCACGCGATCGCGATTGGTGCCGACGTGTCAGACGCCGCCAGCGTGACCACGATGTTCGAATCAGTGACGCGCCAACTGGGCGACGTCGCGGTCCTCGTCAACAACGCCGGCATTGCGCACCAGCGTACCATCGACACGGTGCAGCTCGCGGATTTCGACGAGGCGATCCGCGTCAACCTGCGGTCGGCCTATCTCGTTACTACAGCCGCGATCCCGGCGATGCGCCGAGCCAAGTGGGGCCGCATCATTTTCCTGTCGTCGGTTGCCGCGAACATCGGCGGGGCGATCGGCCCGCACTACGCCGCATCCAAGGCCGGGATGCTGGGCCTCATGCACGGCTACGCGACGCTGCTGGTCAAGGAGGGGATCACATCGAACGCGATCTCGCCGGGCCTGATCGAGTCCGACATGACGCGGGTGCTGGTGAACGTGACCCCGGAGCGCGTTCCGGTGGGCCGCTACGGCACGCCCGAGGAAGTCGCCTCGATCGCGGTGATGCTCGCTACAAACGGCTTCATGAATGGCCAGAACATCCACCCGAACGGGGGGATGTACTTCGCGACCTGAACTGAGTGCTATCACTCACTCGCCAGAGATATCTTGCGAGCGACGTGCGCGCTCCTCGGCGACTTGGCTGCTTTATCGAGCGCTAAATGGCCGAAAATGGCTACTAGGCCCCCGCGGCCAATGTCCATCTCGCGCTGTGCCCACGGATAGAGCTGGTCATCGCGCGGGACACGGTCAGTGCGCCAGTGCGGAATAGGCCACGCCATCAGACCAGGCGCCTGTCGGCATGGTGGCCAGCACTGTGCGGGAGGCCACGTCGATCGCCACCACACGATTCCGCCCCTGCAGTGTCACAAAGGCCGTGCGGCCATCAGGCGTCAATGTCACGCCCTCGGGACACGGTGAGCCCGGCACTTCCGCGGTCGGCACCAGACTATCGGCAGCAAACGTCAACCTGCCCAGCTCAGCGCGGGTGGCGGTGTTGAAGAATCGGACGACCGCCGACGCAGGGTCGGTGATGATGGCGGTCTTGCCATCGGACGTGATCGCCAGCCGGTACGGCAGCCCGAACCCGCCGATCGTATGCGCGACGGCACCCGACGCCGGTGTCACGATGCTCACGATTTTCGTCTTGTCGCTGCCGACCCATACCTGATCTCCCGCGGGCGACACCGCAATGCCCTCGACGGCCGGCGCAACGGCGATGGTGCGCACGAACGCATGCCGGCTCACGTCCAGCTCCGAGATCGTTCCATCCCCGACGTTCGTCGTGAATGCGTGATGCCCATCCGCCGTGAGCACGACCATGTGCGAGAGCCGCTGCGTCGTCGGGATCTTCGCACTCACCGTGCCACGCGCGAGGTTCACGACTACGACGGCCTGGCTGGTCTCGGACGTGACGAGGAGCGTCGTGTCGCCGGGCAGGAACACCGACCCATGCGGCCGGTGGTACTCACCCAGGCCGATGGTGCGAACGACAGCCGGTACCGGCTGCGTGAGATCGATCACGGTCAGCGAATTGCCGGGCTGCTTCGCTGGGCCATAGTTCGAGACGACGGCCCACCGCCCGTCGTGCGAAACAGCCACCTCATGCGGCGCCGCGCCTGTCGGCAACGTCGCCAGCGTCCGGCCGGACGCGAGGTCGAGCACTGTGACGGTGTTGTCGTTCATGTTCGTCGCGAGCAGGGTTCCATGAAGCGGCGGGCCCTGCGAGCGAACGACGCCGGCAGCGTGGGCCAGCGGGAACGCCCCCACGACGACGGTGCTTGCCAGTAGACGGGCGGCATAGCGCATTAGGGAAGGCGCCTTGGTAAATGGAAAGCGCGTCCGCGATCACGCGCTGAAATGTGACGGTTGCCCCTCGGGGTAGACACCCAATGATCAAATCCGGTTGCCGCCATCAGAGGGCCCTTATCCCGTCTGGCCTCTCGCGATCCGCACCACTGCCGCCAGGCTCCGATCGATGTCCTCCTCGGTGGTCTGATAACACGACACGCTGATGCGCATGGCGGTGTGCCCTTGCCATTCGGTTCCGCCACACCAGCAGGTCCCGTCTCGCTGGACCTCGGCGATCACGCGCCGAGTCTCTTCCGCATCTCCGAACGACACGAGCACCTGGTTCAACACCACGTCGTTCAGCACCTGAAACCCCGCTTGTGACAACCCGTCGGCAAACCGCGCCGCCAACTCACAGCTCCGCTCGACCATCTCGGCCAGCCCCGAGCGCCCGAGCGACCGAAGGGCCGCCCAGATCTCCACGGCACGCGCCCGCCGTGATGCCTCGGGCGTATAGTTGGCAGGCTCGCGAATGAACGTGGATGGCAGATACGCCGAAGCACTCAGCGCCATCGCCTGCTGCAGATGCGACGGGTCCCGCACCAACGCGAGCCCCGAGTCGTAGGGCACGTTCAGCCACTTGTGGCAATCCACCGCCCAGGAATCCGCCGCCAGAAACGGCTCGAACAGATGCCGCCGCCCGGGAGCCGCTGCCGCCCACAACCCAAATGCTCCGTCCACATGCACCCACGCTTCCGCGCGCCGCGCCCGCTCGCAGATCTCACCGGCCCGGTCAAACGCTCCGGTATTCACATTGCCAGCTTGAATGCACACGATGGTCCGCTCGTCGAGGGGTGGCAAAGCATCCGCGCGCATCCGTCCCTGATCGTCCGCCGGGACTTTCGTTACCCGCGCCCGCCCCAGGCCCAGCATAGCCAGCGCTTTGAGCGCCGAGACATGCACCTCGCCACCTACCACTACGGTAAGGACCGGCGCGCCAAATAATCCGCTCTCCTCCACGTTCCAGCCGGCCCGCCTGAGCAATGCCGAGCGCGCCGCCGCGAGACACGCGAAGTTGGCGGTCGTTGCGCCCGTCACGAATCCCGCGCCGCACTGTGCGGGCAGTCCGATGATCTCGCGCAGCCAGCCCAGCGCGATCTCCTCGAGCGCGGCGGCTACTGGCGACGTCACCGTGTACCCGGCGTTCTGATCCCACGTCCCGGCAAGCCAGTTCGCCGCCAGCGTGGCCGGCAGCGCGCCACCGATCACGAATCCGAAATACCGTCCGCCTGTTGATGTCACTGTCGCCGGCGACCCGACCTCATCGAGCAGGCGAATCACATCCGCAGGATCACTCGGTCCCTCGGGCACTGGCCCGCCGAGCAGCTCGAGCCGGGATACATTCTCCGGCGCCGGCGCCACTCGGCGTCCGGGTACCGATTCCAGATACGCCGTCGCCCGGCGCGCCACGTCCGCCAACAGCTCGTTCATCAGTGCGTCCTCATGATTCGCTGACGTTTCCGCCGCGCTCGAGGATCGCAGCTAGTCGCTCGAGCAACTCGAACTCCGACGAGTGCATCCGGTCCCTCGCCTGCGCGACCGTAAAGAAATCCGCCCTGTCTACCTCGGGAAACTCCTCTTGCTGCCCGGAGCGGGGCGGCCACTCCATCGTGAATGTGTTGCTCTTGAGCTCCGACGGGTTGCCCGTTCCTGCGAACGCCCACGCGATCACCTGCTTCCCGCTTTTGTGCTTGACGCTCCCGAGCGGCAGGTACGGCCCCGCCGGCCGAAAGCCGGTCTCCTCCTCGAACTCGCGCTGCGCTGCGGCCAGTTCGCCCTCGCCCGGCTCGATCTCACCTTTCGGTACAAACCAGGCACCTTGATCCTTCCCGGCCCAGAACGGCCCGCCGGGGTGAACCAGCAGCACCTCCAGCACGCCGTTCCGCACGCGGTACATCACGAGCCCGGCGCTTGTCTTCGCCATGGCGTGAAATTCTAACTGAACCCCGATTCTTCGCTCATCACCCGGCGCGGCACCTGGATTGGCTCAGCGAGGTGCGGTGACCAGCCGATGATTCCCTTGTGTCAGACGGTACGGCGGGCCGGTCGCGACCGGCCCCTACCAGGGACGAATCCGTAGGCACCGCAGGCGGCCGTTCTGGGGGGAATCACAGCATCTCGTGATTCTGGGGAGAATCACAGCATCTGGTGCGGGATCTGTTTGGGGGCCGTTGCCCAACAGGGCGACCTACGGTTCGCGAACGGCCCCCGCTGCGTAGTGCTGCGGCATCGGGCGCGGCACCTGGATTGGCTCGGCGAGGTGCGGTGAGGAGCCGATGATTCCCGTGTGTCAGACGGTACGGCGGGCCGGTCGCGACCGGTACATGTAATTGGGGATCATGATGGCCGCGCGCCCTGTCTTGTCGTGCAGCCCCAGAGTGTACTGAATTTCGCTTCGACTCGTTCACCGATGCGAAATTATCCTGATCCTCTTCCGCCCACTCCGAAATGCGCATCGCGACCTACAACGTCAACGGCGTCAACGGGCGTCTCCCCAATCTCCTCGCATGGCTGGGTGAGACATCGCCCGACGTCGTCTGCCTGCAGGAGCTCAAGGCACCACAGGAAAAATTCCCGGCCATCGCCATCCGCGACGCGGGTTACGACGCTGTCTGGCACGGGCAGAAGAGTTGGAACGGAGTGGCGATCCTCACGCGCGGCGCCGAGGCGACCGAGTCCCGCCGGGTTTTGCCGGGCGACCTTGAAGACCTGCACAGCCGATACATCGAGGCGGTGATCGGCGGCATCGTCGTGGGTTGCCTCTATCTCCCCAACGGCAACCCGGCGCCGGGCCCCAAGTTCGACTACAAGCTCCGCTGGTTCCAACGCCTCGAGGAGCACGCGAGGTCGCTCCTGGCCTCAGGCGCGCCCGTGGTCCTCGCGGGCGACTACAACGTCATGCCCACCGATCTCGACGTGTACAAGCCGGAGAAATGGGTGAACGACGCGCTCTTCCGGCCGGAAGTACGCGAGGCCTACGCCCGGCTCGTCTCGCAAGGCTGGACCGACGCCATCCGGACGCTCCACCCAGGCGAGCGGATCTACACGTTCTGGGACTACTTCCGGAACGCGTTCGGCCGTGACGCAGGCCTTCGCATCGATCATTTTCTGCTGAGTCCCGTCCTGGCGAAACGCCTGACGGCTGCAGGCGTCGACCGCGAGTTCCGCGGGCGTGAAAAGGCGTCCGACCACGCGCCGGTCTGGATCGAACTCGCGTAGCCGCGCAAACCATCCGCCCGGTCCGGCCCTTCCAAGATCCGGGGCCATTCGGCCTGAAACCTGCCGCGCCTTCAGGCCCGTACTGCAACTGAACCACACCTAGAGGAAGGGAGCGTGCGTATGCCGGATTGGCTCGCCGAGCTGCCGCAGAATCTCTCGTACAGTCTCCGCACGCTCCGCCTCAACGCGGGCTTCGCCGCCGTCGCGCTGCTCACACTGGCACTGGCGATCGGCGCCAACACCGCGATTTTCAGCGTGACCAATGCCGTGCTCCTGCAGCCGCCACCGTACGGGCAGCCCGGCCGCCTCGTCGCGGTGTATGAGAACAACCTCCCAACTCAGACACCCCGGAGCCAGCTCTCCGCCGCCGACATCGTCGACTACAGCGCCGCCCAACGCTCGCTCACTGGCCTCGCCGCTTTCTCCGGCGGACTGTACACGTACACCAACCCGCCCGCCGATCCGATGGTGCTCTTTGGGCTGGAAGTCTCCGCCAACATGTTCGGCGTGGTGCAGGAGGGTGCGCTCCACGGCCGGACATTCGCGGCCGATGAGGACTCGCCGGCAAAGAAGCACGTCGCGATCATCTCGTACAGTTTCTGGCAACGCGCGTTCGGCGCCAACCCCAATGTGGTTGGACGCAACATCACGCTCAACGGCGAATCCTACACCGTCGTTGGTGTCATGCCGCAGGGCTTCAGCCTCGGGTATCGCGAGGACGTCTGGCTTCCACTCGACCTGTCACCGGTGCTCGCGGACGCCAACCGCGCTCGCAAGTTCCACAATCTCCTGGCTATCGGGCGGCTGCGGCCCGGCGCCACGGTATCTTCGGCGAGCGCTGACTTGCTCAGCATCGCCCACCGCCTCGAGAAGGCATATCCAGAAGCCAACACCGGACATCTCGTCACGGTGATGCCTTTGCAGCGGGCGATGACCGGCGACCTCCGCCCCGCCATCCTGCTCCTCGCTGCGGCCGCCGCGCTCGTCCTGCTCGTCGCCTGCGCGAATATCACCAATGTCACGCTGGCCCGGACGATGGCGCGGCGGCGCGAGATGGCCGTGCGAGCGGCGATTGGCGCCGGCCGCGGACGGCTCGTTCGCCAGCTGCTCACCGAGAGTGTCCTGCTCGCTCTGGCCGGTGGCATCCTCGGCTTCGCGGTTGCTTCCATCGGCACCCGGTTCTTGCTGTCGCTGAGTCCTGGCACGCTGCCGCCAATCGTGCACGTGTCCATCGGCGGCACGGTGCTGCTCTTCGCGACGATCGTATCGCTATGCACCGGCGTTGCGTTCGGGCTCATTCCCGCGCTCGACGGCTCGCGGGCCGAACTGCACGAGGCGCTCAAGACCGGCGGCCGCGCCACCGGTGGCGGAGGTGGTGTGCGCCGGATCCTCGTGGTCGCACAAGTGGCGCTCGCGATGGTGATGCTCGTGGGCGCCGGCCTGCTCGTCCGGAGCTTCGACGCGCTCGAGCGCGCTGGCATGGGTTTCAGCCCCGGCCACGTCCTGACCGCGCAGCTCGTCGTCCACGGTCACCAATACGACTCTCTGGCCGTCGCCAATCAGTTCTACAACGGTATCTTTGCCAAGCTTCGCGCTACACCGGGAGTCGAGGCGGCCGGCGCGGTGAGCAGCCTACCCATGCGGGGCAGCGCGACCTGCAGTCTCATGGTCGAGCGGCACCCGGTACCACCGGGCGTTCTGCCCGCCGTGCACTGTATGGGTGCCCGGGGCAGCTACTTCGAAGCGCTCCGCGTGCCACTCGTGCGCGGCCGGTTCTTCGGCGAGACGGATCTGCCTGGCAACCCGGTGGCCGTTCTGATCAACGAGACCATGGCCCGGCGCTTCTGGCCCGGGGAAGACCCGGTCGGCCAACGCCTGCGGCTCGGGCCCGATCCGGCGACTCCGTGGGAAACGGTCGTCGGCGTGGTCGGTGACATGCGCTACGAAGGACTGGGCCAGGATCCGGCTCCAACGGCCGTCGAATTCGACGAACAGCAACCCTGGGGATCGCTCGCAATCGTGGTCCGCACCGCCGGGGACCCCACAAGCGCCGCGGGTGCACTGCGCAGGGCGCTGCACGAGACCGATCCCACGATCGGCGTACAGGATGTCCGGCCGATGGACGACATCCTCGGCTCGAGCCTCGCCGCCCGTCGTTTCGCCATGGCGCTCATCTCGGCATTCGCGTTCGTCGCGCTCGCTCTGGCCGCGATCGGTGTGTACGGTGTGCTGGCATACTCGGTCACGTCACGGACACGAGAGTTCGGGATCCGCATGGCGCTGGGCGCGAGTACGCAAAGCGTGCTCGGTCTCGTCCTCCGCCAGGGGCTCGGATGGTCGCTCATCGGACTCGCGCTCGGCGCCGCCGGCGCGTTCGTGGCGGGCCGGTCTCTGCGCGCCTACCTGTTCGGGATCCAGGCCACCGACGCGGTCACCTTCGCAGCCGTCGCCTGTGGGCTGCTCGCCGCGGTCGCGGCGGCATGCATCGTCCCTGCCCGCCGGGCCGTTCGGGTGGACCCGATGCAGGCCATGCGCGAGGACTGAGGCCCGGGGATCGAGGGCGCCGCCGCGGCCAACGGTGGCCGCGGGCAGCGGAACTATCACAGTCGTGCCGCCGCTGTTTGCGAGGGGACGGCAGGGCCCCCTTATTTAGGTCGTTGACTCTTCTTTGAAGCCGAGACGACCCCCATGCCTGCAACGCAATCCCTGCCCACGGACCGTGCCTCAATGCAGGCCGAGTCCCGCCTTCCGAATCTGGCCGAACTGGAGGCCGCCACGACGCTGGTCTACGCGGTCATGCCTGCCACGCCGCAGTTCCGCTGGCCGCTGCTCGAACGCCGCACCGGCCTCGAGCTGTGGGCCAAACACGAGAATTACACCCCGCTGGGCGCGTTCAAGATGCGCGGTGGTCTCGTGTACTTCGATCAGTTGCGCCGCGCCCAGCCGGACACCGAGTGCGTGGTCTGCGCTACCCGCGGCAACCACGGGCAATCGGTGGCGCTCGCCGCGCGCCGCTGCGGCTTCCGCGTGATCGCGGTCGTGCCTCACGGCAACAGCGTCGAGAAGAACGCCGCCATGCGCGCGCTGGGCGCCGAGTTGATCGAATCGGGTGATGATTTCCAGGCATCGGCGGAGACGGCGGCCTCACTCGCGGAAGAACACGGCTGGCATCCCGTCCCGTCGTTTCACATGCTGCTCGTCCGTGGTGTTGGCACCTACGGACTGGAACTCTTCCGCGCGGCTCCTGATCTCGACACAGTCTACGTCCCGATCGGGCTCGGCTCCGGCATCTGCGGCGTCATGGCCGCCCGTGATGCTCTCGGTCTCTCCACGAAGGTGGTCGGCGTAGTCTCGGACGGGGCACCCGCGTACGCGCTGTCGTTCGCCGCGCGGCGTGTCGTAGAACACGACGTCTCGACCCGCATCTCCGACGGGATGTCCTGCCGCACACCGCACCCCGATGCGCTGCCCTTCATCCTCCGTGGTGCCGACCACATCGTCCGCGTGACCGATGACGAAGTCGAATCCGCCATGCGCGCCCTCTTCGCCGATACCCACACGGTGGCCGAAGGCGCCGGAGCGGCCCCTCTCGCCGCGCTTCTGCAAGAGCGCGACTCCCTGCGCGGGCGCAAGGCCGGCATCGTCATTTCCGGCGGAAACGTGGATACGAATGTCTACGCGCGAGTGCTGAGAGGGCCCCTCGCATAGCTTGCCGGCACGCGTGCCAGCTCATCGGGCTCCTGCACGCGATGCCTTCATTAGAGAGCGGATAGGGCCCGGCGGTCGCGGGAGCGGACGCCGGGGCACGGTGATCCACTGCACGGGCGCGGACCGGTCAAACGAACTCAGTACTTTGGGGGTATTAGCCATCATGTGGGGTAACGCACGGCGTAACGCACGGCGTAGTGTACGGCCCACCGCGTCCGTCTCGGCTCGTGCGAGAGCCGGCGCGGCGCTCGCCATGGCGTACGCGATCACCCTCCCGTTGGCGTTCACCGCATGCTCGTCGAATTCGACGGCGCCTCCCTCCGGCAGCATCGTGCTCTGGGTCGCGAACTCCGGTCTCACCAAGACCGGCAGCGCCACGGATGCCGCGAACGCCAACTCGATCCTGGGTTACACGGCCAGCCAGATCGCGACCGGCACCACGGCAGCACCGGCCGTCAAGCTGATCACCAACAGCGGAAACGGCGGCATCGCACTGGACGCCGCCGGCAATCTCTGGGTGACTGATCCGCCCAACAATGCGATCGCGGAGTATACAGCCGCTCAGCTCAAGAAGAGCGGACAGCCCAAGCCCAACGTCGTGATTTCCGCCGACGCCAACGGTTCGCTCGACTCGCCGGAAGCGCTCGCCATGGATGGCAGCGGCAATCTGTGGGTCGCGAACAGCGCTGCCGCCGGTTCCGGTGCCAACACGGTCGTCGAATTCACTGCGAGCCAACTCTCTGCATCCGGAAGCCCCAAGCCCGCCGTCCGTCTGGCCTCCAACGCCGGCTCGATCAACAACCCTCAGGGCATCGCGTTCGACCCGAAGGGCAATCTGTGGGTCAGCGACTCCGGAGCCGTGAGGGAGTTCTCGACGACTCAGCTCGGCGCGTCAGGGGCGCCCGCGCCGGCGGTCACGATCGGCGACGACGGACTCGGCTCGCTCAACGGACCCGAAGGGATCACCTTCGACGCACAGGGCAATCTCTGGGTCGCCGTTTTCTTCAGCAACCTCGTGGTCGGATTCTCGAGCAGCCAGCTCGCGGTATCGGGCAACCCGGTTCCCGCCGTCATCGTGCGCAGTGGCGACCAGAGCGCTCTGAACAACCCCTGCGGCCTCGCGTTCGACGCCACGGGCAATCTCTGGGTGTCGAATCTCGCGACGAGCTGGCTGCTCAAATTCGTCGCCAAGGAGTTGACATCCCCCTCATCACCAAAGCCAGTCGTATTCGTCGCCAGCGGATCGCTCGTCTCGCCCTGCGCGCTGGTATACGTGCGGTAACCTGCGGTAAGCTGCGATACCGTGCGGGAGAGCGCTACGAGGGGACGTAGCGCATCCGCACGTCGCCGCGGCGCGGCAAAGGACTCCGACGAGACCATAGCACGCGATGTCCGGTCGATCACATAGTGATTCACAATGACCGGATCAGCGAACCGCACGACCCACGCGCCCACCAGCACCAGTGCGGTCACGGCGACGCTCTTGAGCAGCCGGTTTGAAACCTGTCAAGCACCGTCTCCGTGGTGATGAGCGCCGCAACTGGTTCCGGATAGTCGAATCCCGGATAGTTGGACAGGGTACCGGGTTGAGAGGTTGCCGGAGGGACGGACGCGGTGCTAATGTGTGCCACGAAAACCCGGGCCGGATGTCCATTCCTTGATGTCCAAGCCCGCTGCACTGACCGCTGACGGCGCAGGTCTCCGCTATACTTCCGCCCCAACACCCGGGCGCCAGCGCCGGACGGCCCCGCAGCGTGTCACATCCATCCGTCGGAGCGTCAATGACAAGGCATAGAGTCGCGAGAGATATCACAGGTATCCGATCCACGAGCCATTCAGCCCGGTTGCTGGCGCTCGCGGCCTGCGCGGCTTCGGCCACGGCATGCGCTCACTCGGGGATGCCGGCCAATTCCGGCGCGTCGCCGGCCGCCGACATGTCGGTAAACGCACCGAGCCCGGATCCACGCGTGGGTCTCAAAGCCGGCCTCTGGGACGCGGGCCAGGCGCAGTGGAATCTGCGGCTCCTCTCCAATTCTCGTCCGACTGGCAAGTTCCTCGGCGAAACCAACTCCGACCTCGCCTTCTCCGGCCCATACGCGATCGAGGGCAGCTACAACGGCTTCCAGGTCTGGGATATCTCGAATCCCAGCGCGCCGACGCTCAAGACCGCGGAGTACTGCCCTGCGTCACAGAGCGACGTGTCGGTCTACAAGACGTTGCTCTTCGTGTCGGGCGAGGGAACTAGCGGCCGCATCGACTGCGGCGATCAGGGGGTCAAGGACACGGTCAGCGCCGCGCGCCTGCGCGGGATCCGCATCTTCGACATCAGCGATCTGGCACACCCGAAGAACGTCGCCAACGTCCAGACATGCCGTGGCTCGCACACGCACACGCTGGTGGTCGATCCCAACGACCACGACAATGTGTACATCTACGTCTCGGGTTCGGCCGGCGTCCGGTCGCCCAGCGAGCTTCCCGGCTGTGTCAGCGCCCGCCCCGAACAGGATCCCAACTCGTCGCTCTTCCGCATCGAGATCATCAAGGTGCCGCTCGCGCACCCGGAGCAAGCCGCGATCGTCAGCTCCGCCCACCTCTTCACCGGACTTGGCACACCCCAGTCACATGGTGAAGCCGCTGCCGATCGCGAGGCGGCCGCCGCCGAGCGGGCCAAGGGCAAGTTCACGGCGACGATCTTCGGCGACGAGACGGTGCTGCCCGAAGAGTTCATCAAGCCGGAGCTCGAGCAAATCGTGAAAGCCCGCGGGGGCACCGGCGCGGCGACGAGCGCCGACAGCGCCACACTGCGTCAGGCTGTCCAGGGCATTGTCAACAAGATGGTCGCCAGCCAATGCCCCGGATGCTCCGACAAGGGATTTACGCCGACGCAGTGCCACGACATCACCGTCTACCCATCGATCGGGTTGGCCGGCGGTGCATGCGAAGGCTACGGGATGCTGATCGACATCAAGGACCCGGCGCACCCGGTCCGGCTGGACGCGGTATCCGATTCGAACTTCTCGTACTGGCATTCCGCGACGTTCAACAACGACGGCACGAAGCTGCTCTTCTCCGATGAATGGGGTGGAGGCGGCCAGCCGAAGTGCCGCGCGACAGACCCGCACAACTGGGGCGCAGACGCGATCTTCACGATCCAGGGGCAGAAGCTGGTCTTCCAGAGCTACTACAAGATGCTGGCGCCGCAGACCCCCTACGAGAATTGCGTCGCCCACAACGGCTCGCTGATTCCGATTCCCGGCCGCGACATCATGGTGCAAGCCTGGTATCAGGGGGGCATCTCGGTGTTCGACTGGACAGACGCGGCGCACCCGAAGGAGATCGCGTTCTTCGACCGGGGCCCCGTGGACTCGACCCGTCTTGCGGACGGCGGCGAATGGTCGGCCTACTGGTACAACGGCGTGATCGTCGGCTCGGAAATCGCGCGTGGCCTGGACGTCTGGGAGCTTTTGCCCAGTGGCCTGATCAGCAAGAACGAGATCGACGCCGCGAAGTCGGTGCACCTTCCCGAGCTCAATGTTCAGGGGCAGCCGAAGTACGTGTGGCCGCCCTCGTTTGCGCTGGCTCGCGCGTATGCCGACCAACTCGAGCGGTCGCAGGGCCTGAGCGCCGACCGGATCACCGCGATCCGCCAGGCGCTGGACGCCGCCGAGAAGGCATCAGGCGGCCAGCGTCACGACGCGCTGACGCAGCTCGCGACGCAAGTCGACGGTGATGCGGGCGGTGCCGGGGATGGTGCCAAGGTCAGGAAACTGGCCGATGCAGTCCGTCAGTTGTCATCGGCGCCAATGGCGTCCGCCGGAACGGCAAAGACGGCGGCGGGTGACTGATCGCACCTGGTAGTGCCGGAGTGGTGATGCACAGAGGGGCCGGCTGAGACCGGCCCCTCTGTGCATCACTGGCAACACATGGCGACCCTTGAAGCCTCATCCGAGACATCAGCGGGCCTCGGCCTCGACTTCGCGATCCCGATGTTCTTCTTTCAGGGGGCCGAAGACTTCACGACGCCCACTGCACTCGCACGCCAGTACCTCGATGAACTCAGAGCCCCGCAAAAAGCCTTCGTTCCAATCGAAGGCGGCGGGCACTTCGCGATGTTCATGAAGCCGGATCAGTTCCTGAAGGAGCTCGTCACCCGTGTCCGGCCGTTGGCCGTTGCCCCCTCGGCAAACTGACGACGGTAGGGGGACTCTTGTTAGTGCCCGCTTCCGGGTCCTGAGGCCGGTCGTCCGCCCCCACGACGCCGGGTCATCATCCGCGCCACGACGAACACGAGAAAGACCAATCCCACGCCTATCAGGAATCCGTGCCAGAAATCATTGGATAGCATGTATCAGCTCTTGGTGATTGGACATCCCGGTATGCCGCCCGATCGCTACGGGGGTCTCGTAGTCTGGCCTGTGTGCGTTGCTGCCGATAGCCCTTGACGTGTCCGGAGCGCGGCCGGGGGCCAACGGGGGTATCGGGCATCGTCACATTCGGAACAGATAGCTGAACTTCACGAAGAAGCTGTCCGCTTCTCTCGTGAGCGTCAGGATCCGGAACGACACGGGTTCGGTGAGGTTGTTCCCATACCCGATGAACACCACCGTGCCGGGAATCGGCTGGTACGCGAACAGTGCCTGGCCACCAAAAGTATTGGTGGTCGTCCGCACGGCCCGGGAGATGATCCCGGTGTTCGGGTCCTTGATGTAGATCGGGAGCTCGGTGCGAGATGCGTCTCGCAGGCTGTCGACGTATACGGCGTCGTACTGGCCCACCAGGCGGAAGAATATGGGGCGGGACAGTTGATATTCGATGTCCAGCCGCGGGATGATCGTCTGCGCCACGAGCGATCCATCGCTGCGCCGGTGGTAGTACTGCGCGTTGTACGTGAGCTGTCCCCGGAACTGCGGCGTCGGCCGCCAGTCGAGTGTGAGTGATGTGCTGTTGATATTGGCCGACGCCCACTCGAAGAAGTTCTCGTCCCGGCAGGTGAGATAATTGAGCTTGAAGTCGAAGCTTGCGAACGCCGGTGTCTGCAGCGAAAACACGCAATCGGTGTTGGGGATCTGCGACGTGCCGACGAAGTGTGTGAACGTCGTGTCGCCCCCGGCGATGTGACCGAGGTAGTAGTACTGGTACAACTGCGGATCGTATCCGAAGTGCTCCAGAAACATGGCGCCCTCCAGTTGCCACCCGCCAAAGAGGGTCGCGAACGCCGAGAAGTGGAACTTCCGGTCTTCGGTCGGTCCTCCATCGGTGAAGTTCCGATAGGTCCAGATGTTCACGAAGGTGAAATCCGGTGTGAATGTCTGGAGAAATCCGCCAGGTGCGAAGTAGAATGTGTACCGGCTGTCCGCCGTGAAGTTCGTCACCCCCGCCCGGCTCACAAACCCGGCGCCCGGCGCCCACTCGGGATCGATCCCGTTCAGGTCGTAGTTGAGGCCGAGCGAGCGCCCGGCCCGCACGAAATGCGCGTCCCACATCGGACCCGCACCATGCTGGTTCGTCGCCGGCAGGGTGTCCGTAATGAATGGCGTGTTGACTCGGCTCGAACTCGCCGCACCCTGAACGCCGAGGGAATAAATCTTGTCCCACGTGACCCGGGTGTCAGCGCCGACGACTCGGTTGAACGACCCGCCATCCTCCTTGTCCGTCGCGACGAAGCCGATCTGCGACGCCTCGCCGACGTCGGTGAGCGTCCGCAGCACATTGAAGAGGGGATGCCCCGCGCCGGCCGCGAACGGATTGCCCTCGTCGTCCAGGGCACCGAGATAGGCGACGTCGAAGTTGCCCACCTTGCCCGTGAGTTTCACTGCCCCGATCGGCGCCGATATCTGCCGTGTGTAGATGATGTTGTTCGGGACGCTGAACTGGTCGATCCCCTCGAGGAAGAACGGCCGCTTCTCCGGATACTGAATCGCCTGGCGCGGATCGTACTGTAGTTGCGTGGCATCGGACTCGACCTCCGCGAAGTCGGGGCGAAATGTCCCGTCGAGGATCAGGTTGTTCGTGACGCCGTAGCGCACATTGCCACCGAACTGCGGCCGCTCGACCCGGTACACCCACGGCGCCGGCCCGCTCGGCGGATTCCCCGTCCCGGCCGGACCCGGATAGCCGAGCGATTTCTCGGTCACGATCGGGTTCAGGTCGAGGACCAGGCCGCGATCGAGTCCCGTCAGTCCCACCAGCGTCCCGGATTGCGCCAGGAACGACGCGTTGGCGATGCGCGTCGGCACCCAGGTATCCATCTCCGCGAGGTGCTGCACGTTGCGGATGATGTTGATCCCCCAGTCCTGCGGGTCCCGCTGCTGGAACTTGAAGCTGCGGAAGGGAATCCGCATCACGACCTCGTAGCCATAGGCCGTGAGGTGGCCCTTCGACTCATAGACGAAATCGGCGCTCAGATCCACGGGCGGCGGCCCGGTCGCGGCGACGTTGTAGCCAGTGGCCAGCACGCCCTCGGTGATCGTGCCGTCCTCCTGGACGCCGAACGGATTCACGCCCAGGAACAACGCGTGCCGCCCGTGGATGAAAGGCGTGAGGACCAGCTCCACGTTGTCGTCGCCGTCGATCAGGTCGCGGTTGGCCAGCGTCGCGTGCACGGCTCCGTGCGCCTCGAAGGCGCGGATCCCGAAATACATCGCTGTCGCGCTGTACCACACGAAGACTTCTGTCGAGTCGGAGGCCTGCCGGCCGTCGACCGGAAAAAACTCCGAGAAGCCGTTGAGGAGCGCCGCGCGCTGCCATACCGGGGCGCTCAGAGTCCCGTCGACTGCGATATCCGTGTCGAACCGGGGAATCCGGACATTAAGGTCACCCTGCAGCCCACTATAGACGGCCCCCGCCGCCACAGAATCCCCAGTTCTGGGACTCTTGGAATCCCGTGGCGCGCCGGTGTCGGTTGCAGGCGCGGCGGCAGGCGGCGGCCCGGCCGTCTGAAACGCCAGCAGCGGCGCGATCTCGGGCAGCACGACTGCAGCCAGAAGTGGTAGAAGCACGTGCTATCGTAACACGTCTTGAGGGCTCGCAGGTAGCCAGGGTTACGCCGTCGCGATGCTACCGGGGCAAGTCTTCGACAGCCAGGCATGCCACGAGGTTGCAGGCGATAGTAGGGTTGCAACTGATGGTGGGGGCCGTTGCCCGACAGGGAGACCTGCGGTTCGGAACGGCCCCCACTGCGCGTTGCCGCGACATCCAGCGCGGGTTCTGGATTGGTGGGACGGGTCAGGCGGCCGTCGGCGGGTGCGGCCGGTGACCGCGGGCCGGTCGCGACCGGCCCCTACCAGGGACGATTTCTGATCGCCGCGCTAGCGTCGCATCTCAGCCGCTCGCCGCCGCCACTCCCAGCGAATCCAGCTTGTGCTTCGAGCGCGTGTCGGCCGGCCGCTTTGTCATCGCGGCGCGATAATGGGCGATCGCCTTGTCCTTGTCCCCCTTGGACAGGTACAACCCGCCCAGCATGAAGTCGATGTCCGCGGAGGTGGGGTTGTACCCCTGATTCATCTCGAGCATCGCGATCGCGGCGTCTGCCTTGCCGTTCCCTGCAAGCGTGCGCGCCAGCTCGTTCACCGACCACTCGCTGAAGTCGTATCTGCCGGACTCCATATCCTCGCGCAATTCCTTGTAGCGCGCGACCGCGGAATCGATTCCATGATGATCGATGATGTCGGTCAACACGGCATCGAGTGCCTGGGGAAGCGGCGACCCGCGGTGGCACGTCACACACCGCATCACGATTCTCGGGTCGTGACGCTCCGGGAGATCGGGGAGAATCTTGTCATTGAGCTTGGCGACCATCTGAAGCATGAAGCGCGCCTTCCGTTTCTGGATCTTGTCGTCGGATTTGAAGATCAGCTTCTCAGGTGCATTGGCGGGCGCGCCAGCGGGCTTCGGCTCGGCGACATGGCAGTAGGTGCATCGCACGCCGAGTTGTAGCGAGAAGGCCCGCATGACCTGGATGAGCGAATCGCGCGAGATGTGCTTCGGCAGCACTTTGAGGTTCTCAAACTTCTCCGGGATCTGCGCCTGCGCCGGCCTAAAGGGCGACATTAGCAGCATGATGCCGGCGAGCAGCCACATGGCGAGGAACGGACGCTTGGGTACTGGCATCAGGCAGCTCCAGTGTTGTGACGGGTGGCCGGGACTGACGGGTCTGCCGGTGGCACGTTCGCGGCGCCAGGGGTGTGTTCCCGCCGGCTCATTCGTGCCTCAGCGCCAAGCCCGGGTCGGCCACGATCGCCTGGCGGGCCGGCAGGAAGGCTGCCAGGAGAGACGTGCATCCGAGGATGACCGTCGCGGCACCAAAAGTCAGCGGGTCGGCAGGATTGACGCCGTACAGGAGACCGGCCATCAACCGTGTGAGCAGAAACGCGGCTGCCAGGCCGATCCCCAGCCCGGCTCCGGTCAGCAGCGCCGCGTCGCGGCACACGAGATGGAGCAAGGCGCGAGGCGGAGCGCCCAGCGCGGCGCGCACGCTGATCTCACGGGTCCGCTGGCTCACGGTGTATGCCAGCACGCCGAAGATCCCCAGCGCCGACAGCACCAGTGCAAGCCCTGCGAATGCGAGCAGCAGGTTCATCACCAGTCGCTGGAGTCCGGCTGACTCCCGGACGATGCGTTCCATTGGTTCGATGTCGGCGACCGGCACTCGTGGGTCGGCGCTGTGGATCGCATCGGTGACCGCGTGGGCGACGCTCGCGGGCGCGACTCCTGGGGCCGTGTGCACCACCATGTGCTCCGGAACCATGAGCCATGGGTACTGCTGGTAGGGGAGGTACATTTCCGAGAGCCGGCCAACTTCGGGTCCACGCGTCAATACGTCTCCCACGACTCCTGCCACCGATCGCCACGGCGATGCCGGTGGCCCGACGCGCAACAGTTTGCCGATCGGATTCTGGCCGGGCCAATAGGTGCGAGCCAGATGCTCGTTCACGATCACCACTTTGGGGGCGTCCTCGATGTCGCGCCCGTCGAAGGTTCGCCCCCGGCGCAGCGGAATTCCCATCACCCGGAAATAGTCGGGGCCGACCACGACGTAGTTGGCGTCCGGCCAATTCCCCGATGGAGGATTCGGGTGGTCGTAGGTGATGAAGAGCAGTCCGGCCCATCCCGTGACCGGCAAGCCGCGCGAGACGCTCACGGCATCGACGCCGGGGAGCGCTTTGATCCCCGCGACCGCTCGCTCGAGGAACTGCTCTTGTGCGAGTGGCGTCGCGTACTGATCTCCCGTGAGCGATACACGTAGTGTCAGCACCTGTGCCGCGCTGAATCCCCGGTCGGCGCGATTCAGGCCGGCGAGCGTCCTGACCATGAGTCCCGCTCCGACCAGGACAATGACGGCCAACGCCACCTCGGAAACGATGAGGGTGCTCCGCGCCGGCGGGATCGGCACGCGCCGGAGAGAGGGCCGCCCGGCATCGAGCCTCGCCGATGCGGTCCGCGGACGAGCGCCCTGGAGCGCGGGGGTGAGGCCGAATAGCACGGTCGTCGCCAGTGTGGTCGCGAGCGCGAATACCAGAACCCGCAGATCACCAACCCCCGTGGCAAGTCCCGGCGCGGAGTTGAGCAGCACCGGCGGCGCCGCCGCGATGAGACTCTTGCAGCCGGCGTACGCCACGACGATGCCTGCCACGCCGCCGGCAAGAGCGAGCAGGAGGCTCTCCGCCAGCAATTGGCGCACGACTCGCCCCCGGGTCGCCCCCAACGCTCCGCGCATCGTAAACTCGCCGGCGCGCGCGACGCCGCGTGCAAGCAGGAGATTGGCGACGTTGCCGCAGGCGATCAGCAGCACGAAAAACACGGCTCCCATGAGGACGGCCAGCGCCGGCCTGATATCGCCCGATACTTCCCTGCGGAGGCTCATCACCTGCGGATTCCACCCGGTGAGAACGGCGTACTGCCCGGTGAGCCGCGCCGACACCGCATCCATGCGACGCGCGGCCGCTGTCACACTCATCCCCGCTTTCAACCGGCCGATGCCGACGTAGTCGTTCCAGAATCGCGTTGGCGAGAGCGTAAGCCCCGCCACCCAGAGCGCAGGCGCTGACAGGTCCGGCGGGGCGTAGGAGTGCGGCAGTTTCTCCGGCATCACGCCAACGACCGAGTACATCAGGTTGTTGACCTCGATTACCCGCCCAATGATCCGGTCATCACCGCCAAAACGCCGCTGCCACAATCCGTAGCTCAGGATCACGACGCGCGCGCTATCCGGCCGGCCCTCATCTGCCGAGAAGACGCGGCCTCTAATTGGCGAAACGCCGAGGAGGGGGAAAAGGTTGCTCGACACCTGCTCACACGGGTCGTCCTCGGGTTCGCCACCACCCGTGAGCACACACGATGTCGGTGCGAATGCGGCCATGTCGTCGAACGCGCCGCTCTCGTCGCGCCAGGCGACCAGCTCCGCCGGCGTCACGTTGTTCCACGTCCAGCCATGCGATGGATTCTGCTTCCACACCGCCACGAGCCGGCCGGGGTTGGCGAAGGGCAGGGGCTTCAGTAACGCCGCGTACACCGCGGAGAAAATCACGGTCGTGGCCCCGATGCCCAGCGCGAGAGTCAACACGGCGACAGCGGTGAAGGCGGGAGCGTTCGCCAGGTTCCGCAGTGAGAAGCGAATGTCCTGCGTCAGGTGATCCCACCACAGCCAACGCCCACTCTCGTAGAACCGCTCCTCGGCCCGCGTGACGTTGCCGAACTTGCGACGGGCCGCAACGGCCGCCTCTGCCTCGGTCAGTCCCTCCTGACGTAGACGTTCGGCCTCGAGCTCGATGTGCGCGTCGATCTCGGCACTGAAATCGCTTGGCCGCCGCCCGGATTGCCACATACCGTCACCCGCCGGCCAACTCGGGACCCAGGATCCGGTCGATGGCGGCCACGAGGCGTTTCCACTTTGTTCTCTCCTTCGCGAGTTGCTTGCGGCCCGCCGCCGTCAGCGTATAGAACCGCGCCTTGCGGTTCGTCGCCGAGGTCCCCCATCTGGCGGAGATCCAGCCGCGATCCTCCAGGCGCTGCAGCGCGGGATACAGTGCGCCATGCTCAACGAGCAGCTCTCTCCCGGATGTCTGCTGGATGGCGCGCGCGATGCCCTGTCCGTGCTGCGCTCCGAAGATGAGCGTCCGCAGGATCAGCAGGTCGAGAGTGCCCTGCAGCAACTCGAGGCGATTGGTGTCCTGGGTAGACATCTGACCCAAGAATGCGGATGCTCGGGTTGGATGTCAACCCAGCGCTCGCCCCGGGCGGTGCGGTGGCTGCACCTGGCTGGGGGCCGAGTCGTGTTACGGCATTACCAGTCCAGGAGAATGCCGGCGTGGACCAAGCCGCCGCCGAAGCCGTAGAGAATCAGCGTGTCGCCGCGGCGTATCTGGTTGGCAGCGAGAGCGGGAGCGAGTGCCAGTGGTATGGTCGCGGCCGATGTGTTGCCGTAGCATTCAATACTCGACAGCGTGCGATTGATGGGGATGCCGGTGCGTTCGCAGACCGCTTCCGTGATGCGGATGTTGGCGCTGTGCGGGATGAACCAGTCGATGTCCTCGCCGGTGAGGCCGGCGTCCTTCATCAGCCGTGTCACGCCGGCCGAGACGGTTTCGACAGCCCAGCGATAGACCTCGCGGCCGTTTTGCCGGATGAGGCCTGGTGCGAGCTCGGCGCCGCCGGCGGCGCCGCTGGCGCTCGCGATGCGGCGCGACAGGCCGGTCCGGTACAGATGCGGGCCGCCTTGGCCATCTGATCCGACGATCGACGCGCGAATAGTTCCGGGTGTGGCCGCTTCCACCAGCGCGGCGCCCGCGCCATCGCCGAACAGGATGCACGTGGCGCGGTCGGTGTAGTCGGTGACCTTGCTCAGCGTCTCGCCCGCGACCACCAGCACGCGGTCGTGGATCCCGGCGGTGATGAGGCCATTGGCGATATGCAGGCCGTAGGCGAAGCCCGCGCACGTCGCCTGGATATCGATCGCACCTGCGTTGCGCAGGCCCAGTCTGTCCTGGACCTGGGAGGCGACGCTCGGGAAGGGGTAGTCAGGCGTCGTCGTGCCGGCGATGACGAGGCCCACGTCGTCGGGTGACGCGCCGGACCGGGTGAGGGCGTCGTGGGCGGCGGCGGTGCAGAGGTCACTGGTGAACTCGTCGTCCGCGGCGATGCGCCGCTCGCGGATGCCGGTGCGGCGCACGATCCACTCGTCCGTCGTGTCGACGAGTTTGGCGAGGTCGTCGTTCGTGAGCACCTTGCTGGGCGCGTACGTACCGACGGCGCTCAGGCGGGCGCCGCGTGTCGCCGCAGATATCGTCATCGGGCCTCCGCCGGACAGAGTTGGCGGGTCACTCGACCCAACCTAGCGCCGTTCTCGAACGGCGCCTACTGCCCTGTCCACAGGCAGGGGCCTTACGGTAACGACAGTAATGCCACAGCAGCTTTCGGGACAGCGACTGCAGGGGCGGTCCTGCTAGGGGACCATTACCTCGACGTCGCCCGTTGTGGGACGCATCGGTGGCCAACGGAGGGCGGCGAGGCTCCAGCGGACGACGTCGGCTTCGACCGAGTCGCTGTCCTGCGCGACTGGGCGGCGCGGGTGGACCCCGCGGGCGAAGGCGACGACGCTCTCGAGCACCCAGGGGGGCGAGATACCTTCGGACCGCAGGGCGTCGACGTAGGCGGTGACGGCGTGGCGGAGTGCGGCGCGTGTCGCGAGTCGTTCCCGATCGTGGTCGCCGCGTGCTCGCTCCAGCGTGGTGAGGAGTCGCTCGCATATCGGCCGCAGTCCGGTGGGGAACGTGCGCGGGACTGAGGCCGGCGTGAGGTGGGGAGCGGACATTTGGCAATTCCTCCCACGAATCGAATGGGGTGGCGAGCCCGGCCTGACTGCGCGGCCACCATCGGCAGCGGCGTCGCGGCTCGAGCCCAAATTCGCCGCAAGGCTCGCGCCGCCACGACTTGTGGCTTGCTGGGGGGACTCCTCGTGACCGGCTCGTGACTCCGAGCCTCCGGGCACTGGCAGAGAAGCTGACCGCGTTCTATTTCCGTTCATGCAATCACCGTCCTCAGCAGGACCGATCGATCTCGCGACAGCCGCCCGGCAGGCGGTCCACAAGTACGGCTTTCTGACCGATCTGCCGGCCGATGCCGCACGGCAACTGGCGACACTGGGATCGGGTGCGGCAGGGGGCGGACCCGTGGGGGCACCCACGGACGCCGCGACCGGCCACGATCTCCGTTCAGCGCTCTGGTCCTCGATCGACGACGATCATTCGCGGGATCTCGATCAGCTCGAAGTCGCCGATCCGTCCGGCGCAGGCACCACACGCGTGCGAGTCGCGATCGCGGATGTCGACGGACTCGTGCCGCGCGGATCACCCCTCGACGTGTTTGCGGGCGAGAATGCGACGACCGTGTACACGGGCGTGGCGACATTTCCCATGTTGCCGGAGCTGTTGTCGACTGACCGGACATCATTGTCACAGGACAGCGATCGGGACGCCATCGTCATCGAGTTCCTCGTCGCGGGCGACGGCTCGGTCACGCAGGGCGACGTGTATCGCGGCACGGTGCGGAATCACGCGAAGCTCGCGTACGACTCCGTGGGTGCGTGGCTGAGCGGGACCGGTGCGGCGCCGGGCGTGGTGGCGGGCAACGCGGGGCTCGCGGCGCAACTGCGGCTGCAGTCCGACGTGGCGAAGCGGCTCCGGCAGCGGCGCATCCTGCATGGCGCGCTCGAGTTTCAGACCATTCAGGCGACGCCGGTCGTCGTGAGCGGCAAGGTCGTCGATCTGCACGCGACGAACCCGGGTCCGGCCCGCGATCTGATCGAAGAGTTCATGGTCGCGGCGAACACCACGCTCGCCGGGTACATCACGAGCCATCACCGGTCCTCGATCCGGCGCGTGGTGCGTACGCCGGTGCGGTGGCCGAGGATCGTGGAGTTAGCGAAGGGACTCGGGGCGACACTTCCGGCAACACCGGATGGTCCTGCGCTCGCCGCGTTTCTCACGGCGCGGCAGGCGGCGGACCCGGCGCATTTCCCGGATCTGTCGCTTGCAGTGATCAAACTGATGGGGCCCGGCGAGTACGTCGTCGAGACACCGGATGGGCCGCCGACGCCGCATTTCGGCCTGGCCGTCGACGACTACACTCACGGGACCGCGCCGAACCGGCGGTACGCGGATCTCGTCACACAGCGAATCGTGAAGGCCATCATCGCGAACGCGGCGCCGCCGTACACCGATACGGAGCTGACCGCGATCGCGACGCACTGTACGACGCAGGAGGACAACGCCCGGCGGGCGGCGCGCCTCGTGACGAAGCAGGCGGCGGCGCTGATGCTGGCACCGCATGTCGGTACTGTCTATGATGCCGTCGTGACAGGAGTGACGGACCAGGGGACGTATGCGCGGCTGGTGGCCCCGCCGGTCGAGGGAAGGGTAACGGCGGGCGGGCAGCACCTCGACGTGGGGGATCGGATCAAGGCGCGGCTCATGGCGACCGATCCCGTGCGCGGATTCATCGATCTCCACGCGTCGAAGTAGACAAGAGAAAAACAGAAAGGAGAAAGGAGAAAAAATACAGGGCCGGCTGCGGTGTGAGCAGCCGGCCCTGTTGCACATCTCTGGGCCGGTCGCGACTGGCCCTTGTAGCCCAACACTAGCCCAACACTAGCCCAACACTTGCCCAACGGGTCTCAGTCGAAATCCATGCAGATGTGGAGCTGGTGCAGCGCGGCGTCGATGGCGCCGACCGCTTCACGGCGGTGGCCGTGGTAGTCATGGGCCGCAGCCATCAGGTGCGCCTTGGCATTTTCCAGGGCGCGGATGGCGGCAGCGATCTCGGGGTGCGGCTCCGCTTTGGATGCAACGACCGCTGGGGCAGTGACGACGACGGGGGGAAGGATGAGCGTCCCCTCGTTATTCGGGGCCGATGCGAACGCCGAGCGCGATGCTACCAGGAGAGCGCACGTACCGCCGACTGCGACTGCCGCTGCCAAGCGTCCAAACCTCGAATGCATACCGCCTCCTTAGGATGATGATCTGGATAGTTTCGTCATGGTCTCCCGGACCGGTTGCGACCATGAGTGGGGGAGCAGGCGCTTCGGACAGCCGGACGGGCTGGCCTGTCGCGTGTTGCCTCCGACCAAGAAGACGAGTAACTCGTCGCCTTGTTAACTACCCCGGTTGCATTACGATGTGGAACAAATTGGCAAAGGGCTAGACGGTGCTGTTACAGCTTCCGCAGGACGAGGTCGCCGTTGCCGGAGGAGAGGCGGAGGTGGTCGCCGCCGGTTCCGATTGTTCCATGCATGCGGCTCGTACCGAAGCGGCCGGACACCTGGAGCGGGAAGTCGCTGCTGACGGATCCGTGACCTGTTTCCGCCTCGAGCTCACCGGAGAAATTCGCGGGGAGCGCGATGGTGATCGTCCCGTTGCCGGTGCTGAACGACATGTCGCTCTGCGCCAGCAGCTTGGTCATGCGCACGTCGATGTCGCCGTTGCCCGACGATGCGTTGACGGGGCCGGCGCTCGTGTAGGCCTTCACTGCGCCATTGCCCGTGCTTGCGGAGACCGGCCCCCCGGCATCCTCGACCGTCACTTCGCCGTTACCGGAACTGGCGTTGACCTTGCCGGTCGCGCCGGTCACGCGGATCGTTCCATTGCCGCTCGACGCGGCGACATCGGTGCCGGTACCCGCGACATCGACGCGTCCGTTTCCGGTTCCCGCGTCCAGGCGAAGATTCCGTGGGAGCTGGACCGTGAAATCAGCGCTAGCCGATTCGCCATCGCTGTCGTAGCCTCCGTGGCGCATGCCGTGGGGCGTGCAGGCGGGGCCATCCGACCATCGTGCACAGATCAGCATGTTGTCGCCGTCGGGCACGACGTCGAACGTCAGGTCATCGTCATGGCCGCCGCGGCTCCGGACCTCGGCGTGAACGACGATCCGGTCGCCCGTGGCGGCGGTGACATGAATGTCCCCGTGGACATCGACGATCCGCAGTTGCCCACCGGCGGCGATCTGGCCGGTCCAGTCGAACGGTTTCCCCGATGACACCTTGGTCTGGGCGGCCACGGACGTCGCGGTGGTGACGGACAGCGCGATTGCTACGAAAAGACGGTGCACGGCGAACCTCCGGCCAATTGTTCCCTTCCTCTAACGATCAGATGGCCAGGATGGGCAGAGGGTTTGAACGCCTTGCGCAGGCTCTGCACAGGCCCCCGCGTGAGCCTACTGGGCCGGCATCGCGAACCGGGTGCTATCGATCATCGGGTTCACTTCGATCCGGTCGAAGGTCAACTGCTGGCGCTGGGACTGGCCTTGGGCACCCGTGTCGATCGTTCGCGGGAAGCGGACGCCGTCCACCGACTGGTAGTCGCGGTAGTAGGACTCGAAGACCACCGATGTGCCGTTGTTGGGGCGGGTGCCCTGCCATTTCACGGGGAGGCTGGTGGCGCTGTCGACGTAGTAGAAATCGGAGTAGCCGGTGTGCTTGACCGTGAGGCGGAGCTTGTACGCGGGAGCGCCGGCGACGGTGTCACGTCCGGCGAACTCCACGATGTTTCCGCTGGCCTTGGCGTTGAGCAGGGGCTCGAACTCTGCCTCGGCCGCCATGTTCCTCAACTCATCGGCCGCCAGCGCGCGCACGCCGGCCGGGGTGCCGAAGGGGTCGGCTGTCCAGCCTGTCGTGCCGTCGTAGCCGCGGACGATGGTTTTCTGCTGCACGACGAGCTCTTCGCGGATCATGGCTGGCCGGCGCTGTTCGACGAGCAGGGGTGCACTGAGTGCGGAAGTGAGCGCGACGTGGCCGGTCAAGCGGACCGATTGCAGTGCGCGAATTTTCGCGGCGCCTCCGCGGGCCTCGATCACGCGCGCGAGGATCGCATCGGCTGTCTGGGCAGCGCCGGCACTGGGGAATCCGCCGAGCGCGATGGCGCACGAAAGAGAGAGGACGATTATCGGACTACGCATCACCCTGCCGTCGCGCGAAGCGCGTTGAAGAGACTTGGTAGTGCACCGATGATCCAGATCACCGCCGCCACGATGTACGCCTGCGTTTTGGGCACTTTGCCGGTGACGTGGAGACCAATCGCGAGCAGCGCGGTCACCCACAGCGTGAAGACGTCGAGCCGGGCGACCAGTTGCAGCACGACTGGCGATGTGGTGGCCTCGTTCAGGAAGAAACCAGGTCCAGCGGTCACATTGTATAACCCAGTGAGATGCGCCGGGTCCCGAACCAATGCGATGAGGCCGGACGTGAGCTCCGAGAGCAACTTCGGGAAGTACGCAAAGGTCGCCACGACAAATGCGGCCTTGACGGTCTGTTTCGAATCCACGAACCGGCCGACGACCCACAGCAGGACTGCGAGGCACACCACAGTAACGGCTCCTCCAACCGACACGCCAACTATGGCGAACTTGTCCTGCATGCTGCGGATGCCTTCGATCTGGGCGGGGGTCAACTGCGGATTCGCGCGCGCGGCTATCGCAAGCCCCCGATTCACTTCCGCATCGAAGACAGGCTGTAAGTACGGCTTCGTGCCATAGAAGAGTAGCGCCACCAGCGCAGTGAGGATGATCAGGGGGAGCACCCAGTCTCTAGTCTGGCGCTCCGCAAAGACGCGGCTCGGTGCGAAGAAGATCGAGAAGCACGCTTCCGGGACGGACATGGGCTCGGTCGGCGGCGCGCCCGGGGGCGCCGAGGGGCGGTCTCCCGAGGGTCCGCTGGTGGACGGACTCTCGGTCACGGGTGCGCTCCGAAGCCAGGGTGGGGCCGGCGGCAGAACATCGGCTACAATACTGCCCCCATCGGCCTGCCCTTCGCGAGCCCGCGGCCGGGCTCCGGTGCGGCCGGCCCCGCCGGGCGGCGGGGCGGAACTAATCAGGGCCGGTGCTTCACCGGATCTTCGGTCTCGTGGACTCGACGCCTTCGGCGGCGAGCAGCGCTTCCTGGCGTCCGAGCCCCCACCGGTATCCCGCGGATGTTCCGTCGGCCCGGATGACGCGGTGGCAAGGGACGACGATCGCAACGGGGTTGGTCGCGCAGGCGCGCGCGACCGCGCGTGCTCCGCGGGGGGCGCCGACTGCGTGTGCGATCTCCGTGTATGTCCGCGTTTCGCCGAACGGAATCCGGCGGAGCGCATCCCAGACGCGGCGCTGGAAGGCGGTGGCGCGGACATCGAGCGGCAGCGCTGTCAGATCGGCGACCGCTTTGCCAGTGAGTGATGCACGGATCGCGGCGATCCATGGCCGCGGCGGACCGGGCTCGCGTTCGAGAGTCGCGGCCGGAAATTCCGAGCGGAGACCGGCTTCGAGGACGGCGGCGCGGTCACCCAACTGGACACAGCAGATCCCGCGATCGGTGGCGCCCACGAGGAGGTGGCCGAGCGGGGATTCGATGATCGTGTATCTGATCGTGGCGCCGGCGCCGCCTAAGCGGTACGTGGCCGGTGTCATCCCCAGCGGGGCGGCTGATGCGCCATACACTGGGCGGCCCGAAGCGTATCCGGCTTCGAACACGGCGCGGCCGACCGATTGGCTCGTGCGGAGGGCACCGCGAAGACGCTCCTCGCGTTTAGCAGCGACGTAGGCGCGGGGCGAGATGCCGAGTACGCGCTTGAACGTGCGCTGGAGATGGGCGGGACTGCCGTGGGCCGCTCGCGCGACCGTGGTTAGTGGGAGCGCATCGTCGAGGTGCGCATCCATGTACGCGCATGCGCGCCGCACGAGGGCAACGCCGGGGCTGGTCACCGAATCCAGCGCCGGGTCGCAGCGTTTGCACGGGCGGTATCCCGCGCGCTCGGCGAGAATCGGCCCGCCGAACACCTCGACGTGCTCGCGGCGAGGCTGCCGGGACGCGCACGAGGGCCGGCAGTAGATGCGGGTCGTGCGGACGCCGTACACGAATTGCCCGTCGCGGCTGGCATCGCGTGACGCGATCGCTTGCCATGCGTTGTCGGGGATCACGGGAACGTCCCTGGACGTGCGCCGTTCCGTGTCATACTGCTCTCGGGGCATAGCCATTGTAGTCATGGACGGCAACCTATCGGGCGAGACCTCGCGTGCCTATGCGAATCCTGCCCACTAATCCGGCCGCGGTCTACACCTCAGAAGTGTAATTGCCCCTGCGGGCTACCGTGACTACACTGAACGTATGCCCAGACCTACGGAACTCAGCGGCGTGATGGTGCCCGTCGTCACGACCTTCGATGCGCGCGGCGAGTCACTCGATGTCGCGGCCTTCAGCGCCAACATTCAGGCCTACGTCGAGGCTGGCGTGTCCGGCATCGTCGTGACGGGATCGAGCGGCGAGGCGCCGTTTCTGACGGATGCAGAGCGAGCGGTGCTCGTCGAGGCGGCGCGCGGTGTCGTGCCGGGCGACCGGTGGCTCATCGCGGGAGTGGGCGCCGAGTCGACGCGGCAGACGGTGGAGCGTGCGCGAGAGGCGGCACGGCGGGGGGCGGACGCCGTACTGGTGGTCGCGCCGCACTATTTCCCGCAGTCCACGACCACCGATGCGCTGCTCGCGCATTACGAGCGGGTCGCGGACGAGAGCCCGGTGCCGGTGCTGCTCTACACGATCCCGCAGTACATGCATTTCGTGCTGCCGGCGGCGGTGGTGGCGCGGCTGGCTGGGCATGCGAACGTGATCGGCATGAAAGACAGCGGGGGTGATGCGACCGTGCTGGCAGGATACCTGGCGTCGCAGTCCTCCAGCTTTTCCGTGTTGACGGGCCATGGCGGGACATTCGTGGCAGCGATCGCGGCGGGTGCGCGCGGCGGTATCCTGGGTGTCGGGCTCATCGCGCCGGCCCTTGCGGTGGCGGCGTACGAGGCCGCGCGGGCGCAGCACACGACTGATGCCGCGGCGTTGCAGGCGCAGCTTCTGCCGCTCGCGCGGGACGTCGTGGGGGCGCTGGGTCCAGCGGGCATCAAGGCGGCGATGGATGCGGCGGGGTTACGGGGCGGGCGAGTGCGGTCACCGCTGCTGCCGCTGGACGAGGTCACGCGGGCGCGCGTTGCGGGCCTGGTGGATACTGCGCTGTCGACGGTGCCGGCGTAGCATCGGCGGGAGCCTGCGGCGCTGACGGTGGTCTCGCGGCGGGCGTTTCTCGAGTCGGCGGTGCGCGCGGGAGCAGCGGCCGGGCTCACCGTGCAGCCGGCAATCCGGCAGCCCGCGTTCCGGCGCTCGGCGCTCCGCACCGTGGGGGAGAGCGCGGCCCATGCTGCCGGGACGTCGCCTGGCGAGCTGGCGGCTGACGAGAGCTATTGGGCGGGGATCCGGAAAGCGTTCGATCTCGACCCCTCGCTGATCTATCTCAACAGCGCGGGGTGTAGTCCGGCGCCGCGGCACGTGTTGGACGGGATGATCCACGACCTGCGGTACAGCAACGAGGCGCCCGTCGAGTACATGTGGCGCCGGCTGGAGCCGAAGATCGAGATCGTGCGGCGGGAGTTGGCGGCGGAGTTCGGGTGTGATCCGGAAGAGATCGCGGTCACGCGGAACGCGTCCGAAGCGAACGAGATCGCGATCCTCGGACTCAGCCTTCGGCCGGGCGACGAAGCGATCGTGACGAACCACAACTACGACCGGATGCTGGCGGCGTGGGATCAGCGTGCGCGGCGGGACGGTGTGGTCGTGAAGCGTGTCGTGCTCGAGATGCCGCCGGCCAGTGACGCCGACGTCGTGGAGCGGATCCGCGCGGCGATCACGGTGCGCACCAGAGTGATCGAACTACCGCAACTGACGAATTGGACGGGGCAGCCGTTGCCGATCGCCGCGATCGTGGCGCTTGGGCGAGCGCACGGCATCGACGTGCTGGTGGACGGGGCGCAGGGGTTCGCGCACACGCCCTCGACCCGGGATGCGATGGAGTGCGACTTCTATGGCGCGAGCCTTCACAAGTGGCTGCTGGCGCCCGTCGGCACGGGGTTTCTGTACGTGCGGCGGTCGCGTATCGAGAGTCTGTGGCCGCTGATGCCGGCCCCGGCGTCGATGGCGGCTGACATTCGCAAGTTCGAGGAAGTGGGGACACATCCGGCGGCCAATCACAACGCGATCCTGGCGGCGCTGGCGTTTCATCACGGGATCGGAGGAGAGCGGAAACTGGCGCGGCTGCGGCTCGTGCGCGACCGGTGGGCGCGGGCGCTCGTGGCGGAGAGTTCCCGGGTGCGAGTGCGGACGCCGCTGGACGATCCGCGGAGCGGCGCGGTGACGATCGTGGAAGTGGACGGGCTCGACCCGGTGCGGCTTTACGAGTGGTTGTGGTCGCGGTATCGGATCATCACGAGTCCGACGACGTTCGCGGGGCTGAGCGGGGTCCGGGTGACGCCGAACGTGTTCACGAGTGTCGCGGAGGTGGACACGTTTACGGAGGTGATGCGGCGAGCGCTGCGGAAGGGCGTGTGACGCACCGCACGTCTATGGGCGTTTCGCTGCTCGCGCGAGAATGTCGTGAATGTGGGTTTGATACGGCAGTTTCCGTCTGGCGGCCTGTTTTCGGAGAGCATCGAGCACATCGGGCCGGATCCGGATCGCGATCATCTGCTTGGTGATACCGCCAACGGGCGGGCGCCCCACGCGCCGGGCGGTGCGAAGTTGTGCATCGGTGAGTTCTGGGATGTCCGAAAAATCGATATCACGATCCGGTGGCTGGTGCGCCGGGCGGCGTAGCGTACGACTGGCGCTCGCGGCGGCTCGCAGGCCGCGCGGCGATGAGCCGGTGGTGGACCTGGCCATGTTCGCTCCTCAACGTATAGGCCACTGTCAGGACGCGCGCTCGAGACGACATCGCGATCCGAATACGTCGGGCCTCCGTCCTGGAATGCGCCGCATCGGCGCGATCGAGTCCGGACGGATCGCTCAGAACAGTTGCGGCTTCCTCAAACGTGACACCGTGCTTGGCGTGATTCCGGACCGCTTTGCCCGCGTCCCAGATGCAACTGATCATAATTACGTATAGACATATTGTCAATACAGAGACCGGGACCGGCGCCGACCACCAAGGCGGAGAATTCGGTAGAGGAGTTGGCAGACCATCATCCTTCTATTGCAGAGCGGGAGCGTCGCCGCAGCACCGTGCGCGGCATCTGGATTGGCTGGGCGCGGTGCGGTGGGAAGTCGATCTTCCGGTGACGGCGGACAGTACGGCGGGCCGGTCGCGACCGGCCCCCGCTGCGTAGTGCTGCGGCGTCTGGCGCGGCATCTGGATTGGTCGGGCGGGCCACGATGGCCAGCAGACGATTCCAGTGTTTCGGACGGTACGGCGGGCCAGTCGCGACCGGCCCCTACCGGGGCGGAATCAGCTTCCCGTTTGGCGGTCGAGGCCTGCTGCGCGGGCCATCTCCTGCACCTGGATCAATACGCGGGCGGCCTCGGCCTGGTCGCCCTCGTGCTGGAGCAGCGAGGCGAGGTAGTAGCCGACCAGCACGTAGTGGTAGGGGATGCCGACCGATGCGCGGTCGACCCATTGGCCTTCACGGATGAGGGCGGCGGGGCCGCGGTATACGGTCGTCCAGAGGGCGCGGGTGCGCGGCAGGTCGAGTAGGCCGATCGGGGTGTTGACGGTATCGCCGGATGGGACCGGTGAACGCATCACGAGCTTCTGCGCGAGCCCCTGCGTCAGAATGTGGCTGGAAAGGCCCAGGCCATCGGGGGTGGCGCGTGATGAGAAATAGATGGGGCGCGCGGGGAACGAATCCTTGATGAACTGGAGGACCGCGAGCTGGCCGCGGCTGATGATGCCGGGCTTGATCGTCGCCACGATGCTGTCCTTCTCGAACACTCGCGGCTGCTGCAGCTCCATGTAGCCCGGGATCGCGTCCGCCTGTGCCATCGTCAGGTGGAGTGGCGGCCCACTCGGCTTCGGCCACACGCCGTTGCGGTAGATTGCCGGACCGGCGGCCGCATCGTAGGGATAGATCGGCCGGCGGATCATGTCGCGCACGTTCCAATCGGTTTCCAATAGACACGAACACGCGACTACGACATCCTTCCGAATCCCTTCGACCTCCTGGGCGTACCAGAGCGGGAACGTATCGTTGTCGCCCTCGGTGATGAGGATCCCGTACGGCTCGACGGAGTTGAGCAGGTCCGCGGCCCAGTCTCGCGTGAACGTCTGTCCGGCGCGAGACGCGGCGCGGTGGTTCGCGAAGAAGGGCACGAACGCCAGCAACAGGATCGGCGCGCTGAGGATCCAGCCCATCCTGGAGATGCGGGTGCCGGAGGAGCTGGAGGTGGCGAGCGTGGCCATGGGGTGGGATGCGAGAAGGTAGAAAGTAGAAAAAAATTAGAAAGTCGAGAGTAGAAAGTAGAGGAGCAGGGCAGGAGAGACTCGCGTTGAGCTTGCAACCGCGAGGCAGGTATTGCCAGGGTGAACAGATTAGAAAGTAGAAAGTAGAGAGTAGAAAGTAGAGAGTAGACCCACAGTACTTTCACAAATAACTGTCTCCCAACATGCAACATCGGACGCTAGGCAACTCGGGCATTACTGTCTCGTCGCTCGGACTCGGCTGCATGAGCATGAGCGACTCGTACGGGACCGACAGCTCGCGCGACGAGCAGGAGTCGATCGCGACGATCCACCGTGCGCTGGATCTCGGGATCACGCTGCTCGACACCGCCGACATCTATGGGCCGCACACCAATGAGGAGCTGGTGGGCCGGGCGATCCGAGGGCGGCGAGGGGAGGTGGTGCTGGCGACCAAGTTCGGGTTCGTGGGGGGCCGGGACCCGAAGGGACGGTCGGTGAGCGGGCGTCCGGAATACGTCCGGTCGGCGTGCGAGGCGTCGCTCAAGCGGCTCGGTGTCGAGACGATCGACCTCTATTATCAACATCGGGTCGATCCTGCCGTTCCGGTGGAGGAGACGGTCGGCGCGATGGCGGGGCTGGTGCGGGCCGGGAAGATCCGGGCGATCGGATTGTCCGAAGCGGGGCCGGAGACGATCCGGCGTGCGAACGCGGTGTACCCCGTGTCGGCGTTGCAGAGCGAGTATTCGCTCTGGACCCGCGATCCCGAGGATGCGGTGCTGCCGGTGTGCCGCGAGCTCGGGATCGCCTTCGTGCCATTCAGCCCGCTGGGCCGCGGGTTTCTGACGGGGGCGCTGAAGCCGGACGATCTGGCCGATGGAGATTTCCGGCGGGGGCTGCCGAGGTTTCAGGGAGACAACTTCCAGAAGAACCTCGATCTCGTGGCGCGGCTACGGGAGATCGCGCTGGCCAAGGGATGTACCGCGACGCAACTGGCGTTGGCGTGGCTCCTCGCGCAGGGATCCAACGTCATACCCATTCCCGGGACCAAGCGACGGAAGTATCTCGAGGAGAATGCGGCGGCGGCCGATGTCGTGCTGTCTCCTTTGGAGCTGCGCCGAATTGATGAGGTCGCTCCACGGGGTGCGGCGGCGGGAGACCGGTACCCGGCGGCGATGATGGCGCTCGTCGCGCGATAGCAGGGCGCCTGGGCAGGTGGCAGGGTTCCACTGGGCAGGCTGAGCCGCATCTTTGTCCGCGTTCCGTCTGCCCCGCCTCCGCTGAGCATCTTCCTCACCGCTCGCTGGTCCAACCTGATCCTTGCGACCTACCAGGTCCCGGCCGCGATGGTCCGGGGTCTGGTGCATCCGGCGCTCGACCTCGACCGGTGGGGTGGGGAGGCGCATGTGAGCCTGGTGGCATTCGATTTTCGCGACACGCGGGTGCTGTTGTGCCGAGTGCCGGGGTATATCGCGTTTCCCGAAGTGAACCTCCGGACGTACGTGCGGCATAGCGGTGTCCGGGGCGTGGTGTTCCTCAGCGAACTGGTACCGCAGAAACTCGTGGCTGCCGTGGCCCGGACGGTGTACAACGAGCCATACCGTGCGACGCGGATGGAGAGCGCGACGGCGATCGGCGGGGATCGCGTCTGCGTGACGCATCGGGTGTTTGCGGGAGGCAGGGAGCATACGGTGACGGCAGTGGGCTCGAACGAAGCCGTCGTGCCGCCCACCGATAGCGCGGAGCATTTCTTCAAGGAACACGAATGGGGATTCGGGCGGACGCGGGACGGCCGTCTGCTTCGGTTTCGTGTCCGTCATCCATTGTGGGCCGTGCGTACCTTGCACGACATCGTGCTCGACGTCGATTTTGGCGCGATGTACGGGAGCGAGTGGGCGTGGCTGTCCGATGCGGCGCCGATTTCGGTGGTGTTTGCCGTGGGGTCGCCGGTCATCGTCGATGCGCCGCGGGTGATTGCCGCGAAGTGAAAGGAATTGGGGATTGGGGACTAGGGACTAGGGAGTAGAGATGGCTACGATGTCGATGCACCGCGGGTGATTGCCGCGACGTGAAAGGGATTGGGGACTGGGGACTGGGGACTAGGGACTGGGGACTAGGGACTAGGGACTAGGGATGGCTACGATCGACGATTTCACCGCGTTGGACATTCGTGTGGGCACCGTGGTGGAAGCGGTGTCGTTTCCCGAGGCGCGGAAGCCGGCGATCCGGCTCGTGATCGATTTCGGGAGTGAGATCGGACGCCTGCAGTCGAGCGCGCAATTGACCAAGCACTATGTACCGGCCGAGCTTGTGGGGCGCCAGGTCGTGGCAGTCGTCAATTTCCCGCCGCGGCGGATCGCGGGGTTTCGGAGCGACGTACTAGTACTTGGTGCGATGCCCGCGGCTGATGACGTGATTCTGCTGGCGGCCGAGAGGCCGGTGGCGAATGGGACGCGGATCGGGTGAGGGGAGAGAGGAGAAAGGAGAAAAAGATCAGAAGCAGAGATGCAGAAAGTAGAGATGCAGAAAGTAGAGATGCAGAAAGTAGAGATGCAGAAAGTAGAGATGCAGAAAGTAGAGAGTAGACACAGAACAACACACGGGGTGCGAATGGCTTCCATAACCGTTGGGCATCCGGAAGCGACCGAGTATGCCGCGCCTTATGCCGGGTATGTGCAGCTCGTGACGGAGGAGCCGCTGGTGGCGCTCGAGTGGCAGGGGCGGCAGACGCAGGTGTTGCTGGCGGGGCTGACTGATGCGCAGGCGGGGCATCGGTATGCCGAAGGGAAGTGGACCGTGCGGGACGTCGCGGGGCACATGGGGGATGTGGAGCGTGTGCTGTCGTATCGGGCGCTCCGGATCGCGCGCGCCGATGCGACGGCGCTGCCGGGGTTCGACGAGAACGCGTACGCGGACGTCGCGGGCGCGGATCGCCGGCCGATCGGCGAACTGGCAGCCGAGCTGGCGGCGGTGCGGAGCGCGACCCTGGCGTTGTTCCGGGGGTTCGATGCGGCGGCCTGGGGGCGGCGCGGTGTGGCGAACGGCAGTCCTGTGAGCGTGCGCGCGCTGGCGCACATCATCGCGGGGCACGAGCGGCATCACGGCGAGATCCTGCGCACCCGGTACGGCCTGACCGGAGCGTGACACCGGTGCGAGTGTGGGGACGACAGAGAGCGCCCATCCAGCGGGCCTGGGTCGCCGGGCTCGCGTTACTCGGGGTAATGGCTGCGTGCGCGCATCATGGCGAGACGGCGAGCCTCGACATCGTGCGGGACACGACCGCCCTGGCGAGCGGATCGTCGGTGCTGGGGTCGGCGCCGATCACCGTGGGGGATTTCGAGTACAAGGCGACGAACGGCGGACTCAAGTCGCGCTGGCCGCCGATGCTCGTGCAAGTGACCGTGACCGTCACGAACGTGAGCCAGCATGCGTCGGCGCTGAACGTGTTGGGCGGGAACTGCGAAGTGCTGATCCGCGTGTACGCGCATCACATCCCGCCGAAGGCGCCGGCGTACGATGCGTCGGGTCCTGGTGTGTCGTGCTACGTGCCGGTCTCGCACTTCGGGCTGACGCCCGGGCAGTCGGTGACATTGCAGTCGGCGTCCGGTGGCCCGGGCGTGTATCTCCCGCCCGGGCGATACGATCTCGCGGCGATCGTGTCGGTGTCGGATTCCACCGGGACGCAGCGCGTCCAGATACCGGCGGGGTCGGTGCGCATGCCGCCGCCGTACGAATAGTAAAAAGACAGAAAGTAGAAACACAGAAAGTAGAAATACAGAAAGTAGAAAGTAGAAACAGACAAAGACCCGGCGCGCCGGCGTGAATCCCATCGACAAAACCGTCGAGAATACCGTCGAGATCCGTCCCGCTGTCGCGAGCGACCGGGCGGCAATCTGGGGCATCCTCGAGCCCGTGATCCGCGCGGGCGAGACCTATGCGCTGCCGCGGGACCTGGGCGAAACGGAAGCCCTCGGGTTCTGGATGAGTCCCGCTCACGACGTGTACGTCGCGGAAACCAATGGGCGGATCGTGGGGACATACTTTGTGCGCCCGAATCATGAGGGTGGCGGCGCGCACGTGGGCAACTGCGGGTACATGACGGCACCCGGCAGCTCGGGGCGCGGCGTGGGGCGGGCCATGTGTGCGCATTCGATCGAGCGGGCCCGGGCGCGCGGGTTTCGGGCGGTGCAGTTCAACTTCGTAGTGAGCACGAACGACCGGGCGGTGCGGCTCTGGCAGCAATTCGGATGGGAGATCGTGGGCCGGCTGCCAGGGGCGTTTCATCATCCGAACCACGGGTACGTGGACGCCTACGTGATGTACCGGAGCCTCTGATGATGCCCAAGTCGCGGTTGGTCCCGGTGGCAGTCGCGGTCATCGCGTGTTCTCGGCCACCGGCTGACGTTCGCGTCTTCTCGGCAGCTGATCGCGCCGCCGTCCTGGCGACCGATTCGGCATACGTGCGCGCATGGTTGCGTAATGATACGAACGCCGTTCTCAACACCTTGGCGGCCGAGGCCGTCCTCATGCCGGCCGGCGTTCATCCGTTGGGATCGGACAATGCGATCCAGGCATTCTGGTGGCCCGACAACGGGACACACACGCGGATTACCGCCTTCACGCGCACGGTCGACGAATTACACGGCGCCGCAGACGTCGCGTACGTCCGGGGCACAGACTCCATTGCGTTCGGGGTCGATTCCGGCGGGTCGCATCGAGAGCAGTCGATTCACTCCATGACTCTCGCGATCTATCGCCGGCAGTGGAACGGCACCTGGCGGATCAGCCGCATGATGTGGGGGCCGGTGACGCCGACCGTCTCATTCAGCAACGAATTCCCGGCTGTGTCGCCGGACGGTCAAACAGTCGCGTTCATGTCCGATCGGGACAATGACCCGGAGATCTACACGATGCGGATCGACGGATCGAACCCACGGCGTCTGACGCACACTCCGGGGCGACGCCCATCCGTCCTGGTCGCCCGATGGTAAGCACATCGTCTTCCAGTCGCCTCGTGAGGATTCGCAGCCGCAGATCTACACGATGGACGCCGACGGCTCCAATCCGGTGAAGCTTACCGACAACGGGATGTTTTCCGGCGTCGCGGTCTATAGTCCGGACGGGTCAGAGATTCTGTATCAGGTGAATGCCAGTCCGTCGTTGGATTCCGCACATTGGCAGATCTACGTCATGCGGAGCGATGGCTCTCACCAGCGTAATCTCTCGCACAATGCCTGGAACGATCAGGTCCCGCGTTGGTCCGCTGATGGCGCCCGCATCCTGTTCTTCTCCGATGCAAGTGGTCGCGACCAGATCTATGTGATGAAGTCCGACGGGACGGATCGCGTGCGCCTCACGAACGACGCGTGGCACGACCATACGCCGGTCTGGTCACATGACAACAAGAGAATTGCGTTCGTTTCGGATCGCGGTGGCGGTTGGGACATCTATGTAATGGCGGCGGATGGCACGAACCCGGTGCAACTGACGCATACGAGGGAGAGCATGGGCCTCCCGGCCTGGACCCCGGACGATTCCCAGCTCGTCTTCTCGAGCAAAGCGGGCTCCACGCAAGACCTCTTCATCGTGCGGTCCGACGGCGCATCCGCGCATCGCATTGTTTCGCACCCGTGACGCTATCCTGGGATCCGACGAGGTACGGGCGGCGCCAGGGCCCGAGGCGCACCGGGGTGAGCGCGACTCGCCAACCGTTCGGCCCTGGGCCGGGGCGACCGGCGGTATCGTATACCATCGACACGTGCCCGCGCCGGTGATACTCTTCTAGTACCTGGTATCTGGAACCTGGTATCTGGAGAGGTCAATGGATCCGGCGAATCTCCTTCAAGGCACGCTCGACGTGCTCGTGCTGCGGGCACTCGTATGGGGGCCGATGCATGGGTATGCCGTCTCGCGGTGGATCGGCGAGCGGACCGACGGGTTGCTCGCCGTCGACTATGCCCCGCTTTACAAAGCTCTGCACCGTCTCGAGCGCGCGGAGTGTGTGAGCGCGTACTGGGGCGTCTCGGACAACGGGCGGCGGGCGCGGTACTACAAACTCACGGCGGCGGGCCGGCAGCGGCTCCGCCAGGAGGAGTCGGCGTGGCGCCGCTATGCGGCCGCGATCTCCCGCGTGCTGGAGCCCGCATGAGCAGCGAGCCGCGGCGAGTGTTCTCGCTTCCGCGGCGATCGGCGCGGCGCATCCGCGACGATTTCGAGCGAGAGCTGGCGTTTCACATCGATATGCGGGTCGCCGAGCTGGTGGAGCGAGGCATCGATGGGGCGGAGGCTCGGCGGATCGCAAGCGCCGAATGCGGGGATCTCGACGACGCGCGGCGTTACGTGGGCGCCATCGACACGGCAACGGAAACCGCGGTCCACCGGAGATTGACCATGGACGGGATCGTACAGGAAGCGGTGAGCGCCGCGCGGCGGTTACGCCGGGCGCGCGGGTTCACGGTGACCGCGGTGTTGACGCTGTCACTGGGCATCGCCGCGTGCGCGCTCATGCTCAACATCGTGTCCGGCGTGCTGCTCGCGCCGCTCCCGTTCCGGGATGCCGGGCAGGTGGCGATGATCTGGGGATACATGCCGTCGATCGACCTCGGGTACAGCGAGCAGCCGCTGTTTGGGAGATACGTGACCACCATCCGTGACAACGTCACGGCGTTTTCCGCAGTCGCCGCCTTTCGCGCGCGCGCCTTCAACCTCGGCGACATCGCGCTCCCCGAGCGGCTCGATGGCATCGAAGCGACGGGCGACTTCTTCCAGGCCATGGGAGTGTCAGCCGAGGCCGGACGATTCTTCGCGCGTGCGAACGAGACACCGGGAAGCGATCGCGTGGTCGTGATTTCCGACGGGCTCTGGCGCCGGCGGTTTGGCGGCGATCGAGGCATCGTTGGACGGACCATCAATCTCAACGCGGAGCCCTACACCGTCATCGGTGTCGCACCGCCTGGGTTTGCCTTTCCGCGGGGAGCGGAAATGCCGGCCGACTTCGAGTTTCCCGCGAAGAGCGACCTGTGGGTCCCCCTCCGTCCTCCGGCCAATGGCCCCTCCGACCTCGCACTCGTCGGGCGGATCCGTCCCGGTGTGACGCTGGATGCAGCGCGAACAGATCTCCGGCGGATAGAGGGGATCGAAGAACGGCTCATCCCTCAGGGCAAGGGGAGTTTCGGGACGCAACTCGTTGCGCTACGCACGCAGGTCGTGGGCAAGACGGAGCCCATGCTGCTCAGCCTCATGGCGGCGGTCGCTCTCCTGTTGCTCCTCGCTTGCGTGAACATCGCGCAATTGCAATTGGCGCAATTGCAGCGGCGCCGGCGCGAGCTGGCGATCCGGTCGGCGCTCGGCGCCTCGCATGGCCGCCTGGCTGCGGCGTTCGTGACGGAGGTTCTACTCGTGACGACCGCCGCCGGAGTCATTGGGACTACGCTCGTGTGGGCCGGGATGCGGCTGGTGCAGGTCTATGGAACCGACCGGCTGCCGCGTCTCACGGATACCGCGTTCGACGCGCGCAGCGCGTTGGCGGCACTGTGCGCCACCGCCCTGGCAGCGATGGCCGCGGCGCTGTTGCCCGCGTGGGTGGCGAGACGATCGCCGCTGACGGATGCGCTGCGGAGCGGCGGGCGAGGGCTCGTCGGGGGCAGCGTGCCGGCCCGGGCGCGCCAGGCGCTGATCGTAGCGGAACTCACGCTCTCGGTGGTACTCGTGGCAAGCGCGGGACTGCTGGCGCGCAGTCTGTCGCATCAGTTGCGAAGCGCCACGGGGTTTTCCGCGCCGAACGGGCTGACGTTCGAAGTGACGCTGCCGCCGGTCCGTTATGCGGAGCAGCAGTTCCGGACATACATGGAACATCCGGCCGCCGTGCAGTTCTTTACCGCAGCGCTGGAGCGACTTCGCGCCGTCCCGGGTGTACAGGCCGCCGCAATCGGCAAACCGCTGCCGTTGAGCGGCGCGCAGGAAGCGACGGTGTTCACGCCGGAAGGCGCTCCGCCGCCAGCAACACCGGCCCAGACACCCGTCGCGGAATACACCGTGGCCAGCTCGCAGATGTTTCAGGCGCTCGGGACCACGATGATCGCCGGCCGGGATTTCGACGCGACCGATCACGAGAACACGTTGCCGGTGGTCATCGTGAATCAATCGATGGCGAAGTGGTTGTGGCCGGGCCAATCGGCGATCGGAAAGCGAATCCACGTCGGTCTCTATGACATGAATCCGCCGTGGATGACCGTGATCGGAGTGGCGGCCGATCTCAAGCGGTACTCGCTGACCGAATCGCCCAGGCCCGAGATGATCGTGCCCTATACCCAGAAGCCGTATCCCAGTTTTTCGACGATGCAATTCGTCGTCCGGTCCACGACGCCGGTTGCGCAGTTGCTGCCTGCGTTGCGGGGCGCGATCGCGGGTGTCGATCCCGGTATTCCGGTCTCGCGCGTGCGGACAATCGGCGATCTCGTGGCGGAGACCAGTGCGACCGCGCGGTTTGCGACGGCGGTGATGAGTGCCTTTGGGGTGTCGGCGCTGTTGCTGGCGATGGTGGGCCTGTACGGCGTGATCGCGTATGGCGTACAGCAGCGGCGGCAGGAATTCGGCATCCGGCGTGCCCTGGGGGCCGCGCCGCGGCAGATCGTGCGGCAGGTGGTGATCGAGGGACTCCGTCTCGCGGCGATCGGCGTCGTCGCCGGAACGTTACTGTCAGTCGTCGCGGGTCGCGTATTGCGGCAGATGCTGTATGAAGTGCGTGCATACGATCTCGTGACGCTCGGCGGCACGGGCGCTGTGCTCGCGCTCGCGGCAGTCGTGGCGTGTCTGGCGCCTGCGTGTCGTGCGTCGCTTGTCGAGCCGAAAGTCGCGCTGGAAGACGCGTAAACGTGACACTACCAGTCTGAGCCATTGATGGTTTTGCATTGGACGGGGGAATTCGGCTCGTACATGTGATGCGCATCACCAAAATTGGGGGCGGCATACCGCGTGCATTGTCGTGATGCAGCAACACCGGCAATAGTGATGCGCCGAAGCTGAAAATTTGCTATCGGCACGGCGCGGTCCCCGAACTATTATCTGGTCATGCGTGTATTGCTGCACGTGACGACATCAGGATCGCGCCGAGCTTCCTTTTCCGCGGATTCGTCCGGCGCACTGCGCGCAGCGGAGTGATGGCGGTGCGACACCTCGATGCGTGGCTCGGCATCGCCGTGCTGGCCGGAGCGGCAATCGTCCCCTCGTGCATCTTCTGGCATCCGACGCGTGCGTACGCGTCGGGGAAAGAGGGGCGGCTGACATCGGTCACCCATCTGCGGCGCGTCGATCGCTGGCTTCGCATCTTCACGGTATTGGCCGGCGGAGCCGCGCTGTTCCGGCGGGATCCGTTCCTGCTCGAGTGGTACCATGCGCCCGCGTTCGTGTACGCAGGGATCATCGTGACGCTGGTGGGTGTGGCGCTGCTCGTGGCATCGAAGCGGGCGCTGGGCTGGAACTACAGTCCCGGGTTCGACGGCTATGTGCCGTTCCGCATCGTCGAAGAAGGACCGTACCGTGTCCTGCGGCATCCGATGTACGCTGGGCGGATCGTGATCTTCGCCGGCGCGTTCGTCATGACCGGCTCCACGTGGGTGATCCTGGCGGGGATCGTGGCGCTCAGCCTGTACTGGCACGCGGCGGTGCTCGAAGAGGTCGATCTCGGCCACTGGTTCCCGATCTATCATCTCTATACGCAGCGCACCAACCGGTTCATTCCGATGATGCGTGCGTTTGCGCTGTTCAGGCATCGTGACCAGTTGGCGGGCGACGATCAGATCGCGCTCCCGGATGTCATCTCGCTGGCCGAGACTCCTCCGCAGCAACAGCGAGCATCGAGCGCACCTGACGCGGCGTGAGGCCATCCGGGCCGGGGGCCGGTCGCGACCGGCCCCCGCTGCCCTCGACGACAGGCGGTGGTGGGACGGCAACTACGGTCGTACTGGGCCGGTCATGACCGGCCCCTCCAAGGACGAATCGTGTGCTGCTGATGGGTGGGCTGCGCGGCACATGTATTGGCTGCGTCATCCGTCTGGGGGCCGGTCGCGACCGGCCCCCGCTGCCCTCGACGACAGGCGGTGGTGGGACGGCAACTACAGTCGTACTGGGCCGGTCATGGCAGGCCCCACGATCGCGATCACGCTGCGGGTGGCGGATCCTTCGGACCGGGTTGCTCGCCGCCTGATTGCGCCGGCGGTGGCGCTGGCGGCCGAGGCGCGCGGATGATCGCCAGGCGTTCCTTGCGGATCTTTCGCAACTGGATGACGGCGATGAGTGCCGACAGGACCGTCCACACGCCGACGTAGATCTGCTGGTTCGTGCCGGGGTGCTGGTCGAGGTGGTAGTGGTAGAACACGGTGGCCCCGACGAGATCGAGGGCGCCGATTGCCACGATCAGTACCGTGAGGTGGCGAGTGATGGTGGTCATCGGGTTCCACTGGCTCCATTGCATTCGGCCAGCACGTGGCGAGGTGCCGGCGCATTGGGAAAGAGGGCGCGGGCGGCGGCGACATGGGGGCGGGCGCGCGCGCACGAGCGCCCGTGGGCATACGACTCCGCGAGCCGCAACTGAATACGATAACTCCCCGGGTCCATTCGGGTGGCCAGCTCGAGCGTGTGATCGTTGACGCCGGTTCGTGTGGCGGCGACATAGAGCGCCATCGCGATCACCTGGGACGCGCTGCGGACGATCGTGATGGCGCCCGTGGCGACGACGACGATGATCGCGATGCGAAGCACGGTGCCGGGCAGGCGGATCTCGCCGCGCGCGACGGGTGGCGGCTCCAGGGAGCCGGCGAGCGCACCCAGGATCGACCAGGCGATGAGCGAGGGCGTGGGGAGGAGCAGTACCGCGTCGAACGCGCCGACCGCGATGATCGCCAGCACCGTGGCGGCCAGCGCGAGCGCGAGTATGAGCCGGTCAGCGCGGCCGTCGCTGGTCGCGTGGGCAGCGGCGCGCGCCGCCGCGACGAGGAGACCGAGGAGCGCGAGGGCGAGACAGATCGCCGCGGGCACGCCGCGCTCGGACAGAAACGCGGCCCAGTCGCTGCTTGGCCACGGGTTGGCGGTCATGCCGTCGTCGGTATCGAGCGACGGGTCGGACTTTGGCGCGATCCTGGGATAGACCACCGCCCAGTTGCCGGGACCGACGCCGAGTACGGGGTGTGTGATGGCGAGTCGCGCAGTGTTCGCGTACTGGACCAGGCGGCCGTGGCCACTGCCCTCGCGATAATTCGTGACATTGATGACGGAGTCGAGATAGGGTGACGTGCTCCGCCAATTGAGCGTGTTGGGGATCGTGATGGCAGCGAAGATGCCGGCGGCGATGGCGATGAGCGTGACCGTGCCGCGGAGACTGACCGACGGAGTGGGCTCGCCTGATAGCCGGCGAGGCGCGGTCGCGGCGTGGGTGCGCAGGGATTCCCAGCCGCGCCAGGCGGCCGGGAGGACACAGACCAGCGCGAACGCGGTGGCGACCCATGCCGCGCGTGATCGTGAGAGCACGAGTGCGGCGGTGATGATCGCGATCGCGATGGCGCCGAGTAGCGCGCCAGCCGCGTGGCGTGCGCGGAGGACGATCAAGATGAGCACCGGGATCCCGATCGCGGCGAGGTGGGCGACGAAATTGCGGTTGCCGAGCGTGCCGCCGGGCGAGCGATTGAGACTGAACAGCTCCGTCTCGACACCGTAGGCCTGGAAGAGCGCCGTCGCGGCGGCGACCGCGATCGCGGCGGCCATGAGCGCGAGGACCGATCGGCCCCATCCTGCGCGGGCGAGCGAGTGTGCGACCCAGTAGAGAACGATGCCCGAGACACTGATCGCGAGACCGCGTACAGCGAGCCAGCCATTCTGCGCAAAGAACGCGGATGCGGCGCTGAACAGGAGGAAACCGGTGAGCAGCGTGTCCACGCGTGTGAGCGGAATCACCGGCCCGCGTCCGCGTCCGGCGGCGCGGCCCAGCGCGATCAGCGCGCCTACGGCGGCGAGCGTGGCGGTCAAGTGGAGCGTCAACTCTTTGGGGATCGCGTAGCGATCCAGGTCGAACACCTTGTAGGGCAGGGCGGCCAGCACCGTGGCCACCCCTCCGAAGCCCAGGGCCGCGATCGTGGCGAGATACGACCGGCGGCCATCGGCCAGCGAGGGGGGCTCCGAACGCATCCGGGAATTATGGCGAGACAGCGGGGGCCCCCGCAGGACGGACCGGGTGCGTGGCCGGGAGTTCGCACCAAACGCGGGGTCTCCGCCTGGAGTCTCCGGCTTCCGGACGGGGTGGCGGATCGGGCGGGTAGAGAGCGTGACTTTTTACCATCGGCACCGTCGAACGACCGTGGATCAAGGCCCGTCCAAACCAGCGGCCCCGGCACCCCCGGCAGCGCCGGCACCGCCCCCATCCCCCCCATCCCCCCCAGCTCCGGCACGGCCCGGACGGCCGCTGGACGCCGCACTGGCGGGCCGGCTGGTGCGGGGCCACCATCCGTGGGCGATCAGTTGGCGGGCGGCGTGGCTGATCCTGGTCGGCGGGTCGGTCCTGGCGGTCGTGATCTCGCAGACCACGCGGCTTCCCCGGACGCCTGGCGCGGTCCTCGTCGTGGGGATCGTGGCGACCCTGTTGCTCTCCGCGGTGGCGAGACTCGCCTACGCGGCGCAGGATCGGGCGGAAGCGCGGGCGGCGGCGGAAGAGCGCCTGAGCGACTTCCTCGATACGGCGAGTGATCTGATCGAGATCACGGCGCCTGACGGCAGGCTTCTGTACGCGAACCAGGCGTGGCGGAGCACCTTCGGGTATGACGAAGCCGACCAGTCGAGCGTATCGACCGCGGTGACCGTGACGCCGGAGTACGCGGAGGCATATCACGGATTGCGGCGGCGGGTATTGGCGGGTGAGAAAGTCGGGGAGTTCGAGGGCGTATTTCTGACGCGGCAGCGGCGTCGCGTCGTGCTGGCAGTGCGGGCGACCTGCGGCTACGAGAACGGTAAGGCCGTGAGCGTGCGGAGCATGCTGCGGGACATCACTCCGCAGCGGGCGGCGGAGGAAGCCCAGGCGCGGCTCGTGGAGACCCTCGAGGCGACGACCGATTTCGTGGGCATCGGCAACGGCAAGGGGCGGGGCGTGTACGTCAACCGTGCGGGGCGCCGGATGATCGGGATCGGCCCGGATGATGACGTGTCGTTGATGGGGTTGAGCGCGATCCTGTCGCCGGCGGCGCGCCAGCATCAGATCAACACGGCGTTGCCGGCGGCGATCCGTGATGGCGTGTGGGAGGGCGAGACCACGCTGCAGACTCGCGATGGCCGGGAGATCCCCGTGTCGCAGGTGCTGGTGGCGCACAAATCGTCGCAGGGCGGCGTGTGGTTCGTGTCGACCATCCTGCGCGACATCAGCGTTCAGCGGCGGCGCGAAGCGGAGTTACGGGAGAGCGAAGAGCGGTTCCGTATGCTGTCGGATGCCTCGACCGACGGGATTGCGGTAGCGCGGGCGGGGCAGTTTCTGGAAGTCAATCGTGCGTGGTGCCGTATGTTCGGGTACACCGAGTCGGAGCTGGAGGACATTCCGGAGGCGGCGATGGTGGTGCCCGAGGAGCGGTCGCGCTTGTACTACATCATCAGCAAGAACATCCCATCGACGCGCCAGGTCGTGTGCCTCCGGAAAGACGGATCGACATTCGAGGCGGAGGTTGCGGGGACGCCGATCGTCTACAAGGGCTCGCCCGCGCGCATCACCGTGATGCGGGACATCAGCGAGTGGAAGCGGCTCGATCGCATGAAGAGCGAGTTCGTGTCGACGGTCTCACATGAACTGCGCACGCCACTGACATCGATTCGTGGCGCGCTCGGGTTGCTCGAATCCGGCGTGGGCGGGGCGCTTACGCCGCAGGCGCAGGACCTGGTGCGCATTGGCCGCGGCAACACCGAGCGGCTGATCCGGCTGATCGGCGACATGCTCGACCTCGACAAGATCGAAGCGGGGCGGCTCGAGCTGCACCTGTCGACGCTCATGCCGGCGGAGCTGGTGCGGACGGCGGTCGACGGCGTGCAGGTGATCGCGGAGCAGTTCCAGGTGCGGATCGAGGAGCACGTCGAGGCGCATCGGACACTGGAGGGCGATCACGACCGGGTGATCCAGGTGTTGACGAACTTCCTGTCCAATGCGGTGAAGTTTTCGCCGCCGGGGTCCGTGGTCAGAGTATCGGCGGTGATGGCGGATACGGGGGTGCCGGATTCGATCGTGGCGGCTGGTGGGGGCCGGACGGCGGGGCGGGCGCCGGTGCGGTTCGTGGTGGAGAATCCTGGGCCGGGGATCGCGCCGGGGGACATCCGGTTGTTGTTTCGCCGGTTTCAGCAGCTCGACGGTTCGGACGGGCGCCAGCGTGGGGGGACGGGGCTGGGGCTCGCGATTTCGAAGGCGATCGTGGAGCAGCATGGTGGGCGGATCGGGGTCGAGTCGGAGCCTGGGCGGAAGACGACATTCTGGTTCGAGCTGCCGGCCGCGGGGGTCCAGAGGAAGCGGATGACGCCATTTGGGGGCCTTACTGCTGTATGAATGGCCTGATAGTGGCGTGATAATGGTCGATAAACTCTGCACGATGAGATTAAATTGTCCATTCTTGAACTGCCCCCGCTGCGTGTTGTCGGAGTCGTCGAATGAGGAGCTACCCGTCGAATGACGGGCTATCGCAGTAAGCGCAGTTGCTCCGCCGCATCTCGCGCTTCATTCCCCCACTGCGTCCAGCCCTCGCGCTCGTGGCGAGCGAACATCTCCAGGTAGGGTCCCGGTGAACAGCGCTCGATGATGCGGTATTGCTCATCTGGTTTGCGGGAGTGCTCGCGCTTTCTCGACACTATGATGTTCGTTTGCCGCCGACCCGCATCGAGTGTCCGATTGTTGACACCGCGAATGCCGAACAGGATGACCTCCGTAACATTGCGGAAGTAGAATCCGACCCCGCGTCCATCTGGACCGCCATCCTTCCTGGTCTTGTACCAGACGATGTTGGTCTTGTACGTGAAGCCCCAGCGGTGCATCACCTCAAACCCCTCCGGGATCAGCGCGTTAGGGACCCACAGGTAGAGGTGAGCACGTGCCCGAGCGACCTGGGACACTGGCAGGGACATGATGTCATCCATGGACATGGTCCCATACCGACTCAGGCGCCGATGCTCGGGCGCCATCTTGCCGGTTCGATTCTGGAACCGCCAAGGTGGGTCTGCAAGAATCGTCGAGAATTGTGCTTGGCCCAGCGCGACCATTTCGTCGGCGGGGGTCGGAATGGTGCGGAGCGGCGGAGCGTGCTTAGTAAAGCGAATCTCGTACTTCTCCTCAATAAAGGTGGGGATTGCGTCACTGCGCGACTGGCCCTCGGCGCTACGCCTTGTGCGCTACGCCTTGTGAAAGAAGCCGTGTGAGTAGGGGCCCGAGTAGATGTAGTGCACTTTCTCCGGCTTGTCGCTGAAGAACTCGTCGCATGCCTTCTTCACGCCCGGGAGGGCGTTCCAGCCGCCGGGGTAGATTGCCGGATCGCAGTAGTCGTCGATCACACAGACGGCGCCTTTGGACAATTTCGGATAGACGTATTGCAGGCTCACGGCGATGGAGCTGTAGAAGTCGCCGTCGAGGTGTGCGAAGGCGATCGCATCCGGCAACTCCGTCGGCAGGGTGTTTTCGAACCAGCCTTTGTGGATGACTGGGAGTGGAAGGCCGTACTTCTGGAAGCTGCTGACCAGCCGGCCTTCAGTCGTGGAGAGCCATCCCTTGCGGAACGGCGTCGAGCCGTCGGCGTCGGATTTGTCGGGCAGTCCTTCGAAGCTGTCATAGACATGCAGCTTCCGGCCGGGCGCGTAGCGCTGCAGCACTTTCTGGATCAGCACCGCCGTGTAGCCCGTGTAGCAGCCCAATTCGACGAGGTCGCCGGGGACGTCGTACACGAGCACCTGCATCACGAAATGGTAGATGTTGATCCGCTGCTCGATGCTGGTCGTGCCGCCGGAGTACGGTCCGGTGCGGTACGGAATCCGCAGCCCTCGGAGCGCCTTGTTGATCGCGCGGTGCACGAGGGTGGGGCGTTTGGGCTGCCAGTCGAAGTATTCCGTGAGGAAGAAGTTTTCCATGGGCGGCAGCGGTCTGAAATGTGAACCGGCGAAATGCCCTAACCTTGCCGAGCACTTGAAGATCGTGCTCGATCGTCACCCGGGATAGAACGCAGGCAGGCTCATCCTGGTGGCAGGCCTGTGACGCAGCATTTGGACCGTCGTGTGGCGATGGACACTATGACCGCATGCGATGGCGGTGTGCCAAGACTGCGCAACCTGGCCGCCGGCCGACGGGAATATTAGCGGCGTCGCCGGGGTCTTGTGTGCATGGAACGCCTCAAGCTCCTCCTCAGCAAGCCCGCGATTCGTTTGCTCGACGCGGCACTCGCCCTGTCCTTCTTCTACCTCGGCACCACGAAGCTGCTCGACCGACACGGCGTGGCTCACCTCGCGGCGCTCGGGGCCGGGTCCGGCCGGCGTCTGATGACGGCGGCGCTCGAAATCGCGGCCGGAGCGCTGTTGCTCGCCGGCGCCTCAGGGTACGTCGTGGCGCCGGTAGTCCTCGCCGTCGCGACGACCGAGATGCTGTTGTTTCAGCGTCCGCCCTTTGTAGCCGCGATGTGCGTGAGCACGCACGGGTTCGCGACCTGGGCGCGACGCACGCACGAGCGGCGTGTCGCCAACGATCGGCTTCGCGAGGAGATCGCGCTGGGCGTCAGTGCCGTCTGGTCTCCCCGATCGCCGCCAATCCACTCGTAGCGCACGGCGCATGGCTATGCCGGGGCAGGGTGCCGTTAATATTCGGCAACCTCTGCACTGAGCACCGATGGCGCTGCTGGCCGCCCGCATGGGCAATCTGGGTACCGAGAACGCATTCCGGGTGGGCGACGACATCGCGAAGTGTGTCGCGCGCGGGATGGATGTGGTGCGCCTGAACATCGGCGAGCCCGATTTCGATTCCGCACCGCACATCAATGAAGCGGCGATCGCGCAGATCCGTGCCGGTAACTCGCACTACACGGATCCCCAGGGGATCCCCGGGCTGCGTGCGGCGGTGGCGGCGCATGTGACGCGGACGCGTGGCATCGCGGCGGACGCGAGCCGAGTGATCATCACGACGGGCGGGAAGCCCTCGATCGGCTACACGATGCAGGCCTATGTGGACCCCGGCGACGAAGTGATCTATCCGAGCCCCGGTTTCCCGATCTACGAATCCTGGGTGACCTACGTTGGGGCGACGCCGGTGCCACTGCCGATGCGCGAGGCATCGGGATTCACCTTCACGGCGCAGGATCTCGCGGCGCGGATCACCCCGCGCACGAAAGTCATCATCCTCTGCTCGCCATCGAATCCGACCGGCGGAGTGCTGGCGCGCGATGAGCTGGCGGCGGTCGCGACCGTCATTCGCGAGCGGTGCCGCCCCGATGTGCGGGTGTACTCGGACGAGATCTACGAGCACATCGTGTTCGACGGCGCGGTGCACTACAGCATCGC
>JAJPIM010000016.1 GCA_021324775.1 Gemmatimonadota bacterium
AGGAGAGAGGAGAGAGGAGAAAGGGGACGGGCCGGGGGTCAGTGTTTCGCTGGCGAGGCTGGGAGTACTGCGGGGAGCGGGACGATCATGTCCAGCGTATCGCCGGTGCGTGGGATCAGCGGCGGCGGGTGATAGGCCTGGTGCCCGGTTGTGGCATAGGGGACATCGCGCGGTGCGCCGCCGGCAGGCCAGTCGCGCGATTTCGCCGGGAGATCCGGTCGCGGATGCGACATCACGAACGCGGCGAGGTCGTACGCATCCTGATCGCTCAGCGTGCCTGGCCGGTCGAACGGCATCGCGTATCTGATGAAAGACGCGAGCCGCTGCTCGCGCGCCATACCGGCCGCGATACTGAATGACCGTGGCCCCCACACTGCCGGCGCGACGACCGTCCCGGCGCCATCGGCCGCGTGGCAGCGCGCGCACTGCGCACCGTAGAGGGCTGCGCCGCGCGCCGAGTCGCCGGTGAGGGTGGCGATCTGCGGCGTGCCTTCTCCGCGCACGTGGGCACCTGGCGGCACGTTCGATGACAGGAACGCGAAGTAGCTCACCATATCGTGCATCTCGCGGCTCCCGGCGGGTAGCACGCGCCCGGTGAGACTCCGCGTGAAGCAGAAATTGATGCGATCCTCGATCGTCGCGACTGCTCCGGAGCGTTCGACGAAGCGGGGGTAGCGGACGAACGCGCCGACCAGCGAGAAGAGCGGCCTGCGGCCGCCATCGAGGTGACAGCTCAGGCACCGGAGATTGGCGCCGACGTATCCGGGCAGGCTGTCGCCGGTGTGGGCGAGCAGCGCCAACCCGCGGCGCATCGAGGCGCCGAGCGAGTCGTGCGGGATTGCGCTATCCGGCGGAACGACGGATGAATCGATCGTGCCGGACCCAGGGGGCGTCCGATTCGCCGCATTGTGCATCGCGTCCGGCGGCGCCGGAGCGCTGCACGCCGAGGCGATGACCACAGCCGCGAGCGCAGCGATGAGCACTCTCACAGAAGCGGCCGCGAGCGGGCGCCCGGCGGGGATCCCGAGACCCGGGCTCACCCGTCCTGGCCGGTGGCCACATCGTGGCCGGCGCGTCGCCAGGCCGTCATGCCGCCGCGCATTTCGGCGACATTTGCGAAGCCTGCCGCCTGGAGGACACTGGCGGCGATAGAGGCGCGTCCGTCCGTCTGGCAGTGCACGACGAGAGGTCTGTCGCGGGGCAGGCCGGCGAGCCGGTCGCGGAGCGCACTCAGGGGAATGTGCGTCGCGCCGGGTACATGACCGGCATCCCATTCCGCGGAGTATCGGACATCGATGACCGAGATCCCTCCATTCCCCGCCTCGGCCGCAACCGCATCGGTCGTCGTATGGGCGACCTGCTCGAGCGGCCTCCCGCTGCGCTGCCAGGCATCTACGACCTCGGGGCCGGCGTAGGCCGCCACGTGATCGATGCCAATGAGCGCGAGATCGCGCACGGCGTCCGCGAGCTGTGCCTCATCGCCGATGAGCGTGACGGCGCTGTTCAGCGGGATGAGCGAGCCGGCCCACAGCAGGAACGAGCGGTTGAGCGGGATGTTGATCGTACCCGGGATGTGCCCGCGGCCGAAATCGGCGGCGGCACGTATGTCGATCACCATCGCGCCACCTAACACCGCTTCGACGATGTCAGCGGGAGCCACGAGCGCTGGGCGTGTCACATCGCTCCAGCGCCCCGGCCCGCGGGCATTGACGCGTTTCATCTCCGCGAAGTAGGCCGGTGGCTCGGCCAGGCCGTGCAGCGCGGCCTTCACGAATTCCGTCTCGTCATCGATGCGGAATGCCCAGTTGTAGCGGCGTTCGTAGCCCAGCGTGGATTGCGGGACGCCGCTCAGGTCTTTGCCGCACGCCGACCCGGCCCCGTGCCCGGGCCAGAGCTGGAGATGATCGGCGAAGCCCGCGAGGCGCTGCACCGACGCGTGGAGCTGGCGCGCCGCGGAATCCGCGGAGCCGGCGATGAGAACCGCGCGTTCCAGGAGATCGGGGCGACCGACATCGCCGACGAAGACAAAGTCGCCGGTGACCGCGGCCATGGGCTCGGCGGCGACCGCAGAATCGGTCACGAGGAACGACAGGTGCTCGGGCGTGTGGCCGGGCGTATGGAGCACCGTGATCTCGATGTCACCGATGCGGATCACGTCGCCGGCGTGGAGCAGCGTCGCGCCGGCGTCCGCGACATATGCGTCGGTGTAGGACCAGGGACCGCGACCCTCACCGGAGAGATAGAGGTGCGCGCCGGTGCGGGCCGCGAGATCGCGGCTGCCGGAGATGAAGTCCGCGTGGACGTGGGTTTCGGTGACCGCCGTGATGCGGACATTTTCGGCAGCTGCCGCGGCCACGTACAACTCCGTATCGCGCAGCGGATCGATGACCACCGCCTCGCGGCACCTGTTGCACGCGATGAGGTAGCTGGCTTGCGCGAGCCGGGGATGGTAGAGGCGTCGTACGAGCATCACGCCTTGCCGGGGTGCCAGGACGATGCGCGGTCGTAGCCGGACGACGCCGCACCCGCGAGTACCCGCCAGTTCTGCACCAGCACGAACGTCCCGACGCACATCAGGAGCACGGCGAACCCACGCCGCAGCGACGCTGGCGAGACGAATCCCACGAGGTGTGATCCGGCGAACAGCCCGGTGATCGCCACGGCCGTAAATAACCCGACAGTCTCCCACGGCATCGTCACACGCCCAAGATAGCCGACGATTCCGGCCGCGCAGTTCATGGCGATGACCAGGAGTGACGTTCCGATCGCGAGCTTGATCGGCACGCGGCCGAGGAGCACCAGCGCGGGCACGATGAGGAATCCGCCGCCGACGCCGACGAGTCCCGTGAGCAGGCCGACGCCGATCGCGACCGGCATCAGCCGGAGACCCGATGGTGGGCCGATCACGATGACCGGGTCGCTGGTAGGGGGTTGAATGACATCGGGCTGCGCGGAGCGGGCCATTGAGATCGCGGCCGCGCACACGACGATCGCGAGGAGTACGAGCTGCGTGGGTCCGCTGACGAACTTCGCGAGGCGTGCGCTTCCGTAGGACGCGGCCATGGCGACCAGGCCGAAGGAAACCGCGACCCGGAGGTTGACGCGGCCCGCGTGCCAGTGGCGGACCGCGCCGACGAGACTTGCGGCACCGACCACGATGAGACTCATCGCGATCGCTTGTTTGGCCTCGAAGCCCATCACGTACACGAAGATCGGCACCGTCAGCACCGAGCCGCCGCCGCCGAGCAGTCCGAGAGACAATCCGACGACCAACGCCAGCCCGAGGCCGAGCACCGTCACGAACATGTCCGCGTGCGCGGCCTCGGGACTGTGATCAACCGCCGTAACAGTACGTACAGCCTTTTTCTTGCGCGCGGTTGACGGCGAGCACCCCGACGGGGACGATCGTCATGCCCGGCACGATGCCCGCGGTCCATTCCTTCTTCGCCTCATCGGCAGACACGTTGGCGGCACTCGCCACCTTACCGCTCAGCACCGTCAGGGCAACGTTACACACGGTGAAAATGACTCCGCGGCTCATTATGGCCGGAATTTCCGAGCCAGGGAACGGCATGCCTTCCTTACGGAGGAACGGGTTGCGGGTCGCGATCGCTTTGGTCGCCGGGTCCGTGATGTTGAATGCTTTGCCGATGCCGTACTTCTCCCACATCGGGTCCGTCAGTGCCATCAGCATCGCGAGGTGGCGGAGCCCGACGACCGCTGTGAGATCGTGATCGGTGAGCCCGTAGGCTTCCTTGTTGAGATTGAGGAAGTTGGCGGCGAACACCATGGCGAATCCATCATTGATGGTGACGCCGTCGAAGAACTGTTTGTGGGTACCCTTGATCCCATCGAGCCATGCGTCGCTCCACGGGCCAGCCGAACCGGTTCTGCGTGCCGCGGCGGACTCGGCCATCGCCGACACCATTGGGGCTGCCGTCATGGACGCGGCGAGCGCCGCGGCTCCGAGCGTGACACTCTCGAGGAACGCGCGACGGTCGTGGCGAGGGGCGGGCGACGCGGCCTCCGCGATCGTCTCGAGTACATCACCGTCTGGTATACCGCCGGCTGAGTGGCTCATGGCCGCCTCCTGATGAATGGGGTTCCGTCCGGGGGTCCGGCGGACGACATGGTCCAGACGCGAGGGTGTCCGTACCGTGAAGTCATGCTTTGCGCCCGGGAACGACCAACCATGATATCACGCCAGGCCGGAGGCGCCAGCACTGATGGGCTGGAATCTGCACCCAGAGGGTCAGGGGCGACAGTTTGCGGGCTGGAGGTGCGGATCGAAGGCCGGGGGGCTTGGGGGCAAGTTGGCGGGCTAGTGGTCCGGTGAGCGGCAGGCGGGCGGGATCCAGACCGAGAGCGCGGATCGAAGAGCTTGGCCTTGGGTGCAGCCAAGGGTGGGCGCCAATGGTGCTGGCCGGGGAGCCGGTGAAGCTGGCAGGAATGTGCCGGCGACGCGGATCGAAGGTCCCAGCCTTTGGTGTATCTGAGGGTGGGGGCCGTTCTCGAACGGCCCCCGCTGCCTAGTGCCGCCGCATCCGGCCTTCCACATGGAGTTGTGACCGCCGGTCCTGGTGGTTAGACCCGGGCCGGTGGCGGTAGCACCCGCGTGGTCAGGCCGCTCGGGGACGTTTTCCCAGCTTGCGCCGACGCGGCACACCATCAGGGAAGATGCGATTACCGGCGCGGCTGTAGGCATCGTCGTTGGCAGCCGCTCGGTTGTCGCGCGTCAGAAAGACCCGCATGGCCATCGTAAGCAAGGCTTCATTGCGGACCTTCAATGCCACCAATTTGACCCGAAAGATAAATAGATGTATACTAGTATATTGACCGACGACGAACAGGTGAAACCGCTGCGCTGGGTCGGATCGGCCCAGCGAGACTTGCGGGGCTTTCCGAAGCAGGTACGCCGCGACGTCGGCTATGCCCTGTTCGCGGCGCAGAAGGGCTTTACCGACCCGGCAGCCACACCGTTGAGAGGGTTTGGTGGCCGCTCCGTAATGGAGATCGTGATGCCGTTCGACGGCAACGCCTGGCGCACAGTCTATACGGTTCGCTTTCAAGGGGTGGTTTACGTGCTGCACGCCTTCCAGAAGAAGGCCAAAGCAGGTATCGCTACCCCGAAGTCCGAGATCGACCTCATCCACAGGCGGTTGGCGGCCGCGGAACGTCACTACAAAGAAGGGCAGGGCTGATATGAAAGCAAAAGGCAAAACCCCCAAAGCTGACCGTGTTGTCGCGGGGAGCGGTAATGTGTTCGCGGATCTCGGCCTGGCTGATGCTGATCAGGAATTAATGAAGGCGCGGCTGACGTTGCGGATTGCGCGCATCATCAAGGAACGTGGACTGACACAGGCGCAGGCCGCCAAAATTCTAGGCGTCCAGCAGCCCCACGTATCAGCCCTAGCGCGCAATCGGGCTGGGACCTTCTCCGTCGGGCGTCTCATGGAGTTTCTCACAGCCCTCGGCCAGGACGTTGAAATCACCGTTCGACCAACTCGAAAACACCACGGCGCAATGTCCGTGGTATTTGTTTGACCGATTGGCAATCTCATTCGCTCATGTTTCGACAGCCCGCCGGAGCGCGATCGGATCACTGGACGGTGAGGATTGGCACATGCCGCAGAGGCCATCGCATTTGCTGGCGGAGTTCTCGCGGTGCGGATCCGGCCAATCACCCTTGCGCGGTGATTGTACGAATTCTTGACGGTCGCCAGCACAGTTCGGAGATCAAATGGCCTCCGAACGATCATTTCTGCCGCACTTCGGCGACTGTGGCGCGCCCGCGATGGGAGAGCCGGTCATTCCGTCTCTCGGGGGTCGTGAGTGCCGCGAATTGTCCCGTGACTCTGTTGACGCCGGGCCGTCTCCAGTGCACAGCCAACGATCCGCGCGGACACGACAGAAAAACTGGGGGCGAGCCATGCTGGACTTCTCGACTTTCAAGAGGCGGTCTTCCACTGGCTCGGCGCGGCACTCGGGAGCAGCAGACCGATCGCATCCCGCGCCTTCACCCTACGATTTCGGCGCCATCGAAGTTCTCATCGCGCGAGCGGAGCGCGCAGCCGAGCAACTGCGAACTCTGGACACGACCATCGATCGCGCGGCTCAATTCTCAGCGCTGGACGAGCGCATCGCTCGCATCGAGGCCAGCCTCGGGCAGATCGAGGAGGTGGCCAAGCAGGCAGAGGCCGCGCAGGACGTGGCCGCGGAGTTTGCGGCATCGCAGGAAGCGGTAGCACAACGAGTCACGGCGACGGGCAATGAAGTGAACCGCATCCGGTCATCGTGCGGCGAGCTGCTGGCGAAAGTCGATGCGGCGCTCGACTTCCGGACCGAGCTGGATGACTTCCTGACCCTGAGGCCGGAGTTTGCGGCGCTCCGGCTGGACGCCGACGCGATCACCACGCGGACGCACGACCTGTCCGACAACATCGAGCGGCTGCGGACCGTGCATGACGACGCCGTCCAGGCGCACCGGCACGCGACCTCGCGACTGGACGGGATCGACCAGCGGTTTCAGGCCACAGCGAGCAAACTCGACACCATCGAGCGGCGGGCCACCTCCTCGGAGCAGGCGCTCACCACACTCCTCAACCTCGCGCGGGGAGTGCCTGAAGTCCATCACCAGCTCACGGTGCTGAAGGCGATCGCCGACGAAGTGACCCAGAAGACCGCGATGGTGGAACGGCAGCGCGACGGCATCGACCGTGTGGCCGCACAGGTTTCGCATCTGGTCACGCTGACCTCGGACCTGGAGGCGGCGTTCCGGCGACAGGAGGAGCAGGCCGGCACGATGGCGGCGATCGACGGCAAACTCGCGGCGTTGCATTCCCAGCACGCAACCGTTCTGACGCGCATGACCGACATCGCGGCGACCCAGCGGCAACTCGATGAGGCCGAGCGCGACGGCGAGCGCGCGCTCAACGCATTGCGTGCCGAGATGCAGAGCAGCACCGAGCGGTTCGAGATGGAGAACCGGAGCCTCGACGCCGTGAGCGAGCGGATCGCGTCGCTGCGGGGCGGAGTCAAAGAGTGTGAAGTGCGGCTGGCCGGCGCGGCCGAGGCGGCGGCCGGTGTGGCCGAGACCGAGGCGCGCGTCCGGGCGCTCACCGCGCAAGTCACGACCGTATCGGACGACGTGCAGCGGATCACCGCGCAGGCCGACCGTTTGCGCGCCGTGCGCGACGATGCGGGTGTCCTGAGCGCGAGCGTCGCCGCGATGACCACGCGCGTCGAGCGGATCGAAGCGGCGCGCCCGTCAGTGGAGGCCGTCGCGCGCGATCTGGCATCGCTCAGCGGCACACACGAAGCCGTGCGGGACGGGCTGGAGCAAGTGCGTCTGGCGTACAGCGAGATGACGCGCCTGCGTGAGCGGCATACCGAGGCCGATGCGTGGCTGGCGGACACCGACCGGCGGATGACCGCATTGCGCGGGCACGCCACCGAGCTGCAGGGCATGCGGCCGCTCGTGGATGCCCTCCGTGGCCAGGTGGACCGGGTGACCGCATCGGTTGCCGCGATCGAGACGCGGAGCAGCGTCGTCGACGACCTCCAGCGGCGGATCGGGGAGCTGGACACCATGGTGGCGCAGCTCGGCGACCGTGGGGAGGCGGTGCGGACACGAATGGAGACCGCGGAATCGCAGTTCGGAGAGCTGTCGCGCGAGGCGGGCAACGCCCAGCGGGTGGCCGCGACCATCGCGGCGGTGGCGGCGACCGTGGAAGTAGCGGAGCGCCGGCTCACGAACGTGAGCGGCACGATCGACAGCCTCGAGACGCGGGCGGGCGCGCTCGATGGGTTGAACGAGCGGATGCGGATCGCCGGGCAGGATCTGGAGCAGCGGCAGGGAGCCTTGGACACGGCGACCCAGTATCTCGCCCACGCCTCCACCGTGCGGCGTGAAGCAGCCGACGCTGCCCAGCGGCTCGAGGACGTCTGCGAGTCGCTGACGGCGCAACTCGAAACCGCCGGGGGCAGGACCGCGACCGTCGCGCAGATGCTCGACGACGTCGGCGGGCGAGTAGCCGCGCTTGGCGACGTCGAGAAGCGGATGCAGAACTTCGAGGCATTGCTGGCGCAGTGGGAGAGCGCGCAGACCGCGGCGGCGCACGCACTGGAGCAGATCAGCGGGCGCCAGGCGATGATCGACGCCGTCGATGGACAGATCACGCATCTCGGTGAGATTGCGGAGCGGACGGCGGAAGACGTGCGATCGATCGCGGCGGCGCGGCGCGACGTCGAGGAGACCCGGGCGCTGCTCGATTCCACGCAGGACGCGCTCGCGAGCGCGACGGAGACGATGCGGGGATTCGAGGGGCGGCAGCAGCAAGTGGAGCAACTCGAGCGGCGGCTGGCGCGCGCGGACGTTCTGGCGAGCACCGTGCGGTCGACCGTCGAAGTCATTGCCGCGCAGCGGTCGGTGGTGGATCAGGCGATGGATCGTTCCGCGGCGCTGGCGTTGCAAGTGAAACAGGCCGAGGCGTTGAGCGACGCGTTGCGCGGGCAGTGCCAACTCGCGACGCAACTGCGGACCGCGGTGGAGCAGCTTCGGTCGGAGAACGCGGCCGAGCAGGAGATGGCAGTAGCGAGAAAATGAGACGGCGGCCCGCCGTGTGGCACTTGGCTCGCCGGCGCCAGGAGGCGTGGCGAGCCCGCCGGGGCGGCCATCTCCATGTAACACCGGCGGGCGGTCTCGATGTAACCCAATGGTACCCCGTGTAACCTGTCAGGCCGGCGTGCGGGGGCCCGGCGATTTCAAGGTGGGGTGAACGGCACCAGTTGCGTTGCTGCGGCGCGGCGGGGCTATTGACGCCTCGTGCGGGGCCCGGCAACGTGGTGTATCCAAAGAAAGCCCAGTTCGTTAACCCGGGACCACAGGACGCATCAGCAAGTGGTTACCATAGCCGCGCTCGTCCATGATTCGGCCGCTCGAGCTCGTCTGCGAGGGGCGGTGCGCAGTTACGCGAAGCTGGCGTTCTGCGACGACTCGCTGCAGTTGGCGAGCGCCGTGGCAGATGGTGCGGCGACGGCGATCATCGCCGAATGGCGTGACGACACCGGCTGCACGATCGAGAGCACGGTGCGCGCGATGCGGGCGGAGTATCCCAACATCCCGGTGCTCATCTACGCCCCGCTGACACCGGAAGGGGCGCACGACATGCTCGCCGCGGCGCGGGCGGGTGCGGTGGATGTGATCATTGCGAACTTCGACGATGTGGGGATCACGCTTGGCCGGCGGCTTGCGTCGGCGCAGGCGACGACACTGTCCGACCGCATCGTCGAACGGCTGGCGACATTGGTGCCGCTCCCGGTCGCGCAGATGCTGGAGTATTTCTTTCGTCACGCGCGCACGCCGCCGTCGGTCGGCGGCGCCGCGGCGGCGCTGCAGGTTCATCGCAAGACACTGGCACTGCAGTGCGCGCGCGCCGGACTTCCGAGCCCGAGTGCGCTCTGCTGCTGGGCGCGGCTCATCCTTACGGCCCATCGTCTCGAGGATCCGGGGCGGACGACCGAGCACGGCGCGATCGAGATGGGATTTCCGTCCGGCTCCGCGTTTCGCAACATGCTGCGCCGCTACACCGGGCTGTCGCCGCAGGATCTGCGCGACCGGGGCGGCAGCATGTGTCTGGCCGAGATACTGACGGCGCAACTGGCATCACACCGGCCGGGATTGTATCCGGGGCGCCGCGCGCGCCACGCGAAGAGCGTCGCGAGGAACGTCGTGCCCCGCGGGAGCGATGCATCGCCGGGCGTGGTAGTGGCGGCCGCGAATCAGGACACGGCCAAGGCATAAGACAACGCGCGGCTGCTGGTGCAGCCGCGCGCGGTGCCGCACGAACCCCGGGTTAGAGCCTTGCTTCGTGTGGTGCGGGGAGCTCGCGGCGGGGCAGCGCATCCGGCGTGTCGGCGCGCATCGCCCAGCGCACGACTTCCTCGCGCAGGGCGCGCCACGGCTCGGCGAGCCGGTCCACCGTGTCCCCGTGGAGACTCTGCGCGCGACGCCACGCTTCGCGTACGTACGCGAGCACGCGATCGGCGCGCTCCCCCTGCGCGCGGCGGCCGCGCACGAATGTCGTGACGGCGGATCGCGCTTCGGCACGAACGGCCTGGCGCTCAACGGGCGAGGCGGGGGACCGCAACAGGGCGCTCAGGGCGTACACCAACTGCTGGGGGGCGGTGTCGTCAGTATCCATCACAACACTCCACTCCGGGGGAGGGGGAAGATATGCATCCAGGCGAACGCCGGGAGACGGTGATCCGGCCGTGACACGTTCGTGACACGAGATCACGGCCCCAGGTACAGTGGCACGGTTTGTGGCGACCGGCGCCATCAGTAAACGGCGTATCCAGGCCCCTCAAACCCACCAAAAAGCCCATCAACGCGATCGGAACGGTGAATGGATGCCGCCGTCGCCGAGGTGATTGAGCCTGGTGGAGGACGCAAGAACCGTCCCGCGGTGGCGTGCCGCTTCCCTGCGTGCGCCGATGCGATAGGATTCGGCTCCTCATCACCCCCGGTCCTGCCATTCATGCGTATTGGAGCCGCTGCATCGTGTCTGTCGCTCGTCGTCGCCGTTGCATTCGCGCCGGGTGGATCCTGGTCGGTCGCGGCGCCCATACCGGTGCGGCTGCAGGAGCACACCGGGGCGCTGTTGGGCGGACAGATCTACATCGCGGGCGGATTCGACTCGTCGGACGCACCCACGAGGGTCGCGTATCGGTATGATCCCGCGCACGACACGTGGGCGCGGATCGCGGACCTGCCCGCAGACCGGCATCACATGCCGCTCGCGGTCGTGGGCGACACGCTGTACGCCGCCGGTGGTCTGGAGGGACAACAATTCATTCCGCAGACGACTCTCTGGATCTACCGTGCGGACCGGAACACGTGGGAGACGCGCGCACCCCTCCCCGCCCCGCGCGGCGCGTCGGCGGCGGTCGCGGACAACGGCAAGCTGATCGTCGTTGGAGGGTTCGGGCTCAATCGCACGCTGCTCGATTCGATCGCGGTGTACGATCCAGGCACGAACCATTGGGTGAACCGAGCGCCCATCCCGACCCCGCGCGATCATCTCACGGCCGCCGTCGCCGGCGGCATCGTGTACGCGATCGGCGGGCGGCCGCTCGATCCCGGCCGCAACTACGATGTCGTCGAGGCGTACGATCCGGCGACGGATCACTGGAGCACCAAGTCGCCGATGCCAAGCCGCCGCGGGGGGCTGGCGTCGGCCGTGGTGGGCGGGATGATCCACACATTTGGCGGCGAGCGGCGGGACGGCGTGTTCGCGAACCACGAAGTGTACGACCCGGCCCGCGATGCGTGGACTCTTGCGGCGCCGATGCCGACCGCGCGGCACGGGCTGGCGGCGGTGGCCGTTGGCGACCGGATCTTCGTGATCGGCGGCGGCCCGAAAGCGGGGAGCGCGCAGACCAGCGTCGTCGAAGTCTGGCGGTGACCGCGTCCGCATTCACGGCCGACGGCGTCGCGCGTGAAGTGCGCGCGGCGGACGCGCGCATCCGGCCGCACATCCGGGAGACGCCGCTCGAGTACTCGCCGATCCTGAGCCGGGATACGGGCTGCGACGTCTTCCTCAAACTCGAGAACACGCAAGTCACGGGATCGTTCAAGGCGCGGGGCGCGTTCAACAAGCTGCTGTCGCTGACCGAGTCCGAGCGAGCGCGCGGCGTCGTGACGGCGTCGACCGGCAACCATGCACTCGCCACCGTCCACGCGTTGGCGGTCCTCGGCATCGCGGGCGAGATCTTCCTCCCTCGCAGTGCATCGCCCGTGAAGATCGCGGGTCTCGAGCTACGCGGTGCCGGCCTGCATCTCGTCGATGCCGATCCGGGCATGGTGGAGATCATCGCGCGGCGGCACGCGGAGGATTCGGGGCGCGTATACATCTCACCCTACAACGATCCGCAGATCATCGGTGGCCAGGGCACGATCGCGATCGAGCTGCTGCGACAGGCGGTGCGCATGGACGCCGTCTTCGTGCCGGTGGGGGGCGGCGGGCTGATCGCGGGCATCGCAGGATATCTCGCCGCGAACAACGCTGGAGCGCACGTGGTGGGGTGCCAGCCCGAGACGTCTCCCATCATGGCGCGGAGCATGGAAGCGGGGCGGTTGATCGAACTGCCGAACGCCGACACCCTATCCGACGCGACGGCCGGCCTGGTGGAACCCGGCGCGATCACGTTTCCGATCTGCCAGTCGTGTGTGGCCGAGTGGGTGCTGGCGAGTGAGGACGAGCTACGCGCGGCGATCCGTCTCGTGGTCGCGCATCATTCGGTGCTGATCGAGGGTGCGGCGGCGTTGCCGGTCGCGGCGTTGTTGCGGTCGGCGGCGCGGTACCGCGGGCAATCGGTGGTGCTGGTGCTCAGCGGATCGCACATCGCGACCGGCGCGTTGGCGGGGATACTGAGCGCGAGTTAGGCGGCGGTGGCAGAAAGCAGAAAAACGGAGAGGAGAAAGGAGAGAAAGACATTTGGCCGATTCCCCTTCCCTTCAGGAATCGTTCTTCGGGACTGGTCTTCGCTCTGGTACGTCGTTGTTGGGGGCTGGGAGGTCCGGTGGTGGGACGGCGGAGGGGTTTGCGGGTTGGCGGGTGAACGGGGCGAAGCCCACGGCGTCCGCGATCGATGCGGCCTGTTGCATGACCGTGTTCGACCGTGCGCCGTCGCCTGGGAGGGCGCGCTGTGCCAATCCTTCCGCGAGGTAGTAGCCGCGCAGGACGTACAGGAGCGCCATGTTGACCGATGCCTGATCGGTCCAGCCGTGGTGCTGCGCGAACGCCGGCCGAGCGCCGTACGTGTTCCAGAGATTCAGGGAGCGGCTCGTGTCCAGCCAGCCGTCGCCGGGTACGCGGACCGTGTCACGAGTCGCGACCGGTGCGACGTCCACCACCTTGCGCGCGAGGCCCTGCGTCAGCAGGTGGTCGCTCAGGCCGAGCTGGTCGCCGTACCGGCCATCGGTGGCGCTCAGGTAGACCGGGCGGTCGGTATTGTCCGCGATGAGGTGGAGGACAAACACATCGGAGCGGAGCAGTCCTCCGAACTCGAGATTCGCGGGGTCGATTCGTGCCGAGAGCGAGGTGCCCGGCTTGTGGAAGACCACGGGTCCCGGGAGCTGTGTGAACTCCGGCACGGTCCGCGACTCCGCCATCGTCATGTGGAGAATCGGCTGCGTGGGTTTCGGCCATGCGTGACCGCGATAGACAGCGGGACCAGCGAGCGAGTCGTACTGGTAGACCGGCCGGCGCATCAACTCACTCGCGTACCAGTCCGTCCCCAGCAGCGCCGTGGTGACGACCAGCACATCCTTGCGTACGCCTTCGACCTCCTGCGCATACCATAGCGGAAAGAGATCATTGTCCCCGACCGTCACCAGGATACCGTACGGCTCGACGGAATCGAGCATATCCCGGGCGATATCGCGCGTCGCGGCCTGTTCCCGGCGAGGCGCGGAGCCGTAATTGGCGATCAGGGGAACGATCGCGAGTGCGAGGACGGGAGAGGACAGGATCCAGGCGCGTGCCGAGGTGCGCGTGGAGAAGATACCGTCTGACGCGGCGGTGGCGGCGCCGAGCGCGATGGCCAGCGCCTCCCAGAGATAGAACAGGCCGAGCGCGATCCAGACACTGAGCGCGGAGAAACTCCACAGGTAGAAGTAGTCGCGGTCGCGGACCTCACGGGCGACGCTGTCGCCAAGCTCCGGCGACTGCGAGAAGCCGTACTTGAAATTCAGGTAGACGATGAGTGCGACCGTGACCGTGGCGATCATTGGGCCGAAAAACCAGAAACTCCGGCGATCGTATTTCCAGTGTGCGAAACCGCCGAACAGGGCGAGAATCAGAAAGACCGCGGCGAGCGTGCTCTGGAGCGTGACGTGCTGGCTGCGCGGATCCCGGAGCCACTGCCACTTGAAGTACAGCCAGTACATCCCCATCTGCGCGGTGACCGGCGCCTGGCGCTGGGCGATCTCGTGCTCGCCGTACTGTTTGCGATCGACGTGGTCCATGAAGCGCGACCATGTCTCGCGATCGAGCGTGCAGGAGATCTCGAACTTCGTGGTGCACGCCGTCGTGAGGCCTTCGTTGAGCGCGGGGAATTGCGCGGCGCGTATGGGCTCGACGATGAACGGACTCAGCCCGAGCGCGAGTGCCGCGACGCATTTCCCCATGAGCCGCCAATTCAGCACCGTCGCGGGCCGGCGCGCGAGCACGGCGATGGCGACGGCGGGAGCGATGAGGAAGCCCGCCGGATGGTTCGTGTAACCGAGCCCGATGAGGAACGCCACCAGTATGAGGAGGCGGTCCGCGCGTGGCGTCTCCGCTTCGTCGCACCACTGGACCGTGAGCCACGCGACCACGGCGAAGAACAGGAGCGAGACCGTGTAGACCTTTTCATTGACCACGGACTGGTCCCAGACCGTGAACGCCGTGGCGCCGACCAGAGCGGCGATGGCGGCACCCATCAGCCGTTGCCAGCGCGCAGCCAGCCATTGCGCGAAGACGCGCTCGGCGACCAGAAACCAGATCCCCGCGGAGAGTGCGCTCGTCAGGGCGGCCATGATGTTGATGCGCTGGGCGGGCGTGCGGGCGATCGGCAGGATGGAGAAGATGTGTCCCAGCAGGACGAAGAACGGGTTGCCCGGCGGGTGTGGAATGCCGAGCACATAGGCGGCCGTGATGTATTCGCTCGTATCCCACATCGCCGTGGACGGGACGAGCGTCACGAGGTAGAGCGCGAAGACCAGAGCGGCGGCGATGCTCGCGGCGCGGTACGAAGGGGCGGGCACCGGGGTGCCGCCAGTCGAGCGGAGTCTGTGACGCGGCGACGGCACGGGAAGGGCGAGAAAGGAGAAAAGAGAAAAGAGAAAAAAAGGGCAACGCCGCAATGTGCATACGTGTGCCGCGAACCGCTACGCGGCACACTCCACGGCGCGCTAGGCGGGATGCTACGCCGTACCTACACGCTACCCCGAGTGGCTCCGGTGTCGTCCGGCGATAGTGGGCGCGGGAGCCGTTTGTCCCGTAATGATGAAACGGAACTCCTGCGTGACCAACTGGCGGACGAGCTGTCCGCCGACCTCACCAGGCTCGAAGCGCATACCTGGGAGGGCGGCACGGACGGCTTCCGCGAACGCCGGGTGCGTCGTGCGGAGAATGCGGAGTGATGCGCTGTCGGCGAGGCCGGTGGTGTCGACGACGTATTCGACGGCGACCGTGCCTTCGATGCCCTCTTTCTGCAGGAAGTCCGGATATGCTGGAGCGGCGCTCGCGGGGTCACGCCGCACGGGGCGTCCCATCTCGGATTCGATGTAGACGCGGCCGCCGTCACCGGGGTCGGGGATCTTGACCGGATCCGGTGCTGGGGGCACTGGTTTGATTGCGGCGCCGGCTCCGCCACGCTTCGAGCCGCCGGTACCAACCGGACCGGCCGCGAGGCGTGCGCCCAGCGCTGACCAGTGGATCGTTTCGGCGTGCGGCCGCGGGGCGTGACCCGGGAGCAGCGGGAGCAGATAGACGACCCTGCGGCCAGGAGTGGTGTCAACAGGTTGGGAGGCAGACACGCGGCCGGACGGCGACACGACGGCATCGAACATGCCCGCCGAGATCAGGGTCGCGCAGAGCAGCGCGACAGGCGACCAGCTGCGTGAAGCCTCGCGTGCGAATCCCGCCAACACTCTCCGTCTCCAGAATCGGTCCCGGCCCGTGGGCTGGGGAATGCATTGGCGATCACATCGACGACAGCACTGAAATCTGAGACAGCGCGATTCTGAAATCTGGGACGAATACCGATCCAGTAATTAGTGACTGTAGCGGTCCGAAGGGTTCGCTCGGGGCCGAACTGTCTGCGAAAGCGGACGCTATCTACATGCCTGTTCAGCGCTTGCCAAGCAACCTCAGCAATAATTGGGAACCTGTGACGTGTAAGTATGCGACTTGCATTTCAGGGTTGGGCGCGCCGGTTCCCGGCCGGGGACCGTCCGCCACAGCGCGCCAATCACCACTAACCAGGCAGGAGTTCGCGATGCGTGTCTTACCTCTACTCTCAGCGGCGGCACTCGCCGTGTCGGTCTCGGCGCTGGCGCCGTCGACGGCCCGTGGCCAGGTATATCTGGGCCTGGGTGGCGGGGCGAGTGTCCCAGTTAGCAACCTGAGCAACAACCACAGCTCCGGGTATAACGTCCTGGCGTCACTCGGGGCGCAGATCCCGACGACTCCAGTCGGCGTGCGCGTGGATGGGATGTTCGACCAACTGCCGGGCAATCCGGGCATTGGCAACGCACAGATCTGGACGGCCAACGCGAATCTTGTGGTGTCGCTCGTACCGGGCGGGCCTGTGACGCCGTACTTGATCGGCGGCCCTGGCTATTACAACGGCGACTATCACGTTTTCACGACGTCCGGCGGGACGCTGCTCGCGACTGGCAACACACACGCGAACAACTTCGGACTCAATGGGGGTGGCGGCGTTCGGGTCGGCCTTGGCGGGATCGGGCTCTTCGCCGAAGTTCGGTACCACTACATCTTCGCGGGCGCCCACAACTACGAGATGGTCCCGATCAGCGCCGGCGTGCGGTTCGGCGGCTGAGCGGATACGGCACGATCGCCGGCGTGCTCGGAGACCCGGTCGCGCGGGCCGGCGTTGCAGGAGGCGAGGGAGGCCGTACGACACGGCGTACGGCAGGCCACATCAGACACCGGCAGGGCTGGGCGCTTCCGCGCCCTGGCCCGGCCGGTGACACGCGGTGGGCGGCCGAACCATATGGCGGTAGGTTTTTCTGATGCCAACTGCCGGGCTGATGCGCCGGATACCGATGTCCAGCCTCCGGCGGAAGCTGCTTGCCGCATTCGGCTCGGCGGCGCTGGTACTCATTGTCGGTGCAGCCGGTCTCGTGAGCGTCGTTTCGCTGCGCTCGGCGTACCGTTCGGTGGAGCGTACCCGCCAGGTGATCCAGGCGGCGGACGATCTGGAAGGTGCTCTGACCGACGCGGAGACTGGCCAGCGCGGTTACCTGATCACGGGCGCCGACCGATACCTCAGCTCCTACCGGGCCGGCGTCCCCGACGTCGCGACCGCACTGGGGTCGCTCCGGCGCCTGACCGCGGGCAATGCCCGCGAGCGGGAGTGGGTGGATTCCCTCTCGCTGCTGTCGGCCGCGAAGCTCGCGGAACTGGATTCGACGATCGCGTTGCGGCACGACGAAGGGTTTGTGGCGGCCGCGGTCATTGTGCTCACGGATCGCGGCCGAAACTACATGCTCGGCGCCCGGAGGATCACAGCGGAACTCAAGGCTCAGGAGCTGGAGCTCCTGGCCGTGCGGGACCGGCGGCAGGTGCAGAACGCGATCATCACGTTCCTCGTGATCGGCGTTGGCAGCCTGGTGGCGTTCGTGCTCGCCGCCATGATCACGCAGGCGATCCGTGTGGACGTCGAGCTGCGGGAACAGGACCGCGTGCAGATCGAGGCGCAGTCGGTGCAACTGCAGGACCAGACGGCGGAACTGGAGGCGCAGCAAGTCGAACTCGAGGCGCAGACGGACGACCTTCGGTTCTCGAACGACGATCTGCAGGCCGCCAACGCGCGCGCGGAGCGCGCGCTTCGGGCCCATCGTATCGCACTCGCGCGGGTGCAGCGGAGCAACGAAGAACTGGACCAGTTCGCGTACGTCGCCTCCCACGACCTCAAGGCGCCGCTCCGTGGCATCGCCAATCTCGCGACCTGGCTCGAGGAGGACCTGGCGGACGCGCTCACCCCAGCGGCCCGGGAGCACATGGTGTTGCTTCGCGGCCGGGTGCACCGGATGGAGGCACTGATCGATGGGATCCTGCAGTACTCCCGTGCCGGGCGGGTGGGGACGGACGCGGAGCGCGTGGATGTCGCCGCACTGCTCCGCGAGATCGTCGAGCTGCTCGCGCCGCCGGCCGACGTGACGATCGTGCTTGGCCGGGAATTCCCGGTACTCGACACCGAGCGGGTGCCGCTGCAGCAGGTGTTTCTGAACCTCATCACCAACGCGATCAAGTATTCGCGGCCCGCGGGCGCGATCATCCGCGTGGATGCAGCGATGACGGATGGAACGTGGACCTTTTCGGTCGCCGACAACGGGCCCGGCATCCCGCCGGAGTTCCACGAGCGGATCTTCGGGATCTTCCAGACCCTCGAGCCGCGGGACAAAGTCGAGGGTACGGGCATCGGGTTATCGGTGGTCAAGAAGATCGTGGAGTCGCGCGGGGGGCGGGTGGCTCTGGAATCGGCGCCGGACGCCGGCGCGATCTTCCGCTTTACGTGGCCCGAGCGGCCACTCGAGGAGGGCTGAGATGGCCGAGCATCCGTTGAACATCCTGCTGGTCGAAGACGACAACGTGGACGTGATGAACGTGCGGCGGGCGTTCCAGCGCGCGCACGTCTCCAACCCGCTGCACGTGGCGAGCAACGGACTCGAAGCCATCGACATGCTGCGTGGCGACACGATACCGCGTGAGCGGCGGTTGGTGCTGCTCGACCTCAACATGCCGCGCATGAACGGCATCGAATTTCTGCGCGCGGTCCGGGGGGATGCCGAGCTGCGATCGCTTCCGGTGGTCGTGCTGACGACATCGAACGATGAGCGTGACAAAGTCGATGCGTACAACCTGAACGTGGCGGGCTATCTGCTGAAACCGGTCACGTTCGCGGATTTCGTGGATCTGATGGCGGCGCTCAACAAATACTGGATGCTGGTCGAGATGCCGTGAGAGTCGCGCCGTGGTAGCGGTGACCGGCCGTTCGACACTTCCTTGGCCGCCGCGGGACCCCGCAGGCGGGGCGCCTGGCCAGTCACCGGGGGCCGGGCAGGGGCCACTCCGGCTGCTGGTCGTCGATGACGACGCGGTGGACCGCATGGCGGTGCAGCGCGCGATCGCCGCGACCGGGCTCGTTACGACAGTCGACGAAGCGCCGGACGTGGAGACGGCGCTTGCGGCGCTCGCGACGCTGCCGGCCGACTGCATCCTGCTCGACTACCAACTGCCGGGGCGTTCGGGGTTGGAGTTGCTGAAAGAGATCCGCCGTCGTGGCCTCGACGTGCCGGTGATCGTGCTGACCGGCACGAGCGATCCGGAGACCGCGGTCGCGCTCATGAAGGCCGGGGCGGTGGATTTCCTGACCAAGCCGGCGCTCGCGCCTGACCGGCTCGAGCCCGCGATCCGGAACGCCGTGCGGGTATCGCGTGCCGAGCGTGCGTTGCGCGAGAGCCAGGCGTGGGCGTCGACCGCGCTGCGGAGCATAGGGGACGCGGTCGTGACGACGGACGCGCATGGCCGGGTGACATACCTCAACCGGGTCGCCGAGGAGCTGACCGGGTGGGTGGCGGCGGACGCCTCGGGGCGGCCGCTGATGGAAGTCGCAGACGTGTCGCCCGAGGGTGGCGGCGTGGCGTTGCACGAGCGCGTGGCGCAAGTACTCTCGGATCACACCTCCGCCTCACAGGGCGACATGGTCTTGCGGGCGCGCGATGGGCACCGCGTGGCCGTGGACGTACGAGTGGCGCGAATCCGAGGCGACCGCATCGAGTCTGGGGCTCCGGCGGCGGCAGTCGGCGTCGTGGTGGCGCTCCACGACATCACCGACCGCAAAGGAGTCGAGGCGGCGCTCGAGGAAGCGCGCGCCGATGCGGAGCGAGCACGCGCGGAAGCCGAGGCCGCGAATCACGCGAAGAGCGAATTTCTCGCGACCATGAGCCACGAGCTGCGCACACCGTTGAACGCGATCGGCGGCTTCGCGCAGCTCATCGCGGATGGGATCTACGGCACCGTCGAGCCTCGCCAGAGCGAAGCACTGGGGCGGATCAAGCGGGCGCAGGAACTGTTGCTCGGGCTGATCAACGCCGTGCTGAACTTCGCCAAAGTGCAGTCCGGGCATGTGTCGCTCGACGTGGCGGATTTCGGCATCCGGCCGGTGCTCGAAGACGTGCGCGTGCTCGTGCTGCCGCCGATGCACGCCAAGCAACTGGCGTTCACCGTTGGTGTGGCGAGCGATCCCGACGTGAGCGTGCGTGGAGACCGGGAGAAAGTGCAACAGATCCTGTTGAACCTGTTGAGCAACGCGGCGAAGTTCACGGCGCCGGGGGGCCGGGTCGCCGTCGAATGGCGGCGGGCGGGCCAGATGGTTGACGTGATCGTGACCGACACCGGGATCGGGATCCCGGCGGACAAGATCAACCTCGCGTTCGAGCCATTCGTGCAACTGGGGAGCGACCGGACGACAGTCGGCCAGGGTACGGGTCTCGGGCTGGCGATCAGCCGCGAACTGGCGCGTTCGATGAAGGGTGATCTCGCCGCGACGAGCGAGCTGGGCACAGGGTCCGCGTTCACCCTGTCGCTGCCGGCGGGGCGGGCCGGGCGCTAGACAACAGAGAGGAGCCGCACAGAAAGTAGAAAGTAGACGAAAGGGGCTGTCAGGGACTCAGGTGCGGCGTGATCTGGTGCGACCACTGAAGAGCGCTAGCCGAATCTGATTGGTGCGCGAGCCGGCTCCAGGACCTCCACCGGATCGCCGACGCTGATCGAGCCGGTGCCGGTGTGGATCAGATTCTGGCCGAACATGACTCCTCTGCCGCGCACGTGCCGGTATGTCGCGAGCGTTCGGAGCGGTTCCCGGGCGGTTTCCGCGGTGTCCTGGTCGGTGGTGGTGATGGGACAGCGCGCGCAGGGTTTCACGACGGCGAACGAGACATTCCCGATCCGGATGAGGCCCCACCCGTCCTCGGCGTAGGGACCGGTACCGCTCACGACGACGTTGGGCCGGAAGCGATTCATGGGCAGCGGCTCGGCGAGGCGGCGATTAAGGTCGTCGAGCGACGCTTGCGTGATGAGCAGCATCGGATAGCCGTCGGCAAACCCGACCTGGCCTGTGAAACCGGTGGACTACACGGCGTCAGTCTGGCGCACGAAGTCCTCCGCCATTCGTACGAGCCGGCATGGGCTGCCGAGGAACGTGGAGAGCCATCGCGCGGGTTCGTCACCCTGATCGAGCGTGGCGCAGATGTCGTTCCACACCGTGACATCGCGGCGTGTGCCAATCGTGCGGCGGATCACCTGGAGCGGCGGCATGCCAGTCGCTGCCAGCACGAGAGTACCCGCGTCCGCGCGTGGGCGAATGAGCGCCATCCGCGGCATCTCGCGCTGAGTCAGGAAGAGACCATCAGCGGTCGTCACCATCCATGCGCGGTCTTCCACGAAACCACGGGCATCGATCGTGGCGTGCTGGATCGGCGTGCCGCCGCACGACTTGACCGGGTAGTAGTGGAGACTCGCGACCCGCATCTGGGTGATGCCGTCTGTCCGCATGAACACTCGTCAGCCAGAAGTGCCGCACGGGCGTATGATCAAGAGCGCTGACGCCCGTCAGGATTCCCGTGTGGTGCTCGCCACTTCGCTACCCTTGGACGTGAAAGGGCAGAAAGTAGAAAGTAGAACTTAGAAAGTAGAAAGTAGAAAGTAGAAACGATAGAAAGAAGACGGGGCTCACGACTGGAGGCGTATGCTGTACATGGTGATCGAACGATTCAGGGGGCGGGATGCCGTGGCGGTGTATCGCCGGGTGCGAGACCGGGGCCGGTCGTTGCCCGACGGGCTCCGGTACGTGTCCAGTTGGGTCGAGACGAACTGGGACCGGTGTTTCCAGGTGATGGAGTGCGACGATCCCGGGTTGTTCGAGCCGTGGATCGCGGCGTGGTCCGATCTGGTGGAGTTCGAGATCGTACCGGTGATCACCTCAGCGGACGCGCGTGAGCGGATCGCACCACAGATCTGAGACCGGATGTGAAACGGGCGCATGACGGTGGTTCGTCATACGCCCGCTGGACTGCTGGTGGCGCCAGGACCGGCGCCGGTGTGGCGACTGCCGAAGCTAGACGGAGCTGGTCATACCAAGCTGGCTACACCGCGCCATCACTTGGAGACCGTGTAGGTATTGCAGGCAGTCCACGTAATCGTCACGGTTCCCGAACCGCCTTGGCCGCTGAAGCTGACGGTTACGACACCGCTGGTGGGGCCGGTCGGACAGGTGCTCACATCGACGGTCAGTGGGGTCGGTGTCGACACCGTGAACGAGTAGGCGGTGCTGTTGACGGTGAACGTCTCGGTTCCGGAGAGACTGAACGTCCCGGCGGGGAGGGGGTTCGCGGTCGCTTCCGTCAGCAGCGAGCTGGTCGCGGCAAACGAATATGTCGACGTCAGCTTCTCGGTGATGGCCTCGGTCAGCGTTTGCGGTGATGTTTCCGCGAAGTTGTACGAGTAGTTCGCCGAAACGTCTATCGAGCTGAGAGTCTCGGTGACGCCGAGGGCGCCATTGATGTTGAGCGTGAGATCGGCAGTCGATCCGGATTCCTGGATCCCGAAGTTGTCGAGAGTGGCGCTGTATGCGAGGTCGGGGGTGTTGGGTGTCGGGTCGGAGATCGAGATCGACCCGCTGATCGAGAAGGTTTCACCGCCCGATGTGTCGGCGCAATCGCTGCCCCACGCCTCGCTGAAGGAATCCGGAATCCCATCCTGGTCCGAGTCGACGGGGTCCGCGGGAGTGATGGCCGGGCAGTCCGTCCCCTCGCGAATGTGTGTCCCGCCGCGCTTGGTCAGGAGCTTCGCCAGGTTGATCGCGGGTAAGTTGCCGCCGGGCGAAACGCGGTTGAACAGGGCGAGGAAGGGCGACGTGCTGATGGTCGTCATCGCCGTGATTTCCGACGAGATGCTCGACGCGACGGACGCGGCGACCTCGGTCTGCACTGCCTGAGGCGGGAGACCGCCCGACGACTTGTTACCCGTCGAACTACTGCTGCATGCCGCGAGGGCGCTCACGCAGGCCCCGGCCGCAAGCGCACGGACCAATCGATCATGATGCCGATGCATGGGCAGAACTCCAATTGAGAGTTGACGTGGGACAGGGGGTATCACTGGGCCGCGAACGACGGCCGGCATCACAAAGCAGATCGCAACGGGCCGTGCGGTGTCGCGCCTGGACGCTGCGTGATCCTGGCGTGACGGTATCGAAGCTCAAAAGATCGGGGGCCTCCAGAATAACATCTGGGCGAGATGCGTCAATGCAATTCGTACCACGAGCACGCCTTCCCTACCGGTCAAAATGCCAAAACGCACTGGGTCACGGTCTGCACGTGACAGCTCTCCGATCCGGCCATACGCCGTGCCACGGCCGGCTGTCATCAATGCTCCGGCCGCCCGAGCCACCCCCAGTCCCCGCTCTCTCACAATGCGTGAGGACCGCGCAAAGACCGTCACGATGCGGCGGCGTGGTACCCCGGGTGCGATTGCCGTTCACCCCATCCGTAGCAACCCGCGCCCCATTCCAGGCATCCAACCCATAGCAGCACGCGCGCCGGCGCGCGGCGTCGCGCGCGGGCAGGGCCGAAATCGTCTGTTATCTGTCATTGCGGCCATAGCTACGCCCGCCCTAGCGTTCCAGAGACCTCACCAGCGGGAGCCATCCCGCGACTGATCCAGAGGCATTGTGCAGACACGCCGCATCGGATTCCTGGCCTACGATCTGGTCCAGGCGCTCGACCTGATCGGACCCTCGGACGCATTCGCCTCCGACGCATTGGCGTCCGAGGCGGGCGGGGATGGCGGAGAGGAGGCGGGCGGGATGCCCCCGCGGGCGCCGTACGAAATCGTCATCATCGGGCTGACCGGAAAGCGATTCGTGACCAGCTCGGGCATCATCATGCACGCCGACGTGGCGGTTCCGGCTCCCATCAAACTCGACACGCTCATCGTGCCGGGGGGTGCGGGGCTGCGACGGCCAGGCATGTCCGAGCGGGCGGCCGCGTGGATCGCGAGCCGAGCGCCGCACATCCGCCGCGTGGCGAGCGTGTGCACGGGGATCTACGCACTCGCGCGTACCGGGTTGCTGGACGGCCGCCGGGTGGCGACGCACTGGAGCGCCGTTGGTGACGTCGCGCGGCGGTTTCCGTCGCTGGAGGTGGAACCGGACGCACTCTTCTTGAAGGACGGGCAGTTCTACACGTCCGCCGGCATCACGGCCGGCATCGACCTCGCGCTGGCGATGATCGAAGAGGATCACGGACCACGCGTCGCTCTGGCGGTCGCGCGCGAGATGGTCGTGTACTTCAAGCGGCCGGGGGGACAGCAACAGTTTTCGGAGCCGTTGCAGTTCCAGCTCGAGACCGCGGACCGCTTCGCCGATCTGGCGGCGTGGATCCAGTCTCATTTGCGCGCCGAGCTATCAGTGGACGTCCTGGCGGCGCGCACGTTCCTGAGCGTCCGGCAGTTCTCGCGCGCCTTCAAGGCCCGATTCCACACCACGCCGGCGGTGTTCGTCGAGGAAGCCCGGCTCGGTGAAGCGACCCGGCGGCTCACTGCGCAAGGCACCAACATCGGGTCGGTCGCGCGGTCGGTGGGGTACGCGAGCGAGGACGCATTTCGCCGCGCATTCGAGCGGCGGTTCGGAGTGTCGCCGAGCAACTACCGGCGCCGGTTCGGACACACCGCAAGCCCGTTTTCCGCGGCCGCCACAGACAGCACACGCGCCGCATCCTGACGCGCCGGCGGAACGGCCGGCGCCAACCGAAAGAGGTTCCGATGTTTGCGCCAGTTTTCCGATGCGTCGCGATCCTTGCCCTCGGGGCGATCACATCCCCGCTCCCCGCGCAGTCCGCCGGGCCAGCCCGTGACCGGCTTGTCGTGTCGGGAGCGTGGCTTGCCGGCCACCTGCACGACCGGGATCTCGTGCTGCTCCAGGTGGGGGACTCAGCCGATTTCGATACAGGGCACATCCCGGGCGCACGTCCGGTCACTTTGGCGCAGATATCGGCCGGGATGAGCGGCAAAATGGACATGGATAACATTCTGATGCTCGAGATGCTGCCGATCGACACGCTTCGGCTGCGGCTCGCGGACCTGGGCATCTCCAACCGATCGCATGTGATCGTGTACTTCACGACAGACCGGATCAGCACCACGACACGCGTGCTCTACACCCTGGCGTACGCTGGCCTGGGGCAGTCGTCGGCGCTGCTTGATGGCGGGCTTCGCGAGTGGCAGCGCGAGGGGCGGCCGGTGGAATCCGGGCCCGCGAAAGCCGTTGCGCGGGGCAGTGTAACGGCCCGGGCGCAGCCCTCGCTCGTCGTCAGCGCCGACTGGGTGAATGCTCACAAGGGGCAGCATGGCATTGCGCTGCTCGATGCGCGGCAGGTGGGTTTCTTTGACGGGAGCCAGCAGGACGATGGGCCGCGCCGGGGCCACATCCCGGGCGCGCAGAGCCTGCCGTTCGAGGACCTGTACGACAGCACCGGAGCCCTGCGGCCGGCGGCGGCGCTGGAGGCCCGTTTCCGCGCGGCGGGCGTGCAGCCCGGCGACACCGTCGTGGCGTATTGTCACATCGGGCAGCGGGCGACCGCGGTGCTGCTGGCGGCGGAGACGCTCGGGTATCCCGTGCGGCTCTATGACGGGTCGTTTCAGGAGTGGGGCCGGCGGGCGGATCTGCCGGTGGAGGGCGGCGCGAAGTGAGCCGGCCGGCGGCACGCGCAAGATCTGCTACAAAAAGCAGAGAGTAGCCGTACAGTAGGTAGAAAGTAGAAAGTAGAGAGTAGACGAAAGGGCCTGCCAGGACCTCAGTCTCTTAGTCTGCGACCATCGTGATGGCGGGATCGACCCTCGCCGCGCGGCGCGCGGGGAGCAGGCAGGCGACGGCGGCGATCAGGATGAGGATGAAGGCCACGGCGGCGAACGTCAGCGGGTCGGTGGCGGAGACGCCGAAGAGGAGTGCCGACATGAATCGCGTCGCCGCGAATGCCACGGTGAGTCCCACCGCGATGCCCGCGATGGCGACCGTCAATCCTTCGCGCAGGATCTGCGCGTAGACCTGCGTGGTGTCCGCACCCAGGGCGATGCGGACGCCGATCTCGCGCGATCGCCGCCCCACGGAGAACGCCATCACTCCGTAGATCCCGACGGCTGCAAGGACGAGTGCCAGCGCAGCGAAGAGACCGAGCAGCATCGCACGGAACCGGTTGGCCGACACGGATGCATCCATGAGGTCCCGCACCGTCCGGACCTGTGCGACCGCCAGCTCGGGATCGAGGCGCTCGACCGCCGTCCGGAGCGCTGCGGCCATGTCATCCGGCGGGACGGCGCCGCGCATGACGACCGCGAAGCTCCGGTACTGGCCCTGCGAGAACTGCGCGAACGGGAAGTACATCGCGGATGTGGCGCCACGTGCGAGGCCTTCGTACGGCACATCTCCGACCACGCCCACGATGGTGTATTCGTTCGGCGGCCCCTTGCCGCCCACATTCAGGCGTTGGCCCAGAGGATCCGAATGCGGGAAGAACCGCCGCGCCAGCTCCGTGCTGATCATGACCGTTTGCGGCCCGTTGCCATCGTCGCGGGCGTCGAAAACCCGCCCGCTGCGGAGGGGGATGCCCATGGCCGCGAAGTACTCGCCATCGACGGCGATGACATCGGCCAGCGGCGCGAACTCGAAGTCGGGGACGGGGTGCCCCGTGACGAAAAAGTCCGACGCGTATCCGACGTCGGGAGGCAGGCCGACGCTGGCGCTGGCGATCGCGACTCCCGGTACGCTGCGGACGGCGGCGAGCAGGCGGTCGTGGAACCCGAGGATCTGTGATGATTGGCCGTAGTGCGCTTTGGGGAGCGCGATCGAGGCGGTGACCACACCATCCGCGTGCAGGCCCGTGTCTACGGCCAGCAACTTGCCGAGGCTTCGCACGAGAAGGCCCGCCGTGACGAGCAGCACGAGCGAGAACGCGAACTCGGCGCCGGCGAGGATACTCCGCACGTGGCGGCGGCCGCTCCCATCCGTGCTGCCGCGGGCGGCGGCGCCGATCCCGGTCGCGGGCCGTGCCGGTACGCCAAGAAGGGCCGGTGCGAGGCCGAAGAGCAGGACGGTTCCCATGGAGACGGCCGCGGCGACCAGCAGCACCTGCGCGTCCACGCCGACCTGGAGGTCGCGCAAGAGCGCGAGACTCGGTGGCGCGCTCGCGACGAGTACACGCACGCCCCACACCGCGAGGAGCACGCCGGCGGCACCGCCGAGGAATGCCAGCAGCAGACTCTCGGTCACGAGCTGCCGGATGAGGCGGGCGCGGCTCGCGCCAAGTGCTGTCCGCACCGCGAACTCATGCTCGCGGCTCATCGCGCGGGCGAGCATCAGGTTCGTCACATTGAGGCAGGCGATCAGCAGCACCAGCACGACGGCGGCCATGAGGACGAGGAGCGCGGGCCGCAGCGATTTCGACAACTGCTCCGACACCGGCTTCGTGACGAACGTCCAGCGTGCCGGACCGCCCGGGAAATCCGAGCGGACACGCTCCGCGGCCCGGTCGAGCGCGCCCTGGAGCTGCGCTGGTGTGACGTCCGGCCGCACGCGTGCGATGCCCTGCCAGCCCCAAGGTCCCTGGCGCGAAGGTGTGGGCAGCATGTCGTTGAGCCAGATATCGGCGACCTCGCTGCGGGGAAACCAGACATTGGGCGGCATCACCCCGGTGACGGTGACTGGCGAGCCCTGGATGGTGAGTTGTTTCCCGACAATGGCCGGATCGCCACCCAGCCTGTCCTGCCAGAACCCGTAGCTCAGGATCACCTGCGCCGGGGCGCCTTGCGCATCATCGCCGGGCCGAAACACGCTCCCGAGGAGCGGACGGATGCCGAGCGTCGTGAAGAAGCCGGCGCCGACGGCCGTGCCAAACACTCGCTCCGCGCGATTGCCGACGACGAGCGAGAACCCATCGCTCGGCGCCATGTACGTCGCGATCGAGGAGAACACGGGGTCGTCGCGGAGCTCGCGGAAGTCCGCCATCGACAACGAGCCCATACCGCCTTCCGCCTTGTCATTGGTTTGATAGATGCGGAGGAGGTGCGCCGGTTGCGGGAACGGCAGCGGGCGCAGCAGGACGGCATTGAGCACCGTGAACATCGCCGTGGTCGCGCCGATGCCGAGTGCCAGCGTGATACCGGCGACGGCCGTGAAGCCCGGGGTGTTGCGGAGCGCGCGGATGCCGTACCGGACGTCGCGCCAGAGGTCCGCGAGCAGATGACCCGACACGTGTTCGCCAGCCAGCGGGCCTGCCAGCGGGCCCGTGCCGGTGGCGGGCCGTTCCGTGGCGATGAGAGCGTTCGCCAGAACATCGCCGGCCAGCTCGTCGCGCACGGTGCGGAGCGCGTCGTCTTCGGAGTGGCCGCGCGAGCGCAGGTCGGTGTAGCGATCCTCGAGGTGTTGGGCGAGTTCCTCGGTGATATCCGATTCGCGGCGGGCGCTCAGACCGAGAGGGGCCAGGCGCGCGTGGACATCGGCGCGCCAATCAGGCACGGCCGGGCTCCGCGATCTTGCCGATGGCACGGACGAACTCCGCCCAGCTTTGGCGCTGCGCCTCGACGGCTGCGCGGCCCGCGGGAGTGATGTTGTAGTACCGTCGCCGACGCTGGCCGGCTTTCTCCACCCAGCGCCCGCGAATCCATCCGCGTCTTTCCATGCGATAGAGCAGCGGATAGAGCGACGAGACCTGGAACTGCACGACCCCGTCCGAGCGGGATTCGATCAGTTTGCTCAACTCGTACCCGTGCCGCGCCTCGTAGCGCAGCAGGGACAGGATCAGGAACTCGGCGCTTCCCTTCTTGATCTCGCGTGGCAGCATGTGGTCATATATATGACTCACATATATAGAGCGCAAGTAGATCGCGAACAGCCGCCGCAGCGTTCGACGGCAACTACGGTTTTATCGGGGCCGGTCACGACCGGCCCCTGCCAGGGACGAATTGGGCGTGACGCTCTCAGGCCCCGCGGGCTACTGGTATTGCAACGCGGCGGCCGGGAGCAGCCGGAACACCGGGTAGCGGGTCTGGGGAAGCTGGATCCCGGTCGGGGTGATGTTGCCGGGCGCTGGGGAAGCTAGCGAATCAGTTCGCGCGAAGGACCGTGAGTGGATCGGTACGGCTGGCGCGGAGCGCGGGCAGGAGTGTGCCGCAGAGCGCGGCGCCGATGATAACGCACGCGACGGCGATGTAATTCACGGGATCTCCGGCGGAGACGCCATACAACAGGCTAGCGGCGGCACGGCCCGCGCCGGTGGCTGCCACCAGACCGAGGGCGGTACCGATGGCGACGGCGCGCATCCCGCGCCCGACAATCGTGCGCTGCACCGCGCGTGGCGTCGCGCCGACCGCGACGCGGATCCCGATCTCGCGCTGGCGCTGCTCCACCACGTAGGCCAGAGTGCCATAAACACCCTGCACGGCGATCAGGAGCGCGCCCAGCGCGAACACCGCGAGCACGGCGGCGTCGAGGCGCTGTTGCGCCATCGCGGCAGAGTGGTATTCCGTGAGTGGTTTGACATTGCCAACCGGGATGAGCGGATCAGCGGAGGCGACGGCGGCGCGCATCGCGCGCGCCAACTGTGCCGGGCCGCCAGCGCCCCGGACCACCAGTGTCCCCCAGCGCATCCAGCTCTCGGTGTGTTGCACGTAGGGCAGATAGACCGCCGGGCGGTCGCCGGTGGTGAGCCCAGTGGTCTTGGTATCGCCCGCGATGCCGACGATGGTCGTCCACACCGGCGTGCCGGCGGCGCCGGGGCGTTTGATCCGGTGGCCGATCGGGGACCCGCCGGGCCACAGCGTGCGCGCGAGTGTCTCATTGACGATGGCGACCGGAATGCTGCGCTCATCGTCGGCATCCGTGAACCCCCGGCCGACGACGATCGGCACGTGCAGTGTGCCGAAGTAGTCACCCGCAACGGGCCGGACGGCGACACTCGTCTCGTTGCCGGGGGCAACCGGTGGTGCGCCTTCGACGACGATGCCCTGGCCGATGCTGGAGGCCGGTCCGAGGGGGAGGCCGACGACCGACCCCGCGGCCTCGATGCCGGGCGTCGCCGCGAGTTGCCGCATCACATCCCGAAAGACGCGCGTCTGGTCTGCGGCCTGGGTGTACCGCAACTCCGGCAGCACCAACTCGGCGGACATCACGTGGGATGGATCGAAGCCCAGCGTCACGTGCTCGAGCGCCACGAACGTGCGGCCGAGGAGCGCCGACAGCGACAGGACGACCACGGCCATCCCAACCTCGGCGACGACGAGGCCACCGAGGAGCCGCTGCGCCGCTCGCGAATCGTGTCCCCGGGCGACCGCTCGCGCGCCGCCGCGCCGTGTGGCGCGGAGCGCATGGAGTACCGGCACCGTCATGAGCACGATGCCACTGGCGGCGACGATCGTGATCGCGAACGCGACAACCGGCCAGTCGATGCGGATCCCGGTGGCCCGCGGCAGTGACGCCGGGAGCACCGTGAGCAGCAGTGCCCGGCCTGCCACCGCGAGTGCGATGCCGATTGCGCCGCCGGCGACCGCGATGATGGCGCCTTCGGTGGCCAGCAATCTCGCGAGCTCGCGGGGCCGCGCGCCGAGGGCGACGCGCAACTCGACCTCCGGCCCGCGGGCGGCCGCGCGCGCGATGAGGAGACCGACCAGGTTGGCGGTGACCAGTACGAGCACGATGGCCACGGCGCTCTCGAGCACGAGGATCGGCGTGCGGACCTGGCCGACGAGCGCGGACAGTAGTGGTTCCGGGACCGCGACCTTGCCGGTATTGGTCTTGGGGTATGCGCGGGTCAGGTCCGCGGAGATCGCCGCCAACTCGCGGGTCGCGCCGGTCCATGTGGCGCCTGGCGCGAGCCGCCCGACGATGTCAAACATGCCGGCCCCGCGGCCTAACGGGTCGAGCGCCCATGGCGTCTCGCTCGCGATGGGGAGCCAGAGGTCGATGTTGTCGCCGAATACGTCGGCCGTGGGTGGCATCACACCCACGATCGTCGACGGGCGGTCGTTGAGCGTGACCGTGCGGCCGATGATGGCGGGGTCGCTCGCGAACTGGCGGTTCCAGAACCCTTGGCTGATCACGGCGACGCGTGCGGCGCCCGGCTGGTTGTCGGCGGCGCCGAACGCGCGGCCGCGGACCGGCGACTGTCCGAGCAGCGTGAAGAGACCCGGCTCGACGACACTGGCATTGAGGCGCTGGGGTTCACCCGATCCGACGAGATCGACATTCCACTGTCTCAGTACCGCGGCGATGGATCCGACCGTGTGGCTTCGCTCGCGCAGGTCGACCGCATCCGGCACGCCGACCTGACCCGCCGCCGTTAGGAGCGCGACGCGCCCCGCATCCGGATACGGGAGGGGGCGGAGGAGCACGCCGTGGACGATGCTGAAGACAGCCGTGTTGGCGCCGACGCCGAGTGCGAGCGTCACGATCGCGGCGATCGCGAACGCGGGATGGCGGCGCATCCCGCGCGCGGCGACCCGAAAATCCTGAAAGGCGTGTGGCATGTCGGTGGGAGCGAGAGGACGAAATCACGGCCGAGAGGGCCAATCACGGTGTAAAAGGCAATCGATATGCCATGTCCCGAATGCCTCATTGTGCGTGTGAGCAGGCATTTCACGCGCACGAGCGAAGCGGAGACGCTTGCTACTGTCCGGTTGTGGGAAACCCCGAGCCGGTATCGGACAGAGGTGGGGGCTGGTGATGGATTGGACAGCGCGACCCGTGGCGCTGGGGCGTGCGGGTCCCTAACGTAGCCGGACTTCAGCCGCGATCGTGACACCACATCCGGGGAGCGTATGACGCGACGTCTGGCCCTTTACGAAGTACTACTCGCCGGAGTTGTGCTGGCCGGCGCCGTGGCGACCACCTCCGCGCAGGCGCAGGGCCGGCCGATTACGGAGCGCGATCTGCTCGCGTTCCACTGGGTGGCCGATCCGCAGATATCGCCTGACGGGTCGCTCGTCGCGTACACCCTCGTGAGCGTCAACGACAAAGACAACCGGTACGAGACCTCGGTGTGGATGGTGCAGGCGCGGGCGGGTGCCGTGCCGCAGCGGCTCACCGGCGGCCCGCGCGACGCAGCGCCGAGATGGGCACCGGACGGGCGGACGCTGGCGTTCACCCGTGCGGCGGACGACACCTCCGCGGCGCAGATCTACCTCCTGTCGCTCGCGGGCGGAGAGCCGAGGAAGCTGACTGACGTGGCAAAGAGTGCGGGTCCGGCCGTGTGGTCGCCCGACGGGCACACGATCGCGTTCACGAGTTCGACACTGGCGCACGACACCGCGGCCTCGATGCGCGATTCGGCCTCGAAGAAACTACTGAGCGACGTGCACGTGATCACGCGGGCGGAGTATCGCAGCAACGACCGGGGGTGGCTCGATCCATCGCGGCACGACCACATCTGGCGCGTGGATGCCACCGCGGCCGGCGAGGGACCGATTGCGGCACAGCAGCTCACGTCCGGCGATTACGACGAGGGCGGGCTGGTGTGGAGCCGGGACGGCAGCACGATCATGTTCGCATCGGACCGGGTCGCGGAGCCGTACTATGAGAACCCGGACGCCGACGTGTACACCGTCCCGGCTGGCGGCGGCGCGATCGCGAAGCTGATCGACATCGACGGACCGATCCGTGGAGCGGTGCCGTCGCCGGACGGGCAGACCTACGTGTTTGCCGGGTGGATCAATCCCGCGCGCCGGCAGTCGTACACGCAGACCGGGCTGTTCCTGTACCGGCACGGGGCCGTGGAGCCACTGACCCATGGCGGCGACGCCGAAGTGGGCAGCGCGCTGACCGGCGACCAGCATCCTCCTCGTGGCGGCGGCGCGAATCCGCTCGTGTGGTCCGCAGACGGGCGGAGCGTCGTGTCGGCCATGACCGCGCACGGGCGGTCGAACCTGATGCGGTTCGACATCGCGTCGGGGCACGCCGACTCACTCACGACGGGCGCACACGACGTCATCGCGTACACGGCGACACCTGATGGGACGCGGTTCGCGGTCACGATCGGCGATGCCGCGCAGATCGGAGACCTGTATTCGCTCGACGCGGCGTCGCACACGCTGATCCAACTGACGCACGCCAACGATTCGCTCTGGTCGTCGCTGCGCGTGCCCGCACCGGAACGGATCACCTATCGCAGCTTCGACGGGACGCCAATCGAAGCGTGGGTCTACAAGCCGCCAGATTTCGAAGCGGGCAAGCGCTACCCGCTGATCCTCAACATCCATGGCGGCCCGCACGCCGCGTATGGCGAGACATTCTTCCACGAGGCCGCGGTGATGGCGGCGCGCGGCTACGTCGTCCTCACACCGAACCCGCGGGGCAGCACCTCGTACGGCGAGCACTTTGGGAACATCATCCAATACCACTATCCCGGCGACGACTACCGGGACCTGATGATCGGCGTGGATACCCTCATCGCGCGCGGGTACATCGACCCGCAACGGATGGGCGTGACGGGTGGGAGCGGGGGCGGCCTACTGACGAATTGGGTCGTGGGTCATACCCACCGGTTCGCGGCGGCCGTGTCGATGCGGTCGATCGCCGACTGGGCGGCGTGGTGGTATAGCGCCGATTTCACCCTGTTTCTCCCGTCCTGGTTCCGGGAGCCGCCGTTCCGGGATCCGGCGGACTACGCGCGGCGGTCGCCGATCACCTACATCGAGCAAGTGACGACGCCGCTCATGCTGATCGAGGGCGAGGCGGACAGCCGCACTCCATCCGGGTCGGGCGGCATGACCATGTTCCGGGCGCTCAAGGCGCTGCACCGGCCGACGGTGATGGTCTCATTTCCCGGGGAGACCCATGAGCTGTCGCGGTCCGGGAAGCCCCGGCACCGGGTCGAGCGGCTGGCGCACATCCTGAACTGGTTCGACAAATACCTGCAGAACAAGTCCGTCGCCCAATACGACCAGCAATAGCCCGTGGAAGGCGGGGCCAACCGCCCCGGGGGGCGGTGTGTCAAAGAAGGACGTCCGCACCAAGGCCATCCGAACGAAAGGAGCCATCCGACCATGAGTGAGCAGCAGAGTGCAGAACGCCCTGAAATGCGTTCCTTTGCGACCCGCGGGGTGCGTGCGCACGCGGGGGTCGCGATCGTGGCGGGGGTGACAGTCCTGGCGATGGCCACCGCGCCGGTAGTGCTCCGGGCCCAGGGCGCGCCAGCGACGGGCGACGCAGTGATCCAGGCGATGCACGACCGGTACGCCAAGACCTGGTATCACACGCTGACCTTCACCCAGAAAACCACGTTACGGACGCCCGCGGACACCATGGTCATCGAGACATGGAAAGAGGCGGCCATCCTGCCGGGCCGGCTGCGGATCGACATCCAGCGGGCGTCCGGCAACCTCACGGCGATCTACTCCGGAGACTCCCTGTTCATCGTCCGGGGGGACAGCACCGCGGGCCGGCAGGGACTGCGCAACATCCTGCTGATCATGGGATTCGACGTCTACGGCCAGCCCGCCGAGCAGACACTGGCCATCTTGCACGACCAGCACTATACGACGACCAGCGTGCGTGAAGACACATGGGAGGGGCGGCCGGTGTACGTGATCGGCGCGGCGCCGGGCGACACGCGGACCGCGCAAATCTGGATCGACAAAGACCGGCTCCTCTACGTGCGGAGCATCCAGCCGGACAGCCGGGACACGACCAAGACCAGCGAGTATCGTTTCGACAACTACGTGCAGGTGCCACACGGATGGCTCTCGGAGAAAGTTCTGGCGTTCGAGAATGGCAAACTGATCCAGCAGGAGGAATACCGGGATGTGCGCACGGACGGCCCGGTGGACCCGAAGATCTTCGTCCCGCCCGCGCCGAAGCACTGACCGCTGATGCAGATCCTGCGGCGGGTGCAACACCCGCGCCGATTGGGCATCGCGCTCGCGGCATTGGCGGTAGCACTTGGACCGGGATCGCCGGCGAGAGCGCAACAGACACACGCACGGGTGACGCCTGCGCCCGCGACGCTCCGCTATGACGTCGACCTCACCGACACCGCGCATCACGTGTTCGCGGTGGCGTTGCGAGTGCCGCCGCTCTCCGCAGCGAACGGCGTGTTCGAGTTCGCGGCGACGGCGCCCGGGACGTATCAGACGATGAACATCGGGCGATTCGTGCGCGATTTCATGGCGTTCGATGCGCATGGCGCGCCCGTCCCGGCCGAGCAGGCCGGAACGAACGAATGGCGGCTCTCGGATCCCGAGCGCGTGCGACGGATCACCTATCGGGTCCTGGCGACGCGGGACACGACGGTCAGCACCGATCCCATCTACCCGATGTGCGGGACAGCGCTCGATGCGAGCTACGCCCTGATCAACGGGCAGGGTGTGTTCGGGTTTCCGCGGGGAATGCAGGCCGTCCCGCAGGCCATCCGGCTGAAGGCGCCGTCCGGATGGACGCACGGCACGCCGCTGGTGGAGACCGCGGGTGTCTTCACCGCGGCGACCTACGACCGGCTGGTGGATTCGCCGATCCTCCTTGGGCCACATCTCACCCGGGCGACGCTCGACGTGACGGGTGTGCCGGTGACCATCGTGGTGCGTGCGTTGCACAACGACATCGTGGCGGCGCAGCTCCGCGACGCGATGCGCGACATGCTGAATGCCGCCGGCGCCTTCCTCGGCAGACTCCCAGTTGACCACTACACGTTCCTGTACGATTTCGGGGCGGTGCTCCGAGTCAGCGGGGCGTGGGAGCATTCTTACGGATCCGAGTACGTGTTGGCCGATCTGCCGTACACGGCCGACTACGGCGAGCAGGTCCGGAATATGGCCGCGCACGAGTTCTTCCACGTCGTGACGCCGCTCAACATCCACTCTGAGATCATCGAGCACTTCAACTTCGCGACCCCGATAGCCTCGCAGCATCTCTGGCTCTACGAGGGTACGACGGAGTGGGCCGCGCACAAGATGCAACTCGTGGCGGGGCTGGTGTCGCTGCCGGCGTACCTCGAGGACGTCGTCCAGAAGGCGCGCACCGACCGCACGAGCTACGACACGACGTGGTCGCTCGAGAAGATGTCGCTCGCGTCGTACAGCGACTCGGGGCAACGGCAGTATGCCAACATCTACGCGCGCGGCGCGCTGGTGGCGGGGTTACTCGACATCAAGCTCCTCGAGCTGTCCGGCGGGAAGCGAGGGCTGCGCGAGCTGGTGCTGGATCTGGCAAAAGAGTACGGCAAGCAGCGCCCATTTTCCGAGACTGGCCTCATCGACACGATCGTCGCGCGGACCTCGCCCGGCGTGCGGGATTTCTTCAACCGCTACATCCTTGGCACCGAGCGGCCGCCAGTGAAGGAGTATTACGCCAAGCTGGGGATCACCCTGATCGAGGATGACAAGGGGCTGCCACTCCGGCTCGAGCCAGATGACGCGGCGACGCCGGAGCAACTGCAGCTCCGCCGGGCGTGGATGGGGGACAAGGCGCGCACGGCATAGCCCCGACTCTGTTAATCTTGATACCGGCGCTGGCGCCACTGGCGCCGGGCGGATCAATGATCGCCAACAGATTGGAGGGGCAATGGGGCGGGTATCTGGTGCCGGGCGTCTCGCGTGCGTGGCCGGACTTCTCATCGCGGTGCCCGGTCTGGGCGCGCAGCGCGTCAAAGTGACGCTCAGCCCGTCGGTGGCATCGGCTCCGGTGACCGGACGGCTGTTCGTGTTCTTCACACAGGACGCGAAAGAGGAGCCGCGAGTGCAGGCTGGCTCGTACACCGGGAGCGTGCCCTTCTACGGCGTCGATGTGGACCAACTGCATCCGGGTTCGTCCGCCGAGATCGGCCTCAAGACACTCGGCTACCCGTACACGAGCCTCGCCGACATGCCGTCAGGCGACTACTACATCCAGGCGATGATCGAGCCGTACACGCGGTTTGCGCGTGCCGATGGTCACGTGATCTGGGTGCACAACGACCAGTGGGAGGGGCAGCAGTTCAATCGGTCGCCGGGAAACCTGACGACCGAAGTCGGGCACATCCACTGGGATCCGCAGAACCACGTCACCATCTCGCTGACCCTGACGCAGACCTTGCCGCCGGTGACCGTACCGGCCGACACCAAGTGGGTGAAGCACATCAAGATCAAGAGCGAGCTGCTGTCCAAATTCTGGGGGCAGCCGATGTACATCGGTGCGACGGTGCTCCTACCAAAGGGCTTCGATGAGGAGACGACACGCCACTATCCCGCGATCTACATCCAGGGCCACTTCGGATTGCGGGCACCGTTCGGGTTCACGGAGGAACAGGGCACCGAGACACCGGAGCACCGGGAGATGCGGCTGGCGCGTACCGCGCGGGAGCCCGGGTGGGAGTTCGCCAAATCGTGGCTGAGCGACGACTTCCCCAGAATGGTCGCGATCGAGTGGCAGCATCCGACGCCGTACTACGACGACTCGTACGCGGTGAACTCCGTGAACAACGGCCCGTACCAGGATGCGCTCCTCACGGAGCTGGTGCCACTGCTCGAGAAACAATTCCGGCTCATCCCGGAGGCGAGTGCTCGCTTCCTGACCGGGGGGTCGACGGGCGGATGGGAGTGTGCGGCGCTGCAGATCCAGCGTCCTGATTTCTTCGGCGGGGCGTGGTGCCTGTATCCGGACCCGGTCGATTTTCACCGCAACCAGTTGTTCGACATCTACAACGACACGAACGCATTCCGGCCGAACGGGGCGAAGCCGCCGTATCCGGAGCGCTACATGGCGCGGACCGAGGAGGGGCAGCCGTTGCTCACGCAGCGGCTGATGGGGCAGCTCGAGGCGGTTCTGGGGGGCCGAGCGCGGAGTGGCCAGCAGTTCGACGCATGGGATGCCGCATACGGGCCGATCGACGCTGACGGCTACCCGAAGCGTCTCTGGGACCGGCGCACCGGCACGATCGACAAGACCGTGGCTGCGTGGTGGCGAGACAAGGGGTACGATCTGACGGACGACCTGGTGCGGAACTGGGGCACGATCGGGCCGTCGCTCACCGGCAAGATGCACGTGTACGTGGGCGACATGGACAACTACTACCTGAACCTGGCCGTGTACCGGATGGAGACCGCGGCATCGAAACTCACGAACCCAGCAGCCAACTTCACCTTCGAGTACGGCCGTCCGATGAAGCCACATGGCTGGCAGCCGATGACCGATGCGGAACTGGTGAAGATGATGGATGCCTTCCATGCGGCGCATGCCAGCCCGCCGGTGAGCCAGTAGCGGGGACCGAGGCGGCATGGACATCTACGGCCTGCTCGACGCCAACGGGATCGTGTACAAGCGGTACGATCACGTCGCGGTCTTCACGTGCGATGAGGCGGACAGTGCAATGCCGCGCACGGGTGCGGCGCACACGAAGAACCTTTTTCTCCGCGACAAGAAGGGGCAGCGCCACTGGCTCCTCGTGACGGTGTGCGAGAAAGCCGTGGATCTCCGGCGAGTGGCCGAACGGATCGGTGCGGACCGGCTGAGCCTGGGGTCGGGCGAGCGGCTGGAGAAGTATCTGGGCGTGACGCCGGGGTCAGTTACGCTGCTGGCACTCGTGAACGACCCGCAGCATCATGTCACGGTGCTGATCGACGAGGACGTATGGCGGGCGGAGACCGTGCAGGCGCATCCGCTGATCAACACTGCGACGCTGGTGATTTCGCAGGCGGACCTGCGGCGTTTCCTCAGCGTGACTGGGCACGAGCCGAGGGTGATCCCGGTGGAGAACCGGGCGGCAGGGGCCGTGCTTGAACGGCCCCCGTTGCCCTCCGCATGAAGGTCCGGTGGGCGACCGGCCCCTACCAGGGACGAATTCGTTTCGCGCGCGAGTGGGGGTGAACGGTTCTAGCGGATGGGCGATGGCCGCGGCATCCTGTAGGGGCAAGACCGTCACGGGGCAAATCTGCACGATCACGGCAGTCTCATCTCATCACGCGATACCCTTTGCCAGAGGGCCACGATGAATCACCAGGACAACCCGAACCCTGATTGGATGTACACCGGCAAGATCGCGCGGCGCGAGTTTGTCGCTCTCTCAGCCGGCGCGATCGCCGCTGCCACGCTCCGGCCGGCGGCACGATGGTTCCCTGATGTCATCGAGACCGACGTCGAGATCAAGACTCCCGATGGGATCTGCGATGCCGTGTTCATTCACCCAAAGAGCGGCTCCCATCCGGGTGTGCTGGTCTGGCCTGATGTATTCGGCTTGCGGCCCGCGATGCGGGACATCGGCAAGCGAATCGCGGCGGAGGGGTACTCCGTCCTCGTGCCGAATCCTTTTTATCGTATCGGGAAGACGCCGTTCCCGGATGCGTCCGTTTTCAACTTCAAGGATTCGGGCGACATGTCGAAGCTCGGGCCGCTGATGGCGACGGCGCATGCGCCTGGCAATGTGGAGAAGGATGCGCCCGCACACATCGCGTTCCTCGACGGACAGCGGGCGGTCAACACGAAGAAGAAGATCGGGACCCAGGGCTACTGCATGGGCGGCCCGATGGTGGTCAGGACCGCCGCGGCGGTGCCGGACCGGGTGGGGGCGGGGGCGTCGTTCCACGGTGGCGGGCTGGTCACCGCCGCGCCTGACAGCCCGCATTTACTGGCGCCGAAGATCAAGGCTCACATGTATTTCGCCATCGCGGCGAACGACGACACGCGCCAGCCTGACGCGAAGGACAAGCTGAAGGCTGCGTTCGCGGATGCGAATGATCACGCGGAGATCGAAGTCTATGCCGGGACTCTCCACGGCTGGTGCGTGCCCGACATGCCATCGATGGACGGCAAGCCGATTTACAACAAGCCCGACGCCGAGCGTGCGTGGGGGAAGCTCGTGGAGCTGTATAAGATCGCGCTTGTATAGAGGCGTTGGGGGTCGTTGCCCGAACAGGGCGATCTTCGGTTCTCGAACGGCCCCCGCTGCCCTCCTTCGCAGCATGTGGCCGACGACCAGCCCATATCAGGGACGAATTCGTGTCGCCGACCGACCCGAAACGCGCGGGCGCCCACCGAGCTGGCGGTAGCGAGTCGTCGTTCTTGCCGCGAGGGCGACCGCCGGGATAATATCACCGCCCCGCGACCGGGAGCTGGCTGTCTGGCGCGGCGGAGGACTGGGATTCGCCGCGGACCGGTGGATCCGCCGCCCATTCAGGAGCCAATCGCATGGCGCATCTGACGCTCGATACGGGCAACACCGGTTTCATGCTTCTGTGTTCGAGCCTCGTCATGCTCATGACACCGGGGCTCGCGTTTTTCTACGGCGGACTGGTCGGCCGGAAGAACGTGCTCGCGATCATGATGCAGAGTTTTACGTCGATGGGATGGACGACGGTGCTCTGGTGGGCGTTTGGCTTCTCGATGTGTTTCAGCGGGGATCTCAAGAGTGGAACGGACTTCGCCGGTATCATCGGCAACTTCAACTGGGCGTTCCTGCGCGGGATCTCGCTCGACACCCCGTCGCCCGCTAATAGCACCATCCCGCTCTTCGTATTCTTTGGCTACCAGATGATGTTCGCGATCATCACGCCGGCGCTCATCACCGGTGCGTTCGCGAACCGCGTACGGTTCGCGGCGTACATGCTCTTTCTCACCGCGTGGCTCATCCTCGTGTACTTCCCATTCGTGCACATGATCTGGGGCGGCGGGATCATGGCCCACTGGGGCGTGCTCGATTTCGCGGGCGGGATCGTCGTGCACAACATCGCCGGCATCGCGGCACTCGCATCGGTGCTCTACGTGGGACGCCGGCGCGTCGCAGAGCGCGGGCCCCATTCGATCCCCCTGGTGGCGCTCGGTACCGGTCTCCTCTGGTTCGGGTGGTACGGCTTCAACGCAGGAAGTGAGTTCCGCGTGGACTCGGTCACCGCCGTCGCATTCATCAATACCGACCTGGCGGCGAGCTTCGCGGCGGTCACCTGGCTTGCGATCGACTGGATGACGACGAAGAAGCCCAAGTTCCTGGGACTGCTCACCGGTTCGGTCGCCGGTCTGGCGACGATCACGCCGGCGGCCGGCTACGTATCGCCCTCATCGGCGGTGCTCATCGGGATCCTCGCCGGCATCGTGTGCTACTACGCGGTCGCGCTCAAGAACAGGCTCCGGTGGGACGACGCGCTCGACGTCTGGGGGGTACACGGGGTCGGCGGTTTCCTGGGTATCCTGAGCTGCGGCGCATTCGCGAGCCTCGCGTTCAACCCGGCGGGCACGAACGGGTTGTTCAATGGCAACCCACACTTCTTCCTCGTGCAGCTCGGCGCCGTGTGTATTTCCTCGGTGTGGGCGTTCGTGTTCACCTATGGCATGCTGTGGATCATCGACCGTATCACGCCGGTGAAGGCCGGTGAGGCGGCGGAGACCGAGGGGCTGGATCAGGCGCTGCACGGCGAGGTCGCGTACATCGAGGCTTTGTAGCGCGATCGCGGCGGCATCCGGTGGGCGACAGGTAGGGCCCGGTCGCGACCGGCCCCTACCAGGGACGGATCTGTCTCCGCAGGCGGCCGGTTGTCATGAGGCGGACGGTGGGGGTGGGGGTGGTGGCGTCACGGCCAGGTCCGCGGCCATGCTCAGGACCCCCTGCACTACTTTGGTCGCGGCGCCGGCGCCGCTGTCCATGAACAGGACCTTTCCCTGCGAGTGGTCGGCCACGTACTTGAGGGCGTCCGTGTACTCCAGGAACAGCAGGAAGTTCGGATCGACGCCCGCTTCCTTGAGACTGTCCGCGGCGGTCTTCATCCCGTCGGCGACATTCTTCCGGAAGAGCGCGAGCCCCTCCCCTCGCAGCGCCGACGCCGTCTTCTCCGCTTCCGCACCGATCGTTTTGTATGCCGCTTCGGCTTCGGCATCCTTGGTGCGCTTCACGAGGAGTGCGGCGCCTTCGTTCGCGGCCGCGGCGAGCAGGTTTTTCGAGGATACGACACGGGCCATCGAATCCATGATCACCTGGTCGAACGTCATGTCGGTGATCTGGATGTCGCGAACGACATAGCCCCAGTTCAGGACCACCTCATCGAGATTCTTCTTGGTATGATCGACGATCTCGGCACGCATCCCGAGGATGTCGGATTGTTTGGTCGTGGCGACGAACTGCCGGATCGAGCCGTCGATCGTTCGCTGGAGCGCGAGCTGGAACTCCTGCATCGACGCGAAGCTGAACACCGCCTTTTTGATCGCGTCTTCCTCGGCAGCCGCGACCGCGTAGAGCACCATCGTCGCGAACTTGACGTTGGCCTGATCCTGCGTGATGGCCTGGAACTCCATCTGGAGCGCGCGGTTCTGGAGTGAGAGGCGCGTGATGACCGTCTCCCAGGGCATCTTGAAGTTCAGCCCTTCCCGCATGATGCGGCGGTACTTGCCGAAGACCGTGACGACGCCGACTGTCGCCTGAGGAATCGTGCGGTAGGTGGACGCCAGCACGAACACCGCGATGAACAGAATTATGAACAGGCCGGACATGGGGCGTTGCCTCGCGATGTTGGGTGGTTAGTGCAGCCCGACGACGCCGCGTGCCGCGCGGAAGAGCCGCTCGGAGTCATAGCCGACTCCATCCTTGAACACCATCTCGGCCTTCTCGATATCCCGGATGCGGGTTGAGGGGTCACCACGGACGACCAGCAAGTCGGCTGCCTTGCCGGCGGCAATCGATCCGATGTGATCCGCGCGGCCGAGGTATTGCGCGCCATTGAGAGAGGAAATCCTGATCGCTTCGGTCGCCGTGAATCCCGCCTCGACCAGTAGTTCGATCTCTCGCTCGTTCGAATAGCCTGGAACGACACCGCCGAAGCCCGTCGGATCCGAGCCCGAGAGGAGCAACCCGCCAGCCGCGGCGTAGGCGCGCTCGAACTGCATCTCCTTGTGCAGCAGCGTCGTCCCGAGCGACGACGTATCGTCGCCGATCTGGGAGCGGCCCTCGAGATACTGGACGCGGGCCTCGGGCGTCATGGCAGCGAGCGCGCCGGGGATGATCGGCGGGCGGTGTGCCGCAAACGTCTCGAACACGCCGAGCGTGGACGTCATGGCCACGTGTTTCGAGACGAGGTCGCGAATGAGCGCGGAGACGGAGTCGCCAGCGATGTCGATCGCGGCGATCGAACTGGCGACCGCGCCGTCCTTGGGGCAGACATCCGGCTGTTTGTCGCGGACGAAGTCACTGGCGACCACGATGCCGTGCTCGAGATTATCGATACCGAGCGCCGCGGCTTCGCGGAACGTCACGGAGCAGAGGTGCCCTGTGATCTTGAGATTGTGGCGGTGCGCCTCGGCGATCGCGGCCCCCATCTCCGCACGCGTGACATGCATGTACAGCTTGAACGATGTTGCGCCGTGTTCGGCCCAGTAGCGAACCATGTCGGTCGCGTCGGCCGGCGAAGACAGAGGGTGGACCTGATACAGATCCATGCCGGGCCCCTCTATATACGGACCTGTGACATCGATCCGGGGGCCGGGGACGGCGCCCGTATCGATCATCGCTTTGAGATTGAGATCCGTGTAGGGCTCCATACTGCCGGCCGTGCGGATCGTCGTCGCGCCACCCGCGAGGTACAACTTCGGGAAGCTGTACCCGCCCTCATTGAGAATCAACACACCGCCCGTCGGATAGAACATGTGCTCGTGGAGCATGACGAGGCCGGGCATGACCGTGCGGCCGGGGAGATCGAGGATCTGCGCACCCGCCGGCACCTGCGTGGTTGCCGCGTTACCGGTGGCGGTGATCAATCCGTGCGAGACCACGATCGTCTGATCGTCGCGTGGCGCCGCGCCGGTGCCGTCGATGACCCGGACGTGGCGGAGCACGACGACCGGCGTGTCGACGACGACGTATTGCTTCGTCTCAGCAGAGAGATGTGGGTGCTGGGCCGCGAGCAACGCCGGTACCAGGCCAATGCAGCACGCCGCGGCGGCGATCGTGTTGGGGAGATTCACACAACCCTCACAGGTGAGAAACCGGCGAACTCGGCAGGAGAGAGCGGAGGAACAATACGCCTCCACCCGTCCCGCGGCTACCTTTGTGCCCCGCGACTCTTACTCGAGGTACCACAATGAGACGACTGTGGCTGGCGATAGCGTTGCTCACTATGTGGGGGCATCCCCTCGCGGCGCAGGACCGCGTCTTGACAATGCTCGCCGAACTCGTGAACGCGCCGGGCGCGCCGGGATTCGAGGATTCGGTGCGCCATCTCATGGTGGACTACATGAAACCGATGGCGACTCGGGTGACCTACGATGGGATCGGCTCTGTGATCGCGCAGCAGGGCACGACGGGCCCGAGGATTATGGTAGACGCCCACATGGACGAACTAGGCGGAGTCGTGCGGCGGGTGACGCCCGCCGGGTTCCTGTCCATGCAGATGCTTGGCGGATGGTTCGACCAGGCGCTTGTCGATCAGCGCTGGGTGATCATCGGATCGAAGGGGCCCGTGCATGCGGTGACCGGAATCCGCGATATCCACGTCGCGGCACCCGAAGAGCGGACGCGTGTCTTCCCGCGAGAGTCGATCTTCCTCGACGTCGGCGCCAGCAGCGACGCCCAAGTCAAGGCCATGGGGATCTCACCGGGAGACCCCGTCGTTCCTGATGCACCGTTCATTGTGCTCAATGGCACCAACAACTACCTCGCGAAAGCGTGGGACGACCGGATCGGCTGCGCCGTCCTGATTGAAGTCATGCGGCGGCTCGAGCACACCTCACACGCGAATACGATTTACTACGCGGCCACCGTGCAGGAGGAGATCGGCTTGCGTGGCGGGCAGACAGCGGCCTCGATCGTCAAACCCGACATTGGAATCGCGCTGGAGGTGGGCATCGTGAAGGACGTGCCCGGTGTGCAGGCGGAAGAGGCTCAGGAGGTGCTGGGCGGTGGGCCCGGAGTGTTCCTCTACGACGCCAGTGCGTTGCCGAGCCGGAAGCTCGTCGCGTTCGTGAAAGAGACCGCTGCCGGGGCGTCGATCCCGTTGCAGTTCGATTTCATCACCGGTTACGGCGAGGATGGCGCCGCGATACAGAAGACGGATGGCGGTGCGCCGATCGTCAATCTGGTGATCCCGACGCGGTATACGCACGCGCATAACGGCATCATCAATCGCGCGGATTTCGATCGCATGGTCGATCTGGTCACCGCGCTGGTGACGAAGCTCGATGCGCCGACGGTGGCACGGTTGCGGGATTACGCGCCATAACGCCAGCCAAAATCGGAGAGTGGCGGAACAGAAAGGAGAAACGAGAAAGTAGAGAGTAGAAAGTAGACAAAACCAAAATGAGCGAATCAGAGTTGGCCGCTGACCAGTCCCTCGGGCATCACGGGCAGCACGATGTGGGATGGGAGCTGGGGGGAGCTGTAGATCCGTTGGGTGGCTTTGACGAAATCAGCCGCCGTTGCCTCGTAGATGCTGGGGACGAACTTCTGCGGGTTGCGGTCGATCAGCGGGAACCAGGTCGATTGCACCTGGACCATGAGGCGGTGGCCTTTGAGGAACGATCGGCGTGCCGGCGGCGAGGGGGTGCGGGTGCTCGTTGCTCGCGAGGTAGCGGCCGCGGCGCACTTCCATCGCGATCGGCAGCTCATATCCGTTGACGGAGTGCGCGTACTGGCCGGGCCTGGGTCCAGCGTCCGGCGACCACGCGTTGGCCTGTGCGCTCTCCGGGTACACGTCGATGAGTTTGACGATGAAGTCCGCGTCGGTGCCCGTCGTGGAGGCGAACAACTTCGCGGACAACTGCCCGCTAACCGTGACATCGTGGTCGAGGGGGGCACTGGTGTAGGAGAGCACGTCCGGCCGGTGATCGACGAATCGCTGGTCCGCGACCTCCCAGGTCCGCCAGTCGCCGGCCGGGTACGTCGGCGAGATCGGGCGGGTGCGATACGGAACCGGGTTCGCGGGGTCGGATACGTACTCGCGATAGGCGCGCGAGCCGGCTGACGCCGATGGTGCGGCGAAGGACAGCGTGCCGTCGGAGTGAAGGTACAGTTTCGTGGCCGTCGCTTCCTTGGGCGGCCAGACTTTGTACGTGTGCCAACTGTTGGATCCGGACTGGAACGTCGTGGCCTGCCACGCCGGTTTCCCGCCAGAGTCGTGGAGGTAGTAGCGGAAGAACGGCGCTTCGATCTGCTCGCGGAATTCGCGCGCGGTTTCGTGGCCGCCGAGCGCGATCAGCCCGATGCTGTCCGCCTTGGGCGTTTGCCACTCACCGTGATACCACGGGCCTGCGACCATCAATGCGGTGTGATCCGGGTCGTGTTCCTCCTCATGGCGAAAGATTTGCCACGGGCCCCACGGATCTTCCTGATCCCAGAACCCCGCTACGTTGAGATTGGGGACGGTCGCGGAGTGCAACTGATTGACCCATGCCTCATTCTTCCAGAACGCGTCGTAGTCCGGGTGCTCGACCGTCTCGTTCCAGTAGGGAATCGAGCCGTGGAGATATTTCGCGTTGAGCGCCGAGAGCGGGCCCAGGTCGAGATACCACTGGTACGAGTCGTAGGTCTCGAAATCGAAATGGGTGTTCTTGTTCTTGTCCGCCTGCTCATAGACCGCGTACTCGAAGTCGTAACTCTCACGCAGTGCGCCGTAGCGATGGTTGTCGTCGTTCATCCACTGGTCGACCGGTGACGCCTGCTCGCTGATCGCTTTGAGCGCGGGGTGCGGGTGCAGCAGCGTCAACCCCGTGGTGAGACCGTCATACGACACGCCGTACATGCCGACCTTGCCCGAGTTGTTCGGGACGTTCTTGAGGAGCCAGTCGATGCTGTCGTAGGCGTCCGTTGTTTCGTTCGTGGCATTGGGGTCCTGCAGATCGACCTGCGATGAGAGCTTGAACACCCCTTCGGACTTGAACCGGCCGCGGAGGTTCTGGATGACGAAGATGTAACCGTCCTGCGCTAACTCCTTCCAGTTGGCCGGCATGCTTTCCGGCGGCTGGCTCGGCACCCCGTACGGCGTGCGCCGAAACAGAATCGGGAGTGGTCCGGTCTGATTGACCGGCGCGATAATCACCGTCTGCAGGTGGACGCCGTCGCGCACCGGGATCATCACCTCCTGCAGCGTGAAGATCGCATCATGCGACCGGCGCAGCGGGCGTGTCGTGAACGCGGCGAGCGCGAGGATGATACCGAGACCCAGCAGTGCCGAACGGCGCATCAGCGCTCCGGTGTGGGGAGGATTGGGGACTGGGGACTGGGGACTGGGGATTGGGGATTGGGGACTGGGGATTGGGGATTGGGGACTGGGGATTGGGGGCAGAAACGACGGCTCACGGCTTGACTGCAGCGAGGCCGTCGAGGATCGTGCGGGCATCACCAGCGGTCGTCCGGGGATTCATGATCGTGGCGCGCAGCACCCGGCGGCCGCCGAGCATCGTCGTGGTGATCCACCCGGCGCCCGAGCGGTTGTAGGACTCGCGCACGTGCCGATTCAGCTCGTCGGAGCCGCGGCGCCGGAAACAGACGATGTTGGATTCGGGCTCGTGCACGGGCTCGAAGGCCGGGTGCGCGCACACGGCATCATAGAGCGCGCGTGCGGTGTCGCACAGGTGGTCGTAGAGTGCCGCGATCCCATCGGCCCCATAGCGCTGCAGCGCGACCCACAATTTGAGAACATCCGCGCGGCGCGAACACAGGAAACTGCGGACGCCGAGGTCCGGCAGCGCATCCGCGTCACTGCCGTGGAAGAGATACGGAGCGTGCTGCGCGAACGCTGCGTCGAGCGCGCGCGCATCCCGCACGAGGAGCGTGCCCGCCTGGAGTGGCAGGAGCATCATCTTGTGCGGATCGAAGGCGATCGAACTGGCGTGCTCGATGCCGCGAACGCGGTGCCGGTGTTGCGGCGAGAGGAGGGCGGCCGCGCCGTGGGCGCCGTCGATGTGCAGCCAGATACCACGCGTCGCGCAGATCTCGCCGATGGCCGAGAGGTCGTCGAACGAGCCGGTGGCGGTCGATCCGGCAGTGGCGACGACCGCCATGACCGGGCGGTCCGCGGCTTCGAGCGTCGCGAGCAGTGCCTGAGGGTCCATCCGGTGTGCCGAGCTGGGAACGAGCCGCACACTGCGGAGGCCGAGGCCCAGGGCGCCGACGGCGCGTGTGACGGCGTAGTGCGCGTGCTCCCCGCAGACGAGGAGTGGCGGATTGGTGACCCCATTGGTCCACGAGTCCGGTAGCAGAGCGGCGCGTGCCGCAAGGAGTGCGGTAAACGTCGCCTCCGTGCCGCCAGTCGTGAGCGTGCCACCGGCGTCCGGTCCGTATCCGGCGAGCGTCGTGAGCCACCGGATGACCTGGTGCTCGATCACGGTTGCCACGGGGGACATCTCCCAGACCGCGAGCGACTGATTGAAGGCGGCGGTGAGGGATTCCATCCAGATCGCGGCGGGGAGCGGAGCCGAGACCTGGTGACCGATGTAGCGGGGGTGGTAGAGGTGGTTGCAGTCGGGCAGGACCTCGTCGCGGAGGCGGGCGACGATCTCGGCGACGGGCCGGCCGTGATGCGGGAGCGGCTCGGCGAATCGTGCCGCCAGCTCAGTGCGGGAGTGCGGCGTCGATACGCGGGTGCTTCGGTCGCGGGTCGCGGCCAGGTACTCTACGGCGAGTGCGGAGAATGCGTGGGCGACATCCGCGCCACAGTCGGCGTCGAGCGCGGCGAGGATATCCGTCGGCATGACGTCATAAAGTAGCACGCGTCGCCACGACCCGCGTCCGCTCCCGGCGAAATCCTTGTGTGCTAGTGCCGATCCGCGAAGACGAACGTGCGAGCGGCGCTGAGCGGCAACACCCGATGAATACAACTCGCTATGCCTGTCAACCCGATCACCTTGGACCTCTCCGCTCTGCTACGTTGTCAGGGAGTGATCACGCCGTGTTTCGGTAATATCAGACCCGAGCGTAACCTGACCCTTAGGCACGACGAGAGCATATGAAGCCTCCCGACAAGCGCATCCAATTCTTCCTCAGGCAATCAGCGGCATGCGCTAAGATCGGTGGTCCTCCCAACGGGTGCTGGTGCCCATTGTGCGGGGAGTTCTTTACCCGGGCTGATCTTGACGCCCGCCGACTAACACTCGAGCATGTCCCACCAAGCTCAATCGGGGGCAAGCCGATGTGCCTAACCTGCGCCGACTGCAACAACACTGCGGGATCAACAATCGACGCATCAGTGTCAGAATTTGCGTCCATGCAGAAGTTGAACACTGCGTTCTTTTCCAACAAGGGCGACTACACCGGTCCTGTGTCTCTCAGCGCCGGTGGCATGACTGTCAATGCGAGGATAAACAAGACGGAGGGCGAACCAGTTCGTATCGAGATTCATGAGAGCTATAACCATCCGGAGCGCGTCGGCGAACTGAATAAGCACTTGGACGCCACTACTTCGTCAGGCACCGAGTGGCGGTTCGAGCTTTCGGCTAAGTTCCGCACGAGCCAGAAGAAGCTGTTCGCCAGCCTGCTTCGCTCCGGTTATCTGGCCGCGTTTTCTCTTCTTGGCTACCGATACGCCGGCACATCCCGACTAAACGTTGTACGTCAGCAAATTCGTGAGCCGGACGTAGAGCACGTTCCGAGAATTGGCATCATTCTCAATCACACGCCAAATCTTGGAAACGATGGACCGGTAGTAGCAGTTATTTCTGCTCCGTTCCCAGGGGTTGCTGTGTACTTTTCCGCGAGGTCGTCGCCGGTGCGACGAGCCGTAACCGTCCTGCTACCTTGGGTGGACGGGCCCGAGGATTTCTATCGCGCTGTTGTCGACGCTGCGCAAGGGCCGGCAGGCAGGAAGAAGTTCAGCCTCACTGTGGAAGCGTGCATGTGCCCCACTGGGCCTGCGCTTTGGTGTGACTTTGCCTGAACCTCCACTCCAATATTCGTTTTTGCCGCTGGGCAGGCGGCCAGCTACCCCGCGTGCGTGTGCGCCTCGTCGGGATACGCGACCGTCCGGACCTCGTCCGCGAACGATGCGACCGCGCCGCGGACTGCGGCGCCCAGCTCGGCGTAGCGTTTGACGAACTTCGCGTGGAAGTTCTCATTGAGGCCGAGCATGTCGTGGAGCACGAGGACCTGGCCGTCGCAGTGCGGGCCGGAGCCGATGCCGATCGTGGGGATCGTGACACTCTCCGACACCCGGCGGGCGACATCGGCCGTGATGAACTCGAGGACGATCGCAAACGCGCCGGCATCTTCGAGCGCGCGTGCGTCGTCGATCAGGCGCTCCGGGGCACCGGCGCCTCGCCCGTGGACGCGGATCCCGCCCAGGACATTGAGCGATTGTGGCGTGAGTCCGATGTGGCCCATGACGGGGATGCCCGCGATGACGAGTGAGCGCACGGCCGGTGCGAAGTCACGACCTCCTTCGAGTTTGACGGCACCCGCGGCGGTGCGTTTGAGGATGCGGCCTGCGTTGCGGACGGCGTCGCGTGGCGAGATCTGGTAGCTCAGGAACGGCAAGTCGATGACCACGAGCGCGTGTCTGGTTCCCCGCTGCACTGCGCGGCCGTGATAGATCATCTGGTTGAGTGTGACCGGAACCGTCGACGGCATGCCTGCCAGCACCGGGCCCACGGAGTCGCCGACGAGGATGACATCGACGCCAGCCTGGTCGACGAGTGACGCGAAGAGTGCGTCGTACGCCGTGATCATCACGATCTTGTGCTGGTCGCGCTTCATCGCCGCGAGATCCGTCGTCGTGACGCGAGGGCGCGGAGTGCTGGGTGGCATGATTGGGGATTGGGGACTGGGGACTGGGGATTAGGGACTGGGGACTGGGGACTGGGGACTGGGGGTAAGGGACTGGGATTCGGGATTGCCTGTCAGGCGGAATCCGTATGCTGTGGGTGGAGGCTTAGGGGTGCAGCCGCTCTCCGGACTCCGCCAGCGCGACTCGAATCGCGCCGACCGGGCAGTTAGCGGCGGCGTGGAGGATAACCGCCTCGGGTGCCCCGGCGGGATCGATCACCTCCGACTGGCGGGAGTCGTTGTGCCGGAAAACCCCTGGGGCAATCGTCAGGCAGGTGCCGTTACCGACACAGATGTCGTGATCGACCCAGACGTGGAGCGCTCGCATGGCCGGAGTGATTCTACGTCCAGCGCACGGGAAGCGCGCGGAGCGAGCGGAACTGGATACTCGGCTCGTACTCCAGGTGCGCCGAATCGAGCCTAATGCCGGGCAGCCGTTCGGCGATCGCGCGGAAGACCTCCTGCCCTTCGACGCGGGCGAGGGAGGCGCCCAGGCAGTAGTGGATGCCGGCGCCGAGTGAGACGTGGGGGTTGGGCTGGCGTGCGATGTCGAACGAGTCGGGGTTCTCGAAGGCGGCCGGGTCGCGATTGGCGGCGGCGATGATCCAGCGGATGCGATCGCCCGCGTGGATCTGGCGGCCTCCGAGCTCGACATCGCGGGCCGCGATGCGCTGCGTGGACTTCACCGGCGGGTCGAATCGCAGGCACTCCTCGGTTGCGAGCCGCGCGTAGCGTTCGGGGTTGGCGACGAAGCGGGCCCACTGGTCCGGGTGGTTGAGCAGTGCGAGGAGGCCATTGCAGATCAAGTTCATCGTCGTCTCGTGGCCCGCGAAGAGCAGGAGCGCGGCGTTGACGAGCACCTGATTGCGGTCGAAGACCCCCGCGGACTCGCCGCCCGCGAGCACCGACAGGAAGTCATTCGTGGGCGTGTCGATCCGGCGGTCGACCAGGGGCGAGACATAGTCGATCATGCCCCGGATGCCTTCCGTCAGGGGTTGGAGGCGGTGCGGCTCGCCGCGATTGATGTAGAGCAGCTTGTCGGCGAGATCGCGGAGATGATCGCGATCGCGTTCCGGGACACCCATCATCTGCGTGATGACCCGCACCGGGAGCGGAGCGGCCAGATCGCGGTGGGCATCCATGTGGCCCTTGTCCTGAACCTCGTCCAGGAACTCCGCGACCGCCGCGCGAACGAACGGCCGCCATGCTTCCATGGCGCCAGGCGTGAAGAACTCGTGCACGACCGCTCGCATGCTGGCGTGTGCCGGGCGGTCCTGCTCGACGAGCTGGTCGCCGCGGAAGGCGCGGACCCCGTGGAGGAGGTGGAGGTCGCCGGGGTTGACCGGCGGATATGGGGGGCGTTCGTCCGTGCGAATGACTGCCGACGAGAAGGCCTCGTGGTTCCGGACCATCCACACCACATCCTCGTAGCGCGTGACCACCCAGAGCTGGTAGGCCGCGTTCCAGTGCACCGGGTCTTCGTCGCGGAGGCGGGCGAAGAGCGGATACGGGTCAGCGATGACATCCGGCGCGAACAGCGCGTCGAGGTCGGTGGTAGCCGTCACAGAACTAGAGAGGAGACAGGAGAGAGGAGAAAGGAGAGGACTGCTCTACGGCAGGCCGGGGCATGATCGTTCCCCGAACGGGCGCCCTGCGCAGAAAATGGCGCCGATCGCAGGTATTCGCCAACGCAGGCGGTCCCGCGGGCCACGCGCAGCGTGTAGCTGTACGCCGGTGCGCGGACTGCCGATCCGCGTCCTCGCGGTACCCAGCGCCTATCGCGGGGTCAGTTTGGCTTTGGTGGCGTGCCGGATGCCGGCCCGCCCTGGCACGCCACGACGAGGTGCCATGGCACACACGCCGCGATCTGATCCCGGTGCGGGGCGCCGCCGCTGGCGACGGTGGCGCTATCGGCCATCCGATTGATCTCACTCGTAATCGCGAACCACGCGCTCTCGTTGGCGTCGTTGACCTGATTCAGCCGGATCAGGGTTCGTAGAAATTCGTCCTGGCTGAGCCGGGATGCGCGCGCGGAATCGAACAACGCGGAGATCCGGAGCACGACCATATGGTGCGTGCTGTCTGCTGCGTCGAGGGCTGATCGCCGCCATTCGGCGATCTCGAGCTGGGCGGCGGCGGCCGGCGAGAGGGGCGGGCCGCCGGCCGCGGACCGAGCCGCGAGGGTGTCCGCTCGTCCCCGTGCAACTTCCGACGGGATGGCGGCCAAGTACAACTGCCGGGTGAGGGAATCTTGCGGGGTGCGGGCGCTGGCGCCTGGCCCGGCTGTCGTTTCGCGCCGGAGCCACTGCGTCGTCCACGCCATCTTCGCATACATCTGGGCTCTCCGCGACGTGCGGGTGAGCGTGGCGCCCGGTACCGGCAGCAGAGACGAGTCCTCAGATAGCGTGCGGCAGCCGGGTGGCGGGGGCGCCGACGATGCCATACTGCACGGCGAGCCCGAGGCGGTGGCAGACGACCCAGGCGGAGCAGTCTGGCCCGATACGCCGCCTGCGGAGACCAGCAGGGCGCAGAACGCGGCTCGTGCAGTCGTCATGGCGCGCGGTGGAAATGTCGTTCGGACGACCGAACCCTTTCCCCCATTCTATAGTGACGTGCGCGCCGCGACAAGCGTGGGCTACACGCGACGTGTTTGGGGGGATATCGAGATCCGCGATCGGCTTCGCGCCTGTAGCAATCTCAGGTTTCTGGACGCTGGATGCGTTCTATGGCAGACGCCAGACATCGAGGATGCCGCTCGAGGCGTGGTCGTTGGAGCTGCCTTCGGGGACCGCAATGCGGCCGTCAGCGACGATGGGGCTATTCCAGTGGCCGACGCCGGCGGCGAGTGCGGTAATCTGCGTGCCCGACGCGGGGTCATAGACGCGGAGGCCGTTGCCGCCCTGATCGTAGATGAAGAGCAGGCCACCGGCGACCACGGGGCTCGTGCCGACGTTGGAGTTGTGCCAGAGCAGCGTGAGCGTGCCGTTGCTGAACGTCCAGGCCGCGGTCGCTTCGTTGTCCGCTCCGAAAAACAGCGTGCCTCCTGTCGAGTGATAGACCGCTGGTGAGCTGACGAGAGATATCGCGTTGGGTGTCCCGGTCACCTGGGCTTCGCCACCGACGTGTGCCGTCGTGCCCGCTGTTCCGGCGACGGTGAGGATGCGGATCTTGCCGTCCTTGCCGCCCTGCGCGATGTAGCCGCCGCCCAGGAGGACCGGGGATGTGGAGCCGAGGTCCTGGTCGGTCGAGTCGAGATTGCCGGTGTTGGCGGGAGTGTAGTTGCCGAGGATGTGTGTGGCCGTGGAGTCGAGGCGAATGACGGCATCGCCCCAGTTTGTGCTGCCGTCCCACAGACCGTTGCCGGTGGCGACATAGATGTCGCCAGTGGCGGAGTCGATGACCGCGCCGCCGCGCCCCCAGATGGCTGATCCGCTTTGGGGGCAATCCGTGGGCGCGATCATCGCCAGCTGATCGCTACAGAGCGCGTTCCATATGTGGAGGAGCTGGCCGCTCGTGGCGTCGAGAATCGCGACGTGGCCCTGGTACGGCGGCGCGTCGCCGACATAGCCACCTGTCGTCGCGAAGATGTGGCCGGCGAAATAATTCAGCGGCGAGGCGAGCTTCTCGCTCTGGGGGCGCGACGTGATCGCGGTGCTCCACACCATGTGTCCATCGGAGACGCCGAGCTTCTGAATATTTCCGTCGGGCGACGCCGCGTAGATGAAATCGCGGTTCGGATCGGCGACGGGCGTTGCCGTGGTGACCTGTGCCGAGCCGGCCCACGAGTCATAGTTGGTTGGCGTGTACGTCCAGAGCGTTGCGCCCGTGTTCGCATTGATCGCGACCGTCTTGCCGTAGGCCGTCGTGAGGAAGAACACATCGTGGGCGGCGCCGCCGACCTTGACGTCACTCAGATAGATGACCGACGCGTCGGCGGTCCCGGGGATCGTGACCTGCTGGCGGACCATCGACGCGACATTGGCTGCCGTGATGCGGGTCGGCGCGGTCGAGACACTGGATCGTCCAACGTCCCAGCCGAAGCGGACCCAGTCGTGGCCTTTGGCGGTCACACTATCGGGGAGCTGGTGCACCGGCTGGACGGAGTTGGAGCCGCACGATGACAGTGCGGCGAAACCAACGAGAGCGGCGGCGATGCAGCACAAGCGATGCATGAGCACCCAGGGATTCGAGTCGTCCGGCGCGGCGCGTGCCTCCGGAGATAGCGACGAATGACCCGTCACGTCGAAACCGGGCAACCACCGCCAGCGGATACGCTGGCGTAACCTCTTGCACCGGATAATCTACGACCAATGCCATCCGCATGTTGCGGGATGAACGGCGCGATTGGCGGGCCGGCCGCGCTGCCAGCATCGATGGCCGCCGCATTCGTTGGGGACCGTTGCCCGTCAGTGGTTCACGCCTACCGATGCCTGTGGTCTACCATGGTGCGGGCGCGAACTTCTGCTGCATCAGGGCCTTCAACTGATCATGTGGCAACGCCTGCAGGACGCGGCCGTTGTAGCCGGTCATCGTCTGGGCGGCCACGAGCGCATTGACGATGGCTTCCTCCGTGGCCTGGATCGTCGCGAGGAATAGCGGATCCATCTCGTCATTGTGCAGCATGTCGATGTGCGCCACGGGACTGGATGGGGCGCTACGAGCGCCGGGCGGATGGATCCCAATATCGTCGGCCAGGGGGTTGGCGGTGGAGAACGAGACGAAGATGTCGCCGGAGCCATCGCCAGACGTGCCGCCCACGCGGCCCAGGCCCAGCGTGGCGCGCTTGCAGAGGCGGTCGAGCTGTGTAGACACGAGCGGTGCGTTAGTGGCTACAACGATGATGATCGATCCGACATCGCGATCGGGGTCCGTGGGGAAACCCATGCCGACAGGACCGGGCGCCGTGGAGACGAGCTTGCCGACCGGAATCCCGGCGATCCGGAGCTGCGAGCGCGAGCCTGTGTTGCATTGCACCAGCACACCGACCGTGTACCCGCCCTGCTCGGTGGGAAGCACGCGGGATGCGGTGCCGGTGCCTCCTTTGAAGCCGAAGCATCGCATGCCCGTGCCGCCGCCGACATTGCCCTCGGCGACGGGGCCATTCGCGGAGGCATCGAGCGCGTGGAACGTGTCCTCGGGGTGGACGTGAAATCCGTCGACATCATTCATGCCGCCGTCGAACGTCTCGGCGACGACCGGCAGCGACCAGGGATACGTTGAGACCCCCTTGGGTTCCTGATCGGCCTGGTGTTTCACCTCCCATGCGATCACGGCGTCGCGTACGACGCCGACGCTGTGCGTGTTGGTGATCATCACCGGGCCTTCGAGAAAACCGCCTTCAAGCAGCCATTCGGTGCCGGTCATCTCGCCGTTGCCATTCTGCGAGAAGAAGCCGGCGAACACCGGGTCCTTGTTGTTCTTGCCACGCGGAAGGACTGCGGTGACGCCGGTGCGGACGGGCCCCTGCCCTACCACGAGCGGCGCGTTGCCGTCGCCGGAGATGAGCGTCGTGAACCCCACCTCGACGCCAGACACGTCGGTGATGGCATTGTTGGGGCCTGGCGTGCCTTCGAAGGGGACGCCCAAGTCTCGCGCGCGGACCGGCGGAGGGGCGGCGTGCGTGCGAGTGTCCGGAACCGAGATGGGACCTTGTGCCCGGGAGAGAGCGGCACCGCTCAGCATCGCCATCGCCAACGCCAGTGCCAGCGTCACGACCGTATTCATCCGCATCCTCCAGTTGTTCTCCGATCGTCCGAAAAAAAACGACGGAGACAATCTGCTGTGCTGGCGGCGGATTGGCGAATGGGATCGCGAGCGTTAGCGGTAGGGGAACTCCGGGTAGCGGGCAAAGAGCGACGGGTCGCAATCCGGGGCTGCGACACTGCGTTCGACCGTGACCGCATCGGTTTCCGTATCGGCGACGACGCGGATACTCAGGTCGCCAGCCGACAATACGTGAGCGGAGGTGCCGGGAGGCCAGGCAGGGTCTGTACACGTGGTCGCGGGACCGTTGCGGGTCCCGACGTCGGCGGCGATCGAATCCGCCGCCTGCCGGCTCTGGTGGCCTGCTGTCCTAAACACTCGTCCGGACACGAGAGTGCGGCCATTGCCGAGATCGTGAAAGAAGTAGCCGCGTGTGGCGCCTGTGCCGCCCACGCAAGCGAACGTGCGGAACACGACGCCTTCGGGATCCGTCGCGACATAGCCCGTGTTCAGGAACACGGTGTCGCACCTGAGCGGGGCGAAGAGGGACTTGATCGAATCCGAGGCGGCGGCGAGCGGGTCGTGCCCAGGAGCGATGTGGGCGCCGCGCGGCACGGCGCGGGTGTGGGACGCCGAATCACCGTGGGAACACGCGAGCAACACGGGGATGATGAAGGCGATCGGCACAGCGCGGATTCGCACGGTGGTGCCTCTCCGGAAGAGCCGTGTTGATGTAGTGACAAGGCGCCAGAATGGCTAGCCGGGTGGCCTGGTGTCAGGTCGTGGCTGCGCCGCGGCATCCGTCTTGGGGGCCGTTGCCCGGCAGGGCGAGCTACCGTTCTTGAACGGCCCCGCTGCGCAGACCTCAGCATCTCGGTGGCTACTACCAGGGCCGGTCGCGACCGGCCCCTACCAAGGATGAATTCGGCCGGCGACGACCGGCCGCTACCAGGGATGGATTCGTTTCTGGCAGGAACTATTCAGTTCTGGTCGTGCGGTAGAGGGCTGCACCGACGGCGATCAACCATATCCCCTGGAGTAGAACGACCGCGCCGAATCCGTGTACGTCGAGGCGCACGTGTCCCGACGCCACAGCGATGAAGGTGACCGGCGCGACCACGAGTCCGTAGATCCCGGCAGCGCGGGGCAGCATGCGGGTCCGGACGATCTGGACCGACCAGAGCGTGATGGCGATCGACGTGAGGATCGTGTAGATCCTGGCGAAGCCCTGGTTCACGATGCCGCTGTACGTGGCGAATCCTTCCCATTGCGTGGCGGACTGCGGCTGTTCGACGATCTTCTGGAGAATCGGGATTGCAACAAGGCCGCTGAGGGTTGCCGCGCTCACGATGGCGACGAGCGCGAATCCGTATATCGCGAGTGCGGACATGGCGAGGCGGTTGGGCGAGTCGATGTACCGGGCCAGAACCAGGGCACCGAGGAATGCGAAGGGTACGGTGATAATCGCGACGATGTGTACGGCCTCGCCGAGCGCCGCGATCATGGTGAATGTGCCCGGAGCGAGGAGTTCGTGGCTCGTCGGGTGGACGGCCATGACCATGATCCCGGCAACGGCGGCGGCGATCATCGCGGCGCCACCCAGTCGTGTGTCAGTCATGCGTTAATACGTAGATTCAGGACGCGTGGCTGTCGACGGGGGCCGCCGAACAAAGCGGGGTGATATGTCCGGAAAATCCCAATCGCGCGGCCGTCCGTCCGATCCTCGGCCAGAGCGAACGCGTGACCGGCTGGGCAGCGCGATGTGGGCGTTGTTTCAGGAGAAGCCGTTCGACGCCATCACCGTGCAGGAGCTGCTCGACCGTGCGGGCGTGGCGCGGTCGACGTTCTACAGTTATTTCCGCGACAAGAACGACCTGTTCGTCAGCGACCTGGACGAGTTTCTGGAGCGGATCGCGACGGTGTTGGTGGGACGGGCCGATGCTGGGGACCGCGTCGTCCCGGTGCGTGAGTTGTTCGGCCATGTCGGCGAGTCACGAAAATTGTATGTCACGTTCGTGGCATCGGGCCGCATCCACGAGTTCTTCGATCTCTCGCGCGCGCATTTCACGCGAGGGATCGAGGCGCGGCTGGCAGAACTGCCGCGGGGTGCCAAGCTAACGCACCAGCAGCGAACGGCGCTGGCGCACGCGTTTGCCGGGGCGTTGGTGTCACTGCTGTCGTGGTGGATCGACGGCGGGTGTGTGATGACGCCGGCGGCGATGGACGAGTTATTTCACGCGATGGTGTGGTCGGCGGTGGGCACGTAGACGTTCGCGAGTCCAAACGACGCCGGACGCCGCATCGGTTAGGGGCCGTTGCCCGACAGGGCGACCTACGGTTTTCCGAACGCCCCGCTGCTTAGGGGCTGCGCCATTCTTGGTGGCTACTACCAGGGCCGGTCGCGACCGGCCCCTACTAGCCAGACTAGCCAGACTAGCTAGATTGGCTAGATCAGCCAGATTTGGCCCAAATACCCTGGTAACTATCGTGAAATAGTATATGCCGGTCGACCGAGGCTGAAATGGGAGGCCTAATGACCTCGTGGACGCTCGAGAAAGCCAAGAATCAGTTCTCAGAGGTCGTCCGGCGTGCCTTGGCCCACGAGCCTCAAATGGTTACGCGGGGGCGCCGGGATGCGGTCGTCGTGCTCGCCAGAGAGGACTATGAGCGACTGATTGCCCCCGGGGATCTGGTGGAATTCCTGCGGCATTCTCCCGTTGCCGAGGCAATTGCCGCCGGGGAGCTGCCGGAGGACGCATTCGAGCGCAGGAAGGATCTGCCGCGAAAGCTCGATCTCTAGGCTGGCCGACGACAGCAGACTGCCAATGATCTCTTAATCAGAAAGGCTACGCCGCGATGCGCTTCCTGCTCGACACGAACATCCTCTCCGAGGCATTCAAGCGCTCGCCTCAACCTCGGGTACTGACGTGGCTTTCTCAGCAGATGCAGCTCGATCTCTACATCAGCGTGCTGACGATTGGCGAATTGACGATGGGATTTGAACTCGCGATGCCGGGTACCCGGAGAGATGCGCTTCAACTGTGGGCCACACAGGAATTGCCACGGCGATTTGCCGGCCGGCTCCTGCCGATCACAGAAGCGGTAGCGCACGAGTGGGGCCGCATGTCCGCACAGGGACGGGCAACTGGAAGAGAGTTACCGGTCGTTGACGGCCTTCTACTCGCGACCGCGCGTACACACGATCTCACCTTCGTGACACGCAACGAGCGTGATTGCGCCGATCGGGACGTGCGAATCCTCAATCCCTGGCGCTAAGCGCGAGCCTTGCGCGCCTTCCCGGACCTTGCAGGCGGGATCAGGCCCGCTCGAGCATCACGAACCCCTGCCCTGCGGCCGGCGCCCACGCAAGCGCGGATAGAGATTGAGGCCTCATGCGCAACGTGGCGACAGCCGTAGTTGCCTGACTCAATGTCAAATGACAGGGACGTTGCGCTGTTGCTTTTGTTCACTGCGGTTTAGCGTGTGCATTGAGAACGATGAGGCGCTTACAGGATCGCTTACAGGATCCGATGACGTGATCGCGGCGCGAGGAGCTACTTATGGTATTACGACTCAACGGCTGGCTGCTCGCGATAGCGATCCTGGCGCACCGGGCTCAATCCCAAGACACGAAACCGGCTGAGCCGATTGTGGCAGCCGCAAACCAGGCCGTTCAATCGCGGTTGCCGTTTGGTGACCGGCAGGATTTCGAGGACGCGACGCGCGGATTCATCGCGACGACTCCCGATACCAGCGATCCCGATGGCTATGCGTTTCTCGCGCATGAGGCGCCGCCGACGGTGAATCCGAGTCTGTGGCGCCAGGCGCAACTCAACGCCATCCACGGCTTGTTCAAAGTCACCGACGGCGTCTATCAGATTCGCGATTTTTCGAGCGCGAACATGACGATCGTGGAAGGGCGGACGGGTCTCATCGTGATCGATGCACTGTCGACACCCGGAGCCGCGAAGGAGGCACTCGACCTCTATTCTGCGCATCGCCCTCGCAAGCCGATCGTGGCGTTGATCTATAGCCACAGTCATTCCGATCACTTCGGCGGCGCCAGTGGCGTAGTCTCGCCAGCCGACATTGCCGCCGGAAAGACGCAGATCATTGCGCCAGCGGGCTTCATGGACGCCGTCATCGTGGAAGCCGCCGTCGGCGAGAACCTCAAGTCGCGACGCGCACAGTATCAGTTTGGCACCCCGCTGCCACGCGGAGAACGCGGCACGGTTGACTACGGCATTGGCAAGATCGAATCACGCGGAGCGAGCGGGGGCGGACCGCTGATCCCGCCCAACGTCACCATTCAGCAGCCGATGGAGACCCGCACTGTTGACGGCGTACCGCTCGTCTTTGAACTCGCGCCGGAATCGGAAGCGCCGTCGGAGATGTTGATCTATCTCCCGCAGTCGCACGTTCTCGATGCGACCGAAGATGCCACGCACGCGCTGCACAACCTCCTCCCCTTTCGCGGCTCACTCGTTCGCGATGCGAATCGGTGGTCGCGGTATCTCAACGTCGCGCTCGATCAGTTCGGAGCCGGCGCGCAGGTGCTGATCGCCCAACACCAATGGCCAGTGTGGGGAAACGAGCGCGTGCGCGAGCGATTGGCGAATCAGCGTGACCTCTACAAGTATGTGCATGACCAGACTATTCGCCTGATGAATCAGGGGTTCGGGCCCACCGAGATCGCCGAGGCGCTGACGCTGCCACCTGGCCTCGAGAACGACTGGTCCTCGCGCGAATACTACGGCACGATCTCGGATGATTCGAAGGCCGTCTATCAACGCTATGTCGGCTGGTACGACGGCAACCCTGCGACACTCGAGCGCTTGCCGCGCGCCGAAGAGGCCAAGAAGTATCTCGAGTACATGGGCGGATCGCCCGCTGTGATCGCCCGGGCACGCCAGGATTTCAAGGCAGGCCGTTACCGCTGGGTGGCCGAGATCATGGACCAGGTCGTGTTCGCCGACCCTTCCAACAGGGAAGCCCGCAGTCTCGCGGCGGATGCACTTGAACAACTGGGGTACCTCGCCGAATCGGGCGCCCGGCGAAACTCTTACCTACTCGCCGCACAGGAGCTGCGCGCCGCCGCCCCCAGCCGTGCACCATCCGTCCCTGGCGTCAGGGCAGCCGTCCTGCACGCGATGCCGATCGCTCTCGTGTTCGATTATCTCGGGACGCGGGTGGACGGACCTCGCGCCGGAACGAGGCACATCGTCATCAGCTGGCGATTCACTGATACGCACGAGTCACTGACGTCGACGCTCGAGCACGGCGCACTCACCTGGATCGATGGCAGGGATGACCCGCACGCCATGACGACGGTGACGACAACGCGAGCCGTGTTCGACAGCGTGATCCTGGGCCAACGACCACTCGCCGATGCGCTGGAGCGTCACGACATCACGACCACCGGCGATGCAAAGGCGGTTTCGGATTTACGGGGGCTGCTCGTCGACTTTCAGCCTGGATTTCCCATCGTCGAGCCCTGAATCGCCTCCAGTCCCCGGCGTGTCCTTGTGCCGCGTCAGGCTCGTTTCAGCATCTCGAGGGCCTGGTGAGCGGCGCGGCGGCCTTCGGTGGAGGCTTCGACCCAGTTCTGGTTGCCGGCGAGTTCCGAGTGCGCGAAGGTCAGAGTGCCGAGTGGGCGGCGGAGCACATCGCTCGGTGCCGGTTTGCCGTCGCGGCCAGCGTAGAAACCTGGTCCTGGTGTGATGTAGGCGTGGCCCCAGCGGTTCAGGACTATCCCGGCGACATCGCGTTTGGGGTCGAAGCCGCCGGCACTGAACATCTTGACCATTTGCTGCAGGATGGCGGACTCGTATTCGCGGTACGTCGTGCCGAAGAGGCGAGTCCGTGCCACCTTGCCCTGCTCGGCCAGCCCGAGGCCGTGCTGATTGAACGGGACGTAGAACGTCAGGATGTTGGGCTGGTCGGGATCGAGCGGCGGGCGGTAGTCGCCGATGTACATGTTGGGGCGGATGTTGGCGGTGAAGCCGAAGCCGCCGCGCCATGAGCACGCGGTGTAGCCCATCTTGTAGAGGAAGCGCCAGTTGTCGAGGGCGACATTGGCGACGAGCATTGGGGCGCGGGGGAATTCGTCCATCGCGGCACGGTATTCATCCGGCAGGTGCTGGATTGCGTGCTTCGCCGTCCAGTTCGCGGCGGCCCAGATGACCGCGCGTCCACGGACCGTGTAGAGCCGGCCGTCACGGGCGTACGTGATCGTGGCGGGCTCTCCGCTGCTGCCGCTACCGCCATTGCCGGCATCGTGCACGAGCCGGATGACCGTAGTGCTGGGGCGCATTCGCACCGGTGCGTTCGGGCGATCGAGCGCGTCGAGGCGGATCTGGCCGTTGTGGATGTTTGCGAAGCCGGTGCCACCGGCGATCGCGCCCGGGATCAGGGCTTTGATGATGCATCGCATGATCCCGTCGTTGCCGCCGGGGAACGAGTGAAAGTCTCGGGGGACGTTCGCCATCTTGTGATCGCGAATGAAGAGAATGCCCGAGGGCGAGAGGCCGGTGAAGCCCGGAAACTCGTCGTAGAACGCCGCGTAGGCCGAGAGCACATCGCTGCCCAGGCCGATCGATGCCGAGAGCAGCGGATCGGCGTAGCGCGCCACCTCGGCTGGGAGTTTGCGGACATTCGTGAGGTATTGCTCGTACGTCATGCTATCGAGCCACTTCTTCAGTCCCGCCGGGTCACCTTTCCACGGTTCGACGGGCTCGTTCTGCCATCGGAGGAGCTCGCGGCGGAGCTCGGGTGACCACGGTGTGTCTTCGAGGTTATGGCCCCATGGATTGCGGACCCAGTGAGGTGTGGGCTCATCGAAGAAGAAGCCGTGGTTCTCGAAGTCGTCGGCCCAGACCTGGTGGATGAAATTGTCGCGGCCGAAGAGCATCGGCGTGCGATCGGAGCGCAGTTTGCCGTACTCGAAGTCGGGTGGCAGGCCGAGGTCGCGCCACATTTCGCCGCGCCATCCTTCGCTGGGGGCGTCGGTGTCGTTGGAGCCCTGGGGGCCGATGAGGCGTTGGCCGCGGACGACGAATTCGTTCCGCTTGGCTTCGCCGCCCATCAGGTTGTTGTTGTCGAGGATGAGGACCGTCCGGCCGGGTCCGCCTTCCTTGAGGTAGAAGTAGGCGGCGGCCATGCCGGAGAAGCCGCCACCGACGACGACGAGATCATATGTCTCGTTGGTTGACGCAGCGGCCGCGATCCGTTGCTCGTAGAGGCCATCGCGGAGGCCGTGGCCGGCGGTGACGACGTCCCATGTGTTGCCGTTGGCGCGGGCGTAGTCGCCGACGCCGGAGAAACCGGCCCACGGGTTCACGGGCTGGCCCGATGGCAAGGCGGCGCCCGGCAAGGCGCCGGCTGGTATCACGGCGGGTGCGGGCTGCGCATGTGCGGCGGGCGCATCGGCGCCGAGGAGGGCAGCGCCCGCGCCGATGGCGACGGCGTTCAGGAAATCGCGGCGTGTGATGTCGCGGCCCATGCCGAGGTCTTCTTCCTCTTTGGTGAGAGGGAGACGTGGGGTCGTGGCGTCGTCACTCATGGGGCACCGGGTGTTGAGTTGTGGTGACTCGTATTATGGTACTGACGTCGCGCCTACTGAGAATTGAGATGTGCTGTCCGATGGCTGCTGTCAAGGCGGGAAATCGTCGCGGCACGGATCCTTCTCAAGAGCGGGATTCGCACTAAGATGAATGAGCGGTCCGCATTCTCACCGATTGGGAGATTCCGATGAAAGCGTACACGCCGGTTGCGGTCTCCATGCTGATGATTGCCGGCCTGTTGCCGCGTGGCGTTGCCGCGCAGCAGCCGCCAACCGCCACCGAGCCGGGGGCTGCCTTGCTGGCGATGGTCGTGCTGCCGGCGAAGGGCGGGGCGAAGCTGACCGTGAGCACCCCGGCGTGGAAGCCGGGTGGCGACATCCCGTTCGAGAACACACAGTATCGCGGCAACGTGTTTCCGGGGCTGCAGTGGAGTGCGGGCCCCTCGGGGACGCAGTCGTACGTGACCATCATGCAGGATCCGGACGCGATGCGGAACGGTGCGCCGATTCTTCACTGGACGATGTTCAACGTTCCGGCATCGGTAACCAAGCTCGATGCGGGAATGACCGCGCCGCCAGCGGGTGCGCAGTACGGACCGAACGTTCGTGGGGCGAGCCAGCCGTACCTGGGGCCGCACACGCCGCCGGGTCCGAAGCACCGCTACCACCTGCAGGTTTTTGCGCTGGGCACGGCGCTCGCGTTACAGTCGAACGCGAGTTACGGCGATCTCATTGACGCGATGCGCGGGCAGGTGCTGGCGAGTGGTGAGGTGATTGGGCTCGGGCAGGCGCCGCCGCCGGGGCCAGGGCACTAGGGGCGAGAAAGGAGAAGGGAGAAAGGAGAAAGGGGAAAGGGGAAAGGGGAAAGGGGAAAGGGGAAAGGGGAAAGGGGAAAGGAGACCGCCCCTCCGTCAGGCGATCCTGCGGGGCGAGTTTGGCTACGCCTCTGGCTTGCGGGCGTAGTCGAGTGATGCCAGCTCCTTCCACGTGTCGCCCTGCTTCTCCATGAGCGTCCAGCGATAGAGGTCGGGCGTCTGCTTGGTGACGTCGACGCGGAGATCGGTGAGCTTGCCTTCGAAATCCGTTCCTCGAAAGAGCATCTGAAGACCGGCATTGCTGATCGTCACCGGTCCTTCGGTGATCTCGTCGTCAGCATTCATGTACCACATCGAGAACGTCTTCGCGCCCGCGTTCCAGAAGAAATTGCCGTCGTATGTATTCCGCACGCCTTTGTCTCTGACGAAGTGCGTGGTGAAGCGGACGAAGGTGTCGTTGTCCGACCAGTGATAGCGGGTCTCGATGCGCTGCATCCCGCCGCCGAATTTGGATGCATCGGCGACCCAGACACCGCCGACTAGCCAGCCGAGCTCCGCGGCGGGTCCGGCGTGTGGAGCAGCCGGTTGTGCCGGTTGAGCGAGAGCGGCCGCGCCGGATGAGAGCGAGAACGACAGCGAAAACGCAACGGCGGCGAGGGTGGTTTTCACAGTAGCTCCTGAGTGAGGGAACGATGCGTGGTTTTGCGCGGCCCCCCGGGGCGGGGGATCGGTCTCGGGGGTGTGACCGGGCGCGCGTGGTGCGGCGATTGGGTGAGCAACTCGAAATAGCGCCGGAGGTGACGAACCGACGCGTCGAACGGGCCGATCCGCCGATGCGCGCGCGACTGCATGACGCCGCCTTCCATGACCGTGAGCACGAACTGTGAGAGCGATGTCCGATCGAGATCCGGTGGCAGACGATCACGTGCGGCATCGAGGCAGGTCTCGATCGCGGCGGTCCAGCCGTCGAAGTTGGCGGCGAGGAGGTGGTGGACCTCGGCGCGATTCTCGGGGATCTCGAGTGCCAGCCGGCCAATCGGGCATCCGTAGGTGCAGCCGGTCTTGATCAGGTTCTGCCGGTAGAAGGCGAGAACGGCGAAGACGCGTTCGATCGGGTCGGGCGATTGGGCGAAGGCCGGCTGCATGACGAACGGCTTGAGGCCCCTCACGTACCAGTCGAGCACGGCGAGGAGGAGGGCTTCTTTCGATCTAAAGAAGTGGTAGAAGCTGCCTGAGTTGACCTTGGCGCGGGCGAGAATCTCCGCGACGCCGGTGGCGGCATATCCATTTTGCCAGAACAGGAAGACCGCCGCGTCGATCAGGCGTTCGCGGGTCTCGGGCGTCGTGGGCGGAGCGGCCATTGGTTGAACGATCAACTAACTCGCATGGTTTGTCAAGATTGGCATCGTAAGTGAGTACAATCGTGGGGGATGCCGTCTGGGGGCCGTTGCCCGACAGGGCGACCTACGGTTCGCGAACGGCCCCCGCTGCCCTCCTTCGCAAGCATCCGGTGAGTGACTGGCAGGGCCGGTCGCGACCG
>JAJPIM010000008.1 GCA_021324775.1 Gemmatimonadota bacterium
GTCATGAAGCTTCTCAATCGCCCGATGCGAATCGGTGCGCTGGTCGCAGGATCCTTGGCTGTGGCCTCGGCCGCCATGGCGCAGGATCTGACGACGCTGACATCAAATCAGAATAACTGGGTGATGACCGGCCGAACGTATGATCTGCAGCGGTTCAGCCCACTGACGCAGATCACGACGGCCAACGTGGCAAAACTCCACCCCGTGTGGAGCTTCTCGACCGGCACCCTCCGCGGGCACGAAGGCAACCCGCTGGTGATCGGGAACGTGATGTATGTGCAGTCGTCCTTCCCCAACAAGGTCTATGCACTGGACCTGGCCAAGGACGGCGCGCCGCAGATCTGGCAGTACACGCCGGAGCAGGACGCGAACGTGATTCCGATCGCGTGCTGCGACGTCGTCAACCGTGGCGTAGCATGGCATCCGCCGACGGCCGATCACTCGGCAGGTATCATCTACATCGAGCTGCTGCAGGGTGACCTGCTCGCGCTCGACGCCAAGACCGGGAAGAAGGTCTACCAGGTCAAGAGCGCCGATTTCCACAAGGGCGAGACGATGACGAACGCCCCGATGGTGGTCAAGAACGTCGTCCTCACCGGGATCTCCGGTGGTGAGTTCGGCGTCCGTGGCCGGATCACGGCGTTCGACGCGCTGGACGGCCACGAGCTGTGGCGGACCTACAGCACGGGCCCGGACAAAGACGTCGGTATCACGGCCAACACGCTGGCGTCGCCGTATCCCTCGGCGCAGGGCAAAGACCTCGGTGTCTCGACCTGGCAGGGTGATGAGTGGATGCGTGGCGGCGGCACGACGTGGGGATGGTACTCCTACGACCCGGAGCTGAATCTGTTCTATCACGGCTCGGGCAACCCCGGCACGTGGAACCCGGACCAACGCCCCGGCGACAACAAGTGGTCGATGTCGATCTGGGCGCAGAACCCGGAGACGGGCGAGGTCAAGTGGGTGTACCAGATGACCCCGCACGACGCCTGGGACTACGATGGTGTCAACGAGATGGTGCTCACCGACCAGATGATCGGTGGCAAGATGGTGAAGGCCCTCACCCACTTCGACCGGAACGGCATCGGCTACACGCTCGACCGGACGAACGGCAAGGTGCTCGTGGCCAACCCCTACGGCCCGGTGAACTGGGCGAAGAGCATCGACCTCACGACGGGCCGCCCGGTCGAAGACCCGACCAAGCGGACCACCGCGAAGGGCAACACCGAAGGAATCTGCCCGGCCGCAATCGGCTTCAAGGATCAGCAGCCGTCGGCGTATTCCCCGAAGACCAAGCTGTTCTACGTCCCCGTCAACAACATCTGCATGGATTACGAGGGCGTGGAAGTGAAGTACACCGCCGGCCAGCCGTACGTCGGCGCGATCGTGCGCATGTTCCCGGGCCCCGGTGGAAACCGCGGCCGCTTCATCGCCTGGGACGGCGCGACGGGCAAGGTCGTGTGGGAAGACAAGGAGAACCTCGCCGCGTACGGCGGCGCGCTGGCTACCGCCGGTGACGTCGTCTTCTACGGCACGATGGAAGGCTGGCTGAAGGCCGTGGACGCGAAGACGGGCAAGCTCCTGTGGAGGTACAAGACCCCATCAGGCATCATCGGCAACCCGATGACGTATGTCGGCCCGGATGGACGGCAGTATGTCGCCGTGCTCTCGGGTATCGGCGGCTGGGCGGGGATCGGGGTCGCGGCCGGCATTGGCGCGGAAGACCCGACCGCTGGACTGGGCGCCCTCGGGGCGTTCGGCGACGCGGGCAGTTTCACGACGCAGGGCGGCGTGCTCACCGTGTTCGCAATGGACAAGGCTGGCGCCGCAGGCCAGTAGTCCAAGATTCGCCGGGGTCGCTGCGCGAGGACCCCGGCAGTCTTGTTGCTCGACAACAGCATGTGATGACCGGGTGTCGCGGAGACCATCCCGCGGCACCCGGTCGGCTGTAGTGGGTCAGTTACATTGCGCTCAGGAGGGCTGAACAGATGGCGGATGGCATGTCGCATCGGGTCCCGGGGACGCCGCGAGCGCCCGTCTTTACAACGGCGGTGGCGACGGCGAGCGGGATCGCCCTGTTGACCGCGATGACCGTCGCGGCGGTCTGGGCGCCGCCCGTGACTGCACAGCAGACGCAGACTCCTGCTGCATCGGCGGCAGGGAGCGCCACGCCACCATCGCACACGCGGCCGCCGCACGCGTTGCGCGTCTGCGCTGATCCGGACAACATGCCGGCCACGGACGACAAGCTCGAAGGCTTCGACAACAAGATCGCCGCCCTCATGGCCAAGGACCTCGGCGATTCGGTCACCTACACCTGGTGGCCTACACGCCGTGGCTTCGTGCGCAACACGCTCTCCGCTTCGGACTGCGACGTCGTGTTTGGAGTGCCGAAGGGCTACGATCTGGTGCTGGCGACGAAGCCGTACTACCGCTCGGCGTACGTCGCGGTCACGCGGCGTGATCGCCATCTCAAGATCACGTCTCTGGATGACAGTGGATTGAAGTCGTTCAAGATCGGCGTCACGCAGTTCGGCGACGACTATACCAACACCCCGCCGGCGCAGGCGCTAGGCGCACGCGGCATCAACCAGAGCGTCGTCGGGTTTACGTCGTTCTACAACGCTGAGCATCGGCCGAGCGAGATCATCGAGGCGGTGGCGAAGGGCCAGATCGATGCCGCACTCGCCTGGGGACCGTTGGCGGGATACTTCGCGAAGCACTCGGCGGTTCCGCTCGATCTCACCGTGCTGCCGGACACCGACCGGGCGACTGGCTTCCCCTTTGCGTACGAGCTGACCCTGGGCGTACGCCGGGCGGATCGCGGCTTGCGAGATACCCTGAACGCCCTGATCGACCGGCATCGCGCCGACATCGAGGCGATTCTGCGCGACTACGGTGTGCCATTACTTCCGCTGGCGACGGAATCGGCGTCGCAGTAGTCCGTGCGCTCGCCGCCCAGGGGTGCAGCACGGCGGGACTTCTGCGGGTCTTCATACGTATCGAACTTACGAATCGCCATGACGCACAGTCGCGGCTGGGCGAGCAACCAGGAGACGCGAGAATCCGTATGCAACACTCGAATTCGCCGGCGCGCCGGGGCCCTGGGTTTCCACGCATCGTAATTGCTGGGGGCGCCATTGTGGCGGTCGCGGTCTTCGCTGCCGCCGTGGCCCCACGCCCGCCGGCGCCGCGTGTAGCGGAGGCACCGGCCACCGCGATGACCGCACCCGGAGATACGGACCATCTGGCTGTCAACAACGTGGTCTATCAGGGGTGGAAGATGTTCGAGGTCTACTGCACCAGGTGTCACGGCGAAGACGCAGTGGGCAGCAGCTTTGCTCCTGCACTCAGGAAGTCCGTCGGCCCGTCGGGAACAATCGACCACAAGGCGTTCTTCCTCACGGTGACGAACGGGCGTCCAGGTAAAGGGATGCCGACGTGGGGCAATACCCTGTCGCCCGAGCAGAAGGAAGACGTCTGGAATTACCTCCGCGCGCTGGCGGTCGGCGGCCTCGGCAACGGGCGGCCGCATCTCAAGCCCGGCGCCAGCCGTGACTCGACAGTGCTGCCTCCAAAGGTCGGCCAGGACACCACCTGGCCCGGGCCTACATCCTGACACGGAACTCGTAATGCGCTCTTCGCGTTTCACGTCGTTGCGGCGTTCTGGCCCGGACATGCCGGGCTCGCGTTCACACTCCTCTCTCGCCGTCGCGTCCGCCATGGCGCCCGCCGCTGCGATGGTGCTGCTGCTGGTACTGGCAGCGTGCACAGCCGAGCGATCCGGGAATTCGGGGTCGGCACCGGCTGGGGATTCTTCACCCCCTGCGACGGCCGGCACCGCCGTGATCGCGCCGGTGGAACACGGCACGCTCTTCGTCAGCAACGAGGGCGACAACACATTGAGCGTCGTAGACGCGGCCACGGACAGCGTCATTGGGACCGTGCCGGTGGGCAACCGTCCGCGCGGGATGGCCGTGAGCCTGGACGGGAAGACCGTCTATGTGGCGCTGGGGCGTGACAACGCCGTGGGTGTCGTCGATGTGGCGAGCCGGACGATGACCGACAAAATCCCGTGCGGCACCGACCCTGAACAGGTCGCGCTCTCACTCGACGGCAAGACCCTCTACGTGTCGAATGAAGAGATCGCGATGGCGACCGCGGTCGACGTCGCGACCAAGAAAACGATCTTCAGCGTGCCCGTCGGGAAGGAACCGGAGGGCGTGCTCGTGACGCCGGACGGGCAGAAGGTCTATGTGACGAACGAGAGCTCGAGTTCAGTGACCGTCCTCAATGCGAAGACCGGCAAGCAGCGGGCGCAGTTCCCGGTCGGAGCGCGGCCCCGTTTCGTCGTGTTCTCGCGCGACGGCTCGAAGGCGGTCGTGACGTCGGAGCAAGGCGGGTCGGTGACGATCGTCGATCTCCCGAAGGACGTGCCGCTCAAGACCGTGCCGGTGGGCGACAGCACGAAACCGACCGGCGTCGCGATCTCACACGATGGCCTGACCGCCTACTTCGCCAATGGGCGCGCGAACCGCGTCTCGATCTTCAGCATCGCCGCGATGATGGTAACCGACACGATCCCGGTCGGCCAACGGCCCTGGGGTGTGGCTCTCACGTCCGACGGCAACATCCTGTACACCGCGGACGGCCGGTCTAACCAGGTGTCAGAGGTCGACGTCATTCACAAGCACGTCGTCCGGACCATCAAGGTCGGCGAACGGCCGTATGGTGTGGTGATCGTGGGAGGGTAGGACGTAGTGCGGACGGGCAAGCGAAGCGGGGAGAACAGACCTACTCTCTGCTCTCCCCTTTTTCCTGCCGGGCCGCGACAACGGCTTTGAGCGCGGCGAACACTGCGGGATCGAGCAGGCGGCCGACGTACAGGCGCAGGTGGCGCAGCGCTTCGTTCGTGCTCAGCGGGTCTCGATACGACCGCCGCGATGTGAGCGCCACGAAGGCATCGGCCGCTGACAGGATGCGGCCACCGATCGAGATCGAGTTGCCTTCGACGGCACGGGGGTACCCGGTGCCATCGAAGTGCTCGTGATGATCGCGCACATATTCGAGCACGGGGCCGAGGTGCTCGAGCGGGCTCAGGATCTCGAGACCGATGCGTACATGGTCCTGCACATGATCGTATTCGTCCGGCGTGAGTGCGCCGGGTTTGTGCAGCACGGTTTCCCGCGTGCCGATCTTGCCGACGTCCGCGAGCCGGGCGGCGAGGCGCACCGCATCCACGATGTCGGACTCGAGCCCCATGGTGGTCGCGATGTCGGCGGCCAGTGTCGCCATGCGCTGTGAATGCCCGCGCAGGAACGTGTCCTTGGCTTCCATCGCGCGCACCAGTGCTTCCGCCATGCTGACGTTCATCGCGCGGAGCGCCGTCTTCTCGTGCTCGAGTGCGGCGGTCCGGGCCGCGACTGCCTCACGGATCGCGACCGTCGTGCGCTGCTGGGCTGATTCGCGCTCGGCGAGCGCCCGCGCCACCGCCGCCTCGAGGACCGTGCGCTCGACGGGCTTCGTGAGATAATCGGACGCGCCGGCGCGCAGCGCTGTCGTCGCGGTGGCCGCGTCGTCGACCGCCGACACGACGATCAGCGCGACTTCGGGATCGACCTCGCGGGCGCGGCGCATGACCGCGAACCCATCCAGCCCCGGCATGCGCACATCGCACAGCACGACCGAGAATTGCTCGCGGCCCAGGGCCGCGATCGCGTCTTCTCCGGACGCGGCCGTGTCTACCGTATAGTGAGCGTGCGTGAGGATGCCGGCGAATGCCCTCCGCACTCCCTCCTCGTCATCCACCACCAGCAGTGGCAGCAGGGACTGGGGGGAGGCGACGTCGATGGCGGGAGCACGGCCCGGCTTGGGGGCCGGAGCCGCACCATTCGTCGAGGGGGCGCGAGAGGGGCGAGTCTGAGTGGGCATGGGACGGACAAGTCCGCATTACAGGACGACTGACCGCCAAACAGGGGAACAGTTGGCTGCCCGGGGACCCACTCGACGCCAGCGACGGACGCGGCATCGGTGACGAAAATCGGGACTGGAGACGTGCCGGGCACCACTGGGGCGGGCCGGTCAGCCCTCGTCCCAGACCCGGGCGCCGGTATTGGTGAACGGACCCTCGAAAACGGCCCCCGGAAGCGCACCGGTCTGTGCGGCGGCCTGCGGGCGCAGCTCCGGCCGGTCGCGCATGCTCTCGGCAAGGGCGGCACCGGCGGCCGCATCCGGGGCCAGGGCGTATACGGCAGGACCCCACGAACTCTGTCCCACACCGGTGGCCCCTGCGGCGACGAGGCTGGCGATGAGCGTCGCGGGCGCCCCCGTAGCGAACGGTCCGCCCTGCGCGGCCGCAAACCAGCTTCCGTTGATCCGCTGGATCTCGGTGAGGGCGGCGCCAAAGCCCGCGAAATCCCGCTCGACGAGCGCCGGAAGAAGGGCGACCAGCGCCAGGTGGGCGACCCGCGCCGCCTCGCTCGGAGGCGGCAGTTGCAGCGTCGCGAACGCGGCGGTTTCGGCGTCGCCACTGACCCCCGGCGGCGCCGCCGGGATCACGACCACACATCGCCACTCAGAGGGGATCGGGATGTGCGCGAGCAGCGGTGCGGGCAGGTCATGGCCGGGACGCCGGCCGCCTTCGACGATGAACCCGCCGTACGCGAACACATACGTGCCGATCGCCGAGCGCCGGGCCCGGCCTGTTGCCCGCGCCAAGTCTGCGGCGCTGCGCGGCAGGTCGTAGATCTCGGCGATCGTGCGCGCGGTCGCCAGCGCGATCTGCGTTCCGGATCCCAATCCCCGATGCGCGGGAATGGTCCGGTGCACCGTTACGTGCGCGCCGCTTGCGACGCCGTAGTGGCTCAGTACGCGCCGCGCCGCATCGTGTGCCGCACCGACCTGCTGCGACGTGACATCATCCAGGCGGAGCTGCGCACCAGCTTGCACCGTCAGCGCGGGAGCCGGCGTGGCCGACACGAGCACGGATGGGACGGGGACGGCCGCGCCGATGCCGCCGAACCGCCGGCCGAGCGACCCGCCGAGGTCGAGCATGCCGAAATGGAGGCGCGCAGCGGCCTCCACGAAGACATGCCTGGATGCGTTCACGTGCCTCGCGACTGCGGCGGACGGACGCGCGAGGAACGGATGAAATCCGTGAGCAGCTCCATCGCCTCGAACTCGCGCGGACCTGCCGTCTTGTTGACGATGATCTGCAGCTTCGCGAGCTCCGATTCGATCTCGGCGCGCGGGATCAGGTGCAGCCTCGTCGAAAGGATCGCCGTCTCCAGCACGGCATTGCGGGCGCGATTGAATCCGAGAAACTCGCGGCGCGCGCCATGATGGACCACCCGGGTCTCGATCCGAGATCGCGGAGGCGTCGCGTCGATGGACCGCACCTCGAGCTCTCGCCACGAGCATGCGGCGTCGAGCACTGCACCGCGCACCACCGTCGCGGGGCCGGCCGGATACTGGGGGTTGGAAATCGCTGCCTGGGCGAAGAGGAACACGTCGTCCGTGAGGTTCACGACGGCAGCGCCCGTCGCCTGAATGTTGCGAAACGTCGTCGTCTCGAGGAACGGCTTGACGACGATCACATCGTCGCCCCATTCGACGCCCATCGGCGCGAAATTGATGGCACCCTGGCTATCGACCGTCGTGATGATCGACTCGATGATCATGCGGTCGTCAGATGGGGCCAGTCATCGTGGTGCTCGTCACGCCGTGCCATCCAATTCGTCCGCGATCGCGCTGGCCACGAGTCCGCGGTACGCGGCTCTCACGCGGCCAGTCAGTGGTCCGGGCCGCCCGGATCCGACGCGCCGCTCGCCGATCCGCGTCACTGGGGCGATCTCGCGCACCGAGCTGGTGAGAAAGACTTCGTCTGCGGCATCGAGCTCCCCAGGAGGGATCGGAGCTTCGTCGGCCGCGATGCCCATCGACTCGAGAATTCCGAGTACCGTTTGGCGTGTGATGCCTGGGAGAATGCCGCAGGAGCGAGGCGGCGTCCGGACAATACCACCGGCGACCAGAAACAGGTTGCTCGATGTGCCTTCGCACAGATGGCCGGCCGTGTCGAGGAACAACGCATCGTCGGCGCCGTGATCTCTCGCCTCGGTGAGCGCCAGCACGGTATCGGTGTAGGACAGCGTCTTGAGGCCCGCGGACGGCGCGTATTCATTCCGGCGTCCGGACGCGATGCGGGCCGTGATTCCGGTGGTGGCGAGTGTGGCGGGAACGGCCGGGAGCCGGCCGATCAGCAGCACGGTCGTGGGGACGACCCCCGATGGCGCGGCCACCCCCGCCCCGGTGCCGCGGCTCATCGTCAGGCGCACCGACGCATCGGCCCGAGCCGCGCGCAGTTCGCGCGTGGCGGCGGCCACCGTCTGCTCGTGGTGCGGCGGGACCGGGATCCCCAGCCGCGCCGCGGTCACGGACAGGCGCGCCATGTGGGCGTCGAGACAGAAGATCACGCCGCGGTAGGCGCGCATCGTCTCAAAGCAGCCGTCCGCGAGCGTGAACCCCCGGTCGGACACCGACAACGCCGGCGCGTCCGGGTTGGCGCGGAGGCCGTTGACCCAGCACATCGCGCGTTCGAGAGTTGCACCCGCAGGCGGATGCTCGGGCACCGCGCTGCCGGAGGCGCCGGCCAGGGCGTGATGCGGCATTGGCTGAGCCGGCGGCATCACCGGACGACCGAGACCGGAGGCGGCGCCTCGTCCAGCGGTGGGCCGCCATCTCCGCCGTACGGCGGATCGCGAGAGACCGCGGCCGCCGCGTCGTACGCCGCGCGCCGTCCATCGGCGCGATCGGGCAGCGTCGCGCCAGCGCCGTAGTGCGCGCCGGGTCCGTCCAGGAATGCGCCGAGCAGGAAGTACCCGTATTCCGTGAGCGCCGACTCGGGATGAAACTGCACGCCGATCGTGGGCTGATCCCGGTGCGCGACCGCCATGATCTCTCCGTCCTCGCTGCGGGCGGTCACGCGGAGCGCATCAGGCACGCTGTCCGGAGCGATCACGAGCGAGTGGTAGCGCGTCGCGTGAAATGGCGAGGGCAGACCGGTGAAGATGCCCAGGCCGTCATGGGTCACCTGCGACACCTTGCCGTGCATTGGCCTGCCCGCGCGGACGATGCGTGCCCCATAGGCGGCCCCGATACACTGATGTCCGAGGCAGACGCCGAGGATCGGAATCGACGGCCCGAACCGGCGGACCACATCGGTCGAGATCCCGGCTTCGGCCGGGGTGCACGGCCCGGGCGACAGGATGATGTGCGACGGGGCGAGGCTGGCGATGTCATCCAGCGCGAGCGCGTCATGCCGCCGCACGATCGCCTCATGGCCCAACTCGCGTACGTAGCGTGCGAGGTTGTAGACGAACGAGTCGTAATTGTCGATGAGGAGAATCATGAGAGCGCCGCGATGAGCGCTCGAGCCTTATCGAGCGTTTCCCGATATTCGGCTTCGGGGTCCGAGTCCGCGACGATGCCGCCGCCAGCCGAAAAATACACGCGGCCGTGCCGGGCGAGATACGTGCGAATGACGATGCTGCTGTCGGCGGCTCCCGTCAGGCTGACGTATGCGACCGTCCCGCAATAGACCCCGCGGCGCGAGGGCTCCAGCTCCGCGATGATCTCCATGGCGCGAACCTTGGGGGCGCCCGTGATCGAGCCCCCGGGGAAGGCCGCGCGCAGCAACCCGATCGCATCCGCCTCGGGACCCAGGTGTCCGATGACCGTCGAGACGAGATGGTGGACGGTGGAGTAGTGCTCCAGTGCGAAGAGCTCCGGCACCCGCACCGAGCCGGGCACGCACACCCGGGACAGGTCGTTTCGCAGCAGGTCGACGATCATCAGATTCTCGGCGCGGTCCTTCTCGCTCTCGGTGAGCGCGCGCCCGAGGTGCGCATCGTGCTCCGGCCCGATGCCGCGGGGGCTGGTGCCCTTGATCGGGCGCGTCTCGACTGCGCCATCGACGCCGGCCTGAATGAATCGCTCAGGTGATGCACTCACCACGGCGAGGCCCGGTGCCTCGAAGTACGCGGCGAAAGGCGCGGGGTTGATCGCGCGCAGCCGGCGGTAGAGCGACCACGGATCGCCGGTGTATTCGGCTTCCAGCCGCTGCGACAGATTCGCCTGGAAGATGTCGCCCGCCACGATGTATTCGCGGACACGTGCGACTGCCGCGAGATAGCCGTCGTGTGGATAGGACGACCGGATTCCCGGCTGGCCCGGGACCGGAAACACCGGAGGCGCGGGCCGGCGTGTGTCCCCCGGTCCTGAACCGTCACGCGCCCGCGACGGTTCGTGCGTGAGCGGCGCCGTGGCCGGAGCATCGGCGCGAAGGCGCCGCCGGATGGCGGCCGCCCGCTCGCGGGCCCGTGATTCCCGCGCGTCCGGCGCCGCCGCGGGGAGTCCCGTGCTCATGAGCCACGCCCGGCGCAGCTCGTGATCCCATGCGATGACCCAGTCGTATACGCCGAGCACCACATCCGGGATATCCAGGTCATCGTACAGCGGGCGGGGCAAGCGTTCGAGCGAGGCACCGTAATCGTAGCCGATGTATCCGGCGGCGCCGCCCTGAAACGGAGGCAGGCCCGGGACCGGATCGGCCGCAAACGGCGCGAGGAGATTCCGCAGCGCGAGGAGCGGGTCGCCGGGCAACGCGGACGGCGTCGCATCCCCGTCCCTGAACAGCGTAGCACGGCCGTCCTTCGCGGCGACGACGAGCGGAGGATCCGCAGTCACGAACGAATACCGGCCGAGCCGCTGCGGATCCGTCGCGCTGTCGAGGAGGAGCAGGTACGGGAGATCGCGGAGTTGCGCCACGACGGTGAGCGGATCCGGCGCGGGATCCAACGCTTCCACGCGGGGCGGAACGCGCTCCGATTTCAATCCCGGCCCGCTCTCGATGCCGGAGCGCCGCACAGGATCGTGGCCCTGATCGCGCGCGGGTTCGCGACTCACTTACGGCGCCTTGCGGCCGCCCGCGTCCGGGCTCGCCGGGAGGTCGTCGTCCGGCTCCTGCCGCTCCGAACGCGTGCGGCGCGCGGTCACCCGCAGGTGCTCGGAGCGGACGTCGTCGGGAGGCGTGAGATACCCCCATGAGAGCGACCCTTCCTGCCGGTAGGTCTTTCCCAGCGTGATGGCCAGCTTGGCCTTGGCCAGTTCCTTTCCGAGATAGAAGGCGTGCGTCGCTTCGTTCACGCCGAGCTCGCCGAAGATCGCCTGAATGTCCGTGCCGCGGACGAAGCGCTCGCTGTTGAGCACCGTGATGGTGTCGCGATCGGTGAAGATGCGGAAATTCGCGTCCGTGATCGACGCCTGCAGCGCGCGAAGCTCCGCCTCCGTGTAGGCGAGGATCCGCGGATCCTTGATCGTGACGAGGCGATCGTCGACATGCTTGGGCAGTTGCCGCTGCGTGACCGCGTAGTGCATGAGCCGGCGCGCGATGTCGATCTCGCGAATCACCCCGTGGGCCCACGGGATGACCTCGGTGGTGAGAACGGCGCGCACGCCCAGCTCCTGGCAGATAGCAATGAGCACCGCGTTCACACCCGTGGAATCGGCGGCCGTCAGCTCCGTGATGTTGCCGATCCCCATCAATAGCCCGGCGGCCGGATACTGGCGGTGCACGGCGGCATATCGTTCGAGCGACGCGGCGAACCCGAAACCGATCGGGTCGATCACCGGATCGATGTAGTACGGGACGCCCCACGACTCGAGGGCGGCGATCGTCGGGGCGAGTGTCTCGGTCCCGGCGCCGAAATCGGGGATGACGACCACTCGCGTACCGGTCCCCGCCAACTCGCGGGCCGCCTCGAGGTTGCTGCCGTTGATGCTGAAGACGAGGCGCGCGCCGGCCGCGACCGCGGTGCGGATCTCGGCCGGATCGAATGAATCGACGCTCACGCGATAGCCGGCACCGGTGAGTTCCTGGACGACGCCGGCGAGGCTGGGGAACTCCACGCCGGGCGTGCATCCGATATCGATCACATCTGCGCCCGCCGAGTGGAACTCGTCCGCCGCTCGCCGGATCTCCGCGCGCGTCATCTTCGGAGCGTTGTTGATTTCGGCGACGATCTCGATATCCCACGCGCCGTAATCGGGCGCACGGCCCGCGCGGCCGAAAAACTCCGGGATCTCGCGAAGATCCTTGGGTCCGCGCACGACGTCCGCGACGGGACCTGCGCGGTCGCGGAGCGGCGCGAGGTCGCCTTCGCACAATCCCGGGATCATGACGAGATCGACGTTCGCGGGGACTTCGAGGAACCGGGCGATCCACGGCGTGGTCATCAGCGCCGCAACGGTGATCTTGAGCGGCGTCACCGTGTACGCAAAGCCGGGTGCCATCCCCGCGAGCGTGGCGCGCAACGCCGGCTCCGCCAGGCGGCCCGTCACGAATTGGACGTGCTGTCGCACCTGCTGTGGCACCTGTGCTGCCTGCTCTGGCTGTGTGGCCCCATCCGGGGCCGACTCGGCGGCCGGCGTCACTCAGTGCTCAGGCGGATTCGGGGCGGCCGCAACCATGCCACGGGGCGAGCGCCGCGCGACGGGGCGGCCGTCTCCGGATATCGGCTAACGCCGATCGCCGCTCTGGACGAACTTCTTGGGATTGCCTTCGAGCGCCGCGCCCGGCGCGGGGCGCCAGAGCACTGTGTCCTCGATCTGCCGGGCAAGGGAGAAATCCTTGTCCGTGATGCCGCCCGCACTGTGTGTCTGCAGCTTGACGCCGACCCGCGCCCAGGTGACGCTCAGATCCGGATGGTGATTGGCGGCTTCGGCGACGAATGCGATGGCGTTGACCAGCATGAGTGTGACCGGCCAGCCATCGGTCTTGTAGTATCGGCGAACCCAGCCGTCCTCATAGTACCAACCCGGGAGAGCGGACAGCTTCTCCGCGATCTCGGCGTCCGTGTACGTGCGCTCGTGTTTGGGCATCGGTCAGTGGTCGGGGGTCGGTGGTCATCCCATCACAACGCCGCCATTCACAAAGATAGTCTGGCCGGTGAGGAAGGCGGCGGCGGGAGACGCGAGATACACCGCGGCAGCGGCCACATCGGCCGGCGTGCCCCATCGCTGGAGCGGCGTGGATTGCGCGACTTCGCGCCGCCGCTCTGCATCGAGGCCGTCCCCGAACGCCGTTTCGATCCAGCCCGGCGCGAGTGTGTTGACGCGCACGAGCGGTGCGACAGACCGGGCGAGCGACTTGCTGAAGGCCAGGACGCCGCCTTTGACGGCCGCGAATATCTGCGGATTCCGCCCGGCCATCCCGGTGATGACGTGATCCCAGCTCATGTTGACAATCACGCCACCGCGCTCCTGGGTGCGCATCTGTTCCACCGCGGCCCACGAGGCCAGGATCGTCCCGCGGAGGTCGACGGACAGCAGGAGGTCGAGCTTGGCGGCCGCCGGGAGACCGGCACCGTCTCCGGTGAGGATGTCGGCGCCGGCGTTGTTGATCCAGGCGTCGATGCGGCCAAAAGCCTTGGCTGCGTCGCGCGCGAGGCCGGCGAGCGTCTTCTCGAGTCCCTCGCGGGCGTTCAGATCGAGGCGATATACGGTGGCCCGCCGCCCAGCGGCGGTCACCTCGCTCGCGGTCTCGCGGGCCCACTCCTCGTGGTGGGCGTACGTAAGGGCGACGTCCGCGCCGGCTCGCGCGCAGGCGACCGCGATCGCGCGGCCGATGCCGCTCGATCCCCCGGTGACGAGCACGACCAGGCCGCCGAGTGGCAAGAGACGGAAGGAGAGAGGAGAGAGCGGACGGAAGAAGGAGTAACTTATTGGCCCATGCGACTGCTGGTGAGTGTGAGCGGGCCGGAGGACGCTGCGGCGGCCATCGAGGGCGGCGCGGACATCGTCGACGCGAAAGACGCATCCCAGGGCGCACTGGGGGCGGTGACGCCATCGGTGCTGCGCGAGATCATCTCGGCGGTTGGCGGCCGGCGCCCAGTGAGCGCGGCGCTGGGCGAGGCACCGGACTCATCGATACCGACGCGCTTGGCGGCCCTCGGCGCGGGGGATGTGTCATTCGTCAAGCTAGGGTTCGCGACTGGCGTGAACGGGCATCAGGGGGCCGCGCACGCCCGTTCGCTGGCCAGCGCTCTGGCGGGAACCGGGACCGCGTTGGTGCTCGCCGCGTACGCCGATGCGGGACGGGACCGCCTCGGGCGAGACGCCGTGATCGAGATCGCCACGTCATGCGGGGCGACGGGCGTCCTGCTGGATACGCTGGACAAACGTGGTGCCCGGCCGGTGTTCGCGATCCTGGATCCCGGCGACGTCGCGGCATGGGTCGCCGAGGCACAGCGCGCCGGGCTGCTGGCCGCGCTCGCGGGATCGATTGGCGCAGATGAGATTGCCATCGCGCGCGATACCGGCGCTGACGTGGCGGGCGTCCGCGGCGCGGTGTGCGGTGGCGGGCGGACCGGGCGGGTATCAGCCGCGCGCGTTCGCGCGCTCGTCCGCCGAATGCGGGACGCGACCGGTGAGGAGCGCGCGGTGACGGGCGGCGAGGCAGCGGTCTCGTAGGGCGTCACCCCAGAACGTCAGCGGCGGCCTCGATGAGCCCGGGCGATGGGACCGGTTCGAGCACGATCGGCCACGCCAGCGCCGGCATAAAGAGCGGGCGCACGAATACACTCACCGGCCGGGCGTACGGTGTAATCCGCCAGATGATCTCGCGCCGATGGTGGCGGGTGGTGGAATCCGACACTCGCGTCACCGTGACGTGGTGCGCGAACGGATCGACGAGCCAATGCTCCTCGATCGACACGCCGGGCAACCGTGATGCGGCCGTCACCGGAGCCCTCGCCGGTGCACCGGCAGGAAGCACGTCGATCGCCAGACGCAGCGATGTGATGGCCGAGCGGCGGCCATCCAGCGCCGGCGCTGGCGGGATCACGTAGATGTCGGGATAGGCGGCGGACACACCGGCATCCTGGCCCCGGCTGATGGCACGCGGCGCCGTGAGCAACGAATACGGATCGGCATGCTGGCGGACATAGCGGTAGAGCGCCGCCACGAGGCGAACGATCGTCTCTTCGCGCCACCACTCGGGGAGTAATGCCGGTCGCGCCGCGGGGGCGATCGCGGGTGCGCGGCCGCCGCTCGGTGCCGATCGACCATCCAGCCGTGCCGCCGGTCTGGCCATGCGATTATTGAGGTGGCAGAGGTGGCATGAGCCGTGTCCGCGGCCGCATGAACTGAGCGTGCCCGACAGCGTTTCGTGGGATCACCATTGTCGGCCGGCGCCACCCATCGTATGCCATCTTTTCACCGCGCGGCCATCGCGACAGCGCGAGCGGGTGCTGGCGCGAGCGCTACCCGCGCCCGCCGCGCCCCGAGCGCGGGATGCTGAGCGAATCGGCGACGGCGCCAAGGGTGCGTGCGGTGCAGATGCTCACGAGCGGCGCGGCGGACTTCGCGCTCCCGAGCACGGATGCCAAATGCGCGTCGGTCACGTCGCCCGGCGCACCGGCTGCCGGCTTGAGCAACAGGAGGTGTGCGGCACCGAGTGTGATCGCGATCCACGCCGCGATGCTGTCGCTCGTCGAATCCCACGAGTGAGAGACGGGGTCGGCGCGGCGGAGCCATCGGTACGGCGCGAGGACTGGCACGCGGCCGGCCGTGAGAGCGGCACCGATACGTCCGGGATTCTGTATCACGACGGCACCGGGGATCCGCGCCCCAAGCACGCGGGCGTATTGATCCATCGCCATCACGGCCATCCAGTGAGCCGCGTCATTGCCGAGTCCGAGCTTGCGATCCGCATCGCGCACGGCGTCGGCGAACGGGCCTCCCCCCGGCACCAGCACGACGCGCGCATCGCGGCGGATCTGTCCCAACCCGGCGGCCGCGCACCCGAACGCCTCGGGGTCGCGCATCAGTGCTCCGCCGACCTTGATCACGACATCGACGATCGCGGCGGGGGGCGCGGCGGCACTCCCGTCTCTCGCCGTGCCGGATGCCGTACGCACATCCCCGCAGCGCGCGGGTGCGGCCGCACGGGTCAACCGCCCGCCCTCACGTCGTGGGTAACATGAGTTGGCGCGAGGCGCGCCGGCCCGGGGGTGCCTGCGTGTGTACCCGCGACGGGTGAGCGCATCGCCGCCGCCAACAGCAGCGCGACGGCGGCCGCCGGCGCCGCCGCCGCTGCATCGGGGCCGAGCTCGCCGGCGAGCCATCGCACGGCAAGACCAGCGCGAGCGGCAGCGGCGGCGGCGATGAAATCCCCGGCCCCGGTGACGACCACGGTGCCGATCCCGGGATGCCGTGCGTGCACGCGCGCAATCGCGGCGGCCGTCCGCTCGACCTGAGCAGTCGCGACCGCGTCGGCGATCCGATCCAGCGCCGCCGCATCGATCGACTCACGGTCCGCGCACACCACGCGCGCGAGCCGCTCACCGGCGAAGATGCGTGTGGCGGGACGGCCATCCGGTGTCGGCGCCGTGTAGGCCGCGGCGTCGAGCGTACCGCGCCAGAGATGCACATCGCCCGCGAGGGCGAAGCCTTCGGCGCTCGTGCCCGCGTCACCGTCCCCGAGCGGCACGGTGTGCGTGATCGCCTCGACCGGCGTGCGGACCGCTCCCATGTAGAGCAACTCGCCGGACGCAAGACGCGCAGGGTCGGTCCACCCGGTTGCTCGGACGATTCCGCCAACAATGGGGATGATGTCCGTTGTCGTCGTCCCGATGTCCACGAGGATCGCGTCCGGAATCAGCCGCGCGACCGCCCGCGCGGTCGCCGCCCAGTTCGCCGCGGCAACCGCGAGTGGCACGGCGCGCGCGGCGTCCGGGGACAGGAACTCGCCATGCACGGTATACACGCGGACGCTGGCCGCCGGGAATGCGTCGCTCACAGCATCGAGGACGAACGCGACGCCGTCGCGCTTGACTCGAAAGAATTGCGAGAGCTCGGCAGTCATGGTCACGGCATGCGCGTCGCCGGGGCTGGCACCCGTCTGCTCGGCGAGTGTGCGAAGTACATCCGGAAGTGCGCCCGGGTCGCGCTGGATCTCGTAGGCGCGCACGACTGCGCGCATCGGCGTGTCCTGTGCCGTGCGCGGCCAGTCTCCTGACGGAGCGACGCGAGCGACCTTGGTGTTGGCGCCGCCGATATCCCATCCGACGACCCCGCGCGTCATCTCGCCGGTGCCCCGCTCAGTGGCCCCGCTCATCGTGGCGCGGGTCCCAGCGGCCGGATCAGGACCGTGATGCCTCGCGCGGGGGGCATATTCATCGGATGCGCGTCATCGGCGTGATCGATCTCAGGGCCGGGTTGGCGGTTCATGCGCGGGGCGGAGAGCGTGACGCGTACGAGCCGGTGCGGAGCCGGCTAGTGTCGCCGGCACAGGCCGGCGACGCCGCCGCGCTGGCCCGTGCGTACCGCGAGCGGGCCAAGGTCGCGGAAATATACGTGGCCGACCTCGACGCGATCAGCGGCGCGGCATCCGCTCCGCAGAGCCTGGACGGAATTCTCGCCGCGGGCCTCCCCGTCATGGCCGATGCGGGAGCCGCCACTGTCGCCGCCGCGAAGCAGGTGCGCGACATGGGTGCGGCGCGGGTCGTCGTCGGCCTCGAGACGCTGGCATCGTTTGGTGAGCTTGCCGGCATCGTCGGTGCGATCGGCCAGGAGGCTGTCGTGTTCAGTCTCGATCTCCGGGATGGCCGGCCGGTGACCCGCCCCGGCACGCCCTTCGAGCAGGATTCGGCGCTCATGCTGGCCCAGAGCGCGGCGGCGGCCGGCGTTCGAAGCATCATTGTCCTCGACCTCGCACGGGTCGGCCGGGCGGCGGGCCCTGGCATGGCCACGCTGCAGTGCATCCGCGACGCGTTGCCGGAGACGGAGCTACTGGCTGGCGGCGGGGTTCGGGACGCCGCTGATCTCGCGGATCTTGCCCGGCTGGGTGTCGCCGGCGTTTTGGTCGGGACGGCGCTCCACGAGGGGCTCGATATGGAAGGGACCGACCCCGGAAACGGTACCGCGGGGGGCGTGTGACGAACGGCCGCCGGGGTGCTCTGGCGGCCACTCTGGGCCGTATCCGGGCCTCAAGGGTACTGGCACGATTGGCCCGGTTGCCTTTTTTGAAATCGGACGGTCGAGGTACAGAAGGCTCGATCGGCAAATGGTTCAGCCAGCGATGGGTCACAGCACGAAAACTGCGTTTCTCGAGCACGCCGGCGAGAGCGCCGAGGGGACAGGCAGCACCGGCGGGCGTGCAGATGAGGGGACGCCATGACGTGGACGGTGGGCAGCATGCGATTCGGAGCCCGTGGGCTGATGGCCGTACTGGCGGCCACTACGGCCGCCCCGCGTGCCGCAACGGGCCAGGCGGTTCGCCTCGGCGTCGTGATGGATCTCCCGCGGCAGACGCTGGAAGCGGCGTGGACCAACGCACCCCAGCAAGTCGAGCGGGCCTATTGCGTCACCGACTGGTCATACGGCGTCTACCACGTATCGCGAGTCGCACCCATCCAGGACGACACGGTGTTTCGCGTCTTCGCGATCCGTGATGCGGACGTGAGCAATGCGGGTCCATCGGCGGTGGACTTCGAGTGTCCGGACGGCATGCCCGAACTCCATGTGCACACGCCGACCACGTGCATGGGGGACGACGTGACGACATGTGTGAGCGGCGGCCTCAACGCCTATAGTTGCCAGCCGAGCCGCGGCGACCTGGAAAAACTCGTTCGGCGCCGTGATGCGTTTGCGGTGCTGCAGTGCGACCTGCACGCATTCCGCTTCTATTACGCGTCGGAGTATCCGACCCCGGCGGTGGTGGCCAGCGGTCCGGGGTCGCGACCGCGGACCGGGAACCTCACGCCCGCGATGCGATACAACGAGCCGGTAACACAGCCGGCCACGGATCCAGGGAGCGGGTCCCGGTCGTCGCCGTAAGCCGCGGGTACGCCGCGGGTAAGCGGCGGGTAAGCGGCGGCGGATTCGATGGATGCGCGTTCCCGGAGCGGCCCGGGGGCGCGTCGCCCCCTCGCGACTACCGGGCGCGAACCGCGCGCCGTAGCTTGCGATGACTCACGCGGAGGGGGCTGTGAGCTCAGGCAAGACTTCCCGATACGCGGATCGCGGCGACCGCGGCGATGGTGACGCGTCCGGCGATGGGTCCGCGAATGGCGCGATGGGCGGCGCCACGAGTGTAGGACGGCGGGGATTTCTACGTGCCGGTGTCCTCGCGGCAGCGGGGTTGGCGTTGAGCAGGCCGTTGCTGGCGGAGCCGGCGATGGCGGCGCCCCGGATGGCGGGGAATCGGGGGCCCGACGACGAGATGATCGACGCCGTGCGCCAACTACTGAAAGCCAAGTTCGGCGACCGGAAGATCCAGTACGGGCACGTGCAGTTCGACATCCCGACCGATGCGCCGGATGGCCGCGCTGTGCCGGCAATCATGGACATCGACCTGCCCATCACGCCGGACTCCTACGTGTCGGCCTACTATCTCATGGTCGACCACAATCCGGACATCTGCCTGGGTACGTATCATCTGACGGCTGCCAGCGGCGAGGGGCCGATCGAAACACGCATCAAAATGCGGCGGACGTCGTACGTTCGCGCGATCGCGGAGATGAACACGGGCGAGCTCTGGTCGGCAGCCGTCAAAGTGTTCGTCGGTCTCAACGGCTGCGGCTGAGCAGCGGGGAGCGACCATGCCATCCACGCATCACCAGATCCCGGCGGACGCCCCAGCGCTGACGTTTGCGATGCCGGCGTCGCCGCCCACGGTGGGCGATGCCAAGATCCTGCTTCCGCTGTCTGTCGCGCGCAATGCCGTCATCGACGTGCGAGCGCTCTTGGTGCATCCCATGGACACGGGGTTTTTCCGTGACGCCAGCGGCAATCCGATCCCCGCGTATTTCGTGAACGCCGTCACGGTGATGTACGGCGGCGAGCAGGTCGCGCGATTCGAATGGACCTCGGGGATCAGTCGCGACCCGTTCGTGCGCTTTCCGCTGCGGGCTTCTCGCGAGGCGCCGGTCCAGGTGGTCTGGAAAGACAACAAGGGCGGTGTGTACCAACAGTCGGTGGATCTGAAATTCGCGTGATCGCGCGGTGGTGGGGCCTGGCGGCGCTGTTCGCGGGCGCGACCGCCAGCGCTCCCCGCGCCGCGGCGGCACAGAGCAAGCCGCCGTTCTCCACCGCACCGTATCATGCCGTCCGCCTGGCGGACGGCGTGTTCGTCGTACCAGGGGACACCGGTCGCGGATCGGAGGGGCGGCCCAACGCGGGCTTCGTCGTCACTGACAGCGGCGTCGCGGTGATCGACGCTCTCGCCAGCCCGCTGGAGGCGCGCCAGTTCCGGGATGTGATCCGGACGGTGACACCGGCTCCCGTGCGCTGGGTGGTGCTCACGCACCATCACCCCGACCACATGATGGGCACGATCGTCTTCGCGCGCGAGGGCGCGAAAGTCATCGCGCATCCCGACCGCACGATGCTGACGCGCGAGAACGGCGACGACGGCCTGCTCGCCGACTGGGACCGGATCATCGGGCTGCACGAGCTGCAGGGGTTCGCGTTCGCCGACACGCCCACGTGGCCCATCACCCACGACACCACGCTGGTCCTCGGCCACACGACCATCGTGTTGTACCATCCGCCGGGCGCCGCGCACACACCGGGGGATCTCGCGATCTGGCTTCCCGCCACCCGTGTCCTGTTCGCGGGCGACCTGGTCGTCGAGGACGGCGTGACCATGGTCGTCGACGGCAACTCCGGCGTCCTCGCGACCGCCCTCGCGCACCTGGACAGTCTGGGCGCGGCGATCGTGGTTCCGGGACACGGACGAATCGACGGCGATCCCCGCGCGCAGCTCGCAGCCAGCGAGCACTACATCGACTCGCTGCGATCGGCAATGCGCGCGGCGGTCAGGCAGGGGACGCCGATGACGCGGATCCTCCGCCAGATGCCACGGCCGGACAGCGGGCGCCCGGTGTCCCCGGCCTCGCGCCGGCAGCGCAACGCGGAGCGCGTGTATCTGGAGATGGAACGCGACCTGATGGGGATGGGCTCGGATTCTCACGGCGGCGGCCCGCATGTGTCCCCGCTGCGCTGATGGCTCAACTTCCGCTGCGGCCGGGCGACCGGGTTAGATTCGTGGCGTGCGCACCTACCGGGTCGTCGCCGTCGTGGTCATCGGGCTGGCGTTCATCGGGTACCTGCTGTGGTCCACGCTGGCGGCACAGGCGGCAGAATGCCATGTCTGCGTCGCATTTGGCACGGGGCGAAACTGTGCCACCGCCTCGGCGGCGACCAACACCGCGGCGCGCCGCGCTGCCCAGTCCACCGCATGCGGCACGCTCGCGCACGGCATGAACGACGCGATTGCCTGCGAGAATCGGCCCGCGCTGAGCGACGAGTGCAAGAACAAGGATCGTTGACGAGCGATCGCTGATGGGCGGCCGGTGGGCCTGTGGCACGGGCTCAGCGGACTAGCACTAGCGCACCAGCACTAGCGCACCAGCACTAGCGCACCAGCACTAGCGCACCAGCACGGTCGCAGGGTGAAGCACGGTGCGATCGGCCGCACGGATGGCCGCGTCGATCGAGTCGACATCCCATGCCGCGATTACGGCGCGATCAGCGCCGCCGGCGAATGTCATGAGATCGTGTGGCGAGAGGCCCGGCTCCTTGAGCGCATGGCCGTCGGGAGCGGCGCGGTACGGATGCGTGTGCCATGTACCGACCATGTCCGCCACCGAGTCGCAGGAACCCGTCACCGCGAACTGGAACTGCTTGAGGTTACGGGCATGGGCCCAGCTCGTGACCCACACCGTGTCGCCGCTGGCGTGGCCGACCAGGCACCCGAGATATTCGCGCTGCGTCGGTGGACCGGTGCCGAGCATCTGCGTCAGGGTGTTCGTTTCCGCCAGCTCGTTCCAGTGCGCGTTGAAGCGAAGGAAAATCGCGTTGATGGAGTCCCGGACCGCCGGAGCCAGTATGAGCACGCCTGCCGGCGGTGGGCGCAGCGGCGCGTCGTGCGGTGATGCTCGCCTCCCGGCGAGGCCGCCGAGCGCGATGACCGCCAGCGTTGCGATCGAGGCGCGCCTGCGGGCCTGCCGCCACAGGCCGATGGGCGGATCAGCGGGGCAATGAGTCAGGGGAGAACTCCTGGAGCCGGCCGGCAAGCGCGGCAGGCACTAATGCGTCTCGGTCGGCTCGTTCGCGGCGGGGTCGGGCTGCACGCCGATCTCTTCGCGATACGCGGCGGATTGTCCGAAGTTCTCTTCGACTTCCACTTCGATCGCGGTGGCGTGGACCGCCGGCGGGAGCTGTGCCAGCATGCGATGAGTGAGGTACCGCGCGAGCATCTCGACGGTGGTGTTCGGGATGTCGAGCAGGGCGCAATCGTCGAGCGGGAAGACATAGCGCGGGATGCCCTGGTACGCGACGGCGACCGTTCCCGACTGCACCTCGACCGTGAGTTTGGGATTGGTCAGGGGGAGCAGCACCTTGTGGTCGATCTCATCACACAGTTTTCTCGCCAGCCGCTTCAGGACCGAGAAGTCGAGCACATACCAGCTCTCGGCATCGATCGCACCCTCGAGGGCGACACCCACGCGGTAGTTGTGGCCGTGGAGCGACTCGCAGCGATGTCCGGCGAACGTGATGAAATGCGCGGACGAAAAGACGAGATAGTCCTTCGTGACGTAAACCCGGAAGCCGCCGGACGGGATCATGAGGGCAAGTTAGGGGCCGGTGGGGCGCAGGTGGTAGCCACCAGCCAGGAGGTAGGCGAACAGCGCGGCGGCCGTCACGTCAGCGGTCGCGCCGGGGTTCCGCGCATTGCGGGAATCGCGCAGCCGATCGTCGAAGGCATGGAGATGTGAGCGGCCCGCCGGCGTGCGGACACCTCCGGCGGCCACGATCGCGGCAGCTGCCCGAGACACGCTCTCGGCTTCGGGGGCGCCGAGCTTGCGCGCGATCAGTGTGTCCGGCGCGGCGGCCAGGAGCGCCAGATAGGTCTCGACGACCGCCGAGTCCCACGAGAGGCCGTCGCTCCTCGCTCGCGACAGCGCGGGGAGGCCTGTGTCGAACGTGGCGGCAAATCCTGTCGCGTATTCGCGGGCGACCGCATCACGTTCCGCGGCGAGCGTCATCACGACCTGCAGCGTCGCGTCCGGCTCGTCCCGTACATCCTGCGCATCCACGTGTCCCAGTCCGCCAGGCCGCGCGAGGCGGATGGCGGCATAGACCGCACGGGCGTCGGCGATCGTGGTCGTGGCGAGGACAGCGCCGACGCCGTCGCGCAGGGCGGCGATGGAAATGCTGCGTGCGGGCTGTGGCCCAGCCGGACCGGCGGCCATGAGCGATGATTCGATCGCCGCGCGCGCGATCGGCGCGAACAGCAGGATGATGCCGAGGTTCGTGTTGGACGGTGCCCACCGGGCGGTCGCTTCGACGGCGGCGAGTACGGTGGGGCCGATCGGTCGTTGTCCCGCGAGCGCCATCGCCGGGCCGATCGCGGCGGCGCTGGCAAGGAAGTCTTCGTAGCGGATGTCGTGAAAGTGGCGGCCCGGCGACACGTTGCCGGGCTTCGGGGCGCTCGCTTCGAGCAAGCACGCGAGCTGGGCGGCGGTGGCGACCGAGTCGGGAGACACGAGTCAGTCAGGAGAAAAGGAGCACGGACCGAGGCCGAAACGCGAAGGCGATGTGAGCCGGCATCGTTCCGGACGGCTAGCCACCAACCGCCAGCCGCGCGAGCTCGTCCGCGACATCGATGCCGGTTGCTTCCTGCACGCCGCGCCACCCCGGGATCGCGTTCACCTCCAGCGCATAGACAGTCCCGTCCTCGGCCGGCAGGAGGTCGACCCCGGCGTAGTCCGCGCCGACCGCACGTGCAGCGCGCACGGCCAGCTCCGTCCAGCCGGGCGACAGGGTGAGTGCCCGCACGGTGCCACCTCGCGAGTAGTTCGTCCGCCACTGGGGACCGGCGTCCGGTGACCGCCGCTCGATCGCGCCGACGACGCGATCGCCTACCACGAATGCACGGATGTCTCGGCCGCCGTGGCTGATCGTGCGCTGGAGATAGTAGACGCCGCGGATCGCATCGAGCGCGCGGAAGACCCGCCACGCGATCTCCTCATCGTGCACGCGCACCATCCCGAGGCCCATCGAGCCGAACAACGGTTTGACGATGACGTCGCCCATCGTGCGGAACGCGGCAATCGCGTCCTCGCTGCGTTCGCACACGACGGTGTCCGGCGTCGCGAGGCCCGCCATCTGGAGCAGGGCCGAGGTGTAGAACTTGTCGACCGATCGTTCGATCGCGCGCGGGGAGTTGAGCACGCGCACGCCCGCGTCCTCCAGCCAGTGCAGCGCGTCGACGCGGTAGATGATCTGTTCCAGCGAGCCGGCCGGGATGATGCGTGCGAGCACAACATCGGCGCCGATCGCAAATGGGGCCGCCGGCGCGGCGCCGGCCGGCTCCCTGCCGTGACCGGCCGTGCCGAGGCGCGCCACGAGACCTTCGTACGCGAGCAGCTCCGCCGTTGCACCCCAGGCGGTGATAGCCCGGCAGAGCTGGTCGGTGTGCCAACCCTTCCTGGCACTGAGTATCGCGACGTGCATGCGATCGTGAAGACCGCTCGAAGACCGCGCGGCGGGAATGCCGGGCGGCGGTTACTGCCGGTTCGTCTCGTCGCCGACGTACGCCGCGACACCACCAGTGGCGAAGTTCGCGAGGTCGCCGGCCACTTTCTTGAATCCGTTGGTCGACGTCCCTTTCTTGAGCGCATCCATCGACGCGAACGTGAGCTCGGCCTTCCGGTACAACGCCGGCGCGGATCCATCCAGGCCCGTGGTGAACTTCACGAACTCGGCCTTGGTGTACCCGATCTCCGCGGCGTTCGCGTAGAGGAGCGGGAGATGGGTCGCCGCATAGTACCGCTCGAACGCGGCGGGGTCCTTGGGCGGATTGTAGAGCACAACGACGCGCGCGGGCATAGAGGTCGGGAGGAAAGAGTGAGAGGGACGGAGAACGGATGCGGGAACGACAACACAGCGAAGGGGGCCAACGATGCTGCCGGCGATTTCAGCGCGCTAGGAATAGAGCGACTTGGCCAGCACATCCAGATTGAGGTGGCCTGCGTGGAAGGTCCGCCCGCTCGAAGCGTTCGTCAACCACACCTCGGCCGGACTGAAGAGAAGCGGATCGATCTTGTAGAAGTCGTTGTTATAGCGCTTGAAGGTGTCGTAGAACGGCGTTCCGTAATCGCGGGAGGCTTCGGCCGGCACCTTCGGCGCGAGCGCCGAGAGCTCGTCGTCACCGGCGTCCACGATATAGCGGGCCTGGCCGCCGTAAAGGATGCAGTCATTGGTGCGCCCGATGCCGTGCAGGTCTCCGTCGGGGGCCGGCGGGATCGGCGCCGTGCCGATGCCGCTCACGACGCGCGTGATGTCGAATCCGAGCGTGTCCATCTTGTGCAATCCCGTTTCCAGGATCCGGGCCACGATCTGCACGCACCCGGCGATGCTGGCAGTCGGCGCCACGAGAAACGTGAGCTGGGCCGGCGTGAGGTGGGCGCGCTCCGCGACCCAGGCGGCCACGTCGTCGGTCGGGGGTGTGCGCGTCTCCAGTACCAGCACGCCGTGCGTGGCGACTTCCGCATAATTGAGTTTGGCAAAGAGCTCCGTCTCGACTCGCGCGTGCGCGCGCAGCGGGCCCGAGCCCATGCCGAAGAAGTCGCCGGTCTTGATCGCCCAGCCGGCGTATTGCGAGGCCATGCAACTGATCGCAGGATGATCGGTCCAGACCTCCACGCCGGGGAACATCGTTCCTCCGATCGGGATCGTCTGCAACTGCACGTGACCGAGGCCGCCCATGCAAATCCGGGCCAGGGCGCGGCCGGCCGCGTAACCGCCACGGACGGCAATTCCTGCATCGATGACACGAGCGCCGTTCCCGAGGATCGAGGACGCGACGCGGAACTCCGCCGCGTGGGCGATGAGGTCGTCCGCCATGGCGCAGGCGTGTTCATTGAGCGCGAGTGCCGGGCGGGTGGCGCGGACCGGTGCGGTGTGTCCCTCACGCCGCAGCACCGGCGCTGCCGCCACGGTGCCAGTACCTCCGGGAGCGGTCACGGACGAGGGTCCTCCGGTCCTGAGTGACGGGGCCCACGAGCGCCGCCGCGTGACACGAGAATGACATGATAGCCGGCTGTACGGCAGGGGGTGGACGCCCGGTGCCCTGAGCCCGCCAATCACGCCTCAGTCCACAGCAGCAACTCCCCCTTTCCGGCCTCCGACAGATCGCCGCAATACCGGGCGTACCGCCCATTAATGTATCGGTCATCGACCGGGACGCCGTGGGCTCGCCGCAGATAGGCAAATATCAGGCGAAGGTGGGGCGGGTGATATGTGCATGCGTACCGGTAAGCGGCCGGTACGGCCGCGCCACCGAGGGCGACCACCGTGCCGCGCTTGTTCCACAGGCCAACGGTCCCGGCCGCTTTGCCCATCACCAGCACCGTACCGGCGATCATGGAGCGGGCGGCCCCGTCCCCGGCGTCGCCGCCCACCACGATGAGACCGCGCCGGACGGCGGTGCCGGCGTCGCGGCCGACATTCCGGCGGACGAAGATCTCGCCGCCTGTCATGCCGCGGGATGCGCCTGGCAGGGCGCCGCCCACGCGGTCGGCCGCATTGCCCCACACCAGCAGGGCGCCGCCCGCCATGGCAAGGCCGGCATCATCTCCCACATTACCGTGGACGGCGATGGTGCCTCCGGTCATGGTGCGGCCCAACTCGCGACCCGCGTTGCCATCGATGCTGATCGTGCCGCCGGACATGGCCGCGCCGATGGCATCGACGTTGCCGAGATTGCCCTGCATCCGGACGACGGCCGATCGTTCGCCGCGCACCGAGAAGAGATCGCCGAGGTCGACCGAGTGGTGGTCCGCTTCCCGTCCCCGGTCCGTGTCACACCCAGTCGCATCCGCGAGTGCGGGTGGCGCCGCGTGCCGCGCCAACCAGACAGGCAGATGCGCGATCTCGGTCGCGGACAGCGTCGCGAACCGGCTGGGAACGATGGCATCCGCCACGACGCGCCCTTCAACGGCATCTTTGAGCGTGAGCGTCACGGTGCTGCTCACGACGCCACTCCCGGCGGGTGTGTCGCCGGTGAGGCCGGCTCTCCGGCCGGCTCCGCTCCCGGCGAGCGGTCGCCGCCCAGGATCTTGCGCAGATAGAAGTGGTGGGGGCCGAGCTTCCCGCCGTAGTTGCCGGCCGTGATGCGGCGCACGCCCGGCCTGCACGCGGCCATGATGCCGATGCGCATCGCGCCCGCGATCGATTCGAAGTCGAGGCCATCGAGCACGATCTCGAGTACGCTGTTGACACCATCGCCGAGGTCGCTCGGCGTGATCGGGCGCAGCGTCGGCGCGTAGGCATCGTTGAGGCTTGCGACCATCGACTTGTACCGCTTCGCTCCCACCTTGCTTCCGCTGCGGACGATTCCGCCTGGGAAGGGCAGGATCACACCGGCGAGCCCCGCCATCGCGTCGACTGCCGCCTCGGCCGCGGCGAGCGTGGCTTCAGCCGATTCCCCGAGAATCAGGAAATTGCCGCCGCCGATGCCCTTGGTCTTGCCGAAGTCTTCCTGTACGAGGAACTCACCTTCCATCACCGGAATGCGCCAGTACCGGCGGCCCGCGATCACCTTGCTCGCCTGGAATCCATCGCCAAAGATCCGTAGCGGTTTTCCGACCGGCATTCGTTCCGGCGCGTCCGGCAGCCCATCGAAGCACGCGGTCGTGGGACATGTGAGCACCGTCTGCCCGATGCGCTCAACGAGTCGTTTCTGGAGTCCCTCGGAGTCCGTGGCAAAAACGAGGACGCTGACGCCGGGTCTCCCGTCGGGCGTCACGCGCGGGAGCAGCTCACGTTCGATCGCTGCTTCGCACTTGCACGCGATGACCGACGTCGCGAATCCCGTCATCGTGGTGGCGGCCTGCCGCGCCCAGCGCAGCGTCGCGGCGGTGATGATCACCCGCGCGCCGCGCATGCCAAACGCTTCGGCGAACGTGTCGTCCACGGGAACGCCGTGGATCGACGCCAGCCGGTCACCCATCATCGCCTCGCCGAGCGGCGTCCGGACGGATCATGCGCCGTAGTTCTCGAATGCGACCGAGAGGTAGCGGCCGAAGTACTGCTTGATGTCGCGCTCGACCGCTGGGTCGTAGGCGGGGCTCGCCTGATGGCGCCGTCCCTGCGGCGCGCGGCGGAGCTGTCCTTCCTCCACCACCATCGTCCCACCCTTGAGCACGTACCGCGGCGTGGCAAACATGCGGGACCGGTCCGCATCCCGGGTGTAAATCGTGATGTCGGCGTCCGCGCCGGCGCCCAGGTGGCCCTTGCTGGACAGACCGAGCAGCCGCGCGGGCCCCGCTCGCGTGATGATCGCGATTTCGTTGAGGGTATACTCGCGCGAGAGGCCGTCGGCGAGTGCACTGCCCGCGAGCATCTTCGGATTGATGCGCTTGATCTGCTCGTCGCGGAAGGACCGGTCCATGAGGAGGTGGATGAGCTCCGGGTAGCTCATGAACGAGCCGCCGTTCGGATGGTCCGTGGACAGCACCAGGCGCCACGGATCGCCCGACAACAGAAACAGCTCAAGACCGATGGCCCACTGCAACGACGCCATCGCGGCCTTGTCGCGATAGGTGTACGGCACGACGCCGCACCCCGTCTCGAGCTCGACGTCGATATTGGCCCACTTGCGGCCCGTGCTCGCGTGGAGGAGGTATTCGACGGCGCCGTCCGCGGTGAGCGTGCACGCTTGGCCGAACATCACCTGCCCGACATCGCCGCTGGTTTCGGGATGCGTCGCCATGTACTCGGAGATCTGCCTGGCGCCCGACGCGTACGATTTCCCGCGCTCGCCCGCGTAACTCTGGAATTGCAGATGCGTGAAATGGGCGCGCCGGCCGCTCAGCGCGCGCATGGTATCGAGCGTGGTGCCGACATTGCCGGCCACACCGAGGTTGTTGCAGTGGATGTGAACCGGGTGCGGGAGATTGAGCGCGTTGGCGGCGCCGGCCAGCGTTTCGAGAATCGTGCGAGGCGTCACCTTGGGATCACCGGCGGCATCGTCGAGGGACGTGATCTCGCGGACGTTGCGCTTCCACAATTCGATCCCGCCCGGATTCACGATCTTGACGGCGTATCCTTTGGTGGTGCGGAGCAGCCATGCCACGTAGTCGCGCGCTCGTTCGTGTTCTCCGCCGGCGATCTGCCGGTGCAGATACGCATCGTTGCCCATCAGTATGTAACACCCAGTGTCGATGATCGGCGTATCGTCGAACTGGGCGTGCGCATCGCGCGCGCTCACCGGTGCCACTGCGGCATCGAACACCGTCGTGTATCCCAGGCCGGCATAGCGGTAGCCCGTGGTGAACGTACTGGGCACCGTGCCGCCGCTGCCGGAGCGGGGGATCGTGATGTCCGCGTCGCGGTCGCGGACCAGCAGCGGCGCGCGGGCGGGGTCCATCGCGTGCTCCTCGGGCAGCATCCGTCGCGCGACGTTGACACTGGCGGAGGCGACGTGGGCGTGGAGATCGATGCCGCCCGGCATTACGACCATGTCCCGGGCATCGAGGCGCGGGGCATCGTCCGGGAGCGATGCCACGATGCGTCCGTTGAGGACGCAGATGTCGCGCACCTCGCCATCGATGTTGTTCGCGGGGTCGTGGACGGTGCCGCCCGTGATGCGGAGACTGCTCATGCCGCGCCCTCGAGGTGGGCGAGCGTCGCGCCCAGGGCGCGCAGCAGGATGTAGCTGTCCTGCGGGCGGCCCGCCGCGGCGAGCGCCGCGGCGACCGTGAGTTCGGGACCGGACTCGCGCGCACGATGGCCGGTGGCCGACGCCTCGCCTGTGGCGCCGGACTCCCCCGCGGCCAGAGCCGCGCAGATGGCTGACACGGTCGCGCGCGCAACGGCTGGCGTGGCTGGTCCCCACAGATCCCGGAACGCCGCGACCTCCGGCGTCTCCAGCGCGGGGCGGAGTGGTAGCGGGACGTCGTCCAGCCGCACGGCGACTCCGCGCTCGTGCACGCCGGCGCGGCCGGTATCGATCGCGGCGAACGCCGGAAACGGGCTCTCGGACGCCGACGGCCCGATGATCGCGCACGAGACGTGAGACAGTCCGTCGCGAATCGAGGCCGGCACCGACGCCGGCGAGCCGACGATCAGGGCAACCTGAATCTCACCTCGCGCGAGCAGAGCGGCCGCATCGTCTGCGGGGCGGTAGCGCGGCGCGCCGCGCCCGAAATCGACCGCTGCCGGGTAGCCTGTTTGCCACGTCATGACGGCATCCGCTCCCGACCGATTTCCCCCTGCACGGAGCGTACTGAGGGCGCAGCGCGTGCTGGCATTGAGCGTCTCGGCGAGCGCGATGAGCGCTTCGCTCCGCCGCGGATCGCGATGGGGCGCGGGTTCGCCATCGGAGACGATCGCCACGTACGCGCCGGCTCGCAACCGTGTCGCGAGTGTGGCGGCTCGCGCGTCGAGAGAACCCTCCGGCGCGTTGGGGAGTGAGTGTCCGCGGAGCGCCGCTCGCACCAGACTCAACGCGGCGACCTCCTCATCGGCCGCGAACGCCACGCGTGTGTCAGCGTCCCCCGGCCCGCGGTCCGCGGCGATGTCCGCGGCGATGACTGTTCGTCCGCGGCGGCCGCCGGTGATGAAGAGTCCTTCGGGGTCGGGGAGATAGCGCGCCGTGTACCGCGGATATCGCGTCGCCGGATCGAATCCCCAGAACAGGACCACGTCGGCCCGGTTCCGAAGCTCGCCTAGCGTCGCCGTCGCGCGTCCTCGCCGCTGCGCGGCGAGCAGGCCGGCGGAGGCAGTCGCAGATGTGATGCTGTCGAGGGCCGCGCCGAGGATGTCGGCCACCGCGATTGCGGCCCGGTGGGTCTCGCACGGGAGATCAGCGGCCAGGTAGACGAGGGCGCGGTCGGCATCGTGGAGCTTTGCGGCCACCGCGGCCAGCGCGGCGACCGGGTCTCCCTCGCGCGCGCCAGCGCGGATGCGAGCTGGCAGCCGGCCATCACCGAACCATTGAGTGCCCAGGGCGCAGGCTAGCCGTGTCTCGGTGATGCGCCCGGCGCGGACGACGACGCCAATGTCATCGCAGGTACATCCGCAGCCGAGGCAGGTCGCGTGCTCAACCGTGAGGTCGGCCGCGGGAGGGGTAACGTCGGGCACCGTCGGGCTCGGTTCGGGCCGATCAACAGGGGCGGGGAAGGATACCGATCGCTCTGGTGGCGAAGCAAGAGCACCGTCGCACCGGGTGGGGCGAACGGCCTCTTGCTTGACGACTGTTTGCTGTGGCGTGACTTTCTCACTCCCCTTCCGCGCGAGGAGTTCTATGAGCCCGAAGCTTGTCGTCCGCTCGGGGGTGGCAACCATAGCCGCCACCACGCTGTTCGCTGTTGCCTGCACCAGTGATCGCCCATCGCCGTCGGCTCCTGCGATGGCGGAGGCGACACCGCGAATCGCGACAACACTCGCCGCGATCAACGCCGACCGCCACATCATCCAGCTACGGCCCGGCGGCTCCGTGGACGCGGTGGCAGCTCGCGTGGCGAGCATGGGCGGACGCGTGGAGCGCTCGCACGCGGGCATGGGGCTCATCGTCACGCACGGGTTGTCCGCGACGGCCGCCACGGCGCTCCGTGCGTCGTCTGACGTGCTGCATATCACCAGCGACCGGACGGTGCAGTGGATCCCGCCGCTGGCGAAGCAGCATCTCGCGGCGAGCCGGCCGGTGGTCGCGACGTCACGGTTGCCACACGTGGACCAGAGCGGCGCGGAGTTCTTTCCGTTTCAGTGGAATCTCGACGTGATCCGCGCGAACACCGCGTGGCTCGTCACGCGTGAAGGCCAGAACACGATGGTGTGCGATCTGGACACGGGTGTCGATCCGACGCACATCGATCTCACCGGCAAGATCAATCTCGCGGTGAGCACCTCGTTCGTCGCAACCGAGCCCGACATCCTCGACCGCAACACCCACGGCACCTACGTGTCGGCGCTGATCTCGTCCAACGGCATTGGCATGGCGTCAGTCGCGCCGGAGACCGAGTTGTGCCAGGTCAAGGTCCTCGACCAGACGGGCAGAGGGTCATTCGGTGACGTGATCTCCGGCGTGATTTACGCCGCGGACATCGGCACGGACGTCATCAACATGAGCCTCGTGGCGGTCCTGTCTCCGCGCGACACGGGCGTCGTCCAGTTGGCCGAGATGTTTCAGGCGGCGGTGGACTTTGCGCTCCGCCACGGCGTGACGATCGCCGCGGCCGCCGGGAACAACGCGGACAATCTCGCAGCGGTGGACTCGATCGAACTGCCGGGCGAGCTGATCGGCGTGATCGACGCCGGGGCGACTGCCCCCACCGACCAGATGAACTTCGACCAGATTGCCAGCTACTCCGACTTTGGATTCCCTGGCACGACACTGTTCGCGCCCGGCGGCGACTTCCAGCCGCAGAATGGCGGTGTCGTGCAGGACCTGATTCTTTCGGCCTGCAGCAGCTTCGCGGTGCAGCTGCTTCCGGCGATCGATTGCACAGGCCACAACGTCTACATCTTCGATGACGGAACCAGCGCCGCATCACCGCACGTCGCGGGCGAGGCGGCCATCCTCAAATCGGACAGGCATCACACGAACCACTCGCACCCGGATATCGTGACGCCCGCATGCATCATCAAAGGCACCGATCGCATTCTCACGGGCGGCCGCTATCCCGATCCGCTCTACGGCTTCGGCAGGATCGACATCATCGGAGGCCGCGATTGCCATCATCCGGTGACGGAGCACCTGTAGGAGAGTCGTAACAGCCCGCCCGCGGGGGGCGATGCACTGGCAGTGACGGTTGGACATTCGCGATTCGCAAAGACCCGGAGGCGGCACCTCGGCTTCGGGTCTTTGTCGTTTGGCCGTCCCGCGCCAGTTGCGGTTCGAGGCTAGTCACTCGCCACTGTTTCGTAGATGCGTCGTGCGGCCTGGTTGAGTCGCGCCCGGCAGGCGGCGGTCGTCGGCGCTTCCGCGAAGACGGAGCAGATGGGAGCGCCGGACGCGATCGGACTGCCGGGCCGAGGAATGTCGCGCACGTGGTCGCCAATCGCCCACCGGCTTGCCGCTCCGCCGGCCGTGAGCGCCTGCCGTGCGAAGACGATCGCCTTGCCCGCGGCGCCGGCGCCGCGGGCCCGCGCGCGCAACGGTGAGTAGCCGCTCAGGATCTTGGTGCAACCGGCGACATGCGCGCCGAAGATGGAGATGCCATCGCGTCGTTCGGCCAGCTCCATCGCCGCGGTGAATCGCGGATTGATCTCGATCGGCACCGGGTGTCCGCGGCGCACGATGAAGTCGATACCATTCACCCCTGCCAGTCCAAATGCCCGGGTTGCGGCGGCGGCGATCGCGACGGCCTCACGCCAGAGCGGGGTTTCGTCACCCCACACCGGATCGCGGGCCGGCGCGAGGATATTGCCACAGTAGCGGAACGGTGAGGCGCCGAAGGCCTGTTCGCCGATCAGTTGGCGCGTGATCGCGATCGGGACCGCGCGGCGGCCGTCCGCGGCGAACACGATCGAACCGGCGGTTCCGGCGATCCGCTCCTGCAGGACATAGCCGCGCGGCACCGGCATCCCGGATTGCCAGGCCTGCACGCCGTGACCGCCGCCCGACCGCCGCGGCTTGAGCATCCAGCGGGCGCGGTCATCGTCCGTTCCCGGGCGCGGCGCCGCAGTCCGGATGCGCGGCACGGTGATGCCCGCCTCCGCGAGCGCCTGCGCCCAGCCCTGGGGATTGCGAGCCGACACGATCGTCGCCGGCGAATTCCCCCAGAGCTCGCGGTCCCGGGATAGCTGGCGCAACGCGGCAGGGTGGTTCTCGAAGTTCGACACATAGCAGACCGCGTCGCGCCCATCGGCATCATGTGGCGCGCCGTTGCGACGGGCCGCGCCGGCCGGCGGACCGGGTGCGGCGCGCCGCGCCACCGTGGCCGCGGCACGCGCACTGTAAGGCGTGACCTGCCGCGTGTCCGCGATCGCCGCGAGATCGAGATCCGCATACGCGTCGACGGCGACCACCGTGTATCCAGCGCGCACGGCGGATTCGGCCATGCCCCGGGCGCTCACGCCGGCGATCACGACTCGCGGCGTCACAGGCCCAGACGCCGCCGGGCATCGGCGGGTGACACGACATAGAGGTGGTCCAGCACCGAGCCGGCAGCCTGGCGCAGCGCGAGCACGCCGACGAGCGGTGCGTTGATCCCGCCAGCCAAGCCGTCGGCAATGAGTGCGGCGCCCTGGGCCGCCGCCTTGGCGATACGCGCGATGCCGCTCGCGCGCCGCACCGGCGCGAGCGTCTCGAGCCGCTCCGCGAAACACCCGACCACACGATCCGAACCCGCGAACCGCCCCGACAACACGATCTCAGCGGGTCGCGGTACGGACATCGCGAGCGCGGCGACCGCCTTGCATCCGCCTTCGAGCCACGCCTCCCAGGCAACACGTTCGCGGGGTGACGACGGGTTCGCGAATGCATCCGGATCACTGGCCGGGACACCCGCGACGGTCGCGGCGCCGCCGCTGAAGAGGATCGCTTTGGTGATCTCACCGGCGAGAAACGCCACCTCGCCATCCAGCGCGCCGGCCGACCGGATGCCGAGCGGTCCCGACGTCCCACCGATCCCGTCGACGATCTGGCCGTGCGACACCGCGAGCGCCGCCGTGAACCCTCCTCCGAGTTCCAGGAGAATCAGCGAGACATCCTCGAGCGCGCAGCCACGCCGCTGCGCCTGCTGGGCGATCGCGAGCGCGGCCGCGCAGACCTTGTCTGCCGTGCCGAGGTCGGCCCGGTTGATCTTGCGGTGGGCCGGCACCGTCGAGAGGTGCACCACGCCAGGGGTGAACACTACGGGCAACGGCGACGCCGCGAGTGCGCGGACCAGGGTACTGAGCTTGCCGATGCCGCCCGTGTCGCCTGGTGCCGCGAGCATAGCCAGGCGCAGAGCCTCATCCGACAACTCGTGACCGCGGACGAGCGGCAGGCCGTAGCCCGAGGGACCGGCCACCAGGCCGAGCGGCGCCTCCGCCGCGATCCGTGCCACGACCGCGGCCGGATCGGACAGCGCGACAGCGGACGGGATGGACGCATCCAGAAACACGTGACCATCCTCGAGACCGCACAGATCGATCGATATGGTCCCGGGATCGATGCCGATGACGCGCACGCGGCTAGCCGGTTATGGTCTTCGCCAGCTCGTGGATCGACTCCGCATCGAGGACGGCGTCCGAACTCTCGAACAGCCGCGCAATCGATGCTTTGTGGATCGCCATCTTGAAGCCGCCGACGCCGAGCGCGCCGAAGCACAGCACGCCATCTCGCGTCACGCCATCGTCCGGGGGCTCGATCCCCTCGACGCCCTGCGGCGGAACCGCGTTGAGATCGGCCGCGACCTTCAGACCCGCACGATTCGCCCACGCCGCGCGCGGGACGAGCTGCACACCAGCGGGGCCGCAATTCAGCAGAACGTGTGCGCCCTCGAGACATTCGGCGGCCTGGCCGGCATCGGTCAGGCATACGGCGTCCACCGTGCCGCCGAAGCGTTTGATGATGGCGGCTTTCGCTCGTTCTCCGTCCGCGGTGCGGCGAGACGTGATCCGGACCTTCGCGCCGGCCTGGGCCAGGAGGCCTGCGGCACGAAGTCCGACCGGCCCCGTGCCCGCCGTGACGACAACGAGCTGGCCGGCCACACTACCGCCCATCGCCCGAACGATCTTCACGACCGCGGCGACGGCCGTGGTATTCGAGCCGTTGGAATCCAGCATGAGAGATACGCGAAACGGCCCGAAGAACGCTTTCTGCGCGGCCGCGAGCAAGGATTCGCCGGCGCTCATGTCGGAGCCACCGATGAAGACGGCCGTATTCTTCAGATTCTTTGGGCCCCGCGTGAAGATGCAGCCGTGCACGAGATCGCGAACGTCGGGCGGCGTGACGGTGTGAGCGCTCATGATCTCGTCGGCGCCGGCGTCGTACGCGACGACCTGGTCGAAGACACTCGCGTGGGGCGACGAGTCGAGCTGCAGGAGAAGTTTTTTCATGCGGCGCTCAGAGAGCCCGAAGGCGAAATGGGTGGAGAACAGCGAGGGCCGGCTGCGGATGTGCAGCCGGCCCTCGTGTGCAACCGGCGACCGGTGCGGAGCTCGAGCGGCCCGCGGCATGGCGCCAGGGTGGATCCGTGTCCGGCAGGGTAGCGTCGTGAACGGCGCCTGCTGCGCTCGACGACTGGCCTTTGCGAGTTCGCCGGCTTGGCGGGCCCGCCGGAGGGTCGCCCTCTGGTCTTCGGTTACTTGTTGTCGGCGCCGCCAGCGAACGGATGGTGCGCCGTCTTGGCGCCGGCGATGACCGTGTCGATGGTCGGCAGTTTCTTCAGCGCCCGCTCGATCGACTCCTTCGTCGCGCGGTAGTTGAAGTCGAAGATCTTCTTGTCGTCCTTGGCGTCCCAGTGAATGAACACGCCGACGGTGATGCAGAGCTCATCCACTTTGTCCCGCGCGATCACGCCGCTCGAGACCGAATCGACGACGGCCCGGGCCACGGCGGCCTGGGCGGGGCCGAACATCTGGACGGCCTGCTTCGCGCCCTTGATGGTGACCTTGTTGTACAGAATCGTGTCCGGCTTGGCCGGCAGATTCGGCGCCACGACGGCCAGGAGGGTGGTGAATCCGTCCTTGTTGTTCGTGAGCGCATTCGCGAACGCCGCACCCGCATGCCCCGACTTGGACCCGATGATCAGGTCGATGTGGGCGACTTCGTTTCCGTCGCCGACTAGCGACTCGCCGAGAAAGAAATCCGCTGCCATGGGATCCTACCTCCGTACCGGTTGGATGGGGAGATCTGTTGCCTATAGATCGGCGCAGGGCACGCGAGGCCGACCCGCCTAGCCAGAGCGGCCCGCCGGGATGCGGGCGCGCACCCCGGTGGGCAGTCCCGCAGGCAGGCAACACCAAGCGGGTAGCTCGTCGAGCGGGTGAGGATGGGCGAGACCTGCCGGAGTGTCAAGGGGCTTGGCGGCAGAGCTCGGGTGGTACCAGCCGGAGGCCCTGATCAGGGGTTTCCACAGGCGATCTGGAGGGCCTAGTTAAGTTAGTTCGACGCGGGCCCCTGGCCCGGGTTCTGCGCCCCGATTCCGGCCCGGGCAGCCCCGGCCGTTCAACCGTCCACCCCGACCCCTGCTGTGCGAATCCCTTACGAGACATTCCGGCTCGCGAACGGGTTGTTCGTGACCGTGTCGGAGGATCATACCGCCCCATTGGTCGCCGTGAACCTGTGGTACCACGTCGGATCGGCGAACGAACGAGCAGGCCGCACAGGATTCGCCCACCTGTTCGAGCACATGCTGTTTCAGGGCTCGGCGCACGTCGGATCCAACGAGCATTTCGAGCTGATTCAACGGGCCGGCGGTACGCTGAACGGCTCGACGTGGGTCGATCGCACGAACTACTACGAGACCATCCCATCCAACCAGCTCGGCCTCGCGCTCTGGCTCGAAGCGGATCGCATGGGGCAGCTCCTGCCCGCGATGACGCAGCAGAAACTCGACACGCAGCGCGACGTCGTGAAGAACGAACGGCGATGGTCGGTCGACAATCAGCCCTACGGGACCGCGTGGGAGAAGCTCCAGGAGATCGGGTTCCCGCCGGAGCACCCGTTCCACCACTCGATCATCGGCTCGATGGAGGACCTGTCGGCCGCGAGCCTCGATGATATCGCCAGCTTCTTCGCGACGTACTATACCCCGGACAACGCCGTGCTCTCGATCGCCGGCGACGCCGACCTGACGACCGCCCGCCCCTTAGTCGAGCAGTACTTCGGATCCATTCCGCGCGGATCGGGCCGCCCGCCCCTTCCACCGATGCACGTGAGCGCGCGTTTCGGATCGCCGCGCCGCCAAGTGGTGCCAGACGACGTCCGCCTCCCGCGACTGTATCTCGCGTTTCGCACGCCGGTGTTCGGGAGTGCCGGCTACTACGCCGCGAGCGTGTGTGGGGCGGTGCTCGGATTGCGCCGTGGGAGCCGGCTGCATCGCACGCTCGTCCGCGAGCGCCAGATCGCCGCCGACGCGATGGCGTACACGAGCGACCTGGCCAAGGGAAGCGACATTCTCGTCGCGGACGTGACCGCGCGGCCGGGGATCAGCGCCGAGCGGCTCGAGGACGAGGTGATCGCGGTGGTGGAGCATCTGCGGCGCGACGGGGTGACCGAGGCGGAAGTCTCCCGCGCGAGCGCGCTGATCGAGACCGGCTACACTGCCGCGCTCCAGGAAGCAGCGGAGCGAGCCGACAAACTCTCGCAGTTCGCGACGTATTTCGGTGACCCCGGCCTGATCAACGAGCAAGTGCCGCGCTACCGCGCCGTCACGGCCGCACAGGTGACTGCGTTCGCGCACGAATGGCTCGGCGAAGACAATCGGGCAAGCCTGCTGTATGTGCCGCGCGAGTCGCCGGACGACGGGCCGCCCGGCGCCGGCGCGAACCGCGAATGACGGCAGCCCGCCCGCTTCCCGGCGAGAGCCGGCCGTACGCGTTTCCGAGGTTCGAGCGCCGGACACTGAGCAACGGCCTCGGGCTCGTGATCGCGCCCCTCCCGAAACTGCCCGTGGTAACACTGCTGGCCCTCGCCGACGCCGGCGCCGTGACCGATCGGCCAGGGGAAGAAGGATTGGCGGTGCTGACAGCGCGAATGCTGTCCGAGGGAGCGGGCGGGCGAGATGGCACCGCACTGACCGAGGACGTCGAGCGGCTCGGCACCGCCATCGACGCGAGCGCCGACTGGGATGCAGCGCTGGTCCGTCTCACCGTGCTGTCCTCCCGCCTGCCGGAGGCGATGGCACTCCTGGCGGATGTGCTCATGGCGCCGGCGCTTCCGGCCCGGGAAGTCGAGCGGCTCAAGGCCGAGCGTCTCGCCGAGCTCCTGCAACTGCGCGCGGAGCCGCGAGGACTCGCCGACGAGACACTCGACCGTGCCGTCTACGCCGCGGGCGCCAGATATGCACTGCCCGTCGGCGGGACCGAGCACTCCGTCTCCTCGCTGACACCAGAAGCGGTGGCCGGCTGCTACGCCGCCCGCTATCACCCGGGTGCCGTGACGCTGGTTGTCGCTGGAGACGCCGAGACCGCCGCGGTCGAACGTCTCGCCGAAACCACGTTCGGGACATGGCGCGGCGTCACTCGCGGCGAGATCGCGAATCCCGATCGGAGGACGCCTGATGGGCGGCGGGTCCACGTGGTCACCAAGCCGGGCGCGCCGCAGTCGGAGCTCCGGATCGGCCACGTCGGGATCCCGCGCACGCACCCGGACTACTTCCCGGTCGTCGTCATGAACGCGATCCTCGGCGGCGTGTTCTCGTCGAGGATCAACCTCAACCTCCGCGAGGTGCACGGATATACCTATGGTGCGCACTCGGGCTTCGATTGGCGGCGGTGGGCGGGCCCGTTCGCCGCGGAGACGGCAGTCCAGCAGGACGTCACGGCGGACGCCGTGCGCGAAGTACTGTTCGAGATCGATCGCATGCGCGAGACGCCCGTCGCGCCGAGCGAGCTGTCGCTGGCCACGAGCTATCTCGACGGGGTATTCCCGATCCGCTTCGAGACGACTGATGCCGTCGCGACTGCCCTGGCCAACCTCGTGCTGTACGGATTGCCGGGGGACTACTACGACAGCTACCGCGCGAACGTACGGGCCGTGACCGCCGACCGCGTGCTCGGCGCGGCGCGGGCGCATCTGCACCCGGACCGGCTCCAGCTCGTCGTCGTCGGCGATGCGGACCGCGTGCGTGCGCCGCTCGAGCGCATGGCGATCGGGCCTGTCACCGTCGCAGACGATCGCGGCGAGCCCATCGCGTGAAGGGCTCATGACCGGCGCGCAAATCGGCACGCGGCGGATCTACACCGGACGCATCCTCAATCTCGACGTCGATCAGGTCCGGTATCCGGACGGATCGACGGGTGAGCTCGAGATCATCCGGCATCCTGGCGCGAGCGCGATCGTCCCGTTTCTCACCGATCCGCTCGGCGAAGATCCACAGATCCTGCTGCTTCGCCAATACCGGTACGCGGCCGGCGGATACCTCTACGAAGTGCCGGCGGGGCGGCTCGAGCCGGGGGAATCGCCGCTGGAGTGTGCCCGGCGGGAGCTTCGCGAGGAAACAGGGTGCGCGGCGGAGCGGATCGATGCGCTCATGACCCTCTACACGACGCCGGGCTTCACCGACGAGTTGATCCACCTGTTCATGGCGACCGGACTCACGCGAGGCGCCACGGCTCACGAGGCCGACGAGTTCGTCGAAGTCGAGACGCTCACTCTGTCCCGGGCGCTCGAGATGATCGAGCGCGGGGAGATCCGCGATTCGAAGACCGTCGTGACGCTGCTGTACGCCGCGGGATTCCGGGGAGGGCGGTAACCGGGCGGTGGCACCCAGCCGCCTGCGGGTGCTGCTGATCGGAAGCCACCACACCGAGCGCATCGAGCGCGGCGTGGAGCGGGCGATGCAGCGCGCCGGGCATCGCACGCTGCTGATCGACGACCGGCGGCTACGCCGCAACATCGGTCTGGCGCTGACGCAGCGATGGATCCTGGGCGCGACGCGGCGGTTCAATCCCGACTACGTCTTCTTCAGCAAATGTCTGGGCCTGACGCTGGAGACCGCCGCGGAGCTGGCGCGGGACCGGCCAAGCGCGCTGTGGTATCAGGACCCGCAGTGGTACGGCGACGCCCATCTCCCGGAGATCGCGCACACGATCGCCGTCGGGCGCCTCGCGGGGACGTTCTTCGTGACCGGCTTCGAGAACGACTGGCGCGCCATGGGGCTCAACGCCAAGCTGCTGCCCTCGGCCGCCGACCGCGACATCGTCCCCGTCCCAGCGGAGGCGGCGTACGCGGCGGACGTTGCGTTCATCGGCACGGGGCCCGGCGTGTCGCACGGGGGGGCGGGGTTCGCGCCCGAGCGGGCGGAGTTTCTCGCATCGGTGGCCGCGCAGCTCGGAACCGGCGTACGGGTCCGCGTATGGGGGAGCGGCTGGGAGAGATGGCAGGACCGGTTCGAATGGGGGGGCCGTCCCGTGTTCGGCCGCGATCTGTCGCGAGTGTGCTCGTCGAGCGCGATCGTGCTGGGCGTCAATCCGTCGCGGGCTGCGGGGGCGACGTTCTACACCTCCGACCGTCTCTGGATGATGGTCCTCGGCGGCGGGTTCTATCTGGGCCGCCGCAGTCCCGGACTCGATCGCCTGCTCACCGGCGGCGAGCACTGCGCGTGGTACGATGATGCGGCCGAGTGCGTGGAGCGGGCGCGGTTCTACCTCGCGCATCCCGCCGACCGGGCCCGCATCCGGGACGCGGGCGAGCAACTCGTTCGCGCGCGCCATACGTTCGACCAGCGGATCGGCTATCTGCTGACGGGGCGTGAGTGGGATGCCGGCGACGGTGCGTAGTACGGACCGGGCCGCAGCCGCGACGAATCCGGCGCCGGTTCATCCCATCCGGTTCACCGGCCGCCACCCAGCACCCAATCGTACACCGACGCCGTGCGCGCGGCGGTGACCGTCATGGAGAATCGCGCCGCGCGGACGCGGGCCGCGCTGGAGAGTGCCGCGCGCCGATCCGGCGATTCGCAGAGATCCGCGATCGCGCCGCCAAGTGCAGCGGCGTCGCCGGGCGGCGTGAGGACGCCGGACACGCCGTCTTCGATCACCTCCGGGATGCCGCCCGCCCGTGTGGCGACCACCGGCTTGCCGAACGCCATGGCGTCGAGCAGCACCGTGCCCATGCCCTCTTCGCGGGAACTCAGCGCGACGACGTCCGCGCTGGCGAGCAGCGCGTCGGCATCCGTTCGATAGCCGGCGGCGTGCACTACCCCCGCGAGCTGGTGGCGCGCGATCGCGGCGTCGACCGCCTCGCGCAGCGGGCCGTCGCCCGCGAGGATCGCATGCAGGGACGGGACGCGCCGGCGCGCCACCGCGATGGCTTCCACGAACGTCACCGGATCCTTGTGGCCGACGAGCTGCGCGACCTGCACGACCACCATCGCATCGGCGGGGACGCCCAGCGCGGCGAACCGGTCGCGTGACGGCGCGGGAGCGGGCCGTGACAGATCGATGCCGCTCGGGATGACCTCGATCCGTGACGGGATGACGCCGCCCGCCGCCATGACATCGGCGACCGCGCGGGAGATCGCGATCACACCATCGGCCCGCCGGTACTTCCAGCGGCTGGCCGGATTGCTGCGCAGCGGGAAGTCGACGCGCCGGGTGACGACCAGCCGCGCCGGGGTCCGGAGCGTCGCGAGGGCAGCGAGTGCGGCCGCATGCGCGGTATGCGCGTGGACGATGCGGATGTTGCGCCGGAGAATCGTCCGGCGCAGCGCAGCCGCGGCGATCAATCCGAACTCCGCCCACGGACTCGTCTCGACGACCGGGATGCCGGCGTCGCGGGCGCGTGCGGCCAGCGGCTGTCCGGGCCGGGCCGCGATCAGCGAGAGGTACCGGTCGCGATCGAGCATTCTCGCGAGCCACAGGACCTGGCGTTCCCCTCCGCGCCAGCCGCGTTCGGTATCGAGGTGCATCACGATGGGCACGGGCCGGCCGCCGCCCGGCGGTGAGGCGGCATGCGCCCCCGCATCTCGTGGCGGGGTCACAGCAGCGCGCTCAACTCGTCATAGAAGCGCTTCGCGGCGGCGTCGATCGTCAGCATCGCAAAGTGCGCCGTGGGTGGCGGTCCCGACGTGCGCGCCGTCTCGATGGCCGCGACGAGGCTGTCGTCGTCATCGAGCGTGAAGTACTGGGGCGCGTCGCCGAGAAACTCGCGATGCGCGGCGATGTCGGAGGCGACTACGGGTGTGCCGCACAGCGCCGCCTCGATGCCCGTGAGACCCAGCCCCTCATAGCGGCTCGGGCAGACCACGACCGACGCCTGCTGATACGCCGCAACCACGACGGGCCCGGGAAGGCCACTGCGGATGCGCAGGGGTACACCCAGCCGCGCCGCGAGGAGCCGAATGGGTTCCTGCGACGGTCCCCGGCCGATCAGCTCCACACGTGCGCCGAGGCGTGCAGCGGCACGCACGACGGCCTCGTGATTCTTGGCCGGCACAAGCCGCGATACGCTCAAGAGCGTCAGCTCGCTGGGGACAGTGCGAGGCCCGGGCCGGTGCCGCGCGCACGCGGCGGTGAAGAGGGCGGAATTGTAGCAGTACTGGACGACGGCAGGGACGCGCCCGAAGTGGCGCGACACGTCGATCGCGGAGGAGGCGCTCGGCGTCCAGATCGCGCGCGCGCGCGTTGCGACGAACCGCAGGCGGCTGTAGTAGCCGCGCCGCGTCGTGTAGCGCGGGCCTCCGACGCGAGGCAGCGTGAGCAGCCGGCCGCCGACGGAGAGCACGGGATCATGCTGGCCCGCGCCGATGCGCGACGGCGGGAGGTCCCAGACGTACGACACGAACGGGACCCGGTGGCGGTGGCAATACCGCCACACGGCCGGCGCGAGATCGTGATTCATCGCGACCGCGAGTGTGGCGCGATCATCGCCGTCGACGGCGACATCCAGTCCGAGCCGGCACAGACCCGGAACGACGAGGTGCTCGTAGTCATTGCGGCCGAACCAACGAATGTCAGCCACGGAGTACGTCAGACTCGAGCGGCGGGACGACGGCCGAGGACGCCATCACCGAATGTCGCATCGTCAACCGAGGCGGGTTCCGGTGTGTCAGACAAGAGAACGGGAGGCCGGAGGCGCGTTCCGCAGTTCGCTGCGGACCTGCCGCCATGCGCCTCGGACCTGCCGGAAACGGCGGAATAAATGTGCGACGCGGGCGGTCATGATAGGCGCCAGCTCGCCCGAACTGTCCCACACGGTGTCCCTCGGAGTAGACACTGCTCGGCGGCCTCGATCGCACCGCCGACGGCTGCTCGTTTGTAAATCGTTTGTGGATAATAATATAGCTGAATTGCTCTCAGGGGACGTATCGGGCATGCGCCGTGCGTTTCCAGACCGGGCAGTCATAGGTATGGGTTGCGTGATCCTCTTGATGACGGGTTGGAAAAATGGCTGACGTCGCGCTGAAGCGGATGTCGTCGCGGGCTCCCAGCGAGGACCGGCCGCGCGGCGCGCGGGCACAGCGGCCGGCGCCGGCGATGCCGCTCCGGGAGTTGCTGCCGACGCTCGACGATTCTGGCGTCGTGGAGTTGTTCCTCGCCGGGGAGGAACGGGCATTCCAGGCGCTGGTCGACCGGTACCAGGTGCGGTTGTTGAACTTCGTCTATCGCACGATCGGCGACCGGGAGCGAGCCGAGGATTTGGTGCAGGAAGTGTTCATCCGCGTGTACCGGCATCTCCATCGCTTCGACCGCGGGAAGAAGTTCTCGACGTGGGTGTACACGATCGCGTCGAACCTCGCGAAGAACGAGCTGCGCAACCGGTCACGGAATCCGCTCGTGCTGTTCCAGACGATCAAGAAGAACTGGGACGACGAAGACCGGCCCCTGCAGTTCGAGGACAGCGCGTCGCGTCCCGACGACCTGTACCGTAAGCGGCATTTGCGAGAATTGGTGGAGGCGTCGGTCGCCCGTCTTCCGGAGCATCACCGGCAGGTGTTCGTGCTGCGCGAACTCGAAGGGAAATCGTACGAGGAGATCGCCGAGATCACGGCCTGCAATCTGGGAACGGTGAAGTCCCGGTTGAATCGCGCGCGGAACTCATTCGCCGAGATCATCGCGCCCGCGTTGCAGTAAACGCGGCGCCCCGGAAAATCGAGAGGAACCCTCCGCGAGGCTGGGCCGCCAGTCCTCCGCAAGCCGATCCGCGGGGCCGGCCAGGTCGTGAGGGGGTGGCCGGACCGTGCTGGAACCCGCGCCCCGGGGCCGTGTATTGTTCGGCGACCTCAGAGCGGGTGCGCCAGGCCCAAATGGACTGCGGGACGTTTCGCGAGAACCACGGGGTATTGCTCGATGAGTCCGTTTCCGACGCGGAGCTCGCCGAGCTGCGGCGCCATCTCGACGAGTGCGCGGCCTGTGCGGCGCACGACACGGCGGTGCGGCGTGCCTTGCTGCTGTTTCGCAACATGCCGTCCATCGAACCGTCGTCGAATTTTTCGGTGCGGCTGCACGAGCGGCTGCGGAGCATCCGTGCGGAGACCGGACCGAGAGCGGGCCGGGGCGACCACCGCGACGCACATCGCTACGTGTATCGGGGCCCCGGCGCGGCTACGTTCGCCGGGCTGGCGGCGGGTGTGATCGCGGCGGGCTATCTGATCGTGGCCGCAGCTAGCTGGGCGCCTGTAGGCGGCCCGCTCGCGATGGCACCGGTCGTTGCCCTGGCGCCGGCGACCGATCCGGCGGCCGATCAAGCCACCGTGATGGCGAACGCGGTGGCGAACGCAGTCGCGAACACCGCGGCGAGTGATGCCGCGAGTGACCTGGCCGATGCGGGGAGAGAATCCGATACCGGCGCGATTGCGTCGCTGGCGGGGTTGACGGCTCCCGCATTCATGGCATCCGTGCCGGCCGGCAGCCCGGTGTGGCCGGCGACAGTGCTCGCAGCGCGCGCGCCCGCGCGCCTCGCGACGATGCAGACCAAGCTGACGAGTCTGGGCCGATAGCGCGACGCCGCGGCCGCCGCGACACCGGCTGGGTGTCGGCCAGCGAGATCGGCACCTACGAATATTGCGCGCGCGCCTATTGGCTCGAGCGCGTCCAGCGCACCGCGCCTGCGGCCGGCACGACCTCCCGGCTCGCGGACGGAACGGGGCACCATCGGGCGCACGGCCGCCGTGTCGCGTGGCAGCGCCGCCTCGCGGGGGCCGCGGCCGCCCTGATCTGCGCCGGTGTCCTGCTGCTGCTCGTGCATGCGGCAACCCGGCACGCCAGGGCGGCGGCACATCCCGTTCCGGTGTTCAGCCTATGACCGGAGTCGCGGGCGTCCTCATCGCGATGGGCGTCCTGTCGGTGATCGCGGCATGGCTGCTGTCGCGCACGACCGGCGTGCGCAGCGACGTCACCGTGATCGCGACCGATGCCGGATACCTGTCGCCCGAAACCCTGAAGGATCCCGCGCTGCGGATTCGTGGCCGTCCGGACTACCTGGTGCGCGACCGATCCACGGGCACGGTCTATCCTATCGAATTGAAGCCGACCCGGGATGCGGCGGAGCTCCATGAGTCCGATGCGCTGCAGCTCGCCGCGTATATGCTTCTCACCGAGAAGCGGTACGGCGCCGCATTCGCGGGATACGGCGTGGTGCGCTATCGGTCGGCCGAGTTCCGCGTGCCGCTCACCGCGGAGCTGCGGCGGCGGTGTGTCGCCGCGGCCGAGGCGATTCGGGCGGCGCGAAGGGCCACGGCGATCCATCGCAGCCACGAGGTGCGGGCGAAATGCTGGGCATGCGGCGTGCGGTCCGTCTGTGATGAGTCGCTGGCCTAGGGTATCTTCTCGCTATGCCCACACTCACCGAGCATGCGTTCCTCAAGGCGGTCTCCGCCGGTGAGTTCGCGCCCGTGTATTACCTCTGGGGCGACGACGATTTCCGGAAAAACGAAGCCGCGAACCGCGCGATGGATGCAGCGGTGCCGGCGGCCACGCGCGATTTCAACGCCGAAGTACACCGGGGCGGTGAACTGGACGCCGGGACGCTGGAGTCGGTCCTGGGGACGCCGCCGATGATGGCTGACCGGCGCGTCGTAGTCGTGCGCGATGCCGGCGCACTCAAGAAAGACGCTCGCCGCATCCTCGATCAGTACCTCAAGCATCCGGCGGAGAACACCGTCCTGATTCTCGTCGCCGCGGCGGGGGGCAAAGCGGACGCCGTGCTGCGGGCGCACGCCACCGCCGTCGAGTACGAGGAGCTGACGGGCGACCGGCTGCCCAGATGGATCGCGCATCGCGCGTCGGAACAGCACGCCACACTGACCCCCGAGGCGGCGGCGCTGTTGCAGCAGGCCGCCGGCCCGGAGCTCGCGGCGCTCGCGGCGGAGGTCGACAAGCTGGTGAGCTACGCGCGTGGCGCGGCGGGCGCGCCGGGAGTGCCCGTGGAACGGCCAGCGGGCGGACCCGCGGTGACGATCGATGCGGACGCCGTCGCGGCGGTCGTGGGCGTCCGGCGCGGCGAGACGCTGAGCGATCTGCTCGACCGCATCGCGGCGCGCGATGCAGCGAGTGCGCTCCCGTTGATCGAGCACGTGCTCTCGCAACCCAAGACCAGCGCGGTAGCGGTCGTGATGGCGCTGTCGGTGCAGACGCTGGCGATCGCCTGGGGACGGGCGCGCCGGGACGAAGGGCTGCCGCCGGGGCGCCTCGGCGGCGAGTATTTCACATTACTCAAAGAGACGGGCGCGTATCCTATGCGCCCCTGGGGCGAGGCTGTGGCGACGTGGACGGCGGCGGTGGACCGATGGAGCCCGGCCGCCCTGGACCGCGCGCTCGATGCACTGCTGGCGACCGATGTCGCGCTCAAGGACACACGCGTCTCGACCGATGAACAGTTGATCGCCTCGCTCGTCCTCTCGATGTGCGCGAGTGTGGAGCCGGGCGCACGGTCCGATGACGCGCCGCCGCCCGCCCTCCCGCGCGGAACCCGCCGAGGAGCACCGGTATGAATGATCTTCGCCCAGCCGAATTGCCCATCAGCCGCGGCATCCGTGTAGCTGCCCTGGTGAGCGGGATGGTTCTGTGTACGAACGTGGCGGTTCCCGCTCGCGGCAGCGCCCAGGGCACCGACACCACGCACGCGACGCCACCTGCGGCGCCCGCATCGGCGCCAGTCGTGCCAGCCGTTGACTCGGCGCAACCGGCGCACGACACGGCAACGGTGATGAGTGCGGCAGATTCGGCGATCCAGCGCGCACAAGCGCTAGTCGCGCAGGGACACACCGACCAGGGCCGGTCGCTCGTCGATTCTATCCTTGGCGTCACGCCGCCGGCGTCGCCGGCGTACGCGTCCGCGCTCTACGCGCGTGCATCGCTGGCGACCAATGCCGACAGCGCCGAGGATGACTACCGGCGGATCACCGTCGACTACGCCACATCACCGCGGGCGTCCGACGCGCTGCTCCGGCTGGCGCAACTCGAGCTGGCGCGTGGCGACCGCGCGCCGGCGGCGGATCATCTCGCGCGGCTCACCAGGGAGCAACTTCCCGGACAATCGGGCGTCACGTACGCGCGCACCGAGCTGCAGGTGGGTCTCGCGTATTTCGACCTGCAGGACCTCGCGCATGCCTGCGCGGCACTCGTCAGTGCGCGGACCGCGACGCCTACGACGGACGTCGAGTTGCGGAACCGGATCGACTACAACATTCAGCGGTGCCCTCGCGCGGCGTTCGAGCCTGCGCCGGCCGCGTCGGCGGCCTCCCTGAGCCCACCGCCGGCGGCGGCCAGTAGTGCGGCGGCACGGGACAGCGCGCGCCGTTCCGCAGCGCGTCTCGCGCGTTCCAAGAACGATAGTGCGGCGACGCGCAAGGCATCAGCCGCGGCCACCAAACGGCCGGCCGCCAACAGTGCGACACCCGCCACTGCCCGATCCGCCGCGCCGGCGGCACCACCTGCCGTACCAGCCGCACCACCTGCTACGCCACCGGCTACGCCACCGGCCGCCACATCCTCCGCCGCACGCCGCTCGGCGCCGGCGTTCACCGTGCAAGTCGCCGCGTATCCCACGCGCGCCGCGGCGGAGTCTCTGGCCGCGCATCTTCGCGAGCGCGGTTACGAGGGCAGAGTGTCCGGAACGGCTGCGCCGTTCCGGGTCCGGGTGGGACGCTACGCGACCGAAGCAGCCGCCGACGCGGTCGAGCGCGCGTTGAAGGCGAAGGGCATGGAGGGCTTCGTCACGGCAGCGGAGCCGGCGAGCCCGTAGCCACCGGCGCCTCGCGTCCGGCTAAGCGCTCAGTGGTCTCGCGGCCCCCTCGCCACGCCGCGTAGGTCCAGATCATCCCCGAGACCGCGATCGCCACCGGTATGATGAGCACCGCTTCGGCCAGCGACGTGCGCTCCGAGATGCGGCCAAGTATGACCGGGGAGGGCACGTCGCCGAGGAGATGGATCGTCAGAATCGATCCCGCCATCGCGGCCGCACGCGCCACCTTGGGAACGTGCCCGACGAGCGCCGAGTTGATCGGTCCCGTCGAGACGAACAAGAGAATCTCGGCCGCGATGAGCGACGCCCAATACACCCTGGGACCCGTCGCGGTCAACGCCACATAGGCGAGCGGCGTCGCGAGCAGCATCGAGACGCCGGAGAGCCACAGGTAGCCTTCGCCAGTGCGCTTGACGAGGGCATCGCCTATCCAGCCTCCGAGGAACGTCCCGACGAATCCGGTGACGACCACGGCGGCGCCCAGTTGCGAGTCGGCGACGGCCAGCGAGATGTGGTGGACGCGGACCAGAAACGAAGGCATCCACACCACGATTCCGCCGAGCGCAGACGTATACGCGGCGAAACCGAGCACCGTGCGGATATAAGGGCGGTTGAGGAGCATCAGATAGATGCGGACGCCGCTGGCGCCCGTAGTGCCGTCTTCACGCTGGCCGGGGGTGCCGGCGCCGGCGGCTGACCGTTGCGGATCGGTAAGCCCGAGCACGAGCGCGGCGAGCAGGAGGCCGGGAATGCCGGCGAGCAGAAACGCCGCGCGCCACCCGTAGTGCTGGTCGATCAGACCACCGAACACGTAGCCGAGCGCACTGCCGACAGGCGTGGCCGCAAAAAACACGGAGAACACCCGGCCGCGGAGCCGTGCAGGAAACGCATCGGCAAGCAAAGCCGGCGCGATGGCGGAGTATGCGGCTTCGCCGATTCCGACCGATGCGCGCGCGGTCAGGAGTGCCGGGTAACTGTGCGCGAGGCCCGCGAGCGCTGTCGCGACGCTCCAGGCCGCGACGCCCGCGGCCACGAGCCGCAACCGCCATCGCCGGTGACCATACGCGCCGAGCACGGGCGCCGCGAACATATATACGAGGAAGAACGCGCTGGTCAGTGCGCCGAACTGCGAATCCGTGAGGTGAAGCTCCGAGTGCTGGAGGCTCTCGCCGACTCCGGGGACCACATAGCGGTCCATGTAGTTGACGAGATTGACGAGCGTGAGCACCACCAGCGCCACCCAGGCGGTGCGCGCGGCGGGTGCGGGCATCGCCTCGCCGTGTGGCGGTCGTTCGGTCATTGTGATTCCCCGGAGACGGCGGGCGATGGCGGGGTATCGCGCAGCATGACCGCGCAAAGGTCGGCGGGGCAGCGCGCCGGCGCAACCGGCTGCGCTGTCCGCCGGCTCTCAACATTGGGGCGGGGACGCCGGGTATACTGCGGCGTGATCCTCGATTGCCACGTCCACACGGCTGCGCTGCTTCCCGGCCACGGATGCGTCTCGGCGCGCACCCGGCGCGGTCTGATGTTCCACTGGATGCGGCACCAGCTCGGCAGTCCATACGGCGTGAGCGACGCGACGATCGAGCGCGCGCTGGAACAGGCGCTCGCGGCCTCCGTAGCCGGCACACCAGAGCTGGACGCGGTCGTGCTGCTGGCGTTCGACGCGGTGTACACGGCCGAGGGTGTGATGGACGAACCGGCGACGCACATGTACGTCTCCAACGACTACATCATGTCGCTGGCGGCCCGGCATCCCCGCGTCCTCTTCGGCGCCTCGATACACCCCTACCGGAGGGATGCGGTCGCGGAGGTCGAACGGTGCGTGCGGGCGGGAGCGGTGCTCTGCAAGTGGCTGCCCATCACTCAGCGGATCGACCCCGCGGATCCCCGCTGCATCCCCATGTACGACGCGCTGGCGCATTTCGGGCTGCCGCTCCTCAGCCACACGGGATGGGAGCACGTGCTGCCGCGACTGGATCCGGCGGTTGCGTCTCCCGCGCGCCTGGTGCGGGCACTCGAGCGCGGGGTGACCGTGATCGCCGCCCACTGTGGCACCGGTGTGGTCCCGGGCGAAGGCTCGTACCGCGACGAGTTCATGCGCCTCGCCCGGGATCACGAGCGTTTGTACGGTGACACCGCGGGAATGAGCCTGCCCAACCGGTGGGGTGACTACGACGCGCTGCTGGCGGACGACGTGGTGCGGGCGAAGCTCGTGCACGGCAGCGACTGGCCGATTCCCGCCTATCCGCGTCCCTGGCGCCATGGGTGGCGGAACTCCCGCGCGCTGCTGGGCGAGCGCAACCAGCTCCGCCGCGACGTGCTGATCAAGCGGGCTCTGGGCTTCGACGACGCCTACTGGCGACGGGCGGGCCAGGAAGTGTTACGGGTGGCAAAAGGGGGCCACTAGGCTCGTTTGCAGGCCCGAGACATCGGATTTCTGGCCATATTGTGCTGTATGCGCCCGTTCCGTGCCGGGTCCCTGCTGTGCGCCGTCCGGTGACCGCGATGTCCGCGCCCTCCGAGACGCCGCTCATGCAGCAATACCGTGAGATCAAGTCCCGGCACCGGGACGCGATCCTGCTGTTTCGGATGGGCGACTTCTACGAGATGTTCTATGAAGACGCCGAAGTGGGGTCCCGGGCCCTCGGGCTGACTCTGACGGCGCGGAACAACGGTGGCGCCGCCGCGGTGCCGCTCGCGGGTGTGCCCGCCAAAGCGGTGAGTGAGTACGTGCGGCGCCTGATCCAGCAGGGCTTCCGCGTCGCGATCTGCGACCAGGTCGAGGATCCGAAGTCCGCGAAGGGTGTCGTGCGCCGGGAGGTGACCGAGACGATCACACCCGGTGCCGCGTTCGCGGACGAGCTGCTGGAATCCGTTCGCAACAACTTCCTGTGCGCCGTGGCGTCCGGTCCTGAGACCGCCGCCGGCGTGAGCGGCAAACCGGTGTCACCGGAGCGCGGCCGGGACGCGGCGCGCGTGCTCGGCATTGCGGCGGCCGATGTCTCGACGGGAGAATTCCGGATCGCGACGGTGCCGTGGGCCGATTCCCCGGCGGTTCTCGCGCGTCTCGTGCACCGCGAGCTGCTGGTGAGCCGGGGCGGCGCACTGCCGCCGGGTCTCCGCATGGACGGCGTGCTGCTGACGGAGCGCGAGGGGTGGGAGTTCGACACCGCGGGCGGGAGCGAGGAACTCACGCGCCAATACGGGGTCGCCTCCCTCGAGGGGTTCGGCATCGGCGCGGAGGATGCGGTCGCGGTGGGCGCGGCGGGCGCCCTTCTGCGGTACCTGCGGGAGCTGCAGCCGGCGGGTGTGCCACACCTGGCGCGTCCAGTGGTCGAGCGGCCGTCGGGCACGATCCCGATCGACGACATGACGCGCCGCAATCTGGAGCTCGTGGAGTCGCTGCGTGGTGGCGACGGGGAGGGCACGCTCATCGATGTCCTCGACCGAACCCAGACGCCGATGGGGGCGCGGCTGCTGCGCCAGTGGATTCTGGCGCCGCTGGCCGGCCGGGCGGCGATCGAGGAGCGGTTGGACCGCGTGGGGGCGCTGGTCGCGGATTCGCTCGCCCGCCAGGTGCTTCGTGGTGCCCTCGACGGGGTGCGTGATCTGGAGCGGCTCGCGGTGAAGGCTGCCGCGGGGCGCGCGACGCCGCGCGAGTTGCGGGCGCTGGGCGACACGATCGCACGTTTGCCGGCGGTCGCCGCCGCGGTCGCGCGAATCGGCCTCACGGACAGTCTCCCGCGCACGCCGGGCGCTGGTGCCGGGAGCGGCGATGGCGTGCGGCCGGCGGTGGGCGTCCCCGCCGCGGATCCGTTCGCCCGGCTCAAGGCGAGCTGGGATGGCTGCGGCGATGTCAGCGAGCCGATCCTCCGCCTGCTGGTCGAGCGGCCACCGGCCGCGGTCGGCGACGAGCCGACGATCGCGGCGGGTGTGGATCCGCTGCTCGACGAGCTCCGCGGACTGCGTGACGGTGGCAAGGACGGGATTGCGGAGATCCAGGCGGCCGAGCGCGCGCGCACGGGCATCTCATCGCTCAAGGTCGGGTACAATCGTGTCTTCGGTTACTACATCGAAGTCACGAACACGCATCGCGAGGCGATCCCATCCGACTACCAGCGGCGGCAGACGTTGACGGGGGCGGAGCGCTACGTCACGCCGGCGCTCAAGGAATACGAAGAGCGTGTGTTGTCGGCGGCCGAGCGGATCGAGGTGCGGGAGCGTGCGCTGTTCGAGGCGGCCCGCGCGGCGGCAGGGCGCGAGGCATCCCGGCTCCAGGGCGTGGCGCGACTGGTCGCGGAGCTCGATGTATTCACCGCGCTCGCGGAGGTCGCCGAGCGCGAGCGGTACACCCGGCCGGTGATGACCGATGACTTCAGCCTCGAGATCACGGCGGGGAGGCACCCGGTGGTCGAGCGGATGATGCCGCGGGAGCAATTCATTCCCAACGACGTGCGGCTCACGCCCGCGGCCCGCGTGATCATTTTGACCGGTCCCAACATGGCAGGAAAGTCCACGATCCTGCGGCAGGTGGGGCTCATCGTGCTGCTCGCGCACATCGGCAGTTACGTGCCCGCTGCGTCCGCGACGATCGGCGTGACGGACCGCCTGTTCACGCGCGTCGGCGCCAGCGACAACCTGGTGCGTGGGCAATCCACCTTCATGGTGGAGATGTCCGAGACGAGCGCGATCCTGCATACGGCCACCGCGCGCAGCCTCGTGCTGCTGGACGAGATCGGACGGGGAACGTCGACATACGATGGCGTGTCGATCGCCTGGGCGGTGACCGAGCACCTGCATAGCGTGACCGGGTGCAAAACGGTGTTCGCGACGCACTACCACGAGTTGGCGCAGCTCGCGGACGAGCTGGATGCCGTGCGCAACTTCAACGTGTCCGTGCGAGAGGTGGCCGACCGCGTGCTGTTCCTCCACCGGATGGAGCCAGGCCGTGCCGACCGGTCGTACGGCATCGAGGTCGGCCGCCTGGCCGGCTTGCCCGATGCCGTGCTGCGGCGCGCGCGGGAAGTGCTCCGCCAGCTCGAAGGCGAGCAGTGGGCTGCCGCGCTGGGGGCGTCGCGCGGCGGCGGACATTCGCCCGAGCGTGCCGCCGCACCAGCCCCACGGGCTGGCCCCGCCGACCAACTGCCGCTGTTTTCGCCCGCCACCGATCCCATCGTGGCGAAGCTCGCCGCCATCGATCCGAACGCCATGACGCCGCTCGATGCGCTCACCCTGCTGGCAGCGCTCGCGCGCGACGCCCGGATGGCGTGAGGGGCGCGGCCCCGGTCGCGAACCCCGTGCCCGGGGCGCATATTTCGGGACGGCGCGCGGATACCCGGCGCCGGTGACTCGTTCACACTACCGAATCCACCACGCGGGAGCAGGCGCAGAGCGCCACCGCGTGCGACGCCGATGTCTGATACGATAGCACAACAATCCGGGCCCGGATCTCCGCCAGTCGTGCCATTGCGGCGGACACCGCTGGCGGACCGGCACATCGCGCTCGGCGCGAAGATGGTGCCCTTCGCGGGGTATCTGATGCCGGTCCAGTACCCTGGCGGCATCACCGCGGAGCATGCGGCCGTCCGCGAGCGGTGCGGCCTGTTCGACGTCAGCCATATGGGTGAGTTCGACATCCGCGGGCCGGACGCGGTCGCGTTCGCGGCGTATGTCACCTCCAACGACGTGCGGGCACTCGCGATCGGGCAGGTGCAATACTCCGCGATCCTGAATGCGCGCGGCACGATCGAGGATGACTGCCTGGTCTACCGGTTCGCCGACCGCATCATGCTGGTCGTGAACGCCGCGAATCGCGAAAAGGACTGGCAGGCGCTGCACGCCTCCTTCGCGGCATCCGCGCAGCGCTTCAATTGCACGCTCACGGACGCCAGCGACTCCATCGCGCTGCTCGCACTCCAGGGACCGCAGGCTCAGCGGATCCTGCAACCGCTGGCCGAGACGGACCTCGCCGCGATCCGCTACTACTGGTTCGTGGAGACCGTCGTCGCCGGCGTCCCCGTGATTCTCTCGCGCACGGGATACACGGGAGAGGACGGTTTCGAGCTCTACGCAGCGGCTGACGACGCTGTGCGGCTGTGGGACGCGCTGATGCGGCCGGGTGACGTCACGCCCGCCGGACTCGGAGCGCGGGACAGCCTCCGCCTCGAGATGGGGATGGCGCTCTACGGCCACGAGATCGACGACACGACGACTCCGCTCGAGGCGAACCTCGGTTGGATCGTCAAGCTGAAGAAGGGAGATTTCGTGGGGCGGGACGCGCTGGTCGCGCAGAAGGCCGCCGGCATCCGGCGCCGGCTCGTGGGGTTCGCCATGGCCGAGCGTGCGTTCCCCCGGCAGGGGTATCCGGTGTATCACGCGGGCGTGGGCAGTGGTCTGGTCTGCAGCGGAACCGTCAGCCCGACGCTCGGTTTCGGCATCGGCACGTGTTACGTGCCGGTGGACGCGGCCGTTCCAGGAACCGCCCTGGAGATCGAGGTGCGCGGCAAACGGATCGGGGCGACGATCGTCCAGTTGCCGTTCTACACGCGAAAGTAAGAACAGACGACGGCGCCGAAGAGTGGAGAGAGGAGACAGGAGACGATGAGTACCACGATGACCCCCAGTGGCGGCGCGCGAACCGTGCGCGGGCCCGGACCGCTCACCGACGCGGACAGCTTCGTCCCGCGGCACATCGGGCCGCGGCCCCACGATGTCGAGGCGATGGCGCGGTATCTCGGGTACGACTCGCTCGACGCGCTGATCGACGCGGCGGTACCGGAGACCATCCGGTTCCGCCGGCCGCTGGGGCTCGGGCGGGGCCGGAGCGAGATCGAGGCGCTGCGATCGTTCCGCCAGGTCGCCGGCCGGAACCAGATCTTCCGCTCGTTCATCGGGCTGGGCTACTACGCGTGCCTCACGCCGCCCGTCATCCAGCGCAACATCCTCGAGAATCCGGCGTGGTACACGGCGTATACGCCCTATCAGGCGGAGATCGCTCAGGGCCGCCTGGAAGCGCTGCTGAACTTCCAGACGATGGTGATCGATCTCACCGGGCTGCCGGTGGCCAACGCGTCGCTCCTCGACGAGGCGACGTCGGCGGCCGAGGCTATGGGCGTCGCGTGGAACACCCGTGGGACTCACGAACGCAACATCTTTTTCGTGTCCCGCGACTGTCACCCGCAGACGATCGAAGTGCTCCGGACTCGCGCGAAGGCGCATGGCATCCTCGTGGTGGTGGGCGATTATCGCACCTTCGCGTTCGGACCCGCGGTCTTCGGCGCGCTCGTCCAGTATCCGGCGAGCGACGGGGCGGTCGCCGACTTCAGCACCTTGCGCGCGACGCTCGATGGCGGAGTCGCGCCGGCGGGCGGGGCCGCGCAACAAGCCACGGGAACGGCGGGACGGGATGCCCGGCACGCGGCCGAAGTCCCGCTCCTGGTCGTCGCGGCGGATCTGCTGAGCCTGACGCTCCTCAAGCCTCCGGGCGAATGGGGGGCGGACATCGCCGTGGGGAGCACACAGCGGTTCGGCGTGCCGCTCGGGTACGGCGGCCCGCACGCGGCGTACTTCGCATGCCGCGAGAATCTCACGCGCCAGATGCCGGGGCGCATCATCGGCGTGTCGCGCGACGCCGACGGCCGTCCCGCGCTGCGCATGGCGCTCCAGACCCGCGAGCAGCATATCCGCCGCGAGAAGGCGACGAGCAACGTGTGTACCTCGCAGGTGCTGCTCGCGGTCATGGCGAGCATGTACGCCGTCTGGCACGGCCCAGTGGGGCTGCGCCGGATCGCCGAGCGCATTCACCGGCTGGCCGTGGCGTTCGCGGAAGGGATGCGCCGGCTCGGCTACGTCGTGACGCACGACGTGTACTTCGACACCGTCCGGGTGGAGCTGGGCCGCCGCAAGCTGAGCGAGCTGCTTCGCGAGGCGCGCGCCCAGATGATCAACGTGCGCGTGCTGGCCGATGACGATGGGCCGCCGGCGGTGAGCGTCTCGATTCAGGAGACGACCACGCTCCGCGACATGGCGGATCTCTTCGCGGTGTTCAACGGCGGCCTGCCGGCCTCGTTCACGCCCGACCAGTTAGCGGATGAAGTCCGGGCCGAGTTGCCTGAGCGCGTCGCGCGCCAGAGCACGTATCTCACGCACCCGGTGTTCAACCGTTACCAGTCGGAGACCGAGATGCTGCGCTACATCCGGCGCCTCGAATCCCGCGACCTGTCGCTCACGACGTCGATGATCCCGCTCGGCTCCTGCACGATGAAGCTGAACGCCACGGCCGAGATGCTACCCATCACGTGGCGCGACCTGTCACGCATCCATCCGTTCGCGCCGCGCGAGCAGACCGACGGCTATTCCATCCTGTTCGAGCGGCTCGAGCACGCGCTGGCCGAGATCACGGGACTGCCGGCGATCTCGCTGCAGCCCAATGCCGGCTCGCAGGGTGAATACGCGGGGCTTCTGGTGATCCGCCGGCATCACGAATCACGGGGCGAAGGCCGCACGCGCACGGTGTGCCTGATCCCGCAGTCGGCCCACGGCACCAATCCCGCGAGCGCCGTCATGGCGGGGCTTCGCGTGGTGGTGGTGAAGACCGACGTGCGCGGCAATGTGGATCTGACCGACCTGCGAGCGAAAGCGACCCTCCACGGTGCGGAACTCGCGGCCCTGATGATCACGTATCCTTCGACCCACGGCGTATTCGAGGAAGGGATCCGCGAGGTCTGCGACATCGTTCACGCGGCGGGGGGACAGGTGTACCTCGACGGCGCGAACATGAACGCCATGGTCGGTCTTTGCCGGCCCGGCGACATCGGGGCGGATGTCTGTCATCTCAATCTCCACAAAACATTCTGCATCCCGCATGGCGGCGGCGGCCCGGGGATGGGGCCGATCGCCGTGGCGGCGCATCTTGCGCCCTATCTCCCCGGGCACCCGCTGGCCGATGTCGGTGGCGTCGAAGGTATCGGTCCGGTCTCTGCCGCTCCCTGGGGGAGCGCGAGCATCCTGCCGATCTCGTACATGTACATTGATCTCATGGGTGCCGAGGGTCTCGCGCGCGCGACGAAAGTCGCGATCCTCAATGCCAACTACGTTGCGCGGCGGCTCGAGACGTTCTACCCGGTGCTGTACAAGGGCACCCGCGGGCTGGTGGCGCACGAGTGCATCGTCGACACCCGCCCCTACAAGGCATCGGCCGGCGTCGACGTCGAGGACATCGCCAAACGCCTCATGGACTACGGATTCCACGCGCCGACCGTGTCGTTCCCGGTGGCTGGCACGCTGATGGTCGAGCCGACGGAAAGCGAATCGAAGGAAGAGCTCGACCGCTTTTGCGACGCGATGATCGCGATCCGCGAAGAGATCCGGGAGATCGAGGAAGGACGCGCGGACCGCCAGCACAATGTGTTGAAGCGGGCGCCGCACACTCTGGAGCAGGTCGTGTCGAGCGGATGGGACCGCCCATATACGCGCGAGAAGGCGGCATTTCCGGCGCCGTGGACGCGGCTGCACAAGTTCTGGCCTTCGGTCGCGCGGATCGACAGCGCGTTCGGCGACCGGACGCTGGTGTGTAGCTGCCCTCCGGCCGAGGCGTACGCGGAGGAAGCGGCGCCGCCGACGGGACCTTCACGTCCCGTGCCCGCGCCGTCGTGACGCCTGTCGTGAGACGCCTGTCGTGAGACGCATGGTGATGGCTGGAGCACCCCGGCCGATCCGCCGGAGCGGGCGGGTGATCCCGGCCGCGGTCTTGGCCGTTGCGCTGGCCCTCGCGGGCTGTATCACGCAGGACGACGCCAGGAAACTGGTCTCGGATCTCCAGGAATCGCAGACGTCGCGTCCGGATGTCCCGCCGATGATGCTCACGCGCGATCCGATCCGGTATCCCGCGTCGATGTACGGGCAGCACGCGCAGGGCAACGTGACGTTGCGCATCTTCATCGACGCGGTCGGGCGGGTGCATCCCGAGTCCACACAGGTCGTCGAGTCGTCGGGCGTGCCGGCGTTCGATTCCGCGGCCGTCTCGGGCGTGCGCGATCTGCAATTCACGCCTGCGAAACGCAAAGGAACGGCCGTTGCGGTGTCGGTCCTGTTCCCGGTGTACTTCCGGCATCCGCAAGGGGCGCCTGTCCCGGGCGACAGCGTGTTGCATCGCGGCGAACACCCGGCGGCCGCCCCGGGCGGCGCGGCCGGCGACACCACGAGGAGGTAGCGTGGCTCGGCGAAGCGGAGGGGGGCAAGCGACCGGCGGCGATACCGCGGGGCCTCCCGTGGGCCATCCGGCCGGCGCGACGCGGCGGATCACGCCCACGGGCCGCCAGACCGTGCGCGGCCACGTGGAGCGCAACCGGCGCCCGTACGATACGGTGCTGGAGACCATCGGCTGGACACCGCTCATCAGGCTCAATCGCGTCACGCGGGGCATCGTGACGCCGGTCTACGGCAAGGCCGAGTTCTACAACCCGGGCGGTTCGGTGAAGGACCGCATCGGCATGCCGATCATCGAGCAGGCCGAGCGGGAGGGCGCGCTCAAGCCGGGCGGGACGATCGTAGAGGGCACGAGCGGCAACACGGGGGTCGGGCTGGCGATCGCCGCCGCCCTCAAGGGTTACAAGTGCATCTTCACGATGCCGGACAAGATGTCGCAGGAAAAAGTCCGGCTGCTCAAGGCATTCGGCGCCGAGGTGATCGTGACGCCGACGGCGGTTCCCCCGGACCATCCCGACCACTACGTCATCATGGCGCGGCGGATCGCCGCCGAGACGCCGAACGCGATCCTGGCCGACCAGTTCTACAATCAGGCCAACCCGGACGCGCATTACGCGACGACCGGACCCGAGCTGTGGGAGCAGACCAGCGGCCGCATCACGCATTTCGTGGCGGCCGCGGGTACGGGCGGGACCATCACAGGCGTGGGGCGATACCTCAAGGAGCAGAACCGCCGCATCCGCGTGATCGCGGGCGATCCGGCCGGCTCGATTCTGGCCGAGGCGTGGCGAAGCAAGGGCACGAGTGTACCAGAGGGGTCGCCTTACAAAGTCGAAGGCATCGGCCAGGACAAGATTCCAGGCACCCTCGATCTCGGCGTGATCGACGAGTTCCACACGGTGAGCGACCGCGAGAGCTTCGCGATGGCGCGGCGGCTGACCCGGGAAGAGGGGTTGTTCGTGGGGGGATCGTCCGGACTGATCACGCACGTGGCCCTGCAGATCGCGCGCGAAGTGAACGACCCCGATGCGTGCGTCGTCACCTTCCTGTGCGACACGGGCGAGCGCTATCTGTCGAAGCTGTACAGCGACGAGTGGATGCGTGAGAACCAGATGCTCGACCCCGATCGCGTAACCCTGGGAGACGTCATGAAGGGCAAGGATGGCGCGCAGCCGCCGGTCGTGACCGTGGCCCCTGCGACGACGGTGCGGCAGGCGCTCCGGCTCATGAGCCTTCACGATGTGTCGCAGCTTCCCGTCATGGATCGCGAGCGATGCGTCGGATCGGTGACAGACTGGTCGCTGTCGGCCAAGAGCCTCGCGGACGCCAAGGTGCTCGACGCGACAGTGAGCGACGTCATGGATGCGCCATTCCCGGCAGTCGACGCCAACCGGCCGGCCGATTCCGTCGTCAAGCTGCTGTCGAAGACCAGTCCGGCCGTGCTCGTGACGAATCCGGGCGGGACGGCGGTGCAGGGCATCGTGACCCGATCCGACCTCCTGCATTTCCTGATGGCGCGATAGCCGTGAAGATCACGGTGATTCTGGGAGGCGCCTCATCGGAGCGCGATGTGTCGCTGGCGTCCGGTTTTCGCGTCATCGATGCGCTGCGGTCGGCCGGGCATCAAGTCTCGGCGCTCGATCCCGTGAGCGGACTCCTTCGTCCGTCGGCGGAGATGGCGTTGCGCTCGGCGGGAATGAAAACGGAGCCGCCGTCGCTGGCCGAGCTGGCGAAACTCGGCGGTGCACAGCACCGTGAGGTCTCCCCCGAGGTCGTGCTCCGGAGCGAAGTCCGGGAGGCCGATGTCGTCTTCCTCGCACTGCATGGCGGGCAGGGTGAAGACGGCACCATCCAGGCAATGCTCGATTCCGTGGGCGTGGCGTACACCGGCAGCGGGCATCTCGCCAGCGCGCTGGCCATGGACAAGGACCTGTCCAAGATCCTGTTTCGCGAGGCGGGAGTCGGGACCGCGGAGTGGCTGATGGCGCCTGCCACGGACCACGCGGTGGAGCGGACGCTGGGTTATCCGGTCATCGTCAAGCCGTCCAAGCAGGGATCGACCGTGGGGTTGACCGTCGTGCGGGAGCGGGCGGCGCTTCAGGGCGCCATCGCCACCGCGTACCAGTACGATGACGAAGTGATGATCGAGCGGTTCATCCCCGGACGTGAGCTGACCGTCGGCGTGCTTGGCGACGAGGCGCTGCCAGCCGGCGAGATATTCCCAAAGCACGAGATCTACGATTATGAGTGCAAGTACACGACAGGGATGGCGAGCGAGGAGTTCCCGGCCTGTGTGACAACGGAGGAAGCGGCGGCACTGCGTGACCAGGCGTTGCGGGCGTTTCGCGCGCTCAAACTACGGGGGTATGCCCGGATCGACTTCCGGCTGGATCCGTCGGGCGGACTGTACTGCCTGGAGGCGAACACGCTCCCGGGCTTGACCGAACTGAGCCTCATGCCACAGGCCGCAGCGGCGCGCGGACTGTCATTCGTGCAGTTGTGCGAGCGCATCGTGGCGATCGCGACCGGCGGGCGGTAGCCGGCATTCCGCGGTTGGGCGCCAGCGCGCGGCGCCGGCCGGTCCGGACAGTCTCGCGCCGTGACCGGCCGCGCGCGCGGGTCGTCGCTCCGCGAGTGGTGCGCCGGGACAGGCCAGGCGGCAGGAACGGGCGCGTGGCAACCGTGTTACACTACATACGGTCGTTGCCCGAGCGACTCGCGGCCGGCGCCACGACCTTCGCATTCCGACCGCTGACCACGCCCGCCGATGTCCTTCTCCGCCACCGAGGAGTTCGACGAACGCCCGCGGACCACTCCCGCGGTGCAGTGGTTGATCTGGATCAACATCCTGGTCTACCTGCTACAGGTCACGCTGGTGGGCACGCCGGACATGGAGCGGTGGCTCGGGTTCGAGGCGCACGATCTCGCCCGCCTGCAGTCACTCTGGACGATCCTCACGTACATGTTCGTGCACGCGAGCTTGTGGCATCTCGCGGGCAACATGGTCATGCTCTGGGTATTCGGTCCGCGGGTGGAGCGGGCGTGGGGATCCGGCGCGTTCGTGCGGTACTATCTGCTGTGCGGCTTAGGCGGCTGGCTTGCGCACCTCCTCATCGCGCGCGACTACACGCTCGTCGGCGCGTCCGCCGCGATCTACGGCGTCATGCTCGCCTACGCCGTCCGCTGGCCGGACGACGAGTTCCAACTGTGGTTCGTGGTTCCGGTGCAGGCCAAGTGGCTGGTCGCGGGATGCGTGGCGATCGATGTCGTGCTGGGCGCGTCGTCGCTCGACGGTGGCGCTGGCGGCGTCGCCCACTTCGCGCACCTCGGCGGGCTCCTGGCCGGATGGCTCTATCTGCACACGCCGCCCGCGGGACTCGACCTGCTGCGGTCACCACGGGTCTCGTCGGCGCCCGATGTGCCGGACGAGCCTCCACGGGCGGTGCCCAGGGCGTTGCCGCGACAGCCACGGGAAACCCGCGATCGTCATGACACCGACGAAATCGTCGCCAAGAGCAAGGCCGCCGTGGCGAAGCGGCCGGCCCCGGCCCCCGCGCCGCGCGCCGTGCCGCGCGGAAGGCGCGGCGACGACATCAACGCACTGCTCGACAAGATCTCGCGGCATGGGCTCGACAGCCTGACGAGCGACGAGCGGCGGCTGCTGGAGGAAGCGTCCCGCCGTCTGCGCGGATCCGAATAGATCCCGCCAGCTCCAACCCGCCCGGCTACAGCCCGCCAAGCTGCGCCGTCAGCGGGTACCGGCGGTGGCCGTGATGACCGATTTGATGCCGCCGCGGGTGTTGAAGTCACCGACCACCCGCATCCACCGCGGCGCGACGCTGGCGACGAGATCATCGAGAATGCGATTCACCGCACGCTCGTAGAAGATCTCATCGTTGCGGTAGCTCCAGAGATACAGTTTCAGGCTCTTGAGCTCGACGCACACCTTGTCGGGCACATACGTGATCGTCATGACGCCGAAGTCGGGTGCGCCTCCCTTGAGGAGCGACAGATCAGAGGCGTCTCCCTCGATGCCGCCGAGCGGGCAGAGCGACGTGAACTCGGGGCAGGTCATCTCGATCTCGTAATTCCGGCCCGGGTGGGGATTCGGAAACGTCTCGAGCAGCTCGGCGCGCGGCATCGGGGAAAAGTACACGGTGCCGCCCGGTTCGCGGGACGGGCGTCATTGGACTCGTGATTTGACACGTGCGACGCAGGGGCCAACTCGCCGGTGTCACGAAGACGTTGTGCGGGGCGCGGCGGCACGAGCCATGCCCCACGATTGCACCGTGCGTGATGGCAGGCCCATCGGCGCCTTCGCGCACCAGTTGGCGTACCGGTTGGCGTACCGGGGCTGACCGGACAGGCGAACGAGCCGGGTAAAGCGCCAGATTGAACCGCCACGGCACTGGCGGCAACCGCAGCGAGCCACCCGCTAACGAAATGCTGCCATCCGTGGCAAATTCCAGCACGCGGTCATACGCGTCACAGCGTACCACTTTCACTGGTCGGAGGCGTGTCTCATGGTATCTCGTCTTACCATCGCAACTGTCGCCGTGGCGTTCAGCACAGTCGCGTACGCACAGAAGGTGAGTCTCCCTGGCCATGGTGCCAACATGTCGTCCGCGACGGTGCCAGCGCGTGCCGCGGTGACCAGCGATGGCCAGGGTATGAAGATGACGGCGACTCTGGCCCCGCAGAAAGGCGGAACGATCGCGGGAACAGCGACCGTCCAGCCGGGAACCAGCGCGGGGACGACCGTCGCGACGGTGTCGCTCACCGGCGCGAAGCCGGGCGCGGTCTATCCGTGGCACGTGCACATCGGCAAGTGCGGGATGACACCGGGTGGCAAGGTGTGGGGCGATCCGTCGGCGTACAAGCCGCTCACGGCTGGCAGCGACGGCACGGCCAGTGGGACCGCGACGATCAGCATGGCGGTGCCGGCGTCCGGCAGCTACTACGTCAACATCCACGCCTCTCCGTCGGACATGGGAACGATCGTGTCCTGCGGCAATCTCGGAATGTGATGTACCGTTAGGAGAGTGGGGGGAGCCGGAGGAGATGCACTGCAGCCTCCTTCGGCTCGCTCCGGTCTCCTATCGCAGCCCGTCGCTTTCCGTGCCCCGGTGCCAGAGAACCCACACCAGGAGTGCGGCGCCACACGTCACGCCCATGTCGGCGACGTTGAAGGTCCAGAAGCGCACATCGCCGATGCCCATATCGATAAAGTCCACGACACCGCGGGCGGACCGCAGCCGGTCGGCGAGGTTGCCCAGCGCTCCGCCCGTGATCAGTGCCAGTGCGACGGATCGCTGGATGTCGTCCGGTTTCGCCTGCCGGAAGGCGACGCCCAGCACCGCGAGCGCGACGAGGGCGGCGATCGTGAATCCCCACCGTGAGGCACCACCGAGGCTCATGCTGAACGCCGCCCCAGGGTTGAACGCGAGGGTAAAACGGATGATGGACCCGATCACGTCGTGCGGCGAATACGCCGGCATCAAATGATCGACCGCGATCTGCTTCGTCGCGCAATCGGTCACGAACACGCCGGCCAGAATCGGCCAGAATGTGGCGGTCTTGGGGGACACGGCAGGAAACTAACCATATGATCGGCCCCCGACCGACGACCATCGTCCGATCCGTCCGCCTGTCGGAGCGCCTGGACGCCACGATCGCGATCGCCAGTGAAGCGTTCCAGTGGACGGGCAGCTTCAAATTTCGGGCAGCGTCCAATGTCGTACGCTCGATTCCGCATCCCGCCGTCATCACGGCGAGCTCCGGCAACTTCGGGCAGGCGATGGCGTACGCCTGCCGGTTAGCCGGGAAACGCTGCACGGTCGTCATGCCCGCCAATTCCGCGCACGTCAAGATCGCCGCAGTCCGTGACTACGGCGCCCGGGTCGACCTCGTCGACACGGCGACGGTTCGCCGGGAGGATCGCGTCGCGGAACTGGCGGCGGCCGATGCGTCGGCGTATGTCGCCAGCGCGTACGACGATGTCCTCGTGATCCAGGGCAACGCGACCCTGGGCCGTGAGCTTGCGGCGATGAACGCGCAGGCGAAGACCGCGCCGCGCGACGGCGCCGCCGGATCCGCGAGCCCGGGCCCGTTCGATGCGATCATCGCGCCGGTCGGGGGCGGCGGCCTTGCCGCGGGCATCCTGACGGGACTGCGCGACGCGGGGGATCCGACGCCGGTGTGGGCGGCCGAGCCCGCGATCGCCAACGACCTCGTTCAATCGCTGGCGGCGGGCCGGATCGTCGCCCATGACCGGGAACCGCAGACCATCGCCGATGGGGTGCGGACCCGCAGTGTCGGCGTGCACACGTGGGCGGTACTCCAGCCAGGGCTGGCGGGTGCCCTCGAGGTATCGGAGGCGGAGATCCGCGAGGGCCTCCGCCTGTGTTTCCATCTCGCCAATCTCAAGGTCGAGCCCACGGGGGCCGTCACGGTGGGGGCGATGCTGGCCGCGGCCCAGCGGTTCCGAGGCCAGCACGTCTGCTGCATCGCCAGCGGCGGGAACGTGGATCCCCAGGTCTTCTGGGATATCATTGGTGGGCATTCAGAACACAGCGCGCCCGCGAGGACTTCCGTTTCGCCCTGACGCGTGATATTGCGCCATGACCGGCCTGGCCTCCTTTTCGCACTGAGATTGACTTACCACCGATAGGGCGACATGAACGGCACTGACAATCGGTCTGACGAACGACCGCGCGGGCACCGGCCATACCCGCACGAGATGCTGACGGCGGGGTATCTCGCCGTGACCGGCGCACTGGGCGCGGTGCTCGGACATCCCGCGAAGATCTGGCCGAACGTCCTGTCGCACATCATCGGAATCATCATCATTCTGTTCGTGGTGCCCCGCCTCCCGCCGCGCCGGTGGGTCGTCGTGCTCCGGGATTGGGGCCTCGTCTTCGTGCTGCCATTTCTCTACGTCGAAGTGGCCCACCTCAACCGCCTGCTGAGCACAGGCTACCACGACGTCACGATCCAGTCGGTCGAGATGGCGCTCTTTCATTCGCCCCCGGGTGCCGCACTGCGGCACGTGCTGCCGTGGTGGCCCGTCGACGAGTATCTGCACTTCACGTACGTCGCGTACTACGCCCTGCTGCCCCTGCTCGGCGGCGCGCTCTATTTCACCGGGCGCCGGCGCGAGTATCGGTACGTCCTGGCGACCGTCCTGGGCACGTTCTACGTGTGCTACATCTGCTTCATCCTGTACCCGGTCGCGGGGCCGTGGTATCGCACACCGCACCTCGACACGGTATCGCTGGGGCACTTCTTCCCGAATCTCGTGCAAGCGGTGCTCGTGAGAGCCGCGTCGAAGGGCGCTGCGTTTCCGAGCTCGCACGTCGCGGTCGCCGTCGTGATCTGGCTTCTCGCATGGCGATTCAACCGGCGCGTCTTCTGGATTCTCGCGGCGATCGTTCCGGCCCTCGCCCTGGGCACGGTCTACGGCGGCTTCCACTACGCGGTGGACGCGGCCGCGGGCTTCCTGGTCGGTGTGGCGGGCTACTTCGCGGCGCCCCACGTCCATCGGTTCCTCGGTGGTGACATGCCGGAGCCCGGGCTCGGCGGCATAGAGAGCGCGTAGCCGTCCCTCGCTCGCGGGGGATCGGCGCGTTGGCCTGCAGGGCGGGCAGAAACGACCGGGGCGCTGACTGCGTCCCTGGATGTGCCCCCGAAATCCGACCGGCCAGCCCAGACGGCCGCCCTGGACGACCTGGAGATGCCGACGGCCGAAGGCGCGACCGCCGAGTGGCTGCGGCGGTCCGACCGGATCCGCATTGGGGGTCTGGCCGTGTTCCTGGCGGTGCTGGCGTTCGAACCGCTGATCGGCGTTCCGGTACGCCCGATTGCGTACGGCATCATCGCCCTCTGGCTGGGTTGCGCCATCGTTTTCGAGCAAGGACTCCAGGGCGTCCGCACCCGCGATGTGAGCGACCGCTGGCGCACCGCCATGCTCGCCGCCGACATCGCCTTCATCACGCTCGCGAGATACGAATCGGGCGCCACGCGGTGGTTCAGCGAATCGGGGTACCTCATCGTGGTCGTGATCGCGGCCGGCGCACTCTCGCTCCGCTCGACGATCTGGCTGACCGCATTCGCGTCGGCGGCGTACGGCGTGCTGCTGTTCGCGCAGAGGGAGGTGCTCGCGTCGTCGGGCGCCCGTGCCGGCTTCCCCCTGGATCAGTCCCTCGGCCGCGCGAGCCTGGGCGCGTGGGCACTGGGGACCGTCCTGCTCGTGGTATTCGCCGTCCTCGTCCGGGCGCTCGTGGCGCTGCTCGAGCGCAGCGAGGCGCGGCACCGGATGATGTTCGAGGCGAGTCCGCGCCCGATGTGGGTGTACGACGCGGAGACCCTGCGGTTTCTCGCGGTCAACAACGCCGCAATCCGCGACTACGGCTACTCGCGGGAGGAGTTCCTCGCGATGGATCTCTACGGGATCCGTCCGCCCGAGGACCGGGAAGCCCTGCGTGTGGTGACATCGCGATCGAACGATGCCTACCTGCACTCGGGTACGTGGCGCCACCGGCGGCGTGACGGGCGCGACATGGATGTCGAAGTCGCGTCGCACCCGATCCGCGCTGGAGGCCGGAGCGCCCGCCTGGTCGTCGTGACCGATGTCACGGAGCGCACGCGGCTCGAGACACGCCTCCGCGAGACGCAGCGGCTGGAGGCGCTAGGCCGGCTGGCGGGAGGGGTCGCCCACGAGTTCAACAACCTGCTGGCGGCGGTACTGGGGCACGCGGAACTGCTGCTGGCCGAGATGCCGGCGGGGAGCACGCGGCGGGACAGCGCGGAAGAAATCGTGCGGGCGGCGCGCCGCGGCTCGGATCTGACGCGACACATGCTGGCGTTCGGGCGGCGGCAGTTGCTGCGTCCTGAAGTGGTGGACGTGAACACGGTCGTCCGGGACATCGAGCGTCTGCTGCGCCCGCTGCTGGCGGCCGACGTGAACGTCTCACTGGCGCTTCCGGACGAGCCATGCTGGGCACGCGTGGACCGGAGCCAACTCGAACTCGTGATCATGAACCTCGCGATGAACGCGCGAGACGCCATGCCAAGCGGTGGTGCGCTGACGGTCGAGACCTCGGTCGCGTCGCTCGGAGAAGCCGACCGGCACCGCCACCCGATGGCGGCGGTCGTCGCGGGGAGCTACGTCCGGCTCGCGGTCAGCGACACGGGGACCGGCATCAGCCGCGAGATCGCCGAACGGATCTTCGAGCCCTTCTTCACGACGAAGCCAGTGGGTCGCGGCACGGGGCTCGGGCTTTCCACCGTCTACGGCATCGTGAAGCAGTCGGATGGCTACGTGTGGCCATACAGCGAAGTGGGTCGCGGGACGTCGATGCACGTCTACCTGCCGTGCGTGGCAGCACCCGCGTCCTCGATGACCCACACGCCACGGCTGACACCGGAGGCGCCGATGATCCGCGTGCACGCCGGCACGCCGGCACCCGGCGCCCCGGCCGGCGTGAGCGGACCAACCTCCCGCGAGCCGGCTCCCGGTACGGGCGTCACGGCCGCCGGGACCCTGGCGGAACCGTCCGCCGCCCCGGGAACGCCGGCGGGCATGCCGGAGACGATCACCGTGATGGTGGCGGACGACGAAGCCGCGCTCCGGACGGCGGCGAGCCGCGTCCTCCGGGCTGGCGGCTACAAAGTCCTGGAAGCGGCAAACGGTGAAGAGGCGATAGCAACGGCCGCGGCGTGGCCGGGACGGATCGACGTCCTCCTCACCGACGTGGTGATGCCCGGAATCGGGGGGGTGGAACTGACCGCCCGGATCTCGGCGATCGATCCCACGATCCGGGTGGTCTACATGTCAGGCTACCCGCAGAGCCACCTGGAAGCCATGGGCGGGTTGGCCGGAGGGCATGCCTTTGTCGACAAGCCATTCGGACTGGACGTCTTGCTGGCTGCGGTCCAGGGGGTGTTGACCGTCGACGCGTAGCCCTTGGCCGCCAATTGGGGGACTTGGCCCGTCATTCCGGGCGCGAAGGGCGGCGCCGGTGAAGGGGGAGGAGCAGGTCGTCCGGAGAGCACGCCAAATTGTCTTGCGGGTTTTGGCTGACGCCGCTAATTTTACGCCAGCGAGTGAGGCGCCAAATCGGCGCCGTCGTTGGTACCAGTTCGGCAGTTCGGGACCTGGCCACACGCGGGTCCCGATTCGTTTTTTCCGGGCTGGTCATCTCGGTTCACTTGCTCGCGCGGCGACAGGCGCCGCGTGAACACTGTCGTCGGCAGGTACGGTATGTCCGGACTCCGACAACATCAATATCATTCAGGAGTACGGCAATGCGTACCACCGGCACGGTGAAGTGGTTCAACGACGCCAAGGGCTTTGGTTTCATCACGCCCGAGGGCGGACAGAAGGACTGCTTCGTGCACCACTCGGCGATTCAGGGCAGCGGCTTCAAGTCGTTGGCTGAAGGCGAGCGCGTGGAGTTCGACATCGTTCAGGGCCAGAAGGGCCCCGCTGCGGAGAACGTAACGAAGCTCGGGCGATAACGAACGGTCAGCAGTTCTGAAATAGCACGAGGGCCGGCTGCGGTGATCCGCAGCCGGCCCTTCGTGTTTTCGTGCTCCTCGCCGTCACGCCATCAGCATCACCATCACCATCACCGATCGTACCGCACCAGCGCCGCGGGTCCGTCGTGCGCCAGGATGCGAACCATCGCGTGCGAGCGCTGGTCGATCCAGAACCGTTCCGTGACAGCACCCGGGAAGTCCGCGGCGACGATCCAGCACACCGCCGTCCGGCCGCTCCGGGTCGTGATGCGATCCGCTCCCTCGACGCGAACGTCGAGCGGAGAGACCTGCTCGTCGGCGGGGAAATAGACCGGGACCGTGGCGTGGTAACCGATGGCCAGCGGAAGTGCGCGCAGCAGAAGGTCGACCGCGGCGGACGTGTAGGCCGAGTCAGGAAGGGGCGAAATCGTCATCCGGAGCGGGCGCTCGGGCGCGGAGTCGGTGACGACGAGGCGGTCGTGGCCAAAGACGAGCGAGACCACGCGGTTGCCCTCGAGCAGCGCCGTCTGGTGTAGCGGGCGGAGCGTGCGCGCGTCCACCCACGTGGTGGTCTCCACGAGCACAGCGGACGAGTCTCGCTGCTCGAACGCCACCTCGAATGCGTCACGGCCATTCGGCTCGATCACACGCCGCACGCGCTGGATGGTCATGCCGATGTCCACGCGAGCCCGGTCACCGGCGTCGCCGCCACCGTCATAGGAGCGGCGATTCACGACCGGCGACGCGTCCGACTCGCGCGAGATCACCATCGTGTCGGTCCCTGGCAGGAGCCAGTGTACATCGAGCACGCTGGCGACCGGCCGGGTGGATTGCTCCAGCGCGGGTGACGGGGCCGTGCGCGGCGCAGCCTCGGGCGGCGTGCGGCACGCGCTCACGAGCGCGCCCACGAGCGCGATCGCGATGACGGCGGCCATTCCGGTCCGGGCGGGGCGCTGAGTGTGCGGAGAATGCATTAGAGGCTCGGTGCGAGCGGGATGGGGTGAGTGTCGGGTGAGATGCCTGCGTTCATGCCGCGACGCCGTCGCCCGACGGGCGGCGGCGCGACCGCTGCGCGGTACGGGCCCGCGTGATGCGGGCACCGAGCTCTCGCAGAAAGGCCTCGCGGTTCGCCGGTGTGTACGCGAACACGCGGGATGTCCCGCTGCGGCGAATGACGACGAGCGGGGTGGAGCGATTGATCAGGCCCGTGACCGACGTCTTGCCGCTCGCGTGGCGGAAGATCAACTGGCGGCGGGTGGTCGCCGTCGCCTCCGCGATATCGGCGTAGGGAATCCGGCGGATGGGTAGAATGCGAAGCAGCGCAACCTGCAGCGCGTGATCCCCGAAGCGAACATCCATCACGATGGGCGAGAACTCGCCCGCGCGCGCGCCGCGGATCGTCCAGGTGAGCCCGGCGATCACGACGAAGGGGATGGCGACCGCGAAGGGATGACTGGTCACGGGGCGGGGGCCAGAGGACCGGCGTTCCGGCGAGGGAGGGGCTCGTGGGAGGGACGATTCTGGCCGGTCCGAGAGCACAAAAGAACCCGCCGAATTCGCGGCGAGCGGCGATTGGAGGGCACAACAGAGACCGGGGGCCGGCTGCGTGTCATTGCAGCCGGCCCCCGGTCCCTTCAGCCACTGTTTCGCCGTGCCGTGCCGCTACGGCTCCACGTACTGGTAGAGCGATACCAGCCGGACGGCGCGATAGAATGCGCCGCGATTGTGCAGGGAAAAGATCCCGATGCCCACGGCCTTTCCCTGGGCATTCACTTCGTGGATCTGCCCCGCGAGTCCGAATCCCACGAGCGTGTTGCCACTCTTGAGACGCTGGACGGATCCGACTGCGTCAGTGAAGATCGCGGGATTGGGCTCATACTCCCACACCAGTGTGGCCGTCATCTTCGTCAAGTCGAGCGTGTATTCAGCGGCCCGGGTGTGCGGCGGCGTGTGCCGCAGTCCGTTGTCGTACAGCAGAATGTCGCCGTTGCCGAGTACCCGCACGCTGTGCTGCCCGCTGAAGAAGCCGAGCGGATCCTTGAGGATGGTGAACTGCGTCTGCCGTCCGCCGAGCTGCCACATCCGCGCGCCGGTCTGGTAATCGAGCTTGACAATCGCGCCCATGTGCCGGAACGACACGACGTAGTTGCTGTCGAGGTCGAACGCGAGCGAGTTCGGGTGATCGAAATCGTCCGGCGGATCGACACCGGTCGGCTCGATCCAGTCCTGGATCGTATAGTGGTTCCACGCATCCCAGAGGAACTGCACCGTACCCGGGGGCGATTCACGGATCAACTGGTGCCCGATGCCGGTGCCGTTGGCTGGGCCTCCCAGGGACGAGAAATCGAACGGGGTCCGGTCCGTATATCCGTAGTAGTGGAGAATCGGCGCGTCCACCGTACCGGTCTCGATCAACTCGTGCGAGTCCATCTCTTCGCCCGGCGCCGGCCCGTAGTTCGCGACGACCTCACCGGTCGGGAGGATCTCATCGTATGTCTCGGGGAGATTGTCGTCCCCCTGGGATCCGCCGATCGCGAGAGTGAAGTGGCCGTTTTTCTGCTGCTTCGACTCGACGGAACCGGTGCCCGGCGGAAACTCCCGGTACCAGCGGACGCGGCCCTTCGAGTCGAAAATCACCATCAGCACGCTGTCGCCCGTGTAGAGAATGGGCGAGACCAGCGTGTAGCCCGGGCCGAAGCTGCCCGAGATGTTGAGTGTCGCGGTCTGCACGTACGCCGAGAGTGGGCCGGTCGCGAATTGGAATGGTTCGGTGGTCCGGCCGTGCGCGCCGTAGACCTCCAGCGTATTCGAATATGTGGCGTTGGGGAGCAGCCCGAGTGTGGCGATGCGACACGAATCACCCGCGACGTGCACGAATGGGGTGGCCGACGCCGTATCTCCGGCCGTCGTGTAGAGCACCCGCGCCGAGTCGGCGTTAACGGCTGTGAAGGTGATGACCGTCGACAGCGAGTTGAGCGGATTGGTCTGGACGGAGTACCCAGTGACCTCCGGCGCGAGCGCAGAATTGAGGCCGGAGACCGCGGTGGTGTGATCGCTCGAGCATGCCGCGAGGGCGACGAGTCCGATGACCGCGAGGGTGCCGAGGGCGGCGCGCGGAGGTGCGGCGCCGGAGCCATCACAACGAGAGAGCTGGATCGGCATGAGATTGGTTGCCGGGGGTGGTCGGGTGCTCGGGCGGCGACGAGGCGAGCTCACGAGGGCGAACAAGGCGATAGACTCGTTACAGTACCGCCTCTCCACCCGAAAGCGTTGGGTGGGGAGTTCCGGCGGAACCGCGGAAACTGCACTGGGACGCGGGCATCGTCGAGGGGGTGCGGGTCCCGGGAACAGCCGTGACGCGAGGCCGGCCGCTAGCCGCCGCCGGACCGGCTCGGGATTGGCTCACTGGTCCCATGAAGTGACACGTGGCGCGGACGTCGTCAAGAGCGCCGGATCAGTGTCGTCCCGGCGTGGCGCAGGCAGCCCCATGACGTGTGCTTCCCGCGTGCGGCCCGGTGTACGGCCAGGTGTGCGGCCCGGTGTCTGGCATCTGCTGTGGATGACATTCATCCGGGGCAATCGCCGGAAAATCAGTGGCAGACAGCATTTTCGGCTGATCTCGGTTCTTGACAGCACTCTGGCCCTTCTCCACGCTATAGCCCGTTACATAGCGTGACCTGCCGGTGACAGACCGGGCCCAATCGTGCCCCTGGCCCGGCTCGGCGGGCATGCCACCAACCAAACTCGGCCCGTGTGCGCGCGGGACACACGCGATCGGGACACCGCTGTTCTCGCGCGAGGAGGACACGAAGTGCAGAAACTCTTGTTCGTGATGCGGCGAGTGGGCGTCGTGGCCGGGTTCCTGGCTGTGGCGGCGTGGCCGGCGGCGCGCGCGAACGCGCAGGGCACGCTTCGGCCGGTAACCGGGCGCGTGACCGACGCGGAAGACCACGCACCGATCCCGGCCGCCTCGATCCAGGTCGTCGGTACGACCCTGGGCACGACCACGACGGACAGTGGCACGTTTTCGGTGCGGGTGCCGCAGGGCGCGGCCACGCTCAACATTCGGCGCATCGGATTCCGCGCGACCACCGTGGTGTTGGCCGCCGACCAGAGCGACGTGACGGTGAGCCTCACGCGCGACATTCTGGAACTGCAGCAGCAGGTGGTGACGGGCGTCACGACGAGCGTCGCCTCCGAGAACGCGGCCAACGACGTCGCGGTGGTGACCTCGGCGAACCTCAATCGCGCGCCCGCCCCGACCGTGGAGAACGCGCTGCAGGGCAAAGTACCGGGCGCCGTGATCCAGCAGAACAACGGCGGTGATCCAGGCGGCGGGATGCAGGTCCAGATCCGCGGCATCACGTCGCTGTTCGCGAACGCGTACCCGCTCTACGTCGTCGACGGCGTGATCGTCAACAACGAGACCGTCAACAGCGGCCTCAACACGATCACCCAGTCCAATGGTGGCGCCGGGTCGAACGAGCAGGACCTGAGTCCCAACCGAATCGCCGATCTCAACCCCGAGGACATCGAGACCATCGAAGTTCTCAAGGGGGCGTCGGCGTCCGCCATTTATGGATCGAAAGCGTCAGCTGGCGTGATCATCATCACGACCAAGAGGGGCAAGGCCGGCAAGCCGCGGATCGAGCTGTCGCAGAAAGTCGGACACTTCTCGCTGTCGAACACCTACGGTCTTCGCACATTCCCGACGCTCGCCAGCGCGGAAGCGTGGGGCCGCGAGTTCGGGTACACGAAGTCGTTCATCGACGGCGCCTATGGTGGTCCACAGGACTATCAGAACCAGTTGTTCGGCAGCAACCAGCTCTCCTATGAGACAGACGCGAGCATCAGCGGGATCTCCAACAACACCCAGTACTTCCTGTCCGGGCTCGCGAAGTACGACAATGGCACGATGACCAACACGGGGTACAACAAGCAGACCGTTCGTACCAACATCACACAGACGCTTACGAGCAACCTCACGGCGACGGCGAACCTCAACTTCGCCCACTCCGTCACCCGGCGAGGCGTTTCGGGCAACGACAACATCGGTGTCAGCCCGTACGACGTCTTCTCGTACACGCCGCAGTTCGTGGCGCTGGACAAGCAAGTGCACGGGGCGTGGCCGATCAATCCGTTCGGACCGGCGAATCCGTTTGCTGACGCGGCCGAGATTCAGACGCCGGAGACGGTCAACCGGTTCATCGGCGGCGGCAACATCGACTGGGAGCCGCTGCACCTGCCGGACCAGACCCTTCACATCACCTTCATCGGTGGCGCCGACTACACGACGCAGAACGACAACTTCTATGCGCCGCCCGATTTGCAGGTCGAAGAGGCGATCTCATCCGGACTGCCTGGCGTCGCGCAGGACCAGTACGGCGCGACGACCTACCTCAACTACTCGATCAACCTCGTCCACCACTTCACCGGCCTCAAATTCCTCGACGCGACCACGTCGGTGGGGTTCGTCCGGGAGAAGCGGAGTCTCGACAATCCGTTGGAAGCCGGCCAGGACATTCTGGCGGGCGCGGTGAACCCGACGCTTGGTTCGGTCCAGACGCTGAGAGACACCGCGACGGAGGCCAAGGACCAGTCGCTTTACGCACAGGAGCAGGTGCTCCTCCTCCAGCAGCGGCTCGCGCTGACGGCCGGCGTGACCGCCGAGCGCACCACGAACGATGGCGACATCGGCAAGTTCTTCCCGTATCCCCACTTCTCGGCGTCGTACCGCGTGCCCCAGTTCGCCGGCTGGCTCGACGAGCTCAAGGTGCGGGCGGCGTACGGCCAATCGGGAACACAGCCGAACTACGGCATCAAGTACACGCCGCTCAACACGACGGTCTCGGGCGGGTTGGGCGGGGTCTACATCCCACTCAGCATCGGGGACTCGGCGATCCGGCCGGAGCAGGAAGCCGAGATCGAGACGGGATTCGACGCGACACTGCTGCACTCGCGGGCGCAGTTCAGCTTCACGATCTACCAGAAGCGCATCACCGACCTGCTGCTCCAGGACCAGCCATCTCCGTCGCTGGGATTCGACCAGTCGTGGTTCAACGGCGGCGAGTTCACGAATCAGGGCGTCGAGATGTCGTTCACGGCGACACCGGTGGCCGTGCGGAACGGCTTCCAGTGGGTTACCACCACGACGTTCTTCCGCAACTACAGCGTGGTGAACTCGCTGCCCGCCAGCCTCCCGGCCTTCGATCTCAACAACGGTGGGGGCGGGAGCCTGGGCACGTTCCGGATCCAGGTCGGCCGGTCCGTCTCACAGATCGTCGGGCAGTTCAACGGCCCGGACGGGCAGCCGATCCAGGCTGGCGACGCCCAGCCGTCGTACGTGATGAACTTCAACAACGAGTTCACCTACCACCGATTCCACGCGGCGGCGCTCGTCGTGTGGTCACGGGGCGGTGCCGTCGGCAACTTCACCGACAACCTCTTCGATGACAGCCAAGGACTGCTCGCGGATTCGGCGCTCAGCGCCAAGCGGAATGCCGAGAACAACGCCAACGGCACGCCGTATCTCGAACCCGCCTCGTTCGTGAAAGTCCGCGAAGTGTCCGTGAGCTACTCGCTGCCGGACAAGTTCGTGGCATGGTTGAGCAACGCCGTGCACGTCAAGGACGCGCGGCTGTCCGTCACCGGGCGCGATCTGTTCGCCTGGTTTCCGTATACGGGGCTCGATCCGGAAGTCAACTTCGTCGGCCAAACGCAGATTCAGCGTGGCCAGGACGTTACGCCGTACCCTCCGGCGCGCAGCGTCTTCGTCTCCCTCGACCTGGGCCTCTGACCATGACCATCCTCTGCTTCGCTCGTACGCGCCGGCAGCAGGCTGGCCGCCCTCGCCCCGCAGCGGCGTGGCCGATGCGCCACGCCACCCTGGTGCTCTCGCCGTTGCTCGCCGCCGCGGTGCTCGCGTCGTGCAAGGACAGCAACGTGCCATTCCTGACGGCGCCGACGCAGGTGGCGGCGACGACGGTCGGCATTCAGAACGCGATCACGGGCCTCTTCAGTGCGGCCCGGAACGACATCTCCAACTACGTCACGTTCATGTCCACGTTCTCCCGTGACGCGGCGAATTTCACGAGTACCGAGCCGCGCTACGTCACGGAAGGCATGGGTCTCATTCCCATCTCCAACACGGACCAGTTTTTCTCGTCATCGATCTGGGACATCGAATTCCGGAACGCGAAGTTCGCGAACCAGATCGTCGCGACCCTTCCCACGGTCACGCCCGCCTATTCACCAGGCGACGCGGCGGCCATCACGGGCGTCGTCCAGACGATGAAGGCCCTGCAGTTCATGATGATTGCCGAAACGCGAGATACCCTTGGGCTCTCGCCGTATTCCATCGACGTGACCGGCACGGTGCCCGCGCCCGTATTCTGCAACAAGGACGTGTGGCTCTACATCGTCGCCCTGCTGGATTCGGCCAACGTGTCGCTCCAGACTGCCGGTCCCAACCCGTTGCCGATCACGCTGCCTCCCGGCTTCGCGTCGGTGTCGGCGACTGCCGCACCAAGCACGACCCCGGGAGCGTTCGCCGCATTCAACCGCGCGCTGGCGGCCAAGGCGGGACTGGAGCTGGCATACGCCATCGCCCGCACCGCCGGGAGCGGCACCGCACCGACGCCCACGTCGGCGGGGACGCCGTTCGGGCCAGCGCTCACGCGAGCCGACAGCGCTATGCACGCATCGGCGCTGTTCAGTCCCGGCGCTCTCACGACGCCGGCGCCAGGCGGATTCACGGACGACGCGTTCGGCGTATACCACTCGTGGAGCGCGCAGTCGAGCGACCAGGTCAACCCCATCAACGGTGAGATCGGCACCCTCGCGGTGCTGTGGGACATGGTCACCGATGTCGATACGGCCAACGATGCGCGATGGCACGCGAAGTTCGCGGTCAACCCGAATATCGTCCAGGAGCCCTCGTTCGCCGCGGCGGCGTCGCCGTTCATCTACGCCTACTACCCGACGGTGGCGACTCCGATTCCGATCGTCCGGAACGAGGAACTCGTGCTCGTGGACGCCCAGATCCAGCTCGGCCTCGGCAACCTGGCCAACGCGATCACACTCATCAACGATGTACACCAGCAGGCGGGCGGCTTTGCCTCACCGCTCACGATCGCGGCCAACTACGTGGCGGTCCGGAACGCGCTGCTCAAGGAGCAACGCGTGTCGACGATCCTCGAGAGCAGCGAGGACCGCACGATCGCGCTTCGCATGTACGGCATGGCGACGGTATCCGACACGACGTGGGATGCGACGTCGGGCCCCGATGCGGCCGCGGTGGCGGGTGCCACGGCAGCACTGGGGGCGAAGCCGACGGACCTCCACACTCTGGTCGATCCTCCGCCATCGACGGAGACCGATGGGAGAGGCGGGAGCTACACACTGACCTGCTCGGCGGCGTCGTAGCGCGGCAGGGCGCGTCGCCGGCACGATCGAAGGTCACGGGGGCTGGTTGCGATGTCTGCAACCGGCCCCCGTTGCCGTCCGGGGCGGAACCAGAGGGAGCAGGCATGGGCCGGGATGAGCCGGCGTGTGCCAACGGGTCCGGCGGGCCATATTAGTCGCGGCGTTCGCACCACCGGTGCTGGACCTGGGAGGGATGTGATGGCTGTACGTGTGCGCGCGGTCATTGCCGCCGGAGCGATGGTGGCGGCGGCAACGATCCCCGGATGCTCAGGGGACCAGGGGGCGGCGAGGACCGCGGCCGGCGTTCGCGGAGCGCGGATCGGCACTCCTTCCGCCGGGGAGCCGGGCGAGTGGACGATGCCGGCCAAGGACTACGCCGGCAGCCGCTACAGCACGCTCGACGACATCACGGCGGACAACGCCGGCCGCCTGAGTGTGGCGTGGACCTTTTCCACGGGTGTGCTCAAGGGACACGAGGGTGCGCCTCTCGTGATCGGACCGACGATGTACATCGTGACTCCATATCCCAACGTCGCGTACGCGCTCGACCTCTCGCGTCCCGGGGCCCCGCTGCGCTGGAAGTTCCGTCCCGAGAACGCGCAGGCGGCGAAGGCCGAGGCGTGCTGCGATGTCGTGAATCGGGGAGCGGCGTACGCGGACAGCACGGTGTTCTACAATCTGCTCGATGGTCACACGGTGGCCGTCGACGTGCGAACCGGGGCCGAGCGGTGGCGAGCCCAGGTCGCGGACCCGAGCCACGGCGAGACGATGACGATGGCCCCACTGGTGGTGCACGGCAAAGTGCTCGTGGGGCCCAGCGGTGGCGAGATGGGCGTGCGCGGATGGATTGCGGCGCTCGATGCGCGCACCGGCAAGGAGGTGTGGCGGGCCTACAACCTGGGTCCGGACGCCGACGTCAAGATCGGGCCGCGCTTCGCGCCGTTTTATGCGAGCGAACGCGGCACCGACCTCGCCGCGACGAGCTGGCCGAGCGAGACCTGGCGGCACGGCGGTGCGGCCACGTGGGGATGGCTCACGTACGATCCGGATCTCAATCTCCTGTACTACGGCACGAGCAATCCGGGACCGTGGGATGGTGAGCTTCGGCCTGGCGACAACAAGTATTCGAGCTCCATCCTGGCCCGCGACCCGGACACCGGGGAGTTGCGCTGGGCCCTACAGGTCACGCCCCACGACCTCTGGGATTACGACGCGGTCAATGAAAGCATCATCGCCGACCTGCCGATCGGCGGAACGATGCGCAAAGTGCTCGTGCACTTCGACCGCAACGGGTTCGCGTACACGATCGACCGGTCGACGGGCCAAGTGCTGGTCGCGCAATCCTACGTTCCGATGAACTGGGCGGCCGGCGTGGACCTCGCGACCGGGCGGCCGCGCGTGAACGCCGGCAAGGTGACGCGGATCGGGAAGACGGTCACGGACATCTGTCCGAGCCTCGAGGGGGGCAAGAACCAGCAGCCGGCCGCGTTCTCGCCGGCGACCGGGCTGTTCTACGTTCCGACCAACAACCTGTGCATGGACTTCACCGGCCGGACCCCGACCTACATCGCGGGCACGCCGTACATCGGAGCGGACGCACCGGAGAAGGGCGGTCCGGGCGGGTATCGCGGCGAGTTCATGGCGTGGGATGCGACAACTGGCCGGAAGGTGTGGGGCATCCGCGAGCCGTTTCCGGTGTGGAGCGGCGCGCTCGCCACCGCGGGCAACGTCGTGTTCTACGGTACTCTGGATGGGTGGTTCAAGGCGGCCGATGCGCGCACCGGAGAACCGCTCTGGCAATTCAAGGTCAGTTCGGGCGTCGTCGGCAATCCGATGACCTATCGCGGGCCGGACGGAAAACAGTACGTCGCGGTGTACGCGGGGATCGGCGGCGACATGGGTGCGCTGATTGCCGGCGACGTCGCTTCGGACGCGCCGTTCGATGTCCGGGAGCAGGGGACGACGCTGCCCGATCTGGCGCAGCACACGAGTCTAGGCGGGACGTTGTTCGTCTTCTCACTCGGGAAGTGATGCGCGCCGAGTCGAACGGAGAAAGGAGAAAAGAGAAAGGAGAAAGTGCAAAAAGGAGAGAGTAGAAAAGCAGAGAGTAGAAAGTAGAAAGTAGAAAGAACAGGTACTCGGGCGGCAGGCTATCTGGCGCAGCATGCGGGAGGGACGATGGAGCGGCTCACAGGCCGCGCGACATGTGTCGCGTGGCATCTCATGGTGCGTCTGGCGGTGCCGATCCCGGCGGTGCCGATCCTGGCGCTGGCGATTGTGACGGGATGTGGCCGCGAGGGGCGGGCGGCTCAGCGGGAGACCGCGGCAGCGGCACCCGTCGGGCCATCCAGCGCTGCATCAAGCACGGCATCCAGCGCCGCGTCCAGCGCCGCGTCCAGCGCCTCGTCCAGCGCGCCATCTGCTGGTTCCGTCACGCCGGCCGCGGCGGCGTTATCACCGCAGAGCGGCGCGCCTGTGGTGGCGCATCCCGGCAACATTCAGGCAGGGCTTCCGGCCCAGCATCCGCTGCGGGTACTCACCAATCCGCGCGAGCACGATCCGCGCGCGGCCGAAGAGGGCAAGCAGCTCTTCGTGTCGTACAACTGTGCCGATTGCCACGGCGGGGACGGGTCGGGCGGGATGGGGCCGAGCCTGCAGGATGGCCGCTGGCATTTCGGCGGAAGTGCCGGCGAGGTGTACGAGTCGATCAGCGAAGGACGGCCGGACGGGATGCCTTCGTGGGGCGGCCGGATCAGTGATTCACAGATCTGGGCGCTGGTCGCTTACGTGCGCACGTTGTCATCGGGGAAGGACGTGACCACGCAGACCTTCGACCGTGGCGGAACCGTGTCGCGCGGCGGCCACTGAGGCCACTACAAAGGCCGCCGCGCGGTCACGATTGAGGAATCGGAGCGGGAGCGGCGGGGTGTAGGGCGGCAGCCGTCGCGGCCGCGGCGGCGCGCGCACGGGCGCGCCGTGCCTGGACCGGCGTGAGCCCATCCGCCGGCTTCGGGGCGGCGGCTTCCGCGCGCAGGTAGGCGTTCGGGTCGTGCCGGGCGCCGCCCTCGGGGAGCAGTTCCATGAACGGACCGAGATCATGCCGCATGCGATCCGCGTAGAACGACGGCAGCACATCGGTCTCGCCGTCGAAGTAGCGATGCACGGTCGCATCGGTGTCGAGCAGCTTCCGTACCGCCGAGTGATACTGTATACGCCCGTTTCCTTCGCTCGAGACCGCCCGGACGACATTCATCCATCGCGGGATCGTGGCGCGGGTGGCCTTGAACCGGCGGGCGACCGAGCGCCAGGAGAACGAATGGCGCGTGAGGTCGATCACCTGGTCGTAGAACGGCCCCCATTCGTAGTTCTTGGGTTTGACGTTCATCGCCAGGTTGTTGTTCAGGAAATGGTGCGGGAACGGCAGCACCCGCCCGGCGCGCTTGAGGTCGAGATTGAGTGGCGCCGCGCGGCCGAACGCCGACAGCAGCGAGTATCCGGGGAACGCCCCCGGTGCGAGGTCGACGAACCGTTTCGTGAGCTCGAACGGTTCCGGGCCCTCGTCGGTGTCCAGGCCAAGCACGAAATTGGTCTGCATGTACGGGATGTAGCTGAGGACCATGTTCACATGGTCCGCGACCTGGCGCACCTTGTCCATCCCCACGACGCGTCCGCTCTTGGTCTTGTTGCCGAGCGAGTACCACGACTCGATGCCGGGCAGGACCGCCTTGAATCCGTTACGCTTGAGCCGGGGCAACCGGTCCTCCGACAACAAGGACAGACTGCTCTCGGCGATGAAGTCGATTCGCCCCGGCGGGACCGCATCTTCTATCGCGCCCAGCGTCTCGTCGAACCGGACCCCGAAGTTCGGATCATGCCACGCGACGTGCGGCTGGCGGAACTTCGTCAGCAGGAATCGCAGGTCGTCGCGCAGTTGGTTGGTGTCGAGCGGCTGGTAATCCACGGTCGAGTCGATGCAGAAGCTGCACGTGTACGGGCAGCCGAGACTCGCGAGCATCGGCACGATCTTGATCGCGGGCGCCTTGTCCAGCGTCTCCTTGATGAAGCGCCAGCGCGCCCGCACGCCCGGCAACTGCAGCGGCTGGCGGGGGGCCGCGATCGAGAGACCAATCGGGCGGTGCGGCGCGCACTCGCGGAGGACATCGTCGATGATCGACTGGTCAGTGAATCCGAGGACGTAGTCGAAGTACTGGACCGAGTCCTCCGGGTAACACCGCGCGTGCGGACCACCGAGCACGGTGACCGTGCCCCGCTGGCGATACAGCGCGCTGAGGGCATATGCGAGCTGGGCGGTCTCGCTGAAGGCGCCGATGAATACGATGTCGGTCTCGGCCGGGAGCGCGGCGTTGAGATCTTCGAAGCCCGTGTAGCACACGTACGAAACGGAATGACCGGCTTCTTCGCACCACACTCCAATGACTTGAGGCATGATGCTGGCGAGGTTCGCGTTCATCAGACGTGCCCAGAGAGCATGGGCAGGTCCGTTGGCCACGAGGTCAATCACGCCGATCCGCAGTTTTCGCATGCGCACTCCGGCCAGTGGGCGACAGGTATCGTACGATATCGTACACACGGGACCGCGGCGGCGCTCGTCCACGCACGTCGCGTACGTCTAATGACGTATGGACGCGTTTGTTATGACGCTCGCCGGATCCGGTTCCCGGGCTACGTTTTGGGTCACGTCTGCCGGCCACGACCGCTGGCGACGTGCACTAGTTGAGACGGAGACTCATTCTACGCCTCGCGCGCCCGGCCGATAGGGCTTGGGGGCCAATGCCATGGATGTTGGGGTGGCCGAAGGGCAACCGGCCAGAGGTCAGAGGGTTGGGCGTCCGGCGCTGGTGCGGACGCCGGCCGCGCCTGGCGGGACCGCCCCCTGTGGCTCTGAATAGTCCTAACACGATATAGAACAATACCTTAGCTTTTATGGGCGATCGGAGAGAAAATCCTTCCGGACTCGGCATTAACTAACCCCCCCGTCGCACGTCGTATAGTCAATTCCTGCGGCCTCAGTGCCGCACTCCGGAGCGGTCCAAACCGGGCTCCGCGAGCGACATCACGCGGCGTATGCCGCACGGTACCGGGAGGCAGTCCAATGCAACTCGAAGCGAAAGGCCGGACTATTGGTAGTGCGGCGTGCGCGATCGTGGTGGCCGCCGTCCTGACGGCGTGCTCCTCATCGAGTACGGCACCCGCGGCGCTGAGCGACACGCAGGTCAGTACGGATCTCGCGGCGGGGGCGGCCATTGCCGCTGCGACGCAGGCGGGCGAATTCGCGACTCAGGAGTCTCAGGCGGGTGCCGAGGCGGAGATCGTGGCACCGTTCGGTCACGTGATGGCGCTGAACAGCGCGCGTACGGCAGTTCGCTCGGCATGTGCGACGGGCTCGTTCAGCGGAATGCTGACATTCCCGCCCGGCAATCCTCGCGACACGATCTCGGTCTCGCGCACCTGGGAGTGGTTCGCGGCGGGCGCGTGCGAGAACATGTACGTGGCGGGCACGACCGATTCCATTGTCTTCATGGCCGAGGTGACGGCGGAGCTGAACGGCGCGCGGGGATTCTGGCACGCGCATCACGCCGGCAACCGGATGAACTGGGTCACGGGGCACCCGGCACTCTCGACGGCGTCCACCCACGTCTGGAACGGGTTCGAGGCAGGTACCGACACGTCGTCGTTCAGCCACGACATCGGCGAATCCCGCCAGTACGATGCCGCGTCGGCGGACACGGTGGGGAGCGTGACCTTCCCGCACCCGCGCGACGGCGCATTGTATCCCACGAGCGGTACGTACACCCGTTGGGTGAACGCCCAGGTGACGTTCAGCGGACCGACGAGCGGCAGCAAGCAGGTCGCGCGCCACATCGTCGTCACGTTCAACGGGACGGCGATCGTACCGATCGTGGTCTACAATGTCTCGACCGGTGCCGTGGCGTTGACGTGCCAGCTCGATCTCGCCACCGGCGAAGTCGTCAGCGGTAGCTGCACGAGCTGAGGGGCATTTCTTCCGGGCCGCCGCATTCGCGGCGGTTCGGGTGTCGTCTCGCGGGGGCCGGCTGCGGAAGATCGCAGCCGGCCCTTCGCGCATCGTGTGCTGTTCCGGCTCGTCCGGCCGGCCACGCGAATCCGGAGGCGCTGAGCACGAGCCGAAACGCGCGGCCGGCTTGGCGCGCGATGGGAGCGCCGCATACCTTCGGTATGACCTCACTCATATTGGCGGCCATGGCCGCCGGCGTCGTGTCGTCGTGGGGCGCGGAGGCGGGCCCCCAGATGGCGGCGCCACCGGAGCCGCCATCGCATACGCAATCGTATTCGCAACCACAGACGCAGCAGCCGTCACGCCACCCGATGACGACGGGCGACCTGGCCCTCCTCAAAGGCGTGTCGGATCCGCAGATCTCGCCTGATGGGCGATCCGTCGCGTACGTGCGGACGACGTTCGACTATCAGGGTGACAAGGTCACATCAGTCATCGTGATCGCGGATGCCGTGTCCGGCGCGACTCGCCACGCCGTGCAGGGTACTGCGCCGCAGTGGTCACCCGACGGCCGGTCGCTGGCATTCCGCGACGACGCCGAATCGCACAATGGTATCTGGATCTACGACATCGCGACCGCGCATCGCCGGTTTCTCGTGCCGGTGCCGGTGACGAACGCGTGGCTGGGATCACTCGCCGTCAAGAACTTCGCGTGGTCACCCGACGGATCGGCGATCGCGTATGTGGGAACCGACAGCGTGGTGCCGCCCGCGCCGCGTCCGGACGGCGATGCGCCGGCAGCGGCGGACGTCGAGGTGTTCTCCCGGATCATGTACAAGACCCGGACGGGCTTCACGGACAACCGCCGCACGCATCTGTACGTCGTGCCGGTCGCGTGCGGTGCCGCGACGGCGTGCACGCCGCGCGTCCTGACCCCTGGATCCTTCGACGAGCATTCCCTCGCCTGGTCGCCGGACGGACACCAGATCGCGTTCGTGAGTGACCGGTCTCCGGATCCGGACAACGCCTACACCAATGATCTCTGGACCGTCAATGCCCCGACAGGGCAGATCACGCGGTTGACCGATACGCCGAGCGCGGAGTTTTCGCCCGCGTGGTCTCCGGACGGCAAGCAGATCGCGTTCCCGGCGTGGCGGCGCCCGAACAACACCAAGGACAGTCCGGCGGAGGACACCCACGTGTGGGCGATGGCCGCCACGGGAGGAGCGGCGTGGCCGGTCGCGCCGTCGCTCGACCGCCGGGTGGGGCAAGTGAGCTGGTCGCCCACGGGCGCCATGGTGTACTTCACCGCGACCGATCACGGGTCGATCTCCGTCTATCGGGCGAATGCAACGGGGGGCCCGGCCCAGCGCCTCACGACGTGTGAGTGCCAGGTGCCGCAGTATTCTCTGGATCGTGCGGGCCGGTGGATGGCGTACGTCCAGAACGACCTCACGCACCCGAGCGAGGTCTGGATCGCTGCGGCCGACGGGCGCGGGCCACGGCAACTCACGCACGAGCAGGATTCGTTGCTGGCGGTGGTCGCGCCGGCCGAAAGCGAGACGTTCGAATTCACGAGCTTCGACGGCATCCCGGTGCAGGCGTGGCTCATCAAGCCTTCGGGTATGCGGCCGGGCCAGCGCTACCCGCTCATTCTGTCGATCCATGGCGGCCCGCACAGCACCTTCGGCAACACCTTCTCGGCAAATAACCAGATGCTGGCTGGCCACGGCTACGGGGTGCTCGCGATCAATCCGCGGGGCACCAACGGCTATGGCCAGGCGTTCTCGGACGGATCGTTGCTCAACTGGGGCGGCGGCGACTACCACGACCTGATGGCCGGTCTCGACACGGTGATCCGGCGCAACGCGTGGATCGACCCGGGGCGGCTGGGCGTGACGGGCGGGAGCTACGGCGGGTTCATGACGAACTGGATCATCACCCAAACGCCACGGTTCAAGGCGGCGGTCTCACTGTATAGCCTCAGTAACCTGATCAGCTTCTACGGCACGTCACTGTACACCGATCTGATCGAGGCGGAGTTCGACGGGCTGCCCTGGGACAACTACCCGTTGCTCTGGCAGTGGTCGCCGCTCGCCCATGTCGCGAACGCGCGGACCCCGACGCTGTTCATCCACGGCGACGCGGACAACGACGTGCCGATCTCGCAGGCGGAGGAGATGTACGTTGCGCTGCGCAAACAGGGCGTGGCGTCGACGCTGGCCCTCTATCCCGGGGAAGGCCACGGGTTCCACCGCCCGGCGCACAACCTGGACAGCCTGCTTCGCCTCGAAGCGTGGTTCGATCACTATCTCGGCAGCGGCGGGGGAACAAGCGCCGCGGGAGGACGGGAGTAATGAGTGTGCCAGCAAATGGGAAGAAGGCGACGCAGTATCGATGGGAGTCGATGCCACGTGAGGTGATCTCGCCGGTGATCGAGCGCCGGCTGGTCACGGGCGACCGGCTGATGGTGGCGCATGTCTACATCAAGAAAGGGGGCATCGTGCCCCTTCATTCGCACGACAATGAGCAGGTGACCTATATCCTCGAGGGCGTGTTGCGCCTGTGGGTCGGGGCGGAGGGCTCGCCGGAGCAGAAAGTGCACGACGTCCACGCCGGGGAGGTGCTGGTGATTCCGTCCAACCTCCCGCACAGGGCACAGGCGCTGGAGGACACGCTCGACGTCGACGTGTTCTGCCCGCCCCGCCAGGATTGGCTCGACAAGACGGACGGATACCTGCGCGGCGGGGAAAAGAAGTAGAAGAAGAGCAAGGTCGGCGAGCGGGCGAGCGGGGGCGCGAGGGCGAGGGCCGGCTGCGAGTGCAGCCGGCCTTCGCATTTCTGGCCGGCGCTCCGCCGATCCGTGGGTTCCGGGTGGGCGCGGGCGTCCGCCACCGAGCAGCATCTGCCGGGGATATGAGGGGTTTGGTGGTTCTCGGTTGTCTAGTAAACGCCGCGCCTTTGGGCGCGCGGGCGAGAGCGCGCCCCCCAAGGCTTTGCCAGAACGGATGGCAGGCCGAGAGGGGGCGAGCTTGTTGGTCCGCGCTCAGGCGTTGATGCCGTCAGGGACCTTCCAGACCGGAGATGTGCGCATGCATCGATCTCTCCGTATTACCGTCGGACTACTCCTCTTGCTGCAGCTCCCGGCGCTGGCGTTGGCTCGTGCCCAGGGGCCAGCGACCCGGGTGATCACTGGCAAGGTCACCGACGCCGAGAATGGCCAGGGGCTTCCCTCGGTGGCCGTCCTCATCAAGGGTACGCAGCTTGGGACGCATACCGGCGACGATGGGACATTCAGTCTGCCGACCGGGCCCGGCGCGCTCACCCTGAGCTTCCGGCGCATCGGCTATCTCCAGGCCGATCGTCCGGTCACGGGGGACGAGAAGACCGTCGATGTCGCACTCAAGCACGACGTCCTCAAGCTGAACGAGACGATCGTGACGGGGCAAGCGACCGGGGTGACTCGTGAGAACGCCGCGAACGCGGTGGCCACGGTCAACGCCGAAGAAATCTCGCACGTGCAGGCTCAGACGACCGAGCAGGAGCTGCAGGGCAAGGTCGCCGGCGCGAACATCCAGGCCAACTCGGGAGCACCTGGCGGCGGTATGCAGGTGCGCCTCCGTGGTACCACGACGGTCATCGGCGCCTCGGATCCACTCTACGTGGTCGACGGCGTCATCATCAGCAACGCCGCCACGGCGTCGGGCACCAACTCGATCACCAAGGCGTCGGGCTCCAGTGGCCTCTCGTCCGACGAAGACAACGCATCGAACCGTCTCGCGGACCTGGACCCCAACGACATCGAGACGATCGAAGTCCTGAAGGGTGCCTCGGCCTCCGCGATCTACGGATCCAAGGCGTCCAACGGCGTGGTCCTGATCACGACCAAGCGCGGGCACGCCGGGAAGCCGGAGCTCAAACTGAGCCAGCGATTCGGCACCAGCGAGATCTCGCACGAGCTGGGATCGCGGCTGTTCCCGGATGCGGCGGCGGTCGTCGGGCAGTACGGCCCGACGGCGCTCAAGTACTTCACCCCGGGCGTCACGTACAACCACGAGGATGAGCTGGCGGGGCGCAAGCCGCTCTCGTACCAGAGCACGGCGAGCCTGGGCGGGGGGACGGATGCGACGCAGTACTACGCCTCCGGTGTGATCGAGCACGATGGCGGCATCATCGACAACACATTCTTCGATAAGCAGGCGCTCAACCTCAATCTGCACCAGACACTGGGGCCGAAGCTCGACTTCGGCTTGAACAGCACCTTCTCGCATACGGACGACGCTCGTGGGTTGACGAACAACGACAACACCACGACCAGCTTCTATACGGCGCTCCCCGCGACGCCAAGCTTCGTCAACCTGCAGCCCAACGCCGCCGGGCTCTATCCCAACAATCCGTTCGCGCCGAGCAATCCGCTGCAGACGGCGGCACTGCTGACCAACGGTGAGTCCGTCAACCGGTTCATCGGATCCGGCACCGGGACCGCGCACCTGATCACCACCCAGCGCAACAGCCTGAACCTGATCCTGAACGGCGGTATCGACTACTTCACGCAGAGCAACGCGCTGTACTCGCCGCCCGATCTGCAGTACGAGATCGTATACGGCAATCCCGGCACGAGCGTGACGAGCAACACCGTCAACGAGAACGCCAACGTCACCGCGAGCCTGGTCGAGGTCTTCACGCCTGCCAGCGGCGCGTTCACGGCGACTACCTCGGCGGGTGTCCAGCAGGAGACGCGGTATCTCAATACGATCCGTGATCTGGCGAAGAACCTGAGTCCCGGTCTGTCCAACATCGACCGCGGCACGATCAGCAACGTCGAGCAGGACCGCGAGAACACGGTCGACAAGGGGCTGTACGCGCAGGAAGAATTTCTGGCGTTGCACGAAAAGCTGCTGCTGACGGTCGGCGGCCGGGCGGACGAGAGCAGCAACAACAACAACCCGACAAAGCTGTATTTCTACCCGAAGGCGTCGGCCTCCTACCGGCTCGGGGGCGCGGGCTTCATCGACAACGTGAAGCTCCGGGCCGCGATCGGTGAATCCGGCAACGAGCCGCTGTTCGGGCAGAAGTTCGGCGAGCTGCTGGCCGCCAACATTACCGGGCTGCCGACGCAGCAGATTGCGGGGGCGGTGGGCAATCCCAACCTGCAGCCCGAGCGGCAGTTGGAAACAGAGCTCGGGTTCGACATGACGATGTTCAACAGCAAGGCCACGCTTTCCGTGACCGGGTATCAGAAAAACGTGTCCGACCTGCTGCTGCAGCGGGCCCTGGCGCCGTCCGCCGGTATCGATACCGAGTTCTTCAACGCCGGCAGTCTTCGCACGCGAGGTCTTGAAGTCGAAACCTCGGTGGCGCCGGTCCAGCAGCGGAACTTCCAGTGGACGATCGAGGCGAACTTCTCCAAGGACGCCAGCATCATCACCTCGCTGCCGGTTCCCCCATTCAGCCCGGGCGGGTTCCCCGCGGAGTTCGGCGCGTTCGAGATCCAGAACGGCAAATCACCGACCCAGATCATCGGCAACGTGCTCCAGCCGGACGGGACGGAGTCCATCGGCACGATCGGCGACGCGAACCCGGACTATCGCGTCGGCTTCAGCAACACGCTGACCTATCACTCCGCCCACGTCTACTTCCTATTCAACTGGCAGAAGGGCGGTGACGATATCAACCTGACGCAGTTGCTCTACGATCTGGGTGGCACGAGCAGTGATTACGCCAAGATCGTGTCGGTTCGCACATCCGCGGGCAAAGACACCAGCGAGATGCTCGGACCCTATCGTATCAACAACTGGCTCCAGAACACCGTGCAGTACGTGCAGGATGCATCCTTCATCAAGCTCCGCGAGCTCACGTTGTCGTACGACCTGCCGAACAGCCTCGTCTCGCACCTCGGGCGCGGCGTACGGACGGCCACACTGAGCCTCGAAGGCAGAAATCTCATTACGTGGACGCACTATCAGGGTCTGGATCCCGAGGTCAGCAACTTCGGCAACCAGGCCATCGCCCGAAACGTCGACGTCGCGCCATTCCCGCCGAGTCGCACGTTCTGGGCCGGCATCAACCTGGGGTTCTGACGCCATGTCATTCATACATATCGTGCGGCGCCTGAGCCGGAGCCGGTCCATCGTATCGATCGCTGCGATCGGCGCGTTGGCCGGATGTGCCAACTCCATGGTGCCCGACCTGAACAACGCAGCGATCACCGACTTTCAGTCCGCTCCGACCGGAGCTGCCGCGGGCGCGATTGCGGTGGGGCTGGTGCGCGGCACCCGCGACAATCTCGCGCTGTTTCTCGACAACATGGGGATTCTGGGGCGGGAAGGGTTCGAGATGGGCGTCGCGCAGGGTGACCTGCCACTATATGTCACGGGGCCGATGACCCCGCAGACGTTCTTTGTGGGGCAGATGTGGACGGGTCAATACGCGGATCTGCGTGCGGCCAACACCGTGCTCGATGCGCTGGCCAAGGTACCGGACCTCACGACGGCGCAGAAGGAAGGTCTCACCGGGTTCGTTCAGACGATGGAAGCGTTCGACCTGGCGATGCTGGCCGCCACCCGCGACACCTTCGGCATTCCGATCGCGGTCGATATCAGTCCCGTCGGTAACCCGGCGCCGATCGCGCCCAAGGCCGCGGTCTACCAGCACATCATCAACCTGCTCGACTCCGCGAAGACGCATCTGCAGGCGGGGGGATCGTCGTTCTCCTTCGCCTTGCCGGCCGGCTTCTCGGGGTTCGACACGCCGGCGGCGTTCCTGACCGTGAACCGCGGGCTGCGGGCGCGCGCCGACATTCTCACCAACGACTACGCGAGCGCGCTGACCGATCTCGCGGCATCGTTCCTCAACGAGTCCGCGCCGTTGTCGGAAGGGCCGCAGTTCAATTTCTCGAACAACTCGGGGGACGAGGCCAATCCGAACTTCGCGCCGTTCCTGTACGCGGACCCGGCACTCGTGACCGATGCGCAGTTGCAGGCCGACCACTCACCCGATGCCCGCGTCGCGCAGAAGCTGGTGACGGTGCCCTCATTCACGCTGGACGGCATTACCAGTGATGTGCAATTCACGCTCTACAACTCCACCGTCTCACCGGTACCGATGCTGCGCAACGAGGAGCTGATCCTCCTGCGAGCGGAGGCGGAGCTGGAGACGGGAGACGCCGCTGGCGCGACGGCGGACATCAACTTCATCCGAGCCAACTCTGGCAACCTCCCGCCGATCGCCAACCCGTACGTGCCCACGACGAATCAGCCGACGCTGCTCGATGAGCTGCTGTACGAGAAGCGGTACTCGCTGCTGTGGGAGAGCGGGAACAACTGGATCAGCATGCGCCACTACAACAAACTCAACCAGCTGCCCAAGCAACTGGTCACCGAGCGGATTTTCCCCGTCGTTCCGTATCCGCTCGCCGAATGCCAGGCACGCACACCGCAGCCCTCGGGCTGCACGACAGTCAGCGGATCCTGATCATGCATCACACTCATCCGATGTCCTGCTCGCACAGCTCGCGCGCCGGGTCACGGCGCGAGACATGGTTGACCACCCGGGCCACCACAGCCTTGGCCACGTGGTTTGCCATCGCCGGCGGGGCGGTTCTCACCGGCGCATTCGCGGCACCACCTGCGGGCGCGCAGGCGGCGGGCAACCAGTCGTTCGTGACGGTTGTCGTGGGGCATCGCGATGGGACCCCGGCATCGCCGGCAGCGGACCCCGCGCCGCTGTCGGCCGAGCAGTTGTTGTCGCTCAGCTCTCCGGTCAAGGGATCGGACGACCCGGTGTGGCAGCCCGATGGGTCGCACATCTCGTTTCTCGGTTCGTACGGCGGGCCGGCCGGTATCTGGTCGGTCAGCCCCACGGGGAGCGGCGCGCCGGAAGAACTGGTGAACGAAGCGCCGCTCGCCGGGCTCGATTACACGGCGGGCCAGCATCCGTTGTGGTCGCCGAAGGGGGATTACGTCGCCTACGTCTCCACCAAGGGTGGTGACGCGCCGGAGATCTGGCTCTGGTCGGCGCGCGAGAAATCGGAGGCGCAGCTCACGCATCTGGGCGGCGGCATCTATTCGATGTCGTGGGCGCCGGACGGCACGCGCATCGCGCTGTCCGACGACCGCTATGGCAGCCAGGATATCTTCATCGTATCGGTGCCCGGCGGGCAGGTTCTCCGGCTGACGGGTGGACCGCGATACGCGGTCTTCCCGGGGTGGACGCCCGACAGCAAGACGGTGTTGTACGACCGCCTCGACAGCCGGTGGGTGGACCACGACCTCCTGGCCGTACCCGCGGACGGCAGCACGGCCCCGCGGCTCGTCGTGGCCGATCACAACTTCTTCGACTATCGCGGCGGCGGATCCTTCGGGTATCCGATGGCGTCGCCCGATGGCAAGCAGGTGCTCTTCCGTTCGCAGCGCAGCGGTTGGGTGAACTACTGGGTCGTGCCGGTCGAAGGGGGGACTCCGCACGCGGTGTCCGCGGAATCCGCGGAGCAGAGCGATGGCGGGTGGTCGCCCGACGGGAAGTGGATCGCTTTCGTGGCGAACCACAACGGCACGAAAGGGCTGTACGTCGTGAGTGCGGCGGGCGGGACGCCGCGCGCGCTCGTGGCGCCGGCCGAGGGCGTCGTGGCCAAGGCGGCGTGGTCGCCCGACGGGCAGCGGATCAGTTATACGTTCGGCACCAGCGTCAGCGCGGCGGATCTCTACACCGTCGATGTGAAATCCGGCAAGACCACCCAACTGACCACCTCCACACCGGCGGGTTTTCCTGCCGCCGGCCTGGTGGCCCCGCGCAAGATCACGTATCCGAGTGCCGATGGCCTGACTATCTCGGCGTATCTGTACGAACCGCGGGGGCTCAAGCCCGGAGAGAAGGCGCCCGGGATCATGTGGGTGCACGGCGGTCCGACCGGCCAGTGGGTGGACAGCTATCAGCCGCAGGTGCAGTACCTGGTGGAGCGTGGCTACGCCGTGCTGATGCCCAACATCCGCGGGAGCGCCGGCTATGGACTGGCCTTCGAGGATGCGAACAACGGCTGCTGGGGCCATTGCGACCTCAAGGACGTGCTGGCGGGCGTCGACTATCTCAAGCGGCAGCCGTACGTGGACGCCGAGAAGATCGGCATCACGGGGCGGAGCTATGGCGGGTGTTTGTCGATGTCGGCGATCGTGAACGCACCGGGCGTCTTCCAGGCGGCGATCCCCGAATCCGGCTATGGTGACTGGGAGGCATTCCTCCAGTTCAACGACGAGATGCAGCACGATCAGTTGCTGGCGTACGAGTTCGGGCCGTGGCCGGACAGTGCCGCGGTCTATCGCCGGAACTCTCCGATCCACAACGTCGCGCGAGTCACGACGCCGACGCTGCTATTGCAGGGCGAAGGCGCGACCGCGTCGTGGCGTCCGGCCGAGGAGCCGGTGCCGGCGTCGATCGACTTCGCGCGGGCGCTCGATCAGCACTACAAACTCTTCCGGCTGAAGTCGTACCCGGGGGAGACCTACTACATAGAGGGGCACGACAACATCCGCCAGAAGATGGCGGACATGCTCGCGTTCTTCGATCAGTACCTCAAGGACGGCATGCGGACCGCGCCGTCGGCCGCCCCGACAACGACGGCATCGGCCCAGTAGCAACTCGCGTCTCAGGTCCACGACCGGCATTCCACGCCGATCACCCACCGTCCCAGGTGTCGTTCTCGCCCCCGTCCAATCGCTTCGGAGAAACGTCGTCATGAATCGCCGTGTCCTGGTCACGCTCGCGGGCCTCTCCCTCGCCGGCGTCGCGGGGTGCAGTCATCCGTCGTCGCCGCGGTTCGAAGTCAGTTTCCCGGCGTCGCTGAACGCGCAGCCCATCACGGGCCGCGTCTTCATCACCCTGTTCACCCGGGGTGATGTCGAGCCGCGCATCGCGGCGTACCAGTCGGCGCGGGTGCGCGTGGGCCGGATTCCGTTCTTTGCGGCGGACGTGGACCAGCTCAAACCCGGCGAGCACGCGACCATCGATACGAGCGCCGTCGGCTATCCGCTCTGGAACCTCCGCGATCTGCCCGCGGGTGACTACTACGCGCAGGCCGTCTTCAACGTCTACACGCAATACCACCGCGCGGACGGACACGTGATCTGGGCGCACCAGGATCACGGAGATGGGCAGCGCTGGGCCTACTCGCCCGGCAACCTGGTCAGCACGCCGGTGAAGGTGCACCTCGATCCGGCTGCCGGCTTCGACGTTCAGCTCACGTTCGATCACGTGCTGCCGCCGCTCGATTCGATCCCCGACACCAAGTGGGTCAAACGGATCTCGATCCAGAGCGACACCCTCAGCAAGTGGTGGGGCGTTCCGCAGCGGCTTGGCGCCATCGTCCTGCTGCCAAAGGGTTACGACGAGCATCCGAACACCTACTATCCCGTGCTCTACGAGCAGTCGCACTTTTCACTCGACGCGCCGTTCGGATTCACGCCGGATTCGGCGCCGGCGGCGGGCTCGATGACGCCGGTGCGGCTGGCGCCAGTGAATCCCCGGTCGAACGTCGAGGGTCCGCGGGCCTTCACGGGCAACGGCAAGCGAGAGTCGGGGTACGAGTTCTACAAGTCGTGGATCTCGCCCAATCTCCCGCGGATGATCGTGGTGACGTTCCAGCATCCGACACCCTACTTCGACGATTCCTACGCGGTCAATTCCGCCAACAACGGCCCGTACGGCGACGCGATCATGCGCGAGCTGGTGCCCTACGTGGAATCGCACTTCCGCATCATCAAGAAGCCGTATGCTCGCGTGCTCAGCGGCGGGTCGACAGGCGGTTGGGAGTCCCTGGCGCTGCAGTTGTACCATCCGGAGTTCTTCGGCGGCACGTGGACGTTCTTTCCCGATCCGATCGATTTCCGCCGGTACCAGCTCATCGATGCGTACGCCGACTCCAACGCGTTCGTCGTCCCGAACGCGGCGCCGGGCGCGCCGGAACGCATGATGCAACAATCGCCGGAAGGCCAGCCCGTGGCGGCGATGCGGTCAATCGCGCAGATGGAGTATGCATCCGGGACACACGGACGGTCGGCCGCGCAGCTCGACATCTGGAACGCGACCTACGGGCCCGTCGGCGATGACGGATATCCCCGGCAGCTCTTCGATCTTCGCACCGGCAAGATCGACCCGACGGTGGCGACGTACATGCGCGACCACGGGTATGACCTCCGATACTATGCGCAGCAGAACTGGCCGCGGATCGGTCCCCAGCTCGTCGGGAAGCTCCACATCCTGACCGGCGACATGGACGATTTCTATCTGGCACCCGCGGTCTACATGATGGAGGATTTCCTCGCCGGGACGACGAATCCGCACTATGCCGGCGATTTCCGCTACGGACGTCCGATGAAAGGCCACGGCTGGCAGCCGATGACCAACGCAGATCTGCTGCGGGAAATGGCCGCGCAGATCGCGAAGAACGCTCCAGCGGGGGAGCCGACCGCGTCCTGGCGCAACGCCCCCTGATCCCACCGTATGCCGGCGAGGAGGCCGCATGCAGCGAGTCCTGATCGGAATTGGCGCAGTCCTGCTCGGGCTGATGCTCTCACGGTCCGTGCCGGCGCAGACGGGAGGGGGTGAAGGGCCGGGCCGGCAGATACTCAGCGCCGGGGATCTGGTCTCGGTCCGGTCGCTGGTCGGAGGCGCGGCTCCGCAATGGTCCCCCGATGGCGCGAACATCATGTTCGGCGGAGCACTCGGTGAATCCGACCTGTGGACGGTGGCGCCGTCGGGGGGCTTTCCCCGCTCGCTGCACATCGACATGGGCGACATCGCGTTTCTCCAGACGCATCAGGCGGCCTATTCGCCGGACGGCAAATGGGTCTCCTACCTTTCGACGCGCACCGGGCCGGCCGAGGTGTACCTCCGGTCGCTGCAGGACGGCCGGGAGACGCAGCTCACGAACCTGGGCGCGCGCATCAACTCCTACTCCTGGTCTCCCGATGGCCAGCAGATCGCGCTGGCAGGCGACAAGTTCGGGAACTACGCCATCTACGTCGTGCAGGTGCGGAGTGGCGCAGTCACGCGCGTGACGACTGGCACACTCAACGACGTCTTTCCCTCGTGGACGCCCGACGGCAAGCGCGTCGTCTTCGTCCAGCTCGACGATCGCTGGGCGGACCATACGGTCTACGTCATCGATCCAGCCGGTGCATCGATCCCGCGTGCGGTCGTGAAGGACACCGGGTACTTCGACTACGCGGAGGGCGGCGGATTCGGATATCCGGCCATCTCGCCCGACGGATCGGCACTCCTGTTCCGGTCACAGCGGAGCGGATGGATCAACTACTGGTCCGTGCCCATGAGCGGCGGCGCGCCGCGGGCGATCGCGCCGGAGGCCGCCAATCAGAGCGGCGCGCATTGGTCGCCGGACGGCAAGTCAATCCTCTACGAGGCACTGTGGAACGGGACGCAGGATCTCCGCGTCGTGAGCGCCGCGGGCGGCGCGCCACGGGTCGTAGCAAAGCCCGAGGACATGGGAGTGATCAACAACGCCGCCTGGTCGCCCGATGGCGCGCGGATCAGCTACACACTCGAGACCCCGACATCGGCCGCCGACCTGTACGTCGTGCCGGCGGCGGGCGGCGCACCCGTGCAGCTCACCACCTCCGCCGGGCCGCCCTACATCGCCCCGGCGCTGATCCGTCCGAAGAAAGTGAATTACAAGTCGCCCGATGGTCTGACCATAGCGGCCTATCTGTACGAGCCGGTGCTCAAGCCGGGCGAGAAGGCGCCGGGGATCCTCCTCATTCACGGTGGTCCGACGTCGTCGTTCAACGACACGTATCAGACCGAAGCACAGTACTTCGCCATGCGAGGCTACGCGGTGCTCCTGCCCAACATCAGAGGCAGCTCCGGGTATGGCCGCCAATTCGAGGATGCGAACAATGGATGCTGGGGCCGCTGCGATCTGAAGGACGTGGTCGCAGGAGTGGATTTCCTCAAACGGCAGCCGTACATCCTCGCCTCCCGGATGGGCATCACCGGCACGAGCTACGGCGGATGCATGACGCTCGATGCGGCCGCGTTTGCCCCCGGCGTGTTTCAGGCGGGGATCGCCGGATCGGGCTACGGCGACTGGATCGCGTTTTACAATGAGCAGGAGCTGCGGCACATCAAGCTGCTGGACTACGAGCTGGGGCCGCTCGCGACGCACGAGAAGCTGTATCGATCTCTCTCGCCGATCTATTACGTCGACAGCATTCAGACGCCACTTTTCCTGATCAACGGCGAAGGAAAGGATCTGCCGCGCTCGAACGCCGGCCGCCAGTTTGCCGACCGGCTCGAGTTCCGGTACAAGGCCGGGAAGTTCAAGGCGTATCCCAACGAGAACTACTATATCCGGAGCGCCGCGAACATTCGGACGATGCTCGGGGACATGCAGGCGTATTTCGACCAGTACCTGAAGGACGGCGTGCACGAGGCGGAACAGCACGTGCCGGCCAGTGCCGCAGGGGGTCGTCCATGAAGGCCGATCTACTGACCATGGGGACAGCACTCATGGCCGCAGTCGTGGCAACCGGTCCGGGCCGGAACGGCAGCCGTCTGCTGCGTCCCGCGATCGACAGCATCTCGCTCGAACCGACGAGCGATGCCCGCGGTGCGTCCGGCGTCGCCGTCCTCACGCGGTCGCCGTCGCCGTTCGGCATGTCCCTGACGCCGGACGGCCACCTGCGGTATGACGTCCACCTGCATGTGAGCGGACTCCCGGCCGATCCGCGCGTCTATGACGGCGCGACGGCGTATGTGGCCTGGGCCACCGTTCCGGATCTCAGTCTTGCACGGCGGCTTGGACCGGTGGCCGCGGACGGCTCCAGCTCCGGTGAGGTCGACTGGAACAAGTTCATCGTGCTCGTGACGGCGGAGAAGACCAGCGTCCAGCCCGGCACCAAGCCTGGCGCCAAGCCTGGCGCCAAGCCGGCGGCGGAGCCGCACTGGTCGGGCACGATCCTGCTCAAGGGCGTCTCGCCCAGCACGTGGATGCAGCGGTACGGGAGCCATATCCTCAACAATGGCGGCAACCCCCAGTGGTAATGCCGGCGCCGGGGCTCGCGTGACGCCCGGCAGGCGGTTCGGCCTGCCCACATGGATGTCCGGCTTCGTGCGCGGCGTGCGGTCCCACGCCATGGTCACCGCGGCGGTCATCGTGGCGGTCGCCGGCTGGACCGGGGCCGCCACTGCCGCATCGCAGACCGCTCCGCCCGACACGTCGCACGGCGGGATGGCTGGCATGGCGGGGATGGCGATGGGGAACGCCGGTCCGAGCGGTGGCCACCGGATGCCGCCGATGCCGGCCGACATTCCGATGATGCCGGGTATGGAGTCGCTGCATCCGCAGGGGCCGGCGTACGTGCCGGGTGCCGGGACCGACGTGGCCAGCCTTCCGGCTGGCGTGGCGAGCACGCCCGTGGAGATGAAGGATGGCGACACTCTCAACCTCGATGCGCGGCTGATCCGCCGCACGATCAAGGGTGCGACGTACGCGATGTACGCGTTCAACGGACAATACCCAGGCCCACTGATCCGCGTGCACGAGAACGCGACGATTTACGTGCGGTTCACCAACCACATCGACCTCCCGTCGTCGATCCATTGGCACGGGGTCCGGCTGGCGAACAAGTTCGACGGCTCAGTGGGCCTCACGCAGGACGCGGTGCCGCCGGGTGGCACGTTCGTCTACCAGGTTCACTTTCCCGATGCGGGACTCTACTGGTACCACCCGCATGTCCGGGAGGATATCGAGCAGAACCTCGGCCTGTTCGGCAACGTGGTCGTCACGTCGCCCGACCCGCACTATTACAATCCGGCCAACGCCGAGGCGGTGCTGATTCTGGATGACCTGCTGGTGGACACGCAGGGGATCATTCCGTACGGCAGGGACGCGGCGGATTTCACGATCATGGGGCGATTCGGCAACCTGTTCCTCGTCAACGGCGAGCCGAATTATCACCTCGCCGTCCACCGGGGCGATGTCGTCCGGTTCTTCCTGACGGATGCGTCGAACGCCCGCAGCTACAACCTCAATTTCGGCGGCGCGCCGATCAAACTGGTGGCGACCGATCTCAGTCGCTACGAGCACGAGCAGATGGTCAGCAACATCGTGATCTCGCCGGCCCAGCGTTACACCGCGGAAGTGCGGTTCGGCACGCCCGGGACCTTCGCGCTGACGAATCGGGTGCAGGCGGTCAACAACTACGCCGGCGAGTATTTCCCGGAAGTGGATACGCTTGGGACGATCACCGTCTCGGCCGACCCCACCACCGCCGACCACGCACACGAGTTCACGACGCTGCGTGCCAATACCGCCGTCACGTCGGACATCGACCGGTACCGGAAGTATTTCGACAAGCCGGTGGACCACGAGCTGGCGCTCACCGTCAATATCCAGGGGCTGCCCAACTCGATCGTGTCGTTCATGATCGTGGACACGATGTATTTCTCGCCCGTCGAGTGGAACGATGGGATGCCGGACATGAACTGGGTTTCCACGGCCAAGGAAGTCCACTGGATCATGCGAGACGTGGCGACCGGCAAGGAGGACATGGACATCAACTGGCACTTCACGCAGGGTGACGTCGCGAAGATCCGGATCCGCAACGATGCGAAGTCCATGCATCCCATGGGGCATCCCATCCATTTCCACGGACAGCGGTTTCTGGTACTCGCGCGAGACGGCGTGCCGAACCCGAACCTTGCCTGGCAGGACACGGAGCTCATCCCGGTGGGATCGGCGGAGGACATTCTGCTCGACGCATCCAATCCCGGGACATGGATGGCGCACTGCCACATCGCGGAGCATCTCGAGGCGGGGATGCACATGATGTTCACGGTGGACCCGGCGCCGTAATCCGGCGGCGGTGCATTGTTGTTCCTCTCCACAATTCCGAGGGAGTCTATGTTGCAGATACGACCAGGTCTTCCATTGTCGGTCGCGTGCACCGCGCTGTTGCTGGCCGGGGCGATCACGGTTCGCGCTCAGGACCCCCGGGCCGCCACTGCCCCGGGCGCGGCGCCGCTCGAAAAAGTCGGCGGCAGCTCCAACATTCACCTGATCGCCCACATTCCCCTCGGCGGGTATTTCCGCGTCGGCGATGCGGACCTCGAGCAGGAGATGTCGCGCCCGTACGCTTACGTCGGCCAGCTCCGGGACCGGCCCGGCTTCACGATCCTCGACATGCACGACCTGAACAACGTCAAGGCCCTCTACAAGTGGAAGATCGAAAACGCGGCGCTGCACTCCGGTGACGGCGGTCTCCGCGCGAAGTACTTCAAGCTGCACAACAAGTACTACGTCGCGGTGTGCTTCCAGTTCCTGCAGGGATCACCCGACGCCGACCTTGGCGCCGTCATCTTCGACGTCACGGGGCTGCCCGACACCACGAAAATCAAGGTCGCCGCTCGCATCCGGGCTCCGAACACGCCGGGCGGCTTCCACAACCTGTTTGCGTACAAGCACTCGGACGGCCGCGTCCTGCTGTTCACCACCACGACGTCCAGCGTGGCGAACATCTACGACATGGACAAGCTCCTGAGCGGCGACAAGGACCAGGGGCTCGTGGGAACGGTACCCATCCCGCCCGGCCCCAAGTGGGATGAAGCGCTCCCGGGGATGAACAGCGCGAAGCCTCTGTCGATCTCAGGATACCACGACTTCTATGTCGGCTACGACCCCGGGACGCGGCAGGACAAGTTCTATGGTGCCGGTGCCGGCGGGTACTATGTCTTCGACGTCACGCACACCGACGCGCCGAAACTCATCACCTCTGTCGTCGGATCGGCAGGTATCAGCTGGGGCCACACGTTCACGCCGACGCCCGATGGATTGTTTGCGGTCGCGGAGACGGAGTATCAGTGGGCGCCGCTCCGGATCTTCGATCTCCGTCCGGGTCTCGAGGGTAAGGTACAGGCGATTACCCAGCCGATCGCGGTGTGGAACGCCGACTGGAACGATCTCGCGCACAACCACGAGGTGCGCTGGCCGTACGTCTTCGTCTCGGCGTATGAGGACGGCCTCCAGGTCTTCAACATGCAGGATCCGAAACATCCCAAGACCTTGGGATGGTACTACACCTGCGAGTGCACGCACGAAACCGGCTTCGGTGGCCTTCCGGACTGGCAGGGCACGAGTATCTACAACGGCGCGTTCGGCGTCATGGTCCGAAACGCCGATGGCCTGATCCTCATCACCGACTCGAACACCGGTGCATGGCTGTTCAAGATGGACGGCTTCAGCGGATGGAACGGCGACGATTGGTCCATGCCGAACATCTCGAGCGCGCAGGACTGGGATCATGGGCCGCCGGGCTCGAGCCATCCGGCGCCAACACCCGGCACAAAGGCGGGCGGAAACTGAGAAGGGAGAAAGGAGAAAGGAGACTGAGTAGCGAGGCGGCCTGGCGCTCACTCCATCCAGGCCGCCCACGCTCTTCCCCTCGTTGCCACGCGGCCGGCCCCTCCGACGGACCGCGCGGGAGTGTTTCACGAGGCGAGACGGGGCTGAGGCGGAAACGTGGCGAGGAAGGCAAACTGCGCCACAGCCGTATCTGCATCATGGAGCATTTCGCATCGCGTCAATACCGTCCCATCGGGCGCCGTGACAAGGTACTGAGCGAGCCGGGAATCGTATTGGATCGTCGGTAGCGTATGCATGGGCCGGATCTCAATATCTGTCTGGAATGAGCCGGCGAAGCGCGACGATGCGCATGCGCGATGCCGAGTTCGCACCCCGACGTGTCAGATACCCAAGCAACATCGGGGCAACGATTACCGTAACGAGGCTGAGCACGACCGTCTTGCCGAGCGTCCGCATAAATCTCTCCGTGTGTGCGGTATGCAATAGGATTGCGTGGCCGATCTCGCGGGGAACGGGCCTGGGAGGAACTGGATCACGAGCTCCCGCTCGTCACACGATCGACTGCACGGCTGATCTCAGCGCTGACGCCAGGCTCATGGCCGCCATATGGGACGGGCTCATGCCCGCGTTGCCGTTCCGCGGCGAGCCTGAGGATTTCGTGCCTACGACGGTCAAGTGCGTGTCCATGCCGAGCATCTTGTGGGAGTCACCACCAACCGGGCAGTACACCTCGTAGGTTCCTGCCTTGAGGTTCAGCGTCAGTGCGGCGGTTGCGCCGGGCTGAATGACGGGGGTTTCCTTTTCGATCCCTTGACCTTCGACCTCGAAGCCGTGCGGAATGCTGCCGGCGTTGACGATCGAGAACGTCACGGTCCCGGCGGCGATGGCCGGCGTCGACAGTTCCACCTTCCACTCGGACAGTTTGCCGTCGACGACCGCGACGTTCCCAGGCATGCGGTCTGCGGGGGCCAGGCCGACCGAGAGGGTGGCGAACAGCGCGCCGACAGCGGTCAGGTGGGGTATGGCTTGCGTGGGAATCATCTGTGATCATCCTCGCTTCAGTGTGTACCAGCAGGTCGGTTCACTGCAGGAGACCTCACGCACCGCAGGATTATTCCACCGGGAATAAGCGCGCCGTCCGCGGAGTCTCTTCCTGAAGGCCTACATGACATCTGAGGGCGGGTTGGAGTCACGCGAGCTCGAACGCTTCGAAGCTGTCGTGTTGCCGCACCTGGACGCTGCGTACACGTTGGCGCGGTACCTGACGCGGAACGCGCACGACGCGGAGGACATCGTGCAGGACGCGTGTCTCCGCGCGATCAGGCACTTCGAGAGCTTCAGTGGCGAAGGGGAGACGAGTGCGCGGGCATGGCTGCTGGCGATCGTGCGCAACGCGGCGTACAGCGCGCGGCGCCGTCACCGCGCCGAAGATGCCGCGACCGAGTTCGACGAGACGTTCCACAGCGACTATCCGCTCTTGGGAGGTCGTCTCGATTACGCCGGCGGGCGAGCGGTCGCGGCGCTGGTATACGGCCGGCGCCAGCACCTCATCAATGTGTTCCTGTGGCCGGCCGCGCGTGGCCCGTCAGGCGGCCCATCGACCACTACGAGCCAGGGCTATCACTTGCTCCACTGGAAGACGGGCGACTACGCGTACTGGCCCGTCTCCGACCTCGGCCTTCCCGAGCTGGAGGATTTTGCGAGCCTGCTCCGGAAGGCCGCCGCCGCCGCTAACGCGCCCAACTGACCAGGGGCCCGGCCCCCCGCATCAGGCTCGTAATGGACGACGCCGGGGTGCGGTCCGGTGTGTTGGCGACGGCGGCGAAGCGCGCGTTGTGGATGACGCTACCGAACGCGTAGGTCACCAGGGTGCTCACGGCGACGGTGCCGGGCGCGGACTAAAGAAGTTGGCGCGCGATCCGCAGGCCCGCCGGTCGTCGCACTAGCGGCCTTGTGGCCGCGATCGTGCGCCGACCGCGCCCACGTCGATAGTCCATGCGCGACCAAGCACGCGACAGCAGCGAGTGGCGCCCGGTGCAGTAGGCCGACTTCGATCAACGCCACGCCCGCCACCAGGGAATGGAGCAAGTAGCCCGAGGGGCGGGCCAAGAGGAGCGCGGCTGCGGCGAGCTCGAGCCACCCGATCGTATCACGCAGGTAGCGATCCACGCCGATCGCGGCGAGACGTGCGGCTTCATGGTGTCCGAAGAGCTTGGTGATGCCGAGGTACAAGAAAAGGACCCCGAGTCCGGCTTTGAGCGAGTGCGCGACGACTCCGAGGACCAATGATCGCGAGGGGCTGGAGACGGACGCCCCGTCCGTCGCGCCGTTGATGGCTGGCCGGATCTGCCGCAAAGAACGAATCACCTGGTTTCTCCGTTGAGGGCAACACACTGGAGACCCTCTCCGGACCCGCATTATTCCCACGATGCCGTCGCGTCACGAACAGCGCCTCCCTCTTACCTGAGTACCAGGTCGCCCAAGCTCTTCGTCTACTCTCTACTTGCTGTGTCGCTACTCTCTATTTGGCCGCCTGTGCCGCCAAATAGGCCTGCGAACTCACCCGCGCCGTCTCGGCTAGCACGGCGGCGCCCACGAAAATGCTTTCCTCGGCAGCCGTGAAGTGCGGCGAGTGGGCCGCGATCGGGTCGCCTCCGGGCTCGCGCGCACCGATGCGGAGGAAGCAGCCAGGCATGCGCTCCAGGTACCTGGCGAAATCCTCGGCGGCGAGGTTCACGATGCCAAGCGGTGCCAGCGCGCGGTCGCCCAGTACCGTACGCACGGCCTGGCGGGCCCACTCGGCAGGTTGGTGCGGATTGACGAGGGGTGGCGGCCCGAGCTCCACCGTGATCCTTGCCTCGAGCCGGTAGGCGGTGGCGATCGCGCCAGCCATCCGCTCCAACTCTTCACGAACCAACCGGCGAGTCGCCGGATCGACGGTGCGGATCGTCCCCGTGAGCACCGCGCGATCCGGAATGATGTTGTTCGCGGTGCCCGCATGCAGGGTGGCGATCGTCAGCACCGCCGGTGTCGCGGGGTGCACCCGCCGAGCGACGATCGCCTGCGCGGCGACGATCAGCGCGCCGGCGCCGACGACCGGATCGGCGGATTCCTGGGGACGTGCCGCGTGCGCGCCGTGTCCCACCAACTCGATCGTGAACGTATCCGCCGATGCCGCGAGTGGCCCATCGTCCGCCACGACCTGCCCGACGGCGAAGCGGCGATCGACATGCCCGCCGAAGATCGCCGCGACGCCATCCAGCACCCCCGCGTCCAGGACAGCCGCGGCGCCGCGGTCGATTTCTTCAGCCGGCTGGAGGACGATCACGACATCGCCTGGGGCAGGCGCGGCCGCGAGCAGCGCGGCGGCGCCGACGGCCCACGTCGCATGCACATCGTGTCCGCACGCGTGCATCACCCCGGGGACCTGCGATGCGAACGGCAGCCCGGTGGCTTCCTGAATCGGAAGGGCGTCGATGTCCCCGCGCAGCGCGACGACCGGCGCACCCGGCTGGCGCCCGCGGACACGGCCAATCACGGCCGTACCGACAAGGCGCACGTCGGCGCGAGGCAGCCCCGCGACATCCGTCAGCGCCGTCGCGAGACGGCGCGCCGTTTCGGTTTCGGCGAGCGACAGCTCAGGGTGCTGATGCAGCGCGCGCCGAAGCTGAACCAGGCCGCCAGCCAGCGATCCCGAGAACAGCGACCGGATGGCGGCGGGGACGGAAGTGCCAGCCGAGGGTGCGCCTCCCTGCGCCTGGGCCGGTGCCGTCACGCAACGGCCTGCATGGCCGGAGCCAGCGTCGTAATGCGAGCCGTGAGGGCGTTGACGCGATCCATATCGACCGTCACGCCGATACCGGGTCGCGACCGCGGCACGGGTACCATCCCATCCGCGTCCATCGTCCATTCGGGCGCCACGAGGTCTCGCTCCCAGTACCGTGCGCTCGGCGAGAGATCGCCCGGCAGCGTGAAGTAGGGCAGAGACGCCAGTGCGACATTGTAGGCCCGGCCGACGCCACTCTCGAGCATGCCGCCGCACCACACCGGGATGCCGCTTTGCTGGCAGACATCGTGGATGGCGAGCGATGCCGCGTAGCCGCCGACCCGGCCGGGCTTGATGTTGATGATGCGGCCGCTGCCGAGCGCGATCATGTCACGTGCGCGGTCCACGCTGGTGATGGATTCATCGAGACAGATCGGCGTCCGGAGCCGGCGCTGCAACTCGGCGTGCTGGCGAATGTCGTCGGCGCCAAGCGGTTGCTCGATCATGATCAGGTTGAACTCATCGAGCTGCGCGAGATGGTCCGCATCGCTCAGGCGGTACGCGGAGTTCGCATCGGCCATGAGGTGGATGTCATGTCCCAGCGCGTCGCGCACCGCGCGCACGAACGCGATGTCGGATCCGGGAGCGATCTTCACCTTGATCTTGCGATAGCCCTGGGCCAGGGCGGCGGTGGCGCGCTGGACGAGCGCGTCGGGATTCGCCTGGATGCCGAGCGAGATGCCAGTGGCAACGCGATCGCGCGTGCCTCCGATTCGTTTGGAGAGTGGTATGCCTTCCGCCGTCGCGGCCAGACCCCAGCACCCCATCTCGACGGCCGCCTTGGCCATTGGGTGTCCGCGGAGATCGCGATTCAGCTCCGTGTGTACACCTTCCGGTCCGTCGAACCGCACACCCAACACCCGGGGCGCGATCCACTTCTCGATCGCATACCACGCGGTGTCGATCGTCTCCGCCGTGTAGTTGGGTTGTTCGCCGGCGACGCATTCCGACCAGGTGCTGATCCCGCCGGCGTCGTGCAGCTCCAGCAGAAAGATCCGGCGTTCCGTGACGACGCCGGATGAGATGCGGAACGGCTCCTTGAGCGGGAGCCGGACTTCGCGCAGGGTGATGCGATCGACGAGAAGCATGGGTGCGGTTTCAGGGAGTGCGGGAGGAGTGCGGTGCGCCGGCAGACAGAATGTAGCCGGCGGTCTCGGATGGCTCATCGCGATAGTAGCCGGAGACGTGGTAGCCGTGCTCGAAGCACCAGAGAAACGCGCGCCGGGTGACCGCGCGCCAGCGGCCGGCATCGGCGAGGGACGTCGTCTGGACGCGATCGATGTGCAGCGGGATGGAGACACGGACCGCGGGTGCACCAACGGGCATGCGGCCGGTGGTCATGGTATTGAGCTCGGGGATGACAGCGTACCGGGCAAGCGGCGTCTCTGTCCGCGGCGCGGACGCGGCCGCATCGTCCAGCGGCCACGCGACAATGAAGCGGTCGGTGCCCAGCCCCTGGTGCAAGGCGCTCGACGTGACCGCGCCGTACATGTCGGTCACGTATTCCGCCACGCTGGCGCCAAGGGTTACCAGGTTGAGGCGCGCATTGCGGGCGACCAGCGGATCGAACGTCCAATACATCGTGCCCACGCCGATAGCGCGCACGGCGTCCCGCTGGAACAGCTTCAACTCTCGGCCGATGCCGCGGCCTCGCGCATCGGATCGCACCGCGAGCATATCGGACCAGTGCACGAGCCGGCCGTGCTCGACGCCCGTCATGCCGAAGACGAAGCCGATCAACTCGCCGTCGCCGTCGAACGCGCCGGCGACCACGCCGCCGATCCGCTGTGTCACCATCAGGATCGCGGCCGGGACGCATTCCGCGAACGCGGGACCCCACACCTCTCGCTGGAGCGCGACGCACGCCTCGTATTCACTCCAAGTCGCGACCCGGCGGATGTCCACGGCCGCATACTATAAGGATGGAGGGTGATTATTGAAGGGTTCTCATCTCCCCGGTTCGGCTGCGCCGCCTTGCCGGAGCTGACCTTGGGCGCGGGAATTGCTGTTATGGGCAGCTTGTTTGGAGGCGGCCAGGGAACGTGACCCCAATGGGCGTGTTGACTCGGGGAGTCGTGAATACTGAATTCGCACGAGCGCGCCAGGGGCCCGCGCGGCCTGCGCGGACCTTCGATGACGGGGCAGGGTGCGAATGGCGCGTGACGGAGCACGTGGCAGCCTCCGGACGCTCGCTCGTGTTCATGTCGGCGTCGGCCATGCGGAGGGTGTCGAACTACCCCGACGACTGGTGGCTCCTGCCGGAGCGGGAATTGGAAGCGCTCAGTTGGAGGCGATGACCCCCAGCCGTGCACCGGCGGCGCTCTCCGGCTGTCCCCGGCGCTGACAGCGTACCTACAGGGGTACATGAGGTTGCGTCCTGATCCTTCGGCTGGCTACGCCGTGCCCCGTCGGATTTCCGGATTTCACCAGGACGCCGAGGACGACTGGGTCGCAGATCTCGAGTGCGGGCATACCCAGCATGTGCGCCATGATCCGCCCTGGCAGGTCCGAGAATGGGTCACGACGGCTGCTGGACGGTCGGACCGCATCGGGCACCACGCTCGGATGCGTCTTGTGCGGCCGTGAAAAGAGCGGCGCGGACATCTGATTCCCACGCGATGAGACCCCCGCGGGTCGCCTGCCGAAGCTGGACCGGGAGTCCCTCTTCTATGTGTCGCCTGTCGGATTGCCTCAGGGAAAGCGGTTTTCGAGGCGTTCTGAGGTCTCAACCAGTCACCGCGATGCCTTCTGACGGCGAGTGGCGAGGTCAGCCGAGCCCTGCGATAGAGCGGTGCCAACCTGCAATCGTTGCGATGGTTCTGGCCTCGCCAGTCTCCGGAGCTTGTCCCGCCGACATTTGATACGCCTATCGGTCGTGAGCCCATCCGACGGAAGGAAGCCATGTCGCCGAAAAGTCTCGCGACTCACTGGCAGCGTTCGCCGGCGGCCAGAGGAAGTCGTGCATTCGATCGGTCACCGTCGCGAGATCGGCTGGCACATCGGAAAGTCGGCCTCGCCCGAGAAACGCCCGCCACTGTGCTTGTTTGGCCGGGTCGTCACCGAACGATCGGGTCAGCGCGACAGGCGGCTCCGTCGAAAGCGGCGTGGTGCGGCGCGCGAACGTGGCGGTGATGGCCGCTACGAGTGTCGCTCCATCGAATGCGTGCTCCGCGGCGAGTGCGTGCACGTCATAGAAGTCTTTCATGCGCGTATTGCCAATTCCGAGCGAGACCATCGCCTGGTACTTCTCGGCGATCACAGTCTCCGGCGGATAGACGCAAATCCTTGGCGCCGGCGAATCGAGCAGCGTTGGAAACGCCGCCATCTCAGCGCCGGGGGTCACCGCGTCGCCGAATCCGATGTCGATTTGAAGCGGCATCCGCGCGTTGCCAAGCGTTGCTGTCAACCTGACGCGAACGCCGCCGTAGTCTTGCCTGTCACGAATGACCTCGGCGCGAACGCTCTCGTCATGAAAGACCAAGCCATCAGGATCGACTTCGACTCGGCAGAGTGCGCGAAATAGGTCGGCGATTGTCTCGGGTGTTGCGTCGCCGTATCCGAGGAAATCGACGTCGCGCGTCGGTCGGCGCAGCCCTCCTTCCCAGAGATAGAACAGCACGGCGCCCTTGAGCACGAGACGATTGCGATCGCCGCTCCGGCCCAGCCGGTACAGCAAGCGCTCGACGCCGTAGCGTGTGAGAATCGGCTGCAGCTCTTCGCCGCGACTCTTGGCGAGGTTGCGCAACCGTTGCCGGACGGATGCCGGCAGATTGGACGGCGACTCACGCGTCATGTCATGCAGTCCCTGGCATTCACGCGCGCCCGGCTTCGGCGATCACCGTTTCGAGGTACGGTCTCATGATGTTCGTAACGCGGCAGATGGCCGCATAGCGCCAGAGCGCGTCAGCCGAACAGCGGCGGGATCGCCAGCAATCCTTCAGCGCTTCGATGGCGACGTCGATGCCGATCTTGTTTCTGTACTTGAAGCAATCGGCCACGGTCTTGGCGACCCCGTAGACGTGGACGCCAACGCCGTCTATGACAGGGTCTTCCACTCCTGCCGTGCGCGCCTCGCCGGAGAATCGGACGAGGCGAACGGGAAGATCGGGAACGATCGGCGCCCGCGCTTTGCGGTCGATGGCGAGCCAGAGCTCCGGCGGGTTTTGCGTCGTCAGCTCGTGGAAGCGCAGCGCCGATAGCAGACATACGACGCCGTGCGGCACGCGTATGCTCGCCATCATGAGCATTTCGTGCTCGCTGAACTCGGTGCCGACCGGAACATAGAGACCGCGGCCGCGACGTTCGAGTTGGCCAGCAGATTCCAGCCGACGCAGGGTCTCGCGCGCAATGCCGAGCGGTGCGAGATCGCGGGGTCGCAGGATGCGTTGGCGCTTTGCGAGAGCGAGGGCGCGCTTCGCGGCGGACGCTCCCATTGTGATGTGACGGTTAGTCGGCATATATAAAAATGTGCCGACATTACGTATCACGCAAGACTAAACACTCCTTTGAGTCTCCGTCGTGTCCTCCGTCGAAGGCCTCGGCCTAGGCCTAGGCATAGGCCGAGGCCTAGGCGTTCTCCACGGGGGCTTCCCGAGGTACGAGTGAGGGTCTCTCTCCCACGGGTCGCCTATCGGATTGCCTCAGGGACAGCGATTATCGATGCGTCCTGTGAGGTCTCAACCGGTCACCGGAGACCTGAGTCATGGCCCTGATCGAGCATATCTCGGACACGGCTCGATGGGTCGCGGAATACCGCGCCATGGAGACGGATCGGCCCGACGCCATCTTCCGCGACCCCTACGCCCGGCGGCTCGCCGGCGACCGCGGGCGCGAGATCGTGACGACGTTGCCGCAAGGCCAAGCGACCGCATGGGCGATGATCGTCCGGACGGCCGTTCTCGACGAGATCATCCTCGGCACGATCGCGCGGGAAAACACCGATCTCGTCCTGAATCTCGCGGCGGGTCTCGACGCACGCCCATGGCGCCTCGAGCTCCCATCCGCGCTGCGATGGGTCGACGTCGACCTGCCAGCGATTCTGGAATACAAATCCAATATCCTCGCGGGCGAGCGTCCAGCGTGCCGGTACGAGGCCATCACGACGGATCTCACTGACGCCGCGGCGCGCGCCGCGCTGTTCGCGCAGCTCGGCACACAAGCGCAGCGCGCGCTCGTCGTGACCGAAGGACTGCTGATCTATCTCACATCTGATCAGGTTGGAGCACTCGCGCGCGACCTGTACAGCGCCGGCGGCTTTCACTGGTGGACATCGGACCTCGCGAGCCCGCGATTGCTGAAGATGCTCGAACGGCGCTGGGGATCGGCGCTGCACGCCGGCCGCGCTCCATTTCGCTTCGGGCCCGCGGAAGGTACCGCGTTCTTCGCGCCGTTCGGGTGGCGGGAAGCGTCGTTCCGCTCATCGCTCGAGGAGGCGCACCGGCTGCACCGGGAAATGCGGCTCGCGTGGCTCTGGCGCCTCATGGCACGCATCTCCCCGAAAAAACAGCGGGAGGAGTACCGGCGGATGTCGGGGTATGTGCTGCTGGAACGAAGTGCGCTACCGGCAGCGACACTGGCAGCGTCCCCCGCGGCGCTCTGATTGGTGCAGCGCAAGGCTCCGCGATCCAGAGCCGCTCTCGCCCCGCTCTGGAACTGCCCGAAGTGCGGACGGTCTTTCGCCAACCGCAATCAGTCTCATTTCTGCGCGCGCCACACGCTGAGCGAGCATCTCGCCGGAAAGTCTCCGCGCGCCACGGCGCTGTTCCGCGATTTTGCGCGCCTCGTCAAGCGCTGCGGTCCAGTGCGGGTGCTCCCCGAGAAGACGCGGATCGCGTTTCAGGTACGCATGAGCTTCGCCGCGATCAGCCTGCGGCGAGACCGGATTGCGTGCCACGTCGTGCTCGCCCGCCGGCTAGATCACCCGAGATTCACCAAGATCGAGTACATCTCGCCGCGCAATCAGGTCCACCACTTCACGATCTCGTCGAGCGAGGAACTCGACGGCGACGTGGAGGCGTGGCTCCGCGAAGCGTATGATGTCGGCCAGCAGCGGCATCTCTCGCGGTGACGCCGCCATCTCCCTGATTCCTCCGGCTACTTCTTGCCCTTCCCGCCCTTCTCGCGGCGGATGCGCGAATCCGGAACGACACCAAGGGCGGTCGCGAGATCGATCTGGTGGTCCTGCTCCTGGGTGATGATCCCTTTGAGGATCTCGGCGAGTGCGATCTCACCGGCTGCCTCGGCCTGACGAATGCGCTCGCGATAGTTGTTGATAGTGTCGTCCTCGGCCCGGAGGTCAGCCCAAAGCATCTCCTCGTTGTCCTCCGACACCTCGACCGGCTTCGGCATGTGTACTGGATACACCCCGAGGTAGTCGAGCTGCCGGGCAATCGCCAATGCGTGGTCGAGCTCCTGGTGAGCGTGGATCTTGAGCTGGTCGGCGATGTTCATGTATTGGGCTTTGTCGAGCTTTTGACTGAAGATGATGTACTGAATTATCGCCTTGTACTCGCGGGCCAGATCGTCCTGCAGGCCCTGGACGAGTTGCTTTCGGGCAGCGGCTTCATCCTTGTCGTTCGACACGTGGTGCTCCTTTCGGACGGGGTCGAGGGAGTAAGCAATCTACGTACTCAGACTCCCGAGCGGCGTCCATATGGCGCCGCCGAGTCCGTCAACGGACAGGCTCAAAAAAAGAGCCGGCTGCCAATCGTTGCAGCCGGCTCCGCACGCGCATGCGACCTCGAGCGAGTGCTACTTACAGCTCGCGCTGACCATGCTGAGCGACGTCACGTTCATCGGGCCCATTTTCATGCCGCCCGACATTTTCATCCCCGTATCGTTGCCCATCTTGTTGTCGCTCATCTTGTTGTCGCTCATCTTGTCGCCCATCATGTTGTCGCCCGACGCTTCACCGACCAGGGTCACCGTGTGGCCCACGTGGTTCGAGAGCGGCACGGAGGCGCTCGTGACCCAGTGCTTCTTGCCCGACGCGTCGGTCACCGAGTAGACGTCCTTCTTGTCGCCCTTCTTCAGACAGCCTGTGACGGTATCCGCTGCCACGCCGCGGAGGGCGGGTACACCAGCCGGAGCTGCGTGGGCCGAATACGCCGCACCGAGAGCGATGGCGCCGGCCACGGCGACGGCCGTAGTGAGCTTCTGGAGCATCAATTCCTCCTTGGATACATCGGTAAGGTGGTGGTTCCCGAGGGTACTACGCAGGAAACGGTGCCACCGGTTCCCTGAGGCAACAACTTCGCCAGCAAAGGTAAGCAAGCCGGAACCGTTCCGACTGATCATGCAGTCCTAATCTGGGCGTAATCCCGGCCTCGGCCGTTGGGGTATAACCCACAGGAGGGGCGACGCTCCAGGGGCACGGAGGGCGAGAGGGCGCCAGGTCTGGCGTCCGGCGGACCTCACCGGCTCCGGACACGCCGGGACTCATGGACTGGGTTTGCCGATTGGGCCGGATCGGTGGTTTCGTGGGCGTGGCCGGGACCGCCGCCTGCGGGAAATCGTACATACCAGCCCCACCGCCGGGTCCGGTGCCGGCCGGCCAGTCCGCGGCGTGTGCGCCCGTAACCGCCCCAGCGGGCCCTATCGCGGTCGCCTTCGCCGGGCCACCTGACTCCGTGGGAGCCAGCGACCCGGCGGCCGCCGTTGCAGCTCTGCTGACCCAGATCGCAGCCGCCGCGATCGCACCGGCATGCGTGAACACGAGACCGGCTCGGCCCGTCGACACGACGGAGGATGGGCAGGATACGGTCGTCGTGCGGCAGGTCGGCGAACGCGGGGCGCGGGATGCGCTCGACCAGGGCGCAGACATCGTGGTGACACGAGACCGGTCGGTGGTAGCCTATGCAGCGGACAACGCCGGCCTTGTCTCGGTTCCCCTTCCGTGGGACCGCGTCTACGTGTTGGTCGTGCGCCCCGGGCCAGCGTGGCGGGACTCCGTCGCGGATTCGCTAAGGGAGGCGCTCGCCTCGGATGCGGTCCACGCCGACGCGCGAGCGTTCGGTGCCGGGAGGGTGTCGCCGGGCACTGTTTGCAGCGGGGATTCGGCTCACCCGGCGAGTGCGGCCGTCGCCCCGCCGCCGGCTGCCAGACGGACCCCAGGTGCAGCGCGCATCCTCTACGACCAGGCGGACAGCGTTTCGCGCTTTCTGGCCGAGCGGATGGCCGTCCTTGCTTCGACGAGCAGCAGCCTGCTCGCTGGCATGGCACCGGCACTTGGCCGGATGGACACCGAGATGTACGCAACGGGACTACCGGCCGGCGAACTGCCGGGGGCGGTGACGGATGGCAGTGGAGGGGCGTACATCATCGCCATTCCGTCCGCGACGCTACAATTGTGCGGCGAGGCAGGCGCGCTCCCGGCGATCGTTCCATTGATCCAGACGCGAGCCTGGGCCATCGTGCGTCGCGACGGCGTCTCCCGCATCGCCGCGCTCGGTGGGCGGCCTGTCGTGGCCGAGGTGCGGGCGCCATGACGTTCCGCACCCGGCTCTTCGTCGCGCTCGCCGCGACCGCCGTGATACCGCTGGTCGTCCTCGCGGCAGGGATCGCCCACGAACTGGACCGGCGGCTCACGGATGCGGACCGGCGGCGCGCTGGTGCCCTCGCGGCGCAAACGCGCCGTGATGTCGAGAACGTCGCGTCCGGAGTCGCCGCCCGTCTGGCCTCCGTGCGAGATGGGTTGGCCGACGACAATCGATTTCGCGCGGCTGCGTTGCTGGGCACCGTAGCTGAGCGCCCCTATCTCCTGGACTACGCCGCGCGCGCGATGCGTCTCTCCGGACTCGCGATGCTGCAGATCGAGAATGACAGCGGCCGGATCCTGAGCTCGGGTCACTATCGCAACGAGTACGACCGGCTCGATACCGGACTCGTCTCGGCTCTCCGGCGGGCGCCGGATGGTGTGGCGCTTATGTGGGCACGGACTCCGACCGGTCCGATTCTGGTCCTCGCGCGTGCCGATTCCCTCCGGCTCGGCGGGCGGCAGTTCCTGCTGGTTGGCGGAGCCGAGGCAGCTCCCCAGGGGCTGGGAGACGCGACGGCGGACAGCGAGCTGTCGGTGGCGCTGACCGTCCCGCAGCCAACGGGGGAGCCATTCACCGAATCTCCAGGCGTGCCGCAGCTTCGCGTGTCCGGAGCATCGCTGGTCGCATCGTTCACTTTTCCGGCGATCATCGCCGCACCGAATGGCGGGTACATCCTCTCGCCGGCCAGATTCGATGTCACACAATCACTGAGCGGGCTACGAGTCCTGCGGGCCGCCGTCTTGTGGTGGTGTCTCGTCTCGGCAGCGTTGGCGGCGGCCGCCGCGCTCATGGCCGCCAACTGGCTCGCCGAGCGCATCTCGCGGCCGATCCGGATGCTGGCGGAGGAATCCGCACGGGTCGATCTCGTGCCAACTGCCACGGGGCCATCCACCGGGCTCGCCACCGGGTTTTCGACCGATCGCGCCGACGAGATCGGCGCGCTCGCGCGCGTGCTGGGTACAATGGTGCGACGTCTCCGTACCACCGCCGCGGGACTGCGAGAGGCGGAGCGGCGTGCGGCAGTGGGTGATCTGGCGCGGCAGGTCACACACGACGTGAAGAACGGGTTGGTGCCGATCCGCCACGTTGTGCGGCATCTCACCGAGATCCAGCGTTCACAACCCGAGCAACTGGCCGCGGTCTTCGAGGACCGACGGCCGACGCTCGATGCGAGCATCGGGTACCTCGACGAATTGGCCCGCAACTATGCCAGGCTCAGTCCGCGCATCGACACCGGCCCCTGCGACATCAACGCCGTGGCGGAGACCGTCGCCTCTGGCTATTCGGCGCCGGACACTGCTCCGGGCGCCGGCGACGCCGCGGCGATCACTCTGCAGCTCGATCCGGATGTCCCGCGGGTGACGGCGGATCCGTTGGTGATACGCCGCATCCTCGAGAACGTCGTGTCGAACGCGCTCGACGCGACCGGCCACGCGAGCGGGAGCGTGACGATCACGACACAGCCGGCCGGAGACGACGTGTGCATCACCATCGCGGACAGCGGGCGCGGGATGAACCCCGATGAACTGCAGGCCGCGTTCAACGACTTCTTCACCACAAAGCCCAACGGCACCGGCCTTGGGCTGTCGATCGTACGGCGACTCATGCGCGACGTCCACGGCATCCTTCGAGTGGATACGGCTCCCGGGAGCGGAACGCGGGTTACACTCACATTCCCGGGACCCGCCACTGCCAGCGTTGCTGCCATCAGCGCGACGTCCCTCCGGACGCGCGCATCGTGAGGATCGGCATGTCCACCATACTCGTGTGCGATGACAACATCGCCGTCGCGGAGCAGTACGCCTACGATCTCCGACGCCTCGGCCACCATGATGTCCAGGTCGCGGGATCAGGCGCCGCCGCGCTCGACGTGCTGAGCCGCGACGCGATCGATTGCGTGGTGCTCGATCTCGAGATGCCCGGTGTGGACGGATTCGGCGTTCTCCAGGCACTGCAGGACCGCGGATCTCCCGTGCCTGTCATCGTCTACACCGGGACGGGCAGCTATGACCGGTGCGTGGAGGCCATTCGCCGCGGTGCGCTGGCGTTCATCGACAAGGAGGAGCCAGTCGAGCGAGTCGCGCACGAGATCGAGATGGCCATCGAGCGCCGGCGCATGCGGGACGAGATCGCCATGCTGCGCCGCTATGCCGATGATGAGAGCGCGCTGCTCGGGGCCAGTCCTGCGATGCGCGCGCTCAAGGACGCGATCGTCCGTGTAGCGCCGATCCCGAGTACGGTGCTGATCGCAGGTGAGAGTGGGTCGGGCAAAGAGCTGGTCGCCCGTGATGTCCACCGGTTGGGAGCCAATCCGCGCGAGCCATTCGTGGCCGTCAACTGCGCAGCCCTGCCGGACCAACTCGTCGAGAGTGAGCTGTTCGGTCACGAGCGCGGGGCGTTTTCCGGCGCCGTGGTGCAGCGCAAGGGTGCGTTCGAGAGCGCGGGACGCGGCACGCTCTTCCTGGACGAAATCGGGGACCTGCCGCTTCCGGCGCAGGCGAAACTCCTGCGAGTGCTCGAGGAGCGCGCGATCGTCCGGTTGGGCAGCTCGCGTGCGCTGCCAGTGCCTGCGCGCGTGATCGCCGCCACGAACCGCGACCTCGCCGCCGATGCGGAGGCGGGGCGGTTCCGCAAGGATCTGTACTTTCGCCTCAATACGCACGTGCTTCGCGTGCCACCGCTCCGCGACCGCCTCTCGGACGTCCCCGAACTCGTCGGCCGGCTGCTGGAGTCGACGTGCGGGCGCTTCCGATGCCGTCGCAAGCGGCTCGGGCCGGCCGTCATCCCCCTGCTCATGGCCTACGACTGGCACCAGAACAACGTGCGCGAGCTTCGGAACGTCGTGGAGCGGATGGTCATCGCATCGGACGGCGATACGATCGGGCCGGAGCATGTGCCGCTGGAGATCCGGGAAGCCGGCGTGTCGCGGGATACGGCGGGCGCAATGCCGGGGCGCAGCTTCCTCGAGCGGAAAGCCGAGGCCGAGCGGCAGATCCTGATCGCTGCGCTCGACCAGCACGACTGGCACGTCACGAAGACCGCGCAGGATCTGGAGCTGGCCGATCACGCCAGTCTGTTGAAGATCATGCGGCGGCACGGTCTGACGCGGCCGTCGACGGCCTGACAACTCCACCCTCGACCGTACCAGGCCGCATCGCGGCGCCGGCCGCGTGTCCGTATGGACACATCCGACGGTTTCCGGGCGTGTCCATCGCGACACGATCCGCGTCGCGCGACCGATCCCAAGCCGTGAACGGAGAGTCGTAACCCACATCGCATCATGTGGTTCGTCGTGACGGTCGCGGCGAGCCAAGTCGCGGCCGTGCGCTTGCCTTTCCTGAACCTCACTCACCGTAGCACCGGCCAGCGCCCGTCGCCGGGCGCGACACCTCAGGAGGTTCAGTATGTACGCGCACTCCCAACCCCGCGCCGTTGCGATCACCGCGATGGCAATCCTCTGTGCCGCCGCGTGTGGCGGCTCACGAGGTACCGCCCGGACCGTGGATCGCGACGCGGCCAGTCCGGGCCCGGTGGCCACTCCGGCACCGGCGCCCGTCGCATCCACTTCCGCGACGGCCGACCCCAACGTGTCCTACGCGACTGCCGAATCGGCCTACACGACGCATCGCTACGCGGACGCGGAGGCGATGTTCAGCAACTATGCGGCCCGGCATCCGCAGAACGTGTGGGGCCACTACATGCGTGGTCTGTCGGCATGGAAGGCAGGGCAGCTCGACACCGCGCGGGCCGCGTTCGAGACGGCGCTCGCGATCGATCCCGGACACACGAAGAGCCTCATCAACTTGAGCCGGGTTCTTCTGGAGCAGCGGCGGCCCAACGATGCGCTCGACCGTATCAACGTCGTCCTCGCGGCCGATTCCACGTCTGGCGAAGCGTGGCGCGTGCTGGGACGCGTGCAGAGCAGCCTCGGTCACCGGACCGACGCACTCAGCGCCTACCGTGCCGCGATCGCGCTGGACTCGACCGATGTCTGGTCAATGAACAACATGGGACTGCTGCTGATCGGCGCCGGGCAGTACACCGATGCCCTGGGGCCGCTCGCGAGGGCAGTGCAGCTCGACTCCGGCGTGAGCGTCTTCCACAACAACCTTGGCATCGCGCTCGAGCGCAGCGGGCACGTGACTGCCGCGGCGGGTGCGTATCAGGATGCGCTCAGCACGGACAGCACGTATACCAAAGCCCGGGTGAGCCTCGCACGGGTCACAGGACGGCAGGACACGCCGGGCGCCGAGCCGGTGGATGTGGTTGCGCTGGGCACACAGTTCGCGGCGCAGATCAATGACTGGCGTGCCGGACACGATGCGGAGACCACAGCCGCGTGTGACAGCACAACTCCGGCGGCCGGTGCGAGCGGAAGCGGTGGCAACAACAGCGCCGGCCAAGCGAGTACGAATAAGCCGGCCGATCCGGCGGCGCCGAAGCCGTGAATGCCGGTGCGCGCGATGGAGGGCCGGGCGCGGCGGTGCGGACTGGAATCCGTACCGCCGCGTCTGGCGTTTTTTCGGGTGGCGGCGTGCCCCTGGATCAGGGCGCGCTGGCGGTGCCGGCTCCTCCGCGGCCCATCTCGAGATAATCAGCCGCGAGATGCGCCAGGATGCGCATCCCCGTCGGGAAGGCGCGCTCGTCGGCGTAGAACTTCGGCGAGTGGTTCGGTGCGGCGGTTTGCCAGTTCGAATCGGGCGGGGTCACGCCCAGATGGACATACAGTGCTGGGGCGCGCTTCCCGTAGAAGGAAAAATCTTCCGATCCGGTCACCAGCGGGCTCTCGACGACACCGGAGTCGCCGACCACGCGCCGCAATACCGGAAGCATCTTCGCGGTAAGCGCCGGATCGTTGACGGTCACGGGATAGCGAAGGTCGACATTGACGTCTGCCGTGGCCCCCGCGCTTTGCGCGATCAACTGGGTGGTGCGGATGACGCGCTCGCGAATGTCGCGGCGCATTGTGGAGTCGAACGTCCGGATCGTACCCAGCATGACGACGCTGTCGGGGATGATGTTGCCGCGCACGCCGCCCTGGATGCTGCCGATCGTGACGACGGCGGGCCCCGCGGTGAGATCGGTCTGCCGGCTGACGATGGTCTGGAGTCCGGTTACGATCTGTGCCGCGACGGTGATCGGATCGACACCTTTCCACGGCAGCGCGCCGTGCGTCTGCCGGCCGTGGACGACGATGGTGATCGGGTCACTGCTCGCCATGAAGGGACCGGACCGGTACAGCACGTGGCCCAGCACGAACGGGACGACGTGCAGGCCGAACACCGCGTCTGGCTTGGGGTCGTCGAGTGCGCCTTCGCGCACCATGAGCTCGGCCCCGCCATCCTCACCGGCAGGCGCCATCTCTTCCGCGGGCTGGAACAGGAAGATCACCGTGCCCGGCAAATTGCGCCGGACACTGGAGAGGACCTCCGCGACGCCCATGAGCATCGCGGTGTGCGTATCGTGTCCGCATGCGTGCATCACCCCGACGTCCTGGCCGTTGTAGGTGGTGCGGACGGTTGACGCGAAGGGCAGGCCGGCTGGCTCGGTGACGGGCAGGGCGTCCATATCGGCGCGGAGCGCGACGACGGGGCCGGGACGGCCCCCGCGCAGGATGCCGACGACACCAGTGTGGGCCACACCGGTGCGGACGGTCATCCCGAGCGACGTGAGGTGATCGGCGACGAGCTTCGATGTGCGAAACTCGCGGTTGCCGAGCTCCGGGTGCTGGTGGATGTCACGGCGCCAGGCGACGACCTTGTCGGACACCGCGGCCACGGCGCGGTCGATCGCGGCATTGAGAGCGGCGGCCGAGGATGCGGATTGCGCGCGCACGGGGAGCGGGGCCGCGACCAGCACGGTGGCAGCGAGGATGATCAGGGTGCGCCGTCCCGCCGGACTCCGGCCGGCCTTGCGAACACGGCGGGCATTGACCGCGGGGCGGGAATTGCTCACAATCTGGGACATCTGATTTCCTCGGCCGACAGGAAAGTGGCGGATCTCCAGGCGCGGGGCCCGTGCAGGAGGTCCAACATTATACAGCCTCTGATACGGTGTGTGGGCTGGCTTGGGCGGGCCGGTCGCGACCGGCCCCTACCAGGGACGAATTCTGATCGCTGCGCGGGCATCAATCGGCGGCCACAGACGAATTCTGATCGCTGCACGGGCATCAATCGGCGGCCACAGACGCAATTCTGAGCGTCGCCCGGGCATTGAACGGGCGACAAAGGGGCGACCGGCGACGTGACGTTTCGGGACGTGCTGATACCACAGTCGCGTGCAGACGACGCGCACAGCGGTGCACGACACAATGGTGCGCCGAAGAAGGCCGGTGCGTCCGCCCACAGTGCCGCGGGCCGGCCGGTCCCGCCCGTCCTGGTTTATCACAAGGTCGAGTGCCGGAACGAGTTCGGCGTCACGCGGCTCTCCCCGCGGCGCTTCGCCGGACAGATCGAAGCGTTGGCCGTTGGCGGCTGGCGAACACTGACGCTGAACGAGCTGGCGGCAGTATTGGCGGGGACGCGGGCGGCGGGACCGCGTGAGGTCGCGATCACATTCGATGATGCCTACCGCGGACTCAGGGACTACGCCTTTCCGGCGCTGGCGGATGCCGGTTTCACGGCGGCGTGCGCCGTGATCACTGAGTACGCGGGCCGGCTCAACCGATGGGACGTGGCCATCGGTGGCCGGCGGTTCGCGCATCTCGCGTGGCGCGACATCGCGCGATGGCATGGGCGCGGCATCGAGTTCATCTCGCATACCGCGACGCACCCGCGGCTGTCGTGGCTCGAGGCGGATCAGGCCGCGTTGGAACTCACGCGGTCGCGCACGATGCTGGAGATGGTACTCGGCGCGCCGGTCCAGGCCATAGCGTATCCATATGGGGCGGCGGGACCCCGAGAGCGTGAGCTGGCGCGTGCGGCAGGCTACAGACTCGGATTCGCGGTACTCTCGCGGTGGCGCGGCGATGTGCTGGCGGTACCGCGCACGCCGGTTTACCCGTGGTCCACGTCGCCGCCGGTCGCCGGACCGTGGGGTGTGCTCGAGCGGTCCGCGGCGCAGATTGTCACTCGCGGGTCGTTCGTGGGTGCCATGTGGCGCCATGCACATTCTGCCAGCCCGCGTACCTGACCGGACCTCTGGCCGGTGCTCCGGCCAGGGGGGCTGGATGACGTGACCCGCGGGATTCGCCGTGCGTCAGCCAGTGTGCACTGTCTCGGACTGAATTCGAAAGCGCCAGCGCGCCTGGCCGGCCGGCCGCAGAGCGCAGCTCCCGGGCGGCTGATCGTCCGGGTAGCGTTGGCCATCGCGCTCGCCGCCGGGGCCCTGATTTCGCAGCCCGGCGTGGCCATGTCACAGGCGGAACTCGCCGGTGCGTCATCGCGCGTGACCGACATGCGCGAGATGGCCATGTTCCATAACTCGAATGCGTACGTATGGATCCGTGCGACCGATGCAGGCACGGTCCTCGTGTACGCATCCGTGAATTATCGTAATGCGTTTGCGCAGCCCGTCGCGCTGACGACGGACGAAGCCGACAAGTGGGCGGCGCTGGCGGAGCCCCTGACGGCCGACAGCCTGCGGATCATGGCGGCGCGGCGAGACCGGCCCGACACGACATCGACGCGCGACAACCTCGCGCTCGGCGACTTCGTCCTGCTGTCGCGGCCGGGAACCGATCCACCGTCGCTCACCGTCAAGATCGGCGCACTCGGGCCCGGCGGCGTGACGACGACGTTCCTCGCTCCAAACCTCGGATCACTGGCGCAAGCGGTGCGCGAAGCCGCCCAGGCGGCACGCGAGATGGCGGCGAACCGCGCTGCCGACAGCACGGCCAGAGCGGCATCGCTCGCTGCCGCCAGCATGCCGGCGCAGCAGGTGCCGTTGGCGGTGGCGGAGCCCGCACCGGCGCCCGCGGATTCCTCATCGGCCGCACCTCCGATACCGGTGGTGCCCGCCGCCGGCCCGATCGCGCTTGCGAGCCTCGCCGCGCCCGTCGCGACCGCACCGGCCGTGAACCTGGCCCTGCGTCCGCTGCCGGCACCTGCCAAGGTGCGCGTCAGGGCATACGCGGCGTCCCCCTCGCACGCGGCTCCGCCAAGCGCGGGCACGACCGTGGTGAGTGTCCGTTCGGCGCCGCCGCCGGCAACGGTCGCAATCGTGGCGACGACGACACCCATCATTCCGTCCACGCCAGCGGCACCGGCGTCCGCAACACCGGCGCCGGTGCCAGCCGCGCCTGCGCCGGCTGTGCCGCCCCCGTCGGCCACGCCACCTGCGGCGCCCGCTCCGGCGCCGGTTGCACCAAAGACGGTGGCGGCCGCGCCAACTCCGCCTCCGGCGCGTGCGCTATCTGATTCCGGAGCGCTGTCGGATGGCGGATTGTCCGACGATGAGTTCACGACGGAAGTGCATCGCCGCGAATCGACGATGACGGGGTGCTATGCCCAGTATGGGCTCAGCGCCAATCCGGCGCTGCGTGGCCGCGTGACCGTCCGCATCTCGCTCAGCGACTCGGGCGAAGTCATGCGCGCGACAGTCGTCGACCGGAGCTGGACCGCGGCGGTCCCGACGGAGGTGGAATCCTGCATCGTCCATCGCGTGTTCGTCTGGCATTTCCCCGTGGCCCGGCGAAGCAGCATCCACGATTACACCGTGATCTTCGGCCACTAGGGCGGCTGGTGCTGCGGGCTCCTCGCGGGTCCGCACCGGATCACTGGTTCGTCGTACTCACCGCGGTGGCGATCAGGTGCGCGTACTCGCCATACATCCGCGACGCCCCCGCAGAAACTGGTAGTTTGGCCGCCTCGAAGGCTTTCGGAGTCGATCTTCGACCCTGATGGCAGGTTATCAGCGGTCTTCGACCGAGAGTATTTGTTTTCGACTTCGACTCTGATACCTTGATTGTCGACCAGGAGTGGAAATTAGAGCTTCTTTTCGACCAAAATTAGGAGTTTTCGACGGGAGGCTCCTGAAAACCAATCCCATAATGGTTGATCGCGCCGGAACCTTTCAGGAGAAGACGGTCCCGCCGGACACAAGGCTGGCGGGGTGGGCTTTCCTCGTCCACACTTTTGGCGTCCGGGCGCCCATCCGCCGCCCAAGCGCCGTCTCCGGACAGCACGTGAAGGCGAGCCGCCGGGAGGAGGAGGGCTGGACCGTCTTCGACAAGCGGTATTGGCCCGGCGAAACCTTCGGCGACCAGCTGAGCTTTGCGCTGCGCCATGAGGACGTCGACTTGCTCGTCCTGAAACGGCTGTTCGAAGCCGTACCGGCGGACACCGTCGCCGCCTTCGTCCGCAGCGCTCCAACCGGCGTCCCCAACCGGCGCGCCTGGTTCCACTATGAATTCCTGACCGGCCGGACGCTCGACGTTCCCCACGCGAAGGCGGGTTTTACCGATCTGCTCGATGGCAGCCGTTACTTCACGGCGGCGCCGCTTCTCTCCCGCCGCCACAAAGTGCGCGACAACCTGCTCGGGAATCGTGATTTCTGTCCAATCATTCGTAAGACAAAAGCGCTGACCGATTTCGGCGCGCGCGCGCTTGGGGCGAAGGCGAAGGACATCATCGGACGCACCGGCGCGAACGTCGTTGCGCGCGCGGCGAGCTTTCTCTTGCTTGCGGACAGCCGCGCCAGCTTTGAGATCGAGGGCGAGAATCCGCCGCGCAACCGCCTTGAGCGGTGGGGCCGAGCCGTGCTGCAGGCCGGAAAGAAAAAGCTGACGCTCGATGAAATCGTGCGTCTACACGCCGTGCTTATCGAGGACACGCGCTTTACGAGGGCAGGCCTGCGCCTAGACGGTGTCTTCGTGGGGGAGCGCGATCACGAAGGCGATCCGCTGCCGGAATTCGTCGGCGCGCGCCCGCAGGATTTGCAGACGCTGATGGCCGGAATGATCGCCGCGAACGAGCGCATGCACGGCGGAGAACTCGACTCCGTGCTCCAGGCGGCCGCGACCGCGTTCGGCTTCGTCTACATCCACCCGTTCCAGGACGGCAACGGGCGGCTGCATCGCTGCCTGATTCATCACGTCCTGGCGGAGCGGAAATTCACGCCGCCGGGGATGGTGTTCCCGGTCTCGCCCGTGATGCTCGACCGCATCGACACCTACCGCGACACGCTGCGTGCGCATTCGGGTCCGCTGATGGACTACATCGAATGGCGGCCGACGCCCGAGCGGAATGTCGAGGTGCAGAACGACACGGCCGACCTTTACCGTTATTTCGACTGCACAGGGGCGGCGGAGTTTCTCTATGCCTGCGTCGCGCAGGCGGTCGACAAGGACCTGCCGCGGGAGATCAACTTCCTCCGCCGAAACGACGAGGCGATGCGGCGCATTATGAACGCGGTCGAGATGCCGGACAGGATGGCGGAGAACCTGGTCAGGTTCATCCGCCTGAACGAAGGCAGGCTGGGCCGCAAGCGGCGCGAGGGCGAATTCGCAAAGCTGGCCGACGATGAGGTGGCGTCGATCGAGGCCATCGTGCGGGAAGCGTTTGAGGGAGACGAGGGCCAGTAGAACGGCTCTGAACACCGTTGGAGCAAAGCACTGGAGAAGCAGGTCACTTCGCCGCCTCTGCGAACAACCGTCCATATTCGCCGTAGCCTTCCGCGGCGAGCTGGTTCGCCGGGATAAAGCGCATGGCTGCCGAGTTCATGCAGTAGCGCAGTCCAGTTGGCTCGGGGCCATCATCGAAGACGTGGCCGAGGTGTGAGTCCGCGTGCGCCGAGCGAACTTCGGTGCGATCCATGCCGATCGAGTTGTCGGTGCGCGTCACGACATTGGCCGGCACGAGCGGTTTCGTGAAACTGGGCCATCCGGTCCCCGACTCGAACTTGTCGAGAGAGCTGAAGAGTGGTTCGCCGGACACCACATCGACGTAGATGCCCGGCTCGTGGTTGTCCCAGTACTGGTTGCGAAAGGGTAGTTCGGTGTCGTCGTGCTGCGTGACCGAATACTGGATCGGAGTCAGGCGCTGCTTCAGCTCCGCATCGGCGGGCTTGCGCCACGCGGAGAAGTCGTGAGCATTGCCAACGGGGCGGGCGGCGGCAGTGTGTTCGTGCGCGGCTTCATCGAGCAGCGTCGCGACGACTTGTTCTTCCTGGTCGTACGCGCCCTCGCCGAAGAAGTGATAGCGAATCCGGCCATGCGTATCCACGATGTAGATGGCCGGCCAGTACTCGTTGCTGAACGCATTCCAGATCCGGTTGTTGCCATCGATGGCGACCGGGTAGACAACGCCGAGCTCGTGGACGGCATTGCGCAGGTTGGATTCGACGCGCTCGTGCTCCAGCTCCGGCGTATGCACGCCGACGACGACCACGCCGCGATCGCGGAACTTGGCTTCGAGCGCCTTGACGTGCGGCAAGGCGGCGAGGCAATTGCTGCACGAGAACGCCCAGAAATCCACGACCACCACGTGGCCGCGCAGCCCCGCCGCCGTGAGCGCCGGCGAGTTGATCCAGCCAGTGTTGCCATCGAAACCGGGGAATGGGCCTTCGTCCTTGAGCGGCGCCGCGGTGTGCGCGCCCAAGTGCGCCGGCGGTGCTGCCGAATGCGAGCGAGTCGCGACGAGGGCCAACCCACCGCCGGCAGTCAGTGTGGTGGCCGCGAGCAGCGAGATGATACGGATCATGGAAATTCTCCTGATGAGGCGGCTTCTTGCGGTGCCGCCGGCTGGCTCTCTGGGATCGAGTCCGCCGGCGTCACCAAATATGCCGCTGTCACCGTGCCGGTTCCCAGGCTCCGTCGCGCCGTGTGAGTTCTGCTGTCTCTGGGGCCTTCAGTAGCCCCGGAATCTGGGGAGGTCCGCCCGGTGCCGCTCCGCGAACTCCTCATAAAGATGCGCGTCGGTGTAGTCCTCGATCGCCGCGATCCGGCCGTCGCGAAAGCGCAGGACGCAGTACGTGCGCTGGTCGATCACATCGGAGGGGTCGGACTTGAGCCAACTCTTCTCGTGGATCTCGACGACGACACGGTCATCACCCGGCGCCGACCAGTCGCGTCTCAATTCCTCGTAGCCCCAGTCGGCAGCGCCGAGGCCGAACTCGCGATTCGCGAAGGCCCCGACGACAGCCTCGCGGCCGCGCCACAGGCCGCCGATCGGCGGCGCGCCGGCCACCCAGTAGCTCACGTCGTCGGTCAGGTACTCGCCCAACTCATCCATGCGCCCGGCGAAGAGCGCGCGCTCGTAGGCGTGACCCGTTTCGAGACGAGCGGCGGCGCTACCTGACGCATCCGGCGTAATGCCGGGCGCACTGCCGGGCGCACTGCCGGGCGCACTGCCGGCGCGGGAATCAGCCATCGTGCATTGCCATGCTGTCGGCCACCGGATTGGCTTTGCGGCCGGCGCGTTCCATCGGTTCCATCTTGGAGCCCCGAGTGGCATCGACCATCCGCCACGTGGCGATGCCGCGGGCTACCAGCTCGTGCGCCGCTTCCCTCAGCCCTTCGCTCATCTTCACCACCTTGACGTTGTTCTGCATATCCTCGGCATCCCAACCGCGCGAATGCGCGATGAACGGGAACGGCGGGAACACAAAGCCCAGCTCCGACCAGAACGTCAGCATCGATCCGGCGACCGCCTGGATGTTGTCCTGGCCACCCGTGATGATGAACGCGGCGACTTTGTGGTGGATCAGGACGCGATTGTTGATCGTCACCTGGTTCTGCACGCAGTTCAATCGTTCCGCCATCTTGAAGTACAGCGATGAGGCATTCCCCCAGCGGATCGGCGTCGCGATGAGCACGACATCGGCCCAGTGCACGAGGCCTTCGTAGACTGGTGTGAGCTGGTCGGCCGGGTCGCGCTCCGTAATCGCGCAGGGCCACGTGCAGGCGCGGGCGGCTTTCGAGTAATTCCCTTCGCAGTGCCGGAACGCGAGCTCGCGCAGACGGAGGCACTGCGTGTCGGCGCCGGCCGCCGCGGCGTGCGAGAGTGCCTCATCCAGCAGCGCGTCGGAAGTGGAATAACGCGGATTGCCATCATCCATGCCGGTGGTGGACAATCCGAGCACGCGAACCGGCGCCCCCGGTGGCTTGGGATGCTCATCGAGCAGAAGCGATCTCTTGTGCGGGATGAGGTGTCGCGGCATCGCGGGCGGTGTGCGGACGTACACGCCGTCAGGCCGCTCCTCGACCGAGAACACCGGCACCTGCTCCTCGTCGTATCCCTGCGGGCCTCGTCCCGTGATCACGCTGTACTCCCACGCATGCCACGGGCACATCACGAACTCGCCGTGCAGCCGGCCTTCGGCGAGCGGGCCCCCTCGGTGGTTGCAGCGATTGGAGATGGCGCGCAGCCGACCGTCGTACAGGAAGATCGCGACCTGGTGGCTCCCGGCCGTCACGGCAACCGGCGCCGCCGCCCGCAACTCGTCGCCTGTGGCCACCCGGTGCCACGCCTCGCTGGAGTCGCTCATGGGGTGAAGGTGCGGGCGGCACCGGCAGTGTGCAAGTTGACGTCTGCCGCATCGCGGTATTACGTCTCTCCCCGGTTCCTTCCGCGGCGCGGCCGGGCTGCACATTCCGTACTCAGGACGCCATGACTGCCGATTCCGTGTTGCCTGCTGGGTTGCCTGCCGGGCAGGATTTCGAGACGCTCCTGGCTCCGGTCCTGAGCCAGGCGTACGGGTACGCCCTCAGCCTCACGCGCAACCAGGCGGACGCCGAGGATCTCGTCCAGGACGCGACGTTTCAGGCGTGGAAGGGGTTTCGGACGTTTCAGGCTGGTGCGCCATTCAAGCCGTGGTTCTTCCGGGTTCTGACCAACTGTCACCGCATGACGTGGCGGGCTCGCGCGCGGCGGCTCGTGACCGTCGACATGGGTGATGCGCCCGACCTCTTTCTCTACAACACGTTCAAAGCGGCGGACCTGCCGGTCGCGGGAGACGATCCCGCCGGCCGTCTCATGAGCAACCTTTCACGCGAGGCGGTACAGGCGGCGCTCCGCAAGCTGCCGGAAGAGTATCAACTCGTGGCGGGGCTCTACTTCATCGAAGACCTGTCGTATGAAGCGATCGCTGCCATGGTCGATGTGCCGCCCGGGACCGTGCGGAGCCGGTTGCACCGGGCCCGCAAGCTGCTGCAGCAGCGGTTGTGGCGTGTGGCGGAGGACGAAGGCATCGTCAGCCGCGTGCGCGTCGCGATCCCGAAGCGCGGCCTCGACCGCGCCGGATGCGAAGTCGCGTTCCGCCGTCTCGACGACTACGTCGACCGCGAACTGGCGGAAGCCGAGATGAAACTCGTGCGCGATCACCTCGAGGTGTGCGCGCTCTGCTCGGCGGAGTTCGCATTCGAGGCCAGCGTGATCCGCGACGTGCGTGTGAAGCTCCAGCGCATCGACGTGCCGCAGGGTTTCCGTTCGCGGGTGGCGAAACGGTTGGCCGCGCGCGCAGCGAAACCGGACTAGGACCACCGCACTCAGCAACCACACCCACGGTCGTTCACCCCTGGGACGTGGTCATCCGCCCCAGGGGCCACGCGGGACGGGCGCGGCCGGCCTAGGATTCCGCAAGGGCCGGCTCGTTGGCCGGTTCGCTACCTGAACGGAGCGTGCATCGGGTGTTCACACAGCCATTTCGCCGGTCTCGGGGCCGGTTGCTTCATCGTTTGCTCCATCGGTTGGTTGAGCGGTCGCTTCGCGGGATGCCGCCGCTGCGCGTCCTGGCGTGCGCGAGCGGCTCTTTCCTGATATCGGCGGGGTCAGTAGCCGCCGGGCAAAGTGCGGCGCAGAACCCGGCGCCGGCCGCGGTGGGCGATACGGCTCACGCGACCACGGCCGGGATGCCTGAGGGAATGCCCGCCGCGGGTTCGTATTCCTATACGCTGGTGCCGGATTCGAGTGACGACATCAAGGCGGCGATCAACACGACAGTTTCGCCGATGAACTTCATCATTCGTGGCATCGCGAGGGGACGCCTCACCAAGGTCAATCCTCTCCCCCACGGTGTTCGGTTGCAGCTGGCGGCGGACACTGTGAGCGTGGCGTTCGACAATGGCGACCCCGTGGTGACGCCGTCGGACGGGGCGGTCGTGCCCTGGTACAATGCCCTCGCCAAGGAGACCGACAAGGCGCACGTCGCGATCGCTGGCGACACGCTGCGGGAGACGATCTCCGCATCCGACGGGGACCGGGAGAACGCGATCTCGTTCAGCGATGGCGGCGCTCGCCTGCACCTCCGGGTGACTGTGACGAGCCACAGGCTCCCCAAGCCGCTGGTCTACCAGTTGCTCTTCCGCCGGGACTCGGCCGGGTAACCAGCGGTAGCGACCGGAAGCTTCGCCGGCCGGCCCCGGCCGGCACGCAGCGCGACCGGCACCGCGATGGCGCCGGTTGGCACCGTCCCCGCGCCGGGCGATTTGTGCGGTCGCCCTGACTCCGTGAGATTACTCTCCGTTGTCCGGACGCGTCTCGACTGGCGCGCCGGGGATGGGTTGGCTGACCCTGGACTGGACTCATGGACCTCGGACTCACGAAGAGAGTGGCGCTGGTCACCGGCGCCTCGTCGGGGCTTGGACTCGCCATCGCACGGGAGCTGGCGGCCGAAGGTGCGGCGGTCGCGCTGGTCGCGCGGCGGGCCGCGGATCTCGAGCAGCATGCGCGCGAGATTGTTGCTGCGGGCGGCCGGGCGCTGGCGATCGCCGGCGATGTGACGGTCGCCGGCGCCGCGGAGCAGTTCGTACGGGCCACGGAAGCCGCACTCGGTCCGATCGACATCCTGGTCGCGAACGCGGGCGGGCCGCCATCGACGACGTTCGACACCACGACCGACGCGCAGTACCGGGCTGCGATCGAGCTCAATCTCCTGTCGTCGATTCACCTAGCGCAGGCGTGCGTCCCGGGGATGCGGGCACGGCATTGGGGACGAGTCATTTTCCTTACCTCCATGGCCGCGAAGCAGCCCGTACCCGGGCTGATCCTGTCCAACACGGCGCGCAGCGGACTCCTCGGCTTCGCCAAGACGCTGTCGAACGAGGTGGCGAAGGACGGGGTGCTGGTCAACACCGTGCTGCCCGGCCATTTCGATACGGCGCGGGCGACGGAGCTGGCGTCAATGCGAGCCGCGCGCGAGAAACGCTCCGTGGATGACATCCTCCAGCATCGCGCCAGCGGCATCCCACTCGGCCGCGCCGGCGACCCGCGGGAGATGGCGGCGGTCGTCGCGTTCCTCGCTTCTGCCAGAGCCAGCTTTGTGACCGGAACCGCGATTCAGGTCGACGGCGGCTCGATCCAAACCCTGGTCTAGGCCGTCGTATGATGGAACACCATTTCGTGATCGCCGACGTCTTCACGGCGAATCCGTTCGGCGGAAATCAACTCGCGGTGTTTCCTGACGCGCGCGGGATGTCGGATCGCGCGATGCAGGCGCTCACGCGGGAGTTCAATTTCGCCGAAAGCACATTCGTACTACCGGCCAGGAATCCCGCCCACGCGCGGCGGGTGCGCATCTTCACGCCGGGCGCGGAGGTCCCGTTCGCCGGACATCCCACCGTTGGAACAGCGGCGGTGCTGGCCCGCCTCGGAATGGTCGAGACGCCGGGTGGCAAGGCCACCATCGTGCTGGAAGAGGGCATCGGACCGGTGCCGGTCGAAGTACAGCTCGACGGCAAGGCGGTGATGACCCGCTTCTCTCTCGAGGGTCCCGGGGAGCGTGCCGCGTCGGCCCCTCGTCCTGCCGATGCCGCTGCGGCGCTCTCCCTTCCGCCCACCGGGGTGACCGACACGTGGTTCGCGAGCTACGGACTGCCGTTCTGTTTCATCAAGCTGACTGACAAGGTGATGGTCGATCGCAGCGTGCTCGATCGTTCCGCCTGGAGCGCCGCGTTCGGCCGGGCGTGGGCGTCGAACCTGTTCCTGTTCGCGGACGACGCGGCGACCGGCGAGAACGTCTACGCGCGCATGTTCGCGCCGTCGCTTGGCATCGCCGAGGATGCCGCCACGGGATCGGCGGCGGCTGCCCTGGCCGGAAGTCTGGCCGAGACATCGCCGCAGCGGACGGGGGAATTCGCCTGGCGCATCGAGCAGGGCGTCGCGATGGGGCGACCGAGCCTGATTCTGGCATCGGCGGAAAAACGTGACGGTAAGGTGCTGCGCGTACGGGTCGGTGGTACGACCGTGATCGTCGGCGACGGGCACATGACCACTCCTGACAGCTACTGATCGCCGTCCGAGTTTGTCGTCCTAGGCCGAGGGCACGCCGCCCGCGAGAATGGCCGCCAGCTTGGCCATGTCGATGTTGGCGCCAGACACCACGCATACGATCGACCGCCCGGTGACGTTTCCGGACATGGCTGCCGCGACGGATGTGGCACCGGCGCCCTCCGCGACAATGTGTGCTCGCTCGGCCAGGACGCGCACAGCCGCCGCAATCTGTTCGACACTGCTCACGATACTGCCACTCAGGAGCGTGCTGGCGAGCGGCCACATCTCGGCCAGTACGCTCCGTCCGCCGATCCCGTCGACAAAACTCGGGCGGTAGTCGATCTGGACCGCATGGCCCGCGCGCAGCGACGCGGCGAGCGGTGCGGCCGTCTCGACCTCGCAGGCGATGACGCGCGCGGCGGAGCCGCTCGCGCGGAGCCCCAAGGCGATGCCGCAGGAGAGACCGCCGCCGCCATAAGGCACGAGGACCGTATCGACGTCCGGCACATCCTCGAGGATCTCGAGCGCGACGGTCGCATTGCCGGTGATGACGGCGGGATCGGATACGGGATGAACGAACAGGCCCTCGAGGCCTGGATAGGCATGCTCGACCAGCACCTGCCACCAGCGCTCGAACGGCACGCGAATGACCGTCGCGCCGAGGCGCTCGACGGCGGCGATCTTGGCATCCGGCGCGTGGCCGGGCACGATGACCGTGCAGGGCACGCGGAGCTCGCGAGCGCACCACGCCACACCTTGCGCCATGTTGCCGGCGCTGGCGGTATACACACCGCGGGCGAGCAGCTCCGGCGCCGCCGCGGTCATTGCCGCGCCAGCCCCGCGGATCTTGAACGACCCGATGGGCTGCAGCGTTTCGAGCTTGAGGCCGACCTCCATCTGAGCGCCGGGCAGCGCGAGCCGCACGAGGGGTGTGCGGAGCGCGATCCCGCGCAGCCGGCGGCGGGCGTCCTCTATTTCGTCGAGCGAGAGCGCGTGGGGCATCCGGTCGCAGTCTGGCTACGACGATTCCAGGAAGCGCTCGACGGCGGGCCAGACGATCTTCGGCTGTTCCACGTAGGCGAAGTGGGCCGCGCCGGGCACGCGCAGGAGCTGGGCGTGAGGGAGTGACGTCGTCCACTCCTCGACCAGATCCATGGGGATGGCATCCTGTTCGCCGTGCACCACGAGCACCGGCATCTGGAGGTTGCGTAGTCGAGCGCGCAGGTCCCAGTCGCCGTACGACGCCATGACGACGCGGTTCGTGACGGTCAAGCCGTAGCGGATGCCGGCCGGATCGGAGGCACAGAGGTCCGAGCGGATCGATGAGAGCGTCCGATCCGGTTCGGCGAGGCGCGGCCGAAGCGCGATCGCCCACAGGTCGTGGCATGCCTGGCGCGCATCGGCGGACGTATCGGCGAGCCGGCGGTTCGCGGCGGAGAGACGTGCCTGCTGCGTACTGTCGAGGCGTGACGCCATCGTTTTGCCGAAGCGCGTCCAGAAGTCGCCGCGCCGGGGGGGCACCGGGTCGAAGAACACCATCCGCCGCACCGGATCGGGGTGTGCGAGCGCGTAGGTCGCCGCGAGCAGTGGGCCGTATGAGTGGGCGACGAGGGTGACATGAGCCAGTCCGAAGTACTGGCGGACGGCGTCGAGGTCGGCGATCTGCTGTTCTGCGCCGAGCCGCGTGGTGTCGGCGGGAAGCGTGGACCGGCCCGTTCCCCGCTGGTCGTAGAAGATCACCACGTGATGCTCGGCGAGCGGCACGAAGTCGCCGGCAATGCTTTCGAGATCGACACCGGGCCCGCCGTGGATGGCGATCACGGTGTCGCTGCCGTGCCCGATCACGCGATAGTACAGGCGTATCGAGTCCGCCGTGGTGATCCAGCCTTGGTGCGCGCGGGGCGGCGGCGTGGTGCCAGCCATCGTGGTGCCAGCCATCGTGGTACCAGCCATCGTGGTACCATCCATCGTGGTGGCGGCCATCGTGGCGAGCGTCATCAGGACCGTGGCGGCACCCGCCGCCGCCATCGTCGCGCTGTTCCGGCGGCGGCTGCTCATTCGATGGGGATGCGGCTCGCGTTGGCGGCGAGCCATTGGGCCAGCGTCTGCAGGGAGGGATTGAGCGAGCGCGCCAGAGCGACGTCGCGCGTCTCGGCGAAGTGCGACTCGAACTCGGCGTAGAACTGGAACATGTTGCCGAGATCCGCGGCGCCCGGAAATCCGAATCCGCGGAACGCGGCCGGCGTCACCGGGTTGTAGCGCACCTCGCGGCCGAGTGCTGCGGCGAGCGCGGCGGCGATCTGAGTGCCGGTGAGCAGCTCGCTGGCGATACCGATCGTCTTGCCGACGAATTCCTGACCCCGCTTGAAGATCCCGTACGCACATTTCCCGATGTCTTCCGCCACGATGCCGGCGATCTTCTTGTCTCCCATCGGCAGCGTGAACACCAGCGTGCCGTCGGGGCCCTTCTTCGGTGCCATGCCGATCAGGTTGTCCCAGTAGAACGTGGTCAGCAGGTTGGTGACCGGAAGACCCTTGAAGAACTGATCGGCCTCTCCCTTCGCGTCGAAGTGCGGCACCTTGTAGCGGCCCATGAGCGTCGGCATGCGCGTATCAGCGACGGGCACCCAGCGGCGCGTATCTTCGAGCGTGGACCAGATCACATGCTGGACCCCCGCGGTCCGGGCGGCGCCGGCCATCGCCTTGGCGTGCGCGTTTTCCTTTTCGGGGGAGAAGTGATCCCAGAAGAACGTCACGCAGAAGGCGCCGTACGCGCCGTGGAACGCATCCTTGACGCTGTCCCGGTCGTCGAGGTTCGCGCTGACGACTTCGGCGCCCAGGCGTTCCAGCGCCTTGGCCTTGGGGGATTTCACATCCCGTGTCAACGCTCGAGCGACGTAGTCACCACTTTTGTCACTCAGGATCGCGCGAACCAGGCCGCCGCCTTGGGCGCCGGTCGCACCGGCCACCGCGATGATCTTCTTCTGCGACATCGGTACTCCGGATTGGGCGTTCGTTGCTCGCCGTCACCGCGACGGATGGTCCGCTGGTGTGCTGGACCGTGAATAATAGGGCGAATTCCATGGCAGGGGTACGCGGCCGGTGCCCGCCGGCACTCGCGGCCCAGCGCAGTCCGCGTTCATCTTTCGCCAGCGTGTCGTGTGGCATCCGCGGCTACCCGACGGCCGCTCTCCTCTGATCCCGCTCCCATGACAGGCGTCCTCGGCATTCATCACGTCACGGCGATCGCCGCCGATCCCCAGCGCAACCTGGACTTCTACGTGGGTCTGCTCGGGCTGCGCTTCGTCAAGCGCACCGTCAATTTCGACGATCCGCAGACCTACCATTTCTACTTTGCCGACGAGACGGGCACGCCGGGCAGCGTGATGACCTTCTTCCCGTGGCCGGGCGCGCATCGCGGGCGCCAGAGCACGGGGCAGGTCGCCGTGACCTCGTTCGCGGTATTGCCGCCGGCGCTCGGCTTCTGGGTGGCCCGGCTGGTGAGGCACAGCATTGCGTTCGAGGGACCAGCCAAGCGCGGGAGCGGCGCGGCCGCGGAGCAGGTGATCGCGTTTCGGGACCACGACGGCATGATGCTCGAGATCGTCGCGCACGCGAGTGCGGAGGCGCGTCCCGCGTGGGCCGGTGCTCCGGGCATCGGCGCCGATCAGGCGATCCGCGGATTCCACAGCGTCACGCTCTGGGAGGAGAAGCATGACGCGACGGAGCGGCTGCTCGTGGACACCCTGGGATTCCGGCCTGTGAGTGAAGAGCAGACGACGCGGCGGTATGCGGCCGGCGATGGCGGCGCCAGCACGCTGGTCAACGTGCGGGCCGCCGGCGGATTCCCTCGTGGGGCGGGCGGCGCCGGAATCGTGCACCACGTGGCGTTCCGCGCAGCAGATGATGCGGCGCAACTGTCGCTGCGCGAGCAAGTAATTGCCGCAGGGCCCACGCCGACGCCGGTGATCGACCGAACCTATTTCCATTCGGTGTACTTTCACGAGCCCGGCGGCGTGTTGTTCGAGATCGCCACCGACGGTCCCGGCTTCGCGATCGACGAGCCCAGGGAGCACCTCGGCGAGCGGCTGATGCTCCCAGCCCAATACGAGTCGTACCGGTCGCAGATCGAGGCCGTATTGCCGCCGATCCATCTCCCGGTCCCAGGCGCGGACATGGCGATCAGCAACGCGACCGGAGGCCCCGAAGATGTGAGCGGCGACGCGCTCGGCTTCGTGCACCGCTACGTGCCACCGGCCCCCGGCTCGGAGTATGCCGGCGGCACCACGCTGTTGTTGCTGCACGGGACCGGCGGCAACGAAGAAGACCTCATCCCGTTGGGCCGCGCGCTCGTGCTTGGTGCGGGACTCCTGAGTCCCCGGGGACAGGTATTGGAGCGCGGGATGCCGCGATTCTTCCGCCGGATCGCGGAAGGCGTGTTCGATCAGGAGGATCTCGCCCGGCGTACCACCGAGCTGGCCGAATTCGTCGCAGCGGCGGCGGCGACGTATGGCCTGGATCGCGATGGCATCGTAGCCGCCGGATTCTCCAATGGCGCCAACATCGCTGCGAGCCTGCTGCTGCGCCGCCCGGGTGTGCTGCGCGCCGCGGTGCTGCTGAGTCCAATGGTGCCGTTCGAGCCGGATCCCCTACCAGATCTCGCCGGAACGCCGGTGTTCATCGGGGCCGGGCGTGCGGATCCGATCGCGCCGCCGGCGGAGACCGAGCGCCTCGCGGACCTGCTGCGGCGCTGCGGCGCGGCGGTCACGGTCCAGTGGGAGCCCGGTGGTCACTCGATCAGCGATCGTGAGGTGGCGGCCGCTCGTACGTGGCTGGAGCGAGTACTCACGAGCGCCACGCCGGGAGTCTGAGACGCCGGTGACTGCACCGGGCAGGTCTCCCCCGGGGAAAAAAACAGGGGGCCCGTCTCGGGGCCCCCTCTGTCTCACCGACTCCGTCCGGCTCTTAGCGCCGGGCGACGTAGGCAGTCACTTCCATCGTGACTTCTACGACTTCGAATTCAGGCTTGGTCCACATCTGGCGCTCCGTAGAAAGGGACGGACCCGGGTGGGTCGATAATGCCGATGGACACTCACTGCTCAACCGGCTGTGCGCCCTATAAGCACCCGCCGTGCCAGCGTCCCGGCAAACGTTCGTGTGCGCATAACTCGTTGCTGGTTAGTGGATTATGCGTTGCCTGCCGACCTCATACCTGAGCGCCTTCGGCGCATTTCGTTGCGTCATTTGCCCAAAGAGTGGGTGAAATAACCCACCCCCACCCAACTTGGTCTATCCTGCGATCCCGAATTTCTTTAACCGATAGCGGAGGGTGTCGCGGCTGATGCCCAATCGCTGGGCGGCTTTCGTCTGGTTGCCGCCCGCGTCGCGCATTGCCTGCTCGATCACCGCTTTCTCCCATTGGGGGAGATCGCCGGCGCCGGAGGGAATGCCGACGCCGCCAGCCTGTGCGCCGCCGTTCGGCCCCGGGGGGATCGCGTCAACTTGGGTGACCGTGGTGCCGATCGCCGCCGGCTCGCTGAGCGAGAGATGGTCCGCGTCCAGCACCGGGCCGTGACTCCAGAGCACGGCGCGCTCGATCACGTGACTCAGCTCACGCACGTTGCCGGGCCAGGGATACGACAACAGCGACTCGCGGGCGCGAGGACTGATCTCGCGCACGTCCTTGCCGTACTTGGCGCCGAACTGGTGCAGGAACTGCTCGGCCAACAGCAAGACGTCGTCGTCGCGCTCGCGCAGCGGTGGCAACCGGAGCAGGATGACCGCGAGCCGGAAATACAGATCTTTCCGAAACGTGCCGCGCTGGGCTTCGCGCTCCAGGTCGCGATTGGTGGCCGAGAAGATCCGCGTGTCGATCTTGCGGTCACGGACTCCGCCCACGCGGCGGATGACCCGGTCTTCAATCGCGCGCAGCAGCTTCCCTTGCAGCGACAGCTCGATATCGCCGACTTCGTCGAGGAAGAGGTAGCCGCCTTCGGCCGCTTCGAAGAGCCCGATCTTCGATTCCTTCGCGTCCGTGAACGCGCCGCGTTCGTGGCCGAAAAGTTCCGCCTCCATCAGCGTTCCGGGCAGCGCCGTGCAGTTCACCTCAATGAACGGCCTCGTGGAGCGTGGTCCCGCGGCGTGGATGCTGCGTGCGAGCAGGCCCTTGCCGGTTCCGGTTTCCCCGGTGATGAGGACCGGCGGCACATCATCCAGTGCGGCGATTTGCCTGGCGCGATCGAGCACCGCCTGCATCGCCGGCGACTGGCCGGCGATCTCCGCGAAGCGGAGTTCGGGCGTACCGCGGCGCCTGTAGTACGACAACTCCTGCTTGAGGCGCGACGACTCGCGTGCCCGGTCAGTGAGCAACTTGAGCTCGTCCAGATCGACCGGCTTCTTCAGGTAGTCGAAGGCGCCGAGCTTGACCGCTTCCACGGCCCCTTCGATCGTGCCGTAGGCGGTCATCATGATGACCGGAACGGCCGCATCGAACTCCCGGATCCGGCGCAGCAGTTCGATGCCGTTCATCCCGGGCAGGCGTACATCGGCGAAGATCACATCCGGCCGCACGCGCTCCAACTGCTCGAGCGCCTGTTCGCCGCTTCCTGCGACCTCGGCGTCGTAGCCGGAATCGATCAGAAACGCCTTGATCGACCGCGCAAGCGTGCGCTCGTCATCGACGATCAGGACCGTGGATGCGCTCATGCGGCCGGGCTCAGGGGGATCTCGCGGATGACGGACTGCCGGCACCACGCGCCGCGTTGGCATCATCGTCGTCCACCGCGGCGGGCAGCAGGAGCCGAATAGTAGTGCCTTCGCCGGGTGCGCTCACGATGGCGACCGCGCCCCCGTTCTGCTCGATGAATCGCTTCGCGACCGCGAGTCCGAGGCCGGTGCCTTCGGGGCGCGTCGTGAAGAACGGATCGAACACCGATGGCATCACGTGTTCTGGAATGCCGGCGCCGGTATCGGCGATCTCGATCACGACGGCCGGCGCGTCGCCGGTTCCGGCCGCGGAGGCGGTGATGCGCAGCTTGCCGCCGCCGGGCATGGCGTCGAGCGCGTTGGATACGACCTCCACGAGCGCCTGTTCCACTTGCATCGGGTCGATGCGGACATCGGGAAGCCCGGGGCGGATCTGCACCTCGAGCGCGATGTGGCGCTCCTTCAGCAACTCGGTGAACGGCGGCATGAGATCGTCGACCAACCGGGCGACGCTCTCGCGTATCGGGTGTACGGGTGCGGGCCGCGAGAAGTTGAGCAAGTGGCTGACGCGCCGGTCGAGACGATCGACCTCGCCGATGATGACGGCGAGGTGTTCACGCGGGGCCGGGAGGTGCGCCTGGCGGAGTGCGAGCTGTGCGGCGGCGCGGAGACTTGCCAGCGGATTGCGAATGCCATGTGCAACGGCTGCCGCCATCTCGCCGATCGACGCCAGCCGCTCCGATTGCAGGAGCTGGGCCTGCGTCCGCTCGAGCTGTGCGACCTTGGCCTCGAGCTCGGTATTGAGCCGCTCCACGCCCGCGCGTGACTCGCGGAGGTGCTCCGTCATGATGGCGAACGACCGAGCGAGATCCCCGATCTCGTCCGGCGACCGCACCTCGATCGGATAGTCGAGCCTTCCCGTGCCGACGACGACCATTGCTTCGCGTAGCTGGCTGATCGGGCGCGCGAGGCTGCGCGAGATGAGCCACGACGCGATGAACGCCGTCGCGAGAGCCAGGATGAGAATGGCGACCACGGCGCGGTTCTCGGCGGTGACGATGGCCGCGAGGTTGGCGTACGCGCCGCGCACACTCGACTCGCGCGCCCGCCGGTAGATATCGCGGTTCAGGTTGTCCAGGATGGGCAGCAGCCGGTCGCGAATGTCCTGCTGGGCGAGCCGGTACGCATCTGTGTGACGGCCCGAATCGTACACCGCGAAGACGTGGACAGAGGCCAGACGGATCTGCTGCTGCACGTCGCGCACGTCGTTGGCGAGTCCCATCTCATTGGGGCGCAGCTCGGATCTCCAGCGTTGCAGCCAGTAGTCGATAACTTCGCCATTGAGATCGAATTCCTGGCGAGCGGTCGGATCCATCCCGGTCAGGTATCGCCAGACGGTTTCGGTCTGGTTGAACATCGCGGTTTCGAGCTCGCCGTACGTGCGCGACCGGGCGAGGTCTTCGCCAAGGGCCCGAAGCGCGGCCCGCTCGAGCAGATTGGTGCGGATCGCCTCACCCGCGACGAGGAGCGCGGGCAGGGCCATGAGCGAGAACCCCAGGAGCAGCTTGCGCTGGAACGTCATGGGGAGATTGGCCCGGTCTGGACGGAGTGAGTGCCGGCTGAGGTTACGCGCAGTCGCCACACGCAGCAAGGGCGTGTGGCAAGGGCGTGTGGCAGGGCTGTGTGGCGGGGCCGGGCCGAGCGGCCTAGAATCCACCGGTCAAACTCCCGCGGCCGTCTGATCGCCGGGGACGTCCACCCTTTTCGGAGCGTCCTGTCGTGTCCAGTCGCAGTATTGCCCGCGTCACGGAGCCTGGCGGTGCGTGCCGTGCCGTCGCCCGGCGCATCATCGTTGTGGCCGGGCTGCTCGCCCTTTCCGGGGCTCCAGCGGTGCTATCGGCCCAGGCGGCGCCCGCGTACGAAGTCGATATGGTGCGGTTTGCCGGCTTTCATGGGTTTCCCGTGGCCGAGCTGGTCAAGGGCGCCGACACGGCGCGCCGGACCGACCTGGTGTTCGTCATTGGGGTGCTCAAGGGCAACACCGGGCACACGGTGCTGCTCGACGCCGGATTCTACCGTCCGCAGTTTCTCGCGGCGTGGAAGCCGTTCGACTATCAACGTCCCTCTGACGCGATCGCCAAAGCCGGGGTGACTCCCGATGCCGTGACCGACATCATCATCTCGCACGTGCATTGGGACCACCTCGACGGGGCGGATCTGTTTCCCAATGCGCGCATCTGGATTCAGAAAGCCGAGTATGAGCACTACGTCGGTGCCGATGGTCTGCCGCTCGCCGAAGGAATCGACACGGTGGACGCCAAGATGCTGGCGCAGTTGCGTCGGGCCGGGCGCGTCCAGCTCGTCGACGGCGACGCGCGCGAAGTGATACCGGGGATCACCGTCTACACGGGCGGGCGGCACACGTACGCATCGCAGTATGCCGGGGTACGGACGGCGAAGGGCGTCGTGGTGCTGGCGTCCGACAACATGTATATGTTCGAGAATCTCGCCAAACACGCGCCGATCGGAGCGACGTTCTCCCCGGCCGATTCGGTGTCCAATCTGCAGGCACAGGACCGGATGCGCCGTATCGCATCGAGTCCGGGCCTCATCATCCCGGGCCACGACCCGCAGATATTCGTCCGGTTTCCGGTGCCGGGCAACGGGGTGGCCAGGATCGAGTGAGGCGACCGGTTCGCGCCGCCGCGGACAACGGTCGGCGGCGGCCGGGTGTCCAACGACCCATTGACGGGCGGGCCAGTCCAGCCCCGCCGTTCGTCTCACGATCCCACCCTGAGGAACCGCACTATGGAGCAGACATCCCGGTCAATGCAACGGTTTGCGCGGCGATGTGCCGTCGTAGTGGTGATGGCGGCTGGGTCATCCGGATTCGCGGGTGTCGCGCGGGCGCAGGACGTCCCGGATCGCTCGTCAGCGGTTGAAGTCCGCAAGCAGTACCTGCTCGATCTCGACACGCTCCAGTCCAAGTTTCTGGCGCTGGCCGAGGCGATTCCGGCCGAGAAGTACTCGTGGCGTCCGGCTCCTGGCGTGCGGTCCGTCGGCGAGGTGTTCATGCACGTCGCGAGCGAGTACTACGTGTACGCGCCGATGGCGTTCGGCGCCGCGCGGTCGACGGTCATCGCCAAGGGGCAGCCCGCCATGGATGCGTTCGAGAAGATGTCCACCAAGGACGACGTCCTCAAACACCTCAAAGAGGGGTTTGCGTACGCGCAGTCGGCGGTGAACGGCGTCGAACCCGCGGCGCTGGTCGGCTCCAGGAAACTGTTCGGCGGGAACTATACGATCATCGAGACGTCGCTCGGCATGGCTGCCGACATGCACGAGCATCTGGGGCAACTCATCGCCTACGCGAGGATGAACGGCATCAAGCCGCCCTGGTCCAAGTAGCGTCCTGCGGGCCGGGTCCTTCGGGGCCCGGCGTCCGGCGTCTGGCGTGACCGGCCGTCAGGCACTACAATTCGGCCGATGAAAACACGCGTTCTTCGGGGTCTCATCGGCATCACGCTTGCCGGCTTTGCGGTGATTGGCATGCCGGCCTGCAAGCAGGCGCATCGTGCTCAAAGGGCGCACGTCATCGAACCGCATGCGGCGCAGGCCGATACAGCCGCCTATGCGTGGCTGGCGCTCGTCGACTCCGGGAACGCCGACCAGAGTCTGGCGACCGCGTCTTCAGCCTTCCGGTCGCACACGCAGCCGGCTCAGTGGGCGCAGGGTCTCGCGAAGATCCGCACGCCGCTGGGTGCGGTCCTGAAACGCACCATGACGGCGGCGCAGCCCATGGCGACGGTGCGGGGCGGTCCCAAGGGCGACTTCGTCGGCATGCAGTTCACGACCGACTTCGCCAACAAGGCTGGTGCCGTGGAGACGGTCGCCGTCGTCCACGACACCGACGGCAAGTGGCACGTCGCACGGTACTCTATTCGCTGATCGTGCGGCGGCCGTGCCAGCCGCCGCGGCTCGGCGGGAGTTGTTGACGCCGGCGAAGCCGGCGGCGCCAGTGGGATAGCGCGCATCGCCTGCTCGTGCGGCAAGGCGCCGACGTTCGCGCGTGTGTCGCGATCCAACATTCCCGCACTCCCTTTTCCGAGATCATCGATGCCCCTTTCCGGCTGGCCGTCCCGCGTCGCGCGCGGCCCGGTGCGCAATCGGGTGTGCAATCGGGTGCGCAATCGGGTGCGCAATCTGGTGTGCGGTCTGGTCGTGCTGAGCGCGGCGGCGAGTGCGCAGGCCCAGCATCCCCATTACGACGTCATCATCACGCACGCGCGGATCGTCGACGGTACTGGCGCTCCGTGGTTCATCGGTGACATCGGAGTCAATGGCGACCGGATCGCCGCGATCGGCGACCTGCATGACGCGACGGCCACCACCCGGGCCGATGCGATGGGACTCGTCGCGTCGCCGGGGTTCATCGATGTGCAGGGCCAGTCCGAGTTCAACATCCTCGTGGACAACCGCGCGGCCAGCAAGATCACGCAGGGCGTCACGACGGAGATCACGGGAGAGGGGAGCTCGATCGCGCCCGCCAATGACCGCATGCTCAAGGAGCGGGCAGACGAGGCGGCCAAGTACGGGGTGACGTTGGACTGGCATACGCTGGCCGGCTACTTCCATCATTTCGACCGCACGAAGTCCGCCATCAACCTCGGCACCTTCGTCGGAGCCGGCAGCGTCCGCAACTTCGTCATCGGCGAGGCCAACCGCCCCGCGACCCCGGCGGAGCTCGATCAGATGCGGGACCTGGTCGCGCAAGCGATGCAGGACGGCGCGTGGGGCCTGAGCTCGGCCCTGCAATACATCCCCGACCAATACGCCTCGACCGATGAACTGGTCAGCCTGGCGACCGTCGCGCGGCAATACGGCGGTGTGTATTTCACGCACCAACGTTCGGAAGGCGACCGCATCTTCCCGTCGCTGGACGAGGTGTTCGCGATCTCGCAGCGAGCCGGCATCTCGGCGACCATCTGGCATCTCAAGACCGCCTATCGCGAGAACTTCGGCAAGATGCCCGAGGTGCTCCGGCGGATCGCGGCGGCCCGCGTACGCGGCGTCGACGTCGCGGCCAGCGTGTATCCCTACACTCGGGCGTCCAACGATCTCCCCGCCTGCTTTCCGCCGTGGGTCCTGGAAGGCGGAATGGACAAGATGGCGGAGCGTCTGGCGGACCCGGTCCAGCGTGCGCGGGCCAAGCGCGAGATGGATGCGGCGAACTCTCCGTGGGAGAACGAGTGGCGCGGCTCGGGCGGAGGCGCGGGCGTGGAACTCATCGAGGTCGTGAATCCCGCGCTGGCGAAGTACCAGGGGATGACGTTCGCGGAGATCGGGCGCGCGATGGGAAAGGACCCGCGAGACGCTGCCATGGACGTGGCGGTCGCTGACCACGGCGAGAGCCAGGTGGTGATCGACATCATGGCAGACTCCGACGTCCGGGCCGCGGTCTCGAGCCCCATCGTGACGTTCGGATCGGATTCTCCGGAACGGGGCGAGGATGGGCCGCTGAGCCATACCAAAGCCCATCCTCGCGCGTTCGGCACATTCCCGCGTGTGCTCGCCAAGTACGTGCGCCAGGAGCACACCATGCGGCTCGAAGAGGCGGTCCGCAAGATGACTTTACTCGCGGCGAGCCGGGTGGGGATCATGGATCGCGGCGTGTTGCGGCCGGGGATGATGGCCGACATCGCGGTCTTCGATCCGGCGACCATCCAGGACCTCGCGACCTTCACCGATCCTCTCAAATATTCGACGGGCGTCAAGGACGTCATTGTCAACGGCCGTTTCGTGGTGCTCGACAGCAAGATCACGGACGAGCGCCCGGGGCGCATTCTGCGGGGTCCGGGATATCACCCTGCATCGCAATAACGCCGATCTCGTTTCGGAGATGCCGGCGGACTCCAGAGAGCCCGTGGTTCTCGCCTGGAGCGGAGGCAAGGACAGCGCGCTGGCGCTCGACGCGCTGCGTGCTGCCGGAGAGGTTCGTGTGTGCGGACTGATCACGACCGTGACGACCGGGTACGAGCGGATCAGCATGCACGGAGTCCGCCGGACGTTGCTCGAGGCCCAGGCGGCCGCAGTGGGGCTGCCACTCATCGAGGCGCGCATCCCGATTCGCGCCTCGAACGACAGCTACGAGGCCGCGTTCGCGGCGGCGCTCGCACCCGTTCGCGCGGCTGGCGTGAAGCGCGTGGCCTTCGGCGACTTGTTTCTGTCCGACATCCGTGCCTACCGGGAGCGGCAGCTCGCCGCACTCGGCATGCGCGCGCTCTTTCCACTGTGGTTGCGCGATACCCCTGCACTGGCGAGAGAGTTCATCGACCGCGGGTTCGAGGCCGTGCTCGTGTGTGTGGAGCCTGCGAAGATCGCCCCGTCGTTCGCCGGGCGCGCGTTCGATTCGCAATTGCTGCACGATCTGCCCGGCGGCGCCGACCCGTGCGGCGAGAACGGTGAGTTCCACACCTTCGTGTTCAACGGTCCCGGGTTCACCCGGCCCGTGCCCGTCGTCGTTGGCCCGGTGGTGGAGCGCGACGGATTCGTATTCTGCGACCTGACGCCCGGACCGGAGTTGGAGCCCGCCACGCCGGCAGGCACCCAGGGCCGGCCCTAGCTGTCCAACGGCGGTGCTGCCACCAGTTCGCAGGCAACTATTGTGTCGCAGCACCCGGTCAGAACATTTACGCGTTCCTCGGGGTTGAACCCCGGCGGGCCGGGACCTGAGCGGCGCCGCTGAAACGCATTGTGATCGGGTCGCGTAGGGCAGTGTCGAGGCCGGCGGCTGCCGAAAAACTCTGGACCAGGGGAACAACGTGGAACTGGTGATCGAAGGGCTATCCAAGACCTACGACAATGGCGTGCGAGCCCTCCGGGACGTCACATTGACCGTCGCGCCCGGGATGTTCGGGCTGCTCGGTCCCAACGGGGCGGGCAAGTCCACCCTGATGCGCACGATCGCGACGCTCCAGCGGCCTGACTCGGGCGCGATCCGCCTGGGATCCATCGATGTGCTGGCGCAGCCGGCCGAGGTACGCAAGCACCTCGGGTATCTGCCGCAGGAGTTCGGGCTGTATCCCAACCAGTCCGCCGAGACCGTTCTCGATCATTTCGCGGAGCTGAAGGGCGTCACGGTGAGAGGTGAGCGCCGCGATCTGGTGCAGGCGTTGTTGCAGCAGACGAATCTGTACGACGTGCGGAGCAAGAAAGTCGGCGGATTCTCTGGCGGGATGAAGCAGCGTCTCGGGATTGCGATCGCGTTAGCCGGGAGCCCGACGCTGCTGATCGTCGATGAGCCGACCGCGGGTCTCGATCCGACCGAGCGTCGCCGGTTTCTCAATCTGCTGGGCGAGATCGGCCAGGACGTGATCGTCATCCTGTCGACGCACATCGTCGACGACGTTCGTGAGCTGTGTCACCGGATGGCGATCATCAATGAGGGCGCGGTGGTGCTGACGGGCGATCCCGCGGCGGTCATCGAAGAGCTGCGCGGCCGGGTGTGGCGGCGCGCGGTGCCGAGGGCGGATCTCGCCGCGTTGTCTTCGCAGTACGATGTGATCTCGACCCGTCTGGTCGCCGGCACCCCGATGGTGCACGTATTCAGCGACACCGATCCAGGAAACGGGTTCACGCCGATCGATGCCGGATTGGAGGACGTGTACTTCCATCGTCTGGGCGCCCAGGCCGTGACCGCCTAACCATGATCCCGGGCCGCCGCACGGACCCTTCCCGCGCCGGTCTGTCCACTCCCGTCATCCGAGGCTTTCGCCGTGTTCTGGACCGTCTTCCGATTTGAACTCGACTACCATAGGCGCCGGCCGAGCACGTATCTGTTCTTCGCCACGCTGTTCCTGATGACGTTTTTCGCGATGGCTTCGGACGCCTTCCTGATCTTCGACGACCAGGGACAGGTGATGAAGAACGCGCCGATCGTTCTGGCGCAGACGATGGCGGTCATATGCGCGATCGGCCAGACCATCACGACGGCCCTGATGGGTACGGCGATCCTCCGCGACGTGCAGCTCAAGTCTCACGAGCTGGTCTTCACCACGCGTGTCACCCGGAACGGCTACCTGGCGGGCCGATTTGCCGGTGCGTGTGTGGTCATGCTTTTGATCTATCTCGCCCTGCCCCTGGGTTCTCTGGTGGGGACATGGATGCCCTGGGTCGATCACGACAGGCTACAACAGTTCCGGCTGATGAGTTATCTCCGACCCTTCCTCATCATCGTCGTTCCCAACATCCTGTTTGTGAGCGCTCTGTTCTTCACCGTTGGTGCCATTACGCGCAATCTGCTGGCGATCTACGTCCAGGGAGTCGCGCTCCTCGCCGTGTGGGCGATTTCGCAGAACATCCTGCGCGATCTCGACAAACGACTGCTCGGCGCGATCGTGGATCCGTTCGCCCTCTCCACGACCGGTTTGGTGACCCGCTACTGGACGGTGGCTGACAAGAACATGCGGGACATCACGCTCACCGGCCCACTGCTGTGGAACCGCGTCCTCTGGATCGGCCTCGCGGCCGTCGTCTTGGGGATCGCGTTCATGGCCGTTCGGCTGGAAGTTGAAGCGCAGCCGCTCTTGCCCGCCTGGCTGCGCCGACGCCGGCGGCCGGCCCCGATTCCGGCTTCCATGCCGTACCCGGCGGCGAGCCGATTCGGGAGCTTGACCCTCCCGCCTGCCCGCTTGCATTTCGACCCGCGCGCGCGTTTCCAGCAGATGATGAGTCTGTGCCGGTTCTTTTTCGCGTCGATCGTACGCGAGCCCGTATTCCTGGCGATTGCCATCATTGCCAGTATCAACGTCAGTCTGGGAGCCTGGAACGTCGATCGCCTGTACGGAACCCCCATCTGGCCAGTCACGGCGGAGATGATCGGCTTTCTCAATGGTGGTCTGGCCCTGTTCACCATCATTCTGACGACGATATACGCCGGCGAGCTGGTGTGGCGCGAGCGCCAATTGCGAGCTGACGGCGCGACCGACGCACTGCCAGTCCCGACGTCAGTGGTGGTCGGCGGCAAGATCCTGGGTTTTCTCGGCGCGATGGCTGTGATGCTCCTGGTCGCAATGCTGGCGACGGTGGGCGTGCAGACGGCGAAGGGGTATCACCACTACGAGTTTCCGCTGTACCTGCAGGCGCTCCTGGGCGTGGTGTGGCCAACCACTGTCGAACTCACGGCGCTCGCATTGCTGGTGCACACCCTCGTGAACAACAAGTACGTCGGACACGTCGTCATGATCGTGTTCTACGTGCTGACGGCGGTGCTCGGTACGTGGGGGTTCGAGCGCGTGCTGTACCAGTATGGCCAGGCGCCCACGTTCATCTACTCCGACATGAACCGGTTCGGGCACTACGCGCCATTCATGACGTGGGTGACGATGTACAATTGCGCGCTTGCCGCGGTGCTGCTCGTGCTGGCGTACCTGTTCTGGGTGCGGGGTGCGGACGATGGATGGCCCGCGCGCCTGCGGAATGCGGCAGCCCGTTGGCAGTCGGGCGCCACCAAGGTAGCCGGGGGCCTGACCGCAGCCGGCGCGATCGCGAGCGGCGGTTTCGTCTTCTACAACACGGCGGTCCTGAATCCGTTTGCGGGGACCAAGGAGATCGAGAACCGCCAGGTGGCGTACGAGAAGGACTACCGGCACTTCAAGGATCTGGCGCAGCCGCGCATCGTTGGCGTGCGCATCCGGGCCGACCTCGTGCCGGAGCGTCGCGAGTTCGCTCTGCAGAGCGTCTATCGCATCGTCAACAAGCGCGCGCGGCCACTCGACAGCCTGTTGGTCAGCTTGCCCGCCGTGGGGTTCGGCTCGAACATCACCGGTGGTGTGTTCGCGGGCGGCGGGTACCACGCCGACTCGCTGGTGTGGAGCAAGCCAAGCCGGGTGTTGCTCGCCGACAGTGCGCGTGGCGTGTATCTGTACCGGCTCACGACTCCGCTCGCGCCGGGCGATTCCCTGACGCTGTCGTTCGGCGGCCATTTCTCACCGGCCGGCTTTCCGAATGCGAATCCGAACAACGACATCGTGGACAACGGAACCTTCCTCAACAACAACTATTTTCCTGGCCTGGGCTACGACGACGGCCCCGAGCTGGCGGATGATGACAAGCGCAAGGAGCACAAGCTCGCTCCGAAGGCGCGGGCACATCCGATCGGTGATACGCTGGCGCGAAAGGACAACGCGCTGTCGATGGATGCAGACTGGATCTCCTTCGACGCCGCGGTGTCCACCGTTCCCGGCCAGATCGCGATCGCACCGGGGTACCTCCAGCGCGATACGGTGGAAAACGGGCGCCATGTGTTCTACTACCACATGGACAAGCCGATCCTCCCCCTGTATTCGATTCAATCGGCTCGCTACCTGGTGCGTCACGACCAGTACAAGGGCGTTGCGATCGACGTCTACTATCACGCGGGTCACGAGTATGATGTCGATCGGATGATCGACGCCACCAAACGCGGGCTGGACTACTACACCACGAACTTCAGCCCCTATCAGTTCCGCCAGTACCGCATCATCGAGTTCCCCCGGTATCAGGTATTCGCCGAGTCCTTCCCCAATACCATTCCATTCTCCGAGGGTATCGGATTCATCGCCCGGGTCCGGGACCGGGATGACGACCTCGACATGCCGATGTTCGTGACGGCGCACGAGCTGGCCCACCAGTGGTGGGCGCATCAGATCGTGCCGGCCAACGTACAGGGCGCGGCGATGCTCACGGAGTCGCTGGCCGAGTATTCGGCGCTCACCGTGATGGAGAAGCGGTACGGTGCGTCGCGCGCCCAGAAGTTTCTGCGCTTCGAGCTGGACATGTATCTCCGCGGGCGGAGCGCAGAGAAAAAGAAGGAACTGCCGCTCATGCTGGTGGAAGGCCAGCCCTACATCCATTACAACAAGGGTTCGCTGGTGTTCTACGCGCTGCGCGACTACATCGGCGAGGATTCTCTCAATGTGGCGCTGCGCCGGTATCTCAAGGACAAGGGGTTCCAGAACCCCCCGTATACCGTGACGACGGATCTGCTGCAGTACATCCGCGCCGTCACGCCGGATTCACTGCAGTACGTGATCCATGATCTGTTCGAGACGATCACGCTGTACGACAACAAGGCGGATACGGCAACGGCGGTCAAACGCGCCGACGGCACCTACGCCGTGCACCTCGCATTTTCGGCGAAGAAGCTGCGGGCGGACAGCCTGGGCAACCAGACCGAGATCCCGGTGGCCGACTACATCGACGCCGGCGTGTTCGGCGCGCCCGAGCCGGGCAACAAACTGGGGAAGCCGCTCGCGGTCCGCAAAGTCCACGTGACCGCCAACCAGATGTCGGCGGACTTCGTGGTATCCGAGCGTCCCGTCAAGGCGGGGATCGATCCGTACAACAAGCTGATCGACCGGACCCCGGAGGACAACGTCCGCACGGTCGATGTGAAGTAGTGGTCATGGAGCGCCGTCAGGCTGCTTCAGGGACGACGCCGGCCGGGATGCGCGGTCGCGGTTTCCAATCGAGCGTCGCGATACGGGGAACGACGACGATCCACGACACCGCTCCGATAAGAGCGATCGCGATCGCAAGCCCGAACGCGGTATAGAAATGTCCCGTGCGATCGACCATGAAGCCGGTGATCGCGGGGCCAACGATGCCAGCCAGATTTCCGACGCAGTTCTGGAATCCCACCCAGCGGCCGGACGCGGTCGGGCCGGCCAACGTCTGGCCGACGGCGTACAGCGTGGCAGAGGCCGGCCCAAAGGCCGCGCCCGCAAGGAGGAGACACACCGACGATGCGAGTGGTGGTGCCCAGACCGCACCCACGAGGCACATGGCGAACGTCGTTTGGCTGGCGATCATCACCGTCTTATACGCCCGATTCGGTGTGGCGCCGCTGCGAATCCAGCGGTCCATAGCCCATCCAGCGGCGAATGCTCCTCCGGCCTGCATCAGGTACACCGCGCCGCCCAATGCCGCCATGCGCGCGATCGAGAACCCGCGCTCCTGCACGAGGTACAGCGGAAGCCAGCTGATGACGACGTAGAACGCATAGTTGGCGCAGAAGTGCCCGAGTGCCGCGCCCACCGCGGCACGGCGCCGGATGATTTCGGCATACGGCGGGCTCTGGGCCGGATCCGGCGCGCAGGCGAGCGACAGATCGCGTACAGGGCCCGTGATCCACGGCCAGAGCCAGAGCAGTGACAGCGCGCCGAGTGCGACAAAGAGCGGGCGCCATCCGAAGCGGGCGAGGATCATTCCGCCGACGAACGTGCCGAAGGCCGGACCGGCGGCCAGTCCCACGGCGATTGCCCCATTCGCCCGGCCCCGCTTCTCGATGCCCACATGCGTGGCGAGCATCTTGGAGCTGCAGGGGAACGCGACGCTCTCGCCGAGCCCGAGCATCAGCCGCAGACCCAGCAGCGTCACGAAACCGCCCGCGATCCCCGTCAGCAGCGTCGCGACCGACCAGATCGCGAAACCCACCGCGACGACTCGCTCCACCCGAAATCGCTCGGCCAGCCAGCCAGCCGGGATCTGGCTGATCGCATAGGTCCAGTAGAACGCTGAAAACAGTATTCCGATCTGCGACGCCGAGAGGTGGAACTGGCGCTGCACGACCGGGGCGGCGGTCGCGAGGTTGCCCCGGTCCACGTAGTTGATGAAGACGGCCACAGCCAGCAGCAGCCCGATGCGGCGCGCCATGCGAGACTGCCCATCTGGGCCCGCAACCGATGCCGTCATCCGGCCTCTGGGGTAGAACCGTGGGCCCTAATTGAACCCCGCGGTCCCACCTTCGTAAGGCACGGGTGCTGCGGTATCGGGATCGGCGGTGCAGAGGCCGCGAGCTGAGGTGCCAGTCCCCGAAGCCGCCAACTGGCTGATCACTCTCCTGGAGGTCTCGATGCACTCTGTCATTCAGGCCGGTGCGCTCTTCACGGTGGCCGCCGTGGCGCTGGCGGGCGTCGGGTGCAGCACGCAACAGACGGCGCCCGCGCTGTTCGCCATCGGCGGCACGTATACCGGGACGCTCACCTACCGCATGACGGGTCTTCCCTCGGCCAGCTCGCCGATCGCGCCCGCCATCACCATCCAAATGAGTGATCCCGATGCGAACGGCAACATCAGCGGCAGTTTCACGCTCGGCCAGGGATTCACGGGCACCGGCGCGATCGCGGCGGTCTACAGCGCCAGCGTGATCAACTGGCAGCAGTTCGGCGATCCGGGAAAACCACTGTTCTACATTGGAACGCTGCTGGCGGCCAGCTATCCCGCGTGCAATTTCGCGAGCGCCACGTTCGTGCTAGGCGAGGGCAACGGGGGCGGCTTCGACGGAATGGGCCACCTGGACCTCGGCGGGACGTATTCAGGCATCACCTGTACCACCGGCACACCCGGCGATTCAGTCGCGACGATGATGACCGCGAACCTCGTGGCATTCAATCCGTCGCCGCGTTGATCGTGTCCTGCGTTGCGTCGTGCAACGGCCGGGCCGAACGGTGTGCGCGACGCCTTTCATTTAGCCGAGGCGATGGTAAAACGGTTCGTGGCGCAGTGCCGCGCCATTCTACAGTAAGCTCGCTCTCGACGCGATCCGTCTCGTCAGGCCACCACTTTTCCGCTCTTGCGCTCGAGGATAGCGCTATTGTCGAGTAGATCGGAACTCAAGGACCTAGCGCAGTTGCGCCTGAAGGAGGCACAGGCTCTCTATTCTGCTGGGTTTTTCGATGGCGCAGCGTATCTCTGCGGGTATGTCATTGAGCTGGCCCTGAAGGCGCGTATTTGTAAACTCTTGGGCGTGGCGGACTATCCTGATGGCGGCAAGTACAAGCAGGTCTTCGCCGTTCATGACTTCGATCAGCTATTGTTCCTGTCGGGACTCCGCCGGAAGCTCTTGCCCGGGAGCCAGCTATCCACCAATTGGTCTATTGCAAGTCCGTGGACGCCTGAGCAGCGGTACAGACCGGCCGGCACGTTTTCGCAGCAAGACACATTCGATATTCTCAACGCAATCCGCGACTCTCGGCACGGAATATTTCGATGGATCAAGAGGCACTGGTAAGAGAATTGAGAAAGCTCAGGGCCGGCCTAGCGCACAGAGGTGGTCCTATTGCGCTGCTCATGCTACTGGCCTCTGACCAGGGTTCGCAAACCGCTTGGAATTTGGTCGTAAGCGCGAAAGGCCTTGATCAATGGTCCCGCGCGCAAGCTGTGCACGAACTTACCAACTTGCTCCATAAGACTACTAGCAGAAGCACCTGGGATCAGATCGTGCGGACAACCGTGCTGCGAACGGACGATCCCTTTGTCCGTGCGTTCAACGCGGCTTTCGATACGGGCATCAAGAAAGCTGCGGTGAACCTTGTCTCGACCAGCGTCTCCGGGTATGACATTCCGAGGGCGTTGCTGCTGGAGTCACATAGGACCGCGGCCTAGAGTATCGGCAGGACGGTCACTGTTCGGCGGGGCGCCACCAATATGGCGGCTGAATCTCGCGCTCCCGTGGGTAGATCTCCTTGAGCGTATTGGCGTCGTAGAGCCGGCCGTTTCGCATGACGTAGGCGATCGTGTTGGTGTTGCGAATGTCGTCCAGCGGATTCTTGTCCAGCACCTGGAGGTCGGCCAGTTTGCCGGGTTCCAGTGAGCCGAGGTCCTTGTCGACGCCAATGGCCTCGGCGCCGAAGATCGTCCCCACGCGCAAGACGTCGTGGAGCGGCATGCCTCCACTCGCGATCGACCACAACTCGAAGTGGGTGCCGAGTCCCTGCAGCTCGCCGTGTCCGCCCAGGCCGACGTGGCCGCCGGCCGCGACGATCTTTGCGGCCCCCGCGGCCACCTGATTGAAGCTGTACTGGCTATCGGCGAACCATCCCGCGCGCCGGAGCCCGCGGCGATCGATCTCGTCGTGCGGGGTAAAATGCCGCAATTTCGGATCGCCGTGGATATCGTAGTGCTCGAACCAGTAGTTCTCCGCAAAGGGGCCGCCGTATTCGACGATCAGCGTCGGCGTGTACGTAATCCCGCTCGACGCGACCAATTGTACGATATCGTTGTACAGCGGCATGATGGCGTACGCGTGCTCGCTCCCGGCGAAGCCATCGATCGCTTCGGTCATGTTCTTCCGGAAATCCAGGCCGCCCTCGAGTGTCGGCGTGATCCCCTGTTCGCGGGCCGCGATCAGGACCCACTGCCGCACGATGCGGTCGCCGGTCATGTACTGCTTGAGCGTGTGCGTCTGATAGAAATCGGAATACCGGGTCAGCACCTCGCGCGCGTCCGCCAGGCTGGACACCTCGTCAGTCCAGAACACGCCAGGGCCAGTCGTGAAGATGCGGGGACCCAGCATCTCGCCGGTCTCGACGAGGTCACCGTACGTCAGCACATCGGTCGTCGACGTCTGCGGATCTCGCGTGGTGGTCACGCCGTAGGCGAGATTGACCAGGTATTCATAGACCTGTGTCTTGTGGATGCCCCACGTGGGCCACATATGCGAGTGAATATCGACATAGCCCGGGATGATCGTCTTTCCGCTCACGTCGATGCGGCGCGCACCGGCAGGCACGGTGACGCTGCCGGACGGCCCGACTCCTACGATGCGGTTGTTCGTCACGACGATATCGCCCTGCGGGATGATCTCGTCGCCTTTCATCGTGACGATGCGGGCGCCGGACAGGACGACGCTGCCCACCGGGCGATCCTTGGGCACGATCATGGTCACATCGAACCGCTTCGCGGTGTACGCGTATCGGGGCATCGACGCCGTATCCGTTTTGTTCGAATCGGGTTTGGCGCCGGCCTTCTCGAGACTGTCGGCCCGATGGGTCGAGTCGCGAACGGCGGCTGCGGACGCGGTGAGGTCGTAGGTGAAGAACGAACGACCGAGGGACCAGTAGATCGACTGGCCGTCCGGCGACCATCCGAGGAAATCGCCACCGACCCGTGTGAGGCGGCGCACCGGAACCGGCGTTTCGTCGGACTTCGAGATGGAGACCGTGGGTGTCGCGCCGCCGGTGATGGGGAGCGCCACGAGATAGACCTTGCGGTCGACCAGCGCGACGGCCTGGCTGCTGTCGGGTGAGACCACGATTTCGTCTGCCATGTCGGGCTGCGGCTTGTCGCCGCCGAACTCGCGATCGGTGTACCCGGTGACCTTGAGGTGCGACCGCCGGTCGGTGCCATCCCAGCGCACCGATACCAGGCCTTCGGATGGGTCGTTGAAGAAGACGCGTGTCGTGTCGCGCGTGAAATGCGGCTGGCCGAAGTTCGTCAGCGGTGTGATCACGGTGGCGTCCCCGCCGGTCGCCGGGATCCAGACGAGCTCCATCACTTGCGGGCCGGGCCCCTCGAACTCGTTCTCGCGCTCGGTGCGTTGCTGGCGTGGGCCGCGAGCGGCGACGAGCCGCGTACCGGTGGGGCTGTAGACCAGGTTCTCGTAGAACGCCGTGCGGCGCGAGATCTTCTCGGGCCGCGCCTTGGGATCGCCGGCGCGCAGCCGCCAGACGTCGCCTCCGTCCTCGGTCCACGTGACCCAGGCGAGATACCGCCCATCGGGTGACCAGGCCGGCGAGTATTCGCCGACCGATTGATCGGTCACGCGGTGCGGGCGGCAGGCGGGCGGCAGCGGAGCCGGTCCGGCGGCCGAGCAGCCCGCGAGATTGACCAGCCAGAGGCGGTCGAGCGCGCTGTACGCCAGTTGCTTGCCGTCCGGTGACGGCCGGGCGTCGCGGATCTGGCGTACGGTGAGCGTCGAGTCGTCGACCGGATATTGGAAGTGCACGAGCGGGCCCATCTCGATGTCGACGTCCGCCTTGAACGGAATCGCGGTGCTGGTACCGGCTGGGACATCGACCTTCCAGATCTTGCCGCCGTACGAGATGACGAGCGACTTGGAATCGGGGGTGAAGGCGAAGCCGGGAAGGACGTCGCGTGTGTACCGCGACTCCATGTCATCGCGCGTGATGGTCCTGGCGAGCCAGATCTCGTCTCCCGACAGCAGGTCGCGAAGCCGAAGGCCCGTGATCCCGTCGTGCCGCGAGCCGAACGCGAGCCACCGGCCATCGTGACTCACGGTGGGCCGCATACCGCCGCCGACGTTGGTCGTGCGAACGAACGTCTTGCCGGTGTTCCGGTCGTACACCGCGACCTGCCAGGCATCCGACAGCATCTGGTCGTACTTGAACCGGCCGTGCTTGACGGACGCGTAGATGTAGCGCGCATCGCTGCCGAAGGCGGCACCCAGATAGTTATCAAAGGGGGGCGGAGTGCCTGGTGGTGGCGGCGGGCCGTCTTTCGCGGCCGTCGTCAGAGTGATGCCGGTGCCGCCCGAGGCGTTGAGCAGAACGAGATCGTACTTGCTGCCGAGGATGCCTGTCTTGTTCCTGGAGACGACGAGATACTTGCCGTCGGGTGTCCAGGTGGGAGAGATGTATTGCGCGTCCTTGTCCTTGGTGAGTGCGCGCGGGTTATGGCCGTCGGCATCGACCAGCCACAGGTTCTCGTAGCCTGAGCGGTCGGTGACGTATACGATCGACTTCCCGTCCGGGGAGAATCGCGGCTGCCCGTCGAATCCCATCCCCGACGTGATGCGTGTGGCGGCTCCGCCGGTAATGGGAACGGTGTAGAGATCGCCGACGAGGTCGAAGACGATCGTCTTGCCGTCGGGCGAGACGTCGAGCGACATCCAGGTCCCTTCGTCCGTCGTGAAACGCGTGTGCCGGGTGGGAAGAATCGGCAGACTGGTTTCGGGCGCCGTTTTTTTCTTCGCCGAGTCGCCGGCGGGTGTCTGGCTGAAGGCGGCGGGTGCGGAGGCCGACAGGAGAGCAATCGCGAGAAGCGAAGTGCGCATTGTCCGGTGGGGTGGTCGGTTATGCGGCAGTGAAGTCACACGGGCGGCGCCGTGCGCGACTCGGGCACAGAATATGGTGATTGCAGAGTGGGGTAATTCTACAGATCGGGCGCGGGTTCCAGCAGTAGTCCCGGCCGGAAACGGCCGGCGCAGCCCACTAGCGGGAGCCAGCCGCGCATCTTGGTCACGCGGCTTGCCTCTTGCGTTGCCAGATGTGATCCGTGGGGCTCCTCAGCCGCGGATCTATCTACTGACTCAGGAGATGCGTATGCGACCCGTGGGAATACTCGGTGTCGTGCTGGTCATCATTGGGGTGCTGGTTCTGGCCGCGCGCGGAATCAGCTACACGAAGGATCGCCACTCGACGAATATCGGACCGGTTCAGGTTTCGACGTCCGACAAGGGCTTCGTGCCACCGGTCGCCGGCGCCATCGCAATCATCGCGGGATTCGTGTTGATCGCGGTTGGCCGAGAGCGGACGACGTGACGGGCGCGAACGCCGCATGAGATGAGGGCGGTGTGACGGCGGCATCCGTAGGGGCCGGTCGCGACCGGCCCCTACCAAGGACTACCGCGGACGAAATGCGGCGCCTGGTGTCACGCATCACTTCAATGGAGGGAGTCGGTATGGCATCTGCTGGCGCGACGCAGTGTTGGCGCGGGGATTGCGGCGCCTCTCCGCGTCACGTCAGGCATCACTTCGAATAGAGGGAGTCGGTATGGCGTCTGCTTCCACATTCCGCATCGGCGGCGACCTCAAGGTCAACCGCCTCGGCTTTGGCACGATGCGGCTTACGGGCCGGGGTATTTGGGGCGAGCCGGCGAGCCGGGCCGAGGCGCTGGCGGTGTTGCGGCGCGCGGCCGAGCTGGGCATCAATCTGATCGATACCGCTGACGCGTATGGTCCGGAGGTGGCCGAGCGTCTGATCGCGGAGGCGTTGTATCCATATCCGCGGGGGCTGGTGATCGCGACCAAGGCTGGCTTTACGCGGCCTGGTCCGGACCGGTGGGTCGAGGATGGGCGACCGGTGCATCTCCGCGAGGCGGTGAACGGCAGTTTGCGCCGGCTGCGGCTCGAGCGGATCGATCTGCTGCAACTTCACCGGATCGACCCCAAGGTGCCGATGGAGGATCAGATCGGGACGCTGGTTGCGCTCCAGCGTGAGGGGAAGATCCGGCACATCGGGTTGTCGGAGGTCACGGTCGCTCAGATCGAAGCAGTCCGGCGGATCGCGACGATCGTCTCGGTGCAGAACCGCTACAATCTCGCCGACCGGAAGTCGGAGCCGGTGCTCGAGTATTGCACGCGGGAGAATCTTGGCTTCATTCCGTGGTTCCCACTTGCCACGGGCAATCTTGCGAGACCCGGCGGCCCGTTGGCGCACGAGGCCGAGCGGCTGCGCGCGACGCCGGCGCAGGTGGCGATTGCGTGGCTGCTCGCGAAGTCGCCGGTCATGCTACCGATTCCGGGAACGTCGGCCGTGGCGCACCTGGAGGAGAACACGGCGGCGGCGAAGCTCGTGCTCGATCACGAGACGCTGGAAGCGTTGGACGAGCAGACTGCGCACGTGTGAGACCTGCGGCGATCGCTCTCCTCGTCAAATCTTGCGGAGATCGCCGAGGACATGTTCGGCTGCCGACCGAAACCGGCGTGGATCGCCATAGGATCGGGCGACGAGCATTGCTCCTTCCAGCGCGCCGAGTATGACCTGCGCGCGCTCGGCGGCGGGTTCACGAAAGCCGAAGTCCCCGGCGCGGCAGCCATCGTTCAGGACACCCGTGAGCCACAGCTCGTTGGCGTCGAAGAACAGCTTGAGTTGCTTCTGCATTGGCCGCGGCAGCGTCGCGTATTCCGCGGCGAGCATTCCGCACAGGCACATACGGTCATCGCTCATGACGGCCTCGAACAACGCGACGTAGCGCTTCAGCCTCTCCGCGGGGTCGCGCGCCTGTCGTTCAATGGCGCCGAGCGCGTCGTTGAAGATCGTCTGGTAGCGCGCGATGAGCGCTCGGCCGAGGCCGGCTTTGGAGGGGAAGTGATAGTGGAGGCTGGCCTTGGTGACGCCGAGCCGAGCGGCGATGTCGGCGTAACTAAACCCGTTGAAGCCGCGGGTTTGGGCCAGGTGCTCGGCGACATCGAGAATGTCCTGAGCGGTGCCGTTGGCGGCTGCCGTACGGGCGGGCGGTGCGATTCGCTTGGCAGGTCGTGGCATCTGCTCTTGAAATTAACCTACTAGTAGGTAAAATAGGAAGCGTTGGCGACGACGGTCGGTCCGGTTTTGCACACCCTCCAGGAGCGGGAGGTTACGATGGCGCGGAAGTACATCGATTGCCGGGAGTTCCCGAGTGAGAAGCAGTGCAGCATCGCGATTACGGCTGATACGGAGGCAGAGTTGCTCGACGCGGCCGCGCAGCACGCGGTGGCGGTGCATGGGCACAAGGATTCGCCCGAAATGCGGGCCCAGTTGCGGGCGTTGTTCAAGGACGGGACGCCGCCGTTGCAGCGGAGCATGAGTTGACCGCTGCCACGGTCCGGACGGTGGCGCGAGGGCCGATTGGCAGAACGGGCACCGGTGTGGGTGCCCGTCTCACCTCTTAGACCGAACGAATCAGGCTAGCGCCTACTGGAAGAGGTCCCACCCCTTGGCCTTCGCCTTCGCCAGCAACACGCGATACTCGTTCCCTGTTAGAAACTGCGTGTCGTGGCCCCAGACGATTTTCTTCATCCCGGTTGAGTATGTGTAGTACCCGGTGCGGTATCCGTGCGGGCTGCCGTCCCAGCTTATCCCTTCAGCAAAAAGTATCTTCTGAATGAGGTGCTTGTGCTTGCTCACGACCAGGGCAACCTCGTCCACGATCTTGCCGACTTTCCGTTCGCCCGGGATTCCGTTGTTCTTGAAAGTGACTGTTCGTCCAAGTGTCGACTTGGCTTCCAATCTCTGTTTCTGCTCGTCGGTCATCCTCATAGCGCCTCTATGGAGTGTCGGGCCGGCTCTATGTGTGCCGCCGAGCGACCCGAACGGGACTCCTGTAGCATACGGGCCGGACCGCGTCAGCACCACGCAGGCCTGCCCGCTGACCCGGTATGTGGCTGCCGCGGCGGTGATCGGCGAAGCCGGCATCTGCTGCTAGGTCCTACTCCCACTTCTCGGTCACCAACCACACGCGCGTCAGTGCCGGAGGACGAGCGCACCGATCCGAATCTCGCTCCGCTGCGCGGCAACCCGCACCTCGAGCCACTGCAATGCGCGAGCGTCACAAGAACTTCATCAGCGCATCCGTTGTTTCTTTGGGCCGCTCATCGAGCACCCAGTGTCCCGTGTCGCTCAATACCACCACCGTCGCATTCGTCGCCACGATCCGCGCTTGTTGCCCGAGCACAGCCCCGTTCGCGCGTTGGCCACCGATGGCCAGGACTGGCATCGATAACTTCGTCCGAGAGAGATCCGCGAAATCGCCGGCGGTCTTTGTGAAGGACTCGAAGTACGCCCATCCCGCGCGCATTCGGCCTGGCCGCGCATACGCGGCCACATAGGCCGCCCGATCGGCGTCCGGGATCGAGCGTGTCTTGTCCGCAGCAAAAGCGTCCCAGAAGTAGTCGAAGTACGTCCGCTCCCGGCCCTGGACCAAGGCCTCTGGCGTCGGACCGGTGAAACGGAAATGCCACTTCGTCGGGTCGTTATACACCCTCTCCCACCCGGCCACACCCGGAAGGAACGCATCCATCAGCACGAGCTTCTCGGTTTCGGCTGGAAACTGGGCAGCGTACGCGTAGGCAACCATGAGCCCGATGTCGTGACCGACGACTCTCGCCTGTTGAATACCCAGGGACCTGACGAGGTCGTGGACACGGATGGCGGCCGTCTTCATATCCAGGCCGTCCCGTGGGATGCCAGAATCCCCAATACCCGGCAGATCAGGTGCAATAACGGTAAATTTCCTGGCGAGCAGTGGGATGATCGGCCTCCACATGCGCGACGTCTGGGCGTAGCCGTGCAGCAGGACCACTGCCGGTCCATGACCGGCCGTCAGGTAATGGAGTGTGACGCCGCCGACGTCCGCCGTGCGTGAGCTCAGGGTATCGCTGTCTGCTGCGCCCTGTGCTGCCGACAGCGCGGGCATGACAAGGAGCACCATCGTCAACCATGCGCTGGACAAACGTGGGTACCTCGTGGCTATCATGGTCATCTCCTTTGGTGGGGGCGCCTCTTATTCCAGACCATACGGTCTGGAATAGCCGGTGTCAAGACTGTCCGGTTTAGACCGGAGGATCCGCAATGGCGCGTGCGAAGGCGTTTGATCCGGCGAGGGCGCTGGCGAAAGCCATGACGGTCTTCTGGCGGCTTGGCTACGAGCACGCGTCGATGGATGTGTTGTTGCGAGAGATGGGAATCGCGAAACAAAGCCTCTATGACACCTTCGGCGACAAGCGCGCGCTGTACTTGCAGGCGCTGGCCCATTACCGTGATGAAACCAACGCGCGTACGCGCGAGGTGCTCGAGTCGAATCCGTCGGTGAGAGACGGGTTTGCCACGCTCCTGTTCGGCCTCAGTGCCGAGTCTCGCGCGCAACACGCCCGTGGCTGCTTGCTGTTGAGCGCCAACATGGAGCGGGATACGGGCGATGCAGTCATTGCCGGCTTTTTGCGAAACAATCAGGTGCAGGTCGAATCGATTTTCGGTGACGCCCTGCGTCGCGCGCAGTCGACTGGCGAATTGCCGGCACAGCAGGATGTGACCGCCCTGGCCCGATATTTCGTGGCGACGATTCAGGGGATGCGCGCGATGGCGAGACTCCGATCGGACCGCCGTGCGCTGGAACAGATCGCGAAGATCGCGTTGACCGTGTTCGACTAGGCCGGCGCGGGCGACAGGGGCGCCGCTCAGGTGCGTGATCACCGGCGACGGGCGGACGGCACGAGGCCCAGGGCACGGTCTGGCGATCCGCCAGCCTCGGGGTGGCGCTGGATTGCCAACGGCTCAACGTGCAGATTGCTGAACCCTCACCGGCCCACGCGGCACGTTGGGCCCTCTCCGCCTCGGTGGCATGCCAGTGGCGATTTTGGACGTACGCGAGCAGCTCCAAACGACCCTCGGGACGCAGTACTCTCTGGATCGGGAGATCGGTCGCGGAGGGATGGCGACCGTCTACCTCGCGCAGGACAGGAAGCACCATCGTCCGGTCGCGCTCAAGGTGCTGCACCCGGAGCTCGCCGCGACCCTTGGATCGGAGCGATTTCTCAGGGAGATCGAGATCGCCGCGCGGCTCCAACATCCGCACATCTTGCCGCTGTACGATTCCGGCCAGGCGGGCGGGTTGCTCTACTACGTCATGCCGTTCGTCGAGGGCGAGTCCCTGCGGGACCGGCTCAATCGTGAAAGGCCGCTCCCAGTGGATGACGCGGTGCGGATCGGCCGGGATGTTGCCGCGGCGCTCGACTACGCGCACCGTCATGGCGTGGTGCACCGCGACATCAAGCCTGAGAACGTGATGCTGCATGAAGGCGAGGCGATCGTCTCGGATTTTGGGATCGCCAAGGCGGTGAGTGCGGCCGGAGGTGAGAGCCTCACCCAGATCGGCATGGCGGTGGGGACTCCCGCCTACATGAGTCCCGAGCAGGCCTCCGGCGAGCGAGAGCCAGACGGCCGCAGCGATATCTACAGTCTCGGGTGCGTGATGTACGAGATGCTGAGCGGCTCGGCACCGTTTACCGGAGCCACGGTGCAGGCTCTCATCATGAAGCGCTTCACAGACCCGGTGCCTTCCGTGCGGGCGGCGCGCTCCATCATTACGGCCGAGCTCGACGTCGTCGTCACGAGGACCCTGGCCAAGGACCCGACCGATCGGTTCCAGACCGCGAGCCTTCTCGTGCACGCCCTCGGGTCCCCGAAAGTAGTTACGCCGAACGCCACGCCGCTGGCCACCCCGCTCGCGGCCACGAAGAAGTCGATCGCCGTGTTGCCGTTCGCCGACATGAGTCCGCAAAAGGACCAGGATTACTTCTGTGAGGGGATCGCTGAAGAGATCATCAACGCGCTGAGCAAGATCGAGGCGTTGCACGTGGCGTCCCGCTCCTCGGCCTTTGCGTTCAAGGGCCACCAGGACGTGCGCAAAGTGGGCGAACAGCTCGGTGCGGGAACGGTGCTCGAAGGGAGCGTCCGCAAGTCCGGCAATCGGCTCCGGATCTCGGCCCAACTGGTGAAAGTCGCCGACGGCTACCAGCTCTGGTCCGACCGATACGACCGAGAGTTGGAGGATGTCTTCGCGATTCAGGATGAAATCGCGGAGAACATCGTCAAAGCGCTCCGCGTGGTCCTCAGCGAGAAGGAAAAGCGCGCCATCGAAAAGGCTCCCACGGCGAATGTCCAGGCCTACGATTTCTACCTCCGGGGACGCCAGTACTTCCACCAGTGGCGCAAGAAAGGAGTCGAATACGCGCGGCGGATGTTCGAGCGGGCGATGGAAATCGATCCCGACTACGCGCTGGCCCACGCCGGCGCCGCCGACTGCTGTTCGGCCCTTTACACCTGGTGGGACGCCAGCAAGGCGAATCTCGAGGGAGCCGATAGCTACAGCCGGAGAGCGCTCGCACTGGATCCCGAGCTTGCCGAGGCGCACGAGGCTCGCGGACTCGCGCTCACGTTGCGGAAGCAGTACGAGGAGGCGGAAACGGAATTCGAGCGAGCGCTCCAGTTGAATCCGAAGCTGTTCGAGGCCCACTATTTCTTTGCCCGCGCGTGTTTGGCGCAGGGGAAGTACGAGGCGGCAGCGAGGCTGTTCGAACAGGCGTCAGACCTGCGCCCGGAGGACTACCAGTCACCCATTCTCCTCGCGGAGGTCTACAAGGCACTGGGCCGTTCCGCCGATGCCGAAGCCGCCAACCGGCGCGGCGTGCAGCTGTCCGAGGCGCGGCTGGCTCTCAACCCGGACGAGTCGCGGGCCCTGGTGCTTGGCGCATCAGCCCACTGCCGGCTCGGAAACGTGGCGCGGGCGCTGGATTTCATCCGGCAAACCTTGATTCTCGATCCGGACGACTCCGGGGTGCTGTACAACGTCGCCTGCGTATACGCAAACGCGGGCCAGCCGGACGAGGCGATTTCCTGTCTCGAACGGGCGATCCAAAACGGCTTTGGGCACTGGGAGTGGCTGGAGCACGATTCGGATCTGGACCCTCTGCACGGTCAACCGCGGTTCGTCGCGCTCCTCGCGGGCCGGTAGCCGGCGCCGCGTACCGTGGGGGACGTGATGGCATTGGGAGGTGACCGCTCCCTGTCCACACGCTGAGGCGAACGATGGAGCATCACTTACCGTACACCATAGCGCTTCTCAGTCGCACCCCCGCGACCCTCGACACGCTGCTGCGTGAGTTACCCGACGCGTGGACGTCCCGGAACGAAGGCGACAATACCTGGAGCGCGTTCGATATCGTCGGCCACCTGATTCACGGCGATCGCACGGATTGGATGCCCCGCGTGAGAATGGTGCTGGACCTTGGCGAGACGCGGACGTTCGAGCCCTTTGATCGCTGGGGACAGGTACGCGAGAGTCAAGGCAAGTCGCTGGGGCAGCTCCTTGATGAATTTGCCCGTGTGCGATCAGACAGCCTGGATGCACTGCGTGCCTTGAATCTGCGGGCCGAGGATCTCGGGCGGCGGGGGCGGCATCCCGCGCTTGGCGTCGTTACGCTGTCAGAGCTGCTGGCGACATGGGCGGCGCACGACTTGAATCATCTGCACCAAATCGCGAGGGTGATGGCCCACCAATACCGGGAGGCCGTGGGTCCGTGGAGCGTATACCTTGGAGTGCTGCAGTGCGCCGGCCACAGCGCTTCGTGATCACTGTGTGATTGCCGCGCGGCCAAGCGACGGCAGGAGGCTCGACCGGCCCCCCGCCGGCCGAGCCAAGTGTCAGACCCCAGATCAGGCTCGTGAGCAGCACGCCCAGGACGGAGTCCCAGTAGTACAACTGGAACCGCCAGCCTGGGGTCAGTTTCATGGTGTTGGCCCATGATCCCCAGCACATCATGCTGGCAAGCATGAACACGAGCGCTATCGCGTAGGCTTCCGGCTGGTATACGGATCGACCTCCGTGCCGGACGGGACCCTCCCAAAACGGACACCGATTTACGGCATTTGCTTATGGCGCGGGCCGGGTTTGGAATATCGGCCAGCCAATTTCGGTTCGCCACAACGACTCGTCTCGGGTATCGGCGGGGCCGACGAGGTAATACTCGCGAATCGGCCCGTCGACCGCAATCGCGTGCTGCGTCACGTAAGCGGCGAGGGTACCATACGTTCGGTCGACTTCGGTGTTGGAGCCGACGTGCACGATCGTTGCCAGCTCTGCCGGCGGGATCACGGTGGTGCTGACTCGTCCAACCGGCTGTGGCAACGGATCGCACGGAAGAAAGATCGTGACCCGTCCCCGGTCCTCGGTGAAGAGCTCCGTGTCGAAGATGCCCCCGAGGGGCCCTGCCGGGGAGATGTCCTGGGCGGCCAGCGTGGCAACCACTTCGCCCATGGCTCCACGATACCAGGCGACGACGCCGGATTTTTCAACAATGTCCGTGATGACCGCGGCGGGCGTGGCTGCGACATGACGGTGATCGATCGGCACGCTGCGGTCCTGGGGGCGATCCAGCAGCCCCCGCAGGGATGCGACTGTTTCTTGGGTCCGAGCCAGGGCGGACTCCAGGCGAGCCAGATGGTTCGCGATCACCCGGTTGCGGGTGTCGACGTCGGGCGCCTCAAGGACAATGTGGATGTCCTCAAGTGGCATCTCCAAGTCGCGGAAGCGGCGGATAATCTGCGCCTTGACGATCTGTTCTGCGGCGTAGCGCCGGTACCCGCTGTTCAGGTCCACGTCGGCCGGCTTCAATAGCCCAATCTCGTGGTAGTGACGAAGCATCTTCGCACTCAGGTGCGTGGCCCGGGAGAAGTCGCCGATGGACAGGGTCGAGTTCATCAACATCATGCCCGGAAGACGTCGCTGATCGAAGGCTTCGCGTTCACGACCACAATCTGAGTCTCTCCCTGTGGGAGAGTCGAGCGGCAAATCCGCTCTTGACCCTCCCGCCGCGGGAGGGGAGAAGCTGATGTGGCCGGCCGCGAGAGAAAAGCGTGCTCACGTTGGCTGAACATGACAGAGGAGAATTAACAATGAAGCTACTTGGATTGGACCACGTCGGAATCGTCGTGCGCAATATCGACGAAGCCGTCGCTCGTGCGGGCGCCACCGTTGACGGCAGAGCCACTGGCGAGCGTTTTGTCTCCGACAACATCGACTTGCAAGTTCTGATGATCGGCAAATCGGCCTTGGAGTTGATCGAGGTCCGCAATGCGGGTTTCGGCATGCCGAGGCTCA
>JAJPIM010000028.1 GCA_021324775.1 Gemmatimonadota bacterium
ACGGCCGCCGCTGTCCGCAGCTCCGAGACCCCGAGGCGGGTCAATTCCTGGCGCATAGGCGCCACAAACCGTTCGTCATACATGGGTTCGCGTCACTCCGTTGAGATACAGGCCAGGTCGGAAACATATCCGCCTGGATGCCCCGGGGTTCCGTGCAATGCCCTCTGGAGCCCTTCGCGGCTCGCCACCACTCCGGAAGGACGCCCTACGAGCCCCGCCGTTCCGCGACGCCCAGCGCGGCCGCCACCGCTTCGACGGTCGCGGGCAATGGTGCCGCGTCGTCCTCGAGCGCCGGAGCGAACTGGGCGTCCTTGAGGCCGTGGCCCGTGCAGACGCAGACGCACTCGCTGCCTGCCGGGGTCCGTCCCGCCGCCACGCTGGCGCGGAGCGCGGCGAGTCCGGCCGCCGATGACGGCTCGCAGAAGATCCCCTCGCGCCGGGCCAGTTGCCGGTAGGCGTCGAGGATGGCGGCGTCGGTCACCGCCCGGAACTCACCACCAGACTCGGTCGCCGCCGCCACCGCGCTCTCCCAGCTCGCCGGCCGGCCAATCCGGATCGCGCTCGCGATCGTGTCCGGTGACTCGACCGGATGGCCGAGTACCAGCGGCGCTGCGCCAGCCGCCTGGCCGCCGACGATCGACGGAAGCGACCGCGTACGCCCCAGGTCGCGGTAACGCCGGAATCCCGCCCAGTACGCGCTGATGTTTCCACCGTTCCCCACGGGCAGCGCCAGCACGTCCGGCGCGTGCCCCAGCACGTCGCAGATCTCGTACGCCGCGGTGGCCTGCCCCGCGATCCGGTGCGGATTGACGGAGTTGACGAGTTCCACCGCGTACCGCGCCGTCAGTCCGCGCGCCACGTCGAGCGCCGCATCGAACCCGGTGTCGAGCGCGATCGCCCGCGCCCCGTACGCGAGGGCCTGCGACACTTTGGCGCCCGCGACTTTGCCGCGCGGCAGCAGCACCACTGCGGTCACGCCGGCCCGGGCCGCATACGCCGCTGCACTCGCCGCGGTGTTGCCGGTCGACGCGCACAGGATGGTGCGCGCTCCGCTTTCCACGGCCTTCGCCACGGCCACGACCATCCCGCGGTCTTTGAACGATCCCGTCGGATTCATCCCCTCGAACTTCACGTACAACGACGCGACGCCGGCCCACGCCGCGAGTCGCGGCACCTCGAGCAGCGGCGTGTCACCTTCCTGAAGCGAGAGCGCTGGCGTCGCGCTCGTGACTGGCAACAGCGCCGCGTAGCGCTCGAGCACCCCCCGCGCCCGGCCGTTCACGCTGGCGGGCTCGGTCTCACCCCTGACATCATTCAACGGTCGCACCTCTCGCGTCCGGCTCGGCGGCGAAGAACACCACACCCGTGCCGGTCGCCGCGCGAAACGCCGCCGCCATCGCGTCCGCCACGTCGAATGTCCGGTCCGGCGCCGCGAACGCCAGAAGTCCCGATCCCGCGCCCGATACCGTCGCGCCCCACGCACCCGCGTCCCGCGCGGCCCGCATCGCGTCCTCCGCCCCCGGGATCAGCGGCACGCGATATTGCACGTGCAGGCGGTCGGAGAGGCCAAGCCGCATCAGATCGGCGTCGCCAGTCTCCAGCGCCCGCAGCAGCGCCGCCATCGCGCCCACATTGTGCACGGCGTCGGCGTGCGGGACGGTGGACGGCAGAGCGGCCCGCGCCCGCCGTGTCTCGAGCTCCACTCCGGGCGCCGCGAACGCGAACCCCACGCGGTCCGACAGCGGCAGGCGGAAGGCATGCGGCACGCCGTCGTCTCCGTTCGCCACGGCCACCAGCCCGCCAAGGATCGACGGTGCGACGTTGTCGAGATGGTCCTCGAACTCCCGCGCGATGCGGAGCGCGTGCGCGAGGTCGAGCGGGACGTCCGCGGCCGCGGCAGCGAGCGCGATGCCGGTGACGACGGCGGCCGCCGACGAGCCGAGCCCCCGCGCGATGGGGATCTCGGAGTCGAGGGTCAATGCCCCGCCAGTCGCGGCGATCCCGAGCGACTCGGTGTAGCGGCGAAACGCGCGGACGATGAGGTCCCGGTCGTCGGGCCCCTCGCCAAGTGCCCGGAGTGTGCCGCGCCGCTCGACATGAAGCGCATGGGCGTCGTGATGGGCGTTGTGAGAGGGGTCGTGAGAGGGGTGGTGAGGCACGTACTCGGCGGTGACGTATCGGGCGAGCGCGATCCCCAGACAATCGAAGCCCGCGCCGAGGTTGGATGAGCTGCCGGGCACCCGGACACGCGCACGGCGGAGCGGCCCGTGTGCGGCGGTCACCGGGGCGGAGGTACGGCTCATTGGGCGCGCCACGGGTGGAGCGCGCTAGCCGCCCGTGCGGCCCTCACGAATGGCTTCCACGGTGGATCCGCGGTCGGCACGCCGCAACAACACGTTGCGCACCACCTGGACGACGCCGGCCAGGACGAGGGCGAAGATGCACAGCACCAGCGTCCGGAATTCCAGCGCGCTCAATGCCATCGACGGGACGTCGTCCCAGTCGGCGGGCGAGGTGCCTTGACGCTCGCGATGCGCCGCGACGAGCACGATGCTGGTGCCAATCTCCCCGCACACTTCGAGAACCGCGAACAGTGGAACGCGCCATAGCCAGGTGCGGATCGGATAGTTGCCGAGATGTGCCGCCGCTGCTCCGCAGAGGAGTAGCGCGAGCGCGACGTAGATGCCACCCAGATACACGAGATGCCCGCCCGGCACGTGGGCCAGCAGGAGCGCCCGCACGAGGCGGTAGCTCACCCCGGTCAGGAGCCCGATTTCCACGACCGACAGCGTCAGGGCTCGAAACGCTGGCGGCTCTTCGACCTTCCAAGCGATCGAGTGTCGCGGGAAGAAGCCGGGCATGTAGTGCCTAACCTACTGGACCCCGGGCCGCGACGCGACCCGTGCCCGGCCCGAACGCGTGCTCAGTTTCCGGCGGGACCCGTAGCCGATGTGGGCGCGGCGCTCGGCTTGAGCACTCGGATCGGCGGCTCCCGATGAAGCGCCACGCGCTGCATGCGCGCTGCCGCCGCGTGCGTCAGCCCGCGCAGCATGTCCCCCGCCGCCGTCCGCACGGCAGCCGCGTTTCCACGCTCCGGACCTGTCCTTCCAGCGGGGCGAATTCCGCCAGCGGCATCGACGCCGACGCCGTGCGCATACACCATTTTCGTCCCGAGATACGCCGAATACCCCAACAGTCCCACGCCAGCGAGCCCGAGCGCGAGATACCCCGACGACGGCGCGCGCTGCCGCCACCGCCAGGTCGCCAACAGGGTCGTGAGGCCGACCACCGTCAGGTTCACGTTCCGGTGCGTCACGAGCATGTCGCGCGCGCGCCCGTCGGCCTGCACCTCGTGCTGCGCCACGAGCCCCGTCAGGGCCGCTGCCGCGGCACCCACGGCGGCAACGGGCATGAGATGGCGCCCGGCCTCACGGAGCGACCGGCGGCGCGTGACGCGGCCGAGTACGTCTGCCACGACCGCGAGCGGAAGCAGGGCGATCGGCGCGTGAACGACGGCGGGATGAACTTCGCGGAGGCGGACTGCCATAGAATCGGCTCCTCGGGAGGAGAGAACGTGCGAGCCGTGCCGTGCAAAAGCGGGACCCGCCGGCGTGGCGCGGGTGTGGGCCCGGCAGTGAATCCGGGCGGGACGCCCTAGTGGATCCAGTGCCCCAGGCGGCTCCACCGGATGTTCGTGAAGATCCGGAAATACGGAAGCCCGGCTTCGGGGTCGTATGAGTAATACACGAAGAGCGGCCGGCCGCGCAAATTCTCCCTCGGCACGAACCCCCAATAGCGGCTGTCCTTCGAATCGTACCGATTGTCACCCATCATGAAATAGTGATCCGGCGGTACGACGATCGGGCCCCAGTTGTCGAGCGAGGGATCCAGCGGCGCGGTCCCGAAACGTGACGCCGAGAGCGAGTAACGGCGCTGCCAGTCGAACAGCGGATTGTTGAGCAGGTTCGTGCCGTCGGTCGGCTTGGTGTTGCCCGCGAACTCCGGACCCTGTGGTAACGAATCGCCGTTGATGTGCAGCACGCCGTCGCGCATGAACAGCGTATCGCCCGGCGTGCCCCACAGCCGCTTCACCAGGATCGGGGTCGGATCATCCGGTGCATCGATCTGCGGCGGCGACACGAACACGACGACGTCCCGCCGCGCGGGGACTGCATATCCCGGGAGATGCGAGTTCGTCAGCGGGATGTGCGGCCCGTATGCCAGGTTGTTGACGAACAGCCAGTCGCCGACCAGTAGCGTCGGCTCCATGCTGCCCGACGGGATCCGGTACGCCTCGACCAGGAAGGTGCGAACGAAGAGAAAGACGACGACCGCGGCCAGAATCGACTTGGCCGCCTCCAGCCAGGGGCGGCGGTCCGGCGAGCCGCCGGCGGACGCCGACTGCTCGCCCGCCGTGCTCCGTGGTGCGCCGGACCCCGCTGCGCCAGACGCCCGAGGTGACTTGCCCTGAGGCGTTCCGGCCATCATTGCCACCCTGTGTCCGCTCGCCGCTGGCGGTCGCCCGGCAGCTCCCACCGGGACGCGCCCGCGGCCAGTGCGGAACTATGCGTCCTTGAGGTGCTTGTTGACGAGTTTCGTCATGTCGAACATCGACACGCGCGCCTTGCCACCGAACACCACCTTGAGCGCGTCATCGGCGTTGATCATGCGGCGCTCTTTCTGATCCTGGAGGCCCTTCCGCTTGATGTACTGCCAGAGCTTCTTGGTCACTTCCGTGCGCGGCATCGGCGACGAACCCACCACCGCCGCGAGCGCCGCCGTCGGATGCATCGGCTTCATGAATGCGGCATTGGGTTTCCGCTTCGATGCCGCCTTCTTCTTCGCCGGGCGCTTCGCCTTCTTCGCGGCATGACGCTTCGTAGCCTTCTTTGCGGCCTTCCTCTTTTTTGTGGCCATCGGGTGTCGCTCCTCGGAAGTGGGACAAAAGCGGGTCCGGTGCCCGCCCAGCGCACGCGCCCGCGCGCGGAGGGGCAGACGCGGTGCAAAGTACACCCCACCAACGAAGGCGCAAGGTGAGAGGGTAGTGGCTCAGTCGAGCCACACCTGTGAGAGGGGAACCGCTACCCGCTGTCTTTCCCGCTAAGGTCAAGCATTTTCGACCCGGCTACGTACTCGACCGACCGGGGCTCGCGCAGCGACCCGAGGCGCCGCACGACGGTGGCGATCCGCATCGCCTGCTCGGCGATCACCGCCATGCACTCTTTCTCCTCTGCGGGAGAGGCCAGCCCCGCCGTCAGCAGCGCGACGTTGCCGAGGAGCGCAGCGAGGGGATTGTTGATCTCATGCTGCACGGCGACCACGGTCTCGCCAATGCCCGCGTACCACTGCGCGCGCGCCAGCGCCTCTTCCGCCGCCCGGCGCGCCTGATCCACCGCGATCGCCCGCTCGGCAATCACGATGCGCGTGCGCAACGACTCGGGGGTCAACGGCTTGGACACGTAATCGTCCGCGCCGGCGTCGAGCAGTTGCGTGAGATCCGACGTCGCCCCGCGCGATGTCACCATCACGATGTAGGCGTCCCGCGTCGCCTCGGCCGCCCGGATGCGCTGGCACACGTCGATCCCGCTCAGCTTGGGCATCTGCCAGTCGAGCAGCACCAGCGGAGGGCGCTCGCGCTCGTACACGGCCCACGCGGTCTCCCCGTCCCCCGCGGACAGCACCTCGTGCCCGGCGTCGGCCAGGATCGCCTCGACGAGCAGCCGCATGGCCTCATCGTCGTCTGCCACGAGCGCCCTCATGCGCCGCCCCGCCGGCAGGTGTCCAGCGCCCGGCTGCGAGCGACGACCGTGCGCGTCGTGGCGCCGGACAGCCCCGTGATGGCGAGGACGAGGGGCGTCGTGCGATCCGTCATCGGAATGTTCCGGTGCGCACGACGCCACGCGCGAGGGCCGAGGTGTCCGCGGCGCCATCCGCGCGAATCGCCGACTCCCGCCATGCGACCGCCACCGACGCGCGATCGAGTCCGATCACGGGATCACGCGCTTCCACGTTGTCCCCTGATGCCGGCACGGCCGGCGCAAACGTGTGTCCCGCGGTCACTGACACCGCGAGCGCGATTTGTGGAGCGGCACGATTCGGGTCCTCATAGGCGACGGCCACGGTGTCGCCATGCCCCGTGACACTCGCACGCCGTGGTACCTCGCCGTAGACGATCGCAACGGGGGCGTGAAACATCGCGATGCGGCGAGCCGCCGCGCCCGGTGCGCTGGCCACGGGAAGATCCATCAAATGCTCGTAAAACACGCCCGCGCCCGGCGCGGGCTCGAGAAAATACGCGAGGTGCGTGTACCCGCTCACCGGATCGGACGCGATCGCCGGCGGCGGCCGCCCGCACCCGCGGACGCCGCGATCGCGGGCGTCGGCCACCATTGTCGTATCCCAGTGCGCACCATCGTCCGCCGATCGGGCGAGATCCAGGACGACGCTGCTGTCGGGCCGCGCCGCCCACCACACCGCTGCCACCTCATCGCGCTCCCCCGGCGGTAGCCGCCGCGCCTCCACGGCCGGCCGCGCGAACCGAATGGATGCGAGGCAGCTCCCCGCCCCCAGCGGCGGCAATCCCCCCTGCGGAACCGGCACCGCCTGCGGCACCGCCCGAACGTCATCCGGCACGCCGCGCAGCACGAGCACGCTGGCATCCGTGAGCGCCCCCCCAAGCGGCACCGGATCCCCACCCCATGCCACGGCCGCCTGCTGGCACCCGCTCGCCACGAGGCCGCACACGGCGCTCAGCGCGACACTCAGGGAGAAACGCGCAAGTCTGGATGAACACCGGTATCCACGGGTGAAAACGGCACCGCCTTGCACCAGAGGCAGAGGCATCACCCGTGAAACTAGCGATCGCCCCCGACACCATAACGTGGGACCCCACCCCAGGGACTGTAGTGCACCGCCCTTGCCCGGTAACTTTCCCGCATGACTCCTTTCGCCGGCGTGCGGCGCGTCCCGACACCCATCAACGAACCGGTCCGCACCTACGCGCCCGGCTCCCCCGAGCGGCGCGCGATCAAGGCGCGGCTCGCCTCCATGGCGAGCGAGCGCGTGGACATCCCGCTCATCATCGGCGGTGAAGAAATCCGGACGGGCACCGTCAAGCCCGCCGTGATGCCGCATGACTACCGCCACGTGCTCGCCGACTGGCAGTGCGCCACGAAGACGCACGTCACCCAGGCGATCGAGGCCGCGACGGAGGCACACCGCGACTGGAGCCGGTGGTCGTGGGAAGACCGCAGCGGTGTCTTCCTGCGCGCGGCCGATCTCCTGGCGTCGTCGTTTCGCGACACCGTCAACGCCGCGACGATGCTCGGCCAGTCGAAGACGGTGCACCAGGCGGAGATCGACGCCGCCGCGGAGCTGATCGATTTCTGGCGGTTCAATCCGTTCTACGCCCAGGAGCTCTACAGCGAGCAGCCGATCAGCCCGGCCGGCTCGGGCGCCTGGAACCAGCTCGACTACCGCCCGCTCGAAGGGTTCGTCTACGCCGTCACCCCGTTCAATTTCACGTCGATCGCCGGGAATCTCCCGACCGCGCCGGCCCTCATGGGCAACACGGTCGTCTGGAAGCCGGCCAGCAGCGCCATGCTGTCCGCCTACTACCTCATGCGCGTGCTGGAGGCGGCGGGTCTGCCGCCCGGCGTCATCAATCTCGTCTCGGGCGACGCCGCCGCGATCTCCGCAGTCACGCTCGCGCACCCGGATCTCGCCGGCGTGCATTTCACGGGCAGCACCGGCGTCTTCAACAGCATGTGGCAGACGATCGGCGCCAGCATGTCGCGCTACCGGTCGTACCCGCGCATCGTCGGCGAGACCGGCGGCAAGGATTTCGTGGTCGCCCATGCATCGGCCGACCCGCAGGCGCTCTCGGTCGCGATCGTGCGTGGCGGCTTCGAGTACCAGGGACAGAAGTGCTCCGCCGCCAGCCGCGTCTACATCCCGGCGTCGCTCTGGCCCGAGACCCGCGATCGCATGGTCGCGATGATGCGCGAGATCGGCGTCGGCGATGTCACCGACTTCCGGAATTTCATGGGCGCCGTGATCGACGAGCGGGCCTTTACCAAGATCAGCGGCTACCAGGCCGAGGCGAAGAAGTCGTCCACGATCATCCAGGGCGGCGGGTCGCGCGGTGAGACGGGGTACTTCATCGAGCCGACGCTCGTGCAGACGACGGACCCGGGCGCACGCCTCATGTGCGAGGAGATCTTCGGACCGGTCGTCACCGCCTATGTCTACCCGGACGCGCGGTGGGCCGAGATCCTCGATGTCGTCGACCGCACGTCGCCGTACGCGCTCACGGGCGCGGTCTTCGCTCGCGATCGGAGCGCGGTCGGCGAGGCCGCGACGGCACTGCGCCATGCGGCCGGCAATTTCTACATCAACGACAAGCCGACCGGCGCGGTCGTCGGCCAGCAGCCGTTCGGCGGCGGCCGCGCATCCGGCACGAACGACAAGGCGGGCTCGAAGCTGAATCTCACCCGCTGGGTCAGCGCCCGGTCGGTCAAGGAGACGTTCACGCCCGCGCTCGATCACAAGTATCCGTTCCTGGGCGAGCAGTGAGACGGGAGAGACCCGCTCTCACCCGCGCACGCCCGTAGCGCCCGCGCGGATTCCGGGTCCCGTGGCCGGCGCCACCACCCGTCCTCGTGCGGGTGCCGTGTCGGCTGCCGCGACGATCCTGTCGCCGATTCGCACGCCCGTCGCACCGCACCGGCCGCCGTGGCGGCTGGTCGTGCTCGCCTTCGCGACCGTCTACACGATCTGGGGATCGACGTACCTCGGTATTTACTACTCGATCCAGTCGATTCCGGTCTTTCTCATGGGCGCCGGACGATTCCTCATCGCAGGCGTGATTCTGAGCGCGGTCGCACTCGCCCGCGGCGCCACGTGGCCGCGCAGCCGCGAGATGTGGACCACCGCCGTGGCCGGAATCCTGCTTCTGTCGTGCGGCACGGGGAGCGTCATCTGGGCCGAGCAGCAGGTGCCCACCGGGATCACCGCGCTGCTGCTCACGACGCCGCTCTGGATGTCGGTCTTCGAGTGGATGCGCGGCCGCCGGCCCTCGCGCGGCGTGATCGCCGGTATCATTCTCGGCATGGCGGGTCTCGCGATCCTGATCGATCCCCGCCAGGGAGGGCCACAGCACGTGTCGCCGATCGCTGCCATCGTCCTCATCGCAGGCTCCTGTTGCTGGGCGGCCGGGTCGCTCTACGCCCGCTACTCGCCGCTCCCGGATTCGCCGGCGCTCGCCACCGGCCTGGAGATGGTCTGGGGCGGTCTCGCGCTGGGGGTCGCCGCGCTCGCAACCGGTGAGGTCGGACAGCTGAATGTCGCCCGCATCTCGGCGACGTCGTGGATCGCGTTCGTCTACCTGATCGTGTTCGGGTCGCTGATCGGCTTCACGGCGTACATGTGGCTCGTCCGAAATGTCGCGCCGGCCATGACGGCCACCTACGCATTCGTCTGCCCGGTCGTCGCGGTGCTGCTGGGATGGGCCATCGCGGGCGAGCCGCTGAGCGGACGCACCGCCGCGGCCGGCGCCGCGATCGTCGCCGCGGTCGCGATCACGACGCTCGCCCCTCGGCCCGGCGAGCGCGCTGGAATCCTCCGGGACGCTGATGAGTGACCTGCTGGCGGCACGCTCCCAGATGGGCATGTCGCTGGCGTTTCACATCATTTTCGCGGTCGTGGGCATCGGAATGCCCGCCCTCATGGTCATCGCCGAGTCCCGGTGGCTGCGAACGGGCGACGTCCACTATCTCGAGTTGGCGAAGCGGTGGGCGCGCGGCACGGCAATTCTATTCGCGGTCGGCGCGGTCTCCGGGACGGTCCTGTCGTTCGAGTTGGGACTCCTCTGGCCGCGGTTCATGCAGTACGCGGGCGCGATCATTGGGATGCCGTTCTCGCTCGAGGGCTTCGCCTTCTTCACCGAAGCGATCTTCCTCGGCGTCTACCTCTACGGGTGGGAGCGCGTGGGCCCCCGCGCCCACCTCGCCGCCGGCATCATCGTCGCGGTCAGCGGTGCCGTCTCGGGCATCTTCGTCGTGATCGCCAACGCCTGGATGAATACGCCGGCCGGCTTCCGTCTCTCAGGCGGCGTCCCCGTGGACGTCCACCCGCTCCGCGCGATGGCCACGCCGGCCGCGCTCCCCGAGACGCTGCACATGACGATCGCGGCCTACGCGGCGACTGGTCTCGTGGTCGCGGGCATCCACGCGTTCATGCTGCTCCGCGATCCTCGCAACGCGTTCCACCGCCGCGCCCTCCTCATCGCACTGTACGTGGGCGCCCCGGCCGCGGTAGTGCAGCCGGTGTCCGGCGACATCAGTGCGCGCTATGTCGCGGCCTGGCAGCCGGTCAAGCTGGCAGCCATGGAGGCGGACTTCACGACGCAGCGCGGCGCGCCGCTTCACGTGGGCGGCCTTCCGGATGCGTCGCGACGGGTCACCCGCGGAGCGATCGAGATCCCGTACGCGCTCTCCCTTCTCGCGTTCCACGACCCGCACGCCACGGTCCAGGGTCTCTCCGATTTCCCGGAGGACCAGTGGCCGCCGGTCGCGATCACACACATCGCCTTCGACCTCATGGTAGCACTCGGCACCATCATGGCGCTCGTGTCGCTCTGGGCGCTCGTCCTGCTGCTGCGCAAGCGCGAACCGGCCAGCTCGCGCCCGCTCCTCTGGGCACTCAGCGCGATCGCGCCGGCCGGCTTCGTGGCGATCGAGGCGGGATGGACGGTCACCGAGGTGGGACGCCAACCGTGGGTGGTGTACGGCATCATGCGGACGGCGGACGCGGTCACGCCAATGCCCGGTCTCATCGTGCCGTTCCTGACCTTTACGCTGCTCTACTGCCTCCTGGGCGCCATCGTCGCCTATCTGCTCTATCAGCAGGTGGTCAAGAGCCCGCGGATCGCCGAGCCGCCGGTGGACACGGGGCTCCGGGGATGAGCGGAGGGGATGCGTCGCCGCTCGCGGTCGTGATGGCCGGCGTCATCGTCGTCGCGCTCACGGCCTACGTATTGCTCGCGGGCGCCGACTTCGGCGGCGGGGTCTGGGACCTCCTGGCGTCCGGCCCGCGGCGCACGGCACAGCGGAACCTCATCGCGCACGCGATCGGACCGATCTGGGAAGCCAATCACGTCTGGCTGATCATCGTCGTCGTCCTGCTCTTCAGTTGCTTCCCGCCGGCGTTCTCGCGCCTCGCGGTCGTCCTCCACATCCCCTTCACACTGCTGCTCATCGGCATCGTGATGCGCGGCTCGGCGTTCACCTTCCGGACCTACGACAGTGCGCACAGCGCCGTGCAGGAGCGATGGGGCCGCATCTTCGCCATCGCGAGTGTGGTCACTCCGGTACTCCTTGGCATGGCCATCGGCGCTATCGCCTCGGAGCGCGTGGGACGCGCGCCGGTGGGAGTGCCCGGCGCGTCGTTCGCGGATCAGTACCTGGCGCCCTGGCTCACCCCGTTCGCGTTATGCGTGGGCGCGCTCACACTTTCGCTCTTCGCGTTCCTTGCGGCCGTCTATCTCACGGTGGAAGCGGCCACCGATCGGGCGCTCCAGGAGGATTTCCGGCGCCGGGCCCTGGCCGCCGCAGCCGCGGTCTTCGCGACGGCGGCCGCCGCCCTGCTCGCGGCACACCTGACCGCACCACGCGTGCGCGACGCGCTGGTGATGAATCGCTGGGCGATCCCGTTCCACCTCGCGACCGGGGCCGCCGCAGTCGCCGCCATCGCCGCGCTGATCCGTCGCGCCTACCACGCGGCCCGCATAGCCGCCGCGGTGCAGGTGATCCTCATCCTGAGCGGCTGGGCAATTTCCCAGTACCCGTTCATCATCCCGCCGGATCTCACGATCCGCGGCGCCGCCGCGCCCCGCGCGACGCTGGTACTGATCCTCACCGCCCTCGCCGCCGGCGCCCTCGTTCTCTTCCCGTCTCTCGCCTACCTGTTCCGGGTCTTCAAGGGGCGGGATGCCCTCGTGGCAGGCCGTTAGCCGCGGCCCTAGCTCATTGTCGCCGGGCTGGGTTTAGTTGGACTCGGAGAGGCACGCCGCGGCTCCTATCCTACTTCACTAGCATGTCCAGCATCGCTGAGGCGTCAGTTAAGTACCCTTCCGCGTCGGCTCGTGCCGCCACCGTCGTAACAGATGGCTCACGTTCGTGCCGCATCATGGCGACTTGGTCGTGGAGATTGCGTAGCGCTCCACGAGATAGGCCGCTCAGATTTGATGCGCCACTTCTCACGATTGATTCAGCCAGTGAGTCGGTCGCGACAATGCGTTTGATATCCTCTCGTACAGTCTCGACCACGCTTTGCCCAGCCGCAAATACATCTCGCAGATAAAGTATGTCCTTCGCCGCTTCCAGGCGCGCCGTTGCACTGCCCGTTCCAAGGCGGAGTGGAAATGTTGCCGACTTGTTGAGCACAAAAGCGCCGAGGCATGGTACGCGAACCACCAATTCAGTCGGCTGAACATCGCTCGGCGACGTGACGGCGATTCTATCCGCAAGCGGCAACAACAGCGTTACGGTATGGCGTTCGAGAATACCGAGACTGCCGAATGCGATTGCATCGATGCCTCGTTGCCCCGGAACGCTGGTTGAACGTCCTTGGTTGCGCGCAGGCACGTTGTGGTTTATCAGAAACTCAATCCGTTCACCTCGCGATGCGTCGCGCACCCACACAGCCGTGCTCGGACCATCGCTCTCTGGCCTAAATCCCGAATCGATTAGTACGCTGGCCAGACTTGGCCGTGTCGACGAATCCAGGCTCGTCGGAAAAAGTATGTCGGCTTCTGTGGTGAGCGAAGGTCGTTGAATCCAGCCCGAGAATCCGCCGTACCTATGGTACAGATAGGGCACCCAACCGCCGATCAGGATCAGGTCTGGCAGGTACGGGCCGAGTGCAAGCAGCACGTTGACGAGAGTTCGCTCCAGTGCAGGCTGACCAGTCGTGCCGTGAGCGGACAGCCGCAGGTCATCCTGTGGACTCACTCTTTCCACAGGGACCGGAGTCGGCCGTTTCGGATGACGTTAGCCTGTTCGCGCCCACGAAGCGGATAATGCCAGAGATCGAGAGCCAGTTGCAGATCGTCTACCACCGGTGCCGAGACCCCATCGCGTTCGAGAGTTCGGACGCCGCTCCAGATCGATGTTCGATAGTATGGCCGCATCAATACGAGTCGCCCATCGTCAGCAGCGGGCCACCGGTTCGCGATCGCCAACGACGCCAACTCGCCCGCGTCGTGTACATCGACGTAGAGGTGGAGGCGATCCCAGGTCGCATGTGGCAATACAAATGCGGCGCCGGCATGAAGCGAGAGCGCCCATAGCCGATCCTTCCACATGAGTGCCTTGAGTCGGCCAATGAACGTTATTGGGTCCCCAATCGGAGCGTGAACCGCGAGCATGGCATTGCGACTCCATGCGTACACATCGGTCCAGCGGCTAAACAGCCGACTGGGACTTATAACACGTACTTCGGCTCGATTACCGGCTCCCAGGCGCCTTTGAACTAAACCGGAATCATACAACTGCTTCACCACACGGGAGGCGGTTGCTATTCCGACGCCCGCACTAGCGGCAAGATCGCGCACACCCCACACGTATTGTGCAGCTTCCGCAAGTAGTGCACGGACTACTAACGAGCTTCGGTCCGCAAAAGCATCCGTGCCGATGGTGCTGGGCATTGCGAGCGGTCCCAGATCTGTCCGGTCTATTAACAGCCAAGGTAAATGGAGACGGACCGCGCCCCGTAAATCGATGTAGTTCTGGTTCGCGTCACGCAGAGCCCTCCGGAGATCCGGTCGGCCGCGGCGAATCACCCAGATAACGGTGCGCCATTTGCCGGGGGAACGCCTCGCGTACGTATCCTCCGACCAGGATTCGAGGTGGAACGCCGCACGTGAGTCGCGTCCGGATGCCACGATCAAGCCAGAGGGGTCGTCCGGGTGTCCGACCACCCGTACCGAGGAAGGGAGGGCTGACCCCAGGTACTGTATTAGTGCCCGGTGCGGGATGCCTGCAGCTGATCCACCTATGGCGCCACGTTCCGTCATTATGGAACAGTAGGTTGTCGGTGGAACACATGCAAGATTCAGTTACGAGGCGGTCCCTCGGGTCAACAGCAGGCCGATAGCTCTACTCTTCCACCCGCTGGCCGAAACGGCCCCACCTGAGGTGGAGGCTGCGCGGCTCGACGGAGAACGAGATCATCACCGGGCGCGCGATGATCTCGCTGTCGGCGACAAAACCGGTATACCGGCTGTCGATGCTCTCCCCACGGTTGTCCCCGAGCAGGAAGTACTCGCCGGCGGGCACGACAATCGGCCCCCACGTCGCGGCCGTCGGCGCATACGCGGGCATATGCGCGCCGCCGAGGGAGTCGGCCACGAACGGACGTTGCCACGCGAACCGCCGGTCGACGCTCTCTCCTTCGCCCGCATGGATCGCGTACGGCTCGCGGACCGGCCGCTGATCGACTGACAGGACGCCGCCCCGCATCGCGAGCGTGTCGCCACCCACTCCCGCCACACGCTTGATGTAGCCCGTGCCCCACTTGCGGTAGACGACGATGTCGCCGCGCCCGACATCTCCGCCGCGCCGCGGAACGGCGTACACGTGATCGCCCGCCACGAGCGCCGGCGCCATGGTGTCGTTCGGCACGCGCCGCATCTCGGCCACCGTGTCCCCCAGCAGTGCGTGCCAGGGCACGGTCACGACGGCGATCCCGGCACAGATGCCGAGATACACGAGGCCATGGTTGTACCACCGGAGGGTGTAGTGGGGCGAGGCTCGCCGCGCGGTGCGCGCTGCGCCAGCCGCCGCGATCGCCCACACGGCAACCGCCCCTGCCGTCTGCACTGCGAGCCCTGGCCGCCCCCCAATGGCCACCGCGGCCTCGAGTAGCCCTGCGGTCGCCACCCGCGTCGCCAGCCACACGACGGCCCCTCGCCCCGCATCCCCGGCGTAGAGATGCCCGAGTCCGGGAACCAGCAGCGAGAGCACGACAGCGCGCCATGCCCGGCGGGGTGCCGTCGCCAGGGGCGGCGGTATTGAGGGCGACGTTGCTGAGGGCGACGTTGCTAGGCGCGCCGGCGCCCCTGCTCCGGTGGCTCCATCTCGTCCCCGGGATCGCCGCCCGCCGCACCGGCATCGCCGTAGCCCGGCCGATCGGCCGCGGGTGGCTCTCCCTCGTCACGCAGCACGGGATACTCGCCGCTCAGGACGTCGAGTTGCCGCTCGAACTCACGCGCGGGCGGATCTCCAGCCGGCTCTTCCGTGCGCCGGACGTACAGCAGCACCAGCACGCCCACGAGCCCGGCCACGGCGAGTCCGATGACGTCTTCGTAGCGGCGGATGTGCCGCATCACGAGTTCCGCGGACCGTCCGAACACCCACCCCAGCACGGTGAACATGCTCGCCCACGTGAGGGCGCTGATCGCGCTTCCCGCCACGTATTCGGCGACCGGCACATGCGCTGCCCCGCACGCAATCGGCAGCGTGATGCGGAGCCCGTAGGCGTACCGCACCGCCAGCGACGACCGCCACGGCGCTCGCCGCACACCCATGAGGGTCCGCGTGAATGCCCGGCCGATCCTTGGCCAGCGGTTCCGTACCCACGCGCCACGCCACCGGCCCAGGTAGTAGAGGGCGATGTCGGCCACCCACGTCCCCACCGCACAGCTCATCGCCACCCACATGATCACCAGGTGGCCGTTGTGCGCGGCGATGCCCCCGGAAAGGGGCGCGAACTCCTCAGTGATGAAGCTGACTGCTCCGAGTGTGATATATGCCCACACCGAGCTCAGCTGATCCATGAAGGCGAACACGGGGGAAAGGTATAGTGAGGGACTGGGACCGGTGCCGTCAGTCTCCGGCAGCGGGTCCGGGGACCGGCGGATTACCCGGCAATCCACGTGCGCCAGGTTCCCTCGGCTCACCCTTCGCCCTCTTCGAGTCGATGGCCCGCTGCCGGAAGAACACCTGCATGCCGGTGCGCCACTCGTCAAGGATTTCGTAGAAGGTCGGGATGACGAGCAATGTGAGGAATGTCGACGTGATCACGCCGCCGATCACCGCCCGCCCCAGCGGGGAGCGGAAGTCGGCACCTTCTCCAAATCCGAGGGCCACCGGGATCATCCCCGCGATCAGCGCCATCGTCGTCATCAGAATCGGCCGCAACCGGATGCGCCCCGCCTCGATCAAGGCGTCGCGGGTCGACGATCCGTTCTTCTCCTTCGACCACTTCGCGAAATCGATCAGCAGGATCGCGTTCTTCGCCACGATCCCCATGAGGAGGATGACGCCGATCAGGCTCATGATATTGATGCTCCCGTCGGTCACCCTGAGCGCGATCACCACGCCGATGAGCGAGAGCGGCAGTGACATCATGATGGCCAGCGGATCGAGGAACGACCCGAATTGCACCACCAGGATCAGATACATGAGCATGACCGCAAGGCCGAGCGCGGCAAAGATGCTGCCGTAGACGGTGTCCTTGTCCTTCACCTGGCCGCCCTGCGAGATCCGGACGCCCGGCGGGAGCTGCAGCTTCGCGACCTTGGCATTGATTGCGTCCGAGACGTCGGAGAGCGACGCGCCCACCGGGTTGGCGCCCACGGTGATCACTTCGTCCCGGTCGAGATGGTCGATCTCGGCGGGTCCGAGCGTCGTGCTGATGGTCGCGACCTGGCCGAGCGGGATGGTGGCGAGCGGAGCCCCGCCCGCGGCACCGCCCATGCCTGCTGCCGCGCCAGCGGGATTCGCCACCGCCGCCGCCCCGGGGAGCACGAGCGGGAGCTGCGCGAGGTCGGCGAGGTTGGTCCGCGCCTCGGGCGCCAGCCGCACCGTCACGTCACGCGTCTTCCCGGTGGGATCGACCCAGTCGCCGGCGTGGACGCCGGCAAATGCGGGACGGAGTGATTGCGCGACCGTTCCTACGGTCACACCGAGCGTGGCCGCCAACCCCCGATTGAGATCGATCTGCAATTCGGGACGCTGCCCCCTCGTGGACAAGCCCGCATCCGCGGCGCCCTTCACCGTCCGCACCTGGGCCAGCACTTGGTCGGCAAATCGTGCCAGCACTGCTTCATCCGTCCCGCGCAGTTGCACTTCGATCTGCTTCCGCCGGTCGCCGAACCCATTCGAGAAGATGTACGGCGTCACGCCGCCGACACGCGCGATCTCACTCCGGATCGTCTGCGCGAAATCTTGCTGTGATACGTGGCGCCGCGACCTGGGCACGAGCCGCACGTAGATGTCCGCGTCGTCCACCCGCCCCGATCCGGCGGCGTCGCCAACGGTTGCGTAGGTGTAGTCCACTTCGGGATGCGAGCGAACCAGACGCCCCAGCTCGTCGAGCTTGAGCCGCATGTAGTCGAGATTTGATCCCGGTGGCGTCTGCACGTCGATGTCGAACTCCGAGCGGTCGCTATCCGGGATGAATTCGCCCTTCCCATAGAATCTCTGAAATACAATCGCGCCGACAAACGAGATGACTGCGATGCTCACCATCGCGGCCCGGTGGTCGAGCGCCCATCCGATCACGCTCCTGTACGCGTCGGCCTGCCGGTCGAACCACACGTTGAACCGGTCGAGCGCCCGGGCGAGCACGTTCCGGCGCTGATGCGCCTCGAGCTGCGGATCGGGCCAGTAGGCCGAGAGCATCGGATCCAGCGAGAACGACACGAAGAGCGAGACGAGCACGGCGCACGCGATCGTCAGCGCGAATGGCTTGAACCACTGCCCCGCGATGCCATTCATGAACGCGACCGGCACGAATACCGCCACGATCGAGAATGTCGTAGCGGTCACCGCCAGCCCGATCTCGTCGGTGCCGGAATGCGACGCGGCGACGTGATCTTCGCCCAGCTCGATGTGGCGGACGATATTCTCCCGGACCACGATCGCGTCGTCGATCAGGATGCCGATCGCCAGCGAGAGCCCGAGCAGCGACATCGTGTTGAGCGTGAACCCGCACGCCCAGACGGCGATGAACGCGGCGATCGTCGACACCGGGAGCGCGAGGCCCGTGATGATCGTCGACCGCCAGCTGTTGAGGAACAGGAACACCACCAGCACGGTCAGCAGCGCGCCTTCGATGAGCGCCTCTTCGACGTTCCGGACGGAGTTGCGCACGCGCACGCCCGCGTCACGAACCAGGGTGAGGTGCACGCCCGGAGGAAGGGTCTTCTGCAGCTCGGCGATCCGCGCCTTGATGTCGTCGGCCACCCGCGTCGTACTGATCCCCTTGGACTTCGTGATGTCCATCCCGATGCCCAGTTGGCCGTTGAACAGCGCGACGGACCGCGCTTCGACCGACGTGTCCTTGACGTCGGCGACCTGGCCGAGCCGCACGAGCTGCCCGCCCCGGCTCGCGACGACCAGTTGCAGGAAATCCTGCGGCGTCTGGAGCCGCCCGAGCAGCCGGATCTGCTGCTCGGTCAGGGTCCCCACGACCGCGCCCACGGGCGCCGCCAGGTTCTGCGAGTTGAGCGCGTTCACGACGTCGGCCACACTCACGTGTGCGGCCTGGAGATCGGCGGGCCGCACGTTCACGGCGATCGTGCGGTCCACACCCCCCGACATCGTCACCTGCGCGACGCCGGTGATCGACCGCAGCTCCTTCGTGATCCCGGGGTCGGCGAGGATCGTGAGCTCGGACGGGCTCATCGTCTGCGACGTGAGCGCGAGCGACACGATCGGCAGCTCGCCCGGATCCTGCTTCTTGATGATCGGTTCCTTCATCTCCGCGGGGAGCTTGTCCCGGATCTCGGAGATCGCGTCGCGGATGTCCTGCGCGCCTTGGTCGGGGTCTTTGCCGTAGACGTAGAACACGACGATCTGCGCGAAGCCGTCGGTCGATGTCGACGTGATCTGGTCGATCCCGCTGATCGCGTTGAACTGCTCCTCCATCCGGTCCACCACTTCCAGCTCGACCTGTCCGGGCGATGCCCCCGGATACGGCACGGCCACGAGCACGATCGGCTGCTGGATATCGGGGAACTCATCGACGTCGGTCTTGAAGAGCGCGTAGATGCCGAACGCGACGATCGCGATCATCGTCGTCACCGTGACGATCGGCCGCTTGATCGCGAAGTCGGAGATGAACACGGGCTATCTCGCGGCGGTCGTCGAATCCGTGACCGCGGTGATACGGACCCGGGTCCCACTGCTGATCGCCTGGGCGGACCCGACGAGCAGCGTGTCCCCGGCGTTCACGCCGGCGGTGATCTGCACCTGGTTCGCCTGGGTGTCGCGAAGACCGAGGGTGACGTCCACCCGCTCGACCCGGCCACGCGCCAGCCGCTCGACCGCCGGACGCAGGTTCCGGGTGTCGATCGCGTCCACCGGCGCCACGAGCCCACGCGCGCTGTCGCTCACCACCCGGCCGCTCGCGAACAATCCCGCGACGAGCGAGTTGTCGGGGTTCTGGATGGTCGTGTACAGTTGCACCTGCCGGGTGCTCGGGTCCGCGACGGGATTGATGCGGGTCACGGTACCCGAGAACGGCCGGTCGCCGTACCCGTTCAGCGAGAACGCGACGGGCTGCCCGACGCGCACGACCCCCAGTTGCTCCGCGGGCACCGCAGCCTGCAGTTGCAGTACCGACGGGTCCACGACCGAGAACAGCATCGCCCCCGGCTGCACCACGTCGCCCGCGCTCACGCTGCGGGCCGAGATCACGCCCGCGAACGGCGCACGAACGGCGGTGTACGCGAGCTGCTTGCCCGCCGAGACGAGCCGCGACTTGGCGTCGGTCAGCGCCGCCTGCGCCTGCACGTTCGCTTCGTCGGCCGTCTCGCGGTCCCGGTCCGATATCGCGCCCGCCGCATACAGGGTGTCGTACCGCTGGCTCTGCCTGGCCGCGTAGTCCGCCGCGGTCTGCGCGGCGGTGACCGCGGACCGGGCCGACGCGAAGGCGTCGCTCAATCCCGTCGCGTCGATCTGCGCCAGCTCTTGCCCGGCCGCGACGTGCTGCCCCTGATCGGCTGAAATGCGCACCACGGACCCGCCGACTTGCGCCCGGATCTGCGCGTCGCGCACGGGTGCGAGTGTCCCCGAAATCACCGGGCCGCTCCGGATCTGCGCCGTCGTCACGACCGCGACGTTCTCGGGGCCGAGCAGGATGGCGTTGTCGGCCGGCGCCGCCTGCTGGCCGCACGCCGATGCCGCGAGGACGCCGAGCACGACCGCGATCAGACCTGCCCCGCGCGCCACCCCCCGTCTCGTCGCGGTGCGTCTCGCCATCACGGCGCGGGAGCCCCCGTCTGGCTCGCGGCCGGATACGTCGGTGTCGGCGGCGCTGCGGTCGTCGATGGAGATCCGGGGATGACCGGACCGCCCGGTGCGGTAGTCGTCGTCTGCTGCTGCGTGGCGGCCGGCGGGGCGACGGTCGGATTCCCCTGCGCCGCGCTCTGCGACGCGCTCGCCCCGGCACCCGCGCTCGACAGCGGCAGGTCCGTGATCAGTCCGAGACGGACGCGCGCGACTTGCAGGTTGCGCGCGGCCTGCGCGCGGTTCGCCAGGGCCTGCTGCTGCGCGATCCGCTGATCCGTCAGCTCGATCTGGGTCGAGATGCCCTCCTTGTAGCGCAGCTCGGCGATCTGATACGCACGCGTCGCCTGCGTCACGGTGCCCACGCTCGCCGCCCAGGCCGCCTGCGCTTCCCGCAATGTCTCGATCGCCGTCCGCGCATCGAGCACGGCCAGTTCACGGGTCTGCTGCAACCGCGTGCGCGACTCGTCGAGGTTCGCCTGCGCCACCATCTTGTCGCCTTGGATCCGGCGTCCGGTGAAGATCGGTACTGACAACCCCACGCCGACGTTCCAGTTCGTCAGGAAATCGGCCCACGAGGGCAGGTTGAGCGGATACGCCACACGCTGGTACTGCGAGGTCAGCACCACCGCCGGCAGCCGCTCGGATTTGGCGGCTCGCAACAGCGCGGAGTTCTCGTTGACGGTCTCGACCTGCTCGCGCACGGTCGACCGCCGGTCCACCCCGGTGTCGGCAGTCAACTTGATGTTCTCGGCGGCCATGACGACGCCGCCCGAGTCCAGCACCGTCTGGACGGACGCCAGATGCACGCCATCCGGCGCGGCGGTCGAATCCTCGACGTCGGTCGTGAGTTGCAGCGGCGCGTCGAGCGGCAGCTTCACGAGTTGTTTGAGCCGGTAGTACGCGATATCGCGCTCCCCGCGCCGCTGGATCACGATCGGCACCTGGTTGTTGCGCGTCACCTGCGCCTGCAGCAGGTCGAACTCGGACTGGGTCCCGACTCGCTTGGTGAGCTGCGTCTGCTGCAGCGTGCGATCCGACTGGGCGAGGGTGGACTCGGCGATCGTCACCAGCCGGTCGGCCAGCGCCGCATCGTAGTAGGCCTGCGTGACGTCGAATGTCACCTGCGCCCGCTGCGCCGTCACTTCGATCTCGGCCGCACGCCGCGGCGATTTCACCGCCTGGCTCTGCGCGAGGACCTGGCCGTTGAACAGGGTCTGCGAGAAGTTGAGGCCGAGCGTGTACTGGTTGAGCGAGCCGAACCCGACGTTCGCGAAATTGATGCCGCCGAATCCGTTGTTGTTGGGACACGACAGCGCGGCGTTGAGCGCCGCCTGGCGCTGCACCTGTGTCGACAGCGAGTCGATCCGCGGAGAGCACAGCGCGACTTGCGATGTCCTGCTCGTATCAATCGGCGTCGCCGTCGCCTTCGCGAGCGCGGTGTACTGGGTCTGCAGGGTGCGCGTGTACCCGGCCGTTCCGCTCAGTTGCGGGAACCAGTTCGAGAGCGCCTCGTACACTTCTCCGCGCGCCCGCAACACCCCGGCCTGCGCGATCCGCACCGCTTCGCTCTTCGACAACGCGATCCGCACCGCCTCGGCGAGCGACAGCACTGACGCGTTCGGCTGCCGGGTTCCCGACGCGAGCACGATCGTGCCCGGCGCCGTTTCGGATGGCGTCGCGGGCGCCCCGGTGGCCGCGGCCGCGCGAGCCGCACTATCGGCGCCTGCACGCTGCGAGCCCGCGCTCGGCGGGCCCGCACTCTGCGCGTACGTGGCGGGCGCGATAGACACCACCGCCAACACGGCGACGATCGCGGCCACCCTACTGCTGCGTCGCGCGCGCGCTCTCTCTCGCTCACCCTGCGCTAGTTGTGTCATGCCGGCGGTCAACGTGGTGGAGCCGCGGTCGTGTAGCTCGGCGTCGCACGCGGCCTCGTGCTCGACGCCGTGCTCGACGCCGTGCGCGGCGTGAGTCGCGCGCCGAGTGCTCGCAGGAAGATCTCGACATAGGCGGCCGGTGCGCGCTCGGCAGGCTCCGGATACATCGCCGGCATGAGGTCGCGTCCCATGGCATCGGCAAAGAGCGCCGACATGAGCATTGAGGTCGCCGCGGGGATGTCGGGCCCGGCACCGGTCTCGGAATCCGCCGGCAGAAACCCATGGGTGCTCAACCGCCCGACGTAGGCATGAAGTTGCGACGCCGCACGCATCGGCCCCTCCCCGATGCACGGCGCGACCACGGGCCGTTCCTCCATCTCACTCATCATCCGCCGGACGAGCGACCGCGCGTCACTCATGTGCGCGCGAACGACGTCGGCCCACTCCGTCAGTTCGCTCCGCGGATCCACCGGCACGAGCGGAAGATTCGGAAATGGCGGCCGCACGGCATGCGTCCGCACCGCTTCGTTGATCAGCGCCTCTTTGGATCCGAACTGCCGGAAGATCGTGATCTCGTTAACGCCGGCCTGGTCAGCGATCCGCCGCGTCGTCGCCCCGCGAAACCCGAACTCCCCATAAACCCGCGCCGCCGCCGCGACGAGCTTCCCGCGCTCAATCGTCATCGCGAACCCGCGAGACGAAGAGCGCTCCAGCCGAATTGCGTCGGCGCTAGCTGATGCGAGATGAGGATTCGTGACATCGGGGCGCGGAAGTTAGGCACCCACCTGCCTGTAAGCAAGCAACTACTTGCAATAGCGGCCGTCCCCGATGCCAGCGGTCCGCCGGCCAACCGTCCCTGGTAGGGGCCGGTCATGACCGGCCCAGTAATACCGTGGTCCCCGTCCCACCAAGGCCAACTCGGCAGAACTGTAGTTGCCGTTCCTCCCAGGCGAGCCGTCGCGATCAGACCCACATCCCACACACCAGGTGCGCGCGGCCAAACCCGCGGCCAAACGCAGCGGGGGCCGTTCGAGAACCGAAGGTCGCCCTGTTCGGGCAACGGCCCCCACTGTCAACGGCGCCCCACCTGCCTCCGTGCACTGTCGCCTGCCTGGATTCACCTGCTCTGGGACCCAATCTGCTTCGGCGAGCCCCACCAGCCTTGTTCTCCTCTCTCCTCTCTCGCTTCTCCTTTCTGCTTCGCTCCTCTTTCGCCTACGCTCCCTTGGCAATCGGCGACCGCACCGCATTCCCCCACTCGGTCCAACTGCCATCGTAATTCCGCACCTTGGGATACCCGAGCAGATACGTCAGTACGAACCACGTGTGCGACGACCGCTCGCCGATGCGGCAGTACGCGATCACGTCGTCCGATGACTTGAGACCCTGCTCCGTCTCGTAGATCGCCCGCAGATCCGCGGCCGTCTTGAATGTCCCGTCCGGATTCGCGGCCCGAGCCCACGGCACGCTCTTCGCGCCCGGGATGTGGCCGCCCCGCAGCGTGCCTTCCTGCGGATAGTCGGGCATGTGGAGCTTCTCGCCGGTGAACTCCTGCGGCGACCGCACGTCGACGAGCTTGCCCTTGTGCTGGCGGACTTCCGCGAAGAACGCGCGGATCGCACTGTCCGACCGTTCGTGCGCCACTTATTGCGTCGCCGGATAGTGCGGCACATCGGTCGAGGTCGGCCGTCCCTCCGCTTCCCACTTGCTCCGCCCGCCGTCCACGAGCCGCGTGTTCGTGAACCCGAACAGCTTGAACACCCAGAACGCGTACGCCGCCCACCAGTTGTTCTTGTCGCCGTAGAACACGACGGTCGTGCTGTCGTCGATGCCGAGCCGGCGGAGCAGTGCCTGGAATGCCTCGCGGGTGAGATAGTCGCGGATCACGGGATCATTGAGGTCCTGGTGCCAGTCGATCTTCTGTGCGCCTGGGATATGGCCCGTATCGTAGAGCAGGACGTCTTCATCGCTCTCCAGAATGCGCACTTTCGGGTCCGTGAGATGCTCGGCGACCCACGCCGTCGTCACCAGGACTTCGGGATGCACGTATCCCTTCGCGACGATCGCGGGATCGGCTCCCGCCTTTGGAGAGCCCGGTGCTGTTGTGGTTGGTGCCATGTCGTACTCCAGTTGCGGGTTCATGAAAACAAAAACCGGCCGCCTTCGAGCGGCCGGCCGGTCTGGCGTGCGCGGTCTTCGGGTTCGTCTGCTACGCCGCGCGCACATTCCGTCCGGGCCGCATGAGAGCGGCGCAGGCACGACAACACATGCAGGAAGGGCGGGACGGGCGGCGGCAGAAGCGCGAGGTCATTGCGCGTAGGCTACACAGCGGCGGAGCGGCCTGTCAAGCCGTGCCTGTTCTGACCTCCTCTCCTTTCTCCTTTCTTCGTTCTCCTTTCTCGTTTATTGCCGCGGACGCGGCCGCAGACGCGCCATGGCGACCATCAGCACCATCAGCAGGGTGCCGGCGGACTTGAGCGGCAGACGCCGCAATACCACCATCTCGGTGGCCGCCGCCGCTATCAGGAGCCCGCTCAAGAGGACCGTCGCCGGCAGCACAGTTCGCCGCATCGACAACAGGACGGCGCCCGTCAACTCGCCGATCCCGACCGCGTAGCGCAGCCACTGTCCCATCCCCACGGCGTCGAAAAGCGAGACCATCGACGGGAACCCCAACAGCTTCGCGCTCCCCGCGCCCACGAAGATCGCGACGACGACCCACCGCAGAATCTCCGCCGGCCGCAGCCGCGCCGCCCGCGCGCGCTCGGCGGGCCGGCGGGGCATGGGCACCCCGACGGGTTCGTCAGGCACCACGGGAACACCTACCACAACCGGTAGCGCGCGGTCAGCCGCCATGTCGTCACGTCGGCCGGGACCGAATACACTTCCGCGCCCGCATCGAGCGCACGAATGATCTGCACGTCCACTCCGCCGAACACCGCTCCGCGCTGGAGATTCACTTCGACGAGCGTCCGGTCGGTCACGCCGTTGCCGTCGGTGAAGCCGACACGGAAATGCGGCGAGAGCGACGTGTACCCGGCCCCCGCGAACGCCGAGACCCGCCCGCCAGGCGCCGTGATGCCCAGTGTACCCTCGCCACCCTCGGACGTCGCGTAGAACGCATCGCTGGACGGAGTCGTACCGAAACACGGCTGCCCTTCGTTCGACGTCTGCAGCGCGGAGCTCGGACAGGTGATCGGACCCTTGACGCTCCCCATCGTCGCATGCGCCCGCAATTGCAGCAGCAATCCGATGCCGGTCGCATTCGCCGGCGGCGACACCAGGCTCCGCGTGTACGACAGCGCGAGACTGCCCAGGTTCGGTTGTGCACGGTCCACCGTCACCGGCGGCAGATACGCCCCCTCGACCGCGAACCCGAGCGGCAAGCCCACTGTCAGGCGGAGCCGCGGAAGCAGCGGCGACAGATTCGTCGCGTCCTGCTTGGCCGGGTAACAGAAGTTCGTCTCCTGCACATTTTTGGGTGCCGCCGGCACACCCGTCAGTTCGCCCGTCAAAGCCACGCTCCCCGGTGCCAGCCGCATCGGCGCATCGGCCGTCGAGAACACGATCGGCGCCTCGTAGAAGGCCAGGAGCCGCGCCTCGTTGCTGTTGGCCGGCGGGGTACACTGCGCGCCAAGTGACACGGCGTGCAGGACGCACAGCGCGCCCGCCAGCCCGATCACCGCGCCCGGCGGCCGGCGCTTCGATTCCACGACATGTCTGGTCATTGTGCGACGACCGTCCCGTGCATGTACGTGTGGATCGAGCAATGGTACGTATAGGTGCCCGCCGGCAGCACCCGCGTCGAATCCGCGTTGCTCGTGGGCGGGATGTTCGCCACACCGCCGGGATTCTGGTCCCACGTGACGGTGTGCGTCACGTCGTCGAATTGAAATGTCACCGCCGATCCGGCGACGACCGTGTCCGGGGTCGGGCTGAAGAAGTAGACCCCGGGCGTCGGATTGCCGTAGGTCGCGCTGCCTTGCGTACCCGATGCCTCGATGACGCTGCTCGCACTGCCCAGTGCCATCGTGCCACCCGTCCCGGGGCTCGCGACATCGAGCGCAGGCACGTTGGTGCATCCCGCAGCGGCCACTGCCAGGGCCGCGATTCCGCTGATCATAAGATTTATACGAGGGTGAATGTTGTGCATGACCCCTGCTCCAATCGAAAGAATGCCGGCCACGATCCCAGGGTCGTGGCTCGCGGATGGTAGATGACGCGAAGACGCGCCGCGCGCCGCCTGGGGCGAATGACTAGGAAAGCGGGGCGAATGGGGCGGGCGGTGGCCGCACGCGGCCGCCGCCCCGAACGGTCAGCGCTCGAGCAGCCCCTGAACGGCCGCGCGGTAGCGGCGGCCCGTCGTCAGTTTGGTGCCGTCGTTGAGGATCACGACGTAATCGCCGGCGAACCACGGTTGCACCTCGCGGATCCGATCGATGTTCACGATCGACGACCGGTGGATGCGCAGGAATGTGGTGCCCGCCAGCCGCGCCTCGAGATTCGACAGTGTCTCGCGCATCATGTGCACGTCCCGCCCGACGTGCAGCCGCACGTAGTTGTCCATCGCCTCGACCCAATCCACGTCCGCGATGCGCACGAACACCACTCGCCCTTCGCCTTTGATCGCGAGCCGTCCCGTCGGCGCCTGTCCCGGCACCACCGCGGCCGATACTTCGGCCACCAGCGCCGCGAGCCGCTCGCGCAAATCGCGGTCGTCGTCGCGCGCCCCCCCCCCGCTGCCCGGAGCGGACGCGATCCGCCGCTTGGCCCGGCGCACCGCCTCGGCGAGCCGGTCCGGATCGACCGGCTTGAGCACGTAGTCCACCGCGTGCACTTCGAACGCAGCCACCGCGTGCTCGTCGTGCGCGGTCACGAACACCACCGCAGGCATCTTCTCCACGCCCACCCTGCGCACCACGCCGAAGCCGTCGAGTTCCGGCATCTGGATGTCGAGCAGCACGAGGTCGGGATGATCCCGCGCGATGGCCGTCACGGCGTCGTCGCCGTTCCCGCATTCGCCGATGACGTGCACGTCGGCGTCATCAGCCAGCAGCTCCCGCAGGCGCTCGCGCGCGAGCCGCTCATCATCCACGATCAGCGCGCGCAACCGCCGTCCCTCGGCCGGTGCGCCGGGTGCGGGACTCGGTATGGGGGTCGATGCCGGCGATGGCCGCATGGTCATATACGGTAGGGAACGTCGATTTCCACGGCGAAGCCCGCGCCCGGAGCCGTCGTGAGTGCCAGCCGGTGCCGGTCTCCATAAAGATGCTGCAATCGCGCACGCGTGTTGCCGAGCCCCACACCCTCCCGCGCCAGCCGCTGCTCCGCCGACAGCCGCGCGCCAACCCCGTCGTCGGCCACCCGCAGCCGCAACACGTTGTCATGGCGCCCGGCCCGGATCGCGATCGATCCACCCGCCGCACGCGGCCCGATGCCGTGGCGGATCGCGTTCTCCACCAGCGGCTGCAACAGCAGGTTCGGAATGAACGCCCGCCGCACCTCCGGATCGACCTCCAGATGCACGGTGAGCCGCTCCTGGAATCGCAACCGCTGGATCGCCAGGTAATGGCCGAGGAGTTCCAGCTCCCGGTCCAGACGGACTTCGTCGTCCGCGGAGCTGTTGAGGGACAGTCGCAGCAGTTCGCTCAGCCCGTGCACGGTGCGCTGCGCCGCGCGCGCGTCGGTCGGGATGAGCGCCGTGATCGCATTCAGCGCGTTGAACAGGAAGTGCGGCTGCAATTGGTTCTTGAGGCTCTCGAGCTGCGCCTGCGTCAGCCGCGTTTCGAGCCGCTCGCGCTCCCGCGCGGCACGCGAGTACGCCACCACCAGCCGCTCGTGCCACGCCGTCGCGTAGGTCGCGACTGCTCCCGCCACCGCCAGCAGCAGCAGCTTGGCGCCCTCATCGAGCGGCGCGATGCCGGTACCCGCCGCCGCCGAGAGCGGGCTCGCCTTGAACGACACGCCGCGCTGCACCACCAGAAACGCCACGAGCGCACTGTACTCGGCGACGGTGAGCGCAGCCGCCGCGGCCGCGCGCCGCGTCGACGAGGTCACCGGGCGCGCCGCGAGAATCACGAAGTACGCGAGGAACATCGGGGAGCGAAGGGCAAGGGTCGCCGACTGCGTGAGACCATACCCCGCCATGCTTGCCGTCACGGCCGTGATGTCCACGACGGGATTCGCGAGGGTCAGCCACCCGGGCAGCTGCGGCCGGTCGTACCACTGGAGATACTGCGCCAGGGTCCAGGCGAGCGCGGGGACGAGGATCGACACGTTCACCACCCGCAGCGCGGGGGTCAGCGACGGCGCGTACGCGAACGCCGCAATCGCCAGCAGCGCGAGCACCACCGCGCGGACCGCGTTCAGTTGCCGCTCGGCACGGTCCCGCAGCTCCGCGAGCGGCGCGCCGTCCAACGTCCGCTGCTGGCGGGCGTCCTCGGCCCGCCCCCGCTCGAGTGTGGTGGCAGGGACCAACGCCTCGGACACAGGCCGGATCGGGGTGGAGAGGGTCATGACGCTGCGATTCGACAATGCGGACGCTCAGGATACGTTGTCAATATCAAGCCTGCCAAAGCTCCTCGTCTACTTTCTACTCTCTGTGTTGCTACTCTCTATTGGTTTTCTGTACGCCAATATCTAGCCTGCCCAAGCTCTTCGTCTACTTTCTACTCTCTGTGTTGCTACTCTCGGTTGGCGCTCTGTATTCCTGCTCTTTGTCGCACAACCCGTGGCCCGTCCGAACGGTGCCGCCATCTCTGGGGTAGATGCCGGACCCGTCGCTCCGATACCCCGCGCGACGCCCAACGGTGCGCCCCGCCCTACCGGGCTCGAGCGGAACATGCCGATTCAGAGTCTGGGACTGTAACTTTGGGGATACGGGCCCCGCCCCCGCACCACCCGGCCCGCTCGAACGACGGGTCCTTCCACGGGAGCACCTTATGTACCGACGTCCTGGCGCCGATCGCCCGTCCGCCCTCCTTATGACCGCGGCACTGGCAACAACCGTGACCGCGGCGATCGCCCGCCCGGCGGCCGCGCAGCCCGCGGGCAATGCCCACGTGGTCGTCCAAATGGTCGCCGCCAGCCCGTTCATGTACGCGAGCGGCACCCGTCACTACCGCATTACGTCGGTCGACACGCGAACGCAGAATCAGTCGGGCGGCCGGGCGCCGTTCGAGTTCACGACCACGACGACGCAGTTCGTCACGCTGACGCTCACGCCGCACACACGCGACACGCTCGCCCTCGCCCTCACGCTCGATTCGGTCGGCGTGACTTCGACGCTCGACGCTCCGCCCGCCAACACCGACGGCCTCCGGGGCGCGCGGATGGAAGGGACGATCTCGCCGCAGGGCAAGACCTACATGTTCGCACCCGCGGCCGGAGAAACGGACCGCACCAAGATCGCGCTCTACCGCGCGTTCTCGCGGTTCCTGGCCGTGGTCCCGCCGCAGCTGGCGGCCGGTACGACGTGGAGCGACACCACGACCGACACGTTCAAACACGGCGAGTTCGATATCAAGACGTCGACCGTCACGACGTCCAAGGTGTCCGGCGACACGACCGTCGCGGGACAGCACGCGTGGCGCGTCGAGCGTAACGGGGTCATATCCACCACCGGCGAGGCCGTGGAGAAGGGAATTCCGATTCACCTGACGGCCGACGGCACGATCCGCTCGGTGCAGGTGCTGGGCCAGACTGGCGTCTTCCTCGGATCGGCGGGCACCCAGTCCACCCACGTCGAGATGTCGATGAACGAAACCGCCGGCGGCGAGAGCCAGCCGATCCAGGAAGTCATCAAGTCCACGGTCGAGGCGTTGCCGGGCCAATAGCTCGCGATGCGAGATGGCGGCGCCAGTGCCAGTTTTCGGTACGTCACAGGCCGGAACCGCCGCTTGTAGCCGCTCCCCGATCATGTATGTTGCGGATGACGGCCCTCGCTGCACGAGCGAGGGCCGTCGTGCGCGGACACGTGCGGTGGGGTGTAGCTCAATTGGCAGAGCGCGCGGCTGTTAACCGCGAGGTTGCAGGTTCGATTCCTGCCGCCCCAGTAAAGGGAAAAGGAGACGGACGCGCTGCGCCGTCTCCTTTTTCCTTCTCTCCTGGCTCCTCTCTGTTTGTCTCCTTTCTCTTTCTTACGCCCGCACGAGTTTCTTGTACGCGATCCGGTGCGGCCGCTCCGCGTCCACACCCTTCCGCCGGTGGAAATCCTCGGCATACGCCCGGTAGTTCCCCTCGAACCACACCGCCTCGCTGTTCCCCTCGAACGCGAGGATGTGCGTCGCGATCCGGTCCAGAAACCACCGGTCGTGCGTGATCACCACCGCGCAACCCGCGTAGTCCAGCAACGCCTCTTCGAGCGCGCGCAGTGTGTCGACGTCGAGATCGTTGGTCGGCTCGTCGAGCAGCAGCAGGTTCGCACCCGTCTTGAGCAGCTTCGCCAGATGCAGGCGGTTGCGCTCACCACCTGAAAGATCCTGCACTTTCTTCTGCTGGTCCGCACCCCGGAAATTGAAGGACGCCAGGTACGCGCGCGTGTTCATCTCGCGCTTGCCGACCAGCATGGTCTCCTGGCCGCCGCTCACTTCCTGCCACACGGTCCTCACCCCGTCCAGCTCGCGCGCCTGGTCCACGTAGGCCAGTTGCACGGTCTCCCCGATCGACAGCGTCCCGCTGTCCGGTTTCTCCTGCCCGGCGATCATCCGGAACAGGGTCGTCTTCCCCGCGCCGTTCGGTCCGATCACGCCCACGATACCGCCGCGCGGCAGCGCGAATGACATCCCATCGAACAGGAGCGTGTCGCCGAAGCTCTTCTTGAGATTGACGGCAGTCACGACGTCGTTGCCGAGCCGCGGCGGCGGCGGGATCACGATCTCGTTCTGCATCACCCGGTCGCCCGTATCCGCCTCGGCCAGCTCTTCGTACCGCTGGACGCGAGCCTTGGACTTCGCCTGCCGCGCGCGTGGCGCCATCCGCACCCACTCCAGCTCTCGCTCGAGCGTGCGCTGCCGCGCCGACGCCTGCTTCTCTTCCTGCGCGAGCCGCGTGCGCTTCTGGTCCAGCCACGAGGTGTAGTTCCCCTCGTACGGGATCCCGTGCCCGCGATCCAGTTCGAGGATCCACCCCGCGACGTTGTCCAGGAAATACCGGTCGTGTGTCACCGCGACCACGGTCCCCGGAAACTCCGCGAGATGCCGTTCGAGCCACGCCACGCTCTCGGCATCGAGATGGTTCGTCGGCTCGTCGAGCAGCAACATGTCGGGCTGCTCCAGCAGCACACGGCACAGCGCCACCCGCCGCCGCTCGCCACCCGACAGCGTCGCCACGCCGGCATCCCCCGGCGGCAGCCGCAACGCATCCATCGCGATCTCGATCTGCCGGTCCAGCTCCCACGCGTTCGCCGCCTCGATCTTTTCCTGCACTTTCGCCTGCTCGTCGAGCAGCTTCGTCATCTCGTCGTCCGTCATCGGTTCGGCGAACTTCGCCGAGATCGCCTCGAACCGCGTGAGGAGTCCGCGCGTCGCGCTCACCGCCTCTTCGACGTTGCCACGCACGTCCTTGCCCGGATCGAGCTGCGGCTCCTGTGGCAAATACCCGATGCGCGTCCCGGCATGCGGCCACGCCTCACCCTGAAAATCCTGGTCCGTACCCGACATGATGCGCAGGAGCGATGACTTGCCCGCGCCGTTCGCGCCAAGCACGCCGATCTTCGCGCCGGGATAAAACGAGAGGTAGATGTCGCGCAAAATCTCCCGCGACGGCGGGACCACTTTGCGCAAACCCTTCATCACATAGATGAACTGCGGTGCCACGGAATGTCCGGTTGATGAGGATGAAACGACCGCATCGGCCGATGCCGCCCGAATCCTAATCGCCTCCGCCCGGGCGGTGGCCAGCTTCGCATCGGGCGCTTTGCACGGGCGCGGTTTTCGGTTCTCTTGACCGAACGTAAGTCTCTCAACCACAAGGAGTTAGGCGATGTAACCACCCCGAAAAATGATCGTCCCCGTGCAGAAGAGCGGACCCGGCTCACGTCCGCGATGCCCCGAGGGGGACGCCATGCTCGGAACGACGCCTCAGTCTCAAGGACCGTGGATTCGCCGTACGACAGGTGCCCCGTTGCCGGCGGCAGCGCGGACGGTGTTTCAAGCCGTTGTGCGGGCTGGTGTGCAGGCCGCACGCTCACGCGGGCTCGGCGCGCTCGCCGGAACCCTCGCCGCTCTGCTGGCCGTCGTGCTGTGCACCGCGTGTGAGCGCGGACGCTCGCTCGTCGACGACACGAGCGACCCCACCGCGCCCCGTGGCACACTGGGCTATGAGCCGCCTCCGCCCTCGGGCGGTGCGGCCGCGCCCACCGAAGCCGACACGGTCTACGCGACGCCCGCGATCAATCAGCCTGGCTTCACCATTCCCGCAAACTTCCTCGGCCTGAGCTTCGAGGCGTGGGACGCGACCGACCAGGCACGCCTCAAGGATCCGGTGCTCCCGAAGTTTCTCAAGAACCTCGGCCCCGGAATCCTCCGCTACGGCGGCGCGACCGCCGACCAGCAGTGCTGGAATCCGACGACTCGCACAACGTGCCCCGCCGCTGGGCCTACGCTCATCAATTCGGACTTCGCGAACGTCTTTGCTTTCTCCCGCGCAACGGGATGGCCGGTGATCTACACGGTAAACCTCGTCGGCCTCCTCCCGGATACCGCCGCCGCGGAGGTCCAGGCGCTCGCTGCCGCCGGTGGCAACTCCCTGCTCGCCGTCTCGATCGGCAATGAGCCCGATCAATACGTCACGCAGGGTCTCCGGAGCAGCGGCTGGGGCTACACCCAGTTCCAGACTGAATGGGAGAGCTATGCGAACGCGATCACGGCACGGGCGTCGAGCGTGAAGTTCTCGGGGCTCGATGGATGCTGCGCCGCCGGCACGAGTTGGATGAGTACGTTCGTGGGCGCCGAGGAATCGCGGCTCGTCATCGCGGGTGAACACATCTACCCGACCTTCAACGGCGCGAGCCCCGGTACGACGTACTATCCCAGCATCCCCAACCTGCTCTCCCAGTACACCGATAACCGCGTCATGTCCGACGTGCAGCAGCTCTACCAGGGCGTCGGCGGCCGCCTGCCGCTGCGCATCACAGAGTCGAACTCGGTCGGCGGCAGCGGCCTCGCCGGCGTGAGCGATGTGTACGCCACGAGCCTGTGGGCGGTCGCGCACATGTTTACGCTGGCCGAAAATGGCGCCGTCGGCGTGAACTTCCACGGCTCGTTCAGCGGCGGCAACTACGAGGCCGTCAGCGGCGGCGGCGGCAGTTATGTCGCGCATCCGCTCTACTACGCGATGCTCCTGTTCCATAACGCCGCCCAGGGCCAGACGATTCCGGTCACGGTCACGACCCACAGCAATGTCATGGTGCACGCGGCGCTCGCAGCCGACGGCACGCTCCGCGTTGTCGCGATCAACAACGAGGCGTCCACCGGTGTGCAGGTGCGCATCGCGCCGGGACGGACGTTCCGAAGTGCCGGCACGTTGCGGATGACGGGTCCATCGCTCGACGCCACCTCGGGTGTCACCTACGCCGGTGCCACGGTCGGATCCGACGGCACGTGGACGCCCGGGACGTACAGCCCGGTCTACACCAGCGGCGGTGTGTACGCGGTCTCCGTGCCGCCGTCGAGCATCGCTGTCGTCACGCTCGTCCCTTAGTTTTCCCCTCGGGCGCAACCCGGCCACTCCGGCCGCCGCCGCTCTTACCGGGAGAGGGGACATGCGACGGCTTCTGATCACGGCCGTGCTCGGAGCTGTCTCGCTCGCCGCCGGCGCCTCATGCGCCGCGTCAGGCCAGGCGGCGACGCCGCCGCCGCTCGGTACCGGCCAACGCGCCCCCGGCGCCACCGTCAAGACGCTCGGCGGTGCCCCCGTCGACCTGTCGCGCTATATCGGCAAGTCTCCCGTCGTCATCGAGTTCTGGGCCAAATGGTGTCCGAACTGCCGCGCGCTCGAGCCGGCGATGACCGCCGCGTACCGCGCCTACGGATCGCGCGTCACGTTCCTGACGATCGCCGCGTCGGTCGGCGAGACCCCGGCCGAGGTCAGTGCGTACGCCAAGGCGCACGCCCTGGTGCCCGAGGTGCTATACGACGAGACGGGTGCCGCCGTGGACGCTTACGGCGCTCCAGGGACGTCGTACGTGGTGATCATCGGCCGCAAGGGATCGATCGTCTACACAGGTGAGGGCGGCGACCAGGACCTCACGGCCGCCATCAAAACGGCTCTGTAGGACCGCCCGTCACCCGAGCGGCAGCTCCAGCACGGTCCGCGGCGGTCGCGGATCGTCGGTCGCCGTCACGACGAGCCGGTCGATCACCGCGGGCTCCCGCACACGGACCAGAAGCAGGTCCCGCATCGCCTCGGGTGTGAGCGTCCGGTACAGGTTGAGGGTCACGTGCGGCGTGAACGTGAACCGGCTCGGCCCGAAGGGTAGCCCGGACCGCGCGATCCGCTCATGCAGCGCCCGGATCGGACCATGTGGATCGAGCGGCAGGCTGACGACGTTGGTCTGCATGAACCGGTGCGGCGCCCCGAATGGCAGCGAGAGTGGCGTCGACGCGCGCGCCACCTCGGCGAGCCGCCACTGCAGTTCTTCCGGAGGCGTCCCGGGAACGATCGGCCCCACGCCGGATGATCCCGACAATGTCAGATGCGGCGGATGCCCCGCGGCCAGCTTCGGGTCGTAGCGAAGCTGCAGCTCGCGGATGACCGCGGACGCCGGCCCGCCGATCGGCGCCAGCACGAAAAACCCCGGGGGACGGCGCCAGTCCGCGATCTCGTCGTCGAACATCACGGGGGGTCACGCTCGTCGCCAGCGGCCCGGTACGCGCTTGGCTGGATCTCCCGCGACTGCCGCAGATCGGCCTCGAACATCGCTTCGGCCTCCGCCCCCACGGCTCGGTCCTCGATGACCGCATCCAGCTCGAAGTTGACCGCTAGCCCCAGCGGATTGAAATCGGTCGACCCGACACGGAGCCAGCGCCCGTCGATCACCGCGGTCTTGGCGTGCATCATCTCGCCTTTCCATTCCCAGATGCGCACGCCGTTCATGAGCAGCCGGCGGTAGAACTGCCGCGTGAGCAGCCGGATCCACGGGTGATCGTAGCGGCTCGGCACGAGGATGCGCACGTCGACGCCGTCGCGCGCCGCGCCGTTCAGCCCCTCGACTTCCGAATACGACGGCGCGAAATACGCGCTCGCGATCCAGATCGATCGCTCCGCCGACACGGCCTGGATCTGGAGCGCGCGCGCCACCCGGAACCGCCCCGGCTCTCCTTCGATGATCCCCACGAGGGCCGGCGCGTCGGTCGACGGATCCAGATGCGCGCCACGCGACTTCCGCATCACGTACCGGTGAATGCCGCGCCGCTCCTCCCCCACCGCGCGCTGCCACATGTGATCGAATGCGCGCGCCATGTCAATCGCGGCCGGTCCGTCGATGCGGACCGCCGTGTCCCGCCACGGCGACCGCCGGCGTTTGAGTACGCCGGTCCGCCATTCGTTGCCGATGCCGATCCCGCCGGTGACACCGGCGGCGTTGTCCACGGACAGCAGCTTGCGATGGTCGCGCGGAACAAGACCCAGCCAGCGGCGCGTCAGCGACGGCCGATTGAAGATGCGGACGTCGACACCCCCCTTCCGCAGGTCTTCGAAAAACGACCGCGGCGTCCCCATCCGCCCGACCCAATCGACCAGCAGCCGCACGATGACGCCGCGCGCGGCTGCCGCGCGGAGCGCCGCCGCGAACCGCTGCCCCACTTCGTCGCCCCGGAAGATGTAACCCTCGAGCGACACGCTCTCCCGCGCCCCGTCGATCAGCTCCAGCATCGCGCCGAACGTCGCCGCGCCGTCGCGCAGCAGTTGGACGCGGTTGCCACTCGACACGTCCGCTGCTGCGATCCGCCAGAGTCCGCGGGCGAATGACGGCCCGGGCCCGATCGGCGCCGGAAGCTGCTCCTCAGCCGCCGCGACGGCCGCGGGGTCCGCGTGGGCACGTGCCGCGGCGGCCGCCGGCACCGGCGGGGTGACTCGGGAGAGGGGCTCGGAACTCACAGGGAAGAACATGCCCGCCTCAGGTGCCCCGCGCCACGCTCCCGGCACCCCCGCGCTCAGGGCTGCGGCAGGACCTGTAATGGCGGGCGCAACGGTGCTCGCCTACCCCGGGCTTCCCCCACGCGGTTCGCCGAGAGCATCATCCCGCCATGCTCAAGATCGATCTCGCGGGACGGCGGGCACTCGTGGCAGGCGTCGCGGACGACGGCGGCTACGGCTTTGCGATCGCCAAGGCGCTGGCCGAGGCCGGCGCAACGGTGTGTGTGGCCACGTGGCCACCCGCGCTCACGATTTTCCGGAACCTCCTGGAGCGCGGGAAGATGGACGAAGGCCTCCGGATGCGGGACGGGTCGAAGCTGGAGTTCGAGCGGATCTATCCGTTCGACGCCGCCTACGACACTCTCGCCGACGCGCCGGAAGACATCCGCACCAACAAGCGGTACAAGGACGCAGGCGATTTTTCGATCGCCGGCCTCGCCGATCACCTCACGGCCGACTTCGGCGAACACCCCCTCGACATGCTGGTCCACTCTCTCGCCAACGGCCCCGATGTCAGGAAGCCACTGCTCGAAACGAGCCGCCCCGGCTACCTCGCCGCACTCGGCGTCAGCGCGTACTCCCTCGTCGCGCTTGTCGCCCGCCTCGGCCCGCTCTTCCGCCCCGGCGCCTCCGTGCTGTCGCTCACCTATCTCGCCAGCGAACGCGTGATCCCCGGATACGGAGGCGGTATGTCCTCCGCCAAGGCCGCGCTGGAGAGCGACACACGAGTGCTCGCCTACGAAGCCGGCCGGAAATACGGCCTCCGCGTCAACACGATCTCCGCCGGCCCGCTCGCCTCGCGGGCGGCAAGCGCCATCGGCATCATCGAGAAAATGGTCGAGTACTGCGCGGCCAACACACCACTCCCGGAGCCGGTGCAGCCAGCCGACGTAGGCTACACCGCCGCCTTTCTCGCGAGCCCCCTCGCCGCCGGGATAACGGGCGCGACGATCTACGTCGACAAGGGCTATCACGCAATGGGGATGGCGGTGCCGCCCGCGAGTTGACCCGGCATAAAAACGGCCGCAGTACGTTGCGGCCGTTTCTTCGTGATACCTAAGCGCCGGGCAAATCCTGACCCGCCCCCAGTCCCAGTCCCA